>JBNLEB010000001.1:0-210289 GCA_050304695.1 Mariprofundaceae bacterium
CCCTACTCCTGCCCCTGCTGTTCCAGACCCAACAGTGGTGGTGTTTGATATGGCGAATGGTGTCAGCTCCGATCACAGTGGTCGCACCTTTGATCCTACAGTTTCTTACACCATCTATGTCAGGGTCCATGATCTGGTAAACACCCTGAATACTACCCCGCAAGCCGGAGCCGCTGCAGGTGCTACATGGGGCACATGGTCGGGGGCAAACAACCTGGGTGCAGATGATACCATCGTTTGGGTCGGCCAGGGCGGTGCAAACGTGAAGGGGAGAGTACCGGCTACAGGAGGGACTGCAACGGGTCCGATGGCCAGTTATGTAGCAGGTAGTACTAGCTTTACCTTTCATGCTACCAATAATATTCCCGGCGGGTTCTCACAGAATACCTCCCTATCTAAAGCATACTTTTGGCGGCAAACTGTAGCAGGCACCCGGCCTCAAGTGACGCTATGGTCAGGAGCAAATGCACCAACATCGTTCTTTACAGGCCAGACCGGACCGATATCGGCGCACTACAAGACGACCATGCCTGCAGGCATTCTCACTTCGCAAGGGCTCGTCTAGTTTCTGTGATGCGTTTAGCTCTTGTGATGATTTCAGAAACCTTAACTTCACATTGAAGAGGAAGTATGTTGACCTATCTCAGTCTGTTAAGGCGCATGGTGGACTATCAGCAGTTTACCGAACTGAAATCGGCCTCCAGCGATTACTGGCGGGAGAGCGGTGATCTGCATGCGCTGCCTCTGCTGGCACTTGCCCATGCCCATTTGGGTGAGGGAGATGCTGCTTTAAATAGTCTGGCACAGATCAAAGGGCGGGAGGCTGAGCTTGATCCGGATGGCAGAGCCGATCTTGCAGTTGCTCTGATCCTTTTGTGGCGCATCGAAGAGGCGATCGAACTGCTGGACGCTGTTCTGGCTCAACAACCTGATCATCCACTGGCTCTGGCTCGGCGCGCATGGTGCTGGCTACAGCAGGGGAATCTTGAAACAGCACGAAAAATGTACGAACGCTCTGCTGAGTTGGGCGAGTGGCGTATTCCTGTCTATACCAGCCTTGTCCGTCTGCTGTTAATGCAGTCGGATACTGTGAGTGCGCAATATCAGCTGGATGGCGCCATCAGACGATATCAGGAGATTTACAGTGAGCTGCCCGAAACGGTGGCAGAGCAGAACAGAGCGCTATTGCGCCTTCTTCAGTTGGAAGTATGGGTGGCTTCAGAGAAGTTTGCCGAGGCCGAAGCGTGGCTGAATCAAAAACGTGAAACAGAGGCTGAAGATGAGTGGGTCGGACTGGTTGTCGGTTACTCAACCCTGCTGGCCAATAGCGATCATCATGATCAGTGCGGTGACATGCTTCGTGAAGGCCTGAGGCATTATCCGGAGAGTATTGAGCTGCATCATCAGCTGGCCGAGCTGTCGCTGATTGAGGGGCACTTTATGCAGGCTGCTTCAACGCTGCATAAGGCGATCCGCCTGGCGCTGAAGCAGGATAAACCGGTTGTCGGACTCTGGGTAAAACTATCGGGCGCATGTCTGCACCGCTTTGATGGCAAGGCACGACACGCAGCGAAAAAAGCGGTCGAGCTGGCCGAGGCAATGACCGAGAGTGAAGCGTATCCGGCAGCGATGATTCGGGGATTGCGCAGTCAGGCAAAGTGTTCACTGGCTCAGGTTGAGTGCCACGAACAGAATTACGAGAAGTCAGAATCCATGTTCCGTGAGTTGCTAACGGATAACCCTTACTTTTTACCGGCCCTGCAAGGGTTGGGGCAGCAGCAGATGCAGTGTGGCAATATTGATGAGGCCGTTCAGCTTTTTGAGCGGGTGAAGGCCATTGATCCGGGCAAGGGATATTCAGCACTGATTAATGCCCGGCAGTTTCCAGAAGATGAGGAGACGTTGCATAAAATCGAGAACGCTGCACGCAGGCCAAGTATGGAGGGGGCGGTAAAATCCAGCATGCTGTTCCAGCTGGCCTCGGCCTGGGAGAAGCGCAAAGCGTATGACAAAGCTTTTGCTCTGGCTTCCGAGGCGAACAGTGCGAGCAGACGTTTCCTGAAATATAGTGCCAAAGAGCATCGCAATAGCTGTGCTCGTATCCGGGCCGCCTTTTGCAGAGAGCTGTACGAGCATCGCCGTGAGTGCGGTGTGGATAGCAGCCTGCCAATCTATGTAGTGGGCATGCCAAGATCGGGGACCACTCTGGTGGAGCAGATGCTGTCCTCTCACAGTGAGATTTTCGGTGCCGGAGAACTGGGGCTGATCCCACAGGTGATTCAGGGGTTGCAACGCTGGGAGCGCAAGGTTGGTTCGGGACGAAGCTATCCGGAATGTGTGGATGATCTGAATCCATATGTCACAAAAGGTATTGCCGAGAACGTACTGAAAGAGCTGCAGGAGTATCAGGCAGATGCAAAGCATGTTGTCGATAAGCTGCCGCATAACTTTGAAAATATCGGGCTGATTAAATTTCTCTTCCCAAATGCGAAGGTCATATCGGTACGTCGAGACCCGCGTGACATTGCCATGTCCAATTATTTTACAGACTACCAGGCCAAACATGCCGGCATGGGCTTTGCCTATGATCTGACCGATATCGGTGAGCAGCTTGCTGACCACAATATGATGATGCATCACTGGAATGAGGTTTTTCCGGGTGAGATTCTGGAAGTGAATTATGAAGCGCTCGTTGATCATACCGAGGCTACGGTCAGGAAGATGCTCGATTATATCGGTGTTGAATGGCAAGAGCAGCTGCTGGCATTTAATGAGTTGGACCGCCCGGTAAAGACGGCCAGTGTCTGGCAGGTAAGACAGCCGATCTATAAAACCTCAAAAGCAAAATGGATGCGTTACCAGAACTATCTGGAGCCGTTGATTCGAGGCACAAACAGCAAAATTGAGCCTGATCCCATCATCAACATGAATCGACTGCCTGAGCCGGGCCTGCTTGTGGATGCCATTGCATTGTATTCCGAAGAGAAGCTTGATGAGGCCGAATACAAGTTTAAACAGCTACTTCATCACTCTCCTGACCATGCGACAGCCAATTTTATGACCGGGCTAATCTATTTGCATAAAGGACACAGGGCCGATGGCATCGCATTGATGGAGAAAGGGTATGAGAAATGCCCGTGGAACAGAGACTGGCGGGGAGACCTGCTTCAGGCTTATGAGCTGACCGGAGAAATTGAAAAAGCAGAGGCTCTGAAACAGAAAAGGGCCAGGGCTTTTGATGATGAGATCATGGGTGATCCGGGTGACTTGGATGATCTGGACGACTTCGAAGGCGATGAAGAGAAGACGAAATCACCAGAGTCGGCTGGGCAATAGGTGATGGAAATGAAGAACACCTACCCTCTCCTCCTGCTTTTAAGCCTGGTCATGTCACCTATCCATGCTCATGCAGATTCAGAAAATGTATTTGATTTAAAAAAGGTTTTCTCTTCTGTGATGGATTTGCATCCGGCCGTAAGTGGTAAGCGCGCCGAGGTGAGCGCAAAAGCGTATGCCGTCGATAGCGCAAAGGCAGGATACTATCCGAGTTTAACGACACAGGCAGGCTATCAAAACACCCAAGTAGGCAACCAGGATATCAGGCAAGGTTCACTTGCATTAAGGGCACGCCAACCTTTATGGGCCTTTGGGCGCATTGATGGAGCGGTAGAGTATGCTGAGGCGGATCTGTCGGCTGAAGAGGCTGATCTGTTACGCGTTAAACGAGATCTTCTGGAACAGAGCGCCATTGCCTACGCTAAGGTCCTGAACGTTTATCTGCATCTGGAAGCAGTGTCCGATAACATCAAAAGCCATGATCGATTTCATCAACAAATTCAACGCAGGGAAAAAGGTCAGCTTGCTTCCAAAGCGGATGTTCAACTGGCGGCTTTACGATTAATCCAGGCCCGTTCTCAAAAGAAGCGTATTGAGGGCGACTTGCATCTGGCATTGAATGAGTTGCGCTCTTTGACGCAGCGGCCGATCGAGCAGCTGCAGCCCATAGATGAGGGTTTGCTCAAAATGCCTCTTACAACAGCGGAGATTGAGTCGCGCGCTTTGAAACAGAGTGCCAATATTCGCCATAAGAATCGGCAGTTTGAAGCAGCACAAGCCAACACATTGAAAGAGCAGGCATCCGCCATGCCAACGATTTACCTGCAGGCAGAGAGAAAATTCAATCAGCTTGGAAACAATGATGGTAATCAGTTTGGCATCATCATTGAGGGGAGTCTGGATGGTATGGGCTTCTCAGCTTTTGGGAAAGCAAGAGCTGCACGTGCTCGTGAAGAGGCTGCAAAAGAGAGTCTGAAAGTTTCACACAATGAGTTGATAAAAAATGTACGGAGTCTGATCTATAGCCGTCAGATACAGAATGAACTGATCGAGGTACTGCAGAGATCTGTAGAAGAGAATCATAACATCCTTGACTCCTATCTTCGTCAGTACAGATCCGGAAGAAAGAGCTGGATGGAGGTACTCAATATTCAGCGTGAATTAACAGATCAGCGATTACAGTATGCACAGGCCAAGAGTGATTGGCTGATCTATACACTGCGCCTGAAAACGCTGCTTGGCGATTTCGATGAGCTGGCCAGGGTTTCGGAATAGCGCTGATGACAACGACTCCAAAAACAGACCAACAGCCAGCGGGTATTGAAGCAAGCCTGTTGCAAGCTCTATTAAACAGGCTTGAAGTCGCAGTTGATGAATCAATATTGAAAAAGGCCATTGATAAAACAGAGCAAAACCTGCCGCAGGTGAGGCCTGTAGAGTGGCTTCAGCATGTTCTCGTTGAATGCCAGATTAAGGGTGTCCAACCGCTTCAGCTTAGCTGGCGACGTTTTGATCAACGCCTGTTGCCCGTTTTGCTCTATCACAACAACACCTGGTATCTGGCCGATCGGCTTGATTCGGAAACGATCATGTTAACCGATGCTGACGGGACTGAAAGCGAGTGTTCTGAAGAGGAGCTGCAAGACGCACTTGTCGTCTGGTTACGCGTTCCAGGAGCCGGAAAGAGTCACCAATCAGGGGCACTTAAAGGCAACCTTGCAGCGGGAATCATCCTGAAGGAGATGTTCCGTGACTCAGCTTGGTTGATCAAAGTGCTGATTGCGACAGTCATCATCAACCTGCTTGCAGTGGGCACCTCAATATTTGCGCTTCAGGTTTATGATCGGGTGGTTCCAACACAAGCGTATGCAACACTCACCACACTGGTCGTGGGCATGGCACTCATCATCTCTCTTGACTGGTTTTTGAAGAGTTTACGTGCCCGTATCCTGGATAGTATGGCGTGTGCTGTTGATAAACAGACCTCACAAAAGGTTTTTGATCATCTGTTGCATCTGCGACTTGATCTTCAGCCTCGCAGCTTAGGGAAACTGGCTGCACAGGTAGGTGGCCTGGATTCAGTACGTCAGTTCTTATCATCAAGTATTGTATTTGCACTCATGGATATGCCATTTGCACTGATGTTTATTGCTTTCATCGCACTTATCGGTGGTGTGGTGAGTTGGGTCTACCTGCTTCTACTTCCTGTAGCTCTGATGTTGGGATATGTCATACAATTACGGTTGCGCAAGTTGATGCGTGAGCAAATGGTTCGGCATAACGAACGTCAGGGTATGCTTGTAGATGCAATTCGTGGCGCTGAATCGATACGTGCCAGTAATGCTACATGGCGTTTTTCGCAACAGTGGCAGGAAATGACCACATCCATGAATGGCTATAACATTCAACAGAAAGCAATCAGCAGCTTCTCATCGGTGACAACAACCAGCCTTTCAACGACTGCATACGTTGCAGCCATCGTTGTGGGTGTTTGGCAGATTGATGCAGGAAACCTGACCATGGGAGGTCTTATTGCCTGCGGTATTCTGGGTGGCCGGGTGATTGCGCCAATAGCACAAAGCGTGCAGTACCTTTCTCAATGGCAAAATGTTTCACAGACATTGGAGATGGTGAATGAAATCCTTGTGTTGGACAGAGAACGGCGTGAAGACCAGCATCTGTTACTGCCTGATGAGGCACCTGATTCAATCGAGTTAGAAAACGTTCGCTTTGCTTATCCTGAGTCTCCCATTCAGCAACTCGATATTTCCCAGCTGAAGTTCAAGGCTGGTGAACGGGTGTTGCTGGTGGGTGCAGTCGGTAGTGGAAAATCAACTTTATTAAAAGTTTTAGCCGGGCTGTATCGTCCTAACGAGGGGCGTATCAGACTTGGTGATGCGGATTTGTGGGAGGTTGATCCACAGGTGGTGGTTAGCCATCTGAGTTATCTGCCACAGAGTGTTCATCTGTTTAAAGGGACGTTGCGAAGTAATCTTGCCTTATCGGGTACATCAAGTGATTCAAGGTTGCTGCATATTACAAGAGAGTTGGGAGTGGATGCCATTGCAGCCAGCAGCTCTTTGGGTATGGACCTTCCAATCAGTGAAGGTGGTGAGGGGCTGTCTGGTGGTCAAAAACAGTTGGTGGCTTTGGCGCGGGTAGTGATCAATCAGCCACGAATCTGGTTGTTGGATGAACCAACGGCTTCACTGGATCGTGATAGTGAGGCCAATGTTTGGCAAGTGCTCGAAAAGAATATTGCCCCTGAAGATATTTTGATTGTTGCCACGCATAAGCCCATGCATGCCCTTAAACTGGCAACACGAATGATCATTATGAATCAGGGAGAGGTGGTACAGGACGGGAGACCAGAGCATATCGTTCCTCAATTGCAGGCAAGAGCACCGCTGAACTCGCCAACTAAAGGATTGCCCGGACCGAAGAGAGGTATACCCAGTGTGGTTTGATCATTTGATCCATGAAGATGATCGTGCCCTTCAGGAAAAGATTGCGAGGCTGGAAAGTTACCACCAACGCAACCATGGCATGCTGTTGGGAGGTTTGCTGGCAGCGTTGGTTCTGTTCGTTCTTTGGGCTTCTTTTTTTAGAATTGATGAGGTTGCCAGAGCTACCGGAGAAGTGATTGCCAGCAGTCGTGTTCAGGTGATACAGGCAGTTGACGGAGGGGTTCTCTCCCAAATGCATGTTAAAGAAGGTGATTTAGTGCGGCCCGGCCAGATTCTGGCGCGACTGGATCAAACCAGAGTCGGTGCTTCCGTAGGGGAAATTGATGCGCGCCTGTTTGCTCTGAAGGCCAGGGCTATTCGTTTGCGAGCTGAAGTGACCCATGCAAATACAATGGTTTTTCCTGAGGTGATTGAAAAGCAGTTTAGTGGGATTGCCGAGGTTGAGCGAGCTCTCTTCAAGCAGCGCCGTGTCAGTCTGAAAGAGGATTTGCAGACACTTGAGATGGCAGTGAAACTCTCCAAAAAAGAACTGCAGCTAGTCGTGGATCTGGTAAAAAGTGGCGATGCCAGCAGTTCGGAACTACTACGTTCTCAGCTGACCTTGAACGAAGCTGAAGCCAAGTTAAGTAATCGCCGCAACCGTTTCTTAGAAGATGCTCGTGCTGACTTAAGTAAAGTTGAAGATGAGATTGCTCAAAATGAGCAGGTACTGGCTCGTCGCCAACAGGAGCAAAAAGACAGTGTTTTTACAGCTCTTATGGCTGGAATCGTTAAGAATGTGCGAGTGACCACGGTTGGGGGAGTACTCCGCGCAGGTGAAGAGATCATGCAGATTGTGCCGGTGAATGATGAGCTGATTATCGAGGCCAAAGTACGCCCCGCTGATATTGCCCGGATAGGCCAGGGTTTGGATGCTACCATTCGTTTCGATCCCTTTGATTATACCATTTATGGTGGTGTGGAAGGTGAAGTGATCTACGTTAGTGCGGATACACTTAAGGAAGAGAGCAGCCGGGGAATAGAAACTTATTATCGCGTGCACGTGTCATCGAAAACAAACCCTGTTGTGAGCACCATTGGTCGATCGTTGGATATCTTGCCCGGTATGACAGCGCAGGTGGACATACGTACCGGAGACCGAACTTTGATGGACTTCTTGTTAAAGCCACTGCGTAAAACATTGTCAGAGTCTTTTGGTGAACGTTAATGGGAAACCTTAAGCTGAGATAAATTTGGCCGGAAGCGGACATTCCAACCCTATGAATCAGCTCCCTCTGTTGGTGTAATCAGTGAGATATTGATCATACCACGAACCGGATCGGTGGACTGAATCTCGATATCCAGCTCATCACCGAGGTTGATGGCGAACCCGCCACGGCGTGCGGTGAGGCGATGATTCTTCTCATCCAGTACAAACAGACGTCCCAGATCATCCACCGCAATCGAGGCTTCAGCTAAAGACTCCTCAATCTCGACAAAGACGCGTCGTTTGGTGATACCGGAAACAATCGCTTTGAACTGTTTGCCGACATCCTTGGCGTGATAGAGCGCACCCAGCATCGCTTCTACATCCCACTCGGCCCGCACCTGTTTGCGCTCCTGAATCGAGGTGTGCTCACCGATGGCTGCCAGCCCATTCTCCGGCTGAACCCGGTTCGGATCCTCCTTACGCACCAGCGCCTTCAATCTTCTATGAACCGTCAGATCGGCGTAACGGCGGATCGGGCTGGTGAAGTGGCAGTAGCTCTCATAAGCCAGACCAAAATGCCCTTCATTGACCGGTGAATACTTGGCCTGCTGCATGGAGCGCAGAATCAGACGATGCAGTACATGACCGTAGGGCTTGTCTTCTGAATTATGCAGAATCTTCTGAATGTCGAGCGGGCGAACACCGTGATCACGGTGCTGTTTGATCGCTGCACCGAACGGTGCGAGGAAATCGTTCACCTTCTCAATCGCTTCATGCTCCGGTTTCGGATGTACGCGATAGAGCAGCGCCGACTTGTGTGCCTCGAAGTATTGGGCAACTGCCACATTGGCCGAGAGCATCAGCTCCTCAATCAACCGGTGGGCGATATTGCGCTCCCGCACTTCCAGCGTCTGGATCGCATCATCTTTGACGACAGGTCGTACCTCTGGAAGATCGAGACCAAGCGCGCCGCGCTTCTCCCTATTCTTCTCCTGTAGACGCAGCAGACGCGCTGCATCGTTGATCATCTGCTGCACTTCCGGCTGCTGCATCGGTGAGTCCGCATCCCCGGCATTCTGTTCATCCAGCCATGTCGCCACCTGCGTATAGGTGAGCCGCGCCTTGGAGTGGATCACTGCGTTATAAACCTGAGCTGCACGACCACGCCCGTAACAATCGAAACGCATACGCACCGCCATGGTCAGGCGATCCACATTGGGATTGAGTGAGCAGAGGCCGTTGGAGAGTGTTTCGGGAAGCATCGGGATGACACGATCGGGAAAGTAGAAGGAGTTGGAGCGCTCGTAAGCCTCCTTGTCCAGCTCCGTTTTGGGGCGTACGTAGTGGGCCACATCGGCAATCGCCACCCACACCTCAAAGCCGTCACCACGCGGCTTCACGCAGATGGCATCATCGAAATCCTTTGCATCCTCACCATCAATGGTAACAAACGTAAGCTTGCGAAGATCCTTGCGCGATTTGGTCTCCTGCTCCGATACGGAGCTCGGCATACTGCCCGCCGCCTGCACCACCGCTTCGGGGAATTCGATGGACAACTGCTGCTCGGCGATAATCAGGTCGATCAGGCTTGAGGGTTTGAACAGATCGTTCATCACCTGAAGAACCCGGCCGCGCAACGGCGCGGTACCACGTTCGATCTCC
Organism: Mariprofundaceae bacterium; assembly: GCA_050304695.1. Taxonomy (GTDB): domain Bacteria; phylum Pseudomonadota; class Zetaproteobacteria; order Mariprofundales; family Mariprofundaceae; genus WSZY01. The sequence continues at coordinate 9,655 of JBNLEB010000001.1, forward strand.
ACCTGTACCCAATCGCCGTCATGCGCGCCTTTGGCATCCTTGGCGGCAACTACAATCGATTGCGGCATCTTCTTCGAGCGCGGCTCGACCATGCCAAGGCCTCCACGGATAATGAACTGACCGGTAATGACGTTGTACGCCTCTTCGACAATCTTGATCAGCTCGCCGGACTCGCGACCGCGATAGTGGACGGTGCGCACCTCAACGGTATCGCCCTGCATCACACCCTTCATCTCCTGCTGCGGCAGGAAGACATCCTCTTTGCGACCCGGCACGGCGACAAAGCCGTAACCATCGGGATGAGCGGAGACCTTGCCGATAACCACTTCACCATCGCCGCGACCGCCGCGACGGGAATCCTCTCTGCGATCGCCACGCCCCTGCTCGCTTTGAGCGCCGACCATCGGCTTCAGATACTTGCCGCGCTGAACCAGTTCACCGCGCTCGAGCATGGCATTGACCTGCCGCTTCAGAGCACGGCGCTTGTCGGGCGTCTTGGCACCCATCACCCCTTCCAGATCGCGCATGGAGCCCAGCCGCTTCTGCATCGACAGCAGCGCGCGAATAATCTCGCCGCTCTGAATTAAGCCGCCATCATGGTGACCACGATGGGGTTTTCCGCCGCCCTTGCCGCCGCTTTTGCCGTGGCCTTTGGCATGGGGATCAGGCTTATTGCCCGCAGATTTACGGCCGGATGGTTTACCGGACTTGCCCTTGGCATCCGACCAATCAAATTTACTCATATTCTTCCTTGACACCGAAGTGCTCCATTCTACTATTGCGCGCCCTTGCGAAGGTATCCTTCACGGATGGCGGGGTGTACTCCAAACAACGGGGTACAAGGCAATCCAACTCAGGATCGCCGCAATCATACACGCATGTGTTTGATTTGTGAGGTAAAGTTAAAACCGCCGTTTACTTTACCCGATTGAAATGCCGAGGTGGCGGAATTGGTAGACGCGCTGGCTTCAGGTGCCAGTGTCTTCACAGACGTGCTGGTTCGACTCCAGTCCTCGGTACCACCTTGAGAGGCCCGGTAGTATGCTGGGCCTTTTTACTTTAAGCCAGTTAATATCCTTTCATGTAAGAAAATCATGCTGAATTCCGCTCTCCTATTTTCGCACCCCGCATATCCATGCTACGCTTGCGAGCAATGACAGATCAGAATGGAATCAACAGCGATGAGGTACGCATGGAGGGGCTACTACAGCGCCTCGGCATGCTGCGCGGCTGGTCGCCCCAGACTCTCTCCGCCTACCGGGCTGATCTTAAGAACGCCCACGATTTTCTGCATAACCGTTTGAAACAATCGATCTTCAACGCATCGCAGGAGGATATCTCCAGCTATCTCGGCAACCTGAAAAAACAGGGGCTGAAAGATTCCAGCATCTATCGGCGACGCAGCTCACTCTCGACATGGTTCAACTACCTGCAGGAGGAGGGGCAGCGCGAGGATCATCCGGTGCGTAATCTGCCCGGCATGCGGCGTGGGCGAAGACTGCCCAAGGAGATGAGTGAGAAGGAGGTGGAATTGTTGCTCGATGAGCCCGATACAAACAAAGCGATCGGTCTGCGCGATCGTTGCATGCTTGAGCTGATATACGCCACCGGCTTGCGCGTCTCCGAACTTGTCGGGCTAACGCTCTCCAATGTCGATCTTCAGGCGGGGATTCTCCGCGTGGTTGGCAAGGGCAACAAAGAGCGCATGGTACCTTTTGGCGAAGAGGCAGGGCTCTGGCTCGGAAAATGGCTGCAAAAGCGCCCCAACCTCCCCAGCTCGCATCTCTTTCCGGGACGTGGAAACCGTGCCATGAGCAGACAGAACTTCTGGCAACGCATCAAACACTACGCCGGAAAGGCGGGCATCTCACCGACACCCTCCCCGCATACACTACGACACGCCTTCGCTACACATCTGCTGAATCATGGTGCTGACCTGAGAGCCGTGCAGATGCTACTGGGCCATGCCCATATCACCACCACGGAGATATACACCCACATCTCCAGAGCCAGGCTGCACGACCTGGTGAATCTCGCTCACCCTCTGGGTGGAACTTCATCCGGTACACACCCCTCATGAATACACCATCCATTCCAAAGCTGCTACGTCAGGTTCGCAAAGCGATCTCTGTTGAAGATTATGGCGAGGCGGAAAAACTGTATGAAACGGTACTCGCGTTTCCCGAGATGCAGGATGACCTCGATCTTCGGCTGCGATACGCATATTGTACCGACAAGAATGGCAATCGGGACCAGGCCATCGATGCGTATGATGAAGTACTCCGTATATATCGACAGCAGGGCGAAGATAGCGCGGCTGCATCGGTCGAAAAAATTCTGGCCGAATTGCGTTCAGTTGCGAAAGAACCGCCTGTCGAGCAGCCACACGATGAGAACTTTGAACCCATTGACGATGCAACCCTGTTGCAACGTCTCTGTGAAATGGGCGAACTTCTCACACTGAAGTCCGGTGAGGTGCTCTGCCGCGAAGGTGAGATGCCGGACAAACTCTGGTTGCTTCGAAGCGGATCGCTCAATGTGCATCTTCCCGACTATGAAGAGCCTGACAGGATTGAGGTTCTTCCCGGCCATCTCGCCCTGGTCGGTGAGCTCGGTTTTTTCACCAAGCAACGCAGATTCGCCTATTTTGATGCAGCAACTCCAGCCGAACTTTTTGTCATTAAAGCCGCCGATATCGAGCAGCAGCAGGAGACGGATCCGGCATTTCGCGATGCCATGAACAGGCTTCTTCTCGAACGCTGGGCTGAACCCGTGCTAACTCGTCACTCCGTATTTGAGCGAGTCAATGACATCGATCGAATGCGTATCATGAAAACCTTTGATCGTATCACCCTGGGCCCAGGGGAGACACTGATTGAGGCCGGAGAGGAACACCCCTATACCTACATGCTTCAGCGTGGCTGCATGTTTTTCATGCACCCCGAAGATGCAGCAAATGATGCGACAGAGGGCGATGACGGTTCATTGATGACCAGTATCTTCCCCGGCGATATGATCCATCTTGGCGGCCTGCTAAAGGGCTACATCAGCAGTTACAGAGTCGTGACAGCCACACCCGTCACCCTGCTCCGACTAGCGCAGGATAATTTCGAACCATTCACCCTGAGGCGACCCTGGATTATTCAGGCCATTGTTAACTACTCAAGAAGGCCTACACACCTGCAGGTGATGAAACCTGATGATGATTATCTGTGGAAAGCCGACCGGCATATAAAAACCCACTAAAATAGTCTACAATAGCAGATGAACTCACCAAGGAGCAGTGCGATTTAGCTATGGATTATCAAAAAATATTCTTGCAGGCAAAAAAAGCAGCCTCTAAAGGCGATTACCACGCTTCACGCAAATATTACGGTGAGCTGTTTAAATCTTCGGTATGGCACCACGATAAAGATGTCAAACTGAGCTATGCCTATGCCTGTGAACGTACCGGTGACTACGGTGAGGCACTGACGGCTTATAAATCACTGATGAACCACTATACACAGGGTGCTATGGGTGAAGAGGATACGATTGCCGAGGAGAGTTCGGCTCGCCTGCGGGAGATCATGCGCGAGGGCAGCGAGGCAGGCCCGGGCCAGATCATCGACAAAGCCACTGATGAGAGCGAAGCCACGCTCATCTCCCAACTGTTCCATCACGCCTATCCACGCGAACTGGAGGCCGGTGAACCACTCTGTCTGAAGGGAGATACTGCCGGCCATATGTGGCTGCTGCTTGAGGGTTCAATCGATGTCATGGTTCCTAACCAGAAAATCTCCCGGCTGACCGGCAGTATGGATCGCCCTTGCCTGATTGGTGAGCTGGCCTATTTCACCGGCATGCGACGTGCTGCCACACTCTCTCCTGCCAAACATGTAAAGCTGCTCGAACTACCCTATGAGCGAATCAAATCCCTGCTCAAAGAGAACCGTGAACTCTATGCCATGATGGAGCATCTCTTTCGCCATCGCCTGGTACTACAGGTGCTCTCCCAGCATGACATCTTTAAACTTTTCAATGAAGTGGATCGCCGCCGTGTCACCACCATCTTCGAGAACACCAGCACCCGGGCGGGACAAATGCTAATCGAAGAGGGCGATGAGTATCCGGATGCTTTTATGGTGCAATCCGGCACACTCCTGCTTATCAGCAGCAACCGCGGTAAAGAGGAGCTGCTCAGCAGTATGCATCCGGGCGATCTGTTTCATCTCGGCGGCCTTTTGCGTGGCTTCAAGGCTCCGTACAGCGTCATATCGGGGACGCCAGCTCATCTGCTACGACTTCCCCGTCATAGCTTTGAGCCTTTTATGTTGCAACGTGCATGGCTGATCAAAGCGATTTTAAAGCACAGCCGCCTTGCTGCCGAGATGCAGGTACTGCATCCGGAATCGCGGAATCTCTGGGCTGCGGATCGCTATTTCGACATGAAAAACTCGGACACAGGCTCTCTATAGGCGCCCTGGTTGCGCTCTGTTATATTGCCGCGATAATAGCGACCAAAGAGCCATACGGAGGCCACACCGATGCCAGAAAACAATCAACCCCCCTGCTATTCGCCCGGCCTGGCAGGCATTCCGGTTGCCGAATCATCCGTCTCCTATGTCGACGGCCAGGCTGGACATCTCGAATACCGCGGCATCGATATCGAACAGTTGGCCGAGCGCTCCACCTTTGAGGAGACCTCATTCCTGCTGCTCTACGGGCATCTGCCCACGGAAGAGGAGCTGAAAATATTCGATATTCGCCTGCGTCACCATCGTCGCATCAAATACAGCATTCGCGATATGATCAAATGCTATCCCGACTCCGCCCACCCAATGGATGCACTACAGGCCGGTGTTGCCGCACTCGGCATGTTCTATCCTATTAACACAGACCTGACCTCCGATCTGGATGAGGCCTACGACATGGCTGACAAAGCAGCGATTCGCCTGATCTCCAAGGTGTCTACACTGGTTGCCGCCCATGCTCGTATGCGCAAGGGGGATGACCCGATTCCGCCCCGCGATGACCTCAGTCATGCTGCCAACTTTCTCTACATGTTAACCGGTGAGGAGCCCGACCCGCTGGCCGAACGCATTATGGACGTCGCGCTGATCGTACACGCCGAACACACCATGAATGCCAGCACCTTCTCAGCCATGGTGACCGGCTCAACGCTGGCCGACCCTTATACCGTGATCAGTTCTGCCGTCGGCACTCTTTCAGGACCACTACACGGCGGTGCCAATGAAGAGGTTCTGGAGATGCTGGATGAGATCGGCTGTGTTGAAAATGCCGAGCCCTACCTGAACGATAAGATTGCCAAGAAGGCAAAAATCACCGGCCTTGGCCATCGGATTTATAAGACCAAAGACCCGCGTGCAACTCTGCTTCAGAAACTTTATGTAGAGCTGACCGAACGCTTTGGCGAAGACCCAACCTACCTGATCGCACAAAAGATCGAAGAGCTATCCAATGCAACACTGGGTGCAAAAGGCGTCTGCCCGAACGTCGATTTCTACTCCGGCATCGTCTATCGCAAACTCGGCATCGACACGGACCTGTTCACACCGATCTTTGCCGTCGCCCGTGTTGCCGGCTGGCTGGCCCACTGGCGTGAGATGATCGGCAATACGCGTATTTACCGTCCGACCCAGATCTACACCGGCAAACATGGCGAACCTTACATACCGATGGAACAACGCAGTTAAATCTGGAGTACATGGCCTGAATCAAAAGCCGCCCACCTATGGGTGGTGGAACGTAGCTGAAAAAATCGCCTTCCCCCTGCAACCGGCAGGGAACCGGTTATTCATTCACCTGTAGCCTGTAGAAAACCGTTATCGATAGAGCTGCACCGAGCGTATCGGCCAGCCAGTCGCCCGTGTCGGCCAGACGTCCCGGCACGAAGGATTGGTGGAACTCGTCGCTGACGCCATAGAGTGAACAGAAAACCACACTGACCAACCAGAGCCGGTTACCGCTGAGCTTATGGCGCATTGCCATCCAGGCCAGTAGTCCCATCAATGCATAGGCCATGAAATGGTGAAGCTTGTCCTGCGCCGGAAAGAGCATTGGCATAGGCAGGGTTGGTTGGTCCGATAGCCAGTAGATCAGGGCGCAGTAAAGGATAAGGAGTACCGTATCGCGCTGTGCTTTCTTCATCATACTTTTTCCATCACAGGGCCGAAACGGCCTCCTCCCGCTTATGCAGTACCCGGGTCATGCCTGCCCCGGTCAGGATCGCCCAGATGGCGAACAGTGCGCCCGGCAGTGCAGCGGTCGGCTCGAAGTGGGCCAGCGCCAGAATAACACCGAGCCCGGCATTCTGCATACCGATCTCGATACACATGGTGATGCGCCAGGTAAATTCGAAACGGCAGAGCGAGGCGATCGTCCAGCCGAGCAGATAGCCCAGCCCATTCACCAGCACCACCAGCAGAACCACCGTGCCGGTTACCTGCTGCACCCGTTCGACATTGGCAGCAGTGACGAAGCCGACGATCAGCAGGATGGCGAGCGCCGCAAAACCGGGCGCGACCTCTTTCGCCTTCTCCTCGAAACGACCGAGGCGTGGACGCAACAGCATGCCGACGGCGAGCGGTGCCACGACAGTATAGATGATGGTCAACATCATCGGCCAGAAGGGAATTTCGAGGAACTTACCGCCGAGCAGTTCTACCAGCAGCGGCGTCATCAATGGCGCCAGCATCGTGGCGATCATCGTCATGGCAATGGAGAAGGCGACCGCACCGCCAGCAAGGTAGGTGATGACATTCGATGCCATCGCCCCCGGCGCACAGCCGACAATGACGAAGCCAAGCGCAAGTGCGGGGGATGCTCCCTGCGCAGTTACGATCAGTGCTGCGGTGAAGCCGAGCAGCGGCATCACGGTGAACTGGGTGACGACGCCAATCGCGATACGACCGGGATGACCCAGTGCTGCTTTCGCCTCTTCCGGATGCAGCACAAGACCAAGGGCGAACATCGTGGCGGCGAAGGCCCACTGGATGTCCGACTTATCGAAGACCAGGAAAAGTGGAGGGTAGAAGTAGGCGAGCACGGCGGTTGCCAGTGACAGCGGAGCCAGATTGTTGGAGATCAGTCGCCAAAACATGGCGAAGGTATACCGTAGCGCAAGGGTCGAGGCTACACTCGGTCGTATGTTTGCCCCGAAAATCCTGCTTCTCTCCGCCTACGATGCGGTCAGTCATCAACACTGGCGTAAAGGGCTGGTGGCCGCGTTTCCCAAATACGAATGGACGGTGCTGACACTGCCACCGCGCCACTTCTCATGGCGTGTTCGCGGCAATAGCCTGAGCTGGGCATTCGGTGAACAGGAACTCCTCGAAAAAGGGTACGACCTGATCATCGCCACTTCGATGACCGATCTCTCGGCGCTCAAGGGGATGGCCCCGGCACTGGCCGACATCCCGACACTGCTCTATTTTCACGAAAACCAGTTCGATTATCCCGAGAGCGGCCGCGAGGTCAGCCGGATCGAACCTCAGATTGCTTCGCTCTATGCCGCCCTTTCTGCCGAAAGGGTGGCTTTTAACTCCGACTACAACCGCCGTACCTTCCTGAAGGGCGCGGATACGTTGCTGAAAAGGCTGCCAGACCATGTGCCGTCGGGGCTTGATGCATTGCTGGTTGAGAAGAGCTCGGTATTGCCGGTACCGCTGGATGAGAGTTGGGCGCAATTGCCATCCATGCGGGGCGAGCGCTTTACGCTGCTTTGGAACCATCGCTGGGAGTACGATAAAGCACCGGAACGCCTCTTCGCCACCCTTTTGCGCTTAAGGGAGATGGGGGTCGATTTTCTCGTCCATATTGTCGGCCAGCGATTCAGGAAAACACCGTCCATCTTTGAAGAGATGCGGAAAACCCTTTCAAGCCACATCGGTGCATGGGGCTTCGTTGAGGACGAAACGGAGTACCGGAAACTGATGCAGCGCTCGCACGTGGTGCTCTCCACCTCGCTGCACGATTTTCAGGGGCTCGCGGTACTTGAAGCGACTGCCGCCGGTTGTATCCCCTGTGTTCCCGACAGGCTTGCTTACCGGGAGTTCATTCCAGTGATATTTCGCTATGAATCTTACCCTGAAGATGAGACACGGGAGTCAGAAGCACTGACTGCATCGCTGTTGCGACTGGTCGAATCACACGGTTCAAATCAACTGCCAACACCCCCTGATCTCTCTCATCTTTTCTGGTCTGCCATGCAAGAGCTTTACGGCAAAGAGATCGCCGCACTGGTTGAATCAGCCGGAAAATAAAAAAGAGCCGTGATTTCTCACGACTCTTCTCTAATGGTGGGCAGGGAGGGAATCGAACCCCCGACACGAGGATTTTCAGTCCTCTGCTCTACCGACTGAGCTACCTGCCCAGGTTTTTTTACGAACCATTCCCAAAACAGTTACCCGTTCGGGAGCGCGATTTCTAGTGCCAAGCGGGGCTGGATGCAAGCATCAGTTTTACCTCCCGGCTCCTTGCCGCTATCCTCCCGGGCCGATTCGTCTCTTCCGCCACCTTCGGCAAGAGGCATCACAGGGTGGAGGAGCTTCAATGTCTATCAAATCCGATAAATGGATTCGCCGCATGGCACAGGAACACGGCATGATCGAGCCGTTCGTCGACGGTCAGGTCAAAAAATGTGAAGATGGAACCGGCATGGTCTCCTACGGCCTCTCCTCTTACGGCTACGATGTTCGCTGCTCAGACGAGTTTAAAATCTTTACCAACATCAATTCGGCCATCGTCGATCCGAAAGATTTCGATGCCAACAGCTTTGTCGATGTGCAGTCCGATGTCTGCATCATTCCGCCCAACTCATTTGCACTGGCACGCACCGTTGAATATATGCGTATTCCACGTCAGGTGCTGACCATCTGTCTGGGTAAATCGACCTATGCCCGCTGCGGTATTATCGTCAACGTCACCCCGCTTGAACCTGAGTGGGAGGGGCATGTGACACTCGAGTTCTCCAATACCACACCGTTACCAGCCAAGATCTATGCCGGTGAAGGTGTGGCACAGTTCCTCTTCCTCGAATCGGATGAAGAGTGTGAAACATCCTATAAAGATAAGTCGGGCAAATATCAGGGCCAGACCGGCGTCACCGTACCAAGGCTCTAAAGGTCAAAAAGTCAGACTATGAAACTTCGCGATATATTGAATCGGGACAACATCGCTTACTCCTGCGAATTCTTTCCGCCCAGGACAGACAAGGGCGAAGAGAACCTCTGGAACTGCATTCAGGAGCTGAAGGTGGTCAACCCCGCCTATGTCTCGGTCACCTACGGAGCGGGCGGCTCCACGCAGGATCGCACCAAACGGATCGTGACCCGTATCAAGGCCGAGACCGATCTTGATCCGGTCGCACACCTCACCTGTGTCGGCTCGACCAAAGAGCAACTGGGTAAACTGCTCGACGAGTATCAAGCCGCTGGCATCGAAAACATTCTCGCCCTGCGCGGCGACGCGCCGGAAGGCATGGATCACTTTGAAGCGGTAGCCGGTGGTTTCTCTTATGCCACCGACCTGACCTGCTTCATCCACGAACGCGGTGGTTTTTCCATCGGCGTCGCCTCCTATCCGGAAGGGCATCCTGAATCGAAGGGCGGCGTTGAGGATGATATCCGCTATCTGAAGATGAAGCAGGATTGCGGCGCCGACGCAGTAATCACCCAGTACTTCTTCAACAATGAGGATTTCTACCGTTTCCGCGATCTTGCCACCAAAGCAGGGATCACGATCCCGCTGATTCCCGGTATCATGCCGATCGGCAACTACGATCAGATCGTCCGTTTCTCATCGATGTGCGGTGCTAAAGTGCCAACGTGGATCGGCGATAAAATGATTCCACATCGTGAAAATGCCGAGGCGATGAAGACCATCGGTATCGAAATTGCCACGGAACAGTGTGCAGACCTGATCGCGGGCGGCGTCAAAGGATTACATATCTATACCCTGAACAAGTCCGAAGCCGCTATTGCCATCCACAAGAACCTGAAATTATAAATACACCCAACTTCCATTGGCTTCAATTGAAGTTCGCTGCACAATAACTTATCATTTTTCAATCAAACAATTGGGGAGATAAAATGAAAAAAACATTGTTATTCATAATGATTTCTGGCGTCGCGTTGATATCTGGCTGTGCATCAGTTCCAATGGCATCGTTGGATGCGGATAAAGAGGCAAAGAAATTTACAACCTCATCTGACAAATCAAACATCTATCTGTACCGTAATGAATCTATGGGCGGTGCCATTGCAATGACCGTTAGTCTCGATGGGCGGATGGCTGGAAAAACAGGTGCCAAAACCTATTTCCTCTGGAGTGTTGATCCCGGATCCCACGAAATCGCATCGTATACCGAGAACACTGCCAAAATAACTCTTAATACAAAGGCTGGAAAAAATTATTATGTCTGGCAGGAAGTTAAAATGGGAATGTTTGCACCTCGTTCTCAACTTCATGAAATGGATTCCGAAAAAGGTCAGAAAGGGGTAAAAGAGTGCAAACGGGCAAACTCTGACATTCAGTAAATAATTAACGGGGCCGGGTAATACCCGGCCCCGTTAATGAATCAGGTATATCAATTCAAACCTGAATGCCGAGGCGACTGGCAACCTCGTGGTAAACCTCGGAGAGACCACCCAGGTCGCGGCGGAAGACATCCTTATCGAGCTTGCGACCGGTCTCAGTATCCCAGAGACGGCAACCATCCGGTGTGATCTCATCACCCAGCACAATGGAACCATCGGCAGTTTTGCCAAACTCCAGCTTGTAATCGACCAGTCGGATACCGACATCGGCCAGCATCCTGGTCATCACTTCGTTAACCTTCAGCGCCGTCGCACGCATAAACTCCAACTCCTCGCGCGTGCCCCAGCCGAACAGTTCCGCATGCTCGATAGCGATCATCGGATCGTGCAGTTCATCGGATTTGTAGAAGAACTCGGTCAGGGGCCATTCCAGGACAACGCCCTCTTCCAATCCCAGACGCTTACAAATGGAACCGGCAGCAACATTACGAACGACCACCTCCACCGGAATCATATCCAGTGCTTTGACGCGCATTTCCACTGCACCTTCTTTGCGGACATAGTGAGTGCCGATGCCTGCCTCGTGCAGCTTCTCGAAGAAGAAGGAGGAGATGGCGCAGTTCAGTTCGCCCTTGCCGGTGATAACGTCGTGTTTAATACCATCGAATGCGGTGGCATCATCTTTAAAGAGCTGAATCAGTTCACCGCCTTTATCCGATGCATAGAGCTGTTTACCCTTGCCTTCATATTTCAATTCGCCTTTCATAGAAGCGCCCTCACAGTTCTGTTGGAAAACGCGGCAGCATACGCAGCCAGCAGTTTATCGACAAGTGTGTCTTGCATCACATTTGCGTCACATAGAGATGACCAGCCTCAATTCATTAAGAAGGAGGAGAGCATGACTATCACCCGAACCATTCCAAAAGAGCTTACCCCGCTGATCAATGTTCAACCACTACTGAAAAGCCTTCCACAACTGGCACGCGACCAGCTTATTTCTGCATCAACGATCAAATCGTTTCAACCGGATGAAGCTCTGATTATCGAAGATAGTGAAAACAGTTTTCTCTTTCTGCTTCTTAAGGGCCAGGCATCTGCCATCATGAATGGAACCAGAGTTGGAACCCTTGAAGCAGGCGATATTGCCGGCGAAATATCCATCAGCGGCATCAGTCCGCCAATTGCCGATGTTATTGCTGATACCGAGGTTGAGGCCATTGCATTTCCGGCTACTAAAATCGGCAGACTCATCGATGGGCATCCTGAGTTCGGTCGACACCTTAGAGAGGCGGCACTCCGACGCATCTCCGGATAGGGGGATTGATTGATTCGCAATAGGCATCCGTGCCTATTGCTTTGTAATCCTCCACAAAAACGCGGTTTTGCTCCGCTTACGGCTTCGCGATGTTCAGCCGCCGCACATCCATGTGCGGGAGGAAAAATCACGCATTGTCCTCTTGGCTATTTTATTAACACACCAAAGCGTTGCAATTTAAATAACTGCGTGTAATCTCCCGCGCTCTTTCACGAGTAACCGTGGAAAGAAACATACCTTGCTTCAGATGCGCAATCATACTGAAGCGTACTAAAAGTACCCCGAGAGGAGCGCCGTGTATTACGAAACTATTTTCATCGTGAATCCTGATGTATCACAGGAAAACACTGAATCCATTACTGACAATTTTGTTGAGCGTATCGAGAAGGCCGGTGGCCGTATCGTTAAGCGCGAATACTGGGGATCACGTCCGCTGGCTTACAGCATTGCCAAACGTAAACGTGGTCACTACGTCATGCTTGTTACCGATGGTGAGCCCGCTGCTGTTGAAGCACTGGAGCATGCCATCCGTCTGGACGAGCGTATCATGCGTTTCCTGACAACCCGCCTGGATGAACTCTCCGATGAGCCATCTCCACTGCTGCGTCGCAAATCACCTGCTGCAAAAGAAGAGAGTGCCGAGGAGACTTCATCAAAGGATGTAGCTAAAGATGAAACTCCGGCTGCTGAAGCTTCCGGTGAGGATGCCAGCGCCTGATTATAACATGGTCCGGCTGACCGGTAGGGTCGAACAGACCCGTCAGCGCTGGACCCCGGATGGCAGTATGGCGGCAATCGCCTCTCTGCTCATTCATCGCCCTCATCTCGGCCCATCCCGGGCCAGGATGCTGGACGAACAGCCGATGCCACTCAGAGCGGTTGGTGAAATAGCTGAGCAACTGCTGAGGTATGAGGGCAAAGAGGTCTCCGTCGAAGGCACGCTTAGACGCCGTTACTACAGCCGTGAAGGTGAGCAACGCTGGGGACAGGTAGAAGTTTGGGTGGACCGGGTTTGCCCGGCAAAAATTGAATCCCGGATCGATTGAATCCCGAGATTGAAGATCACTTGGAGAGATAGATATGAGTGAAGAAGCAACAAAAGAGACTGCTGCACCACGTGGTGAAGAGCGTGCGCCTCGTGGCGATCGCCCGGAGCGTAGCAGAGAAGATCGTCCACGCCGTCAGGGTGGCGGTCGTTTTCAGCGTCGTCGTAAGTTCTGCAAATTCTGTGCAGACAAGAGCCTGAAGATCGACCATAAAGATCCTGCACTTTTGAGCCAGTTCATTACCGAGCGTAGCAAGATCGTTCCGTCTCGTGTAACGGGCACTTGTGCCAAACATCAGCGTGCATTGACCACAGCGATCAAGCGCGCTCGAATCCTGGCACTGTTGTCCTTTACGCCACTGCATCACGATTGATGTATGGCAGGTCTGCATTTTGGACTTTAAGGGATGAATGCAGATTTAAATAACCAGGTGAAAGCTTTGCCGCCGATGGCTCAGTATATCCTGACTCATCGGATTCCATGCGCAGCGCTGGCATTCGCCATGTTCACCGCTGTAGTTTGGGGCTCGCTATTGGCTGGTATCCCGCTACTGGCAGCGCTTGTCTCTCTTATGGGACTGGCACTGCATCTGCTGACACCGGGACTGTTTGCAGTGCTCGTGTTTGGCGGCGGATTGATGTATGCGTTTCAGGTTGCCGTTATTGCAGCGCTGGCTGTCACCGCCGTGACAGGTTTCGACCTGATGAGTGGTCTGGCATTTCTGCTGATGTATGCAATCGTACCCGCTCTGGCAGCCGGCAGTCTGGCCAGAATCGGTGGCCTGACGCGAAGTGCGCAGCAGCTGGCACTGGGGCTCTTTCTGGCCACCATAGTTGCGTTGCTGGCAGGTGCAAGTTCACAGGATATGAGCATGCACGGTTTTGCCGAACAGATCGTGGCACCCATCTTTGATGTGTTGGCTACGACGGTTCCGGTCGGTGAACAAGCTGCCCTGGATGCCATAGAGCAGACCAGGCAGATGACAGCTTGGGTGTTTCCGGGTTTTCTGGCGTTTAGCCTCTGGCTAGCGTGGTGGATGAATATCCTTCTTGGCCGGAAAATTGCCGTAACATACGGCTTCTACCGGGGCGATCACAGCGAGATGCTGATGATCAGGTTTGATAAGGCGGTGGGCATTATATTACTCATTGCCGCTGCACTGGCTAATTTTTCAGATGGCCCTGTGCAGTATGTCGCTCTCAGTGCCACCATTTTGCTGGCTGGTATGTTAGCGATTCAGGGCGTATCAATTGCGCATCTTTGGTTAAGAGCGCGAAAGATGCAGGTCACCCTGATAGTGATGTACCTGTTACTATTGATATGGTCTGCGATGATATTACCTTTTGTCATCGTCGGCCTGCTCGATATTTGGTTTGATTTTCGTCGAAATATTATTTCGGCAAATGGAGAAGAGTAATGCAGTTAATTCTACTAGAACGTGTTGAAGGTCTTGGTAACGTTGGTGATGAAGTTTCCGTCCGTCCCGGTTATGGCCGTAACTTCCTGATCCCCCAGGGCAAAGCCATTGTTGCCAATGATGGCAACCGCAATCTGTTTGAGCGCCGTCGCGCTGTGCTGGAAGCCAAGCATGAGAGCGAACTGAAAGCAGCCCAGGCTGAAGCTGACAAACTGGCCGGTGTTGAAATCGCTGTTGTCCGTGCTACATCGGATGGCGAAAACCTCTACGGTTCGGTTAGCACCAGCGAACTGGCTGATCTGCTGACTGAGGCCGGTTACCCAACCGCCCGTCGTAATATCATTCTCGATGAGCAGATCAAAAGCATCGGTGAACACCCTTTCCGTGTTCGCTTGCATCCGGATGTGACTGCCGACCTGACCATTAAGGTCGAAGCCGAGAGCGTTTGACCCAGCCGACCCCCCTGCCACGTACCGGCGGCCTACGAGAGCGAGTGCCGCCCCACGCTTATGATGCAGAATGCGCGGTTCTGGGGGGTATTATGCTCGATCCGGAAGCCTACGAGCGTCTTGAAGGCTCACTGCTTCCTGAACACTTTTATGTCGAAGCCAATGGCAAAATCTTTAACGCCATTGCACAGCTTGCTGCCCAGCACAAACCGGTCGACGGGCTTACCGTCAAAGATTATCTCGAACTCAATAATGAACTCGATGCTTGTGGTGGTGAGACTTATCTAAGTGACCTGATTGGTTCCATCCCAACTTCAGCCAATGTAAAACACTACGCCAGTATCGTTCGTGAACGCGCCGTGCTGCGTGAACTGCTCGGTGTCTGCAATACTGTATCTCAGGATGTCTTTGAAAATACCGCCCGCGAAGTAGCCGATCATCTGGATCAGGCGGAGATGAAAATGCTGGCAGTGGCTGAAAAATTCAGTCGCACTCGCCCAACTTTCAGCAAAATGAGTGAATTGATGCTGGCCAGCTATAAAGAGCTGGAGAAACGATATGCAGAGAAGAGTGCGATTACCGGTGTACCGACTGGTTTCAAAGATCTCGATACGATCACCGCAGGCATGCAGCGCGGTGACCTGATTATCATTGCCGGTCGCCCCAGTATGGGTAAAACAGCCTTCTCGATGAACCTGGCGCAGAATGCCGCTGTAAGAGGCGATGAGCCTCAAGTAGTAGCGGTCTTTTCACTTGAGATGTCCTCGCAACAGATCGCCATGCGAATGCTGGCCTGCGAAGCGCGTGTGGACATGTCACATCTTCGTACCGGCCGTTTCTCCGCCGAGGACTGGCGAAAACTGGCACATGCCAGCGGTTCACTGGCTGAGGCAAGCATCTTTGTCGATGATACGCCAGCCATCTCGGTGCTGGAACTACGCTCTAAATGTCGCCGACTCAAACGTGAAGCTGGCAGATTGGACCTGATACTTATCGATTACGTCCAGTTGATGAGCGGACGTGAAGATTCTGAAAGACGTGAACAGGAGATTTCTGAAATCACCCGCTCTCTCAAAGGGCTGGCCAAAGAGCTGGATGTTCCGGTGATTGCCCTCTCCCAGCTAAATCGTTCACTGGAATCACGCGCCGACAAGCGTCCGATGATGTCCGACCTGCGTGAATCCGGGGCTATTGAACAGGATGCCGATATCATCATGTTCATCTATCGTGATGAGGTCTATAACAAGCGCCCTGAAAATGAAGGGCTCGCTGAGATCATTGTCGCCAAACAACGAAACGGCCCGACCGGCACCGTAAAGCTGACATTCCTGAATCAATACACCCGTTTTGAAGATCATGCGCGCGATATGGGTGAGGAGTTCTAAACATCCGTAAAAGGCTTCCTGCCTTTTACTTAAAATCGCTACGCAAAAGCGCGGTTTTGCTCCGCTTACGAGCTCATTAACATTCGCTCGCCGCACATCTATGTGCGGGAATGGTGCACCAATCTATCTGAATGAGACCATCCACCCATGGATGGGTGGCGGCTGAACGCAGTGAAGCCGTAAGTGAAGCAAGACCGCGCAAGGTGAATGCCGCAACAAGCGGCAGAGAAAGTGCCCTGGGGTGCTCTTGCGCAACGATAAAGGCGAAGGGTACGACTGCATGGATGCAGAAGGTAGAGCATCGCATGGAGCAGATGTCGAGGAGCCCGAAGCCGTATCTAAAAGTTCAATAACTCCAGACGAGCGTAATCGCGGTTTCTGTGTTCACCTTTTTGGTACCAACAGGCACTTTGGATGTATGCTGCACCGAGAAAGAGAGTTTGGTAGAGAGGCGTCCATTCAGTTTCTGCTGCAGAGCAGTCACCGAATTGCTGACATAACCTTTTTTACCACCCTCCGTACTTAGGTCCTGCGTAAAGGTTGCAGCATCATTAATTTTCCAAAGCAGGGCCGTAGAGGCACGGCCAATGGTGTCATTCTCCTTCACATTGGTGGTCAGGGTTGTCTGACGCAAACCAGCACCGATCTCAGCTTTCCAATGCAATGTTTCATCCTTAATCAGATCGCGTCCGTAACCGGCTGTCTCACGAATACGACGTTTGTAGCCATCGAACCGATCCGTTGAGAAACCAACTCGGCCAAAGAGATAATCGACCTCGGACATTTTCCAGTCCTCCTGAAGAGCGGCAGTGTAGCGCTCGGATGTGGTCACCTTCTGATCCCTTGAACTCAGTGCTGTCGCTTCGACAGTCGTACGAAATACATCACCATCCCAGACCACCTTACCCTTGGCATTCAGTGTCTGAGTCTGCGTATTACCGCCGGTCTGTACGAACCCCAGCTCCAGATCGGACTTCCAAATCTTCTCCTTTTGGATCACGACAGCCTCTTCAGCCACTGCGATACCACAAAAACTCACCAGCAAAACCGTCCATAACAGTCGATGCATCATCCAACTCCTCAACACAACCGGCGCAAACCCTATGCGCCACGGTTTTACGGACAAGAACATATTCACCGTCTCAATGGAAAAGGCCCGCCACCGAAAGTGACGGGCCTTCTACCCTCAATAAAGAGGAAGTATTAATCGATAATTACCGCCTCCAGGCGTTCCAGGTCGTTAATCACCCGCCATGAGCCTTCGCCAGACTCAATCTTGCTCTGCCACATGGAGAGTCGATCCAGATACTCCCGCGGATCGATATTGTCGCTACGCAACTTGGTCACATTCAATGCAACCACATCGAATCCTCCAACCTGCAATGGAATATCGCGTACATAACCCTTCTTCAACTCCTCCTTGAGGTCGGAGAAGATCAGCACGGTCTTTTTACCGACACCAGCCTCGTTCAGATACTCAATGGCCTGCAACATGCCACCGGTAATATCGGTATAAGGCGCCGGTTTCACACCCTTCACAAAGCGGTCAATATCGTCACGAAATTTCAGCTTCTGACGATTAGCCATACTAGGTCTGTCATCAAAGGTCACCTTAGCTACGATATCCTTTTCACTAAAACTTCCTGTATCGACACGAGCCACGGCAAAGGTGTCGCCAGGACTGAGCTTGGCCAGGGTATAGTTGATGATCAACTGAGCCTTCCTCAGCTCTTCGGTATAAGTGCCTGAAGTATCAAGCAGCATATAAACACCCTTGGTTGGTGGCACTTCCGGCTGACTCGAACATCCGCCCGCCAGGAAAGCCATGAACAACAGGGCTGGAATGGTTAACTTATGTTTCATCTTACACCTCCTTCGTGGCGCGCGAATCGAAAAGATTAAGTCCTTTCTTTGTCTCGCCTCCACTCCTGCCTTTAACCAGACCTTCAATCCATAGCGGGATAAAAATAATAAGATCGTAGATACTAACCAGGGCCGCCCCGGCATAGTGTGAACCGCTTGAGGCCATTGCCATCAGGAATGCCATGCCACGCAACACGCCGACACCAATCATGCCGAGTACGGTACGCGATGAGTGGATAAACGATTCAAGCGGAATCGCTACAAACACGAGCGCAAACGGCAGGATAAAGCCCATACCCATCTGTGCAGCTGTGGTGATCCAGCGTTGCGAACTTGCAGCCACAGCCGAACCACCCTCGATCAATGATGCACGCAGCGCCGCATCATCCTGAGAAAGAATCTCACGCATGTAGGCAAGACCCGCCTCCACACTGGCCAGAATCAGCAGAATGGAGAAAGTAATCCAGATCATGCGGACACGCATTTCATCGCGCATTGAACCGATAACGGGGAACAGGCGCGTAATACGCAGGCTCTCCATCAGGAAGAGGCCCATGGCCACCTCGACGAGAATGATCACGAGGGCGGCGATATTAGCGGTTTTATAACCCATCAGCATGGCACTGCCACCCACCATCTCCTGCATCGGACGTGCGATCAGGTTGAAGTTGATCATCGCGCCACCCACAGCAATAGCCAGTACAAAACCGGCGATAAAGAACTGGGTCAGTGAGGAGGATGAAAGTGTACGAACTGCCCCGTCGGTCTTGGCAGCGATATTCTCATACTCTTCCATCTGCTGATCGATCACGGCAGAACGCTCCAGAAGGCCGGTAACCTTCTCGTCCACCTGCTTAAGATCGCCATCCATGCGACGCCAGAACGGACGCATCTTTTTCAGCAGCATGTGACGGGTACGGCTTGATTTGCGGTACTCCTCCAGCACATGATGATGACTCTTCTCCATTGAGGCATGGATACTCTCAAGCACCTGCCCCACCATAGGATCACCCTTGTTGGCCTGAATATTCGCTACGGCATCGATAGCTTTACCCCATCCGGGTGCTTCAGGTGGTGAATCGGCACTGTTCTTATAATCCTCATCGATATGAGTCACCACATCACTGATTTTACGATGCAGTGTTGGATATTCGGCCAAATCACGGTGAACAATGGTATCGATGCGGGAAAACTCCCGTTCGATCAATCGCTCGGAGGCCTCCATACCAGCAGCAACCAGCACTTCCCGGTTTCGATCAGCAAGTTTCTGGCCGCTCCCGAGCAATGCATCGGCGGCCTGCTGGAAAGCCTGCTTGGCCCCACCGGCAAATGCCTCGATCATTTTATGCATCGGCTCGCGAGCCAGATAGGTCAGCAACATGATGATCACAGACCATACCACAGCAGAAATTGCCGGACTGTCTGACCACAACATATAAACATCTGAAAATGACATCATAACCTCCTCTTAAGCCGGACCTGCCGACCCCATAGTTGATATCTGGAGGTCAAGTTATCGACGGGAAATTATGAATGATGTTACCGGCATCACAGGTGCCGAGATGATCAAAAACAGTGTTTCAAATCTCTTTCAGGCGAACAAAACAGGATAAAACGCACTCCTGTATGGGTTAACACAAGCAAAAGTCAGGAAGGTTGCGGATCAATCAATAAGGTCGTTTGGCGGAAAAGTCGGCCAGTTCGGCCAGAATCTGGTGAATTTCATCATTACCGGACTCCGGAAGAGCCCGTTTGGCCCGCTCGGCATAATCAACAGCACGTTGCATGGTATACTCTGAACCGCCTTGTGCTTCGACACGTTCACGCACCCATTCACGGTCACCGGCTTCATAGCCATCGCGTTCGGCCACATCGTGAACCCGCTGGCGCAGCTCTTCATCCCCATTCATGGCATAGATTAAAGGCAGAGTAATCTTCCCCTCCTCCAGATCATGGCCAACCGGTTTGCCAGCCGTGGCTTCATCGGCGACATAATCGAGAGCATCATCCATCAGTTGGAAGGCAACACCGAGACACATGCCGTACTCGGCAAGTTTCGATACGATCTCACGCGGCTGGCCGCTAACGTGTGCGCCCACCTCGGCGGCAGCGGAGAAGAGTACAGCGGTCTTGCGCTCGATCACCTCCAGGCACTCGGCCTCGCTCATCTCCAGATGGAAGGTACGGGAGAGCTGTAACACTTCACCTTCTGCCAGTGCATTGGTGACGTTGGACATCAGCCGCAGCATCTCCATATCACCATCGGCCACCATCATCTGGAAAGAGCGGGAGAAAAGGTAATCGCCCACAAGAACACTGGCCTGATTACCCCAGACACCGTTGGCCGATGGTGCACCGCGCCGCTGATTCGCCGAATCCACCACGTCATCATGCAGTAATGATGCGGTATGAATGAATTCAACCACCACCGACATCGAAATATGTCGATCGCCTTGATAACCGAAATAGCGAGCAATCAGCAGACAGAGCAACGGGCGCAGCCGCTTACCGCCACTATTCACGATGTAGTGGCCGATGGCCGGGATCATCATGATATCGGACTGCAGATTCTCGTGAATACATGCATTGACCCGCTTCATGTCGGATTCGCAGAGGCTGATGGCCTGATTTAAGGGATTATAATCACTCTTTTGCACGGTAGCTGCATCGTAAAGCGCACCGCCGATGCGTCAAGCTCATCAACGAATACTTCATTGTTTTTTAATAAAAACAGCTCTACATTGATCCGCATGAAATGGATAAAAGGAGAAAAGCGTCGTCTGTACACTACCATATCGGCTGTGTTCGCATTGCAACTGCTTGTCTCTTCATTCTGTTTTATCACACCGGCTTCGGCTACCCAACCTGCGATTTCCAAGCACTGCCACGAACAGGTGCAGATGCATCATGACCATATGCCAATGCCGCAACCTTCCCATCACACTACCGGCAAGGGGTGCGCCCACTGCGATACGCCACAAAACATCAATACCGTTTCAATCGCAACCGACCTGACACCAGCAACCATACTGCTGGCAGTCGTCGTTCCGCATGAAGAGATGAATGCTCCGCTTATCGCAAGCCGTTTTTCAGTCCTGCATGTTCAGGCACCGCCCGACAGTTCGGGCATTCTTTTTACGACAACTCAACGACTCCGTATTTGATCCGCTCCTGTGATTGAAGCCCGTATCGTTTGATACGGCGGTCGCACGCTTTGCGTCCACTTTCATGCACAGGAGTTTTACGTTGCAGAAAAATAACATTTTCCCAATAGCAGTTTTCGCGCTGCTGCTACATATACCGATTACTGCTTTGGCCTCCCCACTAACCGAGGAACAGGCTGTCAGCCTTGCGCTCGAGGAAAACCAGGGTATCGCCGCCATGGACTCGCGCGCCGAAGCATTCAGACAAATTCCCGATCAGGCTGGTGCACTTCCCGATCCTGAACTAAGTCTCGGCGCCTTGAATCTTCCAACCGATACATTTTCGACGACAGCGGAAAACATGACCCAGTTACAGCTGGGCCTGAGTCAAAAGATTCCGTTTCCCGGCAAACGTAGCCTGAGAGAGCGGGCAGCGGCATTTGAGGCCGACTCCGCTCGCGCAGAAAGCGGTGAGGCAAAGCTCAAAATGGAACGAAATGTCAGAAGCAGTTGGTGGAGCCTCGCCTATCTGGACAGGTCGCTCGAGGTGGTGTCGCGCAACAAAACATTGATGAAACAGTTTATCCGTATCGCCGAAACAAAATACAAGACAGGACAGGGGATTCAGTCCGATATCCTGCTGGCACAGGTCGAGCTTTCAAAGTTACTCGACAGGGAGATCGACCTGAAGGCACAACGTGAAAGAGAACAGGCAAATCTCAATGCATTGCTAAATAGAGAGCCTGAAACAGAAGTCCTGCTTCCGGTTAATCTGGATGAATCGTTACCGCAACTGGAACCCATCTCTGATATCCGTGCCGATGCATTGAAGAACCGACCGCTGCTTGCCGCTCAGCAGGGGCGTGTTGATGCAGCCCAATCACGATCCGAACTGGCCGAGAAAGAGTACTATCCCGATTTCAGCCTGAGTGGCACCTATGGCTGGCGACGGGGCATTAACTCCGTAACCGGTCGCTCGCGCCCGAACATGGCCTCGATCCGACTTGGTATTTCGATACCACTCTATGCCGGTGACAAACAGTCACGTTCCGCAGAACAGAAAAAGGCCGAAGCAGCAAAAGAACAGTTCGCCTTTAACGACCTGACAAGAACTGTTGAGAGTGAAGTTTACCGGGCATGGTCCGACTACAACGCAAGTCGGAAAAAGTCCCTTCTTTTCAAATCCGGCGTTATTCCACAGGCGAACCAGACAGTCTCCTCGATGCTCTCCTCCTATCAGGTGAACAAGGTCGATTTTCTCAATCTCGTGCGGGCACAGGTCACGCTCTACAACTACGAAACTGATTACTGGAAAGCGATCAGCGATGGTCAGAAGGCACGAGCACAGCTGGAGGCTGCCGTCGGCAAACCGATCACCAGAGGAATCACCAGGGAGATTAACCATGAATAAGCAGATCATCATGACAGCAATCGTTGCGCTGATTGCGGGTCTGGCAGGTGGCTACCTGCTGTTGCCACAACCTGCTCAACAGGGCGGCATACACAACGCCGGTATGGCCAAGGAGAAAAAAACGGAGAAAAAGCCGATCTTCTACCGCAATCCGATGAACCCGGCGATCACCAGCCCCATCCCGGCCAAAGACGAGATGGGCATGGACTATATCCCGGTCTTCAAGGGCGCCAGCAATGCCTCTGCACCGGTCGGCACGGTCAGCATCGATCCGACCGTAGTGCAGAACATCGGTGTGCGTACGACAGTCGCGAAACGGAAAAACATCTCGCGCGATATCCGCACTGTCGGTCGCATCACCTTCGATGAGCAGCGTGTGGCGCGCCTGCACCCGAAGGTCGATGGATGGGTGGAGAAGCTCTTCGTTCCCAAGACCGGCGAGCAGGTGAAGAAGGGAAGCATGCTGCTGGCGATCTATTCACCGCAACTGGTAGCCAGTGGTGAGGAGTACCTGCTGGCGCTGAAGAACTGGGAATCACTGAAGGATTCGCCGTTCGAAGATATCCGCAGTGGTGCCAAACAACTGCTCGACACCTCACTGGAGCGGTTGAAGTACCTTGATGTGCCTGATCATCAGCTTCGCGAGATCCGCGAGACCGGCCGCGTCCCCAAGGCACTGCATATCCATTCTCCGTTCGATGGGATTGTGATGAAGATCGGCGCCCGTGAAGGCAGCCGCATCACACCGGAGACGGAGCTCTACATGGTTGCCGATCTTTCGCATGTCTGGGTACAGGCCGATCTCTATGAGGACGAACTACCGTGGGTGCAGTCGGGAGATATCGCCGAGATGCAGCTGCCATCGGTACCCGGACGGACGTTCAAAGGCAAGGTGAGCTACATCTACCCCTATTTGGAGGGCAAGACCCGCACCAACAAGATACGCATCGAGTTCGATAACCCCGAACTCCTGCTCAAGCCGGATATGTTCGCCAACATCACCGTCCGCGCATCGCGCAGGATCGATGCTGTGGTGGTTCCGTCCGAGGCGGTGATACGCACAGGCCAGCGAGATCAGGTGTTCGTGCAGCGTGAACCCGGCAAATTCGAACCGCGCGATGTCAAACTCGGCCTCTCGACCGAGGGAGAAGTACAGGTGCTCTCCGGCATCAAGGCAGGCGAGAGCGTGGTCACCAGCAGTCAGTTCCTGATCGATTCGGAATCGAAACTGAAAGAGGCCACGGCCAAGATGCTTGATGCCGGTAAGGATCGAACCACAGAGACGCAGAGTCACGGAGGTGATTCGGATGGGCATGGGATGTCGATGGAGGGGATGGATATGGACTCCATGCAGATGCAGAAGGACTCCTCCGACATGGATATGAAGGGAATGAGCATGGATAACATGAAGATAGATGCCATGCCAGAGAAGCAACAGCAGGAGCACCGTCATGATCACCACTAACGGTTCCCCTATTTTCCGGGAGATGCAGCCATGATCCACAAACTGATTGAAGCCTCGGTAAACAACCGTTTTCTGGTACTGATCGCGACAGTGATCATTATCGTGGCCGGATGGCAGGCGATGCGCAGCACGCCGCTCGATGCCATCCCCGACCTATCCGATGTACAGGTCATCATCTTCACCGACTATGCCGGTCAGGCGCCGCAGGTTGTCGAGGATCAGGTCACCTATCCATTGACCACAGCGATGCTCTCCGTGCCCAGTACCAAAGTAGTGCGCGGCTACTCCTTCTTCGGATTCTCGATGGTCTATGTGATTTTCGAGGACAAGACAGACATGTACTGGGCACGCACGCGGGTGCTCGAATACCTCAACTATGCCCGCGACCGTCTGCCGGCATCTGTCTCACCACGGCTGGGGCCGGATGCCACAGGCGTGGGCTGGGTCTACGAGTATGCACTGGTCGATAAGAGCGGCCGTCACGATCTGGCCGATCTCAGGTCGTTACAGGACTGGTATATGCGCTATCCACTACAGACGGTCGATGGTGTAGCCGAGGTCGCCTCTGTCGGCGGTTTCGTCAAACAATACCAGATCGAAGTCGATCCCGATGCACTGGCCGCCTTCAACATCCCGCTCTCAAAAGTGAAGCAGTCGATCGCCCGCAGCAACAACGATGTCGGTGGTCGTTTGATCGAGATGGGGGAGACCGAATACATGGTGCGCGGCCTGGGCTATATCAGGAGTATTCAGGATCTCGAGATCACACCGATCGGCGTCGATGACCACGGCACTCCGATCCTTCTGAAACAGGTGGCAAACGTGCATCTCGGGCCGGAATTGCGTCGGGGAGCAGCCGATCTCGACGGCGAAGGCGAGGTGGCCGGTGGCGTGGTGGTAATGCGTTATGGCGAGAATGCGCTGACAACCATCGATAAGGTACGAACCAAACTCGCCGAACTGCAGAAAGGACTTCCCGATGGGGTGGAGATCGTACCGGTCTACGATCGCGGAGCACTCATTGATCGTGCTGTCGACAATCTCAAGACGAAGCTGATCGAGGAGTCGATCGTCGTAGCGCTGATCTGCCTCATTTTCCTGATGCATGCCAGAAGTGCACTGGTGGCGATCATCAGTCTGCCGATCGGTATCCTGATCGCGTTCCTCATCATGGCTTCTCAAGGCATCTCAGCCAATATCATGAGCCTTGGTGGCATCGCCATCGCTATCGGCGCCATGATCGATGGTGCTATCGTCATGATCGAGAACGCGCACAAGCACTTGGAAAGGGTTGGTGAAGATATCTCCATGCAAGCTCGCTGGAGTGCAGTACTTGCTTCAACCAAGGAGGTCGGTCCCGCCCTGTTCTTTTCACTCCTGATTATCACTGTTTCCTTTCTGCCGGTCTTCACACTGGAGGCGCAGGAGGGGCGGCTCTTTTCGCCACTCGCCTTCACCAAGACCTACGCCATGGCCGCTGCCGCGCTACTGGCTGTCACGCTGGTGCCTGTGCTGATGGGGATGTTGATTCGTGGTCGTATCCCGTCGGAGGAGGCCAACCCGCTGAACCGAATCTTGCAGAAGATGCATGCGCCGATGCTCGAGCTGGCGGTGAAGAGCCGCACGCTGACGGTGGCGCTCGCCGTGGCGCTACTGGCCATTACCACCTGGCCGGTCATGAAGACCGGTTCGGAGTTCATGCCGCCGCTCGATGAGGGGGATATCCTCTACATGCCGATCACCTACCCCGGCATCTCGATCACCAAGGCGCGCGAACTGCTGCAGCAGACCGACCGTATCCTGAAAACTTTCCCCGAAGTGACATCGGTATTCGGCAAGGTGGGGCGTGCCGAGACAGCAACCGATCCGGCACCGCTCTCGATGCTGGAGACGACGATTCGCCTGAAACCGAAAGATCAGTGGCCGGACCCATCCAAAACCACGCGGCAGCTGATGAGCGAGATGGATGCGGCGATCAAATTCCCCGGCCTTGCCAATGCATGGACCTACCCGATCAAAACCCGTATCGACATGCTATCCACCGGCATCAAGACGCCGATCGGCATCAAGGTGAGCGGACCCGACCTGAAGAGACTGGAAAAGGTGGCTGGTGAGATCGAGCGGGTGCTGAAAACGCATCCCGACACCCTCTCCGCCTTCGCCGACAAAGCAGCCGGTGGCTACTACCTCGATTTTGATATCAAGCGCGCGGAGACGGCACGCTACGGCCTCACCGTCGGCGATGTGCAGGATGTGATCCAGTCAGCCATCGGCGGCATGAACGTCACCAGCACCATCGAAGGGCTGGAGCGTTATCCGGTCAATGTCCGCTATCCGCGCGAGCTGCGTGACAACATGCAGTCGCTGAAACGAGTTCTGGTTCCGACACCGACCGGTGCACAAGTGCCGCTCTCGCTCGTGGCAGACCTTGCGCTCCGGCGCGGACCGCCGTCGATCAAGACGGAGAATGCACGCCCCAACGCCTGGGTTTATGTCGATATCAAGACATCCGATATCGGTGGTTATGTAGCGAAAGCAAAGCAGCTGGTAGATGAGCAGGTGAAACTGCCTGCCGGTTACACCATCGCCTGGTCGGGCCAGTTCGAGTACATGGAGCGTGCGGCTGCGAAACTGAAACTGGTGATCCCGGCAACGCTCATGATCATCCTGCTGCTACTCTGGTTCAACTTCCGCAACATCGTTGCGCCATTGACCGTGATGCTCTCGATCCCGTTCGCGCTGATCGGCGGTTTCTGGCTGGTCTGGCTACTCGGTTACAACCTCTCGGTAGCAGTCGCGGTCGGCTTTATCGCACTGGCCGGCGTCGCGGCCGAGATCGGTGTACTGGTGCTCACCTTCATCGATCAGGAGATCGCGAGAGGTACACGTCAAAACCTGTGGGATGCCGTGCGGGCCGGTGTGGAGAAACGGGTGCGCCCGATCATGATGACCGCTGCGGCGGTGATCGCGGGGTTACTGCCGATCATGTGGGGCTCGGGCAGCGGTTCGGACGTCATGCAGCGCATCGCAGCTCCCATGATCGGGGGCATGGTCACCACGACGCTGCTCAGCCTCGTCGTGCTGCCGGTGATCTATGGCCTCGTATTGCAATATCAGAACGAGCATAAAGGAGAACAACAATGAAACAGTGGATAGTGATTGCAGGCCTGATGCTTCTGCCTGCTACGGCGATGGCTTCGGATATGGAAGCCGGTATGAGCACCAGTATGGACTCGATGCAGATGCAGCAGGATACGAAAATGTTTCTGAAAAAAGTGGAGGTAGATGGCTACATGGTCAGCTTCCATGTCATGAAGGCCGCTGAAGGGATGCAACACGGAGGTAGCCATAACATGATGGTCAAGGTGGAGAAAAACGGTGAATTGGTTGAAATCGTCAGGGCCAACTCCAAGGTGATTACCTCCGACGGCAAAGCCGAGACGAAGAAGATGATGAATATGGGCGAGTGGCAGATGGCTAGCTATGATCTTGGTCAGGGTGGACAACAACAGCTGATGGTTCTGTTCAAGACAACGGATGATCAGAAGCATTTTGCCGGTGTCTGGTATCCGGGCAAGGATAGCGAGTAATATTGCATTTCCGGGTATCGACTATACTTGATTAAAAGAGTACGGAATAACGGAGTTTAATGTGGCAAAGGTTCGACTCTCAATCGACGGCATGCACTGCGCCGGCTGTGTCTCCAAGGTGGAGGCGGCGCTCTCCGGCGTCTCCGGTGTGGAGCGTGTCGCGGTCAACCTTGCCGAGCGCAGCGCCATTGTCGAGGGGAGCGCCGATCCCGATGCATTGATTGCTGCCGTACGCGCCACCGGCCGTGATGCGGCGGTAATGGCAGACGCCCGCGACGAGGCGGCGCGAGAGGAGAAGGAGCAGGCGCACTATCGCGATCTGTTGAAGAAGTTCATCGTGGCCGCTCTTGTCGGACTGCCGCTATTCCTCGATATGTTTTTTCACTTCATACCGAAGCTGGAGCAGGCACAATCTCTTTTCATCGGTATCGGTTTGATGACGCTGGCGGCGATGGCCTATGCCGGTCGCCACTTCTACAGCGGCGCGTGGAACGCCTTTCGCCATCACCAGGCCAGCATGGATACGCTGATCGCCACCGGTACCGGCACGGCGTGGCTCTACTCGATGCTGATCTCGATCCACCCCTCCATCGTGCCGGAGCTCGGTCGCCACACCTATTTCGATGCGGCGCTGATCATTATCGCCCTGATCAATCTCGGGCAGGCACTGGAGATGCGCGCACGCGGCAAGACCAGCGAGGCGATCAGGAGGCTTGCCGGATTGCAGCCGCGGACGGCGCGCGTGGTGCGCGATGGCAGGGAGGCCGATATCCCGATCGAAGAGGTGGGGTTGGGTGAGACGCTGCGCGTGCGCCCCGGCGAGAAGATTCCGGTCGACGGCACTATTCTCGAAGGCGCATCGGCCATCGATGAGTCGATGCTGACCGGTGAGCCGATGCCGGTGTCCAAAAGCGAAGGCGATGAGGTGGTCGGCGGCACTGTCAATACGAGCGGCAGCTTCCTTTTTAAGACGACGCGTATCGGCTCCGACACCGTGTTGTCGCAGATTATCGATATGGTACGGAATGCTCAGGCCGCCAAGCCGCGTATCGGCCGGCTGGCCGATCGCGTAGCGGCGGTGTTCGTGCCGTCGGTGCTGATTATCGCCGTGGTCACAGCATTGATATGGCTCAACTTCGGGCCGGAGCCGCGTATCTCCTTCGCACTGGTGACGACGATGACGGTGCTGATCATTGCCTGCCCCTGTGCATTGGGGCTGGCCACGCCGATCTCGATCATTGCCGGTGTCGGCAAGGCAGCCGAATACGGCATCCTGATTCGCAACGGAGAGGCGCTGGAGCGGGCCGGGCATCTCACCGCTGTCGTGCTGGATAAGACGGGCACCGTCACCGAAGGACACCCGGCCGTCACCGACGTGATCGCCGATGACGAAAATCACCTGCTCCGGCTGGCGGCAACCGTCGAGGCGGGGAGTGAGCATCCGCTGGCAAAAGCGGTGCTCGATGCGGCGGCGGAGCGGGGGCTGAACTGGCCCGAGGCGCATAACTTCGAAGCGGTGACCGGGCAGGGGGTTATGGCAGTGGTCGACGGTGTGCAGGTGCTGTTCGGTAACCATGAGTTGATGGCGGAGAACGGTGTCGACGTGGATGGTGCAACGACGGAACGATTGAATGAACTGGCCGCACAGGCCAAAACCCCGATGCTGCTGGCTGCCGACGGGCGGTTGCTCGGCATCATGGCCGTGGCCGACCCGATCCGCAAGGCTTCGCGAACGGCCATCGGTCGAATGAAAAAGCTGGGGCTGAAGGTCTACATGATCACCGGCGACAATCGCCATACGGCCGAAGCGGTGGCGCGGGAGGTCGGCGTCGATGACTTCATCGCCGAGGTACGGCCCGAGGATAAGGCGGACGAGGTGGCGAGGTTGCAGGCGGAGGGGATGGTGGTCGGTATGGTCGGCGACGGCATCAACGATGCGCCGGCGCTTTCGCGTGCCGATGTCGGTTTCGCCATCGGCAGCGGCACCGATGTCGCCATCGAATCGGCCGACGTGACGCTGATGCGCGCCGATCTTCACGGCATCGTCACCGCCATTGCCATCTCACACGCCACACTCGCCAATATCAAGCAGAACCTCTTCGGCGCCTTCGTCTACAACACGCTCGGCATCCCCGTGGCAGCAGGGATTCTCTACCCCTTCTTCGGGCTGCTGCTCAACCCGATCATCGCCGGCGCCGCGATGGCCGCTTCGTCGGTGACCGTGGTGACCAATGCAAATCGGTTACGCCTCTGGAGAGAGAGATGATCTGGCTTATCGACCTCTCCGGAATCGCCCTGATCGGCTTCATCGTCTGGTGGTTCTGGCTCTGGAAACCGAAGGCTGCCGCTATGGCGAGCGATCGTGGTGTCGTAGAGGTACACGTGAAGGAGGGTGCCTACGATCCGGCCTACATCCGGGGTGTGGTCGGGCAACCGTTGCGACTCCGCTTTATCCGCGAGGATGCGACGCCGTGCGCCGAGTATGTGGTGTTCAAGGCGTTCGGTATCCAGAAGCAGCTGCCGCTCGGCGAGCCGGTGGAGTTTTCGATCACACCTTCGACGGCGGGCGAGTTCGATTTTACTTGCCAGATGCAGATGTATCGCGGCAAATTGCTCGTCGAGGAGAAATAGAGTGAGAAAAGTCCAGTTTATTGCGTTTGTACTTCTGCTGCTTGGGGCGATCTCATGCAGTCAGGCGGAAACTCCGATGGCGGTGGTGGTCTACAAGAGCTCCACGTGCCCCTGTTGTGAAGGGTGGGTGGAGCATATGCGCCTCTCGGGGTTTGTCGTCACCACTGAAGTCCACGACGACGACATGGATCGCATCAAACGCGAAAACGGCATTACCGACACGACCGCCTCCTGCCATACGGCGAAGGTCGGCGGTTATGTCATCGAGGGGCATGTGCCGGCTGCCGACGTCGAACGATTGCTCAAAGAGAGACCGGCCGGTGTGATCGGCCTGACCGCGCCCGGCATGCCGATGCGCTCGCCCGGCATGCATGCCGAGGGGTTGCCGCCGAAAGGGTACGAGGTTCTGGCCATCAAAAAAGACGGGGCGACCGAGGTGTTCAGCCGCTACTGATTCGATGCCATCGAACGAAATCAGCATCACAGCCGTGATTCCGGCCAGGAATGAAGCCAGTCGTATAGCATCAACGCTGGAACAGGTTAAGCCGTTCGTTGATGAGATCATCGTCATCGACGACGATAGTCATGACGCCACCGGTGAGATAGCTCGGGGTTGTGGCGCACGTGTTCTGACACAACCGGTCAACAAGGGGTATATCGAAGCAATCAAACTCGGTTTTCGCGAAGCCGGCTCGCAAATCGTGGTAACGCTCGATGCAGATGGAGAGTTTCCTGCCGAAAGTATACCCGCACTGGTCGCACCGATCATTAAGGGCTATGCCGACATGGTACAGGGAGAACGGAATCGCATCCCCCGCCCATCGGAAAGATTGATCAACCGGCTTGCCGGTCTGAAAGGCGAGGTGGGCGACTCGGGGACCGGTCTGCGTGCTATTCGTCGCGATCTGGCCAGGGAGCTGGATCTTAAGGGTGCGTGCATCTGCGGAATCTTTGCACTGGAAGTGATCGCCCGGGGCGGTCGTATCGAACAGGTTCCAATCATCCTGGTAGATGTCGACAAACCCAGAGCCGTCGCCTGGTTCCATCTCAGGCAGCTCTTCTTTCTGATACCATGGCTGCTACCGGGACTGTTCAGACGAAGTTAACCACTACCGTCGAACACAAAAGCGGTCGCATCATCTTCACGGATGAAACGACATTACCCTCCATTCGTTACACTGCACTGGCTTCTGGTCCTGCCGATTATCGGCATACTCGCTTTTAGGCTATTCGTGCTGCACGAGTTCTCCAATTCCAATCCGGGAAAAATTGAGCTGAGGATGTATATACCGGCAGGCGTCAACATTCTGACTCTTTCTGTTCAATTCATCCGGATTGCAGCTTGTGTCGGAATGACGCGAAATATTACTCCAGTATCTTCGTGATCCATCTGCCGATGGCGACAATCTCTTCGTGGCAGACGGCATGCTCCATCGGATAGCTGTGCCAGGTAACATCGTAACCCAGTTCGATCACTGTTCGATGCGATCTGTCGCCCAGTGGATAGGGAACAATCGGATCGTCGACACCGTGCGCCATGAAGATCGGCGTCTCCCTGCTACCCGGGCAGATCTCTTTTGCCGCCTTCTCTGCCAGAGGCAGATAACCTGACAACGCAATAATACCGGCCAGCGCCTCCCCTTGCCGCATACCGACATGCAGCGCCATCGCTGCTCCCTGCGAAAATCCTGCAAGGATGATCCTGTCGGATTCAATACCGTGCATCTCTTCACGATCAATCAGCATCTGAATCTGACGTGCGGAATCGACAATCCCGCGTTCATCCTGCTGATAGCCGATATCGGCATGCCGGATATCGTACCATGCGGGCATGATATAGCCGCCGTTGATGGAGACCGGTATCGAAGGAGCATGCGGAAAGACGAAACGGACATGCAACCCCTCGGGAAGCCCGAGTTCGGGAACAATCGGCTCGAAATCATGACCATCGGCACCCAGACCGTGCAGCCAGATCACAGTTGCCGTCGGACCGGGGCCGGTCTGAACATCAACGGTCGGAAGCAGGTGGTGAGTCATCGTGCAAGCATGCCACGAAATCCTAAAATCCCAAACAGAGTCCCATGCCGCCCACAAAACAATCGAACGTGCGCAACTGCCTCCCTATAACAAGAAGTTCCCATAACCCGATGGTAGCTATCAATCGCTTTTATCTTAAGAAGAGCGATCTCTGTTCTGGTTATACATCTCGAGTAGCTTGGCTTCCAACCGTCTGTCAGGAGAAGAAGTGGCTACCTGATGCGTTTTTGAGGAGGCAGAGAGCTGCTCTTTTCCATCCGGTTCACCACTTCTTCGCTCAGCGGCTGTCTGAGATGCAGAATGGCTACTTTGTCGAAGCAGACGATTGATGAAGCCATCGATTGGATGAACTGTCAGCGCCACATCTATCCCCCTTAACTTATATTGCACATGCCTGGGCAACACGCCAGACGATATAGCTTCGAATATATCTATCGGATTTGAATTCACCAGCTTTTTCACCAGCTTTAAGAAAGGTTGAAAAAATATTCCCACACTATTTTGCTTTGTTGGAGAAGCCGCATACACTCCATGCTTCCATGAAAAAGAGAGATCACATTCATATCCTCGGAATTTGCGGAACTGCCATGGCCGCCATTGCCAACCTTGCAAAAGAGAAAGGCTTTACCGTGACAGGCTCCGATGCCGGGATTTATCCACCGATGTCCGATTATCTGGCATCGCTCTCTATCCCTGTTCAACCTTTCAGCGAAGCAAACCTGAACCCTTCACCCGACCTCTGTGTGATCGGTAATGCCATGAGTCGGGGTAATACCGAGGTGGAGGCCATTCTTAATCGTGGCCTTGCCTACTGTTCAGGGCCGGAGTTTGTCGGCAGCCATATTCTTCCGGATCGCCACGCAGTGGTTACAGCCGGCACCCATGGCAAAACCACCACATCGAGCATCCTGGCTCACCTTCTGGAGGTTGCCTCGGAGAATGGCAAGGGCCCCGGATTCCTCATAGGCGGGATACCGGAAAATTTTGGAGGTGGTGCTCGTCTCGGCAACGGTAAATATTTTGTATTGGAAGGTGATGAATATGACACCGCCTTCTTCGACAAGCGCTCCAAATTCCTCCACTATCACAGCAGAACCCTGATCCTTAATAACCTTGAATACGACCACGCCGACATCTTTCCCGACCTTGATGCAATCAAGTTACAATTTGAACATCTGATTCGAACGGTCCCGATGGAAGGGCATATTATTATCAATGCGGATGATCCGAATCTTTGCGGACTTCTTCAGCGAGGCTGCTGGACACCGGTTACCCGTTTCAGCCGATTTGAAAACAGCGATGCAGAGTGGCAGTGGGAAGCGTTATCGGAAGACGGTTCGACATTCGCCCTCTACCACCATGGAGATAAATTGTTCGAAGCTTCGTGGCAGATGATCGGTATTCATCATGTTTCAAACGCCTGTGCCGCAGCTGCCGCAGCTTTCCAGCTCGGCATCCCGACCGAACTCATCAAACGGGCATTCGAATCGTTCGCCGGAATTCGCCGCCGCATGACCCTGGTTGGAGAGGCTGATGACATCCGTGTTTTCGATGACTTTGCCCACCATCCGACTGCTATCAAAGGTGTTGTATCTGCAGCGAAAGCAACCATGAAAAGTAACGGACGCTTATGGGTGATGGTCGAGCCACGCTCCAACACCATGCGAAGTCGGGTTCATCAGGAGCGCCTGTCTCACTGCTTCGACGATGCCGACAAGGTGATATTCGTGCCTCCATCGGATCGCAATCTTACCCCGGATCAGCTACTCGATGTCGAAGAGCTCTGCTCGAGTATCGGTGAAAATGCCCGGGTTTTAGCCGACGCTAACGCAATTATTGACCACCTATGCATGAACGTACAAAGTGGGGATGATATTCTCATTTTATCCAACGGCAATTTTGACAATATTCATCATAGAATACTGGACATGCTGAATGCAATTGAACGTTGAATAATAACAACAATATATTAGTGGTTGATAATATGTTGGGCTCGTGAATAATGACGCCCCGATTTTTTTTACCACCAGGAGCTATCATGCGTATCAACGCTCTGACGCGAGTATTGCATTTTTTGATGATTATTACCGTTGCATTCCAACTATTCAGCGGGCTATTTATGGAGGTCCCTGAACCCGGCAAGATCGTTGGCTGGACCTACATTATCTTCTCCTGGCACATCATCTTTTTCGGCTGGCTGGCATTTCTGGTCAGCGGACTCTATGCATCCATCCGTTTCAGCGAACCGGGACAATGGAAGAGGCTCATCCCATGGTTTTCCAAAGAGGGGCGTACTGCATTTCTACAATCGGCCAAAAAAGAGCTGCCGGGAATCCTGTCCGGAAAATTGGCTCTGCCTGAAAAACAGGGTGCGCTGGCCGGTGCCATGCACGGTCTCGGCTTTACACTGCTGATTATGATGGGAATGACCGGTGCCTATGTAATGAATGGTGTCCGTTCCGATGGCAGCATGACGACCGACATGCTGTTTTTCCTCAGCCTGCACTCCATGTTCGGCCTGTTGATCTGGGCTTTTCTCTTCTTCCACGTCTTTATGGTGATCTATCACCTTATACTCGGCCACAAACATATCCTCGATATTTTTCAGCGTATCAATATCCCCTGGAAATAACGTCACCTTCCCAATAATCACCTAGAGGTTTTCATGTCATACCTGTTAAAACACCTGATTCTTATGTTTATGACACTGCTGTTCATCAGTTCCGGTGTAAACGCTGCCGACTCGCCTAAACAAGGCGACACCTATGTTGAACCGCTCGGCAACATGTCGTTTGTCTATATCGAACCCGGCAAATTCATGATGGGAAGCCCGGAAAGTGAGGCCGACCGCTATGCCGACGAACAGCAGCACGAAGTCGAGATCAAGAAGGGGTTCTGGATAGGACAGTACGAAGTCACCTTCGCGCAGTACGATGCATTTACTAAAGATAGTGGCCGTGCCAAAGCACGTGACCTGAGCAACTGGGGTCGCGATGATCGCCCGGTTATCTATATCAAGTGGTTTTACGCCAACGAATTCGCCAAATGGATGAGTGAAAAAACCGGGCATACATACCGCCTGCCGACCGAAGCTGAATGGGAGTATGCAGCGCGTGCCGGTACCACCACCGCCTTCTCCTTTGGCGATCATGTCGGTGGCATGAATAACCACTCCTTCTTTAAAATGCTTCTGGATATCAATACAGCCGATGCTGCTGCTGAGCGCACACTGCTCGATGAACATACATGGTACGGCATGAATGCCGGTCAGCAGACCCACCCGGTCGGCCGGAAAAAACCCAATCCATGGGGACTTTACGATATGCACGGCAATGTCTGGGAGTGGACATGCTCAATCTATTCCAAGGATTACAGTAGTAGCGAAACCTGCGTCGAAGATGAGAAATCGAATAAACATCGCTCCGTACGTGGCGGTGCCTGGTCATTCTATGCCAAAGGCATGCGCTCGGCCGACCGCCGCTTCTTCGTACCGGTACTGCGCCTGCCCTATATCGGTTTCCGCCTCGTCCGCGAGGATTGATTCGGGAAGAGCATCAGAAAAGACACACCTCTTTTAAAGAGGCGTTTTTTTAACGGACATCCCCATACGCCCCTGTTACCGTTTCCCCTGAAGTAAGGGGGATCGATGTGAAGAAACCAATCATGAACTTGAACGATGTGAAGCTGCGGGCCCGTCCCGGAGCGATGGCAGCGACAGGTGAAGCAGCCGAACGCTTCGATGCGAAGATGGGCATAATCGCGCCGTTGATCGGAGCCGAGAAGCTTGGTTACAACATCACATCCGTACCGCCGGGCAAGCGCGCCTTTCCTTTCCACAACCACCGTGTGAATGAAGAGATGTTCCTGATCCTCGAAGGTGAGGGTGAGGTTCGTATCGGAGCCGAGACCTACCCGCTTAAAAAACATGACATCGTCGCCTGCCCGCCGGGCGGTCCTGAAACCGCACACCAGATCATCAACAGCGGCAGTGTCGAGCTCACCTATCTGGCAGTCAGCACCAAAGCCTCTCCCGAGATCGCCGAGTATCCCGATTCCGGCAAGTTCGGCGTGCTGGCCGATCTTCCTCCCGACGGCTCCGGCAAACCGCAACGCTTCATGTATGTCGGCAAAGTGGAAGATAACCACGACTACTGGGAGGGCGAGTGATGCCTTACCGGGGAAGCTGCCTCTGCGGCACGATCACGTTCGAGATCGACGGAAGTATCGAGGATATCGTGATGTGTCACTGCTCTCAGTGCCGGAAGGCGCAAGGCAGCGCCTACGCCACCAATGGGCTGGTGGATGCGAACGCCTTTACCCTGCATGGCGAGGAGATGCTAACCGGCTATGAATCGGCTCCGGGCAATACAAAATATTTCTGCAGAGTCTGCGGCTCCCCCATATTGAACCGGAGCGTGAAGCGACCCGACAAGGTGCGCATCCGCCTTGGTACCGTCGAATCGGATATCAGCGAACGACCGAAAGCCCATATCTTTGCCACATCAAAGGCCAACTGGGATCGAATTACCGATGAAATCCCTCAGTATGACGGCTACGCCCCGGAATAAACCATCCCGGAATAAAGTCCCGGAGCAGAGGAATTAAGATGTCATCATATCTTCTATGGGCAGCCGTATTCATGAGTGCCGCCACCTTTGTCGTTCACACCTTCATCGGCGGCCCTCGTGTGGCCGTACCGCTGCTGGCCGACACTCATCTGCCCAAAGCTTCCAAATGGCTTAATTACTATTGCTGGCACATCACCACCATTTTCACCTTTGTCATGGGGGGAGGTTACGCATATGTGGCATTGCATCCGGATCGACCGGAACTGGTTCTGTTTTTAACCGTGCTGACCACCACCTTTTCGCTACTAAGTGCAGCCGTCGCCATCAAAGGAGAGATCAATCCGTTCCGCTTTCCATCCACCTCCCTCTTCGCCACACTCGCGCTACTCGGATTGACCTGGCTATTACAATAAACAAAGGGGTGAGCATGTGCAGCTTTCGGGAAGCAACAGAGGCCGACTTTGAAGCTATCTGCAAACTGATTACAGATAGCAGGGAGCTGTTTTTTGTCTATCCGGCAGGCCAATACCCGCTTACGCCGGATCAACTCCGAACCATTGCCAAAAAGCGGTTTGAATTAACTGTCGCAGTGGATGGCGATGAGATTGTCGGCTTCGCCAATCTCTTCAATGCTACGCCGCGTATATCGGCCTTTATCGGTAATCTGATTGTCGCCCGAAGTCATCGCGGCAGAGGTGTTGCAAGAGAGATGGTTTCATATATGGAAGTCGTTGCAGCGGAGAGACACCACCTTCCAACTATTAAACTTTCTGTTTTCGGTGAGAATACCCCCGCCCTGCTGCTCTATAACTCACTCGGCTATTCACCCTATGAGGTCGAGGAGCGGACCACTCCGCAAGGTGACAGGGTTGCACTGATTCATATGAAAAAGAGCCTGAGCAAAGCAGAGGAGAAACAACCATGAGTCAGAAAAAGAATCCGCTGTCAGGTTTCGAACCGTGGGATCTGGTGGCGGCAGGTTATGCCGAAACGACGATGCAGATGTTCGGCCAATTCGCCGATGCGGCTATTGCCACCGCCAATCTGAAACCGGGAATGCATCTGCTTGATGTCGCCTGCGGGCCGGGCACATTGGCGCTCAGGTGCGCCCGCTCTGCTGCCCAAGTGCACGGCATCGACTTTTCGCAGGCGATGCTCGACTGCTTCGCCGAACAGATTAAACAGGAAGGACACACCAATATCGATATTCACTGTGGTGACGCGCAGCAGCTCCCCTACGAAAGCGACTCCTTCGATGCCGCCTTCTCGCTCTTCGGGCTGATGTTCTTCCCTGATCGCAGCAGAGGTTTCGCCGAAATCCACCGCACCCTTAAGCCGGGCGGCAGGGTTGCCGTCACCAGCTGGGCGCCGGTCGATATGTCACCGGCCATGATGACGATGTTCGGGGCCATCAAGGCGATGAAGCCGGAGCTGCCCGAGCCGCAGCGCGCCATCGATACGCTGGAAAATCCGGAGCTGTTTGAGCGTGAGATGCGCGAGGCGGGATTCAAAGATGTCGAGATTCGCAAACTCACCGGGGCCTTCCCGGTCGAATCGATCGATGGCTTCTGGGATGGGATGGTTCGCGGTAGCGCACCGATCCAGATGATGAAGAAGAATATGGCCGAGGATGAGTGGCGGGAGAAGGAGCAGGTAGCGCTGGCATTCCTGAACGAGCGGCTGCCATCCACACCGACAGAGCTCACCTCGGACGCATGGCTGGGAACAGGTGTGAAGTAGCGCGAACAGCGACGTAAACAGGGCACTAAAGGAGGAGAAGAGGATGGAGCAAGGTATGGAGATCAGGGGCAGTTGCCTGTGCGGAAGTGTGGAATTCGTTGTTTCGGATATGGGGCGGAACATCTACCAGTGCCACTGTAGCCTCTGCCGCAAACAGGGGGGATCGGCCTCCAATAGCGGTGCCATTGTTCCCGTCGAACAGGTGGTGTGGACGAAGGGTGAAGAGCACATCACCTGCTGGCGCAAAGAGACAGGCTTCAGCTCCAACTTCTGCAGCCACTGCGGCTCCCCTGTTCCCAATCGTTTAAGAGGCATGGAATACTACTGGATTCCTGTCGGCACGCTGGAGGATGCGCCGTTTCAGATTGCGGCGAACCTCTATCTTGATTCGAAGGCGTCGTGGGGTGTGGTGGCACCGACAGGAGAAAGATTTGAAACCATGCCTGAGGTGAATGCGTTCATCGCGCTACTCGCCGAGAATGGCCATGGTGATGGAGAGGGGGCATGAAGCTGCCATGAGACTAAAACAGTATCAGGTTGATGCTTTCGCTGAGCAACCGTTCGAGGGCAATCCGGCTGCCATCGTGCCGCTGGAGTCGTGGCTGGACGATGGGCTGATGCAGGCGATTGCAGCGGAGAACAACCTCTCGGAAACCGCCTTCTTTGTGCCGACGGGGAACGGCTTTCACCTGCGCTGGTTCACACCGGCAGCCGAGGTGAAGTTGTGCGGCCACGCCACCCTTGCTGCGGCACATGTGCTTTTCAGCCATCTTGGTTACGCAGAACCCGCCATCACCTTCCAAACCCTGAGCGGTGAATTGCGGGTGGAGCGGCAGGGCGAGCTATTGAGTATGGATTTCCCCGCCACGCCGCCATCGCCGTGTGCTACGCCGAATCTGTTGAGCGAAGCACTGGGCGGTGCTTTAAATAGAGGGCCCATCGAGGTGCTGGCCGAGGATGACTATCTGGTGCTGCTGGAGAGCAAAGCCGATGTGCTGGCCATCGAGCCGGACATGACCCTTCTGAAACAGCTGGATTTGCGCGGCGTCATCGTCACAGCTCCGGGAGATGATGTGGACTTCGTCAGCCGCTTCTTCGCACCGAAATACGGCATCGATGAAGATCCGGTCACCGGCTCCGCCCACTGCATTCTCACCCCCTACTGGGCTGAGCGTCTCGGCAAATCTGTTCTGAAGGCCCGGCAGGTTTCAAAGCGCAGCGGCGATATCGGCTGCGCGTTGAACGGCGAGCGGGTCACCCTCACTGGCCAAGCGGTCACCTTCATGGAGGCGGAGATTTGCCTGCCATAACCACAACCACCGAACCGCCTTACTACGCCGTCATCTTTACCTCGATTCGGACTGAAGGTGATCACGGCTATGCAGAAATCGCCGAACGGATGGTCGAGCTTGCCGCGCAGCAGCCGGGTTTTCTGGGGGTGGATTCGGCACGGCAGGAGACCGGCATCACCGTCTCCTACTGGGATTCGCTGAATTCGATCAAGGCGTGGAAAGCGAATGCCGAGCACCAAGTGGCCCAAAGCAAGGGAAGGAAGTGGTACAAATGCTTTCGCGTTCGTATCTGCCGGGTGGAACGCGAATATGGGATTTGAAAGGGTATAAAATGAAAAAGGTATTTAAGGTTACCGATAAAAAGATGATTGCTGCCATGCTGCATGAGGCAGGTTATGGGGTGCTGGCACTGGCAAGCAGTACGCCCGGCGAACACCCCTACGCCGTACCGGTTAATTTCGTTTATCTCGACAATGCGATCTACTTCCACTCCTCGCCGAAGGGCAAAAAGATGGAGATGATTCGGGCCAATTCGCACATCTCGTTCAATGTCGTCGCCGATGAAACCATCATTCCATCCTATTTCAGCAGCACAGAGGGGCCTGCCTGCCCGGCCAGTTCCTTCTTCAAATCGGTCACCATCGATGGCGTTGCGGAGACGGTGACATCGCGCGATGAGATTGCGGCGGCCTTCACTGCGTTGATGCAGAAGCTGCAACCGGAAGGAAACTACATCGGCTTCAATTCGGATGCATACGACAAACATTTTGCCGCTCTGGCGATGGTGCGAATCGACGTAAAATCGCTTTCGGCCAAGTTCAAATTCGGCCAGCCATTGTCGCAGGAACGTTTCGCCATGGTGATCGAGCACCTGAAAGAACGTGGCCGCGAGATCGACCTGCTGACCGCCACCACCATGCAGCAACTCCGGGAAGAGCAGGAAACATCGTGAACCCGGAACTGGGGTCGATCCGCAATTTCTTCGCCATGGGTGAGAGGATCGGCACGGCCGGGCAACCGACATGCGAACAGTTTCCGCTCATCGCCGAAGCGGGATATGCAGCCGTCATTAATCTCGGCATGTCCGATCACCGCGATGCGGTGCATGATGAAGAGATTCTCGTCTCGGCTCTGGGCATGGACTACATTCACCTGCCGGTACCTTTCGATGCCCCCACGCCCGAGCATGTGCGTTGCTTCTGCAACATCATGGATGAGTTGGCCGGAAAGAAGGTATTTATCCACTGCATTATGAACTACCGTGTTTCCGCGTTCATGTTTCACTATCTGCACAAGGTGGTCGGCCTGGATGTATCGGCTTCGTGCTCTCCGATGTTTGCGACATGGAAACCCGATGAAGTCTGGACATCGCTACTCAACTGGAGCGCAAAGGATATTGGCTTATGAACAAAAGCGAACTTAAGCAATACCTTTACGAACATATTCCTCAATCGGCGGCGATGGAGGCCCAAGTGGTAGAGATCGCACCGGACCATGTCACCCTCAGTGCGCCGCTGGCACCCAACATCAACCACCGTGATTCGCTCTTCGGCGGCAGTGCATCTTCCATTGCCATTCTGGCGGCGTGGTCGTTCCTGCATACCCGCATCCATGCTGAGGGGCTTAAAACCACGCTGGTGATCCAGCGAAACACCATGAGCTACGATGCTCCTGTGCTCGGCACATTCTTTGCCAGAGCGGGTCTGGCCGAAGATGCCGATTGGGCGCGCTTCCTCAACATGCTCAGGCGAAAGGGCAGAGCCCGAATCAAGGTGGTCACTGCGCTCGAATATGATGGTGCGGTTGCCGGAACACTGACTGGCGATTTCGTAGCCATACTGAACAGGTCGTCCGAGTAACTTTCCCCTACCTCCCCTTAAGGTTCATCGTTATGCTTCACGGTCATGCGATATTCACAGTTTCTTGCACCAACCCTGCGCGATGATCCGGCCGATGCCGAGGTTATCTCCCATAAACTGCTCTTAAGAGCAGGCTTTATCCGCCGTGTGACTTCCGGTGTGTACGATTTCCTGCCGATGGGTCTGCGCGTATTGCGCAAGATCGAAAACATCGTACGCGAAGAGATGGATCGAGCCGGAGCACAGGAGCTGTTGATGCCGATGGTGCAGCCAGGCGACTTGTGGAAGAAGTCGAACCGCTGGGAGAAGTACGGGCCTGAGCTACTCCGCTTCACCGACCGC
Organism: Mariprofundaceae bacterium; assembly: GCA_050304695.1. Lineage (GTDB taxonomy): Bacteria > Pseudomonadota > Zetaproteobacteria > Mariprofundales > Mariprofundaceae > WSZY01. The sequence continues at coordinate 51,746 of JBNLEB010000001.1, forward strand.
CACGACTTCGAATCGTGCCTTGGCCCGACGCATGAAGAGGTGATCTGCGATCTGGTGAGCCGTGAACTGCGCTCCTACAAACAACTGCCGATGAACCTCTACCAGATTCAGGCTAAGTTCCGCGATGAAATTCGTCCCCGCTTCGGACTGATGCGCGGCCGCGAATTCATCATGAAAGATGCCTACTCCTTCCATGCCGATGAGGATTGCCTGCACCGCGAATATGAGAAGATGTTCGAGGCCTACAAACGTATCTTCACACGTCTGGGCCTGAAATTCCGCCCGGTCGAGGCCGATACCGGCTCTATCGGCGGTTCCGCTTCGCATGAGTTCCATGTGCTGGCCGAATCGGGCGAAGACCTGATCGCCCACTGCTCGAAGTGCGAATATGCCGCCAATGTCGAGATGGCCGATTCAGATCGTGACATCCCGCAAGGCAGCGGTGCAGATATCAGCGGTGTCGAGACACCGGGCGCCACCTCGGCCGAAGATGTGGCCGCCTTCCTGAAGCACGACATCTCCCAGTTGGTGAAAACGCTGGTCTACCGGGTCGAGGGAGGTACGAATAACGGTCAGATCGTTGCCGCCTGCGTACGTGGCGACGATCAGTTGCAGGAGATCAAGTTAATCCGTGCACTTGGTGCCGATAGTGTGGTGATGGCCAGCGATGAGGAGATCGAATCGGTTGGCGGTATCGCCGGCTTTGTCGGCCCGATGGGCTTAAGCTGTACTCGTCTGTTCGACGAAACCCTGAGAGATGCGGTTGGTCTGGTTGCCGGTGCCAACAAAAAGGATATGCACATCACCGGGCTCGATATTGCCCGAGACGAATCGGCAGCCCTGTTTGCCGACCTGCGCGAAACCCGTGCCGGCGACCGCTGCCCGAAGTGCGACGGAACGATCGAGCTCTCCCGCGGTATCGAGGTAGGCCACGTCTTCGCACTGGGCAAGGTCTATTCGGAACCGATGGAGGTGCTTTTCCAGAATCAGCAGGGGCAGCGCACCACCGCCACCATGGGTTGCTACGGTATCGGTGTATCGCGCCTGATGGCGGCGATTGTCGAGCAGTGCAACGATGAGAATGGAATCGCCTGGCCTGCACACCTGGCGCCGTTCCAGATTGCACTCATCACGATGGGCAAATCGGACCAGGGCATGGAAATTTCGGAGAGCCTTTATGAGCAATTCACCGAAAAAGGCATCGACGTGCTCTGGGATGATCGAAAAGAGCGTCCTGGTGTAAAATTCAAGGATGCCGAACTGATGGGGCTGCCACTGCATATCGTGATTGGTGATCGCGGTCTTGAAAGCGGCGTGGCCGAGATTCGCCTGCGCGGCGAAGAGAAGCAGGAGATCGCACTCAACGATATCGTCGAAGAGACGCTCTCCATGCTGGCCGGGAGCAACAACTGAAACGACGTGCGGCAGAGTACCTGAGCGGTGCTTCCGGTAAGGGAGTGCTGGCCGGGGTAATGATCGCGGGCTTTGCCATCTCGCTGCCTTTCTGGATCTCAAGCTCTCCGGAAACGAAGCAGCATATGGCTCAAACCATTACCGCTAAAACCATTGTCGAAAAAAGTACGGGCTCTCTCGATATTAAACCTGAAGAGAAGAACGAACTGCGGGAGATGCTGAAACCTGCAGCAACGCCGAAAAATTTCGAGCATGATATCTGGGTCGCTGATATCAAACATCTGATTCGGAAATGGGTTCCGGATGCATCAGAAGCCGAAACCATTGCCCGCTGGGTTCATCTCTACAGTGTCCGCTTTGAGCTCTCCCCTGAGCTGGTATTAGGGGTTATCGCTGTGGAGTCGCAGTTCGATCACTTCGCCCTGAGTAATGTCGGTGCCCGTGGTTTGATGCAGGTAATGCCATTCTGGAAAAAAGAGCTGGGCTCGAACGAAGACAATCTTTTCGAAATTGAAACCAACCTCCGTTATGGCTGCGCCATTATTCGCCACTACCTGAACCGCTACAAAAAGCTGGACCGGGCACTGGCTGCTTACAACGGCTCACTGGGTAGCAATCGATACCCCAATAAAGTCTTCACCATGATGCGTCGGTTTAAAGCCACGCACGAAGACACAGCTATGACAAAAGGATAAAAAACGTATTACGGTTTTTTTTTTGCTCTGGGATGAGCCTGATCATAAATCTCGGTTAACTTCGCCATATCGAGGTGTGTATATCGTTCGGTGGTTCCCAGAGAGGCGTGCCCCAACAGCTCCTGAATTGCCCGCAGATCAACACCGCCAGCCAACAGATGGGTTGCGAAGGAGTGGCGTAAACGATGTGGCGTAACTGAGATATCGGCTCCGGTTTCAAATGCTCGCTTCTTGACCATCCGCTGAGCACTACGTGCAGTAAGGCGTCCTCCCCGTCGATTAAGAAAAAGTGCATTTTTCTCCGATGCCATGCTGTCGCGAACCTTCAGATAGCTCCGGATCAACTGAATCACACCCTCGGGAATCGGTACCACTCGCTCTTTCTTCCCCTTTCCGAAAACACGTAGTTCGGCCCCTTCAATCGAGACATCCTGAATATTCAGGCCAACCGCCTCAGAAACGCGCAGACCACAACCATACATCACGGCAAACAATGCCAGATCACGCTCCTCAGCCGTTGAAGTCGTATCGTGCATCATTTGACTGGTCTGTTCAGGGGGCAGGGTTCTGGGTAGTCGCTTCGGCTGTTTCGGGGGGCGAATACCGGCGGCAACATTCTTCTCACACCACCCCGATTGCATCGCCATATCAAAGAGGCCGCGAAGGGCTGACAATCTACGCGCCAATGTTACGGGGGAGAGCCCCTTGCCAAACCCTGCGACCATCCAACCCTGCACATCATCCCGAGTTACACGATCAACCGCTTTGTCCCCACACTGCTCAATGAAGCGGCTTAAGTCTCTTTGATAATTGGATACCGTATGTTCCGAGGCCAGTCGTACTTCGGCAAGTTGCCTGAGATAGCGGGCCTTCGCCTCACTTAATTGCATGAAGTCCTTTTAAGAAGGTTCCGGATCGGTCTCTGCAAACTCAAATCGCGAACCACTCAGTGCCTTGGCCACATACATTGCCTGATCAGCCTGATCGACCAGGTATTTTACCGAAAAGTCCTGTTTGGCGGAGGAGAGGGCGACACCCATGCTAATGCTCGGTTTCTCGTCCTGAATGGTAATATCCGCACACCCATGAACGATACGTCCGGCTATCTCGGCAGCTTTTTCGCGCTCACATCCCTGAAGAAGAAGTACGAACTCGTCTCCTCCCATACGAATCAACGGGTCCTGAACACGTACGAAACTGCGGGCCATCTCGGTAATAGCGCCAAGCATGTCATCACCTGCCTCGCTACCGAGCCTCTCGTTCTGGGCACGAAAATCGTCCACATCGAAATAGAGACAGGCAACCGGAACACCCTTTCCAAACCACTGAGAAAGTGGTTGGTGACTGTGCGGCTGCAGAAAACGACGATTATGGACACCGGTCAGTGAATCCGTGATGGCATGGCGAGCCAGACGTTCGCGCGCCACTGCATTTTCGAGACTTAGAGCAATCACCTGGGCCAGGTGTTGAAGAAAATCGACACTTTGATCCGGGGAAAAACGCTCGGCATCGATCGAACCCATACCGAGTACGCCGAACGGCTTATCGGAAGTGCCCAGCACCAGAAGTACCAGTGAGCCCAGATGCTCATCCTGTTTTTCGAGCCAGGCAAACCCCTTATTACGATCCAGACGCATCAAACAGACATGTCTTCCAATCAGGCCCATATTGGCAATTTCGCCCTTCTCAATCCAGACGAGATCCCTTTCAGAGAGACCTTCCAGCTGGCAATTACCGATAAAGCTCGACCTGTCCAGCCAGAACCGGACCATATCGAGAGAAAATTCCGAGCGAAGCTCACGAAGCAGTGTAAAGCAGAGGTCTTCTGCATCGGTGGAAGCGAGCACTTTCGATTCCAGTTCAAAAAGCCTGGCAAAAAGACGCTCATTATCACGCAAACGTCTCATGACATCCGCAACATACTCTTTCAATTCATGATTCTCATTGGCCAGCTGTTGCATCCGGCGATCCGAGAGGTTCTTCACCTCACCCTTTTTTGCCTTTTTCTCTCTGCCATTACTCATTTGGAAACGCTCTCTTCAATCAGAATTTTCCAGGGAGATTTTTCATCGCTGCGCGCCAGATAGACACGTTTACGGGTCACGTCTTTGTAGTTACTGGAACGGTAATGCTGGTCAAACTCAGCAACCACCACTTCACCTTCAGGCCACCGACTGGGATCGTGCAACAGACTGATATCGGAAAGTGAAATCTCAATAAATGATTTGTTGCTGTTCACGCGTCTTTTATAACGCTTCCAGCTTGCCAGGTTACGCTTTCCGGAACGAAACTGCGAATGGTAGTGCTCCAGGTATGCTTCGGTATCGAGAGATGACCAATCCGTCCGCCACTGATTCAAAGAGGCAGACACCGATTTCAGCAATGCCTCCTGCCTCTCTTCCTGATCGAAGATAAAATCCTCTCCGACAACCACCCAGCTGTGCTTCAGGTGAACATGTTCAGCGACGGCAAGCAGTCGGTCATTAGGAAGAGCAAAACATCCGCGGGTATCCTGAGGAGGACGACGGCCCACGCCATACGGGTATCCATGCATCCAGATACCGTTACCGTTCTTTGCATGCAGACGATCCAGCTCATTGGGATAATCGATAGGAAACGCAAGTGGCCCGTACTTTGCATCCAACTCATTTCTGTTCAGGCGCTTCACAAATCGGTAGATACCGTTGGGAGTCCGCGCATCTCCACGCTTCTGTTTATCGCCACCTTTGGCTCCGGTCACGATATATTCATCGGCAACACGTTGAAACGCACCAGACTTATCACGCTCATAAACCAGCATTCTGGAACGCGCTTTATCAACCATAAAAACGCTCTTGATATCCGATCCCAGCTTGAGCAAGTGCATGGGTTTACCATAAATACCATCCAGACGATCCATGAACGCATGCAGTCGCACCTCTGCTTCTGCCAGGCCGGCAGAAAGATCCGCGTCTTCAAGTTTTGCCTTCTTATCCTTCAACGCACGTGCATAATTACCGGCTCTGGCAACTGCCTGAACAGCCGACTGGCGATGGGCCTCTGCTTCAATCAGGGCGGCGAGCGGATCGGTTTCAAGAGCATGGTTTTTCAGGTAACCGAGAGCCCGCTCCGGCGAACCCTCCTTCAATGCCAGCGTTGCGCGAAGCACCATCTTTTCAGACTGAGGCAGTGCTTTCACCACATCCGCCTCTTCTGCATCCAGCGCCAGTATCGCCCGCTGATCCAACGAAACCGCCTCACCAGCCATTACGCTTACGGGAACTGCCGCTACCAAACAAGCCAGGATAATTTTCATCACGAAACCGATTCCTCTCTTACAATTTTCCAGCTTCCATTCATCAGAATCATCTGCAAAACCTTCGAATCGTCGCTATTGTAACTGTTAGAGCGGAATTTTTGAAAAAATTTAACTACCGCAATATTTTCATCATCCTTAAACGTCACCTGAATATCGCTCAACTCAACATCGATATAGGATTTCGAAGCGATAACACGACGCTTATAGCTCTGCCACGCTGCCAGAGAATCGAAGCGCGCAGGCAGCTCGAAACCGACGGCATAAGCAGAGAAATAGCCTTCAAGATCGCGTGCAGACCAGGCATTTCGCCATGCCTCAACTGCTGTTAACACCTTCTCTTTTATATTTCTCTTCCCGCTCTCCATATCCTGCCGGGAAGGATCTTCATGGGCAGCCTCCTGCAACATAGCTGGGGAATCTTCATCAGCCGACTCCTCCCGGTGACCTCCGGTGGTGACAGAGGAGGATGCCACAACACTCGGCTTTTTCGCGACCGCCGCGGAACCACCATCCGTCACACCATCCGTGGCATTCTCCTGCAAATCTGACGCCGGAACAGTGCCGCGCACCTGTAGCAATCGCATATATCGCTGCTCCAGTTGTGGGCTCGGTGTCTTTGCCAAAGCATTACGATAATTTTTCAGTGCCAGTTTCAGGTAGAGGTCTGCCAGGTTTTCCTCTGCAACCGCACTGCCCGGATTCTTCTTTAGCGACTGCTCCAACTCCGCCACAGCAGCCTTTACATCGCCCAGCTCATTATAAATCACTGCCAGATTATCATGAGGCTCTGAAAGAGACGGGTTGATATCGATTACATGCCGGAATGCCTCAATCGCCTGGTGATATTGCTTGAGATGTGCGCTGGCCACCCCGACAAGAAACCATGCCCGGTAATCGTCTGGCCGGCTCTTCACCTCTTTTCTCAGGATCTTCAATGCAGCATCGCTACGATTTGCCTGAATATTCAGTCTGGCTTTTTCATAAGCCGAGGCTGCCATCGATTCACCGGAGGCAAACAGTAAAATCAAAATTAACAGGCTGGTCATTCGACGCGTCATCTATTTCGCCCCTGAAGTGGGATTACCGGCAGGTTCAGGCGGTGTAATCATGCCACCGGAGACCACCAGCTTCATCCCCTCCTCAACGCTCATATCCAGAGGAATCAACTCCGACTCACTGACGAACAACAACCAGCCTGATGTCGGGTTTGGCGTAGTCGCCACAAAGACCGCCACCCTTGGCTCTTCACCCGGTAGCGGAAGCGACGTTTCACCTGTCACAAAACCGATCGTCCAGTGTCCTGCCTGTGGAAAGGGAAGAAGTACCACCTGGCGAAAGGCACGCCCGTCCTTACCCAGCACAGCCTCCATCAACTGCTTAACCGCACCGTAAACCGAACGTACGATCGGCACACGCGCCAGCAGCGCATCAAACCACCTCACTACTCTGTTACCGATAAAGTTGGTCGTTAAAGCTCCAATCAATATGAGCATGGAGAGTGCCACAACCACGCCCAGGCCCGGAATATGCATGCCAAACAGTGCTTCCGAATGATAAGCCGGCGGCAGAAGTGCCAATGCACGATCGGACAGGTCAATCAGCCACCGTACGACAAGAAACGTCACAAGGATCGGGATTGCAACAGCAACACCCGCCATAAGGTACCGGCGCAGCGCTGCCATCATGATCTCCCCTCCCTGTGCAGCATGGATGTCACCGGACGAATCCATACATGATCGCTCTCGTTCACCTGCTGCTCAAGAAAGTTCAACGTCTCTGCATGGGGATGAGCAATCACAATACATGAGCCCTTCTGACGGGCACATCGAAGCGCTGAATCCCACGCCATTCTAAGATCTTCCGCATCCACTGTATGATCGAGAAATATACTTCTCGCACCCCACACCAGCCCCTGTTGTGCCGCCAGGTCTGCCGCAACTGAGTCGTGAGACGTTTTTGAATCGATAAAAAAGAGCGAATGCTCCTCGCACATCTGCATCACCCACTGCATTGGCTGCTGATGTGTCGTTAATAGTGAACCCATGTGGTTGTTAACACCAACCGCATACGGCACCTGTTTCAAAGCGGACTGAAACCGCTCACGAATCTGGGGCTCATCCATATCGGCACGAAGAAACGATGCCCCCATTTTTGCACGATATTTCGGACTGGTCGGCTCCATCGGCAGGTGCAACATCACCACCTGGCCCGCCTCATGTGCCAATGAAGCTGCCCTGGTTGCCCCCGGTGACTCGGGAAGAATCGAGATAGCAACCGGGAACGGCAAAGCCAGCATACGCGTTAATGCCTTCATATCATAGCCCACATCGTCAATCACCAGTGCAATACCGGATTCCGGGAAACCATTACGGGTCAAGACCTTAACTTTTTTAGGTGCCTGAAGCTTTTTCTCCTCTGTCAGCTCTTCAAATGGAAAATCCAGCGGTTTATCAACCGAAGCATTGGTAGCGGTACCATCATCCGTGACAATGGCAACAGAAGCGCGCAACGGCTCCTCTTCGCTGTTCGATAACAGTATCACCGCCACGAGCAGGACCAGAACCGATGCAAGCGATGCATATAGCCAATATGGCCGTTTTTTCGGTCGACGACTCATCGATCAGGTATCAACGGCAGCTAGCTCTTTTTCTGCAGTGCATTCAGCCCTTTCAAAAGATCCAACGCCCGCTGCAACTGGACATCACGGGAGAGCCTGTCCTTCATCAGTTCACTGACTGTCTCCTCGGAGAGCTTCTCTGACCTCTTTTTACCATTGCCATTCTCAAGATGCCCCTTCAGATCGCGTTCGGAGATCGAAAGTTGCTGTTGTTTCTCCTCCAGCCTGATCGCCACCTGTTCGACTTCAATGTCCGGATCGATACCGGTTGCCTGGATAGAGCGCCCGCTTGGGGTATAGTAGAGGGAGGTGGTCAATTTAAATGCCGTGCCATCATTCAGGGGCACAATACGTTGCACGGAACCCTTGCCGAAACTCTTGGTCCCCATCAGGACAGCACGGTGATTATCCTGAAGTGCGCCACTGACAATTTCGGACGCTGAAGCCGATCCGTTATTAATCAACACCACCAGGGGAAGCCCATTCAACAGGTCACCCTTCTCCGCCTCAAACGACATACTTCTTCCAACTCTCGATCTGGTGCTGACAATACCACCCTTATTAAGGAACAGGTCGCTCACTTCAACCGCCTGATCCAGAAGACCTCCCGGGTTGTTGCGCAGATCAAGGATGGCGCCGCGCAATCCGCCTTTCGACTTCTTACGCAACTCGCCCAACTGCTCTCTCAACTGCTCGCTGGTACGCTCCTGAAACTGCGCGACTCTCAAATATGCAAACCCCGGTGCGATAAGGTCGCTCTTGACCGACTGCACCTTGATGACCGCCCGTCGAATCTTCACATCGATCGGCTGAGCTTCGGACTCGCGGAAAATAGTTAAGCGGATCATCGTCCCGGGCTTACCACGCATCATCTTCACCGCTTCAGGCAACGACATATCTTTGGCCAGTTGATCCTCGATCTTGATAATCAGATCTCCGGCCTCAATTCCCGCTTTATCGGCCGGTGTATCCTCGATCGGCGCAACCACCCGTATACCGCCTTCAGCAGCGGTGATCTCAATACCCAGTCCGCCGAACTCTCCACGCGTATCGACCTGCATCTGTTTGAACATATCCCGATTCATATAGGTTGAATGAGGGTCGAGGTTGGACAACATCCCCGTCAGGGCACCTTCGATCAGCTCCTCGTCCGTCACCTCTTCCACATAGGATTTCCGAACGGCATCCATCACCTGCGAAAACTTATCCAGCTGTTTATAATCGGTTGCAGCAGTCGCCGTCCGGTAACCTTCAGCAGGGTTCCAGGCCACAACGGCCGCCGCCATGACAGCCACCATACCACCAGCCAAAATAAACCGTGTTGTTTTCAAACTCATTACTGTCTCCTACTTCTCACCGACTCCGGTGAGGCACATATACCCAGGCTATTTATTATCGCCGGCACCATTTCTTTGGGTTCGTTGGCTTACCCTGATCACGCAATTCAAAGTATAACCTGACATCTTCAATCCAACCGGTGCTACCGGCCAAAGCCAGCACTTCGCCACCTTCAACCCAGTCACCCATCTGCCAATACAGTGCATCATTATGGGCATATACCGAGATTAAGCCATCCCCATGATCGATAATCATCATAAGTCCATAGCCACCGAACCAGTCGGCATACCGAACCTGACCGCCAGCGATCGCCTTGACCTCTTTACCTTTTCCGCTTTTCTTAACAGGCCTGAGTTGTACACCTGTCAGCTCCGGCCTTCCGGGCACCGGTCGTGAACCATAACTTGCAACCACCTTTCCTTTCAAAGGCCACGGCAATTTGCCACGCTTTTTTCTCACCGATTCCGGCCTGGAGGCTCTGTCGCTACCGCGAAGCTCCTCTCCCAACCCATCGAGCAGTCGTTGAAGCTCTTTCTCCTGCAGTGCCAACTGTTTCTGTTTCTCACTATTTAACCGGACATCTTTGCGCACCCTGCTGGTCATTCTGCGCTTCTCATCCACGCGTTTTGCGACTTCACTCTCCTGTTTCACCCGCTCTTTTTTCAACACTGCCAGCTCTTCGCGCTTTGCGATTTCAAGCTTTTCGATTTCAGCCAGTTCTGTGACCTTCTTCTGCCAGCTGCGCCTCTCCCGATCCTGGGAAACCATAGCGAACTGCAACATCTTCTTCCGATGCGGAATTTCGGATACTTCGACACCGACAAAAATATCCATCCATCCGGGTTCCCGACCGGCCCGCTGATAGGCCGCAACCGCTTGCTCGATCATCCGGCTTTCAAGCTGCCGGATATCTGACTTTAAGGCTTTTTTGCTACTCCGTAACTGATCGAGTTTCTTATCCGTTGCCGCAATTTGCGACTCCACATCGCGGCGATTTTTGCGAGCATTGACCAGTGCCATGTCGAGGGAATGCAACTCTTTTCCCAAGGCTCCGAGCTTATACTCAAGCTGCTTACGAATATTGAGAAGGCGTTTCTTCTCCTGCTGAATCTGCGCAAGCTCAGCCTGTGTCGCGTTGCGGGTGGCACCAGCCATCTCAGGAAACAGTGCTCCAACGGACAGCCCTACAAGCAGGAGAACAATGAACCGGTGCATCTTCATCAAACCTTGTGGTAAGGGTGACCCTGTATAATGGTAAACGCCCGGTAGAGCTGTTCAATAACGAGCACCCGCGCCAGTTTATGGGGTAACGTCAGATCCGAAAGGCTCCAGCATGCCCTGGCTTTCTGGCGCACGATATCTGAAACACCCGCCGCACCACCGATGACGAAATCGAGTGCCGCAGCTCCGTGCAACCGCTGCAGATGATCTGCCCATTGCCTGCTCGTCATACGCTTTCCCCGTTCATCAAAAAGAATGAAATCCGGAGAGATACTCTTAAGAATCTGTTTCTCCTCTTCCTGCTTACGTTGGGCAAGCTGTCTGCCTCTTCCTTCCGGAAGCTCGATCACTTCAAAGTCGCACGACCCTTTTAATCGCTTCAGCAGAGCTGACTCAAATACGGCCAGTTCCGGCGCACCTCGTCCAACCACAACCAGCCTGAGTTTCACCCCTGTTCATTCTCCCCGTCAGGTCTGGCCCAGAGACGCTCGAACTGGAAATCGTTGCGAATCTCCGGAAGAAAGAGATGCACCACGACATCCCCGAGGTCGACCAGCAGCCACTCCATCGCTTCCAACCCCTCGATGGTGGCAGTTAACCCCTGCTTATGGGCGGCTTCGACAACGGCCTGGCCAATGGCTTTGAGCTGCCTGTCGGTACGTCCTGTCGCCACGACAAAACGGTCTGTGAACGTACATTGTCCCCGCACATCCAGTACCAGGACATCCTGTGCCTTTTTATCTTCGACCGCATCCAGAATCGCCTGTGTTAAAGACTCCAGCACCGCCTCTTTTGACTCTGTTTGACTCAAACCTGTCTTGCTCAAATCCGTTCTCCTGATTCCGGCCCGTAAAGAGCCTCAACTTCCTTGCATATTCGACTGTTAACCAGCTCACATAAACTTTCACCCTGCAGAACTCTGTCACGTATCATCGTTGCCGACACATCCGGCAGGGTGCCATCAAGCGAAATAAAATGCCCTGCACCAATCTCATCACCCTGGCCTGCATTCCACTGTTTGACTGTCATGACCTTCCATCCGGGTAACGGTTCCGTCTTCGGCTCACCAACCCGGGAGAAGACTGCGACATCGCACTGATACTGATGCTCGGGATAACCAACCCAGCTCTCCATGGTGGCAAATGAGTCGGCCCCACATAACCAGAGGGGGACCATCCCGGGATACTTCGCCCTGAACCGTTTCAGCGTATCGATAGCCGCAACCGGCTGGTTACTACCGATCTCCCAATCTTTAACTTCTACATTCGGCAGCCCTGAAAAGACCGCTTCAGCCCAGGCCTTTCGTGTTACAGCATCCGCCTGCCCGGAAAGCTGGCGATGCACCGGTGACCCTGCCGGAATCACCCACACCTGATCAAGCCGAAGCAGTTCGAGCGCTGCCTTGACCAGCGCCTCATGGCCCAGGTGCAACGGATCGAAACTGCCGCCGAACAGTCCGATCCTCGGTCTACTGCCCAAAGCAACCATGCTCAGGATTTCGTCGTTTGGATTTTTGTTTGTAACAAGGCGCAAAGCACGCAGAAGCGGAGCGTACTGCAAGTACGTGAGCATTCGAGCGCTGCAGTAACGTAGTTACCGACAAAAAGGCGAACGATTTAACCACGAACCTCGCCGTGCCCCAGCACGATCCATTTTTGAGTGGTAAGCCCCTCAAGCCCGACAGGGCCGCGCACATGCAATCGATCGGTCGAGATACCGATCTCAGCGCCAAGGCCATATTCGAATCCATCGGCAAAACGGGTACTGGCATTCCACATCACCGACGAGGAGTCCACTTCGCGCAGGAAGCGCTGACCGGCATCGTAATCTTTGGTCACAATCGTCTCGGTATGGGCAGAGCCGTATTGGGCGATGTGATCGATCGCCTGGTCCATCGATTCGACGATACGCACGGAGAGGACAGGCCCGAGATATTCGGTCGCCCAATCCTCATTATTTGCTGCCTTCACATCCTGACCCTTTGCCGCCGCCACGGTCTTTTCACAACCGCGAATTTCCACGCCCTTCTCGATCATCGCCTTGACGATAGGTGTCGCACAATCGATAGCATCCTGGTGAATCAGCAGCGTCTCCATCGCATTGCAGACACCATAACGGTGGGTCTTGGCATTGAGCGCGATGTTGATCGCCATCTCCCGGTCTGCAGCCGCATCGATATAGACATGGCAGATACCATCCAGGTGTTTAATCACAGGCACGCGCGACTCTGCCGATACACGCTCGATCAGCGATTTGCCGCCACGTGGGATAATCACATCGACATAGTTTTCCGACTTCAGTAAAGCACCTACCAGTGCCCGATCCGTGGAGTCGATCAACTGCACCGCATTCTGTGGCAAACCTGCATCAACCAGCGCCCGGCGCAGGCAACCGGCAACCGCACGATTGGAGTGGATCGCTTCGGAGCCTCCACGCAGAATCGCCGCATTGCCAGATTTCAGGCAGAGCGCTGCAGCATCGGCTGTCACGTTTGGGCGCGATTCATAGATAATACCGATCACACCCAATGGCACCCGCATATGCCCCACCTGAATACCGGATGGACGGTAGACCAGATCGGTCACTGCGCCGACAGGATCGGGCAATGCGGCGACCTGTTCCAGCCCTTCAGCCATTCCATTGACCCGCTCGGTATTGAGTGCCAGCCGATCCTTCAGTGCCGCATCCAGCCCATTCTCATCTGCCGCTTTCATATCCAGTGCACTGGCCGCCAGAATCTCCTCCGTCTCCCGGCGCAAGATCGCAGCCGCAAGCAGCAGCGCCTTGTTCTTCGCCCTGGTATCCACCGTGCGCATCACCTTGGCTGCCTCTTTGGCCTGCTGCCCAAGGGTCTCCATCACCTTTGTTACATCACCGCTCATCTCTTTTCTCCACGATTTAGGAAGATATGAAAAACTACATCCCTGTCGTTTTTCAAAACGAAAAGAAAAATGCGATTTTCCTTTTCTTACAAAATCAGCACTTACTTGCATGATTTTGACAGGCCTTCCATGGCCTGTGCGGATACTCCGGGTTACTCAGTACATCTCAACAACTACTCATATCAGAACAAGGTTATCGCGGTGCACCACCGACGTGAAATCGACGTAACCCAGCGTCTCCTCGATCTTTTCACTGCTTACACCGATCAGCTTCCGCATCTCATCGGCATTATAATTACTCAACCCTCTGGCAAAGGTGCCATCCGGACCGGCAATCTCGATACATTCGCCCTTGTCAAAGGCCCCTTCAACACCGGTCATACCGATAGGGAGCAGGCTACCGCCCTCTTTCAATACCGCTCTGGCCGCACCGGCATCGACATGAATCGTACCGACAGGATGCAGCACATCCATAATCCAGTGCTGGCGCCTCGATTGCCTGTCCTCACCACAGAGAAAGAGCGTGCCAACATTCTCTCCCTCAAGAAAAGCCGTAAGCACACCCTCCTTATGACCATTCACAATGGCCGCGGCCACACCGCCACGTGTTGCGATCCTTGCCGCTTTGAGTTTACTCACCATACCTCCGGTGCCAAACTCACTACCGACATCACCGGCCATCTGCATCACATCGTGGCCAATCTCGCGGATCACCGAGAGGCGTTCAGCCTGCTTATTAACGGCGGGGTTTTCACTGAACAGGCCGTCTACATCGGTCATCATCATCAACAGCTCGGCATCCACCACAAGGCTGACCAGTGCGCCAAGCGTATCATTATCGCCAAACTTAATCTCCTCGACCACCACGGTGTCGTTCTCATTTACAATCGGAACCACACCGGCATCAAAGAGTGTTTCACTGGTATTGCTGGCATTGAGATAACGCCTGCGATGCCTGAGGTCGTCTTTGGTCATCAGCAGCTGGGCGACCTGCAGCCCATGTGCGGAAAACGCCTGCTTATACGCATGCATCAGCGAAGGCTGCCCCATCGCTGCACACGCCTGCTTCTCGTGCACAGAGAGTTTACGCCCCAGCCAACCCATCTGAACGCGACCCAGTGCCACTGCTCCGGAAGATACAATACAGACCTGCACATCATTTTGATGCAGGGAGGCGACCTCGGCAGCGATTCTTTCAACAACAGCCACACGAATCCCCGCCTCTGCATCGGTCAGAAGCGAACTACCTATCTTGACGACCACCCTTCTGGCACGCCCTAAATCAACACGCGACTGTATCAACTCTCTTCTTCCACCTCTCTGTCACCTTCCAGCGATTCATCCAACGTCTCTTCCAATCCTCTATCAAGCTCGTTCCGTTCGGTTTCCTGCGCCTGTTTCACCAGATCATAGAGATCGCGCAGCAGCCCATCGATCCCCTCACCGGTAACCGCCGAGACACTGTAATATTTCAACCCCAGCTTCGCAGCCTCATCGAACAGCTCTTCCCGCATCTCATCGATAAAGGCATCCATCTTATTCAGAACCAGCAGGCGAGGTTTCGCATAAACCGTATCGCCATACCCCTTCAGCTCCGCATCGATCTCCCTGAACTGATCGGTGATCGACAACCCTTCCGGATGCGCCACATCGACCAGGTGCAGCAGTACACGGGTACGCTCGATATGCTTGAGGAAGCGGTGTCCCAGCCCTTTACCCTCATGTGCACCTTCGATCAGCCCCGGAATATCCGCCATGACAAAACCGTCACCATCATCCATAAAGATCTGCCCGAGCGATGGTGCAATGGTGGTGAACGGGTAGTCGGCGATCTTCGGCCTCGCATTGGAGACACGGGAGATCAACGTCGATTTGCCCGCATTCGGCAGACCGACCAGCCCGACATCCGCCATCGACTTCAACTCCAGAAAACGGATACCCGCCTCACCCTCTTCACCCGGCTGGGAGTAGCGCGGTGCACGATTGGTACTGGTGGCAAAATGAGTATTGCCCAGGCCACCCTTTCCGCCCTTGGCAAGAAAAGCCTCCTGCCCATCGCGGATCAGATCGAAAAGCACTTCGCCATACTCATCCTTGACGATGGTGCCAAGCGGCACCTTGATACGCACATCCGCACCTTTACGGCCATGCTTGTTCCTGCCCTGACCAGCCCGTCCATTCTCGGCGAAGATCCGTTTCCTGAGATAGAGTTCCTGCAGCGTGTTTTTGTCGCGGCTGGCAACAAGAATCACATGCCCGCCTCGACCGCCATCGCCACCATCCGGGCCACCCTTGGGAATGTATTTCTCACGCCGCATGGATGAGCAGCCGGGACCGCCGTTCCCGGCCCGCACCTCAATTTTCACTTCATCGATAAATCGCATGGGCTTTAACCTATTCCTGCTACTGTTCTAATCAATCTGTTTCAAAGTCCATCACTACAGAGGACATAGAGAGAATACTTTTCGTATACCACCATTTCCGCTTGGTGGCTGTGCCGAGGCATCGGTGGCAAAACGGATTCAGCGCAAAATTCGTGTTTTATTTTGCGCCCGTTTTGGAATCGATGCAGAGGAAGCACACAGATACCGCGGTGCCCTTTCTTTGGTTCGTTTCTTTGGGCAAGCACAAATCAGCAGGAGCTGATTTGGACGGTCTTTCCGCCCGAAGGGTGAGGGGCAGGATGTCCCGAATCAAAGAAATGAACATTAAGAATGTCTGTTTTTTACTATCAGGCATCTCTCGCACCGGCATGCGACAACCCACAAAAAAAGGGTGCCATTTGGCACCCTTTTATAATCATTTATTGATCAGCTTAGCTAGCGATACGTACAGTCGTACGACCAGCTTTCTTGAAGTATTCGACCTTACCATCTGTGAGTGCAAACAGGGTAAAGTCTTTACCACAACCTACATTCTCACCCGGTCGAATCTTGGTGCCGCGCTGACGAACAAGGATATTGCCGGCAACAACAGCTTCGCCGCCATACTTCTTCACGCCAAGGCGCTTGGAATTGGAATCGCGTCCGTTCTTGGAAGAACCGCCTGCTTTCTTATGTGCCATGCTTTACTCCTTGTCTGCCTTTTTCGCTGCAGCCTTCTTAGGTGCTGCTTTCTTAGCCGCAGGCTTTTTAGCCACTGTTTCTTTGCTTGTGGCGGCCTTCTTAGGCGCTGCTTTCTTCGCCGCAGGCTTCTTAGCAACTGAATCCTTAGCTGCCGTGGCTTTCTTTGGTGCAGCCTTTGTAGCAGTTGCCTTCTTCACCGCAGGCTTTTTAGCCGCTGTTTCTTTGCTTGTAGCGGGCTTCTTAGGAGCTGCTGTCTTCTTAGCCGCAGGCTTCGCTTCAGCCTTTTCTGCTACCTTGGCAGCAGGTTTAGCCGCTGCTTTTGGAGCCGCTTTCTTGGCTGCTCCACCGGAACCTGCAACTTCGGTGATGCGAACCTGCGTATAGTCCTGACGATGACCTTTGGTCAGCTGTGAATGTTTACGACGACGCTTCTTGAAGATCACGATCTTCTGGCCACGCCCTGCATCGGTCACCACAGCAGTTACCTTTGCTTTTGCTGCGTCCGCACCCACTTTGATCTCTGTCCCTTCGCCGAACATCAGTACGTCGTCAAAGGTTACTTTTTTGCCAACTTCGGCATCCAGCTTCTCGATGCGCAGAAGATCGCCTTCCTGCACACGGTACTGTTTGCCGCCAGTCTTAATTACTGCATACATGTCCGTACTCTCCAGTGTCGCTTACGCAGCCTTACCAGGCTTGCCGTATTTCTTGTAGAAACGCTCAACGCGGCCTTCAGTATCCATAATCTTCTGCTTACCGGTATAAAACGGGTGGCATGCAGAACAGATTTCCACACTGATGTTACCTCGTGTCGAACGAGTCTCGAATGTATTACCGCATGAACATGTCACTGTTGAAGCGATGTATTCAGGATGAATCTCAGCTTTCACTTTTCCTACTCCTGTCTTTTGAAAGGGCGCGATTTATACCTTCGCAGCCGCTGCATTTCAAGCACTAATAAAAAAGCGGGCATTCCGCATAAGGAAATACCCGCCTAATTCATTGATAATCGGATGATTAAACGAGACCTGCCAATGCACTCCTGCACATCGCCATCACCGGTTCCGGATAGACACCAATGCCCACAATAATCACGGATGTCAGCGCAACCGTCGCTTTCATGAAAACATTTCCGCCAAAATTGAAGGCGACACGCTCTTCATCGAAATAGATATATTTGACCACACGGATGTAATAGAAGGCACCGATGGCTGAGAAGAGAATAGCGATCAGGCCCAGTATCAGATGACCCGCATCGATCACTGCCGCAATCACCGCGAACTTGGCCCAGAAACCACCCAGGAACGGAATGCCGGCCAGCGAGAACATCATCAGCCCCATCGCCATAGCATAACCGGGGCGTACCCTGGACATACCGGCAAAGTCATCCAGCAGTTCACCCTGAATACCGTCACGACGCATCAGAATGATGATGGCAAAGGCTCCCATGGTCATAAACAGGTAAATGGTCAGATAGATCAGCACACCGGCATAACCATCAGCGTTAGCAGCGATCAGACCAAGCAGCACGAAGCCGACATGGCCGACAGTTGAATAGGCCAGCATCCGTTTGATATTACGCTGGGCGATGGCAGCAATATTGCCCACAGCCAGTGTCAGCACCGCCATACCGGTAAAGACTATCGTATACTCATGCTGTAGTGCCGGCATCGCATCGACCACCACACGCATCAGGATAACGAAACCGGCTACCTTTGGCGCCACCGACATAAACGCAGTGATCGGGGTTGGTGCACCCTCATAGGTGTCCGGTGTCCACATATGGAATGGTGCAATCGAGACCTTAAATGCCATACCGGCAAGTACAAAGAGCATGCCAACGACAATCGCGGTATGTGCACTTGCATCACTATGAGTAATCGCCTGGCCAATGGCATCAAAACCGAAATTGGCCGTAGAACCGTAAAGGAAAGAGATGCCGTAAAGCAGCATACCTGACGATAGCGAGCCGAGAATGAAATACTTCAGTGCCGCCTCGGAGGAGCGAAGCACGTCGCGTTGATAGCCGACCAGTACATAGACAGAGAGCGCCATCAGCTCCAGACCGAGATACATGGTGATAAAGTTGGTCGCCGAAGCCATCAGCATCATACCAAGCAGGGCAAACAGCATCAGGCAGTAGTATTCGCCGACATTGGCTTCATCTTTCATATAATCGAGCGAGAGCACGATACCGAACACGGTCGCGACCAGCATTAGCAGCTTGGCAAATCCGGCAAAGGGATCCTGCACGAAGAAGCCGTAGAAGGTGGTCATTGCCTCAGGGCCGGTCACATTCACAATAGTCGCAGCTGCAGCAACGCAGGTGGCGATGGCGAGCCATGCGCTGATCTGCTGCTTCTCTTTGGGGATGAAGAGGTCGATCAGCAGGATCGCCATCGCCATCACAGCGATGATGATCTCCGGCAGAATCAGTTCCAGATTGGCCGGAAAGGGGAACGGGAAAGTTACATTAGCCATGATTCATATACCTCAGTGCATCGCGACAGTATCATGAGCCGTCGCCCCGGCCAGTGCCGCCGCAGCTTCAAGCTTACTGGTTGTTGCCTGATCGATCAGGTGTGCCACCGACTCATGCATCACATCGAGCACCGGCAGCGGATAGAAACCCATCCAGAGCACCAGCAGGATCAGAGGCACGAAGTAGGAGAACTCGCGCACACTCATATCCTTCATCGACTTCACACTATCCTTAGTGACGTCACCCATAATCACCCGCTTGTACATCCACAGCGTATAGCAGGCCGAGAGTACAACACTGGTGGTTGCCGCAATCGCCACCCACTTGGTGGAGATATCCATACCCACCGGGTCGGCCTCGAAAGTACCGATCAGTACCATGATCTCACCGACGAACGAGCTGGCGCCCGGCAGTGCCACGTTGGCCATGGCAAACACCATCATCACCGCGGCGAAGACCGGCATGACATTGACCACGCCCCCATAATCGGCGATCTCGCGGGTATGCAGGCGGTCGTACATCACGCCTACACAGAGGAAGAGTGCTGCCGCCACGAAACCGTGGCTGATCATGTTCACAATCGCACCTTCGACCGCCGCCTGGGTGAACATAAAAGTTCCGAGTGTCACAAAACCCATATGGGCGATGGAGGAGTAGGCGATCAGACGCTTCATATCGCTCTGCATCATTGCAACAAGCGAGATATAGACGATCGCAACAAGCGACAGTGCGACCATGAACGGAACAAAATACTGCGATGCATCAGGTGCGATCGGCAGCGAGAATCGCAGGAAACCATACGCACCCATCTTCAGCAGGATACCTGCCAGGATGACCGAACCGGCAGTCGGCGCCTCGGTATGGGCATCCGGTAGCCAGGTGTGCACCGGCCACATCGGAACCTTGACGGCAAAAGCGATAAAGAATGCGATCCAGATCCATATCTGCCAGGTGAAGTCGAACGGGAAATCCATTAATGCCAGGATGCTGAAGGTACCGCCCGCCTTGAAATACATCGCCAGCAACGCAATCAGCATCAGTACCGAGCCTGCCAGCGTATAGAGGAAGAACTTCAGTGTGGCGTAAACACGGTTCTTGCCGCCCCAGATACCGATGATCAGGTACATCGGAATCAGCATCGCTTCCCAGAAGAAGTAGAAGAGAATCGAATCGAGCGCCGAGAATACGCCGATCAACGTCGTCTCCAGCACCAGAAAGGCGATCATATACTCCTTCACACGGCTTTGAATGCACTCCCATGCCGAGACCACACAGATGATGGTGAGCAGGCTGGTAAGGATAATGAACGGCATCGAGATACCGTCGACACCCAACTGATAGTTGATGTTAAACGCCTTAATCCACGGATGGAACTCCTCGAACTGCATATGCGAGGTGCCCGTATCGAACTTTGTTGCCAGAGGCAGGGTAACGAAAAAGGTCAGCACAGAGACAAACAGTGCAGACCAGCGAACCAGATCGACACGCTTCACGAACAGCCAGATAAACATCGCACCTGCCAGCGGCAGGAAGATACTCAGCGAAAGAATCGGGAAGCCTAAAACGTTGTGCAATTCCATGGCGTTATGCATCTCCATTGCGATTGCTCCCCCTTATCCGTTCAGCATCAGGTATGTCAGGAATCCGAACACACCGATGACCATGGCATACGCGTAGTGATAGACCATACCTGTCTGCATGGATCGCAACCGAGCCGCACCATTTTTAATCGAATCGACAATACCGCCATGAATCACGCCCCTGTCGATCATGCCGAGGTCGCCCTTCTGCCACAATGCATTGCCAAGACGGCGTGCAGGCTGGGTGAAGATACGCTCGTAGAGCTCGTCCCAGTACCACTTGTTGAGCAGGAAGGTGTAGATGGGGCCGGAAGCCTGGGCGATTTTCGCAGGCAGAGCACTCTCTTTGAAGTACATGAAATAGGCCAGACCGATACCACCCACCGCTAACCAGAATGGTGCCGTGAACAGGAAGCCATACCACGCATGGTGACCATGCTCAGCCAGCGTCATCAACGGATTGTGTGCATCGGTAACGAAGATCGCACCGGCGAAATAGTTGGCCATCATATCCGGATTGGTAATACCGAGTGCCGACACACCCCAGACACCTGAGAAGACCGCACCGAACGCCAGAATCATCAACGGCACCGTAATCACCTTCGGCGACTCGTGCAGATGACCTTTGGTATGCGAATCGACACGATCGGTGTTGTGGAAAGTGAGGAAGAACATACGGAAGGTATAAAAGGCGGTCATGAATACACCGGTCAGTACGGCGAACGATGCAAACGCTCCGACCCAGCCGAAGCCCTCGGAGAACTCCCGCACCATGGTCGCTTCAATGATCAGATCCTTGGAGAAGAAGCCTGCAAACGGAGGCACTCCGGAGAGTGCCAGTGCTGCCAGAAACATGGTGATGTAGGTGATCGGCATGTACTTCCTGAGCTGGCCCATCTTGCGGATGTCCTGCTCGGCCATCACCGCGTGAATCACGGAGCCGGCGGCGAGGAAGAGCAGCGCCTTGAAGTAGGCGTGCGTCATCAGGTGGAAGATGCCGGCCGAGTAAGCGGAAACGCCGCAGGCCACGAACATGTAGCCGAGCTGCGAACAGGTCGAGTAGGCAATGACACGCTTGATGTCGTTCTGCACCAGGCCGATGGTGGCGCACATCCAGGCGGTGATGGCACCGACCAGTGTGACGGCAGCCAGCGCCACCTCGGAGTATTCGAACATCGGGGAGAGGCGTGCCACCATGAAGACACCGGCAGTTACCATCGTTGCCGCATGGATCAGTGCCGAGATCGGGGTCGGGCCCTCCATCGAATCAGGCAGCCAGACATGTAGAGGTACCTGACCGGACTTACCCATCGCACCGACGAAAAGTGCCAGGCAGATAAAAGTGATCGCCGAGATATCCCAGTTCATGAACGAGAGATGGGCACCGCTTTCCACCAGAGCCGGCACATCGGCAAATACCTTGGAATACTCGACCGAACCGAAGTAGTACCAGACAGCGAGGATACCGACCGCAAAACCGAAATCGCCGACACGGTTGACGATAAACGCCTTCATGGCAGCAACCGTGGCACTCTCGCGTTTGTACCAGAAACCGATCAGGAGGTAAGAGAAGAGACCCACCGCTTCCCAGCCGAAAAAGAGGGTGAAGAAGCTATTGCCCATCACCAGCACCAGCATCGAGAAGGTGAAGGCGGAGATGTAGGAGAAGAAACGGGAGTAGCCCGGATCGCCATGCATATAACCGATGGTATAAACATGTACGCATGCCGATACGATGGTCACCGTCATCATCATGATCGTGGTCAGGCGATCGATCATCATACCGACAGGAACAACCAGATCGCCGGAAACGATCCAGGTCCAGAAGTTATCATGGAACGAGGCACCACCCATCACCTGAATGAAGACATGCACCGAAAGCAGTGCTGAGATGATCACGAGCAGGCAGGTGATCCAGTGAGAGAGCTTCTCCTTCAGCACCCAGCCAAACAGCCCTGCGGTCAACGCACCGATCAGCGGCAGAGCCGGAATGGCGAGAAGTTCGATGGTATTGAGTGTCATATTCCTCTCTCCCCCTTAACCCTGCAACGTATTGATGTCTTCAATTTCAATGGAACGACGCTGGCGATAGAACGCCACCAGAATCGCCAGGCCAACCGCCACTTCACTGGCTGCCACGGTCAACACGAAGAAGACGAAGATCTGACCGGCCAGATCATTGAGAAAGTGCGAGAAGGCAGCGAAGTTGATGTTCACAGCCAGCAGAATGAGTTCGACACACATCAGAATGGTGATCACATTTTTACGATTCAGAAACAGCCCGATCACACCCAGTGAAAAGAGGCATGCTGCAACGATTAGATAGCCTGACAATGGTACCATTACATCCTCACCTTGCGCAGGCGATCCTCTTTACGAGTCTGAACCTGGGCCGAAATATTCTGGTATTTGGCATCTTTACGTGCACGCAGTGTCAGCACGATCGCACCAATCAGCGCCACCAGCAGAATGATTGCCGCCACTTCGAAACCGAGCAGATACTTGGTATAGAGCTCCTTACCGATCTCGACCGTATTATTGATCTCCTGTCCGAAGTGCGGAGCAGCACTCAATTTGTCCGAACCAAACAGACCGCTGCTTGCAGCGGCAATCAGTTCAACCAGAAGAACCAGGGCAATCACACCGCCCATCGGCAGGTATTGCAGGAAACCCTCGCGTAACTTGGCACGATTCACTTCTAGCATCATGATGACAAACATAAACAACACCATCACCGCACCGACATAGATCAGGATCAGGATGATGCCAAGGAACTCTGCATCGAGCAGGAAGAAGAGCCCTGCCGAATTGAAAAAGCAGAAGATCAGGAACATGACCGAGTGCATGGTGTTGCGCGCCAGCACCACACCGAGCCCGGCCAGTACTGACAGGCCTCCGAACAGATAAAAGAAAGCAGTTTCTAACATCTTCTCTCCTTAATCCTTTGCCACTGCACGAGGACGATCGGCCGCCAGGTTGGCTGTAATCTGCGATTCGTAACGTTCACCCACTTTCAACAGCATATCTTTGGTGTAATAGAGCTCTTTGCGCGTCTCGGTCGCATATTCGAACTCCTGTGTCTCGACAATCGCATCGACCGGGCACGCCTCCTGACAGAAGCCGCAGAAGATGCATTTGGTCATGTCTATATCGTAACGGGTGGTTCGACGGGTACCGTCACTACGCTCTTCCGACTCGATCTGAATCGCCAGAGCAGGACAGACCACTTCACAAAGCTTACAAGCAATGCAGCGCTCCTCGCCGCTCTCATAACGGCGCAGAGCATGCAGACCGCGGAAGCGGGGGGAGAGCGGGGTGCGCTCTTCCGGATATTCAACGGTAATCTTTTTGCGGAAGAGATAGCGGCCAGTCAGTGAAAGACCGATCAGCAGCTCCCACAACAGCCAGGTTTTGAGGTGACGTTTAATCAGGTTCATCGCATCACCTCCACGGCTGCCAGTAGCCGATCACGTTACTGATCCAGCTCAGACTTTCAGCAATATCACCGGCGTAGGTCGCAAAACCGATCACAGCGATCCAGGCCAGTGTCCAAGGCAGGAACACCTTCCAGCCAAGACGCATCAACTGGTCGTAACGGAAACGAGGAAAGGTGGCACGGAACCAGATAAAAACGAAGACTAGGAACGATGTTTTCGCAAGCAACCAGACCGTTCCGGGTATCATGTTCAAAAACTCGCCGACAATCGGAAAGTTCGCTGGCAACGGTGCATACCAGCCGCCGAGGAACATGATCGAGGTCATCAGGCTGATCAGGATCATCGCTGCATACTCCGCCAGCGAAAAGGTGGCGAACCACATACCCGAATACTCAACGAAGAAGCCGGCAACCAGCTCCGCTTCACCCTCCGGCAGGTCGAATGGAGAGCGATTGGTCTCGGCACAGCCCGAGATAAAGAAGACGATAAACATCGGGAAGAGTGGAATCAGATACCAGTGCCAGATTCCACCTGCCTGCGCATGTACGATACCGGAGAGGTTCATGGTGCCTGCCATGATCAGCACACAGACGATGGAGAAACCCATGGCGATCTCATAAGAGACCATCTGACAGGTCGAACGCACCGCACCGATCAGAGCGTACTTGGAGTTCGAAGCCCAACCGGCCATCAGGATACCATAAATCGCAAGGCTTGAGATCGCCATGACATAAAGGATGCCAATATTCAGGTTGGCAATCGCCATCACATGGGCCTCTTCCCAGAAGCCGAACAGCGTGGTCTCACCAAAAGGCACTACGGCAAAAGCGATCAGCGCAGGAACCAGTGCAATGACCGGCGCTGCAATAAACAGCAGTTTGTTTGCCTTGCTGGGGATAATACTCTCTTTCAGGAAAAGCTTGATACCATCGGCAATCGGCTGCAAGAGACCTGCAGGCCCGACACGGTTACACCCTTTCCGCACCTGAATCCAGCCGATGACACGGCGTTCGGCATAAGTAATGTAAGCAACAGAGAGGGCAACCGGCACAGCGATTGCCAGAATCTCAAGCGCCCAGATCAGCGTCTGGAGTGCCATATCCGCGATGTTCATGCCGCACCTCCATGTGCAGCCCCTTTCAGGCGCGCATTCACGCGTGCAGATGTGAAATCAGAAGAGACTATCGCGCGGCTCAATGCCGCTTGCTCCTGAAAAATTGTCATGCTGCACCTCCATCAGCGTCGACCGTCAGTTCACTGGAGAGATCCCCGGCCACACCACGCTTGGCAACATAGAGAACGCCTGGAGTTACATCTGTACGACTGCCGACCGTGAACTTCTGCTCACCGGAAGAGGAGTGAATGGTGTGCTCACCTGCAGCCAGCGTATCGGGATGTGCAATCACATCGGGCAGCGCATGCAGTCGTCCCGCTTCAGCCAACAGCTCGGAAGCACGTGCCCATGCACCTTCACGATAGAGTGAGTAACGACTTACCACATCGAGCTTGCCCTTCGGCTTGACGTTCGATGGCAGGAAAACGGCATCCTTGTTTCGGGCCGTACCGATCACGATATCGCCTTCGGCATTCCCGACGCCGTCCCATATACCATCCAACTGTGGGGCCAGCCGGGTCACGTGACCACGCAGCTCTTTCAGGTTAATGGCCGGCACTTCCCCACCCATCGCCTGCACCAGACGCATCATCACCTTCCAGAGCGGACGCTCTGAACCGATGGATGAAAGCGGCTGCCCGGCAATACGGACACGCCCCTCCATATTAATAAAGCTTCCTTCGACTTCTGAATATGCCGCAACAGGTAGCTGAACATCGGCAAACTGACTGATCTCTCCGGCAATTGCGCCGACCTGAACAGTTGGCAATTTACCCATCGCCTGTTTTGCTTCAGCCGGGAAGAGGCCATCGCCAAGCGGATCGCTACCGACCAGAATCATGGCATCGAGCTCGCCATCAGCGGCAGCCTTGAACAGCTCTCCGGCACTGGTGCGAATGTCGCCAAAGACCGATGAAAGTAGCTGGGCATTCATCCCTTCAGGAATCAGGTTACGACCGTCACCACCCTCTTCGGCATGGCCACAGGCACGCATCAGCAGATCCAGGCCATGAATCAGCGCAGCAGCATCCGGATTGGAACGAATCTCTTCACCCACCAGCAGCGCACAGGAGTCGGCCATCAATGCATCGGCCAGTAGTTTGCCTGCCTCGTGACGCTCCTTCACCGTTTCGCGCCATGCATCCATGCCTGCGGCCAGCTTACCCATCTCGGTCACCTGATCCATGGCACGAGCGATCACGGCCGGCCAGTCGCGAGGACGAATCAATGCATCATAGGTCGGCTCAGTATTGGTACGGTAATTCATCGCACCGATACGGCTAACCGGTTTGCCGGAATTGATACGTTTGCGCAGACGCTGCATCAGTACAGGCAGCCGTTGGCGCAGATCCGAACCGAGCACCACCACCTGATCGGCATCTTCGATCTGCTGCGTGGTCATTGCCAGGCCCTCCTCGAAGGCGAAGGGGCGCATATCACGGCGGTGCAGATCGTAAGCTACCTTGGCGGATTCAAATGAAGCGTCGTGAAGGAGCCGGATTGCCGTCAATCCTTCCACACTCCAGAATGGCGAGAAGAGGATGCCGACACGTTTACCTTTCAACAGCTCAACAGCACGGCCAATCGCATCATCCCAGCTGGCGCTATTCAGCGCATCGCCTTCACGAACCTTCGGCTCGAGAATTCTTTCGCTGGAGCGGAACGCATCATAGACATAGCGACCACGGTCGCAGATCCACGGCTCCACACCTTCACGGTCGGGACGAATACGAATGACATCATCGCCACGCGATTCGATGGTAATATCGCAACCCTGCGGGCACTGGGTGCAGGTACTCTTATGACGTGTCACTTCCCAAGGTCGGGAGACATCGTGCGACGGCTTATCGAGCAACGCTCCAACCGGGCAGATATCGCCCAGATTGCCGGAAAGTTCAGAGCTCAGGCAGTCATCAACAATGCCATCGATACGCATGTGATCGCCACGGTCGAGTACACCCATATCGCCGGTTCCGGCCACTTCATTGGCAAAACGGACACAGCGGGTACAGTGAATACAACGGGTCATGCAGGTACTGATAAACGGGCCGAGATCGTGATCGACCACCGCTCGCTTCATCTCGGCATAACGACCCTGTGAAGCACCGTACTCAACGGTATAATCCTGTAGTTTACAGGCTCCACCCTGATCACATACGGGGCAGTCGAGCGGATGATGCAGCAGCAGGTACTCCATCATCATCTTACGATCTTTCTCCAGCCCTTCGGACTGCGTGGTGACCTTCATGCCTTCAGCCACAGGTGTGCAGCAGGAGGCGGCAGGTTTGGCCCAACCCTCGACTTCAACCAGACACATGCGACAGTTGGCCGCCACGGAGAGCTCCGGGTGATAACAGAAATAGGGAACATCCACGCCGTTCTGGCGACACGCTTCCAGAATGCTGGTGCCGGGGGTAACGGTTACCTCTTCATCATTGATGAACAGAGCAGTCATGCCGCACCTCCATGTACGGCACCCATCCGGGCGCCCTGCGGGCGTGCAATTTTTCTATCCTGAAAAATTGTCATGCCGCACCCTCCTTCGACGCCTTACCCTTGATCCTGGCCTGCACCTCATCCGGAAAGTGTTTGAGCAACGAGAGGATCGGAGCCGCACCACCTTCGGCCAATGCGCAAATCGTACGGCCCGCCATATGTTCGGCGGCCTCTTTCAGCACCTTCATATCCCCTTCACAACCCTTACCGGCATCGACACGGTTCATCACCCGCTCCAGCCAGCCGGTACCTTCACGGCACGGTGTACACTGGCCGCAGGACTCATGGGCATAGAAGTGGGCCAGACGACGGGTCAAGGCCACCAGATCGGCGGTTTCGTCCATGACGATAATGGCGCCGGAACCGAGGAAGGAGCCCGCCTTCATAATGTCGTCGTAAGTCAGCGGTACATCGTAATGCTCCGGCATAATCCACGGTGTGGAGGAGCCGCCAGGAATGATCACCTTCGGCACCGTGCCGTGCTGCAAGCCGCCGCACTGCTCCTCGATCAGGGTTTTCAGCGAGGTGCCCATCGGCACTTCGTAGTTACCGGGTTTATTCACATGACCGGAGACGGAGAAGATTTTGCAGCCGGCATTGTTCGGCGTACCGATCGCCGCATGCCACTCGCCGCCATGCTCCAGAATCGCCGGTACGGTCGAGAGCGTCTCCACATTGTTGACCACGGTCGGGCAGCCGTAAAAACCTTCAACGGCAGGAAACGGCGGCTTAAAGCGCGGACGACCCGGACGCCCTTCCAGCGATTCGATCAAAGCGGTCTCTTCACCGCAAACATAGGCACCGGCACCACGGTGCACGGTCAGATTCATCGAGTAGTCGGTTCCGAGAATATGGTCGCCCAGCAGGTTGGCCGCATAAGCTTCGGCAATCGCCGCGTTCAACACATTGGCCTCGTGCAGGAACTCACCACGGATATAGATATAGGCGTCTTTCACACCAAGTGCGAAACCGGCCATGATCATACCCTCGATCAACAGATGCGGATCGAAGCGCATGATATCGCGATCCTTGAAAGTGCCCGGCTCGCCTTCATCGGCATTGCAGAGCAGGTAGGTCGGCTTGCCGGTATTACGCGGCACAAACGACCATTTCAGGCCTGTCGGGAATCCCGCACCGCCACGACCGCGCAGGCCGGAGGTTTTCATCTCTTCAATGATCTTGTCGGCATCGAACTCTTTAAGAACAGTCGGCAGGAATTTGTAAGCACCATTTTTACGCGCCACTTCGAGCTTGTGCTGATCCGGAATATCGATCCGGTCGAAGCAGATACGGGTAACTTTTTTAGGATCGGAAGAGATCGCCATTATGCTTCTCCCCCTGCACGCACCTGTGTAATCAGCTTATCCATCGAAGCAGGTGTCGCTTTTTCGTGATAAATATTATTCACTTGTACCACAGGGGCGCCACCGCAAGCACCGGCACACTCCACTTCGGTGACGGTAAACATGCCGTCCGGCGTGGTCTCGCCGACCTTGATACCAAGTGAATCGCAGAGATGACGAACCAGATCGTCAGCGCCGTTGAGCATACAACCGGCATTGGTGCAGACCTCGAGCAGATAAGTGCCACATGGCTTCTCACGGAACATGGTGTAGAAGGTGACCACTTCACGCACCGCCATCAGATGCACATCGAGGGTCTCGGCGACCAGCTTCTGTACATCCATAGAGATATAACCGAAATCCTCCTGTGCCATATGTAGTACAGGCAACAGAGCCGAACGGGCAGCCGGATAACGAGCTACAAGCGCCTTGATCTCTTCAAGACGAGCATCGGAAAACCGGGGTTGTGTCTGTTCCACGGTCATCTATCCACCTCTCCAAATACAATATCCTGCGTACCAAGAATGGTCACCACATCAGCCAGCATATGGCCACGACACATATAATCGATCGACTCCAGATGGGCAAAACCGGATGCTCTTACTTTCATGCGGTAAGGCTTATTGGAACCATCGGACATCACATAGACGCCGAACTCACCCTTGGGATGCTCAACAGCCTGATAAATCTCGCCTTCCGGCACCGGGTAGCCTTCGGAGAAGAACTTGAAGTGGTGAATCAGCGACTCCATGTCGCCCTTCATCGCATCACGCGGCGGGTTGGTCAGCTTATAATCATCGATCTTGATCGGGCCCGGATTGGCAGCAAGCCACTCGATACACTGCTTGATAATTTCGTTGGACTGGCGCATCTCTTCCACACGAACCAGATAACGATCGTAGCAGTCACCGGTCGCACCGACCGGAATATCGAACGCCATCTTGTCGTAGACATCGTACGGCTGCGTCTTGCGAAGATCCCATGCAACGCCCGAACCGCGCAGCATCGGGCCGGTGAAGCCCCACGCCAGTGCTGCATCCTTGTCCACTACTCCGATATCGACGTTGCGCTGTTTCCAGATGCGGTTCTCGGTCAGAAGTGTCTCATACTCATCGATATAACCGGGAAAGCGCTCAGTGAACCCTTTGATACGATCGAGCAGCCCGTCCGGCAGATCCTTGGTGACACCACCCGGACGGAAATAGGCGGCATGCATACGTGCACCACTCACCGCCTCGTAGTAATCGAAGATATCCTCGCGTTCGCGGAAGCAGTAGAGGAATACCGTCATCGCACCGATATCGAGTGCGCAGGCCCCCAGCCAGAGGCAGTGATTCAGAACGCGCGTCAACTCGGCGAACATCACCCTGATATACTGGGCACGCTCCGGTGCTTCGATGCCGAGCAGCTTCTCCACAGCCAGCGCATAGGCATATTCGTTGGCCATCATCGAGACATAATCGAAACGGTCGAAGTACGGAATGTTCTGCTGATAGGTTTTGTATTCGAAGAGCTTCTCGGTACCGCGATGCAGCAGGCCGATATGCGGCTCGGCGCGCTCGACCACCTCACCATCCAGTTCAAGCACCAGACGCAATACACCATGCGCCGATGGATGCTGAGGGCCAAAGTTGAGGGTGTAGTTTTTAATCTCAGCCACGATCTACCCCCGGCCACGCCTTCGGAATCAACACACGGTTCTCCACCTTGTTGGGGCGATAGACACAGCGCCACTGCGTCTCATCGAAGAACACTTCAACCCGGCCTGTCAGCGGGAAATCCTTGCGTAGCGGATGCCCCTCAAAACCGTAATCGGTGAGAATACGACGCAAATCCGGATGATGGTTAAAGATAATACCGCACAGGTCGAACGCTTCGCGCTCGAACCAGTTGGCTGTCGGCCAGACCTCGACGACAGAGTCGACCAGATCGCGCTCACCCGCCCCCACCTTCAGGCGAATACGCTTGTTGCGCTCAACAGAGAGCAGATTGTAGACCACCAGAAAACGGACATCGTCATCTTTGTGCGACGGATGCTCGAACATATCCACACCGCAGAGATCCATCAACTGATCAAAACCCTGCTCGTTTTTCAAATAGTGGCAGACATCGACAATCGCCTCACGCGCAACCACTACCTCAGGGCAGTCGATACCGGAATTCAGTGCCAGAATCTGGTCGCCGAAATGCTCTTTCAGAGCTGTCGCATCTTCGCGAATCATCTCATCACTCATAGTTGCTTACCGTGTGTCTCCAAACCATTACCGGGCAATTGTATTGGTTCGTTTAATCTTCTCTTGCAGTTGAATGAACCCGTACAAGAGCGCCTCTGCGGTTGGAGGGCATCCCGGCACATAGACATCAACAGGAACGATGCGGTCACATCCACGCACCACCGGATAGGAGTAGTGATAATAGCCACCACCATTGGCGCAGGAACCCATCGAGATCACCCAGCGCGGCTCGGCCATCTGGTCATAAACCTTGCGCAGGGCAGGTGCCATCTTGTTACAAAGTGTTCCGGCCACAATCATCAGGTCGGATTGACGCGGGGATGGACGCGGCACAATGCCGAAGCGATCCATATCGTAACGGGAGGCACCGGCATGCATGAACTCAACCGCACAACAGGCCAGACCGAAGGTCATCGGCCAGATCGAACCTGCCCGCGCCCAGTTGATCGCTTTGTCGACTGTAGTGGTGACAAACCCCTTATCAAGAAGCCCTTCTATTCCCATTGCAGGGCCCCCTTCTTCCATGCATAGATGTAACCCACCAGCAGGATAACGAGAAAGAGCATCATTTCGATAAAACCGAAGATGCCGATCTGGTCGAGCACAATAGCCCAAGGGAAGAGAAATGCCGTCTCCAGATCGAAAACCACAAACAGGATTGCCACCAGATAGAAACGGACATCGAAATGCATACGCGCATCTTCGAACGCCTCGAAACCGCACTCGTAAGCAGAGAGCTTCTCATCGTCGCCTTTCTGCTCGGCCACGAACCAGGTAAGTACGAGCGGAGCCGCGCCCATGCCCAGAGCGATCAGGATAAAAACGAATATCGGTGCATATTCGTTAGCCAAATAGCTGGCGCCCATCGGCCCCCTCCTTTTACGATTAATATTGTGTCACATACCGGTGCGGCTGAATCTGTGAGGTCGGATTGCTACCACCGCCTCTCGCAAGGTGTCAAGCTATGACGCCGGTCACACAACAAAATTCGAAGTCGCTAATAACCACCGTAAACCATTGAATTATTGTGGTTTTTCAAGCCGGACTTATTTTACTTTTAAATGACGGCAATTCAAGATTAAGAAAAATTCATATTTAAAAATGACATCTTAGGGGAACCCGTCTATGCTATATGACCGCCCTGACCGGATAAGATAGAAACTGTGCAGATGATGTCGACCTCCCTGAACGACATCGGTTTGATCACATCCATTGGCGGCATTGGCCAAGACGCTTTTGAAATAACATGGCAAGGAGCAACCCATGCTTGAAAAGATCGATATTGAAGAGCTGATCAACACCTACGTGGTTCCCTGGGGAATCAACATTGCCTTTGCACTGATTATCTTCTTTGTCGGCAGGCTCATCGTGAAAGGCATTATCGGCGTCACCAGAAAGCTGCTTGAGAAGGCCGGTACCGATAACATCCTGATCGACTTTATCTGCGCCATCGCCCACGCCATCCTGATGCTCTTTATCGTGATTGCGGCACTGGATCAGCTCGGTGTCGACACCACATCACTCGTTGCCCTGATCGGCGCGGCAGGTCTGGCGATCGGCCTCTCGCTACAGGACTCGCTGAAGAACTTCGCCTCGGGAGTCATGCTAATCGTCTTCCGTCCATTCAAGGATGGCGACTTTATCGAGGCCGGTGGCACCGCCGGCGTGGTCGAGAAAATCAACATCTTCAACACCATGATGCGCACCGGTGATAATCGCGAAGTGATCGTACCCAACGGCGCCATTTATGGCGGCACCATCACCAACTTTTCTGCTCGCGACACCCGTCGCATCGATATGGTCTTCGGCATCGGTTACGATGACGACATCCGCAAGGCCAAAGAGATCATTCAAGGGGTTCTTGCTGCCGATGAACGCATCCTGAACGACCCCGAACCACTGGTTGCCGTGGGCGAACTGGCCGACAGCAGTGTGAACTTCAACGTGCGCCCATGGGTCAATAGCGGCGACTACTGGCCTGTTCGATTCGATCTCACCGAAAAGATCAAAATCGCTTTTGACGATAACGGCATCTCCATCCCCTTCCCTCAAATGGATCTGCACATCAGCAAAGAGGATTGATCCTCTTTTTCCTTAATCGACAAAGGGCCGCGCAAAGCGCAGCCCTTTTGTTTTGGTGGAGGCGGCGGGAGTGATTCGGGTCATCCATGACCCTCACCCTTCGGGCGGCCTGAAGCCGCCCAAATCGGCGATCCTGCCGATTTGTCGTACCCGCTACGCGGGTTCAGATCAATTCACTTTCCACCAAATAAAAAACCGCCCTTTCGGGCGGCATTTCATTTGGTGGAGGCGGCGGGAGTCGAACCCGCGTCCGGAAACCATCAGCCAGTGGTTCTACATGTTTAGTCTATTCTAATAGCACCCTTTGGAAACCGAACAGACAAAGTGCCCAATGGGTCGATTCGTTACTTTTTAACCCCCGGCGTCACGAGTCTCCAACTCCGAATGGCGATCTCATCTGTTTGACCCCGGATTCTCAAGCGATGAGCAACTCAAGAGCGGGGTGGATTACGCAGCGTAAGCCAGTTCTACGTCGTCGTTTGCAACTATTGCAAATGTCAGCTTTTTACGGGACCAACAACCCGACATGCCCCAAAGGGTTCAGCATCTCCGTCGATACCAGTCGCCCCCGAAGGAACGCGCATTATGAAGAAGCGAACATGAAGCCGCAATGAAGACATCTTCCGGGCACCATTTGACAGCCACGCGCGTAATCCTTAGCAACGTTGCCTATGGATCCGTTCGTCAAGACGATGGCCCTGTTCCTTGTGCTCTTCAACCCATTCCTGATGAGCATCTACCTGCTCGACCTGATTCAGGAGATGAATCGACAGGCCTTTTTCAAGGTATTGGTTCGCGCCACCATCATCAGCGGCACCGTCTTCATTGTCTTTGCCTTCGGCGGTGAAGCGATATTTACCGACCTGCTACAGGTGGAGTTCGCCGCCTTCCTGCTCTTCGGCGGCGTGGTCATCTTCCTGATCGCCTTACAAATGATGTTCACCGGAAGTCAGGCGCTTAAAAAGCTGCGTGGTGGCGATCCGGCCCATGTGACCGGTTCGATCGCCATGCCATTCATGATCGGGCCGGGCACCATCAGTGCCAGCGTTGTCGCCGGTAAAACGCTCAGCTTCATCATGGCAACGGCCGCCATCGCCCTGTCGCTGACCTTGACCGTGGTCATGCTGTTGCTGCTTAAACAGGCCTTCGACACCATCAAGGTGCGCAATGCCGACCTGCTGGAGCGTTACATCGACATCACCGGCCGCGCCGGCGCACTGCTGACCGGCACCATCGGCATCCAGATGATTATGCAGGGCATCAGACAAGCAATTTAGAAATTTCAATTCCAGCCCCTATACGACCATGGATGGCCGTCTTTAGTGAGCATAACGAATTTTGCACAATTCATTTATGCGCCAAAGGCCGAGAGATATGGATATCCGAGGCCGTACGAAACAGATCCCGTCATTTGATATATTAAATAAGGCCGCTAGGGTCGGCCGCAATGCTTTCGAACCAACCGAAGCAGGTTCCGTCCACAGCGTTTCGCGAACCGACGGTAGAAGATGGCCCGTCCATTTACGATCTGGTGAACAGATGTAAACCGCTGGATGTCAATTCGCGCTATCTCTACCTGCTGCAATGCAGCCACTTTGCCAACACCTGTGCCGTGGCGGAATCCGATGGCTCAGTACAAGCCTTCGTCAGCGCATACGTACTCCCGGACCAGCCCGACAGGCTGTTTGTCTGGCAAGTCGCCGTGGATGCATCACTGCGCGGGCAGGGCATCGCCGGTCGTCTTCTGGAACACCTTCTAAATCGCCCACACCTGCAAGGCACCCGTTTTGTCGAGGCGACCGTCAATCCGTCCAACAACGCATCGCGAAGCCTCTTTGCTTCTCTGGCACGCAAACACGACTGCACCATGACCGATTCGATGCTGTTTGAGGAGAGGCTTCTCGGAGATGAAGGGCATGAAGCCGAAATCCTGCTGCGCGTTGGCCCAATCAAATCATAAAAGTTTAATCAGAGAGAGGAAGAAGAGTTATGAGAATATTTGAAGAGATGGAGTCTGAGGTTCGCGGTTATATCCGTTCGTTTCCGGCTGTTTTCAACAGAGCCAAAGGATCGGAGATTTTCGATGAGCATGACAACCGCTTCATCGACTTCTTTGCTGGTGCCGGCTCGCTCAACTACGGCCACAACAACCCGGCCGTATCGGCAGCACTGATCGAGTATCTGCAGAACGACGGCATCGTGCACGGTCTCGACAAGGCAACCGTTGCCAAGAAGAACTTCCTGCAGAAGCTGAACGATACGATCTTCACACCGCGTAACATGGAATACAAAGTGCAGTTTACCGGACCGACCGGCACCAACGCGGTGGAGACGGCACTGAAGCTGGCTCGAATGGTTAAAGGGCGCTCCAACATCATCGCCTTCACCAACGCCTACCACGGCCTCTCGATGGGCTCGCTGGCGGTGACCGGCAACTCCTTCTACCGCGATGAGTCCTACGGCGTGCGCGCCAACTCCGCCTTCGTGCCCTTCGACGGCTACATGGGTAAGGAGTTCGACTCGATGGCCTACCTGCGCCGCCTGCTCACTGACCAGAGCAGCGGTGTCGATCTCCCGGCCGCAATCATCGTCGAGACCGTACAGGGCGAAGGAGGCATCCATATCGCCCGCGACGAATGGCTGCAGGAGCTGGAGAGCATCTGCCGCGAGTTCGATATTCTGCTTATCATCGACGACATTCAGATGGGTAATGGACGTACCGGAACCTTCTTCAGCTTTGAGCGCTCGGGCATCACACCGGACATGGTTACCGTCTCCAAATCGATCGGTACGGGGCTACCGATGTCGCTGCTGCTGATGCGCCCGGAACTCGACCAGTGGAAACCGGGCGAGCACACAGGCACTTTCCGCGGCAACAACCTCGCCTTCGTAGCAGCAGCCAAAGCACTGGAGTACTGGGACACCCCTGACTTCGCCGAGGGCATCACTCACAAGGGAGGCCTGTTCGAGAAGGGACTTAAAACGATCGTCGACAAGCATGCCGAAGA
The DNA here is from genome assembly GCA_050304695.1 of Mariprofundaceae bacterium. Classification (GTDB taxonomy): domain Bacteria; phylum Pseudomonadota; class Zetaproteobacteria; order Mariprofundales; family Mariprofundaceae; genus WSZY01. Next base: position 88,051 of record JBNLEB010000001.1, read on the forward strand.
CACCGGTGCCGAGCTACGCGGTGTCGGCATGGTCTGGGGCATCGAGTTTGCTGATAGCGATTTCGCATCATCGGTCTCGGAAGAGGCGTTCAACCGTAATCTGATCATCGAGACCGCTGGTGCCAGCGGCCAGGTACTCAAGTTCCTGCCGGCCCTGACCATCGAAGAGTCTCTGATCAAAGATGGGCTGAAGATCATCGATGAGTCGATTACGGCGGTCGTTGCCACCCGCAAAAATCTGCGCGACGGGGTGCTGGCATGATCGTACGCAGACTCGAGGATATCATCGGCAGCGAGCGCGATATCAAGGCCGAAAACGGCAACTGGGAGTCGCGGCGCCTGATCCTCAACAATGATGCCGTCGGCTTCTCGCTGCACGACACCATCATCCATGCCGGTACCGAGACCCTGCTCTGGTACAAACACCACATCGAAGCGGTCTACTGCATCGAAGGCGAAGGAGAGGTAGAGACCACCGATGACGGCAAAGTTCATAAAATCACGCCCGGCACCGTCTACCTGCTCAACGGCAGCGAACGCCATTTGCTGCGCGCCTCGAAAACCATGCGCATGGTCTGCGTCTTCAATCCGCCGGTGACCGGCCGCGAAACCCACGATGCCGAGGGCGCCTACCTGCCGGGAGCGCACTACTCGGAATAGTCATGGTTGTCGTAAAAACTTACTCCGTCATTCCCGCGAAAGCGGGAATCCACGGTTTTAATTCCTTTATGGATGCCGGATTCGGCAACTGCTCCATGCGTTGCTCTATCTCCTGCATCCATGCAGTCGCAAGTCCGGCATGACGTTGATCGAACTAACAAGACAGATGGATTTCCAGCCTTGATCACAACGGCAATTAGCTTCATCGGTTTTTTGTTGATCTTCGTCGCCATCGGCGTGGCGTCGGCATTTAAGAAACGCCATAGCACCACCGACTATCTGATCGCCGGACGCAGCGTTGCACCGTGGCTGGCAGGCCTATCTGCCGTGGCCACCAACAACAGCGGTTACATGTTCATCGGTATGATCGGCCTGACCTACTCTACCGGACTCTCTTCCATCTGGCTGATGATCGGCTGGATTCTGGGTGACCTCACCGCCTCGCTGCTGATCATGCGACAACTAAGAGAGACAACCGAGAGGCATGACATCCACTCCTTCGGCGGCCTGCTGGCCGACTGGCATGGTGGAAACTTCAACCTACTGCGTCGGGTTACAGGCCTGCTGACCATCCTCTTCCTTGGCGCCTACGCCGCCGCCCAGTTCACCGCTGGCAGTAAGGCTCTGCATGTGCTGTTTGATTGGGACATCTCCACCGGCGCCATCCTCGGTGCTGCCCTGGTGCTGCTCTATAGCTACAGCGGCGGCATTCGCGCCTCGATCTGGACCGATGCTGCGCAATCGTTCGTCATGATCACGGCCATGGTCACTCTGATGTTTACGGCTGCTGCCGGATTCGATTCGACCTCCACCATCGTAACATCACTTAGCAACGTCGAACCCGGCTTCATGAACTGGTTCCCCGACACCTCTCTTTTCGGTGTCCTGCTTTTTATCGCCGGATGGGTCTTTGCCGGTTTCGGGGTGGCAGGCCAGCCGCACATCGTTATCCGCTACATGGCGCTGGATAGCGCCGACAACATCAACCGTTTCCGCTACTGGTACTACGGCTGGTTCACCCTCTTCTACTCGGCCACTATCGTCGTCGGCCTGCTGGCCCGCCTACTGCTGCCCGACGCAGGCAGCTTTGATGCAGAACTGGCACTTCCGATGATCTCGCAACAACTGCTGCCGGATGTCATGGTCGGACTGGTGCTGGCAGGTCTTTTTGCAGCCACGATGTCCACCGCCGACTCGCTGGTGCTCTCCTGCTCCGCCTCGCTCAGCCGCGACCTGCTTCCCGAACACAAGCTGGGCTACACCGCCACCAAGATCATGACCGCCATCGTCGTGCTGATTGCGCTTGCCCTGTCGCTCTCGAACAACCAGAGCGTCTTCGCACTGGTACTCATTGCATGGGGATTATTGGCCGCCGCCTTTGCTCCGCTCCTGAGCCTCTACGCCCTCGGCGACAGGCCGTCGGAAAAGGTAGCCATTGCAATCATGGGTGCCGGTGTCTCGGCCTTCTTCCTGTGGAGGGAGCTGGGACTATCGGATATCGCTTATGAAATCATGCCGGCGATCATTGCCGGTATAGGCATCTACTTTCTACTACCGAAGCGGCTGCGCTCACTTTCGCATCATTGATGCACAAAACGAGCCTTAATCTTATGGCGCTTGCACAGGAACAAACGACTGTCTTTGCCGAACAACATAGCGCCATATTCCTACCGCTAATATAGCCAGAGAAATCAACTGGTAGCCAGTAAAGTCTGAAATAATTTCCGGCGTTGCGCGGTAAAATTCATGGATAAATCTGAATGCTCCGTATGTAATCAGATAAATGTGGAATAATTGGTTACGCTGCCAGCCACGTTTGAATGCAATGATGGCCCAAAATAGGAAAAGAGCATTAAATAAGGCTTCGAAAAGAGGTGCCGGATATCTCCATAACCCGTCTACATCTTGAATCGCAAACCAAGAAGCTTCGCAAATATCGCCAAGACAACATCCATGGGCTAGGCAACCGAAACGGCCAAGAATCAGAGTTACTGGAATCAGCAAGGCAAATGTATCCCCAGTCGCCTTTTGCACTCCAGAATAGTGTTTACTCAGTTCAACCCCAAGATACCCTCCCAGCAGGGCACCGGTGATTGAACGACCCGAAAGAAACTGTTCCCAAAACCACTGGGTCTCAGTATAGACCCAACTTTCGGCCAGCCAGAATGCAACTTTCGCACCAATGGCAGCTCCTATGATTCCACCAACATATATCAATTCCAGGCTCTCTTCGTGTTTGACCAACTTTCGCCATATCAATAAGGAAACAACTGCCGAAGCAATCAGCAGCAATGGCGCTGGCCAAGCCTCAGTTGCAGGTGCTTGCAAGGGCATAGTGCCTACAGAAGGAGTCCAGCCTTCCACCTTCGAGAAGCACATGCGTACAACAGCGATCGATGCGATGTTGATCGAATGTCGCCACATCCATAAACGGCTTAATGACGATACGGAAAATATCCGGCACTCCCACTTCGAGTGCTTTGAGCCAACGCCCCAGCGGTTCGGATTCGCAACCGCAACTCTGTAGATCCTCGATGCGGTAGTTGATACGGTCTTTGAGAAACTCGTGCATCTCAGGCTGATTGAGCCAAGGAGTTAGCGAATGCATAGCACCATCTTTTTGCACAAGGTAACAAACAGTGTGGCAATTCGGATCACCGCATGGCAGTGGCGTAAAATCAGATTCAGCCAGCAGACCATGTGACTGCTCAACCATTGACGGCACGATATCACCAATATTTACCCGCCGCCCAAGATCGGCACACCGTCCCGTCAAAAAGGCAGGCTGAAGACTCATACCACGCACATTCGGCTGCTCCAAAGCGAAGCGCAGAGTATCCCCCAGAGTGGGTAGATTAGCCTCGATCACAGTCATGGCCAGCGTAACCGGAACTCCGTAAACCCCAAGATGGGCAAGCGCTTTTTCGCGAACGGAACGCATGTCCCGACCACGCAGCAATACCTGTCCCTGCTCTCCTGCCCCATCGAACTGAAGGTAAATCTCGAACCCTTTATTTTCCTTATGAAGCCCTCCCAGTTCTTCAGCAAGTGCCCTTTCAGCTGACAGGCGAATACCATTGGTATTAAGAAGCACATAACCCACCATCGGATTCTTGACTGCCCAACGCACGATCTCTATCAGCTTGGGATGCAAAGTCGGCTCTCCACCGGAAAGCTGTAAAATGTCGAGCTTGCCCTTTCTCTCCACCAGCGCCTCGACCCTCGCCCTGACCTCATCAAAGGAGAGAAACTTTCCAGCAGGCACCTCGTGCGGGCTAGCCGCATAACAGACAGGGCAGTCCAAATTACAATCTTCGACGATATCCAGCACAGCTATACAAGTACTCAGCTTATCGAATTGACCAGATGCTTCGGGCTGACAGCAACTGCTTCCATGGCTCTGGTAATAATATCGATGATCTGAGCAAATGAGTTCAGAAACAAAGCCATGCTCATTACATTCACAATTAAGAAATACCTCGTTGCCTATTTTGACAACTTCGGCATCCACCTGCTGTTTGCAAACCGAACATATGCTGCGGGTCTTTTTTATCAGTTCACGAGATGTCATAGCTGATTAGTAACTAGAGCGAAGCCAAACGTACATCCGGTAGCGGCAAGAATAAATTGTGTCACACTGATAAGCAGATACAGAAGAATTGAATAACCAATATTCTCTTTTGCAAAATGCTTGGAATATTTAACATTGGTTATCGTCGCAGCAATAAACAGTATTGGCAAAGAAAACAGCGCAAAAATTCCCAATAAACCGGATATCCACGATCCTAGAATCGGATACCAGAATAGCCAGTGAATTAATCGTTTTGATTCCTTTTCAGACTGTTCACTTTCTTGAACGGACGAGTCCTCTTCCAACTTATTATTCTCTTCCAAATCCCCTCCCCTACTTCTGTATAACACAACGAGTTAAAGTGTTCTGGTCTTTTTTCGCGCACTTTCACCTCCTCCCGGATCCACTGCTGACCGTAGCATGGCTCAAATTGCTTTAAGTGCCAACCTCAGCGAAGCAGGCCGTCGATGACGAAACCGAGGGAGAAGAAGAGCCCAGTCCAGTGTGAAGCGAGGAAATAGCTGAAACCCCACGCTTCGCCGTTGGCCAGCAGGCGCATGCAGAGCCTTGCCAGCCAGGCGACGGCAACGAGCCAGCCGAACCAGACGCCGGGGCCGAACGGGACGGCGGCGAAGGCGAGCAGGGTCAACACGCCGACGGCAAAGAGAATGATGAGCGGCACGGCGTAATCGCCGAACCAGAGGGCTGCCGATTTCATGCCCATCTTGCGATCATCGTCGCGATCGCCCAGCGCATAAGCCGTATCGTACGAGATCGACCAGAGGATGTTGGCGGCGAAGATCAGCCACGGCACCGGGCTATCGGTCACCGTACCATGCACAGCGGCCCATGCCATCACCGCGCCCCAGCCGAACGACATACCGAGCCACGCCTGCGGCATGTGGATAAACCGTTTCATAAAGGGATAAAGTGTCGCCAAAACCGCGCCGACAACCGCTAATTGAACGACGAACCAATCGAGCTGTAATACCAATAGCAGCGCGATCAACATCATGATGCCGAAGCCGATCAGGGCAACACCGTCGCCGATAAGTCCGGCGGCAATCGGACGACCCTTGGTGCGCTCGACATTGGGATCGAGTTTGCGGTCGGCGAAATCGTTGATGACACAACCGGCTGAGCGCATCAGGAACACACCGGCAATGAAGATGATCAGATGTTTGAGTTCAGGCTTGCCGTGCGAGGCGGCCAACAGGCCCCACATGGTCGGCCATAACAGTAGCCAGTAGCCCACCGGCCGATCGATGCGTAGCAGTGCCACCCAATCTTTCAGCGAACCGATGGGAGCAAAGGTCATATTAGTATCTGCGCGAGGCGAGCTGCAGACGCTTCCAGATTTCCGGATGGAATATTTCAACCACCAGTGCCCGCGTACCGGAGGGTGAACGCAATACTGAGCGACGTCCCTGGCGTCCGGCGTGAATACCTTCGCCTGCGATCTCGACAATACTAAGATCGGAACGCGACAGGGAGAGCCCCCGATCGAGCAGCAGGTTGCCCAGCGGTCGTTTGCCCTCCTGCAGATCGTTCATCAGGTCGGCAGGCAGGTCCTCCAGCGGCAATACCGATTCGGCATCGAACATCACCGAATCGCGATGCAGCAACGAAACCTGACGCCGCAGACAGGGGGCGCCAGCCGAACACCCAAGCAGTACCGCTTCATCGGCACTGGCACGATCGACAAACTGATCGTGCAGCCGCACCGTCAGACGCATGCCATAGTGACGCTCCAGAAAACGCGTCAGCGAACCGACAGTCGTTAATACAGCCGCCGCATCTTTCGACACACCCGCCTCATCTGCCCGCCACTGGCGAACGGGCACCCACTGTTGCGCTTCCAGAGAACCAAAAAACATTGCCGCATCTTGGAGCATGCAAGAGATGGGTCAAGCGTGGTTAATAGAGATACGGCCTTTAGATGCTTCGCAAGAGTGGTGCTCGGCATCCGTGCCTTGCCCGGCTACGCCGCGCCTACCGGCGTCCAAATCCACCATCCTGCCGATTTGTCACCATTCCACTTCCCGTGGGGGAACACGAATGGTTGCAGGCCGGAACGTTTTCGGGCGAAATCCGCCCATGCCTAACAGTCGAATGAATGGTCAGTCGAAATGTCGCATCTTCCTCGATCAACCGCTGAACACCGGCCTTGAAGCCGATATCCTGGCCGACCAGGCTCACTACCTGCGCCATGTCATGCGTCTTGTGGCAGGCAACCGGATCACCGTGTTTAACGGCCTGGGTGGTGAGTATGAGGCGACCGTAGACGGGCTCAGTAAAAAGGGAGGCAACTGTCACATCGATCGCTTTATCGATGTTGACCGGGAACTGCCTGTTCACATTCACATCATCCAGTGCGCCAACAAGAGTGAAAAGATCGAAACCGTGTTGCAGAAATGTACGGAGCTTGGCGCCGCCAGCTTTCAGATCGCCAGCAGCGAACGCTCCCAGTTCAAACTGCCGTCAAACAAACTGGAGAGTCGGCTCGCCCGCTGGCAGAAGATCATCATCGAAGCTGCCGAACAGAGCGAACGCACCGCCATTCCCGAGCTTAGCTGGCACAACTCTCTGGCAACCGTTCATGCCTCCGGTTCGGCATTCGTCCTGCATCCTGAATCGGCCCACGCGTGGACCGAGATCAGAGAGTCGCTGCCCCACAGCGGCGATATCACGCTGGCAATCGGACCTGAAGGAGGCTGGGGCAGTCGCGACCTCGAACAGCTAAGCAGCCTCCGTTTCCAAACACTCACCTTCGGAGCGCGCATTATGCGCACCGAGACTGCAGCGCCGGCTCTGATGGCCGCTATTCAGGGGATTCTTTAGATACGGCTCACGATGTTGATTCGGATCATCCATGATCCTCTCCCTGAGGGCGGCTTTCAGCCGTCCAAATCCGCCATCCTGCCACTTTGTCGCCGCCCACAAGCAAAAGGCAGGACGCTCTTTTGCGGATGGCGCAGCCCGTTCAAGTGATTTAAATCACAGTTAGCGGCCATCATTAAAGTATCGTCTCTGCTCCTAAATCAAACTCAGGGTCGGGACTGGAGCAACATGGAAAGTATTCAGATGATTCATCCGGCAATGCCGATCATTTTAGCGGCGGCATCCATTCTGTTTCTTTTCATTGCGGTTTACTATGCCAGGCCGTGGCTTGCAGGAATCATTGGCGGCATCCGCATCCAACGGCAGCTAAGCCTTCTCCAAAAGCAGGGCGCGACAGTCATGAACCATGTCCAGTTCCCCAGCAAAACGGGTGAAGTGGTCCACATCGATCACCTGATCATCACCAACGACGAGGTGGTCGCCATCTCCATGCTTGGCTATTCCGGTGAAATTCTCGGTTCCGTACGTTCGGCCACCTGGATTCAGGAGACCCCTCAGGGACGTCACCGTTTCCCCAATCCGGCAAGAGAGCATGAGCTGATTAAGCAGACCATTCGATCGTTTCTGGGCAGCAAACTGGAAATTCGAACCATATCGGCTTTTACCTCTGGACATCTTCAAGGTACGGTCTCTGACGAGGCTATGACCGCATCGGAGTGTGCCAAAACGATGCATGAATCGGTCAAAGAGATGACAACCGGTCCGAAGCTTTTCTGGGCCAGCAATACGATTAAAAGTGTTGTTCTCAAAGATACCGACAGGAAAGCCGAGCAGGAACGAGCCTTTATCTCCCGTCAGGGTAACGAACAGCGTCTTAAGACAGCTCGCTATATGATGGCAACAAGCGCAACACTGATGCTGTTTGCCGTCACACTGGCGGCGATTCGTTCAGCCTCCGCACACGGAATCATTTAACCCTTTCCATCCACATAACCTGCACATCTGAAGTGTGTAGAAGCGATACTTTCTAATTATTAAGCAACACCGATAGCTTCTCGCCAGGCCAACACCATTCGGAACTGCTCATTGCTTAGGTCAACCGACATATCTCGCTTGATCTCCGAAAGCGATGCATAGGGATCCGCATCATCCAGTTCGCTCATCACCAGGTCGAAATCCTCTCCGATCACTACAGGCACATCGACATGATATCCTGCCCTGACCAGTGCGATATAGTGATTGAAAACCGTCTTCTCCGACACACCCTGCCTGGCAGCAATCTCCTCTGAAGTCGCCCCCTTCTTATAGAGACTCCATGTGTGCATTTGCGCATCATTGGCTGCAGGGCCTTTTGCCATCAGTTTCGGAGCCCCCGGTGCGCCACCGCCCTTCTCGGTCGAGCGATCCTTTTCATGATCCTTGAGTGTCGATAGCAGAATATCCCCATACGCTTCGAACTTATGCTGCCCCATACCACTGATGTTGTGCAGAGCGTTCTCGTCGAATTCGTCCATCTGACTCATCTCGGTCAGCGCAACATCGGATAGAAGCGTATGCGGAGCCACATCCTCCTCTTCAGCCAACTTCTCACGAATCGCGACAAGCTTCTGGAACAGCTTCTCATCCTTGCCCTGGGTAAAGCGCTTCAGCTTGCGTTTAATACCCGGCTGATACTTGGCCAGCGTCACCGAACCGCCCTCCAGCAGCAATTCCGCCTTCTTTGTCAGCACCAGTGCCGCCCGGCGTGAAATGTCCTGCACGAAATAACCGTGATGTACAAGCTGGCGAATAATCGATGTCCACTCATCACCGTTGATATCAGTACCTGCACCGTGGACATCGAGTTCCTCATGCCCCTTCTCGACAATCCGGGCATTCTTGGAACCACGCAATACATCAACGACATAACCAACGCCGTAATCACCATTCAGCTCTTTCACACAGCGCACAACAAGCGTGGCCAGCTTGGTTGCATCGTAGGTTTCAGGCGGATCAAGGCAGATATCGCAGTTGCCACAAGATGTGCCCTCCATCTCCTCACTGAAATAACCGAGCAGTACACGCCTGCGGCAGGTCAGGGCTTCAGAGAGTGCAACCATGCTGTTGAGCTTATGCACTTCGACACGCCGTTGATCCGGATTCTCGACATTCTCGATCAAACGGCGCACCAGATTCACATCACCGGAGCCGTAGAGCATCAACGCTTCGGACTCCAGCCCGTCACGACCGGCACGACCGGTCTCCTGATAGTAGGACTCGATACTCTTGGGCAGATCGTGATGAATGACGAAGCGAACATTCGGCTTATCCACACCCATGCCGAAGGCGATGGTCGCCACGATCACTTTGACTCGATCACGCAGGAAATCATCCTGCACCTTCTCACGCGAACGACCCGGCATACCGGCATGGTAGGCTGCAGCCCGGATACCATGGCGCTGCAGATTTACCGCCATATCCTCCACACGTTTGCGGGAGAGACAGTAGATAATACCCGACGCTCCCTTCCAGTCTTCCAGGAAGGTGAGTACCTGTGTCAACGGCTGGCGCTTTTCGGCAACCAGATAGCGGATGTTGGGACGATCAAAACTGGAGATGAAACGCTTGGCTTTTTTAAGGCCCAGACGCTCGGCGATATCTTCACGGGTATGCTCATCAGCCGTCGCCGTCAGTGCAATCATCGGAATCTCCGGCATCAGTTCGCGCAGTTCACCCAGCCTTACATACTCGGGACGGAAATCGTGGCCCCACTGCGATACACAGTGCGCCTCATCGACGGCAAACAGGCCCACCTTCACACTCTCGAGACGTTTGAGGAAGCTCTTGGTCAACAGCCGCTCCGGCGCGACGTAGAGCAGATCCAGCTCGCCAGCCTCGAACTGATCCAGCACCTCCTTGGCATCGGCGGCCTTCAGCGATGAGTTGTAGTAGGCCGCTTTTACACCACAGCGAGTCAGGGCATCCACCTGATCCTTCATCAGGGAGATCAGGGGCGAGACGATAATACCGGTTCCCTCCCGCATGATGGCAGGAATCTGGTAGCAGAGTGATTTACCGCCACCGGTCGGCATCAGCACGAATGCATCTTTACCATCCAGCAGGGTGGAGATCACCTCCTCCTGCGTCGAACGGAATGAGTCGTAACCGAACACATCCTTCAGAACCTTTCTGGCCTGCTCTTTCACTTTCTTTGTCGCCATTGATTTATAAACCTCGTTATCTCTGCTCAATCGCCCACGAGCCATGCCGGTTTATAAAACCAGCCAGCCGGTAAAACGTTCCTGTTTTCAGGGGGGCGCCGTATGCATTCCATCCATGTACTTTTTTTGCTCTTTTTAAAGCCGACCGATCATCCGATCCGAATCCCGACCCGCATCAAAAAGATGCCTGCATATGCGGCTCTTATATATTTATTGCACCACGAATACGGTTTTCTGGCAAGCAATTTGTTACATCTAAGTGACACTGACCGATCTCAACAGGGGTGGATCTACTCAATTGGCATGTCTGCGACGCTCGTGCATCATTAGCCAATGTCTGACATCGGCAGCGCCATTCACGGCAAGAAAATCCTCATTACCCGGGCCGCATCGCAGGCCGAAGCAACCGCATCGGAGATCGAAAAGCGAGGTGGCGAACCCTGTTTCCTTCCATGTATGGAACTGCAGTGCCTGCCGCAATCCATTCAGCAAGCCATCGACAGGCCGGAGAATAGCCGCGCCGACATCCTGTTTACCAGCCGCAACGGCGTGGAGTGCGTGGTTCGCGCGCTCGGAGAACGTTTTGGCGAGCTTCTATCCGGGCGCAGGGTTACCGCTGTCGGCGATAAGACCGCACGGGCTCTTCAACAGGCCGGAATCACCGCCTCCATGATCGCGGACGAGGCATCGCAGAAAGGGCTTATCAAAGTCTATCGACAACAAGGTGTTCCACAGCAGCTCCTCTTTTTTCGCGCCGAGGAGGGAAGCGACGAACTTGGCCAGACCTTAATCAGTGAAGGTTGCCGCGTAGTGACCGTGTCCGCCTACCGCATGATCTGTCCGCAATCGGATGTTTCCGACACTGTTCGACAACTTCAAAATCGTGATATCGATGCCGTACTGCTGGGAAGCGCCCGAACTGCCAGGAACTACCTGCAGCGCATCGGCGATCTCGATATCGCCAACACCCCTGCGGTGGCTGTCATCAGCCCCAATGTCGCCGCTGCAGCCGAAGCGCTCGGATTAAACGTGCAGGCGGTTGCAAAAAGCGCTAGTTTTGACGCCATGCTTGATGCACTGAACGACTATTTTCAACACAACGGAGCATGAACCATGTCTCTTCCTGAGCTGATCCATCGCCCTCGGCGACTTCGCAAAACCGCAACCATCCGCAGCATGGTCAGTGAAACCTCGCTATCGGTGAATGACCTGATCTACCCGATTTTTGTCGATGAGAACATCTCGAAGCCGCAGCCGGTCGGCAGTATGCCGGGTGTATCCCGTATTCCACTCTCGGCTGTCGGCGACACCGTCACCGAAGTTGCATCGCTCGGCATTCCTGGCGTGATCTTTTTCGGTATTCCGGCAGAGAAGGACGCTATCGGTTCAGGTGGATGGGATAGCGAAGGTGTCGTACAGAAGGCGATCCGTGCCGCTAAAGAGGCATCACCGGAGACCTGTGTCATTGCCGACACCTGTTTCTGCGAATATACCGACCACGGCCACTGTGGCGTACTGCACGGTGATGAAGTCGACAACGACGAGACGCTCGCCAACCTGCAGAGAGAGGCTGTCTCCTATGCCGAAGCCGGCGTCGATATCGTTGCTCCTTCGGGCATGATGGATGGCATGATCGCAGCCATTCGTTCAGCCCTGGATGATGCCGGTTATAAAGATACTCCGATCATGTCTTATGCGGTCAAATATGCATCGGCCTACTTCGGCCCCTTCAGAGATGCGGCCGACTCCACACCAACCTTCGGTGACCGGGCCAGCTACCAGATGGATCCGGCCAATAGCCGCGAGGCCCTGCGTGAAGCGATGCTCGATGTCGAAGAGGGCGCCGATTTCCTGATGGTGAAACCGGGACTGGCATACATGGATATCATTCGTTCGGTGAAAGATGCCACCGACCTGCCGATGGCCGTCTACAACGTCTCCGGCGAATATGCGATGGTCAAAGCAGCGGCGGAGAAGGGGTGGATCGATGAGCGACGTGTTGTGCTCGAGACCATGCTCAGCTTCAAACGTGCCGGAGCCGACCTGATTCTCACCTACCATGCACTGGACGTCGCCCGCTGGTTGAACGAAACTTGAGCTATGAGTGAAAAACAGAAGGAAGAGGCCGAGCAGATCATGGATGATGCCGCCGAAGAGCATCACGAAGACCATGAAGAGCCCGGCGAAGAGCAGGCGGTCGTAGAGGGTAAAAAACGACGGCGTTTTTCGGGCTTCTGGAAATTTATCATCCTTGTAGCTCTGCTAACCGCAGTCGTAATCGTTTATCTTCCCAAAAACACAAGGGAACACTATCTCGACCTGACAACGAAGTTCATCGCCAGCCAGTGGATGAAAAAAACTGCTACGGATACAGAGAAAACCGTTGCAACTCCCGCACCGACTACGGCAGCCGAAGTTCAAAAGACTTCCGTGGCTGAAACTGAACCCGCCCCTGTCGTTTCCGATGCAGTCACGGCTGACTCTGTCGATACAAGTTCAACCATCGCCCCCGTGATTGTCGGTGGTGCAAGCAGCGAAGAGATTGAGCGCATGCTACAAGCTATGGAAGGCCTGCGCGGTGAAATTCTATCACTGCAACAACAGCAACAGTCACTGCAAAAAAGACAGGCAGAGATGCAGCGCATGCAGCTTCGCACCCGCCTGCACTGGATTACCAACCAGGCCAATCACCTGCCACAGCTGCAACTCGCCTGGGAAGAGATCGCCCTGATGCCATCCCTCTCTTCCGATGAGCGTAGCAGCGCAGAGGCGATGCAGGCGCTGGCCGGAAAAAGAGGCGAGGATCTGATGCGATGGCGCCAGGCCCTGCAGCGATATGCCGAAACACTGACGGTGAAGGAGCAGGAGAACGTTATCCCCGCCTTTGAAAACGGCTGGCTCAACTGGATTGCCGGGCAGTTTTCCGTTCGACCATCACTCAACCGGCAGGAGCGTCAGGATGCCGAGCTGCGCAGACAACTGATCAATACCAGTCGCAACCTTGAGCTGGAGCACTGGCCGGACGAGAAGCAATGGTTGGCACTTCGTTCAAAACTTCAATTGAGAATCGTTGCCAGAACTGAAAGCAGTGTCGATGACACCCAACCGGTTCAACTGGGTCTGCCGGAGTCGTTCGACGTCGTGAAAAAAGATATCGAGATGCTACGAAGCGGTGCATCTCTCTGGTTGGAGAGCATGCAATGAGACTCTTTCTGCTACTCCTTCTCGCGATCGGTTTCATCGCACTATTCATGCTGTTTCCCAATTTTGTCAACCAGCCTGTCCGGCTTGAGGCTTTTGGCTGGGTCTTTGAAACCCGACAGGGTGCATTTGTTGTGGCACTGCTGGTTCTGTTTGCCCTTCTCTGGCTACTCCAGCGACTCATTACGGCAATATTTGCAGGCCCGGGGCAACTCTGGCGCACACTTCGCATCGGCGGCAAAAAGCGGCGCGAACAGCGGTTGAAAGAGGGTGTTGCAGAGTTTCTCGATATGCGCGGCGATCAGGGCAAGCGCGCCTTCGGCAGAGCTCGTGGCGTTATTCCCGACTGGGCGGCAGCACTGCTGAAGACGCTGACGATCCCTGCCGGCGAACAGCCGCTACCGGACGCTTCGGAATCATTGAGTACCGTTCTGGCAGCAAGAATCGCTACCGATCCGAATGCACCTTCCAAACCCGATGCAGCCACACGCAAAGCCCATCTTGAGGCATGGCTGGCCATACACCCGGACGCACCTCTCGCTATCTCCAGAATGGCCGCACTGGCTGAAGAGGAGGGCGAGTGGCAGCGTGCCGTCGAACTACTGGAAAAATCCTGGAAACAGGGGCAGCGCTCCGCTGCCACGGTAAAACCGCGACTTGCCAACGCCTATATTCAACTGGCACGGACAGACACCGGCGAACGACAGAACCACCTGCGTAAAGCACAACGTCTGGCTCCGGATGACCGGGAAGTGATTCTGGCTCTGGGAAGAGCACAAATCACCGCTAACAACCCTGCCGCTGCGGAGAAGCTCTGGCTTGGCTATCTTGGGAACCATAACGATTTCGAGATTGCTAGCGCACTGCTGGACAGCATGAACAAAACGGCGCTTCAGGCATTTCGCAAGCTGGACAGAAAAGATGCGTCGTCTGCTTATAATCCGGCTATGCGCTGGCTTCAGGCATCGCTGGCACAGGCAGCCAACCTGAACGGCCTGGCCTATGAGATCATTGATGAGCTGATGGCAGATGATCCGGCGGAAGAGATCCTCCGCTCCAGAGCCGCATGGCATGCAGAGGCTGGCGAATGGCAAGAGGCAGCCGACTGCTACCGCCGCCTGAGCGAAAGCCCTGAGTGAAAGCAATCAGTCTTTGTAACCTGCTCACTCACTGACGAGAATATGGATGTGATAAAGTGGCAGGTCATCGAATGTCCGCCTGAAGGGGAGGCGATCACATTCACATTCCTGCAGAACTTCCCTGTTGAGAGCGATATTGCCGCACACGAGTATGAGGGCTTTCTGATCCGCTTTCGCGGAGCGCTGAGAGCTTACCGCAACAGCTGTCCACACATCGGAGCGCCACTGAACTGGCTGCCGGAACAGTTCTTCTCGGAAGATGGCAGCGAGCTTGTCTGTAGCGTTCACGATGCACGCTTTAAGCCTGATTCCGGCGACTGCATCTCGGGCCCATGCCCGCACGGGCTGCAAGCCATGCCGGTTAAATGTATCGATAGCGAACTGGCAGAGGTTCCGGCAGAGCTGCCACCCCAGTGAACATATCCCCAAATATATCCGAACTGCCGCTGCTTGGTCCCGCCTCCGAACGAATGCTGAAAAAGGCAGGCATCGAATCTGCCGATCACCTGAAACGATTGGGCGCAATTGAGGCCTTCTTTCTGGTCAAGCAGCAGAGCAATCCGAGCAAAAACCTTCTCTATGCACTTCACGGTGCACTGCACGGCCTCTCATGGCGCGAGGCCAGCGCACCCGAACTTCGGGCTCAGTTACAGATGGAGCTTGAGGCGTTCGAAGAGACCTTCTCCGAACTTTCCTGACCGGCTAACCAGACAAACACCTCAGTAGGGCACGATCTTCCCATCAAAGGCGACAAACGATCCCGGTTCATACTCCCGTGCATGGGCAATCACGTTGGCCATACCCGCCACAGAAGCAGCAACATCGATCAACCCTGTTCCCCCGGTCATATCGGTCTGCACCCATCCCGGGTGCAGCGTGATCACCTGAACATCCGGCCCGAGATCGATCGCCATCGATTTCGACACAATCACCAGCGCCGCTTTGGCCGCCCTGTAAGCATAGGTGCCTCCGCTGCTGTTATCGCTACTCGAGCCCATCTTGGAGCTCATGTTGGCGACAATACCGCCCCTGTTTAATCTCGAGCGAAGCAACTGCACCACCCTGAGCGGGCCGATACAGTCGACATTAAACACCTCCTGCATCGCTGCAGACGTTACTTCTTCGAGCGATTGCCCATCTTTTCCGGGACCGTATATACCGGCATTGTTAATCAGCAGGTCGATATGATCCGGCAACGCCCCCTCCGGCGCATCGTCCATCGAAACATCCCACTGCAGCAGATGCAACCGCTCGGATCGCATATCCGAAAGTTCACCGGCGCTGTGACGATAACCGGCCCACACATCATGCCCAACAGCGAGGTAGTGGCGCACAAAACCTGCACCAATGCCCCGATTTGCTCCGGTAATAAGGATGTTCATCGGCGACCTCCGTTGGATTGTTACCTGACAAACCTGTTAACATACAGGCATGGCAACCCTGACACGGGAAGAGATGGACAACCAGCCACTCTGGTACTGGTTCAAAGGGAGCTGGGCAGACCGGCTTCTGCTCCTGCTGTGCATTGCCCTGATCATCGCCTCATGGCAGTGGATTCACGCCTCTGTAAGCAGCGGCCCGCCCATGGCGATGATCTATCATGGTGAAAAGCTTCTGGCTCGCTATCCGTTGGCATCAGATGGAGAACCGATCCATTTTCATGCTGAAGGAGAGCTTGGAGTTTCCGAGATCCTGATTGACCGGCATGGTGCCCGATTCCTCTCCTCGCCTTGCACGACCCATTACTGCGTCGCGCACGGTGCAAGAAACACGCATGGTGACATCGTTGCCTGCGTACCGAACCGGATTCTGATTGCCATTGAGGGCTCCGGCAATGCACACACTTCGCTGGATGCCATCGTGGAGTAACCATGACGACTCCTCTCAAATCGATCCCAAAGCCACCGCTTGAAGAGCTTGAGAAAAAAGCCAAATGGCTAAGCCTTCTGCTACTGGCTGTCGGACTGCACCTGTTCGAAGCGGCCCTGCCCAGTCTGGGACCCTGGTTCAAACCGGGACTGGCCAATGTGATGACACTGCTTGCCCTGGTACTGCTGGGGCCGACCGCCGCGGGCATGCTGGCTATCTGGCGAGTGATCATCGGTAGTTTTCTGATCGGCACCCTGTTCACACCCACATTTGTCATATCCATGGCCGGCGGCCTGGCTGCGGCGATGGTGATGCTGGCAGCATGGCGACTGATTCCCGGCATTACCCTGATCGGCGTCAGCCTGCTGGGAGCACTGTCTCACATGGTCGTGCAATTCGCAGTGGTAGAATCGCTGTTTATTCAACAACATGCGCTGTACTATTTGCTGCCACCACTGCTGCTGCTTTCGGCTATAACAGGCTGGATCAACGGTGGGCTGGCCACTTATATCGTTTCGCAGGTTAAGAAAGAGACATGAAAATCGAGACAGAACGGAAACGCTTAAGCCTCTCATTTGTCGCATCCCTGACTGCGCATCTGCTGCTGATGCTTTTCATCACACTGGTTCAGCTCGACAAGCCGATGCCGAAAAAGCAGCCGCCACAGGTCATGGATGTTGTTCTGCTCGATCCGAAGACCACACCGAAAAGCACCCCCAGAGAAGATGCGCGAACCATGTCCAATCGCAGTGCGGAAGGTGGCAGCAGCAAAGCCAAAGATCGCCGAACCCGCTCGGCAAAAGCCCCCATCATTGGCAATCAGCAGCAAAAACCGAAACCGGCCCTGCCGACACCGCCAAAACAGGCACAAACTCCTGCACCCAAACCGAATCAGCGTACCCGAACGCTGGCCAAGCGCGATTTGAAAAACGCACTGACCCTGCCACCTGAAATGCCGAAAAAGCCGACCAAACAGGTCACCAGGAAGGATCTGCAGAATATCCCTCTCAGTAATCTGATGCCCTCATCGATGGCGCTGGCCGAGCTATCGCGCGACTTCGAACGTGAACGGCGAATGAAACAGTTCCTCAATAAAGAGGCAGATATTCCCATTAACACCCGCGAAGCCAAATACGCCCCCTATATGCAGGCGATGGTTCGTTCGCTGGAGGAGCAGTGGCGGCCGGGCGGAACCTCCGACTTCAAAAAGTATGATGATGATGCCCGCAAACTGCTGATGCGAATTACCATCGAAAGCAACGGAGCTTTGAGCAACCTCGAAATTCTGCAACCAAGCCCCATCGCAGCTCTGAACGAGAGTGCCATAGCGGCTATTCATGCTGCCGCACCGTTCAAACCGCTACCAAGCTCATGGGGGCTGGATCGAGTCAATATCCCGTTAATCTTCGAGGTATTTGAGGACAAATTTGTCTTCCGCCCGCTATGACCGGCTTCTAAGCTGGTACCGCCGAAACGCGCGTAGCCTCCCCTGGCGCGAAACGACCGATCCGTACCGCATCTGGATCTCCGAAATCATGCTGCAGCAGACACAGGTGAAAACCGTGCTGCCCCGTTATCTGGCATGGTTCGAGCAGTTTCCGGATATTCAGACACTGGCTTCCACACCGCTCGATAACGTTCTGAAGGCATGGGAGGGACTGGGCTACTACCGGCGTGCCCGTTTCATTCATCAGGCTTCCCGGCAGATGATTGAAAGACACCATGGAAACTTCCCCGACCGGCTCGATGAGATCATGGCGTTGCCCGGCGTTGGCCGCTCAACTGCCGGAGCCATTGCATCCTTCGCATTCGGTCAGGCTACTCCGGTACTGGATGGTAATGTAAAGCGCGTACTGAAACGCTGGCATGGCGCTCCAGACGCCAACGACAGGCAGCTCTGGCTATGGGCAGAAAGTGCCATTAACGAATCAGGAAACCCTGCCGACTGGAACCAGGCGATGATGGAGCTGGGCGCCATCCTCTGCACCCAGCGCAACCCCGGTTGTGCTGCCTGCCCCATCAATGCCACCTGCGAATCAGCCTTCAAAGCGAGCGAAACAGCAGCGGCGAAACAGATCAAAGTCCGCGACGTTCACTGGCAGGTCGATCTGCACACTTCTGAAAAAGGCATCTGGCTGACGCAACGCCCCGATGGAGGTATCTGGGCCGGGCTATGGACACCACCGATCACCGAATTGAGGGAGCCCCCCGAGGCCGGGCCTGCCCATGTCCACCTGCTGACCCATCGTCGCCTGCACCTCTATACCAAGACGCAGGCAGAACCACCCGCAGGTGATGGCAAATGGGTGAGCGACCTTTCGGCACATGCCCTGCCGACAGGCATTCACCGCCTGCTCGAGAAACAGGGGATTTCAGCCTGACGACTCAGGCGATGGTCACCGCCCTGGAGAGATAGACATCCTGAATGGCGTTCAGCAGCTCCACGCCATCCTTCATCGGTTTCTGGAACGCCTTACGGCCTGAGATCAGCCCCATACCCCCGGCACGCTTGTTGATCACGGCTGTTGCCACCGCCTGCCCGAGATCGTTGTCGCCCGAAGCACCGCCGGAGTTGATCATGCCGATGCGACCCATGTAGCAGTTAGCCACCTGATAACGCACCAGATCGATCGGATGATCGCTGGTCAGTTTCTCATAAACCAGCGGGTGGGTTTTACCGAATTTGATCGCCCCACTGTTTAGAGCATTGTAGCCGCCATTCCCCTCGGCCTGCTTCTGCTTGATGATATCCGCCCCGATGGTGGCGGCCAGGTGGTTGGCCTGCCCGGTGAGATCGGCGGCAGTGTGGTAATCAACGCCGTCTTTTTTAAATTCCGAATTACGCAGGTAGGCCCAGAGGACGCAGACCATGCCGAGCTCATGCGCCCTTGCGAACGCCTCGCTGATCTCCTCGATCTGACGGCGAGACTCCTGTGAACCGAAATAGATCGTCGCCCCGACCGCCACCGCGCCGAGATCGAAGGCCTGCTCGACACTGGCGAAGAGCGTCTGATCGTAGAAGTTGGGGTAGGAGAGAATCTCATTGTGGTTGATCTTCACGATGAACGGAATCTTATGGGCATATTTACGGCTGACGCTACCCAGCACACCGAGTGTCGAAGCCACGGCGTTGCATCCCCCCTCGATCGCCAGTTCGACGATCTTCTCCGGATCGAAGTAGATCGGATTGGGCGCAAACGAAGCGCCGCCTGAGTGCTCCACCCCCTGGTCGACCGGCAGGATGGAGAGGTAGCCGCTGCCACCCAGCCGTCCGTGATCGAAAATCGATTGCAGACTTCGCAACACACCCGGCTTGCGGTCGCTCCGGGCCAGCACGCGGTCGATATAGTCCGGCCCCGGCAGATGCAGCATGCTCTTATCGATGGTTTCGCAGCGGTGCGAGAGAAGATCGTCCGCCGCACTGCCCAGCAGTTCAGTTACATTTAAATCGGTTTTACTCATGGCCAGCTCCTCCATTCCCTTCCCGGTCGATAACGGTTACAGGAGTTTAGTTCAAATCGAGCCGATCCGCTGAGCGATAGCGTGAGAGATGTGACGTTTCGACATGGAGCCGATAAAGTGAGCGGATGAAACGCCTCTTCATCGCCCTGTTACTGCTGATGCCGATAGCGGCTCACGCCGCTGCCCCGCAGTCCGTCACTCCACAAACGGGCATGGTAGTGGCAGCGCATCCGCTAGCGGCCAACGCGGGAATCGAGATGTTGGAGCAGGGCGGCAACGCCTTCGATGCAGCCGCAGCCACGGCGCTGGCTCTCGGCGTGGTGGAGCCTGCCAGCTCGGGAATTGGCGGCGGCGGTTTCTTCCTGCTCTACATCGCCAATGAGGATCGCTATGTGATGATCGATGCACGCGAGACTTCACCAACGCTGGCAGGGCAAGGCAAGGTGTATGAGAAACGCTCCAGCATCGATGGCCCCGCGGCTGCCGGTGTGCCGGGGCTGGCTGCCGGAGTCGATCATCTGGTCACCAAATATGGAAAGCTTCAACGACAGATGGTCGTATCCCCTTCCGTAGAACTGGCTCGCCAGGGCTTCAAAGTTTCGCCGAGACTGGCCGGCATGATTCGCTTCCGCCGCACAGCCTTCAACGATACGGCACGTCGGGTATTCGACAAAAAAGAGGGAGAGATCATTCGTCAGGAGGCGCTGGCCAATACACTGGAGCGTTTTGCCCTGAAAGGGCGAAAAGGTTTTTATCGCGGCCAGGTTGCCGGACGACTGATTGCCGACATGAAACATGATGGCGGGCTCATTCGCGAGACCGATATGGCTGCCTACAGGATAAAGGAGCGTCAGCCGGTCACCTTCAACTGGCAGGGCTACCGTTTCATCTCCGCAACCCTCCCCTCCTCCGGCGGCATAACTCTGGCACACATCTTCGGCCAGCTTCGAGATGACAATCTTAAACCGTTGAACAGAGCCGACCGTGTCCACCTGCTGGTCGAGGCGATGAAGCGCGCCTATCGTGATCGAAACCGCTATCTCGGCGATGCCGATTTCGTTGAAATTCCATCCGACTATCTGGATAAGGATCGACTGAAGGAGCTGCGGGACAGCATCGACATGAAACATGCCACACCGTCCGACGAGCTACAGGGCATCGGCGAGATGGGCAGCGGCACGGATACCACCCACTTCTCCATTATCGACAAAGAGGGCAACATGGTCTCCGCCACCCTCTCGATCAACTACCCATTCGGTTCCGGTTACGTCTCTCCGTCGACCGGCATCCTGCTCAATGATGAGATGGACGACTTCGCCACCATTCCCGGCGAAGCCAATGTCTACGGGCTGATCCAGGGTCAGGCCAACGGCGTACAGCCCGGCAAACGGATGTTATCCAGCATGACCCCAACGTTTGTGATCGGCCCCGAGCGCACCTTCATCGTCGGCACACCCGGCGGTTCGCGCATCATCTCGATGGTGCTGCTGGCCTCACTCGGCTTTGCCCTCAACGAGTCCGAACCGAATACATGGGTGAATGCGCCGCGCTTTCATCACCAGTTTCTCCCCGACGTGATTCAGCATGAGAAGGGAGCGTTCGATACCAAAACAGCAGATGAACTGCAGAAACGCGGCCACGCACTCAAACTATTGAATCGTAGCTACGGCAACATGTATGCCATTGTCATCGCCCGCAAAAACGGAAAACTGACCGGTATCGCCGACGCGCGCGGGGAAGGAAGTGCGCGAAATACAGGTCGAGGCAACTGACAGGTGATGTTCTCGTGAATCTACTGGCCAACCTGGCGCCTCTCTTTGCACTGCTGCTCCTGGCAATAGCACTCAAACTCTATTGGCCCGCTATTAATAACCGGCAAAAGGGAACGCAGTTTCAGGAGATACATGGCAGAGATCCGAATCTTGTGATCGGACATATACTTTCGGCCATCGCGATGTTGGTTTTGATATTTTCATTTACATATCATGACAACACACACACGACCGAAACTTCCATCGCACCGGCAAAGCGGATTCCTGTTCCACCACGCGATGTTGTCGCCCCTGCCAAACAGGGAACCACGCCTGTTCAGGCCAAAACCTATATCCTTCAGGTCGTTGCGATGAGTAACGACAAAATCGCGATTATCGAAGATGGTAACATCATTACGCTGAAACCGGGCCAGCAATCCCCTCGAGGCTGGAAACTGATAAGCTCAACCACCCTTCTTGCCGAACTGATCGCCCCGGATGGCACAAATTTCACCTATCATAGTCCGCCTCCAAAGGAGTAAAACATCATATGCTGGATAAACTGAAATCGCTCTGGAACGAAAGTTCGAAAAAAGAGAACAACGGTCGCGAACATGAACTGTCACTGGCAGTCACCGCCGTCATGGTCGAGGTGATGCGCATCGATGACAGAAACGAAGAGGCGGAATACGATGCGGTGGTTCGAGCTGTTGAAGAGCGCTTCGGACTCTCCACAGCCGAGGTGCATAAACTGGTTGAGAAGGCGAAAAAAGAGACTGCCGAAGCCAGCGACCTGCATCAATTCACCTCCCAGATTATCAAGGCGTATAAGACTGAAGAGCGTATCGAGATCATTAAAGAGCTATGGCAGGTAGCGATGGCCGATGGCCATATCGACCCGCACGAAGAGCACCTGATCCGGCGCACTGCCGAACTGATCGGCGTCTATCACAAGGAGTTCATCGCTGCGAAGATTGCAGCACGTGGGGAGGAGGTATGAACGATCAAGGTCATATCTCGGCTATTCAGGCAGAGAGTGTCCCGGTTCAGGAACAATCCACAACCTATCCTGAGCCCTTCGCTTCGATGATGACAGGGCGCAAAAAGCGCCGCCTTGGCGATCTCTTCAATCTCTCCGGTTTCGGCGTCAACCTGACTCGCCTCGAGCCCGGCGCTATCTCCGCACTGCGTCATGCTCATAGTAAGCAGGATGAGTTTATCTACATTCTTGAAGGCACTCCCACGCTTCGCACCGATGAAGGCGAAACCAGGCTCTCCCCGGGCATGTGTGCCGGATTCAAGGCAGGCACCGGCAATGGCCACCAGCTCATAAACAGATCAACTGACGCCGTGCTCTACCTGGAGGTTGGAGGCCGCACCACCGATGACAGTGCAACCTACCCGGATAATGACCTAAGAGCTGAAATGACAGAAAACGGCTGGAAATTCAGCCATAGAGACGGAACACCATATTAGAGCCCGCTCTTCATCTGAACGACTCGATCTAACCGGAAAGCTTTTACAGCGACTTCTCAATTCGTACATTCCATACCTGTGCATGGCGAAATATCTGCACTTGAAACGAACTAATAACCGACTATAATAGTATGACAAATTACCGTAAAAAAATTGCGGCAACAAATCCACCTTCAGGAGGTGAATATGACGGATAAGCATATATTCAGCCCTGGTAACAGAATGGAGGCCATTCTCAGAGCACTCAGGTACTACACCAAAAAACTACTACACCCGAACAGCTCGAAACCCTATTCGGGTTAACCGATTCGGAACTTAAAATAAGTAAGGGGCGGAATGCCCCTGCTTTTTTATCCGGAAACATCGCTGATTCTCTTAAGCTACAGCAATGCTGAAAGCACCGCACTCCAGCCCGCCGCCAGATTCCCGCGATTGTAACCACCGCCCCCAAGTGTAATGAGCCGCCCTTCACAGAACTCATCGGCGATCTGCTTCAGCGTAGCGACAGCATGAGCATGAGAGGCGGGTGTAAACCGCATATGGGTGATCGGATCACCCGCAATCGAATCCGCCCCACACTGAAAAAGAATGATCTCCGGTTCAGCCTTTCGGACATGCGCCTCGGCCTCAGGCCAGACACGTTCGAACTCCCTGTCATCGGCACCGGGAAGCAGCGGCAGGTTCAGCTTGCTACCTTTTGCCTCACCCCTGCCCGTCTCATCCGCATATCCCGTGCCGGGATAGAGATAACGGCCATCCTCATGGATATCGACGATCCATAGATCGGAGTCATCTTCAAAGGCGTAGAAGACACCATCGCCATGATGGGCATCGATATCGACATAGGCGATCCGCTTGACGTTATAGACAGACCTCAACACCTCGATCAACACACCCGCATCATTAAAGACACAAAACCCCGCCGCCATATCCCGTCGTGCATGATGTAAACCTGCGATGGGAATGAAGCAACGCGGATGGTCTCCATGCATCACCGTCTCCACTGCTGCCAGACCTGAACCGACCACTGTTGAAGCCGCCTCAAAAACACCTTTGAAAGCAGGCGTATCGCCATAATCGAGAAAACCTTCACCGGTCTCGGAAAGCGCTTTGACCCGTTCGATGTAGTGGCTTGTATGAAATCGATGAATCAGCTCTTCGGCTGCCTGCACGGGATCGGCCAGCGAAACTTTTCTGTCTAACCGCTGCCTGACCGCCTCGCTCCAGAAGGCATCCATCCTGTCCGGCCCGAACGGGTGCCCCTCACCGAAGCCGTAGCGGGCCAATGCCTCACCGACATAGACCTGAACCGGGAATCTACTATCACCTGTTTCCATGAGTTAAGCATAGCAGGTTCCCCTCCCGTCAATCTGCTACCGAAGTAAATAGAGAAAATGGGAAACAAGCAGCAACGTCGCGCCCATTTTCTCTGTGTAGTTGAGGGAACCCGCAGGAGAGCAGATTCCCGGGTGCCCTTTCTTTGGGCAAACAAAGAAATGAACAGAGTCTGGTTTTACTGATTTCTTTCCCTTCTTCTTTGCGTCCCCAAAGAAGAAGCAAGAAAGGGGACCGCGTGCATCTGTGTTTCTCCTCGCTGCCTGATTGAAAGACGGGCGCAAAATAGTCATTCGTTATTTTGCGCTTGTTCCGTTTTCAACCAGCCATCTCGGCACAGCTACAATGCGGGATCAAGCCCACCTTTCCACCCATGGACGGGTGGCGGCGAATACCATGAGCCGTAAGTGAAGCAAGATCGTACTCTTGCGGAACGATTCAAGCAAAAGGAAGGACGCCTTTTGCGAATCAAAAAATCAACCCTGCAGGTAGAGCAGGTAGAGATAAGCGAAAAAAGAGAGTGCGAGAATACCGCCTTCGATACGGCCCAACTCACCCCTCTTACCCGTCACATAAGCCATCAGGAAGAGAGCGAGGGTAAAACCGACCATGATCGGGAAATCACGGACAAGGGCGGAACGGTCAAAGGTTTGTGGTGCGATCAGGGCAGGCATACTGAGTACGGCCAGGATATTGAACATGTTGGACCCGACCACATTGCCGATCGCCAGGTCGTCCTCGCCCTTCTTCACACTCATGATCGATGCCATCAGCTCGGGCAACGATGTGCCGATCGCCACGATGGTCAGGCCGATCACCAGATCGCTAACGCCGAAGAAGCGGGCGATCTCCACCGACCCCCAGACCACCATACGCGAACTGACCATCAGCACCACGAGCCCGATGATGAACCAGATAACAGCGCTGGAGAGAGAGAGCTCCGGAATCTCTTCGGCGAACTCCTCTTCGAGCGGATCGTGTCGATCCTGCATACCGAGATGCACCAGCCACCAGAGCAGCGCTGTCAGGGAAGCAAGAAGCAGCATGCCGTCAAAGCGGCCAAGCTCGCCATCAACCATCAACAACAGTGCCAACACCATCACAACCAGCAGTACCGGCATCTCACGCTTCAGAATCGATGAGTGCATGGTCAACGGCACCACCAGAGCTGTCACGCCGAGCACCATACCGATATTGGCAATGTTGGAGCCGAGTGCATTACCAACGCCGAGGTCGCTGTTGCCATCCCAGGCGGCAATGGCCGAGACCAGCATCTCCGGAAACGAGGTGCAGAGACTGACAATGGTCAGGCCGATAATCATCGGAGAAACGCGGAAATGGCGGGCGATAGCAGCGGCACCATCGACAAAGCGGTCGGCACTCCATGCCAGCAGTGCAAACCCGATAAGAACAACAGTGACGGCGGTCAACACAGGTGCAGCCTGTTAAGCCACATCGGCCAGAGGTTCTGTCGATTCCGGTGCCACATTCTTGGCCAGCAGCGTGTATTGAGATGGTGCTTTCGGCAGCGGCATACGAATAACATGCCCGCTTCCCGGCGCGACATCCATCGCCGCCCCCGTCTCGGCATGCTGCATCGAAGTCACATCGAAGGTGTGATTACCGTTCGGATCGATCATCTCAATGGAGTCGCCGACGGAGAACTTGTTTTTCACCACCACCTCAGCCAGTGCGGTTGCTTCATCGTACGAGACCACCTCACCGACAAAGCGCTGGGTGAAGAGCAGCGATGCCCCCTGCTCGTAGTTCTGGTGGGCCGCCGTATGGCGACGCTGATAGAAGCCATCCGTATAGCCCCTGTTTGCCAGACAGTCGAGCTTACGCATCAGCGACCAGTCGAACTCGCGACCGGCCAGCGCATCGTCGATCGCCTGCCGGTAAAGCTGGGTGGTTCGGGCCACGTAGTAGTGCGATTTGGTGCGTCCTTCGATCTTCAGCGAATCGACCCCGATCTTCACCAGCCGCTCGACATGTTCGATCGCCCTCAGATCGCGGGAGTTCATAATATAGGTGCCGTGCTCATCCTCGAAGATCGGCATCTGTTCGTCCGGCCTCCCCTCTTCGGTAATCATATAGACCTGATCGGCCAGCGGATGACGCGGCAGGTCGCCGCAGGATGAGCGCCCTCCGACTGCATCCCTTGAGAAAGGGTCGGGTGTCAGCGCTGTCAGGTCTTCCATCTTCAGCACATCGCCGCTGACATCCTCCTGCGCACCTTCCATACCGTATTTCCAACGGCAGGCGTTGGTGCATGAGCCTTGGTTTGCATCGCGATGGTTGAAGTAGCCGGAGAGCAGGCATCTTCCCGAGTAGGCGATGCAGAGCGCACCGTGAACGAAGACCTCGAGCTCCATGTCAGGGCAGGCCTGCCGGATCTCCTCCACCTCATCGAGGCTCAGCTCACGGGAGAGAATCACGCGGCTGATACCGACCGATTGCCAGAACTTCACCGCCGCATGGTTCATCGTATTGGCCTGCACCGAGAGATGGATTGGCATCTCAGGCCACTTCTCGCGCACCATGGTAATCAGGCCGGGATCGGCCATGATCAGCGCATCGGGCTTCATCTCGATCACCGGCTCCATGTGCTCCAGATAACGTTTCAGCTTGTTGTTGTGCGGCAGAAGATTGCTGGCGACAAAGAACTTCTTACCCTGTGCATGCGCCTCATCGATACCGATCTTCAGATTATCGAGCTGGAAATCGTTGTTGCGCACCCGGAGCGAATAACGCGGCTGACCGGCATAGACGGCATCGGCGCCAAAAGCATAGGCGTAGCGCATATTGCGGATGGTTCCTGCGGGGGAGAGCAGTTCAACGGATCGGGTCATATCGTGTTTCTACCTCATGAACCCTTCGGCATAGAGATCAATACGATTCGACGAAGGATTTGCATGCGGCGCATCTTATCGCCGACAGATTAAAAAATCCCGAATATCGACAGCGACCCGGTTGAGCCCCGATAGAAGTGCCCTATTCCGGCCTGAACAGATGTGCAAAACTGCGGCTAACCGGCAACTTCTCCTTCCGATCGCGCAGCTTCAACATCAGCTTACCGCCAAAGTCGCGTTCGGCAGTCAGCACCTGACGCACATTGACCACCGTGCCGCGATGCACCTGCCAGAAACGGTCGGGATCGAGCCCGTCGATCAGCTCTTTGAGCGGCGTACGCAGCAATAGCTCACTATCGCGAGTCATCACCACAGTGTATTTGTTGTCCGAACGGAAATAGCAGACCTCCTCCACCGGCAGCATACGCACACCGTCGCCAGCAGGAATCTTCAGCCAGCGCAGCGGTTGCGCAACTGGCTTGGCCAGTAGTTGTTGCAGGCGCTCCAGCAATCGATCGGGCGCTGCCACACCGCCTCTGAGGCGCTCGACACAACGGGTCAATCGTTCGTCGGAAACCGGCTTGAGCAGGTAGTCGACGGCCGCCTGCTCGAATGCCTCGACAGCGTGATCGTCGTAGGCGGTAACGAAGACGATACGGCAGCCAGCCGGTACCGCTGCCGCCACATCCAGACCGCTCCTGCCCGGCATACGGATATCGAGGAAAGCAATATCCGGGGTATGTTCATGCAGGGCCCGCTCTGCCGCCTCGCCATCATGCACAACATCGACAATCTTAAGCTCCGGCCACAACCGGGCCAATCGCCGTTTAAGGTCGTCGGCCAGATGCTTCTCGTCATCAGCGATGATTGCCCGCATGGCCCCCGTCATACCAATCGCCGCACCGGTCATCATGTCGGCAACTCCAGCACAGCCGTCACACCGCTTTCACCGTTGCCCTGCAGGATGAAACAACCCTCATCGCCAAACAGGGTGGCGAGCCGTGCTCGTACGTTGGCAAGCCCCGCCCCTTCACCATCAGGCACCTGCTCGTCCAGACCGTGACCATTGTCGCTCACCTCGATCCGTAACCGCTCACCCTCTACCCTTGCAGCAATCCGGATCGCACCCCCGCCCACCTTCGGTTCGATGCCGTGGCGCACGGCGTTCTCCACCAGCGGCTGCAGCAGCATCGGCGGGAAAGCGGTCATGACAGCCTCTTCAGAGAGGTCGATCTGCCAATCGAGCCGCTCACCGAAACGCACCTTCAATATCTGCAGGTAGTTCTCCAGCATCTCGATCTCATCTCCAAGTGTAGAACTCTCGCTGCGTGCTCGCGCCAGCGCGATACGGAGCCACTCGTTCAACCGATCCAGCAACCGCTTGGCAAGCTCCGGATCACCATCGATCAGGCTGCCGACATTGGCCAGTGTATTGAACAGGAAGTGCGGCTCAATCTGCGCCTGCAACATCTTCAGGTGCGCCTCCATCTGCTCCTTTTCACTCTGCATATGGCGCTCGCGCATCTCACTATCCAGCTCCTGGATACGCATGACCAGATAGAAAGTGGTGCCGCCGATACCGCCGAAGAAGAGGCCGATCACCACGGCGATCCACGCCTCGGTTTCGTTCCAGCTGCCGATTCCGGTAATAGCCGAGCCAAGCTGCACGCCGATGATGACACTGACCGGAAAACTCACCGCCGTAACCCACCACCGTTTATGAAGTCCCAACAGCTTGCATACCACCAGTGCATTGGTGCCGAAGATAGAGTAGCCGATGCACTGGCTGAAGATAAAGTTCCCCGAAAAATCGCCAAAGCCGACAAGCGTCAGCAGCCCGGCAATGGACGAGTTGAAAACGAACGTTACCAGTGCAAAAAACAGAATCTTATGACGCATCTGGTAAAACTCTCCTGCATACGACCGAAACAAGGGCCTGTCGTGTCACCCCGTTCATTTTCTCTCTTCCTCCGTTCATATCAATCTTCCGTTTTATATCGATAAGCCATGCCACGACTCGATTATTTGCCGATGCTCACGGCAAGGCAACCTTGATCCCGGCTGAGAGATAGCTGCGAACCAACACCGCCGACTCCTGTCGTATACTACCAAAATTCCAGTAGGCGGTGGCGAACAGGGTATAACGCCCGCCCAGTGCATACTCCCCATACCCTGAAAGGGTGCTGCCGTGATCGCTCAGGTTGTGCGTCGCCATCAGGCGCCAGTAACCATCGGAATCCATCAGGTTGCTCTGCCAGACCAGATGCAGGTAGTCACGCCCAAGAAGCCGCGGCATCGATGCCAGCGCCGCCGCCGGCGCTGCGGCAGCCCGTTGAAACCAGGCATCGCGTTCGGATGGCGAATAACCGTGGCCGTCATGCAGATACTCGACGTTCACTGTCCAGCCGTTTTCGAAGGTGTAGGCCGCTCCCGCCAATGCGGTAACGCGGCGGGGCGTGTTCCGCCGGGGCAGTACAGCGGTTTGTTCGCTATAGGCCGCCTCGCCATAGAGCATCCATGCATCGCTCAGCGTGAACTGAAAATATCCTCCATAAAAAGGGAGCGTATGCGGTGCATGCGCCACGATCAGCGCATAAACCCACTGCTCACCGCGCCAATCGAGCTTGGCTAACCAGCTCCGTTTCCAGCCATCGACGGTAACATCCTTATCGCCATTGCCGACGATCCAGGCAGTTGTTGCACTGACATTCATATTCGGTGTCCAGACCAGTTTTCCCATATCCATGCCGGTCAGCTCGCGCATCGGATCGCTACGTCCGCTATCGAAGTAGAAGGGGCTGGAGGGGGAGCGGAACTGCGCCGGGCCCCAGTTCATCACCTCGCGCCCGCCAGCTACGCTCCACGACCTGAGCATACGCAGACGTGCCTGCCAGCGGCTGATATAGAGATCGCGCTTCTGCTCCGAACCGACACCGTTTCTCTCATCCCTGGCGAAGGCGATCGGACGTGCATCCAGATGCAACCTTTCGGTATCGGCCTTCAGGTTGAGCCGTAACTCGGCTGTCGCCCCTGTCTCCGGCAGTTGCGCCACCCGGTTCCCCGGATTGAGCAGGCTATCGCTATTCAATTGCGTGCGACTGCCATACCCGTAAAGGGTGCTATCCCAGCCGTAACGCCAGGCCGAAGCCTCACCCTGCATGGGAAACATCGCCATTATCCCCAACGCCAGAAAAACGGATTTCACCCCGTTAAAACTCAAATGCCATACCTGCACTGATCGACGAACCGTTCAGCGTCTTGTCACTGGTGAAAAGCACATCGTTTCGCAGTGCGATGAAGGGCCTGAACGATCCGAACGATTCCGGTTCCCAGCCGATGTTGGCGACGATACCCGGATAATTCGAACTCCCGCTTCCCTGACCGAAATAGCCGATCGTACCGATCGACATATTGAGCCATCCGTAGAGCCGCTGCTCAAGCACGATGCCTGCTGCGACATAATCGTTACCGCTACTGTTCAGGTACGACAACTCCAATCCATACCGGCGCACATCCGTCACATTCGACATCAGGCGCATACCGACATGTTCGTACTGTTTTCCATCCAGCACGCCGATACCGGCCTGAGGCCGAACCATCAAACCATCCGCCCATGCCGAGCCTCCGCTCAGCATCAACATCAAACAGGCAATGACCCGAATCATACTCACTCTACCTTTCATCACTTCTCTCCTCCGCTTCACTTCAACCCATCCACTTCGACACTTCCACGATTACAAACTTCAAACAGCTCACCACAACTGTCCAAGATCGAACTCGGCCGGTGCAATCGCTATCACCTCGACTTTGCCGAACACCATCGTCGTCTCGGCACTGCTCATCGCATCACGAATGGTCATGCGGCTGATGAAGGGGATGGCTTTCCCTTTGAATTCGATGACGTTGTCATATTCAAAACTTGCCCGCTTGATCAGCTTGCCACTCACCGAATAGAACTCGGCGCGGATGCCAACTGCCCGCTTTTTGGATACCCAGTAGCGAATTTTGTCGTAGGTGGTACGCTTATGCTTGGCGGTCAGGTCGAGCATGTAACACGCCTCGCCATCGACCGTCTCCTCACCGGCTGCGACCGCGTCGTAATCCTTGGCATAGTTGGTGGCGGCGATATCGCCGTTGGCGGCCTGCCCGCTCATGCGCTGGCGCGGTGAGATCGGTATCGGCTTGGAGAGGCCGGGACGGGTAAGCCACATGTTGCGTTCCACCTGCAGCATCTTCGAGCCGCGGAAGCGAGCCGGTTCGATCGTCTCGGCAACACTGGAGTCGTCGACCGCTTTCACAATCAGCTTCTGCGGCTCCTCGATTTTGTCACCATCGCGGGAGAGGAGGCTAATCGTCCAGACAATACCCGGCAGGCCGCCGCCACGCGCCCGATCCGATGCCTTCAGGATGGTCGCCGGATCATCCGCTGCCCAGCAGGAGGCGGAAAAACAGAGTAGCAATACCATTGTAACGAATACTTTTTTCATCGAAACCTCCTTAAGAAAGCACCGATATTCGGTGCTTCCGCGCAGGCCATGGACGGCCTGCCAAAATCAGGCGCTCCATTGCCTGATTTTGTGAGCAAGAGCAAAACCGTGCTTTTGCTCTTGCGTCTCTGATTTTTGCCAGGATGGCAATAAATCAGCATCTCATTAAACATGACCGAGCGAATCGATGATCGGTTGACGGGCGGCCCGGCGTGCCGGTGCAAAAGCGGCCAGCGCGCCGACCAGTGTCATCAACAGCAA
The DNA here is from genome assembly GCA_050304695.1 of Mariprofundaceae bacterium. Classification (GTDB taxonomy): domain Bacteria; phylum Pseudomonadota; class Zetaproteobacteria; order Mariprofundales; family Mariprofundaceae; genus WSZY01. The sequence goes on from JBNLEB010000001.1 coordinate 120,156, forward strand.
CGAAAAGAGCAGCCGCTCGCCATCCAGGTCGATCATCAGCGGCACTTCACTGGCACTGTCGGGTGGAACGTAAGAGATACCGGCCATATTGATACCCCAGCGCACCGACAGCGTAATCAACACGCCGAAGGCACAGCCGATCAGTGTCAGAAGCAGCGACTCCAGCGTGAACAGACGTACCACACCTGTCCGTTTCAGGCCGATGGCGCGCAGTGTTCCGATCTCGCGTGTCCGCTCGATCACCGTCATCCCCATCGAGTTGGCGACACTCATCACCACCACGGTAATCACGATCGAGAAGATGAAACCGAAGATCATGTCGAACATGTTGTGCACCTGACGGTAGAAGTTGGAGAGCTCCTCCCATGTACTGATCTCGACGTCGTATCCGGCATCGCTCAGCTTCTGAAGCAGAAGCAGCCGCATCGGTTCGGTCTGTGCCGCGTCGTCGAGCAGTACCGTCAGGCGATCGGCCGCTCCCGGTGCATCGAAAAGCTGCTGTGCCAGATCCAGGTTGAGATAGGCGAACTTGTCATTACTTCCGGCACTGCCGGTGTTAAAGCTTTTGCCCAGCACGATATCGAGCGCATTCACCTGCCCGGTCAGCGTATTGGCCAGCAGCGGGGCCGTATCACCGGGTTTCAGGTGCAGCATCCCGGCCAGGCCCGAGCTGAGCAGCGCCACCTCGGAACGCTCTGCATCGAGTCGCTTAAACAGCTCTTCTCCCATGCCAAGACGCCGCTCCTCTTCGGTCAGCGCCCCCTTCTGTAACACCTCTACCGCTTCGGCGCCGATACCCTCGGCGATGAAAATGGTGCTGGCACGCCCGTTACTGACCAACCCTGAAAGCGCCAGCCGTGGTGCCACCAGTTCGACATGCGGATCCTGCTCGACCAACGCCTTCATTGCGGCAACCTCATCCCCCTGCATCATGTAACGCTCCGGATCGAGCTTGCCCTCACGGCTCATGCCGCGCTTACTGATAGTGAGATGGCCGAGCAGTTCGCCGTGAATCGATTGGCGGGCCAGTCCGTCGTAGACGTTGTGGGTATAACCTGCAAAGAGGACAATGGCGGCAAAGCCGAGTGAGATTGCCAGCATCGTCATCAACGAGCGGCGGTAGTTGCGGAGCAGTCCACGGAATGCAAGTTTGAATGAGCTCATTGAACACCTCCCTGACCGGTTATCTCATCGCTCTCGATGGCGCCGTCCTTCAGATGGATTTTACGGTCCACATGCTCAAGCAGCCGTGGGTCGTGGGTGGTAAACACGAAGGTCACCTTGTGGGTACGATTCATCTCGCGCATCAACTCGACCACCATGCGGCTGTTCTCCGAATCGAGGTTGGCAGTCGGCTCATCGGCAATCACCAGCTTCGGATTGATCACCAGGGCGCGGGCGATGGCGACACGTTGCCGCTGGCCGCCGGAGAGCTTGTCGGGGCGTGAGCCCATGAACGCCTCAAGCCCGACATCGATCAGTGCGGCAGCAGCACGTTCGCGCGCCTCAGGCTCGGCCACACCCTGAATCTGCAGTGGCATCATCACGTTCTCCAGCGCTGTCAGCACCGGCACCAGATTGAAACTCTGGAAGATGAAACCGAGTTGATGGCTGCGAAATTCGGTGAGCGCATCGTCGTTCAGCACTGCTGTCTCCTGCGTCTCGAAGCAGACCTTGCCGGATGTCGGCGCATCGATCAGGCCGATGATGTTCATCAGCGTCGATTTACCGCTGCCGGAAGGGCCCCACACGGCAAGGAACTCACCGGCATGGATATCGAGCGAAACGCCGTCCAGCGCCTCGATAGCGGTCTCGCCGAGCATGAAGCGACGGCTGATATTGCGTAGTTGGAGAACCGGTTGCATCTTCATGGTCATCACTCCAGATGTACGGTCTGCATGGCAACGCCATCACCGACACGAAAAGCGGCATCGACGAACTTCGGTGGCCCGAAGTTTCCGGTCGCATCGTTGGACGCACCCAACGGCTCGTTGGGAACACCGATAAAGTTGGTGTCGAGTTTTCCGTTGCCGTTCATATCGGCGAAGACCGCAAGTGCATACATACCGGGATCGATATCGTTGAGGCTGACCTCGACATGGTCGGAGTGGGCATCGACAACCTTGCCTCTCTCCTGTTTGCCGGCGCCGGGGAAGCCCTCGGCGCTGTCGTGAACAGCGATATAAATCTTTTTGCCGGTAATCCCCTCACCAAGCACGGTGAGCCGGATCTCACCGGCCTGACTGGCGGTCGTTAGCAGTAATAGTATGGTAAACAGTATCGGTTTCATGGCTCCTCCTGTCGAACAGACAGGGGCAACCGTGCGGCAGCTCATTTTGCATGAACAGTACGATGCGACGAAACGTTAAAAACGGGGCGCCAAATGCATAAACCCTGCTCTCATTCACATGGAGAGGAGTCGTACAGGGCACCTATCGTGCCCCTCAGGTTCAGTTAAACGGGTTTCGGGACGGGTGACCCGAACAGATTCAGGATGTTTTCACCAGCGATTCAAGGTGCGCCACCCGCACCGGAGCCGGGGGATGGGAGTCGTGCCAGGCCGAGTAGAGCGGGTCGGGCGTCAGGGTCGAGGCATTATCCTCGTACATCTTCACCAGTGCCGCGATCAGGTCGCCCGCCTCGGCATGTTCGGCGGCATAGGCATCGGCCTCGAACTCATGCCTGCGCGAGAACCAGCTACCGAGCGGCGCCAGCCAGAAGAGGAAGTGGGGCAGCGCCAGGGTAAAGAGGATCAGCAGGGCGTGATTGGATACTTCCGGTACGCCCAACGCCTGATAAAACCACGATTGATCGGACAGCCAGCCGAGCATGGCGAAGCCGGCCAGCGAAGTGGCGAACATGATCACCATCCGTTTTTTGATATGGCCATGCTTGAAATGACCAAGCTCATGCGCCAGTACCGCCTCGGTCTCGCGGGTTGAGAGCTGCTTAAGCAGCGTATCGAAGAAGACGATTCGCTTGGATTTGCCGAAACCGGTGAAGTAGGCATTGCCGTGGCTGGAACGGCGCGAACCATCCATGACGAACAACCCTTTACTCTCGAAACCGCAACGCACCAGGAGCGCCTCGATGGCAGACTTCGTCTCCCCCTCTTCCATCGGTTCGAACTTGTTGAACAGCGGTGCGATCAGGGTCGGATAGGCCCACATCATGAAGATGGAGAAACCTGTCCAGAAGGCCCATGCCCAAACCCACCAGAGATTCCCGGCTGAGGCCATCAGCCATAGAATCACTGCAGCGATCGGTGCGCCAATCAACAGCATCAGCACCATGCCCTTGACCATATCGATGATAAAGAGCTTCGCGGTCATGCGATTGAAGCCGAACTTCGCTTCGGTGACGAAGGTGCGATAGAGCGAGAAGGGCAGGTCGATGAACGAACTGATCAGCACGAACCCGATCAGAAACGCAGTGCCATGCCACAGTGGCTCCCAGCCAAACGAGCCGACGACACCATTCAACCATGCCAGTCCGCCACCCACGGTCCAGATCAACAGCCAGAGCAGTCCGTAGAGTTCGCCCCAGCGGCTCACCCGCAATTTTGCCAGCGTATAGTCGGCAGCCTTCTGGTGTGCCGGAAGTGAGATGGTCCCGGCAAAACGCTCCGGTACCGTATCGCGGTGGTTCGCCACATGGCTGCCGTGACGCGCCCCAAGCCACGCTTCGATGGCAAAGTGAAGTGCAACAGCGGCCAAAAATATCCAGGTGAAAGCAAAGGGAAACAAGCTCATCGGCGCATGGTAGCGACGCCGGATTAAGAAGTCATTGAACCACTATACAAACTACGATCCGGGTGTTTCACTCCCGCGAATACGACTGACTCTCGATGCAATCGTCGGATGTGTGGAGAGATAATCGAGAATCGACGCTTCCGTTTCGGATGCCTCTCCCTCCTCGGAACTTCCCAGCTTGATCAGCATCGCCGCAAAATATTCCGGATTCACCCCATTGCAAACCATATACTCGACCGCAAAATCATCTGCCGACTGTTCGAAGTCCTGCGAATACCGATTCTCGATCAGCAAAACCGGTAGCGAAGCGACCGCATCGCCAACCGAAACCGCATCGCCGAGCATCAGCGAAACGACCAGTGTCAGGATGGTATCCTGAAACGACATCTGCAACGCATGCCGCTGCTCGACATGGGCGATCTCATGCAGCAAAACGCCATCCACCTCCCATGGGTGGTCGGCGAGAACGACCAGGCTGTCAAGCAGAACGATCGTACCATCCGGCAGGGCAAAGGCATTGGCTGTCTCCCCTTTTATCTGCCTGAAATAGAGACGATAGTGAAAGCCGCTACCAACCTCTGCCGTGAGTCGCTCAAAGCGCTGGCGAATCTTCTGCTGTCTCTCTTCGCTCAACCCGGATGGTTCCAGAAACGATCGATCCATCGCTTTAATCGTCTGTTCACCAATCAAGCCGATCTTGTCGGGTGGAAGCGAATAGGCAACACTTTTAGCCACCAGTGGAATGCCCCATACGTAGACCACCCAGCCTGCAATTCCGGCAGCGATAAGCAGTGGCAATATAAAACGTTTCCGGCTCTCCAGCGTGTGAAGAAGGTTGTTGCCACGGCCCGTTCGGTGCTGTTTCAGAATCTCATCAACCGCATCGTTCTGTTCGGTTTCGAACATACTCCCATCATCGAAGCGGAGCTGGCGCGGTGTATTACCGAGCCGGGCACTGATCGCCACATCGCCAAGCGACATTTCAACCAGCAGTTTTTCACCTTCATAAATCGACAGCACCCCTTCGCGGCAGAGGAGTTCTACGTTCTGACTGCTGGCCTGACCGGGAAGATAGAACCTTCCTTCAATGCCCATCATCTATCCCGAACCTGTTCCGGACCTGTTCCGAACGGGGCATTCAGATGGAGATATCCATATCGAATACTTCACCCATCTCCTCGCCAAATGCACCGGTCTTCTCGATCTTCTGACTGCTGACAATCGAGTCGATCGACCTGGAAGCATTCAACCGGGTATGTTCTGCCCGATATCGTGCCAGGCGAACCTTGGCCCACGGATAGGCCAACCCGAAGGTAAAGATAATTGCCACAAGGTTGACAGAGAGAATCCACAGCATCCCGCCGAACTTCAGATCCGAATCGAAATAGGAGTCATCCTCGATCGAGGTATAGTTCATGATCAGGTTAACTATGGTTGATTTCATCACTGCAAAGACAATCAGGTAGAAAAGCAGCATCACCCCGTAAACAGCGACCAGCATCGGAATCATCGCAGCCTTAGCGGTTTCCGGATCGACCTGTCCACCGTTTGAAACCTGTGCCAGGCCGGAGAAGGCCACCCCGGCGATACCGGCAGCCGTGAACATCACGAATGCCACGACAAACAGGATGATATAGATGTTATAAAACTTTCCGAGCGGCGAGTGGTTTTCAAACTTCTCATCGCCATAGCGGGTATTGGAGACGAAATATTTCACAAAACGCTGATGCAGAACCGGATAGAGGATACCCAGCGTTAAAACACTCAAGATCGACCAGCCGATATATATCTTCGCAGCCTCGAGGTAACTGCCGACGAAGTTAAAGCGGATATTCTGGAATGCCGACATACGAAACTGAAAACGAAGCGCCCGGACGACGATGAGCGGCGAGAGCAGGAAAAAGAGCAGCAACATCACGGCACCGGCAATCGGATAGGCCCCGGAGAGAAATCCGTAAAGCAGGAAAAGGACAACCGCGATAATTCGCCCCTTAAGAATAGCCAGCGGGTTGGCCAGATACTCGAACGACCTCTCATTGAGGAACGTATTACCGTAAAAGTAACGCAGGGTTCGCACCTTGGCCCATGCCGAATAGATGCCGAGCGTGGCAACCGTCAACAGAATATTGACGATCCATATCTTGAAAAATTCACCGCCATTGCCTCTGAACTCGAACGGATATTCGGTCAGTTTCTTCGGTTCCTGCTGCTTCGATTCCTGCTGTTCCATGGAAACTCTCTCCCCCCCATTTCAACTGAAGTCAGACTTTAGACGATAGGAGAGCGATTCACAAATCAGATGTAGATGAGCCCTTACCACCATTTACGTATTTTGAAGAAGAGGGCAAAACCGAGACCCATCACCAGCATGCCCCATATCGAAAGAGCGAAACCGTGCGGATGGGAGAGCACCTCCATGTGGGTGAAGTTCATGCCGAAAATACCGGCGATGATGCCCATCGGCGTCATGATCACCGTGATCACAGCGATGAATTTCATCACATCATTGAGCCGCTGGCTAAGCAGCGACTGCACCGCCTGCATCACATTGAGCGCATGTTCGGCTCTCGATTCTGCAATCGATGCCGCCCGCTGCATATGCTCATAAGCATCGGCAAGCATAAGGTTTGCGTGGTAAGCCGGGTCGCCCCGCAACTTCTCGATGGCGATGGCATTGGTTCGTGCCAGCCGGGCAAGCGAAGCGAGCTCTTTACGCAGTTGCAGCAAGCCGTTGAGATCGGCTTTGCCGACATCGGCCAGGCACGCCTCCTCGAACTCCTCCATCTCTTCGCGCAACACATAGACCCGCTCCAGCAGGTGATCCACCAGAATATGGATGATCTTCGAAGCGCACTCATCGACATCGAGACCGACCAGGTCGCTCGTTCTGAAACGGTGGTATCGCTCTCCCGGCCAGATCAGTGCACACATATCCCCATCCGCAACAATGGAGACACTGGAGACTTCACTGGCCTCATCATCTCTCTCCGGCTCGACGGGGAAACGCAGGATGATATGCAATCCACCACCCTCGATCCGGCTGAAACAGGGTGGATGAAGCGGGTTACGGATGTCTTTAAGGTGCAACTCATCGAGCGAAAAACGCCCGGCAATCGTTTCAAGTTGCGCGGCTGAAGGGTTCGCCAGGCGAAGGAGTGTCTGTTTACCCCGCAACACCTCTTCAAAGGAGATGTTCTCCATATCGCCAAGATGGTGGCCCAGCGGGCCATTATCCCCGCCCATATCCCCTTCCGCATTCGCAGTCACAGCATGATTCTCCATCGACATAATCAATCCTCTTGGTAGTGACTATAGATCAAAACGCATCGTTGCTGCACACCCTGAAATATCATCATCACAACAATGAGCCCATCCATCTGCTAGCATGGCGCCATGACCCTGCCCGCCGACATACCTGCCAGCACACCGCTGCTGCCGCCCCTGTCCGGGCGTTCTAAAGCTGCGGACCATCAGACAGCGCACGAACTGCCGATGAGCCGCGCCGAGATGGAGCGCCTCGGCTGGGATCAATGCGACATCATCATCGTCACCGGCGATGCCTATGTCGATCACCCGAGCTTCGGCATGGCGGTGATCGGTCGCCTGCTGGAGGCGGCAGGCTTCCGTGTCGGCATCATCAGCCAGCCCGACTGGAAGTCGGCTGACGATTTCCGACGTTTAGGGCAACCCCGCCTCTTTTTTGGGGTGACGGCCGGCAACATGGATTCGATGGTCAACCACTACACCTCCGAGCGCCGTATCCGCTCCGACGACGCCTACACCCCGAACGGCGAGGCGGGCAAACGCCCCGACCGTGCGGTAACCGTCTATGCCCAGCGCTGTCGCGAAGCCTTCAAGGGTGTCCCCGTCATCATCGGCGGTATCGAAGCAAGTCTTCGCCGCATCGCCCACTACGACTATTGGTCCGACACGGTCAAACGCTCGGTGCTGCCCGACTCGAAGGCGGAGATGCTGATCTTCGGCAACGGCGAGCGTCAGATTCTGGAGATCGCCCGCAGGCTCGATCAGGGCGAATCGATCAAAGAGATGCGCGGTATTCGCGGCACCGCCTTCATGACCAATCAGATTCCGGAAGGGTGGACGGAGATCGACTCCACCGACATTGATCCACTCCGTCATTCCGGCGAAAGCCGGAATCCATCTTCTGCTGACCGTGAACATACCGTCGTCCGCCTCCCCGCCTTCGAAGCGGTGAAAGAGGACGAGTTGCTCTATGCCCACGCCTCGAAGATGATGCATCTGGAGACCAATCCCGGCAATGCCCGGGCGCTGGTGCAGCGCCACGGCAACCGCGACGTCTGGCTCAATCCGCCACCGATTCCGCTGACCACGCCGGAGATCGATGCCGTCTTCGATCTCCCCTACTCGCGCCGCCCGCACTCCTCGTACGGTGCTGCCCGCATCCCGGCCTACGAGATGATCAAGCATTCGGTCAACATCATGCGCGGCTGCTTCGGCGGCTGCACCTTCTGCTCCATCACCGAGCATGAGGGGCGCATCATCCAGAGCCGCTCCGAGGACTCCATCATCCGCGAGATCGAGAATATCCGCGACAAGACGCCAGGCTTCGGCGGCACCATCTCCGATCTCGGCGGCCCCACCGCCAACATGTGGCGGCTGGCCTGCAAGTCACGCGAGATCGAGGCGGTCTGCCGCAAGCCATCGTGCGTCTATCCGGATATCTGCAAGAACCTCAACACCGACCACGCGCCACTCATCCGCCTCTACCGGAAGGCGCGCGCCATCCGCGGCATCAAGCGCATCTTCATCGCCTCGGGATTAAGATACGACCTCGCCGTCGAGTCGCCTGAATACATCGAGGAGCTGGTCACTCACCACGTCGGCGGTTATCTGAAGATCGCGCCGGAACATACGGAAGCGGGCCCGCTGTCGATGATGATGAAGCCCGGCATCGGCAGCTTCGACCGCTTCAAAAAGCTGTTCGACAAGTTTTCGAAAAAGGCTGGCAAGAAGCAGTACCTGATCCCCTACTTCATCGCCGCCCACCCCGGCACCACCGATGAGGATATGCTGAACCTCGCCCTGTGGCTCAAGGCCAACAACTTCAAACCCGATCAGGTGCAGGCCTTCCTGCCCTCACCGATGGCGACCGCCACGGCGATGTACCACTCCGGTCGCAATCCGCTCGGCAAGATCAGCCGCAAACTCTCGGAGCGCTCGCGCCCTGTCTTCACCGCCAAAAAGAAAAAGCAGCGCGACCTGCACAAAGCCTTTCTGAGATACCACGACCCAGTCAACTGGCCACTGCTGCGCGATGCCCTAAAACAGATGGGCCGCTCCGACCTAATCGGCAACGGCCCGAACGCCCTCGTTCCGGCTGCCTCGAAGGGCAAGTCCGATGCTGGCAGGGCTGCTCACAAAAAGGGTTTTGTCCTAACAAGAAAAAAACGAACTCGAAGAAATTAAAACACCATATGGATATTTCCACTTCTTCGTACGAATCCGTTTTCGAGAATTATTCTTCTGCAGTAAAGTGGATGGAAGATTTGGGAGTTAATACAGGCTCAGGAAGAACATCTCATTACAAAAAACTTATCCGATACTGTAAAGACACATACAAAACTGCCTCAGAGGATGAAATAAAAAGAATTTTTCCCGACTTCGTCAGTTCAATGTTTGAAGTCCATGACTTCATCGATATCTATGAAGCTTTTAAAGATCTTTCGCCCAACTCGCTAGCGCATATTGTGAATAAGCTTCAGAAAGCAGTGAACGGCCCAATAAATTCAGCACACGAAACAGCTACATCTTCAAATTCCCGTAATATCCTTTTTGAAGCAGCCGTTGCTGCAAGAGCACATCGCCCTAGCAAAGGAATTGAGGCCATATTTGATGCAAAATCAGATACTGGAATCAGTTTTGGTGATAAAAAAATATGGATTGAATGCAAGCGCGTAACTACTAGTAATCAGATCGAAAAGCACATTCGCAAAGCATCAAAACAATTGGAGGGTATTTTACAGAAGCAGTTAGGTTCCGGTCACCGCGGCATTATAGCAATGGACATATCAAAGATATTACAGCCCGGAGATCAAATATTTGTATGTGCTAACGATTCGGAACTTCTTGAATCCATAAATAAGATGATGGATCAATTTATAAAAGAATACTCACCAATCTGGCAGAAAGTGTTTCCTCATAGACATCGAAACATCATCGGCACGATTGTTAGATTTTCATTTATGTCGAGCTCTGAAGCCAGAAAGATTCTTGTTCACTCATCGCAATGGGGGGTGAATCCACGCATAGGGAACCCATCTAGCGATGATCAATTGCTTCGAAAGCTTTCATTCGCTCTCAAAGATAATCATTAAAGAGCTTCCCGTTATTTCCCAGCTTGCCCTTGCCGCTGGCGTGCAACTCTTTCGGTCGAACCTCGATCTCTGATCTGGGGCACAACTCTCAAGTCTCCCAGTATATCCTGGGAAACAACCGATAACGCACGCGCTGAGCATAGTCCCGATAGCCCGGCAGCTCTCCCTGCAACGTCCGGTCTTCAAGTGCGGTTCTGATCACCGCGATGATCGATGCCACCGCCGCAGTGTAATCAATGGGGTCAGACTCGATTGATTAACTTCCGCCACCCATTTTCCAATGTCCGGTTTACCTTTGAGTTTGCCCTTACCGTCGGCGCGCGGCTGTGGCTAAACAACGGTTTTCCTTGCTATGTTGGGTGATTAGCAGATACTGACCGCGACTTTTTCAGTTGTGTACGTTCTTCCCTTTGTTTTCATCTTTTGATTATTGATCGATTTTTACCACGGGCCATAACCAGCACCCTTGGTGAAGTCCGAACCCTCTGGGTTCGATTTTGATAATTTTTAGGATGATTTTTTTATGAATATTTATGTTGGAAACCTCTCTTTCCGTACCGATGATGAAGGACTGCGCTCAACGTTCGCCGAGTTTGGCGATGTTGCCAGTGCCAAGGTGATCATGGACCGCGAAACCGATCGCAGCCGTGGCTTTGCTTTCGTCGAGATGGAGAACGATGCTGAGGCCGAATCAGCGATTAACGCACTGAACGGTGCCGATCTTGATGGCCGCAGCCTGCGTGTGAATGAGGCCAAGCCTCGTGAAGACCGCTTCTAAGAGGGTTTCCCTTTAGCGATAAAAAGCCCGCCCGGTTGTGATGATCGAGGCGGGCTTTTTTATGCTGTGGCGGAATAGCTACCGCTGATAACGAAGAACCTTGCCCCTCGGCAGCAACTCATCCAGACGCGCGATACTCTCCGGCCTGCTCTGGCTGCATGCGTAACCCAGCTTCTCCATCAGCTTGTTGAACCGGCCGCTATGGGCGCGCCCCGGATCGACAATGATCACTTCGCAATGCGGCTTTGCATGGCTATCGATAAAGGCCGATAGCACCTCGGCATGCCCCGGCTCATAGAGTAGGTCACTTCCAATAATCAGATCGAACTCGCCCAGATCGTCATCCCGATCAGCCCAGCCGGTGCGGATGAAGGGGATGAGACGATCGTTGTTGAGCTCCGAGTTTTCCTGAAGAAAGTTCCCTGCCTCGGGGTGGTAATCGGTCGCCGTGATGTCGGCATGGGCGTGATTGAGCAGCAGGCTCGGCAGCGCGATGCCGCAGCCCACCTCCAGAATCCGTTTGCCCTTCACCTTGAAATCGGACATGAAACTGGCGAGCACCTCGGCCGACGGCCAGACGATGCCGAAAAGCGACCAGGTGGCCGACGATATCCCCAACGCCTCGGCAACACCGAGATCGTCCGAGAATTCCTGTTTGTCGCGCAGAGAACGGATATGGATGTCCGTTTCGCCAAACTCGATGGTCTGGTAGCGGAGGCGTAGTGAAGACATAAAACTCCCGAAGAACACAACGCAGCATGTGTAACTTCTGAGGTTCACTACGAAGAAAATCCAATATACAGACATTTCAGGATTTAGCGACGGATACCGGCATTGACGACCGCCCTCGACCGGCACGGCGAAGCTCCCAACACTCAGGGCTCTCAGTATATCCCGGGAAACAACCGATAGCGCACGCGCTGTGCATAGTCACGATAGCCCGGCAACTCTTCCTGTAAGGTCCGGTCTTCAAGCTCGGTTCGAACCAATCCAATAATCAAGGCCACCACCGCAGGAATCAACGTCCATACCGAACCCAGGGCAAGCACGATACCGAACAGGGCATAGATATTTCCGGCATAACCCGGATGGCGCACAAAACGGTAGGGACCAGTGTCGCACACCCTGTGCCCCCGCTCTGTCTGGATGCGTACAACGCTGGAGAAGAAGCGATTCTCTGCCACGGCCCATGATGCGAAGGCATAACCGAACGCGATCAGGATGAAACCTGTCATGATGAGCCAAAGTGGAAATTCGGGTGACCAGTGATAGCGATGGTCGAGACCTGCGACGATGACCATAGGATAGCCGATGCTCACCGCCATCAGCGGCGCCAGCAACTTATCCCATGCTTTGGCATTTTGCAGGCTTTCGACATTCTGGCGCTCGGCGGTCAGGCCGGGATGTCGGCTCTCCGCCCATATGCGCCCACCGATACCGGCGGCCATGATCAGTATCGAATATATCCATGCCTGCCACCAGGCGAACTCCCCGCCACATAGAAACAGCATCAGCGGGATCAGCAGATAGACAAGGGCCAGCCTGATCCACTGGCGCGGGGTTACGGTTTGGACTGCAGTTTCATGAACCGTCATTACTGACTTGGCCTTCATACTACCTATTAAAAGCAAAAACGCGCATTTCTGATAGTCCATATATGGACATGTTGGATAAACTAGTCTATATTTGGACTCATAAAGCAATCCAGGAGGTTATGCCATGCAACCGATCACCCGTGAAAATATTCGCTCGATGTCCCTTGCCGGGCTGAAGGCCTTCTTCAACATCATGAAGGCGTGGGGCGTTAACGACAAACAGGCGCAAATCCTGCTCGGCTCCCCGGCCCGCTCCACATTCTACAACTGGAAAGCCAATCCGAACGTTGCCCTGCAACACGACACGCTCGAACGCATCTCCTACATCCTCGGCATCTACAAGGACCTGCAGATCCTGCTGCAAAAGCCGGAGGCTGCCGATGCCTGGGTGAAAAAGCCGAACGACGCGCCGCTGTTCGGAGGCCAGAGTGCCCTGGAGCGCATGCTCTCCGGTAACATGGCCGACCTCTATGTGACCCGCCAGTACCTCGACGCCATGCGCGGCGGCTGGGCTTGAGGCCATCGCTTTCGCGTATCGACTGGCGCAAGACGGCCCGGCTGGTTCCGAGCCGCTTTCCGCCGATCTCACTGTTTGACCGGGTTGCCGACAGCACCGCTTTCGAAGCGCTCTGTGCACTGGAGAGCATGACCAATGACCGTCTGCGGGATGAGGCTGGCGATATCCGGCTGGTGCCGCCGGAGGAGCGGATTTTCGGCCCCGGTACCACGCCGATCATGGCCGCGTTCACACATCCGAATCCGCAGGGGAGCAGGTTCGGCAACGGCAGTTACGGGGTCTACTACGCTGCCAAGTCGATCGATACGGCCATTGCCGAGGTCGGCTTCCACCTGGGAAGGTTCTACCTGGCCACCCGTGAAGCAGCGACGCAGACCGATATGCGCACCTACTTCGCCGATATCGATGCGGAGCTACACGATATCCGCGGCAAACAATCGACCATGCCGGATATTTACGATGCCGAAAGCTATGCCGCCTCTCAGCCTTTCGCCTTTGAATTAAGAGATTCGGGATCGACGGGGATCGTCTATAACAGCGTCCGCCACACTGCTGGCGAATGCATCGCCGTATTCCGGCCCAACGCACTCAAGCCTGCCATTCAGGGCCCGCACTTCCGCTTCAACTGGAACGGCACGACATTTAACCATGTGGTGCAATATCACACGACCCAATAAAAGTTTCGTTTTATCCCTGAGCCTTTCTTCCCCGCTCTGCCCTTATCGGATTATGCTTTCAGAACGGTGGCGATGTCGGAGACCATCTCATCAATGGCCCGGCCGAGATCGGAAACCTTCTGCTCCAATCCGCCCAGCTCTCTGTTTCGGGCAGCCAGCTCAACGGTTAATGCCGCATCCCTCAGCCGCATCGCGGCAAAGGTACCGCCTAAACCTTTGAGGGTATGGGCCAGAATCTCAGCATCGGTATAGCGCTCTTCATCCACAGCAGCACGAATCTTCTCCCCGGCATCACCATAGAAATCGACAAAGTCCTGAAGCGTTTCATGCAGCAAAGATAGGTCTCCGCCCATGCCACTTAAGGCTTTTTCAACATCAAAAATCATAAAATCCCATCCATCCCGAACATCAGTCTCCCCAAACCATTATCCTGTTATAGAAGAGATTGTAAAAGAGGATCGGCCAATGTATACCGCATGAATATGCGATGCCATAAATCGGCAAGCTATTTTTTCGGAGCCCCTTTACTCTTCGATGTACCCTTCGATTTGCCCTTCGCCATACGAGGCTTTCTATCCTGCGGCTTACGATCAGCCCGCCCGCCCGGAGCCTTACGGCCACCCCGCCCACCCGGACGCCCATGCCTTCGCTCTCCGGAGTCACCGGCCCTGCGCCCTCCTGGCGACTCATTTGTGTCACTCTCGACCTTTGAAGCATCGAGCTCCCGGCCAGCCACACGAATTCTCTTCAGGGTATTGAAAATCTGTTTCGGCATGCCTTCAGGAAGATCGACGGTCGAATAGCTCTCCTGGATATTGACCCGGCTGATGAACTCGCTCTCGATACCGATCTCATTGGCAATCGCGCCGACAATATTACCCGGCTTCACACCATGCGCCGCGCCCACCTCCAGACGAAAGCGCTCCATACCGCGATCCGGCTTCGGCATCCGGCTCTCATCCATGACCGGGCTGCTCCGCCTCTCACGACCCTGCTCCATGGCAGGTGCATGTTTCACCAGCAGCGGTTTATCACCCTGCGCCAGCCTGGCCAGGGCCGCTGCCACTTCAGTGGCCGGAACATTATGCTCCTGCGTATACTGCTCAACGATCTGCTCGAACAGCTCCAGATCCTCCCCGGCCAGTGTGTCGGTGATCTGCTGCTTGAATGCGGCAATACGTTTATCGTTGATATCTTCCGTGGTCGGCATCTCGAGTTTCTCGATCTTCTGGCGCGTGGCGCGCTCAATGGCAGTGAGCATGCGCATCTCGCGCGGCGCCACGAAGAGAATCGCCTCACCGCTACGACCGGCACGCCCGGTGCGACCGATGCGGTGAACATAGGATTCGGTATCGTGCGGCACATCATAGTTGATCACATGACTGATGCGCTCCACATCCAGCCCGCGTGCCGCCACATCGGTGGCGATAATGATATCGATATGCCCCTTCTTCAGCCGGTTCACCACCTGCTCACGCTGCTTCTGGGCAATGTCACCGTTCAGTGCTGCCGCAGCATAACCGCGCGCCTCCAGCTTCTCCGCCACCTCGATGGTCGCCGTCTTGGTACGCACGAAGATGATCATGCCGTCGAAAGGTTCGGCCTCCATGATGCGGGTCAGCACATCCATCTTGTGGCGACCGCTCACCGTCCAGTAACGCTGGCGGATGGTCACTGCCGTGGTGGTTTTTCCCTTGATCGAGATCTGCTCGGGATTATTCAGGTGTTGCTCGGCGATCTTGCGAATGACAGTCGGCATCGTAGCGGAGAAGAGGGCGATCTGCCGGGTTGGCGGTGTCTGCTCCAGCACCCACTTCACATCATCGATGAAACCCATACGCAACATCTCATCGGCCTCATCGAGCACCAGTGTCCTCAGGTTATCGAGCTTCAATGTGCCGCGGCGCATATGATCCATGACCCGGCCCGGTGTCCCGACCACCACATGGCAGCCGCGCTTGAGTTGACGCAGCTGGATACCGTAATCCTGACCGCCGTAGATCGGCAGTACGTGGAAACCCTTCATATGATGCGCATATTTCTGGAATGCCTCGGCCACCTGAATGGCCAGCTCCCGGGTAGGCGCCAATACCAGCACCTGTGGCTCTCTCTGTTCAAGATTGATCTGTGTGAGGATCGGCAGTGCAAAGGCAGCGGTTTTACCGGTGCCGGTCTGCGCCTGACCGAGCACGTCTCGGCCCTGCAACAGGAAGGGGATGGTCTGCGCCTGAATCGGGGACGGTGACTCGTAACCCACCTCATCCAGCGCTTTTAACACCGGCGGCGACAGGTTCAGATCGGCAAACGCCAACTCACTATTCTGGTTTTCATGCATCGGGTTATCTCCAAGGTTGATAAGCAGTGGGCTTAAGACTCCTAACCCTGTCCCCTGGTCGTACCAACCAGAATTGCTATAGAGAAAATTAGGCCATCTCTTACAAAATTTTGTGCAGGGTAACGCTGATCCGTTAAAATGCCATGAATTAAACCGTTCCGGCCTGTGCCATACCAAGACACTGCGCTGTTTTAAGGCTACACTCACGGAAGTGATTCAACGATTTAGACCACGCATAAGGAAGAAAGGCCGTTCGAAGTGTCAACGATTGTATGCTGCGTCACTTTCTGCCCGTTTCCGTAAAGGTAGGAGTCGCCGCTTATGAGCAATCAGCAACAAAAACAGCTGCATATTCGCGTGATGCTTGGAGTCACCCTCTTCTGTTCCATCCTGCTCTTTTTCGTTCCGGCCATCCCACAACCACCGGAATACCACCAGTTTGCCGATAGCCGGGCCTTTCTGGGCATTCCGAACTTTCTTGATGTCATCACAAACCTGCTACTGCTTGCGGCCGGTGCATACGGCCTGAAACTTCTTTTCGATCCCCGTGATGGTGTTGAGAGAGCAAAATTCGAGACTTCGGCTGAGGAGATTCCGTATGTCACCTTTTTTGCCGCTGCGGGGCTCACCACCTTCGGCTCCATCTACTATCACTGGTCACCGAACAACTTCTCTTTGACGTGGGACAGGGCACCGATCACGATCATGATCGTCTCGTTCCTGATTATCGTGATTAACGAGCGCGTCTCCCGGAAAGCAGGGCTCACACTTCTGCCAATACTGACTCTGCTGGGTATCTTCAGCGTCTGTCTCTGGTACATGACAGAACTGATAGGTAGCGGTGACCTTCGTCTCTACATCATGGTGCAGTTCCTGCCCATGCTGCTCATTTTCTATATGCTCTTTTTCATGCCTTCGCGCTACAGCCGCAGCAACCGGTTCGGCTGGATTCTGGCCATCTATGCACTGGCCAAAGCCGCTGAGATGTTTGACCGTGAAATCTTCGAACTGCTTAAATATGTCAGCGGCCATAGTATCAAACATATGCTTGTTGCACTTGCCGTGTTTGCACTGGCAGAGATGCTCAGGTGTCGTATCCCGGTCAACAAGATTCAGGAGAAGTTAAACGATCTGGATAATTACTGATTCTGTATCAACCCGTGCAGATGTCGGCTAGCTTTGCCTGATGACCAACAACAATATCCTTAAAAAAATCGCTATCGCCAACAATCTGAAACACTACGAGCTTAAAGAGTGCTTTGAACTTGGCGGCTTCGAACTCAGCAGCAGCCGGATCAAGGCGTTCATGGCCGGTTCACAAAACAAAAATCATGAGAAGCTGAATGATGAGATGTTTGAGGCCTTTCTCAACGGCTTCATTATCTATTCACGTGGCCCGGTCGACGAATCCAATCTGCTTCCACGTACCATCGAGAATTACATTATTGGCCTGATTGAATCGAAAAATGAAGACGCTCTGGATGAGATTCGCTGCCTGATTGATGATGCCCTGGATAAGCCGGAAGAGCTCTAACCTCCTACTCCTCGAACCCCTCTCTTGCATCCCCGGTCAGCCTGGCAACACAGGAATGAATCTCCTCATCACCCATCTCGGGATGAGCCACTCTTAACCACTGATCCAGTTTGACCACGCAGTATCCGTTGCAACGGTGCGGTCTCAGATAGTTGTTGGCATTGCAGCAGGTATCATCAGCCAGGCGAAAAACACAATCTTCGACTCGCCTTGTTGATTCCGGTGGTTGAATTTTTTTTGGCATGGCTTTCTCAGCAGGATCGATATGGTGTCCTATTATAGGATAATCACCACACCAAGTCCATAACAGCTACATGGGTATGCCATATTGCCACAATCATATCGCCACAATATCCCGAAAGTCAGCGTATCAATCTAATGTGCAGCTTTCCTGCCAGTCACTTCCGCAAACAGATCGATCCGGTTGGTGAAGATGATCCCCCCGAAACCTTCGGAAACCTCTTTCAGCATCTCGATGCTGTCGATACCACTGTTGGCCTTGCCCTTCTCGTGTGCACCCATCAGAAGTGAGCGGCTGCCGACTGATCGCATGCGCGCCTCGAACTTTTCAGGCCAGCCCCAGACCAGCCAGCGATAGTTCATCGGTACCGGCACGTAACTTCGATAACAGGACTCCGGGATATGGCCGCTCCACCCCAGCAATATATAGGAGGTCAGGCACGATCTGGCCCGCTCTTTGGACATAATCATGATATCGCTGTTGAGCCGGGCGAACTCGGAAGCGGCATGTTCGGCGGCATACAAGGACAAGCGCCTTCGATTCAATGCTTTGCGCGCCTTCAGGTAGGCCGTCAGCTGCTGCGCCTCCTCGATGCTGTCGCTCTTGATATTGATCATGAACCTCGTGTCGGGAAATCTCGCCAGCACCTCGCCCAGCGTCGGCATCGCACCTTTGAACTTCCCCCGGAAGGGATAACTCTTACCGTTGTCGGCCGTATACCCGTAGCCGACATCGAGGCTTTTCAGGTAGCGGCTGCCCTGCTCGCGCACCACCCCTCTGCCGTCTGTCCGGCACTCAAGGCTCCAGTCGTGGAAGACGACGAACTCCCCGTCGGTGGTAGGATGCACATCGAACTCGATGATATCCGCTCCGAGATCGATGGCGGCCTGAATGGAGGTGAGGGTGTTCTCAATATAATCGTGGCGGGGCCTGTCGATTCGCGATGCGGTGCAGGTGGTGTTGGTAACGCCGACCGGGTCGAATGTCTGGTGCAGGCCACGATGGGCCAGAACCTCGTACCGCTTTTGGGATGGCAGTTCAGCGGCACAGATGTAAGTCGTGAAAACAAAAAGAAGCGCTGCACACGTGGCAACGCCTGCAACCCGCCTCATAGCTTAAAAGCGCCTGTTCGCGCATGAGCCATCGCTCTTACTTGTGATACTGCACCGACTCCTCGCGCACCGCCCTGAAAAACTCGATGGCGTGTTCGGGCGGAACGTCCGGCGTGATGCCGTGGCCGAGGTTGAAGACATGGCCGTTGCCATGGCCGAAACGGGCGAGGATATCCTTCACCTCCGCACGAATCCGATCCGGCTTAGCGTAGAGCATGGTCGGGTCCATGTTGCCCTGTAGCGCTACCCTGTCTCCGATGCGTGCCTTGGCGACATCGATGTCGATCGACCAGTCGAGCCCCACCACGTCGCAGCCGGTATCGGCGATGGCTTCCAGCCAACCCATGCCGCCCTTGGTGTAGAGGATCACCGGCACACGGCGCCCCTCGTTTTCGCGATTCAGTTTCGACACGATCTTCTGCATGTAGTCGAGTGAGAACTCCTTGTAGTCGCGGGAGGTCAATATGCCGCCCCAGGTATCGAATATCTGGACGGCCTGCGCGCCGTGGGCGATCTGGCCGTTGAGGTAAGCAGCAACCGAATCGGCCAGCTTGTCCAGCAGCAGATGCATCGTTTCCGGCTCGTTGAACATCATCGCTTTCACTTTCGAGAAGTTCTTGGAGCCGCCGCCCTCGACCATGTAGGTCGCCAGCGTCCACGGGGAACCTGTAAAACCGATCAGCGGTACACGGCCGTTCAGGTCACGACGGATGGTGCTGACCGCATCCATCACATAACCGAGCTCGCGGGTCGGGTCATCGAGAACCGGAAGCTTCTCCACATCCGCTTTGGTAACAATCGGATCGGAGAACTTCGGCCCCTCGCCGGTACCGAAGGAGAGATCCATGCCCATCGCTTCGGGCACCACCAGAATATCGGAGAAGAGAATCGCCGCATCGGCATCGAGAATATCGATCGGCTGCAGGGTGACCTCACTGCACATCTCAGGTGAGCGGCAGAGATTCAGAAAACCGCCGGCGCGGGCACGGGTGGCACGATACTCGTCCAGATAGCGGCCCGCCTGACGCATCATCCATACCGGTGTGCGCTCCACATCTTCACGCAGGCATGCCCGCAGAAATAGGTCGTTTTTCAATTCACTCATCTCAAATCCTTTCAAACCAGCGACTCATGGAATCGCAAAGCTCTCTCTTAACTAAAACATCAACGAAGATTTTTGGCCTAGTGCAAGGCACGACAATTTCGAGAAGCGAAGCGTATATGAATATACGTGAGCATCACAGAAATTGTTGGTAACGCAGCAATCGGCCAAAAAGATCGTTGAGAGATTAATCCCAGATATAACCCTCGGTTGGGCTAGAGGCGCTTGCGAATGCTCTTTTTGGCATGCGTCCGGCCAGATAGGCCTGACGCCCGGCACGCACCGCATCACGCATGGCACGCGCCATGCCGCACTCGTCCTTCGCCTCGGCAATCGCCGTATTGATCAGCGCCGCATCGGCACCCAGCTCCATCGCCTTGGCCGCATCAGAAGCTGTACCGATACCGGCATCGACGACGATCGGCACATTGGCCCGCTCTTTGATCACGCGGATGTTGAACGGGTTGGCCAGCCCCCTGCCTGAACCGATCGGGTTACCGAGCGGCATCACCGCCACGCAACCGATCTCCTCGAGCCGCGTAGCCACGATCGGGTCGTCGTTGGTATAGACCATCACCTCGAAATCCTCGGCCACCAGCGTCTCGGCCGCCTTGATCGTCTCCACCACATTCGGGTAGAGCGTTTCGGTATCACCGAGCACTTCCAGCTTGACCAGATTCCAGCCACCGGCTTCGCGGGCAAGGCGCAGTGTACGCACCGCATCCTCGGCATTAAAACAGCCGGCCGTGTTGGGCAGGATGGTGTATTTCTTCGGATCGATGTAATCGAGCAGGTTCTCCTTGCCCGGATCGGTGATGTTCACCCGGCGCACCGCCACGGTGATCATCTCCGCCTCGGAGGCCTCGGTCGCCTCTTTGGTGGTCTGGAAATCCTTGTACTTGCCGGAACCGACAATTAGTCGTGATTTGAATTCATGCGATCCAACTTTGAGGGTATCTTCACTCATAAAAACCTCATTCATATACTTCATGCATAAAATCTTATGTTCATTTCTTTGCTTGCCCAAAGAAACGAACCAAAGAAAAGGCACCCGGGAATCTGCTCTCCTGCGGATTCCCTCAGCGGCACAGAGAAAATGGGCGCGACGTTGCTGCTTGTTTCCCATTTTCTCTATTGGCTTCGGTAGCAGATTAACGGGAACTTAAAACCCTTCCCATTCCGAGCCATCAACTAATCCACCCAACTGCATATGGATGTGCAGCTTTAGTGAGCAACAGGGAAACCGCGCTTTTCCTGTTGCGTTACAAGCAATAGCCAGGGACGGCTATTGCGAATCAATCAACTCCCGCCGCCGATCATGTGGACGACCTCGAGCCGATCATCATCATTCAATTTCCTGTCGGCGTATTCGCTTTTCGGCACCACTTCGAGGTTGAGCTCCACCGCCAACATCCGTTTCTCCAGACCAAGCTCGATCACCAGCTCGGCAACCGTGGTCGCTGAAACCTCTCTCTGCTCGCCATTGAGTTGGATATTCATTCGTCGAAACAGCCCTTTCCGCACAAAAATAACCAAAATCGAGCGATTTTGGCCCAAAACCGGCTCAAAACGCTCAAATAGAGTTTGACCCGTTTTTGGCAGCCGCGTAGCTTGCCCCGCATGCTACCAGCATCTGCCGCATCGCCCAACATGCAGAATGAAGAAACCGCCAAGTCGGCGCCGACACCGGATAACTGGCATGGCGTTTCCGAAGGTTTGAACCGTGCCAATCATCAAATTTGCGATGGGCAATATCAGGAGGCCGTCCAGACCCTCAAGGCCATTCTTGAATTTGCGCCTTCGGAACCAAAAGCATGGAAACTGCTCGGCGAACTACTGGAACAGCATGGCCATATCGGCAAAGCCGAGGCCTGCCACAAGAAGGCCGAGTCATTAACTCTCTCTTCGAACATTGAACAGTCACCTATGCCGGCATCCGAGCGGCTGGCCAAGCTTCTGTGGTCTCAGGGAGAGGCGGATGCAGCCCGCAGCATGCTGGCGATCCTGCTACTCCGTAACCCGAGCAACGAGAAGCTCATCTCCCTGCGCGAAAACTGGGGAGACCATAGCCAGGCAGACAACGACGCATGAAAAGTATCTCGATACTGGTCATCCACGGCCCCAACCTCAACCTGCTTGGCACACGCGAACCGGGCCATTATGGCGTGAAAACCCTGGCCGATATCAATCAGGAACTGATGACGCTGGCCGACTCACTCAATGTGGAGTTATCCACCTTCCAGAGCAATCATGAAGGAGAGCTGGTCGATGCAATCCAGAAGACAGATGGCATCGATGGCATTGTCATCAACCCGGCCGCCTATACCCATACCAGCGTAGCACTTCGAGATGCCCTGCTGGCGACTCGTATTCCATTCGTTGAAGTGCACCTGTCCAACATTCATAAACGGGAAGAGTTCCGTCATCGTTCCCTTCTCGTAGATGCTGCCGTCGGCACCGTTGCCGGCTTCGGCCCGTCATCTTATAGCATGGCCCTGCGTGGCATTGCAGAACATTTGCGTAATCAACAAGGAGATTAATGTGGATATTGCTCAAATCCGAAAACTGATCCGACTCATCCAGAGTAGCGATGTAACCGAAATCGAAGTCACCGAAGGGGATCATACCGTTCGTGTATCGCGGCAGGGTAGCGTTGCAGCCGCTCCGGTCGTCCAGCACGTTACCGCCCCGGCACCTGCTGCGGTACCAGTACCAACCGCAGCTCCTGCAGCCGCTCCGGCTGAAGAGGGCATGGAAGAGAATGTTGTCTCCTCTCCGATGGTTGGCACCTTCTACCGTGCCGCATCTCCGGATGCCGACCCATTTGTCTCCGAAGGCACCAAGGTGAAGAAGGGAGATACCCTCTGCATTATTGAGGCGATGAAACTGATGAACGAGATCGAAGCCGAGTACGATGGCGTAGTCGAAAAGATCTTTCTTGAGAACGCATCACCGGTCGAATACGGCCAGTCCCTGTTTGTCATTACCCCGCTTTAATCTTTTCAAGAGGCTTTCATGTTCAATAAAATCCTTATCGCCAACCGGGGCGAAATTGCTGTACGCATTATCCGGGCATGCAAAGAGCTCGGCATCCGCAGTGTAGCGGTCTACTCCGAAGCCGACCGCGATGCCATGCACACCCGGCTTGCCGATGAAGCCGTCTGTATCGGTCCGGCACCAAGCAATCTCTCCTACCTCAGCATTCCCGCCATCATGAGTGCGGCCGAGGTCACCGATGCCGAAGCGATTCACCCGGGCTACGGTTTCCTGGCGGAAAACTCCGAGTTTGCCGAGATCGTCATCGAGTCCGGATACACCTGGATCGGCCCAACCCCTGAATCGATGAGGGTCATGGGGGACAAGGTTCGTGCAAAGGCACGTATGGAAGAGGCAGGCGTACCGCTTGTTCCGGGCTCGGAAGGTGCAGTACGCACTGTTGATGAAGCCAAGAAGGTGGCCGAATCGACCGGATTCCCGCTGATCATCAAGGCTTCCGCCGGCGGTGGCGGGCGCGGCATGCAGATTGTCCACTCCGAACCTGCGCTGCCAAACGCCTTTAACAAATGCCAGTCGGAAGCCGGTGCCGCTTTTGGTGACGACACCGTATTCATTGAGAAGTTCCTCGAAATCCCTCGCCATGTCGAAGTACAGGTGCTGGGCGATACCCACGGCAATCTGGTTCACCTCTATGAACGTGAGTGCTCCATGCAGCGCAACAACCAAAAGGTGCTGGAAGAGGCGCCAAGCCCATCACTGGATGAGAAGACCCGTCAGGCGATCTGCGCTGCCGGCGTGGCTGCTGCCAAGGCGGTTGATTACGTCGGTGCCGGAACCATCGAGTTCCTCGTCAATCCGGATAACTCCTTCTACTTCATGGAGATGAACACCCGTATTCAGGTGGAGCACCCGGTGACCGAGTGGATCACCGGTGTCGACCTGATCGAGTGGCAGATTCGTGTGGCTGCGGGTGACGAACTTGCCTTCACACAGAAGCAGATTAAACGCAAAGGCCATGCGATCGAGTGCCGTATCAATGCCGAGCATCCGTTCAAATTCACCCCGTCACCGGGCACCATCGAACTCTACCATGCTCCGGGCGGTCGCAGCGTGCGTGTCGATTCAGCTGTCTATACCGGCTACAAAATCCCACCACACTACGACTCGATGATCGGCAAAGTGATCACCCATGCACGCGATCGTCAGAAGTGTATCCGCCGTATGCAGCGTGCCATCGATGAGCTGGCCATTATCGGCGTAACCACCAATCGTGAACTGCACCAACGTCTCCTGGCCAACCCCGGCTTCCAGTCCGGCAACTTCAATATTCATTTCCTGGAGGACTGGCTAGGCCAGATGCGGGTCTGATCTTTAGATACGGTCAGGGGCTCCTCGGCATCTGCTCCATGCGATGCTCTACCTCCTGCATCCCTGCAGTCGTGCCCTCGGCCTTTTATCATAATCGAAAATGCGATTTCCGATTATTCACTAAAGCCACCCATCCATGGGTGGGAGGGTGGTTTTGATCCCGCATTGCAGCTATCTGGATTTAGACCGCCCCGTTAATCTGCTACCGAAGCAAATTTGAAAAATGGGAACAAGCAGCAACGTCGCGCCCATTTTTTCAAATGCAGATGAGGGAATCCGAAGGAAAGCAGATTCCCCGGGGTCCCCTTTCTTGCTTCTTCTTTGGGGACGCAAAGAAGAAGAGAGCATGGATGTCTCGAATCAATGCTCCGAGGCCGTACTAATTATTAAAATATTTAATACTCCCCTTAACCTTCCCTTAAAATAATTGTGGTCATCCTCCACCCTCAATTTTCAAAAGGGGGTTCGCATGAGCGATTCAATCAAAGTCTGGGATATTCTTATTCGCGTTTTTCACTGGTCACTGGCCATCTTTTTCGTCCTCGCCTATCTGACCGGAGAGGGCGAAGGCTCCACCGAAGAGCTGCACGCACTGGCCGGCTATATCATCATCGGTCTGCTCGTTTTCCGTATCGTCTGGGGCTTCATAGGCAGTAAACACGCCCGTTTCACCGACTTTATCTACTCCCCGGCTGAAATCCTCGCTTACCTGAAAGGACTCTTCATCAACAAACCGAAGCACTACCTCGGCCACAACCCGGCTGGCGGTGCGATGATTATCCTGATGCTCATCTTCCTTTCGCTCTCCAGCTGGAGCGGTCTCAAAGCTTACGAGGCGGAAGGCAAAGGCCCGCTCGCCTCAGCTGAGATGAGCCTTGTCACTCTCGCTCAGGCCGATAGCTGGTATGAAGAGGAGCATGAACATGGTGAAGGTCACGAAGGCGACGAGTTCTGGGAAGAGATTCACGAAGCATTCGTTAACTTCACGATCCTGCTGATTCTCCTACATCTTGGCGGTGTCTTTATCTCCAGTGCCCTGCACAAAGAGAACCTTGTCCGCGCCATGATCACCGGCCGCAAAGAGCAGAAAGATTCGGAGTAACAACAAAACACCTTGAGAGGGCGAGGAAGAGTTCCTCGCCTTCTTTTCCTTCCCCTCTCTTCACCCTATAGTCCCTCGGAGCAGAGGGGGTAAAGCAATGAACGAAGCAGCAACGGACACAGCCGCACTTACCCGACCAACATGGCTACGTCTTCGCTCCATTGATAAATACCTGCTACGCCAGCATGAACGAGCTGAACTTTCAGGTATCGCACGTTTTTTTGTCGAGTTTCTCTATTTCGGCATCAAGGAGGCCCGCGCCTGCCTCTTCGCCGGCCTCTTTTTCATGGCCGTATTCATCGTACCCCGTGAAGGTATGCTGGGCATACCGCGCTACGACGTCCTGCTTATCATCGCCCTGCTCATTCAAGCGTGGATGCTATGGACAAAACTGGAAACCTTTGATGAATTCAAAGCCATTCTGCTATTTCACGTGATCGGTTTCGCACTTGAAGTGTTTAAAACATCAAGCGGTATCAAGTCTTGGGCATATCCCGATTTCGGCTATACCAAGCTTTTTGGTGTGCCGCTCTTTTCAGGATTCATGTATGCAGCCATCGGCAGTTACATCATTCAGGCGTGGCGCATGCTTGAGCTTCGCGTGATTCATCACCCGCCCTACTGGATGGCAACCCTCATCGCAATTGCCATCTACGCCAACTTCTTCACCCACCATTTCATCGGCGACTATCGCTGGTATATCACCGCCTGTGCGCTCGGCCTTTATGCCAGATCGACCGTGATCTTCAGGCCACTGGACCGGGATCGCAAAATGCCGTTACTGCTCTCTTTTGTACTCATCGGTTTCTTCATCTGGCTGGCCGAGAACATCAATACCTTTTACGGCATCTGGCAGTATCCGAATCAGCTGGGGGCATGGTCAGCAGTCCATGTCGGCAAATGGAGTTCGTGGTCACTTCTGATCATCATGACCTTTACGATCGTCGCCAATCTGAAACATATTAAAGAGCGCATTCACATTCCTGAGTAGGCGGGCAAAAACAGTCGAGAGCCTTCAAATGATTTCAGTCTGATATTTTTGCCAAAACTCTTCCCGCATTCTGTGCTATGCTCATATGGTAGAAAGAAAGGAGACAGCATGGCGGCAACACCCTGGAAAATAGAGTGGTCGGATGCACTCAGTATGGGAGATCCTGAAATTGATGCAGAGCACAAAGAATTTATATCTCTGGTAAATACTCTGAATCAGGCCATTGTCAGCAGGCAGGAAAAAGCAGATGTCGAATCGATCCTGAACCGGATTGTGAACCACTCGATTTCACACTTCGCTCATGAAGAAAAGCTCTTTATCAATATGAAGTATCCGAAAACCCAGGAGCACATGCAACTCCACTCAGGTCTGATTCTCACACTTAAAAATATCTTGAAGAGGATTCACGATAGCGAGTTCAGCAGGGAGTGGATTGAGATGGGGCTGTCTATCAAAAATGCCCTGGTTGACCATATTCTCATCGATGATATGCAATACATCCAATATTTGCACGACTAGACCCGGCACGTGACCTGACCCCCTTGAATCGTTTATAGTCATGGCAGGAGGGGAACCCCATGAACATTCGACGACTACTCCTGCTCGGCAGCGCTATCGTCCTGACGATTGCCAATTCCGGTTGCAAGCCTCCTTCCGAAGAGGCGAAAGCGATCCAGGCCAAAGCAGAGTATGCCAAGAATCAACTCATTATCGCAGTCGATGAGGGACGGGATGTGTCGAAGGTCGTTCCGAAACTGAAACGGGTGAAGCGGCTTGGCGAGGCTGGCAAATTGGATGAGGTCGGCCATCTGCTCGACGAAGCCATCGCCGACCTTGAAGCGCTGAAGCGAGAAGAGGGAAACACGCAAATTTTCGTGAACCCAAAACCTGTAATGATCGAAGGCTACAGCGGCAACGCCATGGAGACGTTCATCACGCATGACGGTAAGCTGCTCTTCTTCAACAGCGAAACATCGGACGACCCCGCCACCAACAAAAATATCTTCTACGCCAAACGGATCGACGACACCCGTTTCAAATTCATAGGCGAAGTGAAAGGGGTCAACTCCGACAAGGTCGACGGCGTACCGAGCATGGACGAGCACGGCAACTTCTACTTCGTATCGATGGCCGGCTATAACCCGAAGAACCGGCTGGCGACCGTCTATAGCGGTCGCTTCAAGGATGGGCGCGTCACCGGCATCGAATCGCACCCCGAGCTTTCACTGAATATTCCCGGCTGGGTGAACATGGATGTCGAGATCAGCAAGGATGGCAAAACCCTCTACGCCACCCAGACACGTTTCGAGATCGGCAAACACGCCTTTCCGGTCCAGTCCGACTTCTTCGTGGCCCACCGGGTCAACGGCGAATTCAAGATCGACAAGCGCTCGAACAAAATCTTCCGCAACATCAACAGCGATGCCCTCGAATACGGCGCCTCGATCTCGGCTGACGAACTGGAATTTTTTTTCGCCCGCCTGAAACAGAAGAACGGCTTCAGATTCGCCACCTACCGCGCCACCCGCAAGAGCATAAACGAACCCTTCTCAACACCTGAGCGGATCGCCGATATCACCGGCTTCGCCGAGGCTCCCGCCATCACCGACGATGGACAGCATCTCTACTTTCACAAGAAGAGCGCCGGACGCTTCGGCATCTACGTCTTGAAACACAAAACCAATCAGGCCTATAGTCATAGAGAAGCTGGAATAAGCCAGCCGGATTTCTTATTTGACGCAACATGGTGAAAAACCATTCCACCTGCAGGAGAGTAACAGATGGGGTTCTGATGATGTTAAATAGTTATGAGAATGTGTGGCATGCCATAGATGAGCTTGAGACCAATGCAATACTGTTAGTTGACAGTGAAGGCTATATCCAGGAAATCAACAAGGGCGTCACTTCACTTCTGGGATTCAACGAACATGATCTCATAGGCAAACGGGTTGAAATAATGATGCCTGATGATGTCCGGAAATTACACCGGACTCTGTTCAAAAAATACGTCGATTCAAGAAGAAAAGAAGCAGGAACCAAATCGAAACTAATCGGTGTTCAGCGTTTTTTTCCGGATAGGGTCGTTGCCGGTGGAAATAAACCTATACGATTTTCGGCCATCCATAAAAATAAGACAGAGGTGCCGGTAAGTTTGACGATCAATGAAATTTGGTCGGAGTCCAATGAGCTGGCCGGCTTCATCGCCATCATATCGAATAATACGGAGCAATATAATTTACAACAGCAATTGAGAGACCAGGCAACCTATGATTCACTAACGGGGCTAATCAACTGGCAGGAGTTTGAAAAACAAATCCATACAGTAAAGAGAGGCATGCAGAACAGAAATATGGATTACCATGCATCGTTGCTCTATATGGATATTGATTATTTCAAATTGGTCACTTACTTCTCGCAAAAAACAGGAGACTCCGCCTTAAAGAAGATTACCGCCTGGTTAGTCAACAATACACGTCAAACGAAAGATCGACCCAAAGATGTTATAACATTATCACGTTTTCTCGGTGACAAATTCATCCTCTACCTGCCCAACACCTCAGTTGACGGTGCACGGGTATTAGCCTCCCGCCTCAAATTCAGTTTCGCGAAACTGAATTTGCGCACAAAAGAAAAACCGTTCTTCACCACTATCAGTATCGGTATTGCAGAAATCACATCCAGCACCACATTGCAGCATGCTGTATCGGATGCATCGCAGGCCTGCAGTGATGCAAAGGCAAGAGGAAAGAACAAGGTTGTGGTTGCTCAGCTTGATGTCACCAAATACATACAATTGGAATCGATCATTCGCGATGCAATACAGAACCGGAAACTGAGGTTGTATGCTCAGAAAATCGTAGCTATCAGCCCAGAGGCCAAGTCAATCGATAACAACCTGGCACATTTCGAAGTGTTGCTCAGGATGGAGGACAAACAAGGCAATATCATATCTCCGGCGGAATTCATCCCTGCAGCCGAAAAAACAGGACTTGCTATCGCAATTGACAAATATGTGATCGAGCAGACCTTATCTGCATTTCGGGATAATGCCGGATACGAAAAAGCGCTCTCTTTATGCTCGATTAATTTATCCGGAATTTCAGTTGCCGACGAACAGATGTTTTCTTTTATCGAACAGCAGATACGGCAATACGGCATCAATCCTTGCAAATTATGTTTTGAGATTACAGAAACCCACGAGATTCTGGATAAAGAAGCGGCACTGAAGCTGGTTTCCACCCTGAGAGAACTAGGCTGTAAGTCCGCGTTTGACGATTTTGGTATCGGGTACTCCAATTATCAGAGTTTTTCACGCCTGCCGGTGGATATCATCAAGATCGACGGCAGCTATGTGCGAAATGTTCTAAAGGACAAGCAACTGAGAACCGACATGGAGGGCATCATCAATTCGGCAAAAAGCCGCGGGCTTGAAATTGTAGGAGAATTTGCCGAAAACAAAAAAATTGTCGAAGAACTGAAACGTCTCGGCGTCGATTATGCGCAAGGATATCACTTCGGCAAACCGGTACCTTTGGATACTTTAATAAAAGAGACCATGGGCAAACCGTGATGGCGCGTGCGCGCAGAGCAACGCAACCGAAATCATCCATAAATCATTAAGCTGGATTTTACAATCGCTTTGGGGGATACGTCTTGGAACGTAAGGCCGATTAAGTCTATAGTCGCACGAAAAAGGGAGGCTGACCATGAAGCAGGCCACGACCCTGGGGCACAGCAAGCTCAACATTAACCGGATCGGTCTCGGCTGCATGGGCATGTCCGAGTTCTACGGCTCTTTCAACGAAGCCGAATCGATCGACACCCTGCACAAGGCCGTCGACCTCGGCGTCAACTTCTTCGATACCGCCGATATGTACGGCAGTGGCACCAACGAGACGCTGCTCGGCAAAGCCTTCAAAGGCCGGTTCGGCGAGATCACACTGGCAACCAAGTTCGCCATCATGCGCGGCCCCAACGGCGAATTCCTTGGCCTGAGCGGCAAACCGGAATATATCAAAGAGGCGTGCGACAAAAGCCTTCAGCGGCTGGGCGCCGAAGCCATCGACCTCTACTACATGCACCGGAAAGACCCGGAGATGGAGATCGAGGATATCGTCGGCGCCATGGCCGAGTTAGTTCAACAAGGCAAAGTGAAAGCCATCGGTCTTTCAGAGGTGGATAGCGAAACGCTTCGCCGCGCCCATGCCGTCCATCCCATCACGGCCCTGCAAACCGAATATTCCCTGTGGAGCCGGGAACCGGAAGGTGAACTCTTCGACACCTGCAAGGAGCTAGGCATCACCTTCGTGGCCTACAGCCCGCTTGGCCGTGGATTCCTGACCGGCGCCATCAAGAGCCGCGCCGATCTGGAAGCAGGCGACTGGCGACTTGAGAACCCCCGCTTCACCGATGAAGCGATCCGGCAGAATCTCAAATTCGTGGAGGTGATCGACGAGATCGCGCAGAGCAAAAACGCAACCAAAGCCCAGATCGCCCTCGCCTGGATACTCAGCCGCAACGACGACATCGTCGCTATTCCTGGCACCCGAAAGATTCACCGCCTCGAAGAAAACCTGGGCGCACTCAACGTGGAATTAACCCAGGACGATCTTGCTCTGATCGAAGCGCACACGCCTAAAGAAACAACTGGAGATAGATACTGATCTCCTGCGCTCTGCACCATAAACACCTCGACCATTTCAGAATCTACGTCTTAGAACACCAAGCCAATTAGGTCTATAGTCATTCTCGGATAGAGAACCGGAACGAACCAATCTGACTCCAGATTTGATCAATATATTGGATTGGGGAGAAAGGTGTCCGTATATATAAAAAGAAAACAAGGAGTTATTTCCTCATATCAACATTGTTAGGCAAATACAACAAAGGAAAAATATTATGAGAAATAATAGAAGCTTAGCTGATCACGAACATTTGATTAAAAAGCACAATCTAAACACCGAATCACCTTCAGCTGACTCGCTCTTTTGGAAGATGTGGCATGCAGGTGGCGAAAGGATTGCACAGCAAGCACTAGATACCACTTTTTTGCAAGGTATAAAGCACGGAAATTTGAATCCAACTCAATATGGTGCATTTAATGTCAGCGATTTCTATTACTGCTTTCATGGTGCATCGGATTATGGCACTGCAGCCCATAGAACAACCAATAAAATATTAAAAGATTATTTGTTAAAAAAGCAGCAAAGTTACAACAAATATAATCAATCTGCCTGTACCACATGGAATTTAACAGGCCCTCAATCCGTTGCCCCAACTCCAACAGCACTTGGTTACTCTAAATTCGAACAATCTGTAGCCAATGGAAGTGGATTTGAAGGCACAGTGAAGGATCCAATATTTACACTGATTGTAATGCTACCATGTGAATATCTCTGGGCTTGGTTAGCTAGTCAGTTAGCTCCGTCTGAACCCGGAAACATCTATGCAAGCTGGATAACCAGTAATAATTATCCCGATGGAGCCTATGCGATGGGTAACTTTTTACAGGATTATCTTTCCAAGAACTCGATAAATGAAGGTTTGGCTACCGCTGTCTATCTAACGGCAATGGAATACGAGTATAGTAACTTTTATGCTGCAACCTAGATAGGGTCTAACCAGATACTCCAGCCAGTGTTAAAGAAAAGGAGTGGAGGCCATACCATTCGATGCCAACGAACCAGTTATACCAGCAATATTCAAACACCATCCGCAGTTATCTCATGCGATTCGTGGACGAAGCCGAGGCAAGCGATCTGACGCAGGAGGTGTTCGTTAAGGTAGGCAACAACATCGACCAGTTCAGGGGCGAGGCGAGCATCAAGACATGGATTTACCGTATCGCCTTGAACACCGTGAAAGACTTTCTCAAAAGCAAGGCGCACCAAACATCGATCAGGCAGGTGCCCATATCGGAAGCGGAGCTTGAGAACTGCGATGCCTCGCTCGCATCCGATTCACCCATCGAGGAGAAGCTCGATGCCGAAGCGATGAACCGCTGCATCCGCGAATTCATTCATCGCCTGCCGATCGACTACAGCACCGTGCTGGTGCTCAGCGACCTGGAAGAGCTGAAGGCCAAAGAGGTGGCGGAGATTCTGAGTCTCTCTATTGGAACCATTAAAATGCGCCTGCACCGGGCACGGGCCAGACTGAAAACCGAGCTCGAAGAGGGGTGCGTCATCTCAACCGGTTGCGACGGCAAACCGGCCTGCGAGCGAAAACAGTCTTAGCGAACTCCGTTACCTTTTCAGGCAAAACCTCGTCTATGTAGTTGAACTGGAATATTCCCGAAACATACAAACCTCAACGACAGGAGAGACAAAAAATGTCTGAAACCATTGATTACAAAATCGAAGAGATGATCGCACTGGGTGTTGCCTACGGCGTCAACTGCAACTTCTGCATCGAGTTTCACAAGAAAAAGGCCATCGAGGCAGGCGTGACATCGGAAGAGATGCAAGCAGCCATGAACATCGCCGAAGGTGTGAAGATCGGGGCCTACAACAGAACCAAAGCGCGGGCCGAGAAGCTTTTCGGTGAGATCAGAGAGGTAAGGTGCTGCCCCGAAGGGAGCGGCTGTTGCCCGTGAATTTCTCAGGCGTATGAAAAGAGGGAAGGCAACTGCCTTCCCTTTTTTTTGTTAACCGCAGCTTTGAGCACCGCCACTGCTACAACACGAATCGGCTGCGGCCCGGGTCTCTTCCGTGGCTTTTCCGAGATAACGCTCGGCCAATGCCAACATGTGCTCGGCCGGACGCTCCTTCACGTTCTGCGCCAGATCGACGGCATAACGCATATCCACACTGCTCACGCCCAGCTTGCGCGCCTGATCGTAGTGATACTTGAAGCAGGGCTCGCAGTTGGCGGCAATCGCCGCGCCCATAGCAACCAGCTCGGCAACCTCAGGCGTAAAAATCGATTCGGAACTCTCTTGGCTCATATTGACTCCTTCACCTATCCACCCCTGGTATCATCGCTCATCCTGTCATTCCGGGCAACGACCCGGAATCCATGCCTTGCCAGCAACTTTTCTGGATGCCGGATCAAGTCCGGCATGACAGAGAATAAACTTCCGGATTAACGAAAAGGAGAAGGCGCTTACCTTCCCCCTTTCGTCAGACACCGGAATATTGAGCGTGCACTTCCTTGGCATGCATGTTCGGCAGCTTGTTGAGCGCCGCGATCAACGCCTTGGCGGATGCCACGACGATATCGGTATCGGCGCCCTGACCGTTGACGATGCGCTCGCCGTCCTGCAACCGAACTGTCACCTCACCCTGGGCATCGGTGCCGGAGGTGATGGCATTGACCGAATAGAGCAGCAGTTTGCCGTTCGGATCGACCAGCGAGTTGATCGCCTTAAACGCTGCATCGACAGGCCCATCCCCCTCGGCAGAAGCCTTGTGGCGTTGCCCTTCGATCTCCAGCTCAACCGCTGCCACCGGCGCATCATTGGTGCCGGAGGCCGCATGCAGACTGACCAGCTTGACCCGCTCGACCACCTCCTCGGAATCACCGGAGAGGATCGCCATCAGATCTTCGTCGAAGATATCCTTCTTCTTGTCGGCCAGCACCTTGAAACGCTCGAAGACGGCGACCAGCTTCTCATCATCCAGCTCGATCCCCAGAATCTTATAGCGGGATTTAAGCGCCGCACGACCGGAGTGTTTACCCAAAACCATACGGTTGGTGTTCCAGCCGACCGATTCGGGGGTCATGATCTCGTAGGTCTTCTGATGTTTCAAAACACCATCCTGATGGATGCCGGACTCGTGCGCGAAGGCGTTGGCGCCGACAATCGCCTTGTTCGGCTGTACCGGCATGCCGGTGATTTGGCTGACGAGCTTCGAGGTCGGCACGATCTTACTCGTGTCGATACCCATATCGATGTCGTAGCGATCACCGCGCGTCTTCATGATCATGACGATCTCTTCCAAAGATGCGTTACCGGCACGCTCGCCCAAACCGTTGATGGTGCACTCCACCTGACGGGCGCCGTTCTCGACCGCGGCCAATGAGTTGGCAACGGCCAAACCGAGATCGTTGTGGCAGTGCACCGAAAAGATCGCCTTATCGGAGTTCGGCACCTTTTCCAGCAATGTGCGGATACGCCAGCCGAACTCATCCGGTGTCATATAGCCGACGGTATCGGGAATATTGATCACCCGGGCACCGGCATCGATTACCTGCTCGACGATCCGGCAGAGGAAATCCATCTCGGAACGGCCGGCATCCTCGGCGGAGAACTCCACCTCGGGCGCCAGCGAGCGAGCCTGCTTCACCGCCTCCACAGCACGCTCGACCACCTGATCGGGCGTCATGCGAAGCTTCGCCTCCATATGAATCGGACTGGTGGCGATGAATGTGTGGATGCGGGCACAATCACCGGCCGGTTTCACCGCCTCGCCGGCACGCTCGATATCCTTGACCGCCGCACGGGCAAGGCCTGCGATCTTCGGCCCCTTCACCTCCGTTGCAATACGATGTACCGCTTCGAAATCGCCGGGGGATGCGATCGGGAATCCCGCCTCGATAATGTCGACACCCAGCGCCGCCAGTGCATGCGCAACCCGCATCTTCTCGTCGATGTTCATCGAACAGCCGGGGGACTGCTCGCCATCACGCAAGGTGGTATCGAAAATGTGTAACCGATCTGTCATAGCTTTCTCCCGTGTGAGCAATAGCTCTCCACATTCTTCTGATGCCCTGAAATCGAAGGCACCCTCGCGGCCCATGGAAGGGCCGCCAAACCGTGTGCGATGCACGCGATTTGTGAGCAAAGCCAAAACCACGCTTTTGGCTTTGCGTTATGAATTGGCGCACGGACGCGCCATATTCATTTCCAAACGACACCCAAAAAAAAAGCCGCAGGAAAATCCTACGGCCTGTGAACTCACTACTGATTAACTAATCAGCAAGCACACAGGCCCCTTCGCAGCAGTAGCAGCGAATAGGTTGGCTGTGAAAAGTTCCATGCGTTATTAATTGCATTCATAGGGGGCAGATTAAAGCACCATCAATTCGAACGGTCAATCGTCTTTCTTAGCAGCTTCCTGCCGTTTACGCTTTCTGGCCAGGCGTCTGCTTATCCGATAGCGGTTCGCTTTCTGGTACTGCCATGCACTCATGATGGGGCCATGCAGGCAGTAAACCAGCAGAACACCGAACAGCACTTTGTAAGGATCGACTGTCACCAGCCCGACCACCAGCACGATGCCGACCAGCACGGCGAACGGGCGTCGCTTCTTCAGATCGATATCTTTACCGGAGATAAAACGAACCCCGCTGACCATCAACCACGACAACGTCACGGAGAGAAAGAACCAGAGCCAGGCAACCGGCTGATAATCACCCTGTTCATGGAAGAGCACAGCCGTGGCGATGAAGAGAGCACTTCCCGGTGTCGGAAGCCCCTGAAAATAACGTTTGTCCTGCGTACCGATCTGAACATTAAAGCGGGCAAGCCTGAGTGCCGCACATGCCACAAGGAAGAATGCGCCGAGCCATGCCAGCTTATGCAGCTCCGGCCCCAGACCGACCAGTGCCCACATATAGACAAGTACAGCTGGCGCAATTCCGAACGAGACCATGTCACATAAAGAATCGAGTTCGGCACCGAATGCGGTTTCGGCATGCAGCAGGCGGGCAACGCGACCGTCGAGCATATCGAACACGGCAGCGGCCAGAATCGCCCACGCCGCCAGCTCATACCGCCCCTGCACAGCAGCAATCAGGGAGTAAAAACCGGAGAAGAGCCCCATAATGGTGAAGAAACTCGGGAGCAGATAGATACCGCGTCTGGCGACCATCGCCTTATGTGGAGCAGCCATTTACGTCGTAACCTTTCGGGCAATAATGGTTTCACCCGCCGTGACATGGTCGCCCACCTCCACATTGAGTTCATAACCCGCTGGAATTTCGCAGTCGACCCTCGAACCGAAGCGAATCATGCCGATACGCTGGCCTGCCTGTACATGATCGCCCACTGCTGTGTAGGAGACGATACGACGTGCAACGAGCCCTGAAATCTGCGTAAAGGCAATCTTCTCACCACTCTCCGTCTCCATTTCGAAGCGATTGCGCTCGTTCTCCTCGGAGGCGTGATCGAAACTCGCATTCACGAATTTGCCCGGGATATATTTCATATGGGTAATGCGGCCCGTCATCGGTGCCCGGTTTACATGCACGTTAAAGACATTCATAAAGATGTCGACGCGTGCACCACTCTCCCCGTTCTCGGCGCGGATCACCTTGCCATCGGCCGGACAGATGAAAAGACCTTCGCCCTGCGGAACCTCTCGCTCAGGATCGCGGAAGAAATTGATATTGAACAGCAACAGAACAAACAGGATCACCGCTGCAATCCACCAGCACATCACCGCCGCGCCAACGGTCAAAACCAGCAGCGTGATGATGAAAGGCCAGCCCTCGGGCGCAAAAGGAAGTCTGCCTCGGGGGTGCCCGGTGATTGCCTTTTTCTCACTCTGTTCTTTGTTCTGCTCTCTGCTCATAGGGCCACAGCCTACATGCAGGTTGTGAAATCCCAAAAGAAAAGTGAGGTGTAAAATCGGTACCACATTTAATGCCTGTTCATTTTTTTTTTGATAGTCTACGATTACCCCCATGTCGCTCACCAAAGACAATATGCTCCGCGTTTATCGCGACCTGAATGAAATTTTTCCCGAGGATCTTCATATTGCACGCCCACTGATCCAGATGTTGCAACAAGAGGAGGACATCGAAGGTGCCCGCGACCTGGCCATAAACATGGCCCGCAGAATGCTCTCGAAGGGGCGCCCGAGCGACTCCCTCGGCTTCCTCGAAATCTGCAGACTACTGGAGCATCCCGACCAGGCAGAGCTTGATGCAATGGCCAGCATTGCAAAAATCACTTCCGATGGCCCGATCGATGTAGAGACAGGCACAGGGAAGACATTCATGCTGGTCGACCAACTCTCCGACCACGAGACCCGCGATTTTCTTGGACATGGCCGCCTTCTGGAAGTGGAAAAGGATCATGACATTGTGGTACAGGGTGAGGTTAACCGGAATTTCTACCTTATCCTGGAAGGTGCGATGCGTGTTCACATGGATACCCAGACAGGGCATCATGTGGAGCTAAGCCAGCTTGATCCCGGCCACTTCTTTGGTGAATTTGCCTGCGTCTATCAACTGCCACGCTCTGCAACGGTAACCGCCTCCGAAAAATCACTGCTGCTGGAGTTCTCCGACCTGGCGATCTCCCAACTGATGCAGCGCTCACCGATCGCCGGCGAACGACTGATGAAGATTGTGCAGTCACGTCTGATTCACTCGATGTCTTACAGCCATCCGGCCATGACCGAACTTCCCGAAGCCGACAGAAAATGGCTTTCCGAAGAGTCCAGCCTGCTCGAATTCCAGGGTGATTCTATTATTACACGTGATGGTGAACTGGAAGATCGTTGCTGCATCATCGTCTACGGCTCGGCGACTGCAAGCCATTCGGTTGAAGATAAAAAGTTTGAACTGCCGATGGAGACAGGCACCATGTTCGGTGACATCAACCCTTATCTTGCGCTGCCGGAAAACTCTATCATTACCACAACCAGCCGCTGCCTGGTTTGCAGCATGCCCAAGCATGTATTCAGATCGTTTATGAATGCTTACGGTGGTTTCGAGCAGTGGGTAGAAGAACACGGAAAAAATCGTCACGAAAAACTCAACACACATTAACCGAAACAGGTCGCTGCCCTGAAGGGATGTCAGCCTCCGAAACCGGTAAAAGCCGATCCCCTTTCATCTCACATGACTATTGCTACACTATAAGCATGAAATTCATCTCCTGTCTGTTTGCTATCTCCATCATCATCACCCCTGCCATGGCAGAAACTTCGGAGAGCAAAGATCGCACATCGCAGATTCTGAATGAGGTAGACGATCTCTGGCGTGGCTCATCTTCATACGCCGTTGTCACCATGCGGGTCAAAACCGAGCACTATACCCGCACCATGCGCATGGAAGGGTGGTCGAAGGGTAAAGAGAAGACGCTCTTTCATGTACTGGAGCCGCTGCGCGAAAAGGGAACGATGACCCTGAAGTCCGACAACCATATCTACACCTACCTGCCGAAGACCGACCGAACCATCCGATTAACCAGCGGCATGATGATGGGCTCATGGATGGGCAGCCACCTGACCAATGACGATCTGGTCAAGGAGGCGCGGCTTGAAGAGGACTACGATGCCAGCATCACCTTTGAAGGCGAACGGGATGGGCAGCAGATCATCGAATTTACACTGGTGCCGAAGCCGGATGCGCCGGTGGTCTGGGGTAAATTACTTTTGACCATCCTCGCCGACTCCTATACGCCCTTGGTGGAGCGTTATTACGATGAGGATATGCAGCTGGCACGCACCTTTACTTTCTCGGATATGAAGATGCTGGCCGGGCGCGAACGACCTGCGCTGCTGCGCGTGGTTCCGGCCGACAAGCCGGATGAGTTCACCGAGTTCATCTATGAAAAGCTGGAACTGAACATCCCTTTAAGCGATGCAATGTTCTCCAAACAGAGCCTGAAACGGCGTTGATATGCTGATGAGAATAAACAGATGCGAATCCTGACGCTGGCCTCGAGAAATGTCCGCCGAAGCTGGCAGCGATCGCTGGTCACCATGGGTGCTATGGCATTCGCCTGTCTGATGATGATCTTCTTCTCATCCTTGATGGAGGGAATGATGCAGGGCAGTGAGCGCGCAGTTGTCGCCATGAATCTCGGCGACATCCAGATCCATGCCCAAGGCTATCGTGACGATCCCGATCTCTATACCCGTATCAGCCATGCCGATCAACTGATTGACGGGCTGCATGAGCAGGGGTTCAAAGCTGCGCCCAGACTCTACGGCTATGGCCTGCTGGCCGCCAACCTGGCCTCCAGCGGTGTAAAACTCAGAGGCATCGACCTGACACGGGAGAAAGAAGTCACCGAACTCTATCAACATGTCAGCCGTGGCGACTGGCTGGATGAAGATGATGCCAACGGTGTGGTGCTGGGTAAAAAGCTTGCTGCCACGCTGGGGGTTGAGCTCGGTGATGAGCTGGTATTTGTCGGCCAGAGTGCCGATGGTTATATGGCCAATGAACTCTTCAAAGTGCGCGGCATTCTCAAATCGGTATCGGACGGTATTGATCGTATGGGCATGTTCATGCCGATCACCACACTAAAAGAGCTGATGGCAATCCCTGATGGTGTGCATGAGATCGTGGTAATGCGAAACGATCGGATGACCGATCTGACTGAACAGACCGCGAAGGTTATCACTCTAACAGAGAGCGTGGAGAAGGGACTGGAGGTCAAGAACTGGAAAGAGCTGATGCCGGTGGTGGCGCGTATGATCGAGACGGCAGATGTACAGATCATCATCATGCTGGTAATCTTCTACATCGCTGTCGCCACTGTGGTGCTCAACGCCATGCTGATGAATGTGTTTGAGCGCATTCACGAGTTCGGCATCATGAAAGCGCTCGGTGTATCACCGCTTCAACTGGTCGCGCTGGTTCTTTCCGAGACACTTATCATGGCGCTGCTGGCAGCGCTGATCGGTATGATCGGCGGCTGGTGGGTTTCGGACTATTATCAGTTGCACGGTATCGATATGTCTGCGCTTGCAGGCTCTATCACCTATGGCGGCATCGCCTTTGATCCGGTCTGGTATGCCGCTATCACCACCGAGGCGATCGCCTATCCGGTTCTCTTCCTTATCCTCATCGCCATCATCGCCGTGATCTATCCGGCGATGAAAGCGGCACTGCTCAAGCCGGTGAAGGCGATCTATTTCCGATGAGCGGGGTCCCTATGCAATTTGAGCTCATGAGTCTGAACCCATGAACCTGAACCAACTCGCCTGGCGTAACATCTGGCGCAGAAAACGGCGCACGATGATCACGGCATTCTCCATCGCCTTCGGAGTGCTGCTATCGGTCACCTTCACAGGCTCCGGCGATTATACCTACACCAACATGATCGATATGGGGGCAAGCATGGGCATGGGCCATGTCACCGTTGAGCCTGTCGGCTACCACCTCAAACCGACGCTGGACAAACGTTTGGGCAATACCCATGAACTACGTCAGAAGATCACCGCCATGCCGGGCGTTGCCGATGCCACGGTTCGTATCACCGGCCAGGCGATGTTCGCCAGTGCCCGCAAAAGTGTCGGCGGTGCCTTTATTGCGGTCGATCCCGCCTTTGAGAGCGAAGAGAACAACCTGCTGATTCGATCCATGGTGGAGGGGAGTGTTTTTTCCGACAAACATGGTCGGGGCATTGTTATCGGTAGCAAGCTTGCACAGAAGCTGCATGTGAAGATTGGCAAAAAGGTCGTCTACACCACCACCGATGCAAATGGCGAGATCGTCAGCGATATCGCCAGAGTGAGCGGCACCTTCACCACCGGTATCGATATGGTGGACGGCGCCATGGCGCTGCTGCCGATCGGCAGTGTACAAAAGACACTGGACTACAGCAGCGATGAGGCGACGCTGATTGCCGTTATTATCAAAGACCAGCGACATGCCGAAGCGATGCGTGATGCCATTGCAGCCATCTTTGAAGTTAATCCCTCCAAGGCTAAAGATGTTGTTGTGCTGACATGGAAAGAGTCCCAGCCCGATCTGGCCGGTGTCATCGCCTTCGATAAGGCGGGCAACTACATCAGTCAGTTTCTCGTCGGTCTGCTGATTGCTGTTGGTATCCTCAACACCATGCTAATGAGTGTGCTGGAGCGAACGCGTGAATTCGGCGTGATGATGGCGGTCGGCCTGTCACCGAAAACACTGTTCCGACTGGTGATGGTGGAGTCGTTCTGGATGGCGATTGTCGGCCTGTTGCTCGGTATCCTGATCACCGCACCGTGGTACTATTATCTCTACCACACCGGTATCGATTTTTCCGGTTCATTCGGCAGTGATTTCAGTTATGGCGGTGTACTGGTCGATCCGGTCTTCAAGGCCCGACTCTTCAAAGAGAGTATTATGGCGATTCTGAGCGGTGTCTTTCTGCTGGCGCTGCTGGCTGGAATCTACCCGGCATGGCGAGCCGGTCGGGTACTGCCGGTTGAGAGTCTGAAGACGATATGATGGTATACCTGAGGCATAAGAGTAAAACAGAGGAAGCGGTATGAGCAGTCGTGAGAAAAAAGAGACCACCATAGAACATATCGTTCGCCTGCAGGATGTCATCAAAACCTACCGGCAGGGGAAGGTTGATGTACATGCCATCAATCGTGTTTCACTGGAGATCGAGAATGGTGACTTTGCCGCCCTCTGCGGCCCATCAGGTTCGGGTAAAACCAGTATCCTCAATTTGATCGGCGGACTGGATGTGCCTACCTCCGGCAGTGTCTGGGTCGATAACATCGACCTGTCAACACTGGATAACACCGAGCTTTCCGAGATGCGCAAGAACAGGATCGGTTTCGTCTTTCAGGCCTACAACCTGATTCCGGTGATGACCGCCTATGAAAACGCGGAGTTTGTCTTGAATCTTCAGGGGTTAAGCGAGAGTGAGTGCCGTGAGAGGGTGATGGCGACACTCAAAGCGGTCGGACTGGAGGGGCTGGAGCATCGCAGGCCCGATGAGAT
Organism: Mariprofundaceae bacterium; assembly: GCA_050304695.1. Classification (GTDB taxonomy): domain Bacteria; phylum Pseudomonadota; class Zetaproteobacteria; order Mariprofundales; family Mariprofundaceae; genus WSZY01. The sequence goes on from JBNLEB010000001.1 coordinate 162,240, forward strand.
GTCCGGCGGTCAGCAGCAGCGTGTTGCCATTGCCCGTGCCATTGTTACCAGTCCGGCCATCGTGCTGGCCGATGAACCGACAGCCAATGTTGATTCCCATACCGCCGAGGCACTACTTGATCTAATGCAGCAGCTCAACCGGGAGCAGGGGATCACCTTCCTCTTCTCCACCCATGACCAGCATGTGATGGATCGGGCACGCCGTATCATCACCATTCATGACGGCAGGGTTGAAGCGGATAAGACCGAAGCGGATGAGACGACCGCTTAACCCCCTTACTCTTCTTTTACTCCTGCTGGTTCTAACGCTTGAGGTAAACCCGGCCCATGCATTTTACGATTGGCAGAGTGAAGGTCGTTCGCAAGAAAACTCACTTGAGCTGCGTGGTATGTTACAAGGCTCGCTGCTGACCCTGAACAACCCCGATACACCGCTCTACTACAGCAAACGCAGTGTCACCGGAGCCAGCGCCTCCGGTCGGTTGATGCTTGATGCCACTGCCGGAAACAGCCTGAGCTTTGAGATGCATCTGGAGCAGAGTTATGTTCCAACCGATCTGCAAACCGGTGGCAGCAGGCTGACCACAGTCAGGGATGTAGAGCGCAGTTCACTGCTTGACTGGAGTTTCGATCGCAGGCGGGCGCATCTGCGCATGGACCGCATCAATGTTCAATATCAGTCCGGCAGGTTGAACCTGAAGGTCGGACGCCAGCCGATCTCCCTTGCCTCCACCTTCTACTTCACACCCAACGATTTTTTCGCCCCCTTTGCCGCCCAGACCTTCTTCCGCTCCTATAAGCCGGGCGTCGATGCCGCACGGGCCGATATCCGGCTTGGCGAACTATCACAACTCTCGCTGATCTCAGTGCTCGGTTACTCCGCCGATCCGGCCAGCGACAATGGCTGGAGCGAAACATACAAGCCATCACGAGGTTCACATATCGCCCGTGCCTCCTCGGTCTTCGGAGACTTTGAGCTGGCACTGCTGGGAGGCCTTGTGAAGCGAGACCGGGTGCTGGGCATTGATTTCCAGGGAGAGCTGTTCGAGTGGCTGGGCCTTCGCGGGGAGGGTCATGTACGGTGGCCTGATAACGCCGGACAACGGCGTACAGCAGAGTTTTCACTGGGTCTGGAGCATCGTTGGGAGAGTAGTCTTACCATCCGGTTCGAACAGTTCTACCATGGCAGTGGAGCCGCAACAGCTTCCGCCTATACGCCTGCAACACTCAGCAGCAGCCTCTATCTCGCCAGATATTACAGTGCCGCCGGGGTAAGTTATGAGTTCACCCCGCTGCTGACAGGGGATGCAACCGCCATCTACAACTGGGTGGATCACTCAGGCTTGATGGCGCTCTACGCCCTCTATTCACTGAGCGATGAGTCGGAGCTTGCTCTTAGTGGCGGTGTCACTTTTGGTAAACATACAGCGGGGACAGCCATTCGCAGCGAGTTCGGTCTCTATGGTCATTCGCTCAGCGCGGAGTATCGTCTCTACTTCTAAGCTGTCTCATCGTCGCCAGCCCACGCCGTCACTGTCTTATCACCGACTCTGTAACCCTCTTTAAAGTGGCAATCGTGATCTCTTTGTGTTCATCCGGAATATCGGCAAGCAGCTCTTTCTGAAGCCCGTCAACCACCGCCATCAAATGTTCTGTGGCCTGCGCTCCTGCTTTTGTCAGATAAATACGGAACAGCCTGCGATCGCTCGGATCGGCACGACGCTCAATCAAACCCTTCTTCACCAGTGCATCGAGCCTGCGGGTAATGGTGGTTTTATCACGCATCATCAGGCTGGCGATCTGCACCTGTGAGAGACCATCCTGCTTCCACAATCGAAACAGGATGCCAAAGTCCTGTACGGAGAGTCTGTAGCCATGCTCTTGAAAACGTCTGGCCACCTCTTCGCTCATCACATCGGCGGTGCGATTGATATAAAAACCGATTGCGCGCTCCAGTTCAAACTGCTCTGCCTGATCTTCCATAACAGTATGCTATATACAACAGTTGCATATTGCAACTTTATACAATTGTTTTCCAGATGAAAAATTACCAGACACCGAACACCTTTATGAATGAAGGCGTTGCTGCTCAACCTCATGCAACCGCTGGTCGATCTGCGGGAATCGTTCGGCCAGCTCCAGCACATCATCACGCCTGATCCTTAACAACTCGCAAGCGTGAACGGCACTGACATTAACCTTTCGCACCTGCTCACCCAGCAGAGCCATCTCACCGAAGAAATCGCCATCCTCCAGCAGGGCAATATTGTGGCTACCACCATCCTCTACCGAATGAACACGAAGCAGACCATGCACCACGATATAGAGCGCATCCCCGCGCTCTCCCTGGCCGATGACACGATCATTCGGAAGAAATGTGACCGTGACCGCACGAGCAACCAGCTCATCCGCCACCTGGCTCGGAAGCCCTGCAAATAGTGGCACCGTTCCGATCAGATCGTGCGCTGATATCTCCGGCAGCGTAACGGAAAACGGCGGAAGCGATTCAAGTTTCGACTGCAGCAGCTTACATAGTTTCACATATGACTTACCGCCCATCTGCCCGTGATGAAACAGTGCTACAGCCTCTGTCATAGCACCGGACCATGCCGCCTGACTGGCAATACGATAACTGTATCTGCGATAAAACTCCGGCATGTCCCGCTTATAGCCCGCCAACAATGCTTCCAGTCGTTTCCGCCTGCTGTGAAGATGTCGAAGCAGCTCCTCTTTGATGTTGCCGGACATCGACAGATCGCCCTTCAGTACCTGAATGGAAGATTCGACCATCATCAGGCGAGCCACATCACGCCTGAAATGCTGAGAAAGACGCATGTACTGGTAACGCATCAACAGGTGCGACGACCAGTCCATCTCCCGCATTTTACCAAGCAGATACTGTTCAACGCGCCCAAACAGGCCGTGCACCTTGGCATCCTCGGAGATATCCTCCAGCGTAGCACCAGCACAGAGCATATCCCTCTCGCCCTGTACCTGCTGACGAATATCAATGCGGGTATATTGCGGAATGATGCCGGCCTCATAGAGCAGATCGAGTGTCTCAAGTTCCGTATAGAGCAGTGACATATAGAGATTACGCTCATTCTCACGCTCTTCCACATCCACACGATTGGAACCGAGCGTTTCATGGATATCATCGCTAATTCGATGATACGCCCCCTTGGAGAGGACACCGACCTTCTGAAAGCCATCCAGAACATCCAGCGCACCGCCCTCGACCCGCCTGAGCCCGGTGTTCAACTCTGTCTTTTCAAAGTTATCGAGCCTGTCCATCCCAAGCGACTTCATCAGAGGACGAATCGTCGATGCATTGATCAGCAGCGTAAAAACAACTACCCCGACCGTCATCGCCAGCAGCATATCCCTGCCCGGAATATCCGCTGGAATCGAGAGCGCCATAGCGATAGCCAGGCTCCCTTTCAAACCGCCCCACCACATGATCTGCCGCTCAGCCATGCCAATGGCGGGCAGCCTGAACCAGCGAACTACCAGTGGAACGATGCTATGAATCGCCGCAGCGCGAACAGCAATCACCAGTACGATAGCAACCGTAATCGCCCAGCCGTACTGAAGCAGCAGCCCGGGCTCTACCGAGAGACCTACCAGCAGGAAAAGAAGCGCATTGCAGACATAGGCGATAAACTCCCATATTTCACGTGCAGTCTCCGCCACCTCCTGCGACATCCGGCTACGCCCCCAGACACTGAGACAGACAGCTGCCACGACCACGGTCATCACACCGGACATATGCAGCAGATGTTCGGAGATAATAAACCCGGCATAGGCCATCACGATCGTCAGGGTAAACACGGCGCTATGTGACTGCACGAACCGCATCGACTCACTGAGAAGCATCCCGATCACCAGGCCGACCAGTGCTCCGCCCAGGAAAACACGCAGAAACTCGCCGGTTGCCGAACTTATGTCATGCCAATGCATCGTACCGACCACCGCCACACCAAGCAGCACCTTAAACACCACCAGTGCCGTGGCATCGTTGAGCAGCGATTCTCCCTCAACCAGCACATTAAGCCGCAACGGTGCACCCAGCTCCTTGAACAGTGCAATCACGGCGATCGGGTCGGTGGCCGATATCAACGCTCCGAAGAGCAACGCATAAACCGGCGACATATCGAGAAGCATCCAGAGGCCAAGACCGATCATCAGTGTCGAGAGAAGAAGCGCCGGCACCGCCAGCGTCAAAACCGGCACGATATCCTTAAGCAGCTGTCGCCCATCAAGATTGAAGCCGGATTCGAAAATCAATGCGGGAAGAAAAACAAAGAGAACAAGGTCAGGTGAGAGATGAAAGGCCTGCAACGGCTCCAGCGGCAGCCAACGCTGATCGAGCCAGCCAAGCAGGATACCGAGGACCACCAGCAAAGCGGTGAAAGGAACAGGAATCCGGCGACAGATCACCGCTGCCAGTACAGCCACGGCCAGCAAGGATACGGTGATAAATACGGTTTCAGATAACGGCATGCATTAGCCTCTCATTCGGCCTCTCACTTGATCACTTATCCGGCCTTTATCTATCCAATAGCACAAATCATGGCCTGACGAAACAAAATCGAAGTTACGCCGTCTTCAAAAGGCCCTTCATCACCATATCGGTATAACTGACAATGCCGATAATCTCACCATTACGGTCCACCACCGGTGCCCGGGAGAGACCGAGCCTGCCAAACAGGGCACTGGCATATTTGATGTTCATATCCGGATGCACTGTCACGGCGGGTTTGGTCATCACTTCATAGATACTCACGCGATCCGCTGATCGATCTTTGGCCAGAACACCCCGGGCAATATCGGCAATGACCACGATACCATACTCGTCATTCTCATGCCGCTTGTTCACGATCAAACATTTGGTTTCAACATGCTGCATCATCTCCAGGGCCTGGCGCACCGTCGCCACACCTTCGACGAGATCGAACGCTTCTTTCATCACATCACGAACTAACAGTTTCATATGCTCGCTCATAGCTGCTCCTCCACTTCGCCCATCAATGTCTTGATCTGACCTTTCAGGCCGATCGCATCTTCGACATCGAGTTGAAATGCCACACCACTTCCCGGTTTGGCCTCAAACTCTGCCACGTCGGCAATCTGCTCGAGAATCTTCCTCGAAAGATGCTCCTCCACGACGAACATCAACATGTCACGTTGCGACTCGAGTGTCAGACCGAAAAAGGTCTTTTTGGGATTAAGGCCTTCACCGCGCGCATCGCCAACCACCGTCGCACCCGTCGCGCCGGATTCTCGTGCTGTCATCATGATCTCTTCGGTCTTTGTCGAATCGACAAGTGCAATAATCAATTTAAAGTGCATTCTCTTCCTCCTTAACCTGCTGTCTCTTACCGATCCGCTGCGATAGCTGAGCATAGCCCATAACACTCATAATCGGAAAAACACTAGCGAATGCGATGAGTCCAAACCCATCAATCAGGGGACTTCTCCCCGGAATCGTTGACGCAAGCCCCAGGCCCAGAGCTGCCAGTAAGGGAACGGTGACGGTCGAAGTGGTCACACCACCCGAATCGTAGGCAAGCGGCACAATCATCTTCGGTGCATACCGCGTCTGGATAATGACCACCAGATAAACCGCAACGATATAGAGCCAAAGCTCCGTACCACTGACAATTCGGTAACAGCCAATCGCCACACCCATGGCCACACCGAGGGATACGGCGATACGTAACCCCCAGGCAGAGATCGCACCACCGGAGACCTGCTGGGCTTTGATACCGACTGCGATCAATGAAGGTTCCGCCAGCGTGGTTGCCAGACCGATGGAGAAGGCAAAGACATAGACCCAGCCATAGTCCTGCCAGTGAATCACCTCGGGAATTTGAGCTGTTGCACCATAGAGAAAGTGGGGGTCGGTCAACTGTATCGCCATCACTTCACCCAGCGGGAAAATCGCCTCCCGCAACCCCACCAGAAAGAGCGCCAGCCCCAGCAGCACATAGGCAAAACCACGAATCACCGACCACAACTGGGGAACATGCTCGCGCAACACCAGCAACTGAAAGCCGAGCAGCACCGCCGCGATCGGAAAAACATCCCGTAACGTTGCCAGCATGGTCTCGACGAACAGCGACATCGCACTCATACCATCACAATCCCGTAGAGCATGACGAAAATCATCGGCAGAAGTGAGGCGAAAGCGATCAGCCCAAAGCCATCAAGCACGGGATTCCTGCCTCGGATGGAAGTCGCCAGCCCCACTCCCAGCGCTGTCACGAGCGGCACCGTGATGGTCGATGTTGTCACACCACCCGAGTCATAGGCGATACCGATAATCTCATCCGGTGCGAATGAGGTCATCACCACCACCAGCAGATAGCCAGCCATGATACAAAGGTGCAGAGGCCAGCCGAACAGAATGCGCAATACGCCCAGCACAATTGCCGTGCCTACCGAAAAGGCTACTGTCAGACGCAGGCCCAGCGCGTAGTCGGCCATCGCCAACGATTCATGCTCGATAACACCGCCTGTTGCTGCCACTTCGGCCGCCTTACCTGCCACAGCAATCAGTGCCGGCTCAGCCACCGTGGTGCCAAAACCGAGAAGGAATGCGAATGCGAGCAACCAGAACACATTGCCTTTTTTGGCAAAGGCATAAGCCATCGATTCACCCAGTGGGAAAAGGCCGATCTCCAGACCGCGCACGAACAGTGCCAATCCAAGCAGCACAAAGACAAACCCTGAAACCAGCTCTTCCAGATTGGGAATCGGCTTATTGAGAACGATCTCCTGGAAAAAGAGGATAACAACGATGATGGGGAGCAGATCCCTGAGTGCTTCAACCAGTGGCCGGATAGCATCGCGAAACGTATTCCACACAGGCTGAAGTCTCTCCATAAAGTTATGGAGCGTGAATCAGCTCTGTTACGGCATCAGGAGCCAGGCTCTGCTGTTCGCCACTATCCATATTCTTCACGGTAACAGTGCCGGCATTCATCTCGTCTTCACCGACAATCAACACATATCGACTCTGTTCACGATCCGCCACTTTAAACTGCCGCTTGGCACTGCCGCCACCACAATGGACAACCGCCAGACCTTTGGCCCGCAACTGCGATGCGATTGTCATCGCATAACTCTGAACGGCATCGCCGAGCGCAACCACAGCCACATCCGGCCGCACGACTTCCATCCCGGGCATCAGCATAGCCAGCCTCTCCAGCCCCATGGCAAAACCGATCGCAGGTGTCGCAGGGCCACCAAGCTCCTCAACCAGCCCGTCATAACGGCCACCGGCAATCACTGTACCCTGCGCTCCCAGCTGATCGGTTATCATCTCGAATGCGGTCCGGTTATAATAATCGAGACCTCGAACGATGCGCGGATTCACCTGATAGGAGACCCCCAGAGCATCAAGCCCCCTCTTCACGCCGGAGAAGTGCATATCGCAATCGCTACAGAGATGCGCCACCATTTCCGGCGCGTCAACAAGCTCTGCCTGGCACGACTCCACCTTGCAATCGAGTACCCGCATCGGATTCTTGCCGATTCGCTCCCTGCAGGTGTCACATAGCTTATCCCTACGCGCCTCGAGATAGGCGACCAGTGTTTCACGGTAAGCGGGGCGACACTCCGCACATCCCAGCGAGTTGATCTCCGTACGAACCTGACCGATGCCGATCTCTGCAAGGAAATCACTGGCCATGGCCAGCATCTCAACATCTTCGGCAGGGCCACTGACACCAAACATCTCAACACCGATCTGCTGAAACTGACGTAGCCTCCCTTTCTGCGGACGCTCTCTGCGAAACATCGGCCCCATATAGTACCAGCGCTGTGTGCCAGAGCGGGTCAGCCCCGCCTGAAGATAGGCACGAACCGCTCCTGCAGTACCTTCAGGGCGCAGACAGATATGATGTTTACTCCCGTCCCGGCCCTGATCCTCAAACGCGTACATCTCTTTGGATACGATATCCGTAGCCTCACCGATGGAACGAACGAACAGCTCCGTAGGCTCCAGAACCGGGAGCCGAACCTCATTGAACACATAGTGCGAGAATATCTTTCTGGCAGCGGATTCAATCCTCTGCCACTTTGCCACATCGGCAGGCAGACCATCATGGACACCGCGAATCGTCTGTAACTTCTTAGCCATGCTCAGGCCCCTCAGCTTTGCGGATTTCTGCCGCCCGTCGTTCAATCTCATCGACCAGCCGATCGATCATCTCGTCGGAACGAACCTTATCGGCCTTTTCACCATCCTGATAGAAAGTGTGCGTCGGATAACCGCCAGTGATGCCGACACCCACCTCTTTGGCTTCCCCCGGCCCGTTAACCACACAACCGATCACTGCCACATCGATGTTCTCATGAATATGGGCGACCCGTTCTTCCAGCCTGTTCACCGTTTCGATCACATTGAATTTCTGCCGCGCACATGAAGGACAGGCAATCAGATTAACGCCGCGGTGGCGCAGCCCCAGCGACTTGAGAATCTCGAAACCGACCCGGATCTCCTCCTCCGGCTCCGCCGCCAGCGAGACACGAATCGTATCACCGATACCATCTGCCAGAAGCAGACCCAGTCCAATGGAGGACTTCACCGTACCGCCAAACAGGGAACCCGACTCGGTGATGCCAAGGTGCAGGGGATAATCAACCTGTGCAGCCAGCTTGCGATAGGCTGCTACGGTCATCGGAATATTGCTGGCTTTCAATGAAACCTTGATATCATGGAAGTCCATCTCTTCCAGAATACGAATGTGGCCAAGCGCCGACTCCACCATGGCATCGGCACACGGTTCGCCATACTTCTCATCCAGCTCTTTCTCAAGCGAACCCGCATTCACACCGATACGGATGGAGATACCGCGCTCACTGGCCGCTTTCACCACCCGTTCGACACGATCTCGTCCACCGATATTACCGGGATTCAGACGCAGGCCGTGAACCCCGGCCTCCAGTGAAGCCAGCGCCATCTTATAACTGAAATGGATATCGGCGATGATGGGAACATCGGTCTGATTAAGAATCTCCGGCATGGCAACAGCCGAATCGGGGTCAGGGACCGAGACACGTACAATATCGGCCCCGGCAACTTCAAGACGCTTAATCTGTGCTACTGTGGCATCGATGTCGGTCGTCAGTGTATTGGTCATCGACTGCACTGCGATCGGCGCATCACCACCGACTGCCACATCTCCTACCATCACCTTCCGCGTCTTACGCCGCGGCATTACGATTGAGTCACGCACCTTGTAATCCTTTGATATGGCCTTAACACCGGCTCATTGATAGAAGCACTGCGCACCGGAATCTGCCCGAATAGTTCTAACGCTATTGAACCTTCTCCGTTTCAGTGTCTCGTAGTACCCTCAACTGCTCCTGAAGCTGCCGGGCCCGCCGCAACGCAGATGCATACTCACTATTCTCCGGCACCAGCCCTGTCGCCTTTTCCCAAAAGCTGATAGCCAACTCCAGCTTCTCCTGCCTGAAGGCAATTCGTCCCCGGGAAAAATAGCTGGCCGCCTCTTTATCCGTGCTTGCCTGAATCTGCTTTAGCAGACGCTCGGCATCCTTGCCGCCTTCCCTGCGATAAACCAAAGCAAATTTCTTCGCCTTGATCCAGTCACCCTTACTCATCAACTCCAGCACCTGTGCACGTTTAACGGTTTCAGGCATTGTCGTCCGTTTCGACAACGCCTTCTTCGAACCGCTCTTTACAGGCGATATGCGAATCCCCTTGGGCATCTGCTCCCTGATATCGGCCATCAGGCTCCGTCCACGCTCCGAGTCCGGCACCAGCCTCAAATAGGACTCCACTTCAATATAGGCAATCTCCGGAAGTTTTTTGCCCAGATAACGACGGGCCTCCCAATAGGCAAGGCTGCCCCGATCTTCGACCATATCCTGCAGATGTTCCTGCGTCCTGATGAACGTATCGTCCTTCGGCTCAACCCCCTCAGGAGCCTCATATGCATTCAGCCACTCAAGCAACCGGGAATCCTCTTCCCGCCTCTGGGCGATGAGCGTATCCATACGCAGCTGACGCATCTTCAGCTCCATCTCCCTGCTCTTCCCGATTAAGGCCTTGGGTGTCGTATTCAGCTCTGCAGCACGGGCGTAGAGGGCCATCGCTTCGGACCACTTGCGTGCACTTTCAGCAGCCCTCGCCTTCCTCGTGTAATGCCCGAGCAGACGCAAACGAGCCGGATCGATTTTGGTTCTTAGCAACTTCAGAGCTTTCGGATAGTCGTCACGCGTCTTATCCATCGCAAGAACACGATTTCTGGCAACCATAATGCGACCCTTTTCGTAATCGTTCAGTGCTGCCTCATAACTGTTCAAAAAACTGAATGCCGAGTTTCTCCCCGCCTGTTGCGGATCAATCAATCCTGCACAGCCGGAGAACAGAACCAGGATCAGGATCGGCACCCAGAACAATTTTCTCACATCAACTCTCCTCAACATCACCTATCACCTGTCGTACGTCGGATGGTAACGTCAGATCAAAAGCAAGTGCAACGGCATGTGCAATATTACGCCGCACACCGGCATCCGAACTGCTTACCTTGCCACAGCGAAGTGGCTGACTGACGCCTTTAACCTCCTGCTCACCCATATTCTCAAACACAAATTCACTACTGAGAGCATCAAAAGTATCTTCAGAGAGAACCACCTCGCCACCATCGCCCAAGCCACCCATTCTGGATGCCACATTCACCGTATCACCGATGACCGTATACTCAAGGCGTTCGGCCGCACCGATATTACCGACAATCGCCTGCCCACGATTCAGGCCGACACGAAACTGTATCGGCTCACCGTTTTCACGCAGTACGCCGAGTTTGCTACAGGCAGCCACCATTGCCAGGCCTGCCATCACAGCATGGCGAACGTGGTCGACATCCTCATTGGGATGGTTGAACACCGCCATCACAGCATCGCCGATGTACTTATCCACGTGGCCGCCATAGTAATCGATAATGCGATGAAACACTTCGAAATGTTTGTTGAGCACATCTACAATCTCTTCGGTTTCGGTGGTTTCCGAGAAAGCCGTGAAACCGACCATGTCAGCAAACAGCACGGTTACCTCGTGGCGACGATTCTCGGCACCGGAGAGCCCCCCTTCAAACACATCTGCCACCAGTTTCGGATTCAGATAACGGCCAAAAACATCCCGAATCTCTTCCTTGTGCGCCAGTTCATCGACCATAACATTGAACTGTGAAATAGCGTCACTGATCTCATCATTGCCCGTCACCGGCATACGTATACTGTAATCACCATAGGCCACATGTTTTGCCGCATCGGCAAGCATCTCCAGCGGATGACTCATTCTGCCGGCAATCCAGTAGACCAGCACGCTGGACATAAGTACAACAAGCACTGCCGCAACCGCCATTCTGCTGACAAGTTTACTTGCAAGGTTCTCCCACGCCTGCTCGGAAAAACGAACAGCCACGGCACCAACCACTGTCCCGGCATACTCGACCTTCTTCACATACCACAAACGATCCGAAGGCAGGCGCGATGCGCTGGAACTCTCATGAATCCGGTTCAACTGCGGTTCGTCCAACTTATCAATCCGGCCAAAGTGTTTGTCACTGCCACCGGCATACTGAATGTGTACGGCGAGCACATCCGGAACCTTTTTCAGGAACCCTTTACGCCCCTGAATAATCAGCTCCACTTCGGCGCTACTGCCGACCAGCATTGGAATTTTCAGCTCATCGCCCAACCGGTCCACCAGCACAGCCGCCTGTGACTCCTGATTCCTTAGCCATGCATCCCGCTCCATATCCAGAATCACCAACGAAAGTACCAGGACAGCAAGCATCACGGCAAAACCCACCAGCATGGTCCAACGCCAGCGAATAGGAAAACGAGGAGGCAACTCGACCGGTTCCTCTATCTCGGGGGTGTTAATATTGGACAGTGAGTCGTTCTTCGACAGCATTGGGCTACTATATCGAATACGTACGGCAGAACAATGACGAGAGCCCCATTACAGCTAAATCAACCGCCACTTATCACACAACCTCTGCCTGCGCTCTTCGCCTCATAAAGTCGTTCATCGGCACGCGCCAGCAGACGATCAACAACCTCATTAATCTCAGCAGACTCGTCATGTTTATTAAAGGTCGCCACGCCGGCAGAGAAACTTACCGAAACATGGGCATTCGAAGATACCTCAACAGGCTTTTGCTTCACATCGGCCAACCACTTTTCAACCGCACACTTTGCATCGTCTGCCGTAGCGTGAGGAAGCATCACAAGAAACTCTTCCCCACCCCAGCGACCAATCACATCGGTAGAGCGCGCACGACTTTTCAAAAGCGCAGCAACACATTTCAATATCAAATCACCCGCTGCATGACCATGCATATCATTAACTGCTTTAAAATGATCCAGATCGATCAACGCTACTGAGAAAGAGAGATTATACCGAATAACACGGAGCAACTCCCGCGTCATCTCCGCAAGCATATGTCGCCTGTTATAGAGCCCTGTCAGCTCATCATGCGTAGCCTGGAACTCCAGCTCCGACCTCGCATCGCGCAGATCCGTCACCATGCGCCATATCAACCGGGCCTCCACACCGCCAATCACGGCTTTGGCACCCAAAACATTCGACGCCGTATTCTCTACTATCTCACTACCGGTCAGATTAAACGCCACGCAGGGAGCGCTGGCATGCAGTGCCTCTTCGACATCGTCAAAGACCGGAATTTCAAGCTCTTTGGCACGCTGAATACCGGGGGCATCCGTTCGCTGGTCGACAACAGCGACAATGTCGACGGTATCGACCAGGTCTTTGCGCGACAACAGATCAAGCATTGCGGAACCGCCTGCGCCAGCCCCCAAAATGACGATACGCCTGGTGCCCTCGCTCAGGCGATCCATGCTTCCTTCTCACCACTCATCATAGTTATTATTCTAGCATGCTTCATACCAATACCGCCACGGTCTGATAGAGTTCGTTACCCGGAGGTTTTTATGTCCCAAACATCCACCATGACATCCAAACAGCGCAAATCACTGAAAGCCCAGGCCCACCATCTTAAGCCGGTTATTCTTGTAGGCCAGAACGGCATCAGCGAGGGCGTTATCAAAGAGACCGATATCGCACTCAAAGCTCACGAACTGATCAAAATTCAGATCCAAAGCGATGACCGGGAAGGCCGGCTACGGGGCGCACAAAACCTTGCGGAAAAACTGGGTGCAGAACTGGTACATCATATTGGCAAAATCTATATTCTCTACCGGGCCGACGAGAACGAATGAAAGACCGGGTTGAGGGGATCAGGACAGCTCTTGAGGAAAAATTCACGCCCTCATTTCTGTCAGTCGAAGATGAGTCATGGAAGCATGCAGGCCATGCCGGCCCCAGGGAGCAGGGGGGAGGTCACTTCTGTATTACCATTGCCTCCACGCAATTTATCGGTCAATCCCGCATGGAACGCCACCGCATGATCCATCGCACTCTCTCTTCTCTCTTCGGCCCGACCATCCATGCCATCACCATTCGGGCCATCACGCCCGATGAAACACCATAGTGCTTCACACGCAATCTATCTGAATTATACCTGTTTCTTGCGCTTATTCGCTAAGAGAAACTTTTACCTGGGACTGGGGGACAAGCGAAAGAGCCAGACACCCTCCCGAAAGATTACATACCATCTGTTTCGGGTGCTATCGTGTTCCTAAATCCGGTATATCTGCCACATCATCCGAATATGTCATCATTGGCATCAGGCCTTCCTCTGAACCATCAACGCTGCTCTGAGTCCGGACAGCGCCCCGTTCAATCACCGAAACAGCCGCTGTCACCACCTCCGGATCAAATTGCGTGCCGGAATGCTGCTTTAACTGTTCCAGACAGAACGAGAGCGGTTTTGCCACACGGTAAACACGATTCGATGTCATGGCATCAATGGCATCTGCAACACAGACAATGCGTGCCTCGAGCGGAATCTCCTCTCCCTCCAGGCGATCCGGATAACCGTGGCCATCCCAGCGTTCATGATGATGACGAACAATGAGCCGCTCCCGAATCAATCCGTCCATGTGCTTCAAAATAGCATCCCCAATGGCCGGATGCGCCTTCATAATGGCATATTCATGATCCGAATAACGCCAACCCTTAAGCAACACCTCATCGGTCACACCCACTTTGCCGATGTCGTGCAACAATCCGCCCACACGAATCAACTGGCTCGACTCCTCATCCACACCCATTTCCCGGGCTATCAGTAATGCAAGTTGGCTCACCCGGGATGAGTGATCTTTAGTATAACGATCTCGCGCCTCAAGCGAACGAACCAGTGCCACCAGCGTCTCCCGCATGCTCTCTGCAAGGGCTGCATGAACCGCACGATTATCCAAAAGCGTATCGAGCTTTTTGACCAGTAGTCCGAGCAGCTGTTTCTCCTCTGTCTTCAGGGGCTCGTTGCCAACCGGATCGATGAGACAGAGAATCCCCATATGAACTCCCTGCAACGAAATCGGAATGGCAACATATCGTTCAGCTTTAACGCCCGGCCAGCATGGATCAGCCGGCACACTCTCCGGCAGAACATCCATACACTCCTCATCAGCATGAATCAGATTATCAAAGGCCGTCTCACTCAGGCCGCATGTGGTGACCGCACCATTTCTGGAAATATCCTTGTCAGCCACCATAACCAGCTTTTCATGATTGCGCTCGAACAGCGCCAGGTATCCACTCTGCGCATGGATCATCTCCATGCCCAGCTCCAGTGCACTGCCGCACATTTTGGAAACATCGGTATGTTTTGGCAGCTCATCGAACATGCGATAAAGCAGTCCGAGTTTACGATCCATCTCAAACATTTCAGGCAGCAGGCGACTGGGGGTATGCCGGTTCTTTTTAACGGCGGTTTTCAGCTCTTTGGCCGTATCATCTTCAAACAGGGCCTTGCGCAAAGACTCAAGTAGCGTTTCCGGGTCAAACGGCTTGGCCAATACATGTTCAACGCCCAGTTTCTTAGCCTGCTCAAGACGAACGGGTGAGAGAAATCCACTTACCAGAATGACCGGAAGCCGGTTCCCCTCTTCCCTTAACTCTGCAATCAGATCGAGGGACTGGCCATCGCCAAGGCTTAAATCTGTCACCAGGCAATCCCACGACTGTTCGGAAAACTTTTCTCTTGCCTCTTTCAAACTATCGGCCTTGCCAACCCGTATCTGTACTTCAATCCCCTCGACCACTTCAGAGATCACTTCACGAACAGCGGGCTGATCCTCCAGCACCAGAATATCGAGCATCCGTTACTCCTTAACCATATCGGACACACGGACTGGCACCTGACCGTGCCGGACAACCGGCTTTTCATCCTGCAACGGAAGATAATTCTCAAATGCCAGGTTAGAGACCGGCTCTCCTTTCACCGCAGCCCAGCGCCGGAGCATGCTCTGATATTTAATGGCATTATCGATACGAACCCTGATTTCGGGTAGTTGAAACGGTTTGCTGACAAAGTCGTATGCCCCCTCCTCTATCGCATGCAACGCATCTTCAATGCCGGAATACCCCGTCATCAAAATAACCATTGTTCTGGCTGGATCGCCATGCACTTTTTGCAGAATCTCCAAGCCATCGGCGCCCGGCATCACGATGTCCGAGAGAATGAGGTCGAAGCACTCCTCTTCAAGACGTTTCAAAGCGTCATCGCCACGATGACAAGGTACAATCTCGTAACCGGCCTCGGCCAGATACTCCTCCAGCAACGCAGCCAGAGCCTCATCATCTTCTGCGATTAGAAGGCGTGGTCGTCTATTCATAGGCTCAGGCTATCATGGCATTTTGCAGAGAGTAACATCTTTATTTTTCATCATACCAACAAGCTGCTCCAAATTGAAACCGGACAGCGCAGCGCCCAGTTTATCGGGGGTTCCCAATAGTTTTCAGGAACCGGATCACTCCGCAAGATTGTTTTTAACCCTTCCTGCGGATTGTCGCATCCAGCGAAAGCGCAAATTGTTTTGTGGTTCATGGAGAATCAACTGGAGGCCCCTGTGTGTCGACATAGAGAGAGCAATGGGTGCTTTCAGGTCGGCCATCACCCATTCGCGATCTGCAAAGGGGTTAAGCATCAGCATCCACACCAGCTCTTCAGGGCTCTCAACTTCCAGGCAACGATACTGCTCTTCCCCAAGCTGGGGAGGTTCCCCCAATCGCCGCTTATCCCAGGCGGTCAGCACAAAAGCTGTCTCGGGACTATCCATCGAGTGCATACAGACCATGTCGCCAATACTTTCATAGATGAGACCGAAACATGTCACGCCCGGAAACCCGGCAACCCCCTGGGGAAAGAGGAAAGTCTCGCTCAAACCGGGGGCATTCATGCCTCCTCTTTCCAGCCATGCCAACACATCCGCACTGCCGGCAACCCTGTTTTCGGCCTGAATCTGCTCATAAACTTCCAGACGGTGGACGGCGATATCATTCGGCGCTTCGATACCAAAGCGAACCATTTTTCCACTATGTACTTCCTGGATCATCACTTTGATATCTTCACCGATGCGGATGGCTTCTCCCACTTTTCGTCTTAATACCATCATTTCAGGAAGTTCCCCGACTGAAAACGGGTGGATTCCCAATCAGGATGCAAGGCTGTGCCACACCAGCCTGTTTAACCCGGATCGTCGCTCCGGTCATATTGAACGGTTCGTGATGATTGATGTTGCAACCGGATGTATAATCCACCTCTTCAGAGTTCATCTTCGGAGTGCTCTGCCAGAGCGTTTTTGACAATTTGCGCAGCCACTTTCCTGCTGCTAAAGATAAACGCCCCGCTATCCAGAGCACTTCGAATCTTTTCGATCCGATCCGGACAGACATCCGACATCTCCGTTAGCATCACCTGGGCTTTTTCTCGCAATAACGAAGCATCGGATGTCTCGACATGTTCACCTCCTCCGCCCCCCTGTTCGCCACTCGCTGCCGGATATTGTACCATATCTTTACCGTCGTCTGACTTCTGAACAGAGACAGGGCGACCTGTTCCGTTAATACGCACCATCTTCTCCTTCCTTGATACTGCTATCGGTTGTCATGGCTACATTATCGGCTAATTGCCGAATTCCTTGAATGATCTCTCTTTTTCTGCATCCGAATGAATCCGTGCACCATTCGCTCACCCTTCATCAAAGATGACCCGACTGCAGCTGTCGATATGAACATACCGGGTTGAACCGCATTGCAAATTCTGAAAGTGAGCGCATCATTTCTGCAAATATTGAGGTGACTTTATTAACGATTCCAGTTCCCATATCCAGCCGATCGAAGTGACCGGATTGCTCTCAGGGCCCCATTACCGGGGGAGCAATCGTCTGCGCATCGCACTCGTCGGCCAGCCCAACAGCGGCAAAAGCACTGTCTTTCACGCCGTTGCCAGTACCAGCATCGATCGCGGCTGGCTGGCCGGTACCGACAAGGCTTACAAGCGCTGTACTGTTCAGATCGGTATGGATGAGGCGGAACTGGTCGATCTCCCGGCCATCTACTCGCTGCACAACCTTCAGGGCGATGACCTGGAGGGGCTTAAATACCTGCTCTGGGGCGACAGTCGCCCAACTGTCTCAGTCCATGAAGGGGACAGGCCGCCCGTACCGTTCTCACGCCCGGATGTGCTGATTCACCTGATGGATGCCAGCACCGTTGGCAGACACCTGGAACTTACGCTCGAGCTCATTGAACTGGGCCTGCCGATCGTGATTGGTCTTAATATGATGGATGAGGCGCGACGCAAAGGACTCTCCATCGACTTTGAAGCACTGCAAGAGAAGCTGGGGGTTCCCGTTATTCCGATGACGGCAACGAAAGGTATTGGTATATCCGCCCTGTTTAAGGAGGCCGCAGAGGCAGCTCGCCGGGGTACCTGCCCACTTCCTCAGCCCACCGGTGACCATCTGCCCGAATGGTCAGAGAAACTTCATCAAGCGCTCGACAACCCCGAACTACATGGCGCTTTCCGTGTACCGCAGGGCTTCCTGACAATGCAGCTCATGCAATCCGACCACTACTTCACCTCCGAGCTTGCCTGCCACTTCCCCAAAGAGGCCAAAGCATTTGAACAGATTCGCGACAAAGCGGATGCAGCGCTGCCCCGGACACTGGCCGAAGAGGTGAAGGCCGACTTCGACCATCGTGCCGCATCCCTTTTCGACAGCGTGGTTCAGGTCACCCACCGCTCCGAAACCATCACATGGGAAGATCGGTTGGATGCCATATTCCTGCATCCACAGTGGGGACTGGTCGGATCGCTGTCTCTCTTCGCTGCGGTTCTGTTTATGGTCTTCGAGGTCAGCACGGCGCTGGATGCAGTCACTGCCGCACAGCTGGCCGACTATGCCGACCAGTGGCAACCCGACAGCACCGGCGGCGTGATTGGCAGGGCTGTGCTCGACGGACTGATCGGACTGATCGGTATCGTGGTGCCCTACATGCTACCGCTGGTGCTGATGCTGGTGGCGCTGGAGGAGTCGGGCGTCATGCAACGTGTCGCCTTCGTCGTCGACCGCTTCTTCCACCACATCGGCCTGCACGGCAAAGTGGCCGTACCGTTCCTGCTGGGGCTTGGCTGCAATGTCCCGGCCATTGCGGCGGCCAGGGGAGTTGTAGAGGGGCGGGACCGGGTCGTGGCATCGCTACTGATCACCTTCGTCCCCTGCTCGGCGCGTTCAGCCGTCATTCTGGCTCTCGGCGGCAAGTATCTAGGTGGCCTCGGCATCTTCGGCATCTTCATGCTCAACCTGCTGATCATTGCCATTCTCGGCAAACTACTGACCCGTCGTTATCCGGAGATCAGTCCCGGTCTGATCCAGGAGATTCCGGCCTACGCACTGCCGAAGGTGAAACCGATCCTGCATGCCACATGGCAGAGAACCCAGGATATCCTGACCATCGTTACGCCACTGCTTGTCGGTGGTTCGATCGTGCTGGCCCTGCTTCACCACGTCGGTGCGGACACATGGATCAATCAGATGCTTACACCGATCACCGTCTGGGCACTCGGTCTGCCGGTGGTACTTGGCGTACCGATCCTCTTCGGCGTGCTGCGTAAGGAGCTGTCGCTATTGATGATTTATCAGGCATTGGGAACATTCGAAGTCGGCAATGTCCTGGACTGGGTACAGATCAGTACCTTTCTGATCTTCCTGATGTTCTATGTGCCGTGTGTTTCAACCTTTGCCGTGATGTTAAAGGTCATCGGTCGCAAAGAGGCACTCTTCTCGATTGCCCTCTCCATCGCCGTGGCGCTCGTATGCTCTGTGATTGTGCGCGGCCTGCTTGAGGGGTCGCGCCTTCTTATTTAGCTAAGTCTGCTTCAGCCTTTCGGCTGCAGCATACGAATCGTCTGCACCGAGGATTGCACCGATCACGGCCACGCCGAACCCCGCCAACCGGTTTCTGTTCTCAGGCACAATGCCGCCGAGCGCGACAACAGGAACGGATGATTGGGCAGCGAGCTCCTTGAATCTCTCAATACCAAGCTCCGGTTCGCCGGGATGGCTGGCAGTCGGGAAAACGGGTGAGAGCAGAGCGAAGTCGGCTTCGAACCGACCGGCAAACTCCAGCTCGATCTCGTTATGACAGGAGACCGAGATGGTCATCTCCTCATCATCCAGCCAGTCACGCACCTTTGGAACTTCATTGATATCGAGCGAAGAGAGGTGGATACCATCGGCAGAAACCGCTCTGGCAACATCAGCCTGAGTGTGAATGATCAGCTTGGCACCATGAGCTTCGGTCAGCTCGCGAAGTGCCGAGGAGAATGCGAGCAGCCTGGCCGAGTCCATCTGCTTTTCGCGTACCAGCACAGCATCGACACCACCCTGCAATGCCTGCTCTACGGTTAAAAAGAACGATCCATCCGCCAGCCGCTGGCCATCGGTAATCAGGATCAGTTCGGGGGGTAATTTGGGGAGCAGCTGGGGAACCGGTTCAGGCGATGAAACGATCAGAACTTTTTGATCGTCCACATCGGTGGATTAGGGCGTTTGTAACCACCGGGAAGACGCCGGTCAAACACACCGTCACCATCGTTATCATACAGGTAGTAGGCGGGAAGGTTACCCGGCGGTTGAACCTTTATCATGTAGATCCTGCCCTTGACCGAATACTCGGTGACCTCGGCGCCATCTTCACGCGTAAAAGAGCGAATCTCCGCACCGTCCAGATTCTCCGGTGGTGCCAGCTCCTTGGTCAGGTTGGCTTCACCATCATCCGAATCGACAGTTTCCCGCGCCTCTTCACTATCGTGCACTGTAGTAGGCGGGTGGAGAACACCCTCTTCATCCGACAGGACAGGAGAAGCCGCCAACATCGACAACGGAAATAGGAGTAGCGTAAGGGATCGGGTTACTCGTTTCATGTTAAGACTGTTCATGCTGAAAATTATAGCGCTGATCTGCCGGGTTTGCACACAGCTTTATAGCCTTTCCCAATCGGCCATCCTAAATCGCGGCAGTTACGTCCGGTTACGTCGCAAAAGCACCAGCGCCGAACCACCGCCGGTATAGGGCTTGGGGATAGCAGCAAGAATATAAGACGCATAGGGGCCCGACCTGAGCCACTGGTAAACCGTCTCTTTCAATACCGGGCGCCCCTGTGAGTGCAGGCCACGTCCATGCACGATACAGAGCACCCGGGCCTTCTCATCCAGTGCTGCCTGCAACAAACTCTCCAATGCTTTCAATGCCTCGTCACGGGTCATGCCATGCAGGTCGGCCTCGATATCGACCGACGGCCTGCCTGCTCCCAGCTGTTTCAGTTTCTCCTGTGAGATGCCACTGGCTTTCAGAATCCACGGCTCATCGCCTTCAGCAGGAGCGAGACCTGCAACAGGCCGGATCGCCGGTGGAGGCTGGTTTTCCACCTTGCGGTGGATCTCCCGTTTTCGCGGCTTCGGTTTTTCGATATTTGCCTTCACATTGGCTTTGTCCGATTTGCCGATCGGCTTGACCACGCTCATCGCTTTGGCAAACAGATCCTCATCGTCGTCCATGCCCATCATCCCGCATCATCCATACGTAAGAGGGTTACCCCTGCTCGTGCTTCTCAGGCCGTGCAAGCAGACGGGTAACGGCTTCGCCGGGTTTGACCTCACCACGCAGAATAGCGCAGACGGTCTCCGAGATGGGCATCTCGATCGCATACTTCTTTGCCAGCTTGCAAGTAGCAATGGCAGTCTTCTCACCCTCAACCACCTGGCCGACATGGCTGCGAGCCTCATCGACACTCATCTCTTGAGCCAGCGCCATGCCCATTTTCCGGTTTCGGGAAAGCTCACCGGTACAGGTAAGAACCAGATCGCCCAGGCCCGATAGGCCGGAGAGGGTCTCCGGACGCCCGCCGCAAGCCACCGCAAGCCGGGATATCTCTGCAATGCCACGGGTGATCAGGGCGGCCATGGCGCTATGGCCCAACCCAAGGCCAGCAGCGATACCGGCAGCAATGGCAATCACATTTTTCAGCGCCCCGCCGAGCGCCACACCGGCCATGTCGGTGCTGGTATAGATTCTGAAAGCCGGGTCATCGAAGATGGCGGCACAGCGGCGGGCAAGTTCAATGTCACTGGCAGCCATGGTAATGGCCGTGGGCAACCCTTCCGCACTATCTCTGGCAAAGGATGGGCCGGAGAGCAGAGCTGCCCGCTCACGCCCCACATGACGAATAAGCAGTTCATCGACCCGCTCCATCGTCTCGGGGTCGACCCCTTTATTGGCGGCAATAACCGGTACGCTCTCACCTTCAAGACGGGCAAAAACGGAGTCGGCTGCCGAACAGGGCACCGCCACGACAATGGCAGCCACGCCATCCAGCAACACCGTATAATCGGCGACAACGTTCAAATGTTCCGGGAACCTGATACCGGGAAGAAAACGGTTGTTCTCGCGCTGCTTCTGCATCTCATCGGCGGTGGCGGCATCCCGTTCATACAGACGCACCTCCCGGCCACAACGGGATAACACCATCGCCAGTGCCGTACCCCACGAACCGGCTCCGATCACTGCCACAGGCAATGCTTTCATTATTTGCTCCTTACACTTCGGCTCATACGCCAGAGCACTCCTGCCAGAATAAACGCCCCTGCCAGAAGCAGGGCCGGAAGATCACCCCACTGCTGATATGGCGTTATCCTGCCGGATGGACGATATGTACCCTTTACCACGGCCTGCGTCCACCACGGAGCTGTAACGGCAATCGTACCATCCGGGGCAACAATGGCCGAAACGCCGGTGTTGGCAGCCCGCAGTACGTAGCGACCCGTCTCCACCGCCCGCATCCGCGAGGCCTGAAGATGTTGCCAGGCAGCCGGACTCCGGCCATACCATGCATCGTTGGTAACCACCACCAGCACCTGAGCACCTCCGGCAACCCGGGCACGCGCCTGTTCCGGAAAGATTGATTCGTAACAGATCAGTGAGCCGTAAACGGTATCGCCATCGGTGAGCAGGCCTGCATCCTCTGCCGGTTGCCAGTCGGCAATGTTGGTGACGATCTTTTTCAGCCACGGTATCCATGAAGGTACATACTCGCCGAAAGGCACCAGATGGTGCTTGCCGGTAAAGCTCCGATCGCCATGTGCCGGCATCTGCAGGAAGAGGCCGTTTTGCGCTATTGGATTCTGTGCCGTTGGATTCCGTGCTGTCGGGTTATCAGAAGCCTCTTCACCGGTAATCTTCAGCCCGCCGAAGAGCAGCGGTCGGTTCCAGACGGCGACCCGGTTGTTGAGCCAGATATCCCAGCCGGGAGCACGCGAAAGAAAGAATGGAATGGCCGCTTCCGGCCAGACGATGATATCGCTGCCATCGGCGGCACTTGTTGAGAGCCGGTCATATCGCTGCATGGTCTCTTCAAGAAAGGCGCGATCCCACTTCACGTCCTGGGGAATGTTGCCCTGAATCAGTGCTGCTGTGTGCGGCGCCCCCTCGATACGCTGAAGCCCGGGCGTAAACAAAACTGTAACCACCATGCATGCCAGTGCAATCACGGCTGTCGTGGTGATTCGCCTGTTGAGAAATCCGGCCAGTGAGACCGCGACCAGTGCAGGGAGAAACGCCGCACCGTAGACACCGACAATAGCAACCCAGCCGATGGCAGGTGTATCCAGCAGAAGATTACCGAGCGATGTCCATGGCAACCCTGTAAAGAGGTGGCCGCGTAGCCACTCGATCAGCACAGCCATGGCCGGAAAAACCAGAATGATAGCGCCGTGCCGGATGCGGTGCTCTGCTGTCTCTCCGGCCATCTCCCCAGGCATTCTCCTGGCTAAACGCCTGACCAGAAAGACCGAAGCCCAGCCCCAGAGTGCAGGCAGGAGTCCCATCACAAGCCCGACCAGCACCACACAGCCAAAGGCAGCGATATAGGGAAGTCCTCCGTAGAGGTGGAAGGTGTCGGCCAGCCACCACGATCCGAAGCCGAACCAACCGAAGCCGAAAGCATAACTGATCAGAAAGGGGTGGTGCTCCTTGATAAGCAGCCCTGCCCAGAGGGCCATGGCGAGAATCGCCAGCCAATTATAGTCGAAGGGGGAGAAAGCGAACTGCATCGCGCCGCCGCCAAGGAGTGCCAGAATTATGGACTGCGGCTTAAGACGCTTCTCCCTGAACCCCTTTTCAAACATCTTACCGTTAATCGCTGTCCGAATCGGGTCGAATCAGCACCTGGATCACACGACGTGGATCGGCATCCTTCACATGGATATCGAGGCCTGCCACCTCGACCTGCTCGCCCTTGGCCGGGATACGCCCAAGATCGGTGACAATCAGGCCGCCGACGGTATCGAAATCGCCATCGGGAAGCTCCTTTTCGACCAGTGTTGCCAGATCCTCCACATGCATACGTGCCTGCACCTCGAGTGCACCGTTATCGGTCCACTGGTATTCGGCCTCTTCATCCGAATCGCCCCCTTCATCGATAGAGCCGACGATCTCTTCCAACAGATTCGAGAGCGTAACAAGACCCGCCGTACCGCCGAACTCGTCCAGTACAATGGCGATATGGCTCCCCTCGCGCATCTCCGAAAGCAGGCCCGAGACACGCTCCAGCTCCGACACCGAGGGGCATGGACGAATCAGCTTGTTGAGCTTGGTCTTTTCACCCTTTACACGGGCAGAGAAGAGATCCCACACATGGATAATGCCGAGAATACGGTCCAACTCGCCATCGATGACCGGCAGACGCGTTACCCCGCTTTCGCTCATCGCCTTCTCCACCTGATTAAGGGACATGCCGATATCGACCGACTTGATCTCGGAGCGGGGAATCATCACCTCGCGAACGCGGGTATCGTAAAACTCGACCATGCGCTCCATCTGGCGACGCTGTTCATCCGAGTGAATCGCTTCTGCCCGGCTGATCAGGGTCAGCAGCTCTTCGTCGGTGCGCCCCGGCCTCAGCTTCTCCATCAGTTTGCGTCGCAGCCACTCATTCCAGCGATTAGCCATTCATTTAATCCTCTTCTCCATCGCCCTCTTCGTCACTTTCTTCGCCGCCTTCCTCATCAGGATAGGGATCATGCAAGTCCAGTGCTCTCATCACCGCACGCTCATGTTGATGCATGATTTTCGCATCCCCATCATCGACATGGTCATACCCGAGAAGATGCAGGGTAGCATGAACAATCAGATGAAGCATGTGATCCGGCACAGGCAGCTCCAGTTTTGCCGCCTCGGCACGGGTAAAGGGCACCGCAATAATGATATCGCCAAGCGATTCATCGGCTGGGAAATCACCGCTATCATGCATGGGGAACGAGAGCACATCGGTCACAGCATCTTTGTCTCGCCATTGATGGTTCAGTGCCTGAACCGCTGCATCATCGGAGAAGCGGATACAGAGCTGCGGTTTGTGCGGGAACGATACCTGACGACAGGCCAGCTCTACCGCTTTCTGAATACGCGAGCGCTCCGGTAACGGCTCCTCGCCTTCGTCCGAGACTGCTCCGGCGACAGATTGATCGATCATGATATCCGCCATGGTATCCATTACGACTCATCACCCTGACGACTCTCATAAGCGTTAACGATGCGCTCCACCAGCCGGTGGCGAACCACATCGTTGGCGGTAAGACGGCAGATACCGACATCCTTCACATGCTCAAGCACCTGCAGTGCATGTAGCAGCCCGCTCGGCTGATGGCCGGGCAGGTCCACTTGCGTCGAGTCGCCGGTGACCACCATCTTCGAACCGAAACCGAGACGAGTGAGGAACATCTTCATCTGGGCACGCGTCGTGTTCTGCGCCTCATCGAGGATGATGAAGGCATCGTTAAGCGTTCTTCCCCGCATATAGGCCAGCGGTGCGATCTCGATGCGACCGCTCTCCATCAAGGCGTTCATCTTCTCAAGCCCCAGCATATCGGCCAGCGCATCGAACAGCGGACGCAGGTATGGATCGACCTTCTGTTGCAGGTCACCGGGCAGGAAGCCGAGCTTCTCGCCCGCTTCCACAGCCGGACGTGTCAGGATGATACGCTCCACCGCGTGCGAGTTCATCGCCACCACGGCAGCAGCTACAGCGAGGTAGGTTTTACCGGAACCGGCAGGTCCAATGGAGAGGGTCAGGGTATTATCCTGAATCTCTTTTAAATAACGGCGCTGGTTGGCTGTTTTCCCCTGAATATGTTTGCGTCCGGCGATCAGTACCGGACTATCCAGACCGGTGGCCGGAACCTCTGCTTCACTTTCAGCATAACTTCCTTCCGCCATTACACCCTCGATATCGATCTGGGTCAGTGAACCGCTCTCCAGTTGTGCAGCCAGCTTCTGCACCGCCTCAGCCGCTTTTTCGGATGCCTCACCCTCGATACTCCACATGCCCGGCTTGCCGAGAAAGCGGACATTGAAGTGCGACTCCAGCTGTTTAACAGTGCTGTTGCCCGGCCCGCAGAGGGCGGCGAGCATCGATGTGCTGAGGTTCGATAGATCGAGCGTTGTCATGTTAAGCCCATCCTCGCATATCGTGAATGATATTGCTCAGTTTCCGATCAAGCCTACGCAAGAACCAGCTCCCCACGAAGCGACTGGCCATACGCCTCTATGATCTTCACCGGCATGATCTGGCCCCTCATCTGGTCAAAGCGCCTCGCATTTCCAAGAAAGTGAACAATTTTGAAGTCCGGTGTACGCCCCTGCATATCACCTTCGTTCTTGCCCATCTTCTCCACCAGCACATCGAGGGTTTTGCCGACCTGCTTCTCGTGCGCCGCCTTGGCCTGCTGTCGCATCTCTTCCAGCAGCCGTTGCAGCCGATCATCTTTCACGCTTTCGGGAATATCGTCTGCCACCTTGGCAGCGGGTGTTCCGGGCCTTGGCGAATATTTGAAGCAGAAGGATGAGTCGTAACCAACACGCCTGACCAGATCGAGCGTCGCCTCGAAATCCTCATCCGTCTCGCCGGGGTATCCGACAATGAAATCGGAGGATAGGGCAAGCTCGGGACAATGCGTTCTCAACTCCTCGATGATACGGAAGTAGTCGTCGCGGTTGTGGCCACGGTGCATCGCTTTGAGAATCGTATCCGAACCACTCTGCACCGGTAGATGCAGGAATGGCATCAGCTGCGGAATTTCACCGAAGGCAACGGCCAATTCGCTTGTCATCTCCATCGGATGGCTGGTCATAAAACGAAAACGCTTCAGCCCTTCAAGCTTGGCCACGGCATAGAGCAGCATGGTGAAATCCCACTCCTCGCCCTCCGCATCTTTGCCGAGATAAGCATTCACATTCTGGCCGAGCAGCGTGATCTCCACCGCGCCGCGCTCCAGTAGTTTGCGGCACTCGGCCAGCACATCCTCGACCGGACGTGAGAGTTCAGGGCCACGGGTGTAGGGCACCACGCAGAAGGTGCAGAACTTGTCGCACCCCTCCATGATAGTGACGAAGCCTGAGATACCCTGAATCTCGGGCGCTGGCAGATGATCGAACTTCTCGATCTCCGGCATCTCCGTCATGGTCAGTTGCACACGCTCGCGGCGAATCTGTTTCACCATGTCCGGCAGGTTGTGATAGGTCTGCGGGCCGAACACGATATCGACATACGGGGCACGCTGCTGAATGCGTTTGCCCTCCTGCTGGCCGACACAGCCGCCGACACCGATGATCAGGTCGGGCCGCTTCTCCTTGATCTTGCGATAGCGGCCGAGCTCGGAATAGACCTTCTCCTCAGCCTTTTCGCGTACCGAACAGGTGTTCATCAGGATCACATCGGCCTCTTCCGGCACACCGACAAGGCGCAGGCCATAGGCCTCCTTCATCAGATCGGCCATGCGCGATGAGTCATACTCATTCATCTGGCAGCCGTAGGTTTTAATGAAGAGGGTGTCGAGCGTTTTCGCGGAACGCGCAGGTTTATGTATCTCGGTTAACATGGAAAGGGCGATACTAGCGGAAACGTTGGAATTGCAACAAGAGTTATAGCATCCGCAAAAGAGCATCCTCGGCAACCGCTCCATGCGTTGCTCTATCTCCTGCATCCATGCAGTCGTGCCTTTTGCTTTCGTCGCTTCGCAAGAGCGCGGTCTTGCTTCGCTTACGGCTCACGATGTTCGCCGCCGCTCATCCATGGGCGGGAACAGACTGCAACATTCAAGACCTGTCCAACTTCCACTGCTATCGGTTAAAACGGTTATTTCTTATTAAATGATGTTTTGCACTTCAGGCAAAACCAAGTTTCCTGTCCCCAGTCTTGGAGTCTTATAAGTTTCTGCTCATCATCGTAACAACGCTGACAATATGGGCCATCTCTATCGTTGGCATCACCTGAGTCATCTTCAAGCCACTGCCAGTAGACAGAACCATCAAATTCAATGTGATTGCGTTTTCTTAGTTCTTCTTCTAATCCGCGAACCTTTAATTTGAGTGCATGATTTTCATCCTGAAGCTCTATGACAGCCTCTCGCAGCTCCATTATTTTCTCTTGGGCCTCTACAGTGGCTCCCTGTTTTATCAGCTCAACAATGTCTTTGTAATTTGGAATCATCCCCATACGTTCACTGTCCCCTATAACGTCATGGACTATAACAAAAACTATGAAATCAATCGAGTCTGACCCCATTGATTTCTGCATTGATTTTCTGGTCGATTCAACTTTCAAGAACCGACCCCAACTTTCTACCCCTCAACCTTTCAATCCTGTCTCGCGGTTAACGGATAAGTTCATGGGCACTGTGCTGCTTTTTAGCGTGGCCTATTACTCATGAAACCATTGGCGAAAAGCGTGGGGAAAGTAGCATTCTGTGGCATAAATTATCGAAGAGTGCGAATACCATCCGTGGTTGCTTTCGATAGCAAACCGATACACGTTTCGATCAATGCAGCCGGGTAGCAAAACGAATATGTCTCGACAGTCTTCGACGTAAAGACTCTTATATTCGTCGGCAAAAAACTTCTGATCTTTACAGGAAGGGTCACTCGTAGGCCACCAGCTTACCTCGCGGAGTTCTTTCCATTCGGTTCGACCAAAGAGCCGAAGGAGGAAGAATTTCGATTCAACCTCCTTGTAAACAGTGAGAGACTGGATGATGGTCGCAATGGAGCCAGGATTGAAAAGAACAAGCTTGATAAGAACGTTGTCTTCAAGTTGTTCACTCGATACATACTTTAAATCAATGGAACTACTTCGATGAGCTGCTCTGGACAAGAAATACGAATTGAGCTGAGTTCCGCGATTCTTGAAATGAATGAATAGAAGTGCCAAGGCAATTGCCATACTGGTGAAGCTCATCGCAAGATTCAGCACTTGAGTGTCGAGCAAGGCACTCACCGTGGGTCCAACTTATTAATATACGTATGCATATTTTGCATGTTGATCATTCATTCCCCTTCCCTGAATCGGATGGTTTAACTATAGATCATTTCGTCAAGCGGGCAAATGAACGGGTCAAAATCATTACTGCTCGTCTATCCAATAAGCGTCATGCCGGACTTGATCCGGTATCCATTGTGACATTGCAAAGAGTGGATTCCCGCTTTCGCGGGAATGACGGAGAATGTATCGAGCGGAGTGCTATCGCTTAACCGTCGTTGCCGCGCAGAGCATCGGGGTCAGGTCTTGAATGTTGAATCAACAAAACGATTTATCATTCGAGAGCTATCCCAAATTACCATCTTAAGAAATAAATGGTTCTCCCCAACCAGCCATTTCCCTCTCCAACTTTTCAGTGCAGGAGCATTCAAAACACGCCCTTTTTTGTTCGCCGTTTGAATCCTGGCAATATTTTGGATTCTGTGCTTTTTCGATTGAGATGATTTCAAAGAACTTTTCCCAATATGCTTTCTCTTCATTTAGCGGGGTTGGGCAAAAGCATATTTCTATCCAGCACACGGTACCATCATCAAGGACTCGTGCCTGTTTCATATTCTTGACGTATTCACCGAACGCAACAGAGCCATGACCTAAAGTTTCATCTGCGATTTCCTGTAATAAATCTTGTTTAGACGGTTCTTTTATCTTTGCTTTGACTAAATATTTCATGTCATCCCCCCAATTCTGGGAACATTGAGTTAACTCAGTGAATTTCGGACATATCCACGGCGACAATCTTGGAGACGCCCGCTTCGGGCATGGAGACGCCGATCAGGCGGTCGGCGGATTGCATGGTCAGCTTGTTGTGCGAGATAGCGAGGAACTGCACCTTGTCGGCAAGCTCCTTGATCATGTCGTTGTAGCGGCCGACGTTGGCATCGTCGAGCGGTGCATCCACCTCATCGAGGATACAGAACGGTGCCGGTTTGATCTGGAAGATCGAGAAGACCAGTGCCACGGCGGTCAGTGCCTTCTCACCACCCGACATCAGCGTGATATCGCCGAGGCGTTTACCCGGCGGCTGGGCCACCACGTTGACGCCTGCGGTCAGCACATCGTCGGAATCGAGCACCAGCTCGGCGCGTCCGCCACCGAACAGGCGCGGGAATGTCTCCTTGAAAATGCGGTTGGTCTCATTAAAGACATCGACAAAACGCTGGCGCATCGTTTTGTCGATGCGGCCGATCGTCTCCTCCAACGTCTTCAGGCTCGATTCGAGGTCGCCCGCCTGTTCGCTTAAGAACACTTCGCGCTCACTTGCCTGCTGAAACTCATCAATAGCCAGCAGGTTGACCGGGCCGAAACGGCTCAGCCGCTCTTCCAGCTCACGGGCACGCTGTACCACACTGTTAGCATCCTCTTCGCTATCTCCATCCGACGAAGCATCGATCTTTTTAAGCAACTCCTGAACCGAAACACGGAACTTCTGGCCGATCTCATGCTCAATGTCCTGCAGGCGCGTCTCTTCCGTCGCCAGCTGAATCTCTACCCGCTGCCTGGCCTCGTTGCCCTGCTGGCCTGCCATACGCGCTTCACGCTCAGCACGCTCACAACCATGTACACCCTGCTGCAACTCATGCCCTTTCTGGCGGATCGCATTGAGTGCCTGGTGCGCTGCTTCTACCCGTTCGGATGCTTCACGTAGTTCATTATCGAGATTGGCATGCTCAGCCGATGCAGCGATCTCCTGTTTGGTCTTCTCCAGCTGTTCACCATCAAGCTCAATACGGCTGGTTAACTGCGCATGCTCCTGGTCGATGCGTTGCTGTTCGCGCTTCATATTTTCAATGGCCTGCTGATGCAGAGCCACCGCCTGCTCGGCCGATGAGAGCTCTGTTCTGGCCTGATGCAGTTGCTGATCGTGCTGTTGCTGTTTTTCAACCTGGGCTTCGAGTTTGGCCTTGGCCTCCAGTAACTGTTTGTCATCCATGCGGGTCAGGCCACGCTGCTGCTCCTGCCAGTGCTGAATATCCTGGGTAATTTCACCCTGCTCCTGCGTCAGATGGGTGACACGCGACTGAATCGCTGCCAGTTCATCCTCATAGCGCGTCAGTTCGGAGCGCGATGATGTGAGTGCACTCTCGCTCTCCGTGGCTTCAAGGTGTCTGGCCTGCCAGCTCTGCTGCTGAGTCGTTAGTGCCGCTTCGGATGCTTCGACACGCTCTTCGGCCTTGTTGAATGCTGTTTCAGCCTTCTTCAGCTCGGCCTCACACTCACGCTGTTCACGTTGCAGGGTGAGGCGGCGGGCCGTATGGCTCTGTGCCGGAGGGATCAGCCAGCCATCGGATTCCAGACGCCAGCCATCGCGGCTGACCAGTGCATGCGATGTTGAGGGTTTAGCCGTGAAGATGTCATCGCAAAGAAGGGTACTGGAAAAGAGATTATAGAGCGGGTGCTGTCCGGTCAGGCCGATGGCCGTTGCCAGATTCTCCGCGGTACTCTTCTTCTGCTCGGCCAGACCGGAGGCGAACATGGCGACCGGTGCATCCTTCGCATCGGTACAGATCTCCTGCCACTCGGCAAGGCTCGGGTTGGCAGGCAGGCTGACATCGGCAGCACGACCGCGCAGGGCAGCAGCGACGGCAGGTTCCAGTCCTTCCGGCACCTGCAACGACTCATCCACCCAGATCGCACCCTTGGAGCGCATCTGCTCACGCAAGCTATCCGGTACATCCTGATGTTCGAGCTGGGCCTCCAGCTCATGTGCCCGGCCGCGCAGGGTACGCACCTGCTGCTCACTTTCGGCACGTGCGGCGATAGCAGCCTCGCGCTCTGCCCGTTTCGCATCAAGCTGTTTCTGCGCCTCTTCCAGTTGCTCCGTTGCCGCAACGGCTCTCTTTTCAGCTGTTTCCACGGCGGATTTGGAGGTGGCTACCGCAGCTTCGCACGCATTCAGACGTTTGGTGGTCTCTTCAAACTGCTGCTGTACCGCCTGATGCCTAGCCTGCAAACGCTCCAGCGCCGTTTCCGACTCCTGCTGCCGTTTCTCCTGATTCTCGAAAGAACTGCGTAGCCGCTCATATTCGGCCAGCAGTTGATCGCGCTGCTCACGCGCCTGGTTAAACGACTCCTGCGCTTCCGTCACCCGGCTGGCGGCATCGGTTTTAACCTGTTGTAACTGACTGTCGTCACTGGACTCGATACGGGCCTGTAGCTGTTTCAGCTCTTCAGCCAGTAGCGCCAACCTGCGCTGTGACTCCTCGATCCGGTGTTCCAGCCCGCCCTTTCTCTCGGCCAGCAACTTGCGTTCACCGGCCATGCGCTCTGCCTGTTGTTGAAGGGATGCACGATGCTGCTCGGCTGCGCGCAACTCATCCTGTCGCTTCTGCGCATCGCTTTCGTGAGCGACCAGTGCTTCGCGTGCCTTGGCGAGTTTGCTCTCGGCTTCAGCGTGAACACCCGCCTTCTCCGCCTCCTCTTTCTTCACCGAAGCGAGCTGCAGTTTGATGGCATCGATCTGCTGACTCATCTGACGATAACGAATACCGAAGCTGTGTGCCTGCAGTTGTTCGCACTCCTCCTGCAATGCCTTGAAACGTTCGGCACGGGAGGCCTGCTGCCTGAGCGAACGACACTGCGAACGAACCTCTTCCAGCAGATCGGTGACACGCTCCAGATTCTGGCGTGTGGAATTCATCTTCAGTTCGCTCTCTCTTCTTCTGGAGCGGTATTTCATCACGCCGGCCGCCTCTTCGAAGAGCGTGCGCCGCTCCTCCGGCTTGGCGGTAATCATACGCGAGATCGAGCCCTGCTCGACAATGGCATAGGCGCGGGTGGAGATGCCGGTATCGAGGAAGAGATCGACAATATCCTTGATACGAACCATCTTGCCGTTGATGAAGCCGTCGGAGCCGCCTTCGCGGGTCAGGCGACGGCGAATGCGAATCTCATCCATCTCATGGTAGGGGCTGGCCAGCTGACCCTTCTGCACTTCGAAGGTGAGCTCAACGTCACACAATGCAACAGGTGGACGGGTATCGGAGCCCTGGAAGATCAGGTCGTCCATCACGCCGCCACGCAGGTGCTTGGCCGAGTGCTCGCCCAATACCCAGCGGATGGCATCGACAATGTTCGATTTGCCGCAACCGTTGGGGCCGACAATCGAGGTGATTCCGTCGCCAAGATCGATCTTGGTCGGATCTACAAACGACTTGAAACCGGCAAGTTCGATGCGCTTGAGTCTCATCGATTCATCCCTCTCCGATCTCGGCTTTCTGGAAGTGATTGGTCATCAGGAGGCTTACAATACATGAGGTGAAGCTGGATGCTACTACCATGTAGAGCACCACCAGCTGAGCCGATGCAGCAGTCATCGGATCGGCTCCGGCAAGGATCATACCGACAAAGATTCCCGGCATATGCACCAGCCCGACCATCTTCAAAGTATCAACCGTCGGGATCATCGCCGTGCGTATTCCTTCGCCCGCATCGCCACCATTCTCCACACCAGCCCCCATACGTTCGAACATGATTGAGATGGCGTTCATAGCGTTGGCGGCAACCATACTGCCGAGTGGAATCAGGGTACGGGTATCGGCATCGATGGCGCCGCTCACGGCAAGCCACGGCAGGGTCACCGCACAGCCGCAAAAGATGCCGATAGCGCTGGAGAGCCAGGGCCTGCCGCCACCGCCCGTTTCACTTTTACGATAGCGGGCGCTGTTGTGCCCGGCCAGCAGCGCGAAACCGGCAATGATCAGGACCTGGGCCATGCGGGATTCGATATCGAAGATCCAGTGCAGCACCAGCGCCAGCAACAGCAGCTGCACAAGTCCACGCAGAGAAGCGATCAGCATCCGTTTCGAGATACCAAGCGATTCGCGCCTGGCCCACAGAGCGGCACCGGCCAGCAATAGCCAGGCAGCCAGCAACGGAATCAGCGTCTCTGTTATCCCTCCCAAAGGTGACTCAATGGTAACGGCTACAGGCGCGAAATGTCGGCCAGCTGCAAAAAGAGAGTCCGCAGGCGCGAAAGCAGGGCCAGACGATTGTTACGAACCGCTTCATCATCGGCCATCACCATCACATCATCGAAAAAGCTATCGACCGGTGTTCGCAGGGAGGCAAGCAACTCGAGCTGCGCCTCGGGTTGCTTGGGAAAAGAGCCCTCGGCCTGAACAAGTGCTTCGGACAGTACCTTCTCAGCATCTTCGGAGAAGAGTGCCTCATTGATTGTTTCAGGTACCGACTCCGCCTTCTTCAGAATATTGGCAATACGTTTATTGGCAGCCGCTACCGCCTGACCGGTATCGGATTGAGAGAATGCCGACAACAAATTGGCAACCTCAAGCGATTGCTGCAGGGGCCGTTCGACCGGCACAACCAGTGCAGCATCGAGGGCTGTTTTGGAGCTGCCCAGCGCCTCGGCCATACCGATCATTCGCTCGACAATGAAGGCGCGAACATCAGCAATGGTCTCATCTTTAATAGCGATGGTGACACGCTGCTGGTTCCACTGCTTGGCAGCCTGTTTCAACACATTGCTCAAAGTCATACTGGTTTCGGTTTTTGGATCGGCCAGCAGGCGAATCAGACCGATGGCGGCGCGACGCAGGCCGAACGGATCGGCGCTGGCAGTCGGGATACGACCGAGATGGAAGTAACCGAGCAACTTATCGGCACGCTCGGCGACACCGATAGCCCGGGCAATGGCGTGCTCCGGCAGTTCATCATCGGCGCCGACTGGCGCGTAGTGCTCGGCAATCGCTTTGGAAACATCGAACGATTCACCCGCTATCTCGGCATAGATGCCACCCATATAACCCTGCAGTTCCGGAAACTCACCGACCAGCCCGGTGGTCAGATCGGACTTACAGAGATAGGCGGCGCGCTGAGCCTGATCGGCATCGACGCCCAAAGCCCTGGCATTATCGAGCACAAAACCGCGCAGACGACGCACCTGATCGCCGACCATGCCGAGCCCATCCTGGAAAACGATGTGAGAGAGCATCTCGACACGATCTTCCGGCGACTCCTGTGGATCACGGTCGAAGTAGAAGGCTGCATCGGCAAGGCGTGCATTGACCACACGGACATTGCCGTGGGCCACGGCTGCCGGATCTTTCGACTCGATATTGGCCACGGCGAAGAATGCGTTGCTGGGCGTACCATCCTTCTCCTGAGCCGAGAAGCAGCGTTGATGATGTTTCAGCTCGATCCGGCTCACCTCTTCCGGCAGACGAAGAAAACCTTCGTCATAGCGCGCAGCAATGGCCTGCGGCCACTCGACCAGATCGGTCACCTCATCCAGCAACGCTTCATCTTCGACCAGTTGCACACCTTCGGCTTTTGCCGCATCGGCGAGCTGGCTGGCGATCAGCGCCTTGCGGTCATCGCGATCTGCCATGACGAACTGGCCGGTCAACCACGCGAACGGATCGTTCACATTGATCTCACCCGTGGAACCATGGATACGATGGCCTTGTGAGATTTTACCGGACTCAACACCGGCAAAAGAGAG
This sequence comes from Mariprofundaceae bacterium, assembly GCA_050304695.1. GTDB lineage: Bacteria > Pseudomonadota > Zetaproteobacteria > Mariprofundales > Mariprofundaceae > WSZY01. The sequence continues at coordinate 197,537 of JBNLEB010000001.1, forward strand.
TGGAATCACCTCATCGCCAAGGCGTGCCACGATCCAGCGAACCGGACGGATGAAGGCGTCATCGCGATGTTCGCCATCATTCCACTTCATCTGCTTCGGACTTGGCAACTTGCGCAGGATGGCAGGCATGGCCTCCGCAACAATATCGGTCATTTTGCGACCTTTGACGGTCTGCACGGCCTTCATATATTTCGCACCGCCATTGCCCTTATCGGCCAGCTCAAACGCTTCCAATGCCAATCCCGATTTCCTGGCGAAGCCGTGAGCGGCACCTGTCGGCTCGCCATCTTTGAAGGCGACCTTCTCCGGCGGTCCCCAGATGGTCTCTTCACGATCGGTCTGCATCACCGGGCAGTCGGCAATGTGGATCAGCAGCCTGCGAGGCGAAACACCCAGTTTCAGCTCTCCAGCTTCGAGGTTATTATCAGCTAACAACCTTTCGACAGCACTCTTCAGTGCACTGCCCATACGCGGCGCAACACCGGCCGGAATCTCTTCGACGCCGATTTCGATTAACAGGGGTTGCGTATCAGACATACTGGCCTCTTGAGATGGAATCGAACCCATGGATGGGTGAGCAAACCGGCATGCCGGTTTGTGAGGCTTTGGGAAACGACGCTTTTCCAAAGCCGTGGAGCGGCAAGGCCATGGATGGCCTTGTTGCGGTAAAATCAAACATCATCAACTCCTGCGTAAGCACGGGCAACGGTGCGGGCAAGCCCTCGCACGCGACCGATGAAGCGTTGCCGCTCGGCCACCGAAATCGCACCGCGTGCATCGAGCAGGTTGAAGGCGTGGGAGGCCTTCATCACCTCTTCGTAAGCGGGAAGAACCAGACTGCTTTCCGTCAGCCGTTTGCAGTCGGCCTCGGCGCGGTCGAACTGCTCGTGCAGCCAGGCCGTATCGGCCCGGTCGAAATTGAAGGTGGAGAACTCCACCTCATTACGATGGAACACCTCGCCGTAGCTCACCTTCTTACCGTCAGCCGTCTCTACCCAGGTCAGGTCGAAGACGTTTTCCACGCCCTGCAGGTACATCGCCAGACGCTCCAGCCCGTAGGTGATCTCGCCCGGCGTACGGGAGAGCTCGACACTGCCGACCTGCTGGAAGTAGGTGAACTGGGTGATCTCCATGCCGTTAAGCCAGACCTCCCAGCCAAGCCCCCATGCGCCGAGCGTGGGGGACTCCCAGTCATCCTCGACAAAGCGGATGTCATGCACTTCCGGGTCGATACCGATCTTGCGCAGGGAGTCGAGATAGAGATCGAGAATGTTTTCCGGTGCCGGTTTGAGGATCACCTGAAACTGATAATAGTGCTGCAGACGATTTGGGTTTTCGCCATAGCGCCCGTCGGTCGGGCGACGACACGGCTGAACATAAGCGGTACTCCAGTCGTTCTCATCGAGCACGCGCAGGAAGGTGGCAGGGTGAAATGTGCCCGCGCCCATCTGAGTGTCGTACGGCTGCTGAATCACACAGCCCTGCCCTGCCCAGAAATGTTGCAAAGTTAGAATCAGATCCTGAAAAGTCAGCACACCAGCTCCCTGTCCGAATAGTGGACGGCAAACCTAGCTTCGCTCTCGCCTCTTCGCTAGGAATCTTTAAACGGAGCGAAACAGCCAAACATTACGTCTTGCCACAGCGAATCACGATCACCATATTATGTGATGCGTCAGGAGGCAGGTATGGATATCGACTTTGCATGGCTGGAAGAGCATATATTTCACCGCCCGTTAACTGCGGATGAGAAGAGTGCCCTGGGCAGTTCGATTGTCTCACTTGAGTTTGGCAAAAACGAAGAGATGCTGGTCGAGGGCGATCATGCGGACGGGCTCTATCTGCTGCGTTCGGGGCGAGCCAATGTACTGCACGACTCGCACGGTCAGAAGGTTCGGGTAGGCGAAGTGACCGAAGGGGCCCAGCTGGGGGATATGGCGATCTTCGATGGAGAGCCCTACAGCACCACCATTACGGCACGTGGGCCATGTCAGATCTATAAAATTCCACGCAAAGATCTGGAAGCGCTCATGGCAGCTCATCACGATCTGGCAAAGGATATCATGATCAACACGATTCGACGCCTCTCCGGCATCGTACGCGGTATGAATACGAGCAACGCCTACTCTCAGCAGTATATTCAGGGACGTAACATTTAAGGATGCCGATATCGAAACCTGTCGCCCATCTTGCAGATTTGCTGAGAGGGGTTAGCCTTTGATAACCCATTGATAACGAATGTTTGAGAACGGTTCTCATAGAGAGATCGCACTCGACGAGCGGGAGGATTTAAAACCATGCATCAACGATATTACCAACCGGAACAGTGGATCAGCGCGGCCCGCAATGCCATCAAGCCGAGGCTTCTCTCCACTATGGCACTCTCCGTGCTCACTGCAGTTGTCATCTACGGCCTTTTCCGCACCAATGGCGATTCCGCCCTGACAACCATCCTGTCTCATTTTGTCGGCGGCATGGGGGCGCTCTTCGCCCTGCTGTTCGGCCTGACTGCACTGGCCTATCAGTTACAGTGCCAGATTAACGGTGTATTCGTTCCCAACACCATCGAGGCCAGCCGTTTCGCCTGGGGAAGAGCACAATCGATACTGATGCTGCCTATCTGGGGAGCCGGTACGCTGCTGGCACTGATCCTGGCTGAAATCGTGTTGCTCTCACTGGCCAATATTCCGGCACTTGGCATGATCTGGCTGGCACTGCTGGGTGTGCCGTTGCTACTGCTGAACACCGTGGTGGCCATTGCACTGATGCTGGCACTGTTCAATATCGCCGCCCGCGTTGCCATTGCCGATGCCGATGCGTCCACCCTTAAAAATGACCTCTGGCACCTGCTGAAGGAGAAACTGCCGGAGCTGCTCATCTACAATCTGGGTGGTGTGCTGGTCACCATGTTCGTTGCCACACTGCTACTCTCCCCGCTCTGGCTGGGGGCGCAGGTAACACTTGCACTGGTCGATTATACCGCCAGCGAGCCGTTTGTTCGTCTCTCCAATGCAACCGGTTTCTGGGGCGCTATTGCACACCTGATCGGCCTGGTGATGCTGGGACTGTTGCTGGCCGCCGTAGTAAGCGTGCCAAGCATCGTCATCACACAGATGACACTGCTTGTACATCTCGAACTGGTGGAAAGCTCAACGGAAGAGGGCAGCAAAACAAAGGCCAAAGCGGCTGCCGAGAAGCCGAAGCAGCGTCCACGCAAAAAGCCTGCCACGAAAGCAGCCACCAGGACCACCGCAACCGACACTGAAAAGAAACCGGTAAAGAAGACGACGAAAGCTAAAGGAGAGGCATCTGACGACTGATTTCATAGCCTCTTGTCCCAGCCTGCCTGCTGCACTATTCAGGCAGGTGGAGAAGCAACCGAACCGCCCGGCCCAGTGGTACAGGAGAGATGGCGATTACCTCCCTGTTACCTACACGATGCTTGGCGAACGAATCAGGCGTGTTGCCACAGGGCTGATGGAGGCCGGGGTTGAGCCGGGAGATCGTGTTGCCATTTTAATGGAAAACCGGCCCGAATGGGCAGTGCTCGATTACGCGATCCTCTCCATCGGTGCAGTCACCGTTCCTCTCTATACATCCTACCGGCCACAGGACATGGCCTTCGTACTCAACGACTGTAGTGCCAAACTCGTGTTCACCTCCGGCGGGCAACTGCTCGAACACCTGAAGATCGCGCTGGACGACTGCAAATCGGTGAAGGGCATCTATGTGATCGATGAGCAGGATGACCATGAGTCGATTCATCCTCTCTCCCTTCTCGAGATCGAAGCCGATGAAGCACACCTGAATCGTCGGCTGGAGAAGATCGAACGCAACCAGCTGGCAACGCTGGTCTACACCTCCGGCACCACGGCCAATCCCAAAGGGGTGATGCTTTCCCACGGTAATATCCTCACCAATCTGGAGACAGTGCCGGCGGTGATCGATCTTCTGCCGGAAGAGAAGATGCTCTCCTTCCTGCCGCTGGCGCATGCACTGGAGCGAACCGGCAGCCACTTCCTGGCCTACTCTTATGGCATCTCTGTCGCCTTTGCCGAACGCCCCGATACGGTGGCCAAGAACATGACCGAGGCGCAACCCACCATCATGATCGCTGTGCCACGTATGCTTGAGGTGGTACGCAGCCGCGTACTGGCTCAGGTGGCCAAGCAATCACCGCTACATCAAAAACTCTTTTACACCTACTTCAACCTGGCGGAGAAGGGTTCGAAAGGGTTGTTCTACCGAATTCTGGACAGACTTGTCGGGCAGAAGGTCCGGGATCGATTTGGCGGCAAACTGCGTGTTCTGGTCTCCGGCGGTGCGCCACTAAGTACCGACGTAAATCGTTTCTTTGAAACCCTCAAATTGCCGGTGCTGGAGGGCTACGGCCTGAGTGAATCGGCTCCACTTCTGGCGGTCAACCCAATGAATGATCGTCGCATCGGCACGGTCGGCCCTGCCGCCAAAGGCGTGGAGATCAGGATTGCCGAGGATGGCGAGATCATTGCCCGTGGCGACAACATCATGTCCGGCTACTGGAAGAACCGGAAGGCGACCAAAGAGGCGCTCGTCGATGGCTGGCTGCATACCGGCGATATCGGCGAGTTCGATGAGGATGGTTATCTGAAAATCACCGACCGCAAGAAGGATATTATCGTCAACTCAGGCGGCGAGAACATTGCTCCTCAGCGAGTCGAAGGGATGCTCATTGCCGAACCACTGATCGAGCAGGTGGTTGTTTACGGCGATCAGCGTCCCTACCTGGTGGCCATGGTTATCCCCAATCGGGAGGCGTGCACTACATGGGCAACCGAGAAGGGGCTGCCGAAGGCTGGCTGGGCCGAACTGGCCGGTTCGGAGATGCTGCGCAAAGAGATTCAGGGCCGGATTCAGAAGCATCTCAAGCCACTTAATCCGCATGAGCAGATTCGCCGCATTGTGATTCAGGTTGAGCCGTTCTCCGTTGACAATGGCTTCATGACACCAACCATGAAACTGAAACGGCGTATCATCTACCAGCACTATGCCGAGGTCTTTGAATCGCTCTACTAACCTATGTTCGATATTTATTACCTATGGCAATGAACCAAACATCTGCTTTCGGCCATAGGCGGGCATTCGCAATTTAATAATGCATCCCCTACACTTCGTTTATTACGGGGTGGAAAAATGACAAAAAAAATAATGTTACTTTGCTTATCGGTTACTCTTATTGGTTATTCTGGGATGGAATTCAGTCACGCAACTGAATTGACAGATTATCAGCGTCAAACAAAAATTTATGATGAGCAGTTAGAAAAATCTATAAAGCAGTCTGAAGTATACGACAAACAATTAGAAGAAACTGGTAAGCAATTAGAGATATATAAAGCACAGGCAAATAGGATGGATCAACTCTTGGATAGGTGGGAAAAACAAGCGGATCGCTATGATAAATTATTAGATAAGTGGGAAAAATCAGGCTTGCCTAAAAACAAGTGAAATCTATTTATTGAATGACCGCTTTTGGCCGGGGAAGACGTTCAGGCGAACAACGCTTCGGCAACGTTGGCAATCGTCTCTTCCACCTCTTTTCTGGAAACCTGAACACCCAGTTCTGCCAGTGACACAACCGGCCGGTCAGCCATGCCGCAGGTAACAATGCCGTCGAAGTGTTTCATGTTGGGATCGATGTTCAGTGCGATGCCGTGATAGGTGACCCACTTGCGGCAACGCACCCCCACTGCCGCAACCTTCCGGTCACCGACCCAGACACCGATACCGCGCTCATTGCGTCCGGCCTTGATGCCGAACACCGCCAGTGTGCAAATCACCATCTCCTCCAGCCGCCAGACATGTCTGTGCAGATCCTGCTCTTTGGAGATATCGGCGATCAGATAGCAGACCAGTTGCCCCGGGCCGTGGTAGGTCGTCTCGCCACCGCGTCCGGTCTCGCAGACCTCGATCATCTCGCCATCGATGCTACGGGTTAATACATCGCTTTCGGAAGCAGAGGTGCCCAGCGTATAAACCGGTGGATGCTCGGTGAAAATAAGCGTGTTGCCACGACTGCCATTCAGCCGTTCAGCCACCATACGCTCCTGCTCGGCCACCGAATCGGGATAGGGCTGCAGCGTATGACGGACAACCTCAAGGGCACCTATGTTTCGCATGACCAAAACGCTAACGCCGAGACCATCCATTGACCATGTATGGCAGCGCCCTACAATGGACGGCTCTTCCTACAGGAGTGGGGCACAGGAGCGGGTCGTGAGCAAAGCGGATTCTTCAGCACATACAACGGACATTGAGAAACTCTCTTTTGAAGAGGCTCTGCAACAACTGACTGCACTGGTGGAAAAGCTGGAGTCCGGACAGTTGCCACTCGAGGAGAGCGTGGCCGCATTCGAATCGGGGGTTCAGCTCTCCCGCCGCTGCGAATCACTTCTCGATAAGGCGGAGCAACGGCTGACGATCCTGAACGACGCTTCAGGCACACAAACCAGCGACTAATCATGTCTGACATCGCATTTCTCCAGGCACATGCTCAGCATGTCGAAACTTCTCTCGCCCGGCTTCTTGAGGAGCGGAGAGGCCCTGTCCCCGAAAAACTGTGGGAGGCGATGCACTACTCGCTGATGGCCGGTGGCAAACGTATCCGCCCTGCCCTGATCATCGAGTGCTTCAAAGCGTGTGGCGGTGGCGAAATCAAACAAACAATGCCTGCGGCGATGAGCATTGAGTGCATGCACACCTACTCGCTGATTCACGACGACCTGCCCTGTATGGACGATGACGACCTGCGCCGCGGTATGCCGACCTGTCATAAGAAGTTCGATGAGGCGACCGCCATCCTTGCGGCCGATGCACTGCAGGCGCTGAGCTTCGAACTGCTGAGCGATAGTGATGCATCGGCCGATGCCACGACCCGGATCGGACTGGTTCAACGCCTGGCCGTTGCCTCCGGTGCACAGGGCATGGTGGGCGGCCAACTGCTCGATATGGAGGCCGATGCAGAGGGGGTCGAAAGTGTACTCGAGGTTGAACGTATCCACCTGCATAAAACCGGCGCCCTCTTACGCTACTGCTGCGAGGCCGGCGCACTGTTAGCCGGTGCGGATGAGGAGACGTTTACCGCCTGCTCACGTTACGGCAAAGCGATCGGCCTGCTCTTCCAGATTGCCGACGACATTCTCGATGCCACTGCCACCTCCGAAGTCCTGGGCAAGAGTGCCGGCAAGGATGCGGCCCAGAACAAGGCGACCTACGTCTCACAGGTCGGGCTGGAGCGCGCCCGCGAACTGGCCGAGGAGATGCGCGATATTGCGCTGGAGGCAGTCACTCCACTTACCAACAGTGGCAAAGGGCTGGCCGAACTTGCCAACTACATTCATGGACGCGATCGATGAACCAGCCGATTGAACTATTGTACGACATCCACGGCGTGGAAGACCTCAAGAAACTGCGCCGCGATCAGTTGCCACAGCTGGCACGCGAGATGCGCCAGTACCTGGTCAAGACACTGGCTCCGATCGGCGGCCATCTCGGTGCGGGCCTCGGTGTGGTGGAGCTGACCATCGCCCTGCACTATCTCTACGACTCACCGAACGACAAGATCGTCTGGGATGTCGGCCATCAGGCCTATCCTCATAAGATCCTGACCGGTCGGTTGGATAAAATGCCGACCATACGACAGAAGGGTGGTCTCTGCGGCTTCACCTGCCGAAACGAATCGGAACACGACCCCTTCGGTGCAGGGCACGCCTCCACCTCGATCTCGGCAGCTTATGGTATTGCTGTCGGTCGCGATCTGAAACATGAGCATGACCATACCATCGCAGTGATCGGTGACGGTGCATTGACCGGCGGCATGGCATTCGAGGCGCTCAACCATGCCGGAGCCCATAAGAACCGGCTGCTGGTGATCCTCAACGATAATGAGATGTCGATTGCCGCCAATGTGGGAGCGATGTCCTCCTACCTGGCCAGAATCATCACCGGCAAAACCTATACCGGTGTCAAAGATGCCACCAAAAAAATGCTCGACCTTCTCCCCTCCGGTGCGCGAGAAGCGGCCAAGCGGGTGGAGGAGCATGTGAAGGGGATGATCGTTCCCGGCACCCTTTTCGAGGAGATGGGCTTTCGTTATATCGGCCCGATCGACGGCCATGATTTCGAACACCTGCTGCCAACACTGGAGAACTGCAAAGAGCTCGATGGTCCGATTCTGTTGCATGTGCTCACCAAGAAAGGGTTCGGCTTCTCACCGGCCGAGGATGATCCGGAGACCTGGCACGGCCTCGGCCCTTACAACATCGAGGATGGCGAACCGATCAAGAGCAACGGCAATCCGCCGACCTACACACAGCTCTTTGGCGAAACACTGGCAGACCTGGCAGACCGGGATGAACGCATCTGTGCTATCACTGCTGCCATGCCAGCAGGAACAGGTGTCTCGATCTTCGGAAAACGGCATCCCGAGCGCTGTTTCGATGTCGGCATCGCCGAGCAGCACGCCGTCACCTTTGCCGCAGGCCTTGCCACTGAAGGTTTTCGCCCGGTAGTGGCCATCTACTCCACCTTCCTGCAACGCGCTTACGATCAGATTATTCACGATGTCTGCATCCAGAACCTGCCGGTGCTTTTCTGTCTGGATCGTGCCGGTATCGTCGGAGCCGATGGCGCTACCCATACCGGCATGTTCGACATCGCCTATCTGCGATGTCTGCCCAACCTCACCATCATGGCCCCCAAGGATGAGAACGAACTGAAACATATGCTGGCTACCGCTTTCACGCTTGCCGGGCCATCGGCCATTCGCTATCCACGCGGTAACGGACTGGGTATCGAGGCGGAAGCAGCTACACCGATAGAGGTCGGCAAGGCCGAGATAATACGAGAGGGCAAAGATGGACTCATGGTCTCGGTTGGCACTCGTACAGCGGATGCCGCTGCTGCAGTGGAGCAGCTTGCTTCGGAGGAGGGGAGACATTTCACCCTGCTGAATCTTCGTTTCATCAAGCCGCTCGATGCCGAATCGATCCTTGCCAACCTCAAGCCAGGCAAACCGCTGGCGGTGATCGAAGAGGGTACGAAAGAGGGCGGTATCGGTGAGGCCATCGCAACCAGAGCCCTCGAATCGGGCTGGCAAGGCCCGTTTGTCTCGATCGCCATGCCCGATCGATTTCCCGAACATGGATCAACAGCAGAGATCCTGCACGACCTTCAGCTCGACCAGGGGTGTATCACTAAGCAACTAAAGCAGCTATTGGAGCTTTGACACACCCTGCCGGGCATTCTACATTGACACTATGCGTTTCCTGATTGTGATCATGCTACTGATGTTCGCCGCGACTCCCGCCATGGCGGATCAAGATAATTACTACATCGGGCCCGATGATGGCGTTGACCTCCGACTGGCACCAAGAAACAGCGCTTCCGTTTCAGGCCATCTCGATGCCAAAACCGAAGTCGAAATCATCAAACGAGATCGTAACTGGACCAAAGTTCAGACGATTGGCCATGGCACGATCAGAGGCTGGGTTCCCGCAGGTGCAGTGCGTAAAAACTACAGCAAGGCCTCATCCGGCAGCTCTTCATCGTTTTTCTCCAGTTTCACATCACTCTTCCGCTCATCGAACGCTGAGCAGAAGACGGCTGTGCTTGGCGTGCGCGGCCTGGAGAGTGGCGACGATCAGGCCAATACAAAGGCAAGCGCTCAATCGGTTAAGATTGTGGAGTGGATGGACACCCTTAATGTGCCACAAAAAGAAGTTGCCGCATTCATCAGAGAGGGAGAGCTGAAACCATGAGTCGTCTGCCGGCACTGCTTCTCGCCCTGTCACTTACCTCTCCGGCCATGGCGTTTGATATAAGCGGTTTCAGCATTGGCGGAGGAAACAGCAACAAAGACTCCAAGCGAATGCATCAGGCACAGCAACTGTTCAAGATGGTGCAGGCAGCTATTCCCATCTCCGACGAAGAGGAGATCATTCTTGGCAAACGCGTTGCAGCCAAGGTCATCGAACGCTACGGCGTTGTGAATGCACCGGAGATGACCTTCTATCTTAACCTCATTACCACAACCATTGCCCAGCGATCCGATCGTCCGGACATCCCCTACCATGTCGCCATTCTGGCCACCGATGACGTGAACGCCTATGCCTGCCCGGGCGGTTATATTTTCGTCACCCGCGGAGCGCTGAATATGGTGCGCGATGAGGCCGAACTGGCTGCCATTCTGGCACATGAAGTCTCGCATGTGACCGAACGCCATATCGTCAACGCGCTGCGCAACTCCAAGCTGATGAAGGTGGGAACCGAAGTGGCTGCCGAAGCGTTCAAAACGCCCGGCCCACTGCTCGATCAGATGACCCAGTTCGCCACTGACGCTCTCTTCCAGGGGCTCGATAAATCGGATGAGTTTGACTCGGATGCAAAGGCGATCGATTATCTGGATCGTGTCGGTTACGATTATCCGGCCATGTACGATGTCCTCAGACTACTTGAAATCAGACGCAAATACGGGGCTACCAAAGTGCTCGACAAGACACATCCAACACCGGAAGCCCGTTTGCAAGCCCTCAAATCCTCGGCCAGGAAAATCGACCTGAACAAACCGACCGGTATCCGTCTGGCCAATCGCCTTGTCCGCCGCAGCAGCACCTTCAAAAAAGACGCGTCTTGACCACCTGCTCACCGAACGTGGCCTGGCCGATTCCGGTTCCCAGGCCCAGCGGCTGATCATGGCGGGGCTCGTCTACGTCAACGGCCAGAAGTCGGACAAGGCGGGCACCAAATTCCGTAGCGATGTCGAGATCGAGGTGCGCGAACCGCTCAAGTTCGTCTCCCGTGGCGGCCTGAAGCTGGAGGGGGCGCTCAAGCACTTCCCGTTCGATCCGAACGGTGCGACCTGTCTCGATGTCGGCGCCTCGACCGGCGGATTCACCGACGTACTGCTGCACGAAGGAGCGAAAAAGGTCTACGCCGTCGATGTCGGCCACAGCCAGCTTCACTATAAATTGCAGAACGATCCCCACGTCATCAATATGGAGAAGACACATGTGCGGCTGCTGACAAAGGAGCTGATCCCCGAGCCGATCGATGCACTGGTGATCGACACCTCCTTCATCTCGCTGACCAAGGTGCTGCCGCACGCCTGGCCCTTCCTCAAAAAGGGAGCATGGTGCGTAGCACTGATCAAGCCGCAGTTCGAGGTCGGTCCGAAATTTCTGGTGAAAGGGGTGGTCAGGGACGAGGAGGTGCGTCAGTCGGCCATCGACAAGATTCTCGCTTTCGTGCCGGAACTCCCCGGCGCCGAGGTCATCGGCGTCACCGAATCGCCGATCCACGGCCCCAAGGGCAACGTCGAATACCTGCTGGGACTCACCCGCACCGCCCCCGAATTCGATCATGACTGAACCGGCCGACTCGTTCTACAAACTGGGGCCGGAACAGGTATTGCAGGCCGTTGAAAATATTGGACTCCACTGCGACGGCAGCCAGCTGGCGCTGAACAGTTACGAAAACCGCGTCTACCAGATCGGTATCGAGGGCGACAAACCGGTCGTCGCCAAATTCTATCGCCCGGGCCGCTGGACAGATGAGGCGATCCATGAGGAGCACACCTTCACCCTCGAACTACACGATCTCGAAATTCCGGTTGTGCCACCGCTCAGGCTTGACGGGGAGACCCTCTTCACCAGCGGCGACTACCGCTTCTCCCTCTATCCGCTCAGGGGAGGAAGAGCACCCGATCTTGAAAACATGATGCATCTGAAACAGCTCGGCCGCTTCATGGGAAGAATTCACGCCCTCGGTGCCGCCGAGCCCTTCCAGCATCGCCCGACCCTCGATATCGAACACTTCGGTGACGACTCCTACAGCTATCTTCTCGATGAGGGCTTCATCCCGCCGGAACTCGAAAATGCCTACGAAACGTTGGCCGAAGGACTGCTCGACCATATCGAGTCGATCTTCGACTCGGTTGCCGTGAACAACATTCGCCTGCACGGCGACTGCCACCCCGGCAATATCCTGTGGACGGAGTCCGACTCACAGAATGGTTCACAAGGGAGCCCCCACATCGTCGATTTCGACGATGCCCGCATGGGCCCTGCCGTGCAGGATCTCTGGATGTTCCTCACCGGCAGCCGCGCTCATCGGGAGGCAGCGCTGGCCGAATTCCTCGAAGGCTACACCCCCTTCTTCGACTTCGACCTGCGCCAGCTCGCCATGGTCGAGGGCTTAAGAACCCTGCGCATGATGCACTACGCCGCCTGGCTGGCCCGCCGCTGGGACGATCCCGCCTTCAAACACGCCTTCCCGTGGTTCAATACCCAGAACTACTGGGAAGATCATATCCTCTCACTCAAGGAGCAGGCTTCGGCCCTGCACGAAGAACCACTGCAATGGGTGTAACTGTTTGAATAAGTGAATGACTGGCCAAACTCGGCCAGTCGGTGCCAATGCGTAAATCTCAGGCATATTGATATGCCCAGATATATATAACGCTACATAACTAGGATATTTCGGGGCAAAAGGATATCAACACCATTCATTTGCCCATTTGGCAATATCATCTATAGTCAAATCATCCGATTTAGGGGGAGGATAACCTATGATCAACATGCAAAAAAGATACGTGCGTATATTAATAAGTTCGCCCGTGCTGCGCACGGCCGAACGGCCGAGTTGTGCTTCGCACTCGTCCAATTTGTCCGATCGTGCGCTGACTCGCACGCTCGAACAAATCGTTCGAGCACATTCCACACG
>JBNLEB010000002.1:0-26359 GCA_050304695.1 Mariprofundaceae bacterium
CCCCATGGCCGGCGACGCCGCGCTATCGATAGCTCCGACAAGCCTGTATTGGTCCCCGGCCTTCCGGTTCTTTTCCACGCCCGAGGCGATAATCGCCCGGCCCATTCGACCGGCCGCGCCGGCCATCACATACGGTATCAATGCGCAGCACTCCTTCTGCCGACAATCTCTTTGAGGATTTCGGTTTTGCCCGTTTCGAGCGGCACCAGCGGCAGGCGCAACGTATTATTACACAGCCCCATACACCACGCCGCAGCCTTAACCGGTATCGGATTGGTATCGCAGCCCAGCGCTCCGATCAATTCCAGGAGTTCATAAAAACGCCGGTTCCCCTCAACAAAGTCGCCCTGCAGATATTGTTCGATCAGTTGGACCGTTTCGGCGGGGAAAAGGTTCGAGCTCTTTTTTAGCGCCTCTTCTTTAACTTCAGAGCCTTAAAGACATCTTCGGCATGGAAGGATGAGCGCACCAGTGGACCGGAGGCCACCATGCCGAAGCCTTTCTTCTCGGCGATGTATTTCAGGTCTTCAAACTCTTCGGGTGCCCAGTACTTCATCACCGGATGGTGGTTCACACTTGGCCTTAGATACTGGCCGATGGTGAGGATATCGATATCGGCCTCGCGCATGTCATCGAGTACCTGCAACACCTCATCACGCTCTTCACCCAAGCCGACCATGATACCGGACTTGGTCACCACGTTCGGATCGAGCTCTTTGGCCCGCTGCAACAGGCGAAGCGAGGTGAAGTAGCGGGCGCCGGGACGTACCGAGCGGTAGAGGCGCGGAACCGTCTCCAGATTGTGGTTGAAGATGTCGGGGCGGGCCTCAATGACTGTTTCAAGGCATGTGTCGGGCTTACGCTGGAAATCGGGGGTTAACACTTCAATCGTAACCTTCGGCGTGCGCTCTTTGATGGCGCGGATGGTGGCGGCGTAGTGGGCGGCACCGCCATCGGCCAGATCATCGCGATCGACCGAGGTGATCACCGCATGTTTCAGCCCCATCGACTCGACCGCCTCGGCGGTGCTCTCCGGTTCATTCGGATCGAGCAGGTCGGGGCGACCGGTCTCAACGTCACAAAAAGCGCATGTCCGGGTGCAGACGCGACCGAGGATCATGAAGGTGGCCGAGCCGTGTTTCCAGCACTCGCCGATGTTGGGGCAGGAGGCCTCTTCGCAGACGGTGTTGAGCTTCTTGTCGCGCATCAGCTTTTCCACCTCGCGGAACTCGCGCGATGTCGGGGCCTTCACCTTCAGCCATGCTGGTTTGCCTGCCATCGGCTGCGCTTCGCCTTTACTGCCTGAGTCGATCTGAATGGGGATCACTTTTCTGCTCATGGGCGAAGTGTATCTGTTTCATCCGCAAAAGGCTCCCTCGGCAACTGCTCCATGCGTTGCTCTCGACAATTGCTCCTGCATTGTTCTACCTTCGCCCATCCATGGATGGGTGGCTTTTGATTCAGGCCATCCATGGCCTTCAGACTTCGCCCGCCTGTCGGCGTCCAATTCAGCATTCCTGCTGAATTGTGTGAGCATTTGGAAATCGCAATTTTCAAATGCGTCAAAGGCCGAGGGCACGACTGCATGGATGCAGGAGGTAGAGCATCGCATGGAGCAGATGCCGAGGAGCTCCGAGGCCGTTAAAACAAAAAAGGCAGAACGCCTTTTACGAATGTTTCATCAGTACCCGGTATGATCGTTCAGATCAACAGGGATAAACCCTTCAATGCGAACCACGTCCGTCTCAATCGAACCATCATCCAGCAACCTCAACCAGCGAAAGCCGGGTGAGATATCATCCATGGCAAAATCATCCACACCTGGCTTGAATTGTAACATGGTCGAAGGTGTTCCCAGCAAACGAATACTGCCGCGCATCTGATCAAATGCCTGATGCACATGACCAAACAGCACACCGCGAACCGAAGCGTGTTGCTCCACCACATCCCAGAAAAATTCGCTATTCCTGAGCCCTATTTCATCCATCCAGCGACTACCCACGGGCGCCGGATGGTGGTGCATGACAATCAGTTGATGCAGCTCCGGTTCATCACCCAGCATCTGTTCCAGCCGATCGAGAAGTGCATCGGAAAACTGACCCGATATTTTCCCATCATTGCGACTGTTCAGTAGCAGCAGTTGCCACTTGCCCATTTTTACTTTCGCAATCGAATTATTGAAACGAACCGTAGGATTAAGGATCTCATGCATCTTCTCGGGATCGTCATGATTACCGGCAACGGCATAGACCGGCGCATCACGCTCCAGCATCACCCTGGCAATGGTACGATAAGCATCTTCCGAATTATCTTGCGAAAGATCGCCGCCAAGAACCACCGCATCGTATACCGGAAAGGTTTCATAAGCCGCCTCTGTTACGGCGATAAAACTCTCCCGTGTGGGAATGCCTTTCAGGCACTCCTCCGGGTCAGCATAAAGGTGTGTGTCGGTTATATGAGCGAGTAACGACATACATTAAAGCTTAACTGCTTTTCGAGCGATTTCTACCTGAACGCTCGTTCGAACCGCGCGCTTTGCCACTGCCATGTCGCCGTCGACCGGATCGTGCCCCCCTTCCTTTGCCACCGCCTTTACCACTGCCGGTTTTCGGTTCCTGACGATCTTCCCGTCCCAGGCCTTCTGCTGTCGCTTTTGGGTTTACCGGCTCACCGAGCTCCAGCCACTCCTGTTCAATACGCAACAGTGGAATCGAGCGCTTGATATAAGCCTCGATATCCGGCACACCGAAACAGAAGTGCTCACAGGCAAAAGAGACCGCCGTACCTTTGGCCCCGGCGCGAGCGGTACGCCCTATGCGATGCACATAGTTCTCGGCATCATCGGGCAGATCGTAGTTAAAAACATGCGTCACGCCATCGATATGCAGACCTCGACTGGCCACATCGGTGGCCACCAGCAGATGCAGGTTACCCTTGGTGAACTCATCGAGAATGCGCATCCGCTTCTTCTGCCGTACATCGCCGGAGAGAATACCGACAGCAAAGCCGTAACGTGCCAGGTCGCGGGCCACCTTCTCACCGGTTCGTTTCTGGTTGATGAAGATCATGCCGCGCTCCACCTTCTGCTCCCGCAGCAGATGTACCAGCAGCGGAAACTTCTCCTCCATCGCCGTGTGATACATCGACTCATCGATGCCGTCAGCGGTGAGGCTCCCCTCTTCGGCACGCAGCTTCACCGGATCATTCATATGCTCATATGCCAGCTCCAACACCCGGTGGGAAAGCGTGGCGGAAAACATCAGCGACTGGCGCTCATCGTATTTTGGCAGGCGGCGCAACATGAAACGAAGATCCTTGATAAAGCCAAGGTCGAACATCCGGTCTGCCTCATCGATCACCAGCATCTCGCATTTGCTCAGTGAATAGCAGTGCTTTTTCAGGTAATCGATCAAACGGCCGGGTGTGCCGACCAGGATATCGACCCCCTCATCGAAGGCCTTGCGCTGTTTCTCATAATCCACACCACCAAAAACAGTGTGCAGTTTCAGGTCACTGTACTTGATCAGGTTTTTTGCATCATCGGAAATCTGCACGACCAACTCCCGGGTCGGTGCAATCACCAGAGCTCTCGGATGCTGCTTGTTGCGCCCCTTCTTTGGTGATTCGACCAACAAGCGGTTCAACGTGGTAATCAGGAAGGTGGCGGTTTTACCGGTGCCTGTTCGCCCCTGGCCTGCCACATCCTTTCCGGCAAGTGCGGTGGGTAGTGCAACCTCCTGGACCGCTGTCAGATCGGTAAAGCCGAGATCGTCAATGGCGCGCTGTAGCGGTTCGGCAAGGTTAAGTTCTTGAAATTTCATAGCTCTGTCTTCTTATCGTTAAATATCGACGCCACCCTATGTGAGCAAAGCGCATCGGGGAAGTCCGATCAGGCTTCCCTATCAAATCGTATCCAAGTATGGTGCGCTGCTCCGGGCCCATGGCGCAATTGGTTAGCGCTACCGGCTCATAACCGGTTGGTTCCAGGTTCGAGTCCTGGTGGGCCCACCAATTTAAGGGATACTCTGAACAACTCTGCACAGGTTGCGTTGCGGTTTCTGCCGGGATGATCACAAGGAAGCTGACGAAGATCGTAGCCATACAGAGTTGTTCAGAGTATCCCTAGTAAAATCCGGGAGTCCGACTTGGCGACTGAAATTAATCCTGATGACCTGCGCAAACTTGTACTCGCCCACATCCCCGATGCAAGCGTTGAAGTAAAGCTTTATTCCGGTAACGACCACTTCGAAATGGAAGTAGCATCCGCCAGCTTCGCCGGCAAATCCCGGGTCGCCCAACATCAGATGGTCTATGCGGCACTTGGAGACAATATGCGTGCCGCCATTCACGCGCTTGCTCTTAAAACCCGGGTGGAGTAGAGGTTTGCGGAGAGTCAATCTCGAACCCATGGAAGGGTGAGCAAATCAGATGTGCCGAAGGCCAATGATTTGTGAAGAATCGAAAACCACGTTTTTCGATTCTGTTAAAGTAAAAGGCCATGGATGCCTTTTACGAATAATTCAAAAGGAGTCATGATGACCGATACCGTTCAACAACAGATCGACGCGCTTGTACACGAACAGGATGTAGTGCTGTTCATGAAAGGAACTCCACAATTCCCGCAGTGTGGCTTCTCTCAACGTGTCGCTGCCATTCTTGATGCTCAGGATATCCCCTATGCAGCGGTTAATGTATTGCTGGATCCGGCGATTCGCGAGGGCATCAAAATCTACAGCGACTGGCCGACGATTCCTCAGCTCTATGTCAAAGCGGAGTTCATTGGTGGCTGCGATATCGTGACAGAGATGCAAGAGAGCGGTGAACTGATCGAACTACTTGCACCACTGAAAAAAGAGTGAAATCGTCTTGGCAAATTTCCAAATCTGGTATATATATTCGGTACGGATGTTTAAATCTGTTCCTGAATGCAGCGAGATAGCGCTGCTCCAACTTCTCTCCGGCGGTGCAACTCACTAAATGGCCGGAGCACACGTACAGGCAAAGCTCTCTCAGAAGCTTGGACAGCGCCTCACGCTGACGCCACAACTGACCCAGAGCCTTAAGGTGCTGGCAATGAACTCACTGGAGCTCGATGCCTATCTGGAGGAGTGTCTGGAGAGTAATCCTCTGCTTGAACAGGAGAACGAAGGCATCGTCAGTGAACCGATCGATGAGCCATCGGAAGAGACAGACGTCGATGCATGGAGAGAACGTGGCGATGATCGCTGGGAGTCCATGTACTCATCATCATCCCGCGACTCGCTTCCCGATCGCGATCAACAGTGGCGCGATGAACAGAGCCTGAGCGAATCTCTGCATGAACAGGTTGACCAGCAGCCGATGAGTGAGCAGGAACATGCCGTCGCCCATGTCATCATCGACTCCCTTGAAGACGATGGCTATTTCCGAATCGGAGCTGAAGAGATCGCGGAGATGACCGGCGCTTCAAGCGAACAGGTTATTATTGTACTGGAATCGATTATTCAGGAGCTGGAACCACCAGGTATTGGCGCACGGGATCTGACCGAATGCCTGCTGTTACAACTGGGTGACAGCGATGATGCCTCGCGCCTGGTTCGCCGTATGCTGCTACACTACTCCGATGCCCTTTTTGAACCGGATGACGTACTCGCCAAAAAACTGGAGTGCAGTTTCGAAGAGCTGGATCAGGCCCGGTCCCGTATGCGCAGACTCGATCCTTTTCCCGGGCATGGCATGCGCGGCGAAACCAACATCTATGTGCGTCCGGAGATCATCTTTCGCCGCACCAACAGCAATATCGATGTCGAAATTCCAAGTGCCACACGCAAAACTCTGCGCATTAGCAACCAGTGGGATGGCCATGAGTGGACAGGCTCCGACAGTGAATTTATGGACAATGCCATGCAGGAGGCCAAGTGGCTGCTTTATGCGCTTGATCAGCGCAGCGAAACTTTGATGAAGGTAGGGATGTGCCTGGCCAAACGGCAACGTGCCTTCCTCGAACACGGTACACTGGGCCTGAAGCCCCTGACGCTTCAGGATGTCGCCGAAGAGGTTGGATTACATGAGTCCACCATTTCGCGTGTAACCAATGGCAAATACGCCGAGACACCGCTTGGGCTGATAGAGATGCGGCGATTCTTCTCGGCTGGTCTGCCAACCCGTGGCGGAGGAAGTATATCGGTCTATCGGGTTCAACAACGCGTGAAAGCACTGATTGAGTCCGAGCCTCTGGGCAAACCGATTTCCGACCAGGCCATTGCCGACCGACTACAGGCGGAAGGGATTGAAGTTGCTCGTAGAACAGTGGCAAAATACCGTGAACAGGCCGGACTTCCGCCAAGCAGCCAGCGCCGACGTGACGGCAAAGCACGACTGGCCCAGAGGAAGAGAGCTTAATGGCGCTACTATCGTGCCGACAGAGATTGATCATCTGATGATCATGACCGGGAAACCCGGTCCGGAGTCGCAAGGAGGCGATATCCATACAGTAGGAAATAGCGGAGGTAGACTATGCAAGTATCCATTACAGGGCGTCATGTGGAGTTGACA
The DNA here is from genome assembly GCA_050304695.1 of Mariprofundaceae bacterium. Classification (GTDB taxonomy): domain Bacteria; phylum Pseudomonadota; class Zetaproteobacteria; order Mariprofundales; family Mariprofundaceae; genus WSZY01. The sequence goes on from JBNLEB010000002.1 coordinate 6,535, forward strand.
GAACCACTTAAAAATTATGTCCATGACAAGCTGCAGCATCTGAAACACTCATTCGATCATGTGGTCGATGTGCATGTTGTGCTCTCCGTGGAGAAATTCCGTCAGCGCTGTGAGGTCACCATGCAGGCAAACGGTATCAACATCCACGGTGGACATGAAACAGAAGACATGTACGCCTCCATTGATGGAGTCGTCGACAAACTGAACCGTCAACTCAAACGCTACCGTTCGAAGCTGCATCGTCACGGCAGTCAGCACGGCCAGCGTAAAGGTCGTGAAATCAAGGTCTCACACCGCGTTCTCGATCTGGCACAGGAGCAGGAGGAGCTGGCTGAAGACCATGCGCCTAATGTCGTCAATCATGAGCATATCCATGCCATGCCGATGAATGTGGATGAAGCAGTGATGCAACTGGAGTTGAACGAGAGCCAGAACGTATTCTTCTTCACCAACGAAGAGACCGACACGCTCAATGCACTCTATCGGCGTTCCGACGGAACACTGAGCTGGATTGAGCCGGAAACTCAACCATAACGGTTACTGGAGCCATCATGGAAACCCCTACCTTGATTCCGGTCGAGCGAGTTCTGCCCGATTCATCTGTCAGCAGTAAACGAGCCCTGCTCACGGAAATGGCAAACTCACTATCCAAAATGGACCCTGATCGGGTGCTTGAGGTGGTGATGGCCCGTGAACATCTGGGTAGTACCGGTATCGGCCATGGCGTTGCCATACCCCATGGCCGTATGCCGGATCTGGGGCAACCGGTCATTGCACTGGTAAGGCATCCTGAAGGCATTGATTTCGATTCAATCGATGGCAATCCGGTACATATCGTGATTCTTCTTCTTGTGCCGGACAGTGAGGATCGTACCCATCTGGAACTTCTGGCCAGGCTTGCCCGTGTGCTGCAGCAGGACTCTTTCAGGAAACGCATCATGCAGGCCCCGACGCCTGAAGCCATTTCCGAGCTCTTTCTGGAACAAAACCTTAATCAGTTATGAGCCAGCTACCTCGTATCACCCTGGGTGAATTACTCGAAGAGCGGGGCGAGGCGATGAACATGCGGCTGATTACCGGTGCAAAGGGGCTCTACCGTTATATCGATCATCCCCGTATGCAGAAACCATCGCTGGCCTTTGCCGGGTTTCTTGAGAATTTAAGCGACTACCGACTTCAGGTCATCGGCCTGACAGAGCTGCACTATCTTTCAACCAGACCGGAGGAGGAGCAGCGTAAGGCGGTTAATGATGTGTTCGACTTAAGGCTGGCCGGAGTGGTTATCACGGGCGACCAGACACCACCCGACTTTATTGTCGAAGCCGCCACAAGAACCGACACACCGTTGATCGTCACCAACCTGAAATCCTCAACCTTCATGACCGAAATGATGCTCTACCTCTCCAAGCGTCTGGCTCCGAGCGTCTTCCAGCATGGTGTCTACATGGATATCTTCGGCATGGGTGTACTGCTGACCGGAGCGAGCGGCATCGGCAAAAGCGAGATCGCTCTGGAACTGATCGAGCGCGGCCATCGCCTGATCTCCGATGATATGGTCGAATTTATTCGCCAAAGCGCCGACGTGCTTGTTGGCCGCAGTCCGGAATCGCTGAAATATCATATGGAGATTCGCGGTCTGGGCATCCTGAACATTCGAGACCTCTATGGTGCAGCGGCTATCACCGATACCAAACGTTTGCGACTGGTCATCGAGATTGTTACCTGGGAGAAGATTAAGGAGGAGGATCGGATACTCGGTGAAAACAACACCATTATTCTCAACGGTGTTACACTGCCCAAAATCCGTATACCTATTCGCCCCGGTCGGTCACTGGCTGTACTGGTTGAGGTGGCTACACGCAACCAGTTGCTGAAACAGCGCGGACTGGACAGTAACCTGGCCTTTACCGAAGCACTGGAGGAGCGTATCCGGCAGGGTAGCCAGGGGCAAAAGGAGTAGCATCGGATGTTGCTCATGATCTCGGGACTCTCAGGAGCCGGCAAGAGTACCGCACTACATGCACTGGAGGACCTGGGCTTCTTCTGTACGGACAACCTGCCGACCGAAATGCTCTCCGACTGGGCGGAGAAGGTGCAACGACAGCATAACCATGCCGCCGTCTGCATCGATATTCGCAGCAGTGAGACACCCGAAGCACTCTACAGCGAACTGGAGAAGGCACGCAGCCACCATGAGTGGCAGATTCTCTTCATTGATGCCGAAGATGAGGTGCTGTTGCGCCGCTTCTCCACCCTTCGCCGCAAACACCCGTTCAGTTCGGTGGAGGAGCTCTCGCAAACCATTGCCGATGAACGAAAGGCGCTGGAAAAACTGCGAGAGCAGTCCAGCATGGTGCTTAACAGCAGTCATCTTAGTCCGTACGAACTGGCCGATCTGGTAGAGTCGTTCTGGAAGAAGCAATGTGAGTTAGAACATCTGGAGCACGATATCGTCTGCTCTATCATCTCGTTCAGTTATCAGCGAGGTATCCCGCCTGCATCGGATATGGTGGTGGATATGCGTTTTCTGCCCAATCCACACTACCAGCCCGATCTGGCACCGCTAACCGGTCGCGATGCGGCGGTCGAGGCATTTTTTGCCGCTATTCCGGATGTTGCAAATGCCGAAGAGAAGCTGCGTGACTGGCTGGCATTTATCTGGCCACAATTGAAGAAAGAGCGAAAGCGCTACTTTACGCTGGCCATTGGATGCAGCGGTGGACGTCACCGTTCGGTCTATATGGCCGAGAGGATTGCTCGCTGGATTGAGGAACAAAAGATTGCTGTTCCCGTGTTACGACACAGAGAACTGGCATCGATACCGCCTGCATGAGGAGTCGGAGATGATAGGAGTTGTACTGATCGCCCATGCTAAAGTTGCCAGTGAGATGCTGGCAGCGGCTGAACATGTGCTCGGTAAGCAGTCGCTTATCGCCACGCTGAATGTTGAAGATTCAGACAAACCGGAGCTTATCCAGCAACAACTGGCTTCGATGATCCGGCAGACCGATATTGGTGATGGCGTCTTTGTCCTGGCGGATATGTTTGGCGGAACCCCCTGCAATGTTGCACTCAGTTGTGCCGACCAGACCAAGGTTGAAATTCTCTCCGGATTCAATCTGCCGGCATTGATCAAGGCACTCTCGCTCAGGCAGGAGACCCGGGATATTCACGATCTGGCACGGGAAGTGGTTGCATCCGGTCAACAGTATATGTGCCTGGCCTCGGAATATACGGTTCACGATGACCGTGCAAACCTGTCTGGTAGTGGTGTTTCCAATGGCTGAGCGCCGGATTCATATCAACAACAAGCTGGGGCTGCATGCACGCGCCTCGGCAAAACTGGTTTCAACTGCTGGTGGCTTCAGCAGTGAAATCACCCTGATCAAAGACTCTGTTGAGGTGAATGGCAAGAGTATTATGGGTATCATGATGCTGGCTGCATGCAAAGGCACTGAACTGCTGTTAAGAGCCGAAGGCAGTGATGCTGAAGAGGCCCTCAACGCCATTGAAAAACTGGTGAAAGAGCGCTTCGGTGAGGATGAGTAGTGGAAGTTAATGAAGTGAAGACCTGTCGCGGTAATGCGATCGCATCCAGCGATGGCATCGTCATTGGCAGCGTTCAGAAACTGACCTCGGGACGTCATCCAATTCCCGAGCGCCACCTGGAACACACTGATATCCCCTTCGAACTCCAGCGCCTCGATAAGGCCCTGAACGAAGCGATAAAGGAACTTGAAGAGGAGCGCGAACATCTGCTGGGCATGAAGAGCCAGGAACCGATGATGATCCTGAAAGCTCACGGCATGATGTTGCAGGACCCGGAACTGATCGATAACTCCCGCCGACTGATTCAGGAGAAACAGATCAATGCCGAATGGGCGCTACGACAACAGCTCGATACCATTGAAGCTGTCTTCGATGAGATTGAAGACCCCTACCTGCGCGACAAAAAAAGCGATGTAGAGCAGGCTGGTGTGAGAATTCTTCGTCACCTGACCGGTCAATCGTTCAAGTTCGAACTTCCCGGCGACAGCACACCTCAAGTGCTGATTGGCAGGGAGTTTACACCTCAGGACATCGTCATGCTCTGGCGGCTCGGCATTGCCGGTGTGATTGCAGAGCAGGGTGGTATGACAGCGCACTCGATTATTGTCGCCCGCGGTATCGGTATGCCCGCCCTGATCGGATCGGAAGAAATTCTTAACAAATCGAATGACGGCGATCCGATCATTCTCGATGCCACGCTCGGAAAATGGATCATCAACCCAACGGATGCGGATCATGAAGAGTATCGTAACTTCATAGCAGCACTGGAGATCATCCGAAACGACCTGGGCCCTTATGCAACCAAACCCTCGATTAGTAAAGATGGACAGAAACTTCCCATCATGGCCAACCTGGAATTTGAAGATGAACTGGCGCAGGCCAATCAGGTCGGCGCCGAAGGAATCGGGCTTTTCCGTACCGAGTTTGCTTTCATGCAACATAAGGAGATGCCGGATGTCGCGGAACTGCATCGCCACTATGTCCACATAGTACTTGGTATGGAGGGCCGTCCTGTTACCTTCCGCCTGCTCGATATTGGTGGCGATAAGCCCTCTCTCTATCGCCAGCTTTCGGGCTATAAGTATGTCGGTGAAAATCCGGCTCTTGGGCTTCGCGGTGTTCGTCTGCTGCTTCATATCCCCGAACTTCTCTCCACACAGCTGACAGCCCTGCTTAAAACCGCCGAAGAGGGGCCCATGCAAATTCTCGTGCCGATGGTCGCAACCGTGGAGGAGATGGAAAAAATTCGCGATCGCATCGACAGCTGCAAAAAAAAGCTCGGTATTACTTCTCACATTCCTGTCGGAACCATGATCGAAGTTCCGGCTGCCGTATTAATTGCCGACCAGCTTGCCAAGGTCTCCGACTTCTTCTCCATCGGCACCAATGACCTGATTCAGTATACTCTCGCTGCTGACCGTGGCGACGAAGATGTCGGCAGCTTTTATCGTCCCAAACACCCTGCCATTCGCCAATTGATTCAACTGACTGTCGATGCTGCCAAAAGAAATACTATTCCCGTATCGGTCTGCGGTGAGCTTGCGGCCGATCCGGAATGGACCCAGATATTCCTGAATATGAAAATGGACTCCATCTCCATGAGTTTGAACAGCATCCTGACCATTCGCAAACATCTCAGTCGCCTGAAATATCAACCTGAAACCTAACCCGTTCCGGTCTGGCAACCGACCTGAATTTTTGCCCATAGCAGCAGTTCCGTTTACCATATGCGTCGATTTAGTTAACCGGAGGCCTCCGTATGCGTTATGACTGGACCATCAATGAGATCGAAGAGCTGTTTGAGCTGCCGTTCAATGACCTGATTTTCCGTGCCCAGCAGGCACATCGCACCTATTTCGATGCCAACGCCATCCAGCTCTCCACCCTGCTCTCGATCAAAACCGGCGGCTGCCCCGAGGATTGTAAATACTGCCCGCAGAGCATCCGCTACGACACCGGCCTCGAAAAAGAGCTGCTGATGGCCAAGGAGGAGGTTCTGGCCAATGCGAGAGCCGCCAAAGAGAAGGGGGCCACCCGCTTCTGCATGGGCGCGGCATGGCGCGAGCCAAAGGGTCGGGCGTTTGAAATCGTCTGCGATATGGTGCGCGAAGTGCGCGACATGGGCATGGAGACTTGTGCCACGCTCGGCATGTTGACAGAGGAGCAGGCCCACCAACTCAAAGAGGCGGGGCTGGACTACTACAACCACAATCTCGACACCGATCCGGAGTACTACAAGGAGATCATCTCCACCCGCACCTATGAGGAGCGGCTCGATACGCTGAAGCATGTGCGTGCCGAGGGGATGAGCATCTGTTGCGGCGGCATCGTCGGGATGGGCGAATCACGCCGCCACCGTGCAGGACTCGTCGCTCAGCTCGCCCGTATGAATCCGCACCCCGAGTCCGTGCCGATCAACATGCTGATCAGGATCGAAGGCACGCCGATGGAGAGTCTGGATGACCTGGACAACTTCGAGTTTATTCGCACCCTCGCCGTTGCCCGCATCACCATGCCGGGCTCCTATGTTCGATTATCGGCCGGCCGCGAAACGATGAGTGAAGAGATGCAGGCGCTCTGCTTCCTCGCCGGCGCCAACTCCGTCTTTTACGGCGAGAAGCTGCTCACCGCCGGTAATCAGGAGGCTGACAACGACCGGGTGCTGTTCGACAAACTCGGTCTGCATGCCGAGGAGAAGGTGGATGTGCCATCCTCACGCCGAATGGTGAATGCTTGATTGATCCGTGAATGGCGTCCTGCCATTCACTTTCTACCGCTACGCAAAAGCGTGGTTTTGCTTCGCTTACGAGCTCCCATTGGTCGCTCGCCGCACATCCATGTACGGATTGGCCTGATTGATCCGTGAATGGCGTCCTGCCATTCACTTTCTACCGTTATGCAAAGTGGATTGGCGTACCTCGCCTAAGAGGCCCGCTTCTGCCAGCGCAGGATGGTTTGCAGAGAGACGCCGTAGTGATAGTTGAGCTGCTCGCTTGAATATCGATGTTCCATCGCTACCGGACACGCCAGTCTTGAAAGGCATTGCCGTGCGCAGGATGAATTTTCCTGCAGTCTGAAATCGATGCAGCGCGGTAACATGTCCGAGGTACCTCCAACCGCTCCCGCCGGACAGGCCGTAATACACGGTTTCTCCGCGCACTCCACGCAGGGCGAATCCCAGTCTTCAGGTTCGGTGACCGGCAGCTCGGCATCGATCAGCAGCGCCACACGGTAGGCGAACCATGAACCCCACTCACGATTGATGCCGACACGGAACGGTGAAGCGTGATGCCAACCGGCCAATGCTCCGAGTTGCTGTAGTGGTACAAGACGTTGACCAGCGGGATAGACTGTTTCAAATGCCGCCTCGGGGTAGTTCGCTGACAACCAGCGCTGCACAACACCCTTTGAAAACGAATCGATCGGATCGGTTTTCCCGCTAAACCCGGAGGTTTGCATGGCCTCCCACATGCGTCTGCCGCCATGACCAAGTAAAAACAATCGTCGATAGCGTGGAAATGCCGGAACGGTCGCAGCCAAAGCGTCATGTAGCTCCTCAGGCAATTTCGACAAATCAAATACGGCCTGAAGGTTCAGGCCGTGCTCATTCAATAGTGAAAAGTCGGGATGGTTATCAATCGATGGCATCCGGCGATGTTATAACCGCACGTCTGTCAGGCAAGTAGTCAGCCGAGGGGATTGGCATCGGTCAGCACTTCGGCAACACTGGTTGCCATCGGGGTGGTCGGACGCCCGACCAGTCGGCTTAACTGGCAGCTGTCATCGAAGAGTACGCCGTTGGCGACGCCCGTTTCGGCATCGGCCAGTGCCACGGCAAAACCTTCGGGCAGACCGAAACCGATCAGTGCCTGGCGGTATTCATCTTCCGGCATGTCGTGGTACGCAATGGCTCTGCCGCTCTGCTTCGAAATCTCCGTAGCAAGATCAGATAGCGACCATGCATGATCTCCGGCCAGTTCGTAAACCTCGCCCGCCTTGCCGCTTCCGGTCAAAACAGCTGCCGCGGCTGCGGCATAGTCGGCACGAGAGGCCGAGGAGAGCTTTCCGCTTCCGGCACAGCCCATGATGGCACCGTTTTCCAGTGCTGCCGGGATACCGATGGTGTAGTTCTCGGTGTACCAGCCGTTGCGCAGCAGTATGTACGGAAGCCCTGAATCGCGCAGGATCGCTTCGGTCTCCTGATGCTCCTTGGCCAGCATCAGGGGTGAACTATCAGCGTGCAGGATACTGGTGTAGGCCAGCAGTTTTATCTCTGCCTGAACAGCAGTCTCGATTACTGCCCGGTGTTGCGGTGTGCGCTGGCCCACCTCGGACGAGGAGATCAGCAGCACCTTTTCGATGCCGACAAAGGCGGCTGTCAGGCTCTCCGGTTGATTATAATCGGCAAAGCGAATCTCGACCCCTTTTGCGGCCAGGTCAGCGGCTTTGTCGGGGTTTCGTACTGCGGCGACAATCTCTGTCGCAGGTACACTTTTCAAAAGATTCTCTATCACAAGTCGGCCCAGTTGGCCTGTGGCTCCGGTAATGGCAATCATCATACTTCTCCTTTATCAGCTATTGAGTAGCGCAACCTTAATGCTTACACTTTCGATTCGTAAGTACGCACAAAAAAGTAAGTGTAAGAAGATGGCTCAGGCAGAGATGGAGTAAACAGCGATGGAAGTAACGAACAGTTTGAAAAACGGTGTGGCGGAACAGATGCGCCGGGGCGAGATCTTTGCTGTGGCATGTCCGTCACGTGAAATTCTGAACCATGTGACCAGCCGCTGGGGTGTACTGGTGCTGGTGGCACTGCGCTCCGGCACCTTTCGCTTTGCCGCACTGCGGCGCAAGGTAGGCGGGGTGAGTGAGAAGATGCTGGCTCAAACCCTGCAAACGCTTGAGCAGGATGGTTTTGTGAAGCGGACTGCCTATCCGGTGGTACCGCCGCACGTAGAATACAGCCTGACGCCACTCGGCCAGGAGATCTCCGTACATGTCGAATCACTGGTCGACTGGATCGAGGGGCAATTGCCGCAGATCATGCAGGCCCGAAACAATCGAGCAATATCCGAACTGTAATAGCCTCGGCGAAGTCTACCGATGGTGGAATCGCTCACCATCGCCACGTAGGCGACCTTACATGATAATCCCGAACGAACCCGGACAGGTTGGCATGGCGGTAAATGGGCGTGGAGATTCCTCTTTTGTGTAAAGGATTAACGGTTATAGTACCGCCTGTACGGAGGCTGACATGTTTCATGGTACCATGACCGCGCTGGTCACCCCATTTAAGAATGGTCAAATCGATGAAGAGGCATTTCGTGCCCATCTGGATCGCCAGATTGAGGCCGGTGTCGATGCTGTGATCCCTGCCGGAACGACAGGCGAAGCCGCAACGCTCTCTTTCGCCGAACATAAGCACCTGATCGGTATCACGGTCGAACATGTGGGTGGACGCATCCCTGTGATTGCCGGAACCGGCAGTAACAATACCGCCGAATCAATCGAGCTGACTCAGTCGGCCAGGGAGCTGGGCGCCGATGCCGCTCTGCTGATCTCGCCTTACTACAACAAGCCGACTCAGGAGGGCATCTACCAGCACTATCGTGCCGTTGCCGAAGCGGTACACCTGCCGCAGATCATCTACAACGTACCGGGCCGGACGAATTCGAACATTCAACCGGAGACAGTGGCGCGCCTTGCCGACATCCCCAACATCATCGGCATCAAGGATGCCACGGCCGATATGGCGCAGATGACCCGCACCTTCATGGCCTGCGGCGACAGGATGGACTTCTATTCCGGTGACGATGCGACCGTGATGCCATTCATGGCGCTTGGCGGTATGGGCGTGATCTCCGTGGTCTCCAACATTGCCCCGAAGACCATGTATCAACTCACCGAAGCGATGCGCAACGGTAACCATGACATTGCCCGCAAGGCTCACTTCGCCCTACAGGATCTCACCGACTCTCTGTTTACCTGTGCCAACCCGATTCCGGTGAAGGGCGCCTGTTCGCTACTCGGCTGGATGGAGAACGAGTTGCGCCTGCCGCTCACGCCTTTAACAGATGGTGAACTGGATGAGTTACGGACGGTAATGCAGGGCTTTGAATCCGATGTCGAAGGGCTGATCGAGCTGGCAGGAGCCAACTAATCACTACAGCCTCTCCACTGAGTTTTAGCCGTCGCCTGCAATTCTATTTCAGGCGCCTGCTTCACTCGGCAGTCTATTTTATTGCTTCACTATCGGCACTGGGACTCTTCTTTGTAGCTCTGATTCTGTCAGAATCACTGGTCTATACCGTTACCGGCGATGCTGTCTCCCTCTGGTCGATGGTTCTGGCAGCCCTTGTGGCGGTACTCTTCTTCTCCCCCATTGTTCACAAACTGCAAATCACCGTGGACAGGCTCTTCTTCAAAAAGCGGCTGGATACACTGGCAGCCATCCGGGCATTCGGTGCCGGAGACCTTGCCGACCTGCCCATTGAGAATATCGAAACCGCCCTGTTGCAGCGCATCTGCAACATCTGCCACCGCTCTCACGCCGCACTGGATGAACGCTTTGGCGATGAAGGCAATCTCTATTGCCATCCGGCCAATGTGCCACCGCCAAAACCGGAGGGTGAACTCTCCGATGATTATGAGCTGGTGCTACCGATTGAGCAGCGAGATGGGACGGCATGGCTTCATCTGGGTTTTCGAACCGATGACTGGCAGACCGATGACGAGGAGATTCGCAGCCTGACCAGCCTCTCCCGTTTTGCAGCCATGAGTCTTGAGCATGCACGCCTCTCCCACAAGCAGGTGCAGGATGCAAGGCTTGATTCGCTCTCCCGCATGACCAGCCAGCTTCACTCCCACGACCTGAAAAACCGGCTGCATGACCTCTCTTTTCTCGCACACCATATCGGCTCCGGCAAACTCGATGCCGAGGACACCTCCCGACTGGTAGGTGCAATTCGAAAGGTGGTGGGCCGCATGCAGACGCTGATGCAGCGAATGGCTGACCCGCAGGCTCCGATCCACCCTTCGCTGGTCCCCTGTGATGTTTCACAGCTATTAAAAAAGAGTATCGACGAACGGCTTTGGCCTGAGGGTATAGCGATTAAAGCGACGCTTCCCGATCTCCCTGCTGCGGCAGCCGATAACAACATGCTGCAGGGCGTGTTTGAAAACCTGTTCGATAACGCCGTTCAGGCAATGCAAAAGCAGGGTGAACTGTTTATCGATGCGCAGGAAAAGAATAAGATGATCGAAGTTCGGATTCGCGATACCGGGCAGGGGATACCACAACATTTCCTCAAGCAGAGACTCTTCCGACTCTTCGCTACCAGTAAGGAGAGCGGGCTGGGTATCGGGCTCTACCTGAGCAGGCGAATCATTAAGGCGCATGGCGGAACGATTACGGCTGAAAGCAGGGGCGAGGGTAAAGGTTCCACCTTCATCGTCCGGCTGCCGCTATGGCAGGATCAGACGACACCAGCCAAGGGAGGCACGCGATGAAAATCCAACGTACGGTACTTGTTGTTGACGATAACGAAATCAACCGCCTCAATCTTAAATTACTATTGAAGGATCACTATCAGGTTCTGGAAGCGGGAGATCTGGACAAGGCTGATGCAGCACTGGCCTCCAACCGCGTCGATCTTGTGGTACTGGATCTGGCGCTGCCGCCGGAGCCTGACAACCCTGAAATCGGTATGGCCTACCTGGTTAAGCTGAAGAAGGAGAGCCCCGACACACCGGTTGTTGTTATTACCGGCCATGATGAACATGCACTTGCCGTACGGGCACGCAAAGATGGGGCACTCGACTTTTTTGGCAAGCCATTCGATCCGGATGAGGTGCAGGACACCATTGACCGGGCGATGGAGACCCGCTGGCAACAACTGCGCGAGCAGGAGCTGCAGCATGCACTGGATACCCGCATGGAGCTGGAGCTTCTCGGCGAATCAGAAGCGATGCAGGAGCTCAAAAGCCTGATCTCTCAGGTGGCTCCCACGCCGTCGAGTGTGCTCATCAAAGGAGAGACCGGTACAGGCAAGGAGCTGATCGCCCGACGCCTGCACGCGGAGAGCCCGAGGGCTGCGGAACCATTCATCGCCATCAACTGCGCTGCCATGAGCGCGGAGCACCTGGAATCCGAACTGTTCGGCCATGAGAAAGGTGCTTTTGCCGGTGCATCGAAGAGGAAGCTGGGCTGGTTCGAGCGGGCCAGCGGCGGCACCCTGTTTCTCGATGAAATTGCCGGTATGCCTCTCTCTGTTCAGGCCAAACTACTGCGCGTGCTGGAGAGCGGCGAATTCTCGAGGCTGGGCGGTGAGTCGATGATCTCCTCCGATGTTCGCCTGCTCTGCTCCACCAAAGCGGATCTGGAGCAGCTGGTTGCCAGTGGCGAGTTCCGGGACGATCTCTATTATCGCATCCATGTGGTTGAGATCGAGGCCCTGCCTCTGCGTGAACATATGGAGGATCTCGAACTGCTGGCCGGCCAGGTGCTGATTCGAAAGGGGCTGGCGTGCGGCAGACAGGTAGAGGGGTTCTCCGATCAGGTGATGGAGCAGATGCAACGTTACAGCTGGCCCGGCAACGTACGTGAGCTGGAGAATGTGATCGAGCGTGCCGTCGTACTTGCGCAAAATGATATCATCGAGAGCCTCCCATCACTGGCCGGACCGCATGTTGCGGATACCTCGGAAGACCTGCTGGAACAGTGGTTCCATCAACTGCCGGAAACAGGTATCAAGGGTGAACAAGCCGTGGCCGACTTTGAAAAGCAACTGCTTCTGACGGCTCTGGAGCGTAACGGCAACATCAAGGCACGAGCCGGACGCTGGCTCGGTTTTGGTGACCGGGCGAAGGATAAAATGCGCTATCTCTGCGATAAATACGAAGTCGATACACAGGAGGAGTCATGATTCGACTTCTCTCGCTGCTGGTTCTGTTAACGTTTGCCTCTCCGGCACAGGCAGAGGATAAGGAGTACCTCTACTATCGCGATGTCACTGTACCTGCATTCCAGAACATGCGCGAATTTTTCAATCTTCCCAATCGCCCGGGAGATTATCAGGTTACACTCGTCTCCGATGCTGTTGGCCCGCTCACCTTTCGTATTCTGCGCGCCGAAGAGGACGTGGAGAAAGAGATCAAACAGCAGCGTAGCTACAGCGTTGGCGACCATGAGTTTCATCTTCCATTCGCCAATCCGGAGGGTAAGTTCGATTTGATTGTTGAGATGGCCAACTCCAATCCCATCGGTGCAGCCAAGGTCGCTGTCATTGTGGTGGAGAGCCCCTGATCGAAGGGTGGCTCCTCGTCACCTCTTCCGCACACCTTGAATTTCGCCGGGAAAACCTCCATATATATGAATGCCATAGGTACACAGATATATGATGAGGTGTTTTAATGGATCTGAATAAAACCACGCAAAAAGTTCGCGAGGCGTTGCAATCGGCGCAGGCACTTGCTGTGCGTCTATCGCATCAGGAGGTGGATGGCGAACATCTGTTTGCCGAACTTCTTGCACAAGACGATGGTCTTGCTCCACGCCTGATCGAGCGTGCGGGTGCCCAGGTGGATTCACTTGCCTCAGATATTCAACAGGAACTCTCCAAGCTACCGAAAGTTACCGGCTCCTCCAGCGAAGCGGGTAAGGTCTATATCACGCAGCGGCTAAACCAGCTGATAGTCAAGGCAGGCGATGAAGCCTCAACCATGCAGGACGAATACATCTCGGTTGAGCACCTTTTGCTGGCACTGATTGAGGAAGGCTCAGCATCGACCAGTGGCCAGGTGCTTAAAAAAGCCGGTATCAGTCGTAAAAAGTTTTTAGAGGCGCTGGAATCGATTCGTGGACACCAGCGTGTCACCAACGATTCACCGGAAAGCAGCTACGAGGCGCTGGAGAAGTATGGCGCCGATCTGGTGGAGATGGCGCGCAGCGGCAAACTTGACCCGGTGATCGGGCGCGATAGTGAGATTCGCAGTGTGATTCGCATCCTCTCGAGAAAGACCAAGAACAACCCGGTGCTCATCGGTGAGCCGGGTGTGGGTAAAACAGCCATCGCCGAGGGGTTGGCTCAACGCATCCTGAATGGCGATGTGCCGGAAGGCCTGAAGCAGCGCACTGTCTTCTCGCTCGACATGACCGCACTGATGGCCGGTGCCAAGTACCGGGGCGAATTTGAAGAACGCCTGAAGGCGGGACTCAAAGAGATCAAGGAGTCGGAAGGGCGCATCATCCTCTTTATCGATGAGCTGCACACCATTGTAGGTGCCGGTAAGACCGAAGGCTCATCCGATGCCGGTAATATGCTCAAGCCGATGCTTGCTCGTGGCGAGCTCCACTGTATCGGTGCCACCACGCTGGATGAGTATCGCCAGCATATCGAGAAAGATGCGGCACTTGAGCGTCGTTTCCAGCCGATTGTGGTCGATGCTCCCAATGTGGAAGATACCATCTCGATTCTGCGCGGTTTAAGAGAACGTTTCGAAGTGCATCACGGTGTTCGCATTCAGGATGGCGCCATCGTTGCGGCTGCAACCCTGTCGGATCGTTATATCTCCGATCGTTTTCTACCCGACAAGGCGATCGACCTGGTCGATGAGGCGTGTGCCTCGATCCGCACGGAGATCGACTCCATGCCTGCCGAGCTCGATGAGATCACTCGCCGTACCATGCGCCTGGAGATTGAAGAGACAGCCCTGAAAAAAGAGAAGGATACTGCCAGCCGGGAGCGCCTGGAATCACTCAGGGAGGAGCTTGCAGAGCTGAAATCCAGACGCGATGCCATGCGTGCCCAGTGGGATAAAGAGAAGGCATCCATTGGCAACATTCAATCGCTGCGTGAAAAGATTGAGCAGACCCGACTCGATATTGAGGCCGCCGAACGCGCCTACGACCTCAACAAGGTGGCTGAGCTCAGGCACGGTATCTTGCCGTCGCTAGAGAAGGAGCTAGCAGAGCTGGAAACCAGCGATAAGGGTGAAAGCAACCTGCTGCAGGAGGAGGTGACCGAAGAGGAGATAGCCGTTGTGGTTGCCCGCTGGACCGGTATCCCTGTTACAAGGTTGATGGAGGGCGAGCGTGAGAAACTGCTCAGACTTGCCGACCATCTGCATGAGCGAGTGATCGGCCAGGATGAGGCAGTCGATAGCGTTGCCGATGCTGTGATACGTGCACGTGCCGGTATTAAAGACCCGAAACGACCCATCGGTTCATTTATTTTTCTGGGACCCACCGGCGTTGGTAAAACGGAGCTGGCCAAGACACTGGCGGCCAGCCTGTTCGATTCCGAAGATAATATGGTGCGTATCGATATGAGCGAGTACATGGAGAAGCATGCTGTCTCCAGACTGCTTGGCGCACCTCCGGGATACGTCGGTTTTGAAGAGGGCGGTCAGTTGACCGAAGCTGTGCGTCGTAAACCCTACTGCGTACTGCTATTCGATGAGATCGAAAAGGCGCACCCCGATGTCTTCAACGTGCTGCTGCAACTGCTTGATGATGGGCGTCTGACCGATAGTCATGGCCGTACCGTCAATTTTCAGAATACGGTTGTGATCATGACCAGTAACATCGGCAGCACATACCTGCTTGACGGTGTAAACGAGAAAGGTGAGATCAGTGAATCGGCCAGAGAGCAAATCACTGCTGAGCTACGTAACCAGTTCAGGCCGGAGTTCCTCAACCGTGTCGATGATACGGTCTTGTTCACCCCACTGGCTCAGGATCAGATTGTGAAAATTACCGACCTGCTTCTTACCTCGCTACAGGAGCGACTGGCGCAACAGCAAGTCTTCCTGCAACTCTCCAAGGCCGCGAAATCCTTTCTGGCACAAGAAGGCTACGATCCGGTGTTCGGTGCACGGCCTCTGAGCCGCTTTATCCAGCAGGAGGTCGAAACTCCGGTCGCCAAACTGCTGATATCAGGCGAAGCCACACCGGGTAGCACTATTGAAATTGATGCCAAAGATGACGCATTAAACTTTGTAATAACCACTTGATTTTTGTGGGGAAAATAGCTGGCTGGGGGGTGGATTCACCCCCTAGGGTGGCGAAGTTTCCACTACGATTAAATTTCTTTAATCTTTAACATTGCATCGTAGAACGACTTTCTATAGCAAGTCGTCTCCAATTCACTAGAGGAGGAGTTTTTTCATGAAAAAGACTTTGATGATCGCAGCTGCAGCTGCATTTGTCGTAAGCGGTTTCGCTGCTACCGCTATCGCTGGCCCGGAAGGCAAGTGTAAAGCATGCCATACCTTTGATCAGGGTGGAAAAAACAAGACTGGTCCAAACCTGTTCGGCATCGTTGGTGCAAAACAGGGTGATGAGTCTCGTGCTGGTTACAGCAAATACGGTTCATACCTGAAAGCTCAGAACGCAGCTGGTGGTGTATGGACTGAAGATGCACTGAAGGCATGGCTGGAAAACTCTAAGGGTGTTGCCAAGGCAGCTGGCGGTAAAACAAAGATGCCACCTCAGAAGCTGAAAGGCGCGAAAGCTGATAAGGTTATCGCATTCCTGAAGGGTCTGAAGTAAGTTAACACTTACGAACCATTTGAAAGGCGGCCTTCGGGCCGCCTTTTTTGTTTGATAACATCCGCAAAAGAGCGTCCTGCCTTTTGCTTGAAACGCATCATGAAAAGCGCGGTTTCCACGATGCTCACGAATCCTACCGGATTCGCCCGCCATCCATGGCGGGTTATTTCCTTTCTATTCCTTTTCCAACTGTTCGAATCGCTGTTGTTGCTGGCGGTCAATATCATGCAACTGCTGCTGAACAGCTCGTCCCTGCTCGATCATATTGGCGCCGGTGATCTCCCGCGCTGTCTCATCACCTGCCTCTTTAGCCTCATTACACCCGCTCAACATAAGCAGAACGCCAATGACCAAAATCGTCTGTTTCATCCGCTCTCTCCTCTAAATGAACTGCTTAAGAATCTCCATATTCAGAGACTCCATCTTTCCCATCCACATCGTGTGCTCGGTATGGTCCCTCATCACATCTCCCGTTTCGGCATGGATAAACACGGTCAGTCCGTTTCTATTCATCGCCAGCCACGGAACCACCTCACCAAACTGATCCGGAGTAAGTGTCAGCTGACAGCTCCAGCAGGGGTGCGGTCCGACCAGCTGTTTGTGCTTGTGACCAACCGCCACGCCAAACAGCTCCCCTGCACGATCACAAAGTTCAGCGGCCTGCTCATAGCTTTCGGCATCATAATAGATATGTGCATGGAATCCCTGAAGGTGACTGGCTCTTCTCTCCCTGATGGCAGGGTTCAGTGACTTCCACTGGCTCAGGCTTAACTCTCTGGCCGAGCCAAAACCACCGACCCAGTAAATGGCAGTTACGGAGAGTTTAAAAAGCTTGAAATCGGCAAAGTCGAACAACGGCCCGGCATCCGGGACAGCTCTTAAATAAGCCTCTTTTGCCAGCGCAAGCTCTGCATCGTCGACTGGCAAAACATCCCCCTGCAAACTCACACGCATCATGGAGAGTGGAGACTCACTCTCCCTTTCCGAATCACAGATCATGAAACCTGCAATCGATGACCGTTCCAGGTTTTTTGTGTGGCGTGCCAGCCCGGAGAGGTGCAGAAGAATGTCACCTTGAAACAGGGCGAAGGGGGCCATGGATGTTTCCGGCCCACCGCTGCCGGATGTGGATAGAAAACCGACCTGTCGACGCATCAGCAGTTGTTCGAGGTCAGTTTTCCAGGGTTTGCTCATTACATCTTGTACTGGCGCTGCAGATCGCGCTTGATGTCCTTCTCTTTTTTGTCCTGACGCTTATCGTGCAGCTTCTTGCCCTGGGCCAGCCCGATTTCCAGCTTGGCATAGCCCCGATCATTGAAGTAGAGCTTCAGGGGTACCAGCGTCAACCCTTTGGTTTTCAGTTTGCCGATCAGACGCTGGATTTCGCTCTTGTGCAACAACAACTCCCGCGATCTTGCCGGCTCCTTTGGATTATTCATCGCTGCCGGTTTATACGGGCTGATATGACATCCTATCAGGATCAGTTTCTCGTTACGGATAATGCAGTGGGCCTCCGCCAAATTGGCCTGCCCGGCACGAATCGACTTGACTTCCGGGCCAGTCAGAATCATGCCCGCCTCATAGGTTTCAAGAATATGATACTCATGCCGTGCCCGGCGATTCACAATAGCCATGGGCAAAGGCTATCGGCCATGCTCCAAACATGCCATAACCGCTATTCTCAGATGAGTGCTTTTTGAATTAGCAGAGTACCCTGGCCATCGCGCGGTTCTGCAAATGATTGCCAAAAGCTTCGTTCGCGATGGAAATTCGCTGGATCAGATCTACGGAGAACTTGTAAACGGTCACCGAACCTGCGGCGATGACATCGGCAATCGGTGTTCCAAGCCCTGCAGCAGAGACTTCGCCGATCATCTCGCCAGCTGAAAGCTTGGCAATCTTGACGCCATACGACCTCACTTCCACATTCCCATTGGTCAGATAGAAAAGATAGTGGTTCATGCCACCCTCTTTGATCAGTATTTCGCCCTTGTTATACGACTGTTTCACACCGGCATCACAAAGCTGTTGCAGCTCCTCTTCATTAAGAACTTCAAACAGGGGTTGTGACTTTAAGTCGGAGAGCTGAATACTCATGCGCCACAGTATAGAGGGATGGCTGTACCGATTCGAGTGATTTAGCGCACAATTTTCAACAAAAAGGCAGTTAAATAAAACGGCCTCAGAGTACCTTGCCTTCGGCCTTTGTCGCATCGTAAATCGTACGAAATTCACGATATTTACTAAAGCCACCCGTCCATGGGTGGAACAAAAAAAGGCGAACCTTACGGCTCGCCTTTTAAATCAAATACGGTTTAACTTACTTAAGACCATTCAGGAATGCGATTACTGCATCAGCCTTCGCACCCTTCAGCTTTTGTGGCGCCATTTTCGTTTTGCCCCCAGCAGCCTTGGCAACATCCTTGGAGTTTTCCAGCCATGCCTTCATGCTGCCCTCATCCCAAACAGCTCCGGCTGCATTCTGAGCTTTCAGGTATGAACCGTATTTGCTGTAACCAGCACGAGACTCATCACCCTGTTTAGCTCCCATAATACCGAACAGATTCGGGCCGGTCTTGTTTTTTCCACCCTGATCAAAGGTATGGCACGCCTTACATTTGGCCTCAGGGCCAGCGATAGCGGTAGCAGCGAAACCGCTTACTACAAATGCAGCTGCAGCCGCGATCATCAAACTTTTTTTCATTAGAATCTCCTCATATTATGATATAATGTGCAATTATCAACCGGACCGGAAATCTGTCAACAACATATCTACTTTTCGATGCGGCAAAGTGTCGCGGGCGACGGATAATAAAAAAGGCGAGCCTTATGGCCCGCCTTTTAAACAGCTTTGGAAACCTTAGCCTTACTTAAGACCCTTCAGGAATGCGATGACTTTGTCAGCCTTCGCTCCTTTCATCTTCTGAGGTGGCATCTTGGTTTTGCCGCCAGCAGCCTTGGCTACTTCCTTGGAGTTCTCCAGCCATGCACGCAGGGAAGCTTCATCCCATGTGCCCGGCTTACCAGCCAGATATGAGCCGTAGCTGAAACCATCAACTGAACCCATTTCACGACCGACTACACCGAACAGGTTCGGGCCGGTTTTATTTTTGCCACCTTGTTCAAAGGTATGGCATGCCTTGCACTTGGCCTCAGGGCCGGCAATGGCAGTAGCAGCGAAACCGCTGACTACGAATGCAGCTGCAGCTGCGATCATCAAAGCCTTTTTCATTATAAGACTTCCTCCATGCTTAGAAAATAAGCTTCTGATTTTCCGTCCTGCTATTTATCGGCGTCAACAAAAATGATGCAGGCGGTAAAAAAAATCTTTATTTCACTTCACTGGCACAAAAAAAGGTGGCCATTGGCCGCCTTTTGAAAGGGAAGAAATCTCCCATATTTTTGCTTATCCCGCGCACGGATGTACGGCTTTTCGAATATAGATATTCCAGGTTATGTATACTTCTATATATCCACGCTATTTCCGGGCAAAAGGATATCGAAACCATTCATTTGCCCCTTTGGCGATATCATCTATAGTTAAATCATCTGATTAAAGGGGAGGGCAACCGATGATCAACATGCAAAAAGATACGTGCGTATATTAATAAGTTCGCCCGTGCTGCGCACGGCCGAACGGCCGAGTTGTGCTTCGCACTCGTCCAATTTGTCCGATCGTGCGCTGACTCGCACGCTCGAACAAATCGTTCGAGCACATTCCACACG
>JBNLEB010000003.1:0-33383 GCA_050304695.1 Mariprofundaceae bacterium
GTTCAGTGCCACAGCAGCGTTACTGAACAGCTCCTTACCGCTATCGATCGCACCGTTCATGTTGCGATCAAGGAAGAGCATGCCGTCGGTGCCGGCAAAGGTGCCGTCACTGGCGAGCCACTCGGTACTCTTGTAGAAACCACTGTCATCCACATTGAAGGCAACCGCCTTCACCCCGGCCGTGGTCTGGATACCACCGCCATTGAGATCGAGCGCGATCGGACGGAAGGTCTGCTCTGTCGCACCATCGGGAAGTGCTGCAGCAAGCTTACCGGCGCGGCCTGCTCGCTCCTCCTCGGACAGGCCCGCATAAGGGTCACCCGCCTGTGTCTGAGCTGCAGCAGTCGCCACCTCCCACATCGGCGCAATCGCCTGACGACCCAATGCCGAACGAATGAATCGCTCATAGAAGCCCTGTGCGGCCAGATCGGTTCCGACCGGCGCATCGTAGGGTTGCATCGACTCAAAATCATAATGAACAATTGGCGCCTGCTTACCGGTCAACGGATCGATATCGGTCAGCGTGAAGCCCGGCACGCCACTCTGGTCACGGAAGGTGATCGAGGGCAGACGGTTTGGAATAATACCGAGCGGGAAGCTTGGATTGGCTGCCTCTGCATTTGCGGCCATCGTATCCAGGTAATTGAGCATGGCATCATAAGTGCCCTGAGCTCGTTCGAGCCCACCATTAGCGCCGCCGGCATTGGTAACCGCATCAAGCCCCGACCACTCGGCCTGGGCATTACCCCACGCTTCCGGTGGTGTATTGTCGGCAAAGAGCGCACTGACAATGTTGTAAATTGCATAAATCTGCCCAATAACCGGCACAGCCAGCGAAGCAACAGCAACGGCAATACCAACAGGATCACCGGCAATAATGCTATTAACCACACCGATATACGGCATCGCACTACTAATCGTATCGGCCACACTTGTCGCCACCTCGGCGACCACTCCTGTAGCAAGATGTGAAAGCGCCTGTGCACCATAGCTGATGGTGCTAATACCTGAATTAATCGCACCCCAGGTATCCCCATTTTTAAGAGCTGCTTCGAGGTTCATAATACTCATCACGCCACTGGCAACATTGGCAGCACCGGCAAGCGATGGGTAAGCAGGAACACCATCCGTTGTCATAAGGTTATTTGCCATATTCAGGCCGGAGGCAACAATCGGAACCGGCTCACCATTCTTAATGGCGTTCGCAAATGTCAAAGCATCTAATAACGGTGGAGCAATTTCACTTAAGGTTCCCACCACACCACTATTGTTGATGACATTGTTTTGGAGGTCGCTAAGACTCAAAAACTCCTGAACACCGTTCATGGCGTTGATAAACGTCTGAGCACCAGATGGATTGGTTGCATCATAAACAGACAAGGCACCATTCAGACCATCTACAATAGCTGGGTCAGCTTGTGAGACATCAAACGGATCTTTCCCTTGCAACAGTTCATCAGCCCTTGCCTGATCAGTTGGTGACTGACCATTGATCGTCAGCACATGCGCTGTTGCGTTGCCATCTGCATCATAAGTGTAGTTTACGACAACATCTGCACCACCAATGTTCGCAGACGCCTGCTGAGTAGTAACACCTGTGTTTTCATTGTAGCTGGTCGTCAGGTTCCCCCCGCCTGGTTGAGGTTGATTAGTAACATTTGTTACTGAGGTCTGACCTGAGACAGGATCAACGACAGTCATGGTTGTGAGAGAAGATCCATCAGCCGGATCTACTACATACTCAATGGTAGCTCCTGTGGCATAGTTAATTGTAGTAAAGCCGTTCTCAGCATTTATCGTTAAAAGATCACCGTCTTTCTGAGGTACAATAAGCTCTTGGCCTACCTGAATTGAAGTATCTTGTGCCGGTGTCAATCCGTTTGCCAAACGTAAATCTTCAACAGTGATATTGTTTCCTTTGGCATTCTCCGCCGCCACGATATCGGAAAGCGTTCCACCTGCAGAAAGCGTTACTGAATTCGGTGAAGCCGAATTAATAAAACTCGTTGATGGCGGTCGTGGGGCCGTAGGATCTGTAACAACCGGTGTCGGAGCCCCTCCCTCAGCTGGAGATGGTGGAAGCGTTTTCTTTATAGCCTCTGCTGCTTTCTGCTCAGGAGGTATATCTGGCGGCAGTGTATTTTCTTGCTGCTGCTGTTCGGCTTTCATGGCCTCCTTATGTGGATCTAGAAGAGCCTCCAGCTTATTCATCTGCTCCATGACCGTTGTCATCATTGATGTGTCATTGGCATCAAAAACATTGAAAAAAACAACCCCCCCAGCAAGAAGAGATGCTATGCCAAAAGTTAATGAAACAGCCGGATTAAAGCGTGTGGCCAACGCCCCCGCACCTGAAAGATCACTTAGAAGAGAAAGGAGTGTATTATTTGTAACAGCACCATACTTCTTTTGATCCAGCACCATTTGCTCTACATCTACAGACAGTTTAGCTGCCGCTATTGCTCCGCCACCCGGAATTTTCTTCACAAGCTCGACAAGTGAATGCACCGTGTCTGCCATCGCATATACCGCAGACTCATGATCAAGTGACAGTTGAGCAGGGTCTGGATTAGTCGAATTCGCATTCTTCATCCCCTCCGCTACACTGAGCGACACACTGGCCAGATCTGTTTTCTTCTCAACGGCCGTAAATAGTAGCTCACCAACATCTACCTTAATATTAGTAACCGAACCCATATCTATACCCCTATCCCCTTGATCTCAAATTCTTTTCTCATCCTTTTTGCCTGCTTCTCACGAAGAAAAAGGACTAACAACCCTAATAAAAATGTTAATAATGGAACAAAGAATATAATGGTGCCTTTAACGCCCCACCCTCTAAATTCCTCCATATTGATTCGCACAAAACCGTTATAATCAACAATCACTTTATCTTGATATTGAAGTTGATTCATGGATGGGCTACACAAGAATCCACCAAATCTACATGTGTCCTGAAGCCATACTTTTATTCGACTGCCTTCCAGTTGTTTCACCAAAGTATAATGTGGGTTGCCTGCAGCAGCATTTGCTAATATCGCATAGGTGGAACCATCGTCTTCACGCAAGACAATCTTAGGCCCATAGCCTCTAAGCCCTTCACGCTCAACAAAATCAACCAAAACGCCCTCGGCTATTTCCATTTCATTTAATTCCAGAATCGGCTCCATTTTTGACAAAATTATCCATCCGGTTACAAACAATGAAAAAAGAACCCATCCAAAAGCTGCCTTCTTTCCGCTCTTTCTGGTTTTGGAAATCAATACTTCCAATTCCTCACGCGTGGAAACACCAGACAGATCCGATACCATAATCAATTAATCGACCTCTTTAATTTTTCGAAACTCACTCAACTTATAACTCCCCACCAAGCTGCATGGAGTAATTGCCACCAGTGAGCTGGAAGCCGAGCTTACGCAGAAAACTATCCATCTTATCGAGGTCTACACCACTGTTCACTCCAGCAGAGATTTCAAACACATCGCGATTCTCCGCCCACTTTTTGAAAGCGGTAATCAACTTCAGGCCCGCGCCGCCCATGCGGTATTCAGGCAGCACATCATAGTGAACCACGCTCGCAACCAACTGATCGGAGAAGAACTGCCTCTCCACACAAGCGATCAAGCCACCGACAGGTTTACCTTCGCCGTTTTCGACCACAAAAAAACAGTAGTTCCCTTTTTCATTTTCCACCACGGCACGCAGGTTTAACTCCATCCGCTCAGCGTTGAATGTGTATGACTTGAAACGGGTCATCTCCACAAAGGTACGGGCCATCTCAACAAAGACCGGCACATCATCAGGCGTGGCAAAGCGGACCTTCATACTAAAAGGTCTGCCATTAAATGATGATATTGATGAGTCTCCCTACCCAAAATACTCCCCTTATAACTATCTACTATCTTGGCGATTTTCTAAATTAAGCCGGGTCCCATTCCTGAATCTTCAGCTTGCCGTTCTCTTTCGGATCGGGAACCAGTGCATGAACCTTCTCACCGGCAAGGAACTCCTTCCTGAGCTCTGCGAACATCTCATCCAGATACCCGAACGGCGCAACCATATCGACCATCCAGAGATGAGGGCCGCTCTGCCACTCATGCGGGGCAATCGTTGGTTGACCCCCACGCAGACGCGCATCGATCTCGTCGCTCACTTTTGCCCAGGTAAAGAATGCGAATGGAATTCCCTCTTTGGTGTATAGGCGGCACTGATCGAGGATCACCGGTGGTAAAACGGTGCCATCCAGATCACCGATGAACCCGAACTTCTTATTCGGATCCTTTGCATAAAGCCACATGGCAGGGCCGAGAATCGGTAGCTTGGAGAGCGCATCACGCGCAGAAGCCAGCTCCGGCGGCAATCCGCCCTGATCCGTTTTAGCTTCCGAACTGGCTTTGGTTTCTGCACTGTTTTTCTTTTTGGCCATCTGTCTCTCTCCATTATCAGAGCCCACTCATGCCGCTTGATACCAAAATCAGGCGGCGATACCGTAAACTCAAGTTGTCCGTGGAAGTAAGAGCGTTTAATTGGATGAATCAGTCGATTCCGCTCCCTCCCCTCTCAGAGAGCAGCAGTAAAACCAAAACAGACCCTCCTGTCAACCGTTCGACTGCAAACATCGCAGTGCTTTTTGTCGCCCCTTTTCATCGCCCCATTCTATTCCGAAACGCTCTTATCTCCCGTATACATAACATCGTATCCAAACACCTCCGGCAGAGGTTCATTGTCGAGCATGCCGACACTCGATTTGAGCTGCAGCTCGGCGAAAACAAACTGCGCTTCGGCCTCAGCGAGATTCTTCTCCGCATCGAAATAGCGTTCATCGGCATCGAGTACCTCTGTCATCGTACGCAGCCCTACCTCATGCCCCATGCGTGCAGCATTGGCTGCCTCTTTAGCTGACGCCACCGCATTTCGCATCGCATGCAACTGTGAAATTGCTGCGCTGTACCCGAGATAGGCCTGCCTGGCAGTCAGCCGCGCCAGGCGAACATCGTCTTCGAGTGCGAACTGCGCCTGCAGCGCCGCCTTTTTACTCTTACGATATTGTGCAAGATCTCCACCGCCAGCAAGAATCGGCATACTGACCTGAACACCGACTGCCCGGTCACGGGTACGTGAACCCGTCCCCAGCTGTCCGGAGGTAGCCCGAACTCCCTGAATCGATGCGAACGCTTCTACTTTCGGCAACTGCCTTCCCACCGCTTTGTTGTTCTCCTCTTCTGCGGTGCGAAACTGCAATCTGGCCAGACGCACAGAAAGTGCCGATTCCGATGCCTGTTCCTCCCACTGAATCATCGGTGACGCACTCTTCGCGATTGGAGAAGATATAACAGGTGTCTTTACATGAATCTCATCGACACCGGTCAATGAGATCAATGTCGCCACTGCCTGATCAAGCTGATTCTCGGCGCTCAATCGCTCCGCCCGGGATAAGTCACGTCTTGCATCGGCATCAAGCCGGTCATTCACGGCGGCTACACCACTCTCGAATAGTGCCTGCGCCTGCGCTGCCATCCTTTCAGCCGCCTGCTCTCTGGCTTTTGCTGCCTGCAGAGCCGATGCGGCGGTCACCGCCTCCAGATAGGCCTGCGCGGTCTCAAGCATCAACTGCTGTCGTTCAAGCCTGAAGCGCATCTCACCGGTCTCAGCGGAGAGCTCTCCCTGCCGGTAACCGGCCCAGCGCTCCAGATCGAAGAGAGGCTGCACGGCACGAAGCGAAATATCGCTATCCTTCGATCTGATATTGGGTTGAAATACATTCTGACTCTGGTCGTAACGGATTCGCTGATCATGCCATTGATGACTTCCGGCCGCATCGATTCTGGGCAGTAACGCTGCCTGGCCAATACCCAGATCCTCATGCGCAGCATCGCGTCCGGCCTCGGCCGCCTTCATTGAGGGGGCATGAGACAGAGCCATCTCAACCGCACGGGCAAGAGAGACCTCTTCTGCAAATGCAACACATGAAACCATCATGCATAGAACCAGTAGTGCGATTCGTTCGACCATTGATCAATTCCGCTCCCCGATCAATTCTTTACTAACCGGCGAACCTTAACGAGCCCAAGTCCGAAAAGTAAAGCTAACGCCACCCGCGTCGGCATCCGCATCGAGCAGGATCACAAGAGAAGAACAATAAAGCCCGTACACTTTATCAATAACAATCAATCGTAATTTATACTAAAAAGGCTTTGCTACTCACGCAGCCTGGTTTTCAACCCTCACTGATTTAAAGCTTAAAGACTTCCCATCTTCGGCAACTCGCCTACCAGTGGTGCCACATAATCGATCCACGCCTGCGTGACATCGTTGCCGTCACTGTTGATGTACTCACCTTTCATCTCGGTCGCTTCACGCGCTACCGAGGAGAGTGGTGTAATGAAACACTCACTGGCATATGGAACGTTTGAAGTACGACGAATCGCCACCGAGCCGGGCTCACCGGCCGAGGTCGCATGGTTCACAGCAAAGCCGCCCACCTCACGCGCCTCACGCGCATCGACTTCGGAGATAATGGTCGGGAAGGAGCGCTGCAGATAGCCGAAGGTATCGGCACGAACACGCGCCCCCTCACCCAGAGCCTCTTTGGCAATAGCGGCCAGCGCATCGCCCAACGCACCTGTGCCGGAGAGCTGAATATTGCCATGGCTATCTCTTTCACCTGTCGTAGCAATTGGATTGCCCTCCTTATCGGCCACACCCTCGGAGACGGCCACAACACAGCGACCATGCTTTGCCACCACTGCTTGCACATCGGACTTGAACTGCTCTCTGTCGAATACCCGCTCCGGCAGATAGATCAGGTGCGGGCCATCGCCAGCGTTCTGTCTTGCCAGCGCCGAAGCCGCCGTCAGGAAGCCTGCATGACGCCCCATGACCACATTGATCTTCACCCCGGCCAGCGCCCGGTTGTCACGGTCATCGCCCATAAAGGCGAGCGCCACGAATTTGGCTGCTGAAGCAAAACCAGGACAGTGATCGGTCACCTTCAGGTCGTTATCAATGGTTTTGGGGATATGGACGGTACAGAAATCGTAATTCGCCTCTTTGGCCATCTCGGCAATGATATGCGCTGTCTCAGCCGAATCATTACCGCCAATGTAAAAGAAAAAGCGCACGTCATGCTTTCTGAAGACCTCGAACACCTTCTCGCACTCGGCCTTGCCGGGTTTCAAACGCACCGAACCGAGTGCTGCTGCCGGTGTATTGGCAACCCGCTCCAACTGCCCATTGCTCTGCGTGGTCAGGTCGATGAAGTTCTCCTCCATGATCCCCTTGATACCGTGACGCGCACCGAGAATACCGGTAATCGCCTCCTGCTGCCGTGCTGCCAGCACCGCGCCGACCAGCGACTGGTTAATCACCGCTGTCGGTCCTCCCGACTGCCCGATCACCATTTTACCTTTTAGCATGCCTTTATTCATTGGAGCCTCCCGTGTAGTTTCCCCTGTCTGGTACTCTGAACGATCAGATGGACGGACGATCAGCCGGAGAAGTGTGCATAACCAACATCATAGCAGACCGGTTTACACATACCATAGGGACATTCCAAAAAAAGATCCAACAAGGAGGGCTGAGTGCCGAAACCTGACCGCGACAATCCAACACAGCTCGATCAAGTGGTCGACCAAGCGCTCGCCGAGACCGTCGCAACCCTGCTTGCAAAAGCAGGTAGTGAGATCGTAATCCCCGCCTTTAAAATGCAGGCGTCCGGCAAGGAGCTGAAGGATGACGGCTCGGTGGTTACCGAAACCGATCTGAAGTGCCAGGATTTCCTTCAAACCGAACTATCCACGCTCTATCCTGAGATCGGTTTTCTGGGTGAAGAGATGAGCCGGGAAGAGCAACTGGAGTGTCTGAACAGCAAAGAGCGCTTCTGGTGCGTTGACCCGCTCGATGGCACCACGAACTTCACCGCTCCCCTGCCCCACTTCGCATCATCCGTTGCACTGATCGAGAACGGCCAGCCTCTGTTCGCATGCGTTCACGACCCCCTGCAAAACGAAACCTTTACCGCAGTCAAAGGTGAAGGTGCCAGACTTAATGGCGAAGCGGTACAATCATCTGCCCAGACCGAACTTAAACAGGCTGTCGGCTTTATCGACTTTAAACGCCTGGACGTCAAACGCGCCACACACCTTGCCACCCAGGCACCCTATCGCAGCCAGCGCAATATCGGCACATGCGCCCTGGAGTGGGCCTGGCTGGCTGCCGGACGAGGCCACTTCATCATTCATGGTGGCGAAAAGGTGTGGGACTATGCGGCAGGCGCACTACTGGCCGAGGAGGCGGGATGTACAGTCACCGACTTTGCAGGGCTCTCCCCCTTTCACACAAGTCAGTTGAGCAGCCCGATTCTTGCTGCCTGCAACAGCAATATTCATCGGCAACTGCTCGATCATATCAGTTGATTGAATTTGTCGGACGAATCGGCTGTCATACAGGTGTGACAACGTCATGAGCAGGTGGAAATACCTTATGTTTCCACAGGGTCGCTTTTTACCAAAGAATCGGCTAACATGCGCCGCCCCGAGTGACCGCCCTGCCGTGCAATCCGGGCCGTCAACAAACTAATTTACAACCATCCTGGGAGGGATAAAAAAACATGTCTACCGTAGCTGATCTTAAGATTGACCTGGTTGAAGTCTGCGAGGCCGCTGCACGCGCCTGCGCACCATTTGTCGGTTCCGGCCAGAAGGATGAGGGTGACGGCCTGGCAGTGGATGCCATGCGCGAACGCATCAACAAGGTGAAGATGCGCGGTACGGTTGTGATCGGTGAAGGTGCGAAAGATGAAGCCCCTGCCCTCTACGACGGTGAAGAGGTCGGCACCGGTGAAGGTATCGGCATCGATATCGCCGTCGACCCGATCGAAGGTACGAATCTGTTCGCCAAAGATATGCCCGGCTCCATCGTCACACTGGCTGCGGCTCCCGAAGGTGCGATGTACCGTCCCGGCTCCTGCTTCTACATGGATAAGCAGGTCTACCCGAAAGCGGCCCGCGGCAAGATCGATCCGGAAGCTCCGGTTGCCGATCGCCTGGGGCAATTGGCCAAATCGCTCGGCAAGGATATCAGGGAGCTGCGTGTCTTCATTCTCGACAAACCGCGCCATCAGGATCTGATCAAAGATGTATACGCTTGCGGTGCCAAGGTGCGCCTGGCCACCGACGGCGATGTGAATGGCGCCATTCAGGCAGTACTCAACATGGGTTCCGATGCACTGTTCGGTATCGGCGGCACGCCTGAAGGTATCGTGACCGCCTGTGCGGCACGCGCAATGGGTGCCGAGATGTTCGGTCGCATGGCACCGCAGAAGGATTTTGAGATTAAATTGTGTGAAGAAGAGGGAATTGACACCAAGCGTATCCTGACCCGCGACGAGATGGTCACCAGCGATGACGTGATGTTTATCGCCACAGGCCTGACCAGTGGGGCTTACGTGCACCACGTCAAGGTTGGTAATGACGAAGCGGGACGCTACATGACCACCGATACCGTGGTTCTTTCAGGCTCTGTCGGTAATATTCGCCGGGTACAGACAACGCTTCACGTATAACAGATTTTCGACCTTCGGGCCGAGCCCTCTTCCATCCGTCAGCTTTATAAGCTGGATTTATGGAAGAGATAATAAGTATTAATTAGATATTATAATCCCCCAAACTAGGATTCGGTATCTTTTTAAAAGTTTAACTTTAAAATAACGCACTTAAGAGGAAGTATATGAGCAACGCAGACCGTAGACACTTGGCAAACGCCGTCCGCGCACTGGCAATGGATGGGGTTCAAAAAGCGAATTCCGGCCACCCGGGCGCACCGATGGGCATGGCGGATATCGCCGAAGTTCTCTGGAACGACTACATGAAACATAACCCGGCCAATCCGAAGTGGGCTGACCGCGACCGTTTTATTCTCTCCAACGGTCATGGTTCCATGCTGATCTACTCCCTGCTGCACCTGACCGGCTACGATCTCGGCATCGAAGATCTGAAACAGTTCCGTCAGTTGCACTCCCGTACACCTGGGCATCCTGAGTACGGCTATGCACCGGGTGTTGAGACCACCACCGGTCCACTCGGCCAGGGTATCACCAACGGTGTCGGCATGGCGCTGGCTGAGAAGACACTGGCTGCCCAGTTCAACAAGCCGGGCCACACCATCGTTGATCACAATACCTACGTATTCCTCGGCGACGGCTGCCTGATGGAAGGTATCTCGCACGAAGCTTGCTCACTGGCAGGCACACTGGGCCTGGGTAAACTGATCGCATTCTGGGATGACAACGGCATCTCGATCGACGGCCATGTCGAGGGCTGGTTCTCCGACGATACACCGGGCCGTTTCGAGTCTTACGGCTGGCAGGTGATCCGCAATGTCGACGGCCACGACGCCGAAGAGATCAAGCAGGCGATTGAGGCTGCCAAGTCCGAGCCTAACAAACCAACCATGATCTGCTGCAAGACCGTCATCGGTTTCGGCTCTCCGAACCTGGCCGGCACCCACGACTGCCACGGCGCAGCACTGGGTCATGAAGAGATCGCACTGGTTCGTAAAGAACTGGGCTGGGAGTACGAGCCTTTCGAAATCCCTGAAGATGTTTACGCCGGCTGGTCTGCCAAGGATGCCGGCGCTACGGCTGAGAGCGATTGGGATGCACGCTTTGCGGCATACGCGGCTGAGTTTCCTGCCGAAGCGGCTGAGTTCACCCGTCGCATCAACGGTGACTTGGCTTCTGACTGGGAAGCAGGCGCGGATGCATTCATCGCTGAGGTGGCTGCCAAGGGCGAAACCATCGCCTCGCGTAAAGCGTCTCAGAACGCGATTGAAGGGCTGGCCAAGATCACCCCTGAGTTCCTCGGCGGTTCTGCCGACCTTGCAGGCTCCAACCTGACCCTCTGGTCCGGTGCCAAGCCTGTGGTGAAAGATGCTGCCGGTAACTACGTCAACTACGGCGTACGTGAGTTCGGCATGGCGGCGATCATCAACGGTGTATCGCTACACGGCGGTTTTGTACCTTACGGCGCGACCTTCCTGATGTTCTCCGAGTATGCCCGTAATGCCCTGCGTATGGCAGCTCTGATGAAGGTTCGCCACATCGAGGTCTTCACCCACGACTCAATCGGTCTGGGCGAAGATGGCCCGACCCATCAGCCGGTCGAGCAGACTGCAACCCTGCGCATGATCCCGAACATGGACGTATGGCGCCCTTGCGATGCGGTTGAATCGGCAGTCTCCTGGAAAGTAGCGATGAAAAACGCGACCGGCCCGACTTCACTGATTTTCTCACGTCAGAACCTGCCGCATCAGGCACGCAGCGACGAACAGATCAAGCTGATCGAGCGCGGCGGCTACATTCTGAAAGATTGCGACGGTACACCTGACGTCATCATCATCGCCACCGGTTCCGAAGTAGCCCTGGCGATGGAAGCAGCCGATGCATCCGACAAGAAGGTTCGCGTGGTCTCCATGCCATCGACCAACGCATTCGATGCGCAGGACGAAGCTTACAGAGAGTCCGTGCTGCCATCCGCTGTCACTGCACGTGTTGCCGTTGAAGCCGGTGTCACCGGTTTCTGGGCGAAGTATGTTGGTTTGAACGGCAAGGTGGTCGGCATCGACACCTTCGGTGAATCCGCACCTGCCGGTGAACTGTTCAAGCTCTTCGGCATCACCACAGAGGCTGTCACGGCTGCTGTGAACGAAGTGGCATAATAGAAGTTTTTAAGTAATAGACCTGGAAAGGAGATAAATATGACGATTAAAGTTGGTATTAACGGATTTGGCCGTATCGGACGCATGGCGTTCCGTGCCATCGCCAAAGAGTTCACCGATATGGAGGTTGTTGGCATCAACGACCTGCTTGAGCCGGACTACCTGGCATACATGCTGAAACATGATTCAGTTCACGGCCTGTTCGACGGCGACGTCTCTGTTGACGGTGGTAACCTGGTTGTTAACGGCAAAACCATCCGCATCACCGCAGAACGTAACCCTGCAGACCTGAAGTGGGATGAAGTGGGCGCAGACGTGGTTCTGGAGTGCACAGGCTTCTTCCTGACCGAAGAGAGCTGCCAGGCACACATTGATGCCGGTGCGAAGAAGGTGGTTCAGTCCGCACCTTCGAAGGATGCCACTCCGATGTTCGTTTACGGTGTAAACCACGAGTCTTACGCCGGTCAGACCATCGTATCTGCAGCCTCTTGCACCACCAACTGCCTGGCTCCGCTGGCCAAGGTGATCAACGACAAGTTCGGCATCAAGCGTGGCCTGATGACCACCGTTCACGCGGCAACTGCAACCCAGAAGACCGTTGACGGCCCATCGATGAAAGATTGGCGCGGCGGCCGCGGCATTCTGGAGAACATCATCCCTTCAAGCACTGGCGCTGCCAAGGCTGTAGGTGTGGTTCTGCCTGAACTGAACGGCAAGCTGACCGGCATGGCGTTCCGCGTTCCTACTTCCGACGTATCTGTGGTCGACCTGACCGTTGAGTTGGAGAAGGATGCCTCTTACGACGACATCTGTGCAGCTGTGAAGGAGGCTTCCGAGACTCCTGGCATCGGCGACACCCTGAGCTACACCGATGACAAAGTGGTCTCTACCGACTTCCGCGGTTGCGGCTACTCATCGATCTTCGATGCAGGCGCCGGTATCGCGCTGGACGGCACTTTCGTGAAGCTGGTGACCTGGTACGACAACGAGTACGGCTATACCTGCAACATGATGCGTTTCGTTCGTCACGTAGCGAATAATTGATCGACACGAAAAAAGCGCCCTCTGAGCACAAAGGGCCTTTTTTCTTTGGCGCGAGGGCAAAAGTGTGATTTTGCCCTCGCTTCCAAAAGCGGGGCGATAAATCGCCCCGCTTTTGGCAACCCTTCCATGGGTTGCATGGACAACGAGGGAGTCTTTTAACAGGTTTGACCGACTCCCACGTTTCTCATTGCCCGCTTCCTTCTTTCAACTGGAAATGAAGCCGGCAGCGACAAACGTTCGATCGACCAGAACCTGACTCACCGACCGTTGTTGAAAACTGCATGTGTCATTCATCTGTCACCGCTGTGTGACAGCCTGGCGACTGCAATCGAATTAGAAGTGAATAGGAGTAAAGAGAATGTCTGTAATCAAAATGACCGACCTTGATCTGGCTGGCAAGCGCGTACTGATCCGCGAGGATCTCAATGTGCCGATCAAAGATGGTAAGGTGACCTCCGATGCACGTATCCGCGCATCGATGCCAACCATCACCCACGCAGCCAATGCCGGTGCCAAAGTGATGCTGATGTCTCACGTCGGTCGTCCGACCGAAGGCGAGTACAGCGACGAGAACTCGCTGCAGCCGGTTGCAGAGCATATCTCCGGCATTCTGGGTAAACCTGTACGTCTGATTAAGGATTATCTCGACGGCGGCTTCGATGTCGCTGACGGCGAAGTCGTTCTGCTTGAAAACGTCCGTTTCAACGTGGGCGAGAAGAGCAACGACGAGGCTCTCTCCAAGAAGTATGCGGCCCTGTGCGACATCTATGTGATGGATGCATTCGGCACCGCTCACCGTGCACAGGCCTCCACTCACGGCGCTGGCACCTTTGCGCCGGTCGCATGTGCTGGTCCACTACTGGCTGGCGAGCTGGAAGCACTCGGTAAAGCGCTGGATAATCCGGCACGTCCGATGGTGGCAATTGTTGGCGGCTCAAAAGTTTCAACCAAACTGACCGTACTGGAATCTCTCTCCAAGGTTGTCGACCAACTGGTCGTCGGTGGCGGCATCGCCAACACTTTCATCGCAGCAGCAGGCAAGCCTGTCGGCAAGTCGCTCTATGAAGCCGACCTGATCGATACCTGCAAGAGCCTGACCGCAGCCGCACAGGAGCGCGGTGGCGATATCCCGGTTCCGACCGATGTCGTTTGTGGTAAGGAGTTCTCACCAACCGCCGAGGCGACCCTGAAGAGTGCTGACGATGTGGTTGACGACGACATGATTTTCGATATCGGTCCCGATTCAGCAGCTGCACTGGCTGAAATCCTGAAAAGTGCCGGCACTATCGTATGGAACGGCCCTGTAGGCGTATTCGAATTCGACCAGTTCGGTGAAGGCACCAAGGCGATCTCGATGGCCATTGCCGAATCCGATGCATTCTCGATTGCTGGCGGTGGCGATACGCTGGCGGCAGTCGATAAATACAACATCGCCGACAAGGTCTCCTACATCTCGACTGGTGGCGGCGCATTCCTTGAGTTCCTGGAAGGCAAAAAGCTACCTGCGGTAGCCATGCTTGAGGAGCGGGCAGCCCAGTGAGTGAAGCTATTCGCAGAACCAAAATCGTAGCGACCATCGGTCCGGCTTCGGAGTCTCCGGAAGTCCTGGATAAACTGGTGGGCGCTGGCGTCAATGTTGTACGCCTCAACTTCTCCCACGGCACCCCTGATGAACATCGCCAGCGTGCCGAAAACGTTCGCGCCGCTGCCCGCAAACATGGCGTTATCGTCGGCATTCTTGCCGATATGCAGGGTCCGAAGATTCGTATCGGCAAATTCAAAACCGGCAAGACTATGCTCAAGCCCGGACAGAAATTCATCATCGATGCCGGTTTAGGCCTCGATGACGGTAATGACGAACGTGTAGGTCTCACCTACAAAGAGCTGGTCGCCGATGCTGAGCCGGGTGCACGCCTGCTGCTCAACGACGGCCTGATCGTCATGGATGTCGATGAGGTTAAGGGTCAGGAGATTCACTGCACTGTCGTTATCGGTGGTGTTCTCTCCAACAACAAAGGCATCAACCGTGCCGGTGGCGGTCTCTCTGCGGCTGCCCTGACCGACAAGGATAAGGAAGATATCAAGACGGCCTGTGCGATTGGTGTCGACTACATTGCTATCTCTTTCCCACGCAACGGTGCCGATATGGACTACGCACGCTCGCTGGTTCGTGAAGCAGGCGGCCATGCAGGATTGGTAGCCAAGGTTGAGCGTGCCGAAGCGGTCGAACCCGAAAACCTGAAAACCATCATGGAAGCATCCGATGCGGTGATGGTGGCACGTGGCGATCTCGGTGTTGAGATCGGCGATGCGGCTGTACCGCCAGTGCAGAAGCGGATGCTGCGCATGGCGCCGAAGTTCAACTGCCCGGTGATTGTTGCCACGCAGATGATGGAGTCGATGTGCGACAACCCGATCCCGACCCGTGCAGAAGTGAATGACGTAGCCAATGCGGTGCTCGACGGCACCGATGCCGTGATGCTCTCCGGTGAGTCTGCAGCAGGCAAATACCCTGTCGAAGCGGTTCAGGCAATGCATCGTACATGCATGGAGACCGAGAAGCAGAAGGTTCTGCCCTCTTCAACCACGCGCGATCCCCGTTTCCCGCCTCACTCCATGGACGAGTGCATTGCACGCCAGGCTATCGAGACGGCTCACATGATGCCGATCAAGGCCATTACTGCGTTTACCCAGAGTGGTAACACCACACTCTATATGTCTCGTCACCTTGGCGATGTACCGATCTATGCGCTGACACCGGAAGAGAACACGCTGGGCCGTGTATCCCTCTTCCGCAACGTCATCCCGAAGATGATCAAAGATGATTATAAATCGGATACCGATGCCCCGCGTGCCACACGTGAAGTGATTGAAATGCTTAAACGTGACGGCCTGGTGGCAACAGGCGATCTGATTGTCATGACACTGGGGACCCCGATGGGCAAGGCAGGTGCAACCAACACAATGAAGATCGTTGAGGTTGAGGAATAACCGTAACGCAAGTGCGTTGCATCGCGTTCGTGTTATCGTCACAATATGCACGAATCCGAACATTTGAGTTAAGGAATATCTAAGGAGGAAGAAATGGCACTCATTTCAATGCGTCAACTGCTGGACCACGCCGCTGAAAACAGCTACGGCATGCCAGCATTCAATGTAAACAATATGGAGCAGGTGCATGCGATCATGCAGGCGGCCGATGAGACCGACTCTCCGGTCATCATGCAGGGCTCTGCCGGTGCACGCGGCTATGCGGGCGAACCGTTCCTGCGCCACCTGATCACGGCTGCAGTTGAGCAGTATCCACATATTCCGGTCTGCATGCATCAGGACCACGGCTCCGAGCCTGCCGTCTGCCTGCGCTCAATCCAGTCCGGTTTCACTTCGGTAATGATGGATGGCTCGCTGATGGCCGATGCCAAGACCCCTTCTTCATACGAATATAACGTTGACGTTACCAAAACAGTTGTCGACATGGCTCACGCCGGTGGTGTGTCGGTTGAGGGTGAGCTTGGCTGCCTGGGTTCGCTTGAGACCGGCGAGATGGGCGAAGAGGATGGCCACGGCGCAGAAGGCAAGCTGGATATGGATCAACTGCTGACCGATCCGGATGAAGCCAAGGATTTCGTCGAAAAGACCGGTGTTGATGCACTGGCGATCGCGATCGGCACCTCTCACGGTGCCTACAAGTTCACCAAGCCGCCAACAGGCGCGGTACTGCGTATTGATCGCATCAAAGAGATTCACGCCAAGCTGCCTAACACACATCTGGTGATGCATGGCTCCTCATCCGTTCCACAGGAGTGGCTGAAGACCATCAACGACTTCGGTGGCGACATGGGCGAGACCTACGGTGTACCGGTTGAAGAGATCGTTGAAGGCATCAAGTCAGGCGTTCGCAAGGTGAACATCGATACCGACCTGCGCATGGCTTCGACCGGTGCAGTTCGTAAGTTCCTGGCTGAGAACACCGCAAACTTCGACCCACGCAAGTTCCTTAAGGCTTCCACCGAAGCGATGAAGGATATCTGCAAGGCGCGTTACGAAGCATTCGGCGCTGCCGGCAACGCTTCGAAGATCACGGCCAAGTCTCTGGAGAGCATGATCGACTTCTACAAGTAATGATCGTCTGATCCGATACAAAGGGCGGCCCACTGTGAAAACGCGGGCCGCCTTTTTTTTGTTGCCGTACACTATGGTACCACCATCCGAAATTTACGTTAATGTTTCGGGACAATGCAAAAAGATCAACAGGATACCATCCACACCCTCTGGGACGAACTGGCGGACTTCGATGCCGCCCGTTCCGACGAAGCGTTGACTCATCTTATGGAAGAACTGTGCTCCCTGACGGGAGCGTGGAATATCTCATGGGTAGGAGCAGTACGTCTGGATACCTCCATACCCACCGATCCCCTCAAGGGCTGGCGCCCGCGTACGACTCGCTTCCTGAATCCTTCGCCACAACTGGATAAAGGCGTGCGGGAACAGATGGCAGAACTGGAACAGAGCAACGTGGATATTACCACCCTCCGTAATGCCGAAGGTGCGGGAACTTTTCGTGTCAACCGGCTATGCGACATGGTCAGATCCGAATGGTTCAAGTCCGCATACTATAAGAACTATTACCTTAATCTCGGTAAAGCGGATGCTATCTGGGCCTCTTTCCCGGTAACCAAAGATGCCGAGTCGATATTCGGGATTTACAGTGCGCCGGATCGCCCACCTTTCACCGAAGCCGAACGCGATGTCGTCGCTTACACTTTACGCGGCATCAAGTGGTTCCACCTGCAACTCATGCTTTCACACGGCTTGCTGGCGGCCACGGCACCGCTAACGCAGCGCGAACACCGGGTATTACACCTTCTTCTGACCGAACTCTCTGAAAAACAGATCGCCGAGACGATCGGGCGGAGTTATCACACAGTGCATGAGTGCGTCACCTCCATCTACCGCAAATTCGGCGTCAACAATCGTTCCGCACTGATGGCCCTGTGGCTTGGTAAGTCACCCACCTGATTAGGGGGAAGCCAAAAGTATTTCTTTTGGTATAGTTCCCATACTTTAAAAGTGGTTAACACCGACTGCGAGGGAGCGGGCTATGAAAAAAAGAGGGCATTGGCGCGGCGCTATATTATATGGATTGGTGACATGCTTATTCGGCACAACCGCTCAGGCGGAGCCAGCCGATAACACTGCTCCCAAGTGGGAGTCGCATATCGGTGCTGAAGGCAAATTCGGCAATCGTCGCAGTATTGGCGAAGGCGACCTGTTCGTTCCCGCCTGGCAAAATGAAGAGACACTGCTTTTCGCCAGTATGCGGGGTCGCTTCGACGACCAGTCCAGCAGAGAGGGTAATCTCGGGCTCGGGATACGTCACATGTTACCGAGTGGCTGGAATCTCGGTGTTTACGCTTACTGGGATCGCCGCCGCACCGATCTTGGCAACGATTTCAACCAGAGCACAGTCGGCATCGAAGCACTGGGACGTGACTTCGATCTTCGCGTTAATGGCTATCTCCCGCTTGGAAACCGTAGTGGTAATGCCATTACCACGGGTGGTGGCTCGACCGCCGCCATCGTCGCCAACACCGTCCGGATCACAACTGCCGCTTCAACCACAACAGAGGAGCGTGCCATCGGAGGTTTTGACGGTGAAATCGGCTGGCGTCTACCGCTGTTCGATGCCAATGCCGACACCCAGTTTCGCCTCTATGCGGGCGGCTATCGCTTCGCCGACGGTTCAATTAAAGTGACAGGGCCGCGTGCGCGTGCCGAATTTGCAATAAATCAGGTGCCGGGCATGTGGCGCGGTACGCAACTGTTCATCGGCGCTGAGGCGCAGCACGATAGCGTCCGCGGCAGCCAGCAGTTCGCATCCATCCGCCTGAGTATTCCGTTCGGCGGCAGCGAAAAACGTGTGCTCTCTTCGCAGGAACGCCGTATGACCGCACCAATTATTCGCGATGTGGATATCGTAACCGGCACGCGGGTAACAGCCTCGACTCCGGCAATGGTCGAAACCGCCACCACAAGCGGTGGACAAGCTATCACAGTAGTTAATGACACATCGGCCTACGGTGCGACATTAACAGACGAATTGACTGCTGCCGGGGCCAATAGCACCGTGATCCTCTCCGGCACCTTCAGCACCACGGCCACGACGACGTTACAAAGTGGCCAGACGGTGATGGGCGGCGGTTCGCTCGCCGTGAAAAGCGCTTCGGGCCATACCGCCACCCTGTCACTTCCCGGCGGCACCGTGAACGCCACCATTGGCGGCGTCGGAGCTGCGGCCTCCAATCCGGGCTTCATGATGGCCAACAACAGTACTGTCGATGGCCTGAACATCAGTCTTACCCGCTCCGGCGGATCGGGCGCCTTTGGTGTTTACGTGACCAATGTCAGCGGCGCCACCATCCGGAACAGCACCATCACGGGCCGCGAGACCGGCGGTAACGCCTCGGAGGGTGTGACCGTGGGTAATGCGACCTCCAACATCACGATCAGCAACAACACCATCAGTGCCGTCGGCACCGCCGGCCAGAGCGCCATCGCTTTCATTATCGCCAATGGCGGCGGTGGCGCCGCAGCGACGGTGACAGGAAACACCCTGAGTGCCACTGGCGGAGGTAACAACTGGGCCGTTGTTCAAAACGGCGGCACCTTCAATGCGGGCTCGACCGGCAATGTGAAAAGTGCCGGCACCTGCAATGTTGTCGCTGCCGGTACCGGAACCCTCTACTTCACCGACAGCACGACCTGTCCGTAAGGTCACTCGATCCAATAAAAAGGGCGGCCCGCGTTTTCACAATGGGCCGCCCTTTTTTGTTTTATTTTATAATGGATATGCTGTTCAATGCTCCTCGAGATAGGGTTTACACTTCATATCCAGTCGGTGCAAATGCGTTTCGAGCCACTTCTTCATAAACAGGACAACCTGCTCGGGAACCTCCTTCTCCTCCATTGTCAGAATCGCCGAAAGTTTCTCGACAAAAAAGGTGTGATCCTTCTCCTGCTCTGAAAGCCAGGGACAACCGTTTTTCTCCAGCAGCAACTCCTCATCGCGAAAATGCCGGGTGATTGCAAGCATCAGGCTCGATAATAACAGAAAAAATGTTTTTTCAGACTCCAGTTCATCGTCAAGATGCACTTCAAGCTCCTTCACCAGATGTAGGATCTGGGCATGCTGCTTGTCGATGTGATCATTCCCGACGGAGAGGGCATCAGTCTGTTGATTCGCTTTCATAACATCCCCCGTTATTAATCTGGACAGTATGCCAGAGCGAACATGACAAATCGATACCAGCCCGCGTGTGGTCTCTACCGGTGCTGTCGACAACGCTTCCAATATCACTGCCAAATCTCTTGAGACCATGATCGACCTCTACAAGTAATTGTAGTCACTTCCAATACAAAGGGCGGCCCGTGTATTCACAATGGGCCGCCCTTTATTCATTCTCTTCGCTATAGCCTCACAGATACTGCGGTAGCGAAGCGCGTATCTCTTTCTTATCGTGACAGACAAGGTTCTTATTCACGGTCTTACTGATTTTATCCAGCAACGGCTTGCTAAAGGTATCTCTCAAGCGACCAAGGAAGCCGGGGGCAGAGACCACATAGAGTTTATCGATACCGCCATTGGTGCGAACACTCTCAAGATAATCGGATACCTCCTTGGCGAACCTAATCGCCTCCTGATTTTTCGGTTCCACGGGACTTCCCATGGCATGCCTCCCCTGCCCACCACTGTCAAAAGCCTTGCCGGGAAGATCGCTCGTCAGATTCCGTTCGTGCATCCGCGATTCCGGATGTTCCAGCATCTTTACTTCATTAAGCGGGTCTGCCGGCTTTTTCGCCTTCAGGATTCGTGCCTTGGAACTGTCGGCAACCAGAACAAATATATTTGTCATCACATACAACCTCCGTTCGCTATTGGGTATCTATGGATATAGATGGCAAAATGGGAATGAGCAAATGCGATTTATTTATACGTGAGGTTACTGAGGAAAAGATAACCCAATAGATGGCGTTTAATTGTCGACGATAGCGAGCATAATCTCTCAGTCATGGCAAAGTCGATCACACCGGGAACGCAATCAGGCGTTTGTTGATCGGCAAAAACGGAAAAATTTACTGGAAAAACGTTTTGAGGAAGGAACTCACAAGTCAGAGGATTGACCATCATTGGAGACACCTGCACTCTGACTCCCGATTAGTCCAAAGGATAAAGGCGGTGGGAAACGATGAAACAGATTCTGGTCTATGCAGACTCTTTAACCTGGGGAATCATCCCCGGCACACGAAACCGTCTGCCATTTGACGAACGTTGGCCCGGTATTTTGGAAAACGACCTGAATGAAAACGGAGGCCCCGATCAACAAACTTACCGAGTCATCGAAAACTGCCTGAACGGACGCCGGACCGTATGGGACGATCCGTTCAAACCGGGAAGAAACGGATTGCAGGGCCTCGGCCAGGTAATCGAGATGCACTCTCCCCTGTCACTGGTCATCCTGATGCTGGGCACCAACGACTTTCAGTCGATGCATCCCCATAACGCCTGGCATGCAGCCCAGGGCATACGTTCGTTGATCACCGCAATCCGGCAAGCACCTGTCGAGCCGGATATGCCGATCCCGCCGATCCTGCTGGTCACACCTCCCCCGATTGAGAGGCCCAAAGGGCCGATCGCAGCGAAATTCGAAGATGGAGATAGGAAGTGTGCAGGGCTCGCCGAGGCATACAGGGAGGTGGCCGAAGAGATGAACTGCCACTATTTCGATGCGGCGACGGTCACCTCCTCAAGCAGGGTGGATGGCATCCATCTGGATAAAGTACAACATGCCTCTCTTGGAAAAGTGATGGCAAACGCGGTGGCAGAGATCACAGGGCAGTAGCCGTAAAAAAACAATCGCACAGGAGAGATCATGAAACACTCGATTTCACTCATTTTATTCGCATTTCTGCTATCCGCATTTCCGATCGCATCGCCATGCTTTGCTCAAACGCCCCCCTATTCCGGCCAGCAAACAAGGGCAATTAAATCGCTTTCCGACCGGGAAATCGAAGGTTATCTCAAAGGAAAGGGCATGGGCTTCTCGAAAGTGGCCGAACTCAATAGCTATCCCGGCCCACGTCATGTCATCGACCTTGCCGATAAACTCAAACTAACCAGCGAACAGTTATTCAAATCGAGGCTTCTCTACAAACAAATGCTCGAGCAAGCCAAAACACTTGGCCGAAAATACGTCGCGATTGAGCGTGAGATAGAGATGATGTTCGATAGCAGGAGTCCGGACCGGGGGAAGCTGGAAATACTACTATCGAAATCCGCATATATCCGTTCACAAATCAGATACTCCCATATCAGAGCCCATATCGATCAGCAGCAGCTACTCACCAAAGAGCAGATTGCCATCTACGACACAATGAGGGGATATGGCAGGGAAAACAGCACAGGACATGGTGGTATGCACCATCAGCATGAGCATGAGTAATGCCACTCAAACATCCTGTCGGGGTTCATGCCTGTGCGGCTCGATCAAATACGAGGTCGATCACATCGAACCCCATATGGCGCACTGTCATTGCTCAATGTGCCGGAAATTCCATGGTGCTGCATTCGCAACATTCGGTGAAGCGAAAAAGGAGAACTTTCGCTGGCTATCGGGAGAGGAACTACTCTCTTCCTATGTCGCAGACAACGGAACCACGAGACAGTTCTGCTCCCGATGTGGCTCTAGCATGACCTTCAGGGCGAGCAGCGGACAGGAGAACGTCGTCGAATTCTCGCTCGGCACGCTCGACAGCGATATCGTTGAGCGGCCGGATGCCCACATCTTCGTGGCATACAAGGCGAACTGGCTGGAGTTGAACAACGGCCTGCCGCAATATAGCGAAGGTCGGAACAGCACCTAAGGAGCAAATATGCGCGCCCACTATCTACAACATGTCCCATTTGAGGGTCTCGGCAGCATTGAGGGCTGGCTTGAAAAAAACGGATATGAAACAACAGGAACCCGTCTCTACGAATCCGATCCGTTTCCCGATGCTAAGGAGATCGATCTTCTCGTCGTGATGGGCGGACCCATGAGTGTTAACGATGAACA
Organism: Mariprofundaceae bacterium; assembly: GCA_050304695.1. Classification (GTDB taxonomy): domain Bacteria; phylum Pseudomonadota; class Zetaproteobacteria; order Mariprofundales; family Mariprofundaceae; genus WSZY01. The sequence continues at coordinate 22,872 of JBNLEB010000003.1, forward strand.
GGAATTTCCCTGGCTGGCAAAGGAAAAGCGGTTCATTAAAGAGACTATTGATAGCGGAATACCCACGCTCGGCATCTGTCTGGGAGCGCAGCTTATTGCCAGTGCCATGGGCGGCGAAGTTTATCCGAATCCGGCAAAGGAGATCGGCTGGTTTCCCGTTCAGGTCGAAGAGCCGGAAAGCGGTGCATACTTCCGGTTTCCGGAAGAGACAGAGGTATTTCACTGGCATGGTGAAACATTCAACTTACCGGACAAAGCTACTCGAATCGCAAAAAGCAGAGGCTGTAACAATCAGGCATTTCAAATCGGAAGCAACGTTATCGGGCTACAGTTCCATCTCGAAACAACCCCTGCCTCAGCTCAGGCAATAGTAGACCATTGCCGAGATGAACTGATTCCGGGCGAATATATTCAAACCGAACAGGAGATGTTATCTACACCGGAAGAGCGATATGTCGCGATCAACAGACTGATGGGCGACGTCCTGGAGTACCTGCACAACAACCGATAATAGCCCGTTAGCTCAGATCACAACAGATGATCAGACAACCCGACAAATGCAAGGAGCCGCCTATGCCACCAAAAGTAGCAGTTTTCGGAACACTGCGTTTCCCGCCGGAGAGGGTGGAAGAGGCGCTGCCTCACCTGAAGATATTGGTGGAAACCACCTGCCGGAGCGATGGATGCATTGCCTACGATGTAGCGGAAGATCCGTTCGATCCCGGGCTAATCCGTTTCTCGGAGCTATGGCCTGATCGCGAAAGCCTGAACAGGCATCTGAAAGCCCCTCATATCGAACCGTGGCGAGCTGCAGCCAGGTCTTGTGGTTTGATGGAGAGAGCTTTTAACTCATACGACATTCGTTCGGAAGCGATAGCTGTGTAACAGAAACCCCATCGTCAATCGAAGGCGGAGAAGCTAAATGCGCGGGACTCGCTAAAGAATAGAGAGCGGTGGTGGCTTTATAAGACAACCCTCAAACAGAGAATTCACAGGGATTTTTAACCGACGTGAGCGGGTTATCCCCCGACGATAGCGAGCAGAATACCGGCAGCGACAGCCGAGCCGATCACGCCGGCCACGTTAGGACCCATGGCGTGCATGAGAAGGTAGTTGTGATGATCGGCTTCAAGACCTACTTTATTCACTACGCGCGCGGCCATCGGCACAGCGGAAACGCCTGCCGCACCGATCAATGGATTAACCTTACCGCCGCTCATGCGGTGCATCAGTTTACCCATCAACACACCTGCAGCCGTACCAATCGCAAAAGCCGCCATGCCAAGCACAAGAATACCCAGTGTTTCAAGGTTGAGGAACTTCTCGGATGAGAGTTTCGATCCGACCGCCAGCCCCAGAAAGATCGTCACTACATTGATAATTTCATTCTGCGATGCCTTAGAGAGGCGATCCACCACACCGCATTCACGTAGCAGATTACCGAAGGTGAGCATACCGATCAGCGGTACTGCAGTTGGCAGGAAAATAATGCAAAGAATCAATACAACCAGTGGGAACGCGATCTTCTCCTTCTGACTGACGTGACGCAACTGCTGCATCTTCACCTGACGCTCTTTTTCGGTCGTCAAAAGCTTCATGATCGGTGGCTGGATAATCGGCACCAGTGCCATATAGGAGTATGCCGCCACAGCAATGGCACCAAGCAGATCAGGTGCAAGTTGGGAAGCGAGGAAGATCGCCGTCGGGCCATCGGCACCACCGATAATGCCGATTGCGGCGGCATCGGCCAGTGTAAATTCAAAGCCCGGAACGAAATTCAACGCCAGTGCACCAAGTAGAGTGGTAAAGATACCGAACTGGGCAGCCGCCCCCAGCATCAGCGTTCGCGGCATGGCGATCAGTGCGCCGAAATCGGTCAGCGCCCCGACTCCCATGAAAATCAACAGCGGAAAAATACCGGTCTCGATACCGACATGGTAGATCATGCCGAGCATGCCATCCGGCCCGGAGATTCCGGCTACGGGAACATTACTCAGAATCCCGCCAAAACCGATGGGAACGAGTAGCAGCGGCTCGAACTTTTTACCGATGGCAAGATAGAGCAACAGAATACCAACACCGATCATCAGCACCTGGCCCCACTCGAAGTTAGCGATGCCGGTGGTGGTCCACAATTTTTCTAGAACTTCATTCTGCATGAATTTACTTTACCTGTTCGCTCTGAGAGGGCCGATTATGCAATGGTGACAAGCGCCTGGCCGACTGTCACGGCATCGCCCTCTTTTACTTCCACACTGACAACGCATCCCTTATGGCTGGAGCGAACCTCGGTCTCCATCTTCATTGCCTCCATAATGAGAATGACCTCGCCATCCTCTACCTGCTGATCGGGTGAGACATTGATCTTGAAGATGTTGCCCGCCATCGGTGCGCCAACTGAAACGGCAGGCGTGTTAACTGCCGGTGTCGCAGCAGCAGGCATATGCGATCTCGAAGCTGATCCGTCAATCATCTCAAATGACGCCACCTTACCCTCAGGGGTGACAACAACATCGTACTCCTCTCCATCAACCTCAATAGTGTAACGCTCAGCAACCCCTGAACCGCTGAAACTTTCTGCCGCATCTTTAGCCACTGGCTCCTGTTCGAATGCATCCGGATCACCACGGTTTTCCAGAAATTTAAGCCCAACCTGAGGAAAAAGTGCATAGGTCAGAACATCTTCAACCAGATCATCTGACAACTCCAGATTTTCATCTTCATTGGCAATAGCACAGAGCTCCTCTGTCAGGCGATCCATCTCATCATCGAGCAGATCGGCCGGACGACAGGTAATCGGTTTGTCGCCCTCAAGCACGCGCATCTGCAGTTCGCTATTCACCTCAGCCGGTGTCCTGCCATATTCACCCTTCAGAACACCCGCTGTCTCCTTGGTAATGGTCTGATATCGCTCACCCGTCATAACGTTAAATACCGCTTGCGTACCGACAATCTGCGATGTCGGTGTCACCAGCGGCAGGTAACCGAGATCCTTGCGCACCTTGGGAATCTCTTTAAGCACATCGTCAAAACGGTCGGCGGCATTCTGCATCAGTAGCTGACTCTCAAGATTCGTCAGCATGCCGCCCGGCACCTGTGCTACCAGAATACGCGAATCAACACCCTGCAGGGACCCTTCGAACTGATGATATTTTTTACGGACATCCCTTAAATCCGACGCGATCTCCTCCAGCAACTTCAAATCCAGTCCGGTCGCACGCTCCTCATCTTCCATAATTGCAACCACCGATTCCGTGGCAGAATGACCATAGGTATGGCTCATGGATGAGATACTGGTATCGACCACATCCACACCGGCTTCAACGGCTTTCACAATCGCCGCAGTACTCATGCCCGTCGTTGCATGGCAGTGCAGCGAGATCGGGATCGATACCGACTCCTTGAGCCGCGACACCATCTCCTCGGCCACGAAAGGTTTCAAAAGCCCGGACATATCCTTGATGCAGATTGAGTGACAACCAAGATCTTCAAGCTGTTTACCAAGATCGATCCACATATCCAGCGTATGCACGGGGCTGACCGTATAAGACATCGTGCCTTGTGCATGCTTATCCACTGCAATCGTCGCCTTCACTGCGATCTCAAGATTCCGAATATCATTCATGGCATCGAAGATACGGAAAACATCCATACCATTCTCAGCTGCACGCTCGACAAAAGCACGCACCACATCATCAGCATAGTGCCGATAGCCCAGCAAATTCTGACCGCGCAGCAACATCTGGGAAGGGGTATTGGGCATAGCTTGAGTTAAAAGACGCAGGCGCTCCCATGGATCCTCGCCCAAAAACCGGATACAAGCGTCGAAGGTAGCACCGCCCCATAGTTCAGTTGACCAATAACCCACACGATCCAGCTTCTCTGCGACGGGAAGGAGATCCTCAATTCGCATACGTGTTGCCAGCAGCGACTGATGTCCGTCCCGTAATACAAGTTCGGTGATGCCCAATGGCTTATTGATCATTAATAGATACTCCTTAGATGGCCGTACAATTTAACTCTTATGGCCTGAGCGATATCGTTTCACCGCTTCACTGAGAACCGTCTGCAAAGTATCCTCACCAAGCCCTTCTGCTCCGGCATGTATCGAGTCGCCTCCACTCTTCCGGATCACGATTGAAACCAGATTGATTACACCCACCAGCATCCCGAGAAAGAGAAACACAACACCCATCCCAACACCCATGAGTTGTAAGCCTTCAGCTAAAAGTTGATCCATACTGACAATATCCTTCTATCGCTTTCAACGAATTCTCAATCATAGGAAAAAAGCTGTTTCAGTTCCACTTCCCATTCGATAATTATGGTCTTTATTTTATCTGGACGCTGCTTATTTTTTGTTTTTTCATGTTGTGTAACTCTGTTTGTCCACAACACTATACAACGCTATAGTGCGGCTCCTTATCAGGAGGCGATCTGTTTTGTTCAAACGTATTTTGATTGCAAACCGTGGCGAGTGCGCCATTCGAATTATCCGAGCCTGCAATGAGCTTGGAATCGAGTCGGTAGCAATCTATTCCGAGCCGGACAGCCATGCCCTGCACGTCAAAAAAGCTGACAAAGCCATCCTGATCGGGCCCGACCCGGTCAAGAGCTACCTGAACATCCACCGCATCGTCGATATCGCCGTCAAAGCCAAGATCGACGCCGTACATCCGGGCTACGGCTTCCTCTCCGAGAACGCCGATTTCGCCCGCGCCGTCACCGAGGCCGGCATCACCTACATCGGCCCCTCGCCCGATGCGATCCGCAACATGGGCAGCAAAACGGCGGCGCGCACCGCCATGCTGGCTGCGAACATCCCCTGCATTCCGGGCACGGAGAAATCGCTCGAGAACGCCGACGAAGCGCTGAAAACAGCCCGCGAGATGGGTTATCCGGTGATGCTGAAAGCGGCAGCCGGCGGCGGCGGTCGCGGCATCCGCCGCTGCAACAGCGATGACGAGGTACTCAAGAACTACGAAATGACCGAGCGCGAGGCGCTGGCCGCCTTCGGCAACGGCGAACTCTTCATGGAGAAGTGCATCGTCGAGCCGCGCCATATCGAGTTCCAGATCCTGGCCGATTCGCACGGCAACTGCGTCCACCTCTTCGAGCGCGACTGCTCGATCCAGCGCCGCAACCAGAAGCTGATCGAGATCGCCCCATCCAACTACATCTCGGAGGAACTGCGCGAGAAGATGGGGGCAACGGCGGTCGCAGCCGCCAAAGCTGTCGACTACGTCAATGCCGGCACAGTCGAGTTTCTCGTCGACAAGAACCACGACTTCTATTTCATGGAGATGAACACGCGCCTGCAGGTAGAGCATACCATCACCGAGGCGATCACCGGCGTCGATATCGTCGCCCAGCAGATCGCCATTGCAGCCGGCGAGAAACTACCGTTCACCCAGGACGAGGTGACCTTCAAGGGCCACGCCATCGAGTTTCGTATCAATGCCGAAGACCCGCAGAATGGTTTCTTCCCGACACCGGGACGCATCACTCGTTACTTCTCGCCGGGCGGTCCCGGTGTGCGCGTCGACGGCTGCGTTTCGGCCGGTTACGAGATTCCGCCGCACTACGACTCGATGTGTGCCAAACTCACCGTCTGGGGCCCGAGCTGGCAGCATACGGTGACCCGCTCGCAGCGTGCCCTGAACGAATACGACATCCGCGGCGTGAAAACGACCCTCCCCTACTATCGCAACATCGCCGCCTCGCCGCTGTTCATGGAGGGGCAGTTCGACACCGGCTTCATGGATCAGCATCCGGAACTGCTGGATTACAAACCGTTCGAGGCACGTGAGGACATCGCTGCCGCCGTAGCTGTCGCCATTGCCGCCCACGCAGGATTGTGATTGATACGGAAAGCAGCCTCCTGCCGCTTTCCTTGGACGCTGCCGCAAAAGTGTCGTTTTGCAGCAGCTCACGGCGCCAGCGCCGTTGGCACGTCCATGTGCCGGGTTGTGGAGATACGGAGCGTGACATCGTGTCCCGCTCCTTGAACGCCGGCACAAAACGTGGTTTTGCGTCGGCTCACGGCACCAGCGCCGTTGGCACGTCCATGTGCCAAATTGTTGAGATGTTTAGGTGAAAGGATCGATAAATGAGTGACACAAAGAGAAAACTTGCCATTACCGAACTGGGGCTGCGTGACGGACACCAATCGCTGCTGGCGACACGTATGCGTCTGGATGACATGCTGCCGATCTGCGAGAAGATCGACCAGGTGGGCTACTGGGCAGTTGAAGCATGGGGCGGCGCCACATTCGATACCTGCCTGCGCTACCTCAAAGAGGGACCGTGGGTTCGTCTGCGCGAACTGAAAAAAGCATTGCCCAACACGCCGATCCAGATGCTTCTGCGTGGCCAGAACCTGCTCGGCTATCGTCACTATGCCGATGATGTTGTACGCAAGTTTGTCGATATGGCGGCTGCCAACGGCGTTGATATATTCCGCACGTTCGATGCCATGAATGACCTTCGTAACCTGCGTGTCGCCATTGATCAGGTAAAAAAGAATGGCAAGCATGCTGAAGGCGCGATCTGTTATACCGTCAGCCCTGTTCATACACTCGAACACTTTATCGACCTCGGCAAGGGGCTTGAGGAGATGGGCTGCGATACAATTGCCATCAAAGATATGGCAGGCCTGCTGACACCGGCAGCGATTGGCGAACTGATTACTGCGCTTAAAGGTGCCGTATCCATTCCCCTGCATCTCCACTGCCACTCCACAGCAGGTGTGGCGGAAATGGTACAATGGGAAGCAGTTCATGCCGGGTGTGACATTATCGACACTGCTATCAGCCCACTCTCCGGCGGTACCAGCCACCCGGCCACCGAATCGATGGTCGCTGCATTTGCCGGTAGTGCGTTCGATACAGGACTGGATCTCGAGCTATTACAGAATATCGCGGCCTATTTCCGTGATGTGCGAAAGAAATATCGCCGTTTTGAATCCGATGTTACCGGTGTGGATACCCGTGTGCTAACCAACCAGATTCCCGGCGGCATGATCTCCAACCTCGCCAACCAGCTGAAGGAACAAGGCGCTCTGGACAAAATGGACGAGGTGCTGGAGGAGATTCCGCGCGTGCGTGAAGACTTCGGCTACCCGCCGCTGGTCACCCCGACCAGCCAGATCGTCGGCACGCAGGCCGTGCTCAATGTCGTCTCCGGCAAGAAGTACAAGGTGATCACCAACGAGACGAAGAGCTACCTCAAAGGGATGTACGGCCAACCGCTAGGTACAGTCAACAAAGAGGTGCGCAAACTGGCGCTGGGCGACGAGGAGCCGATCAGCGTACGCCCGGCCGACCTGATCGAGGACGAGCTGGATCAGCTCACCCGCGACATCGGCGACAAGGCCAAATCGGTCGAGGACGTGCTCTCCTACGCCATGTTCCCGAGCATCGCACTGGAGTTCTTCGAGGAGCGCGATACCGGCGTCTTCAAGCCCGAACCGCTGGAGGTGGAGCAGGCCGAGGCGCCGTCCGCGACGGCTGCGCCGGACCTCGCTCCGACCGAGTTCAACATCACCATCCACGGTGAGGAGTACCACATCAAGATCGAGGGTTCGGGCCATCCGACCGATGAGCTGCGTCCTTACTTCGTCAAGGTCGATAACGTGCTCGAAGAGGTCTTCGTCGAGACCCTGACCGAGGTGGTGCCAACACTGGATGGCAGAAGCATCGATACGGGCAAAGCATCACGTGGTTCGAAAAGGCCGAAGGCGAATAAGGACAGTGATGTCACTTCGCCAATGCCGGGCAAGGTTGTTTCGATCAAGGTATCAGTCGGCGACAGCGTCAAAGCCGGCGATACGATCATTACCGTTGAAGCGATGAAAATGGAGAACCCGGTACATGCACCGGTATCCGGTACCGTCAAGGCGATTCATGTCGCCGAAGGCGACAACGTCAATCCGGACGAGTGTCTGGTCGAGATCGAATAAAGACAGCCGTAATCCTCAGTCAAAATTCTCTTGCCTCTGAACATAACTAAGGCTGCGCCGTTACCGAAAGCTGCACCTATACTCTACCGAAGTGACCAGCGGCACATCGAAACATACCAAAAAAAGGGCCCCGAACGGGGCCCTTCACTTCTCTTCCAATTCACTAGTTTAATTAGTAAGAGAAATCCTTGAAGCTGATATAGATAAATCCACCGATGTAGAGGAGGGTGAAAATCACCGGAATCAGCTTCATGGTCAGCGGAATTCCTTCCGCTTTTTCCTTGAACTTGCGCAGCATAGGCACCAGTTCACGACGCATATTGCCAAGCAGTTTGGCCTCATGATTAACAATGGCACTCATGATGGCAAAGGCCAGTCCCTGCTCATTCTTCATCAGACGGGCCATATCCGCTTTGCTCAGCTTGTAGAGAACACAATCGCTTTCGGCACGAACGTCTGCAGCAGCACGACGCTCATTCAGGAAAGAGAGCTCTCCAAGCAGGTCACCCTCTTTCAGGGTAGCAAACGAGAGACGCCCTTCGTAACGATTATAATCCTGAACAGCCACCTCACCGAATTTGATGATGTAGAGCGCACCACCCTCATCACCCTGTTTAATGATGGTCTCGCCCTTGGCGAAGGTTACTTCAGTCAACGGCAGCAGCGCCTTCCTCTCTTTGGCGGAAAGCTTGGTATGCAGTGCATTGGACTCAATCCATGTAATATCAACACTCATATGTCACCTCCATTCAACGGTATAAGACCTTTGAGATGGGGCAACTATGGCCGTAACAACCACGCCATTATGTGAGTAATGTCACCAATAAAAACAAATAATATTAGTGACTTACAACACAATATAAATGTACCGAACAAGCCTAGGCAAGCTTCTTGTACTTCATCCGGTGTGGCTGGGTAGCATCTTCACCGAGGCGTTTCTTCTTATCGGCCTCATAGTCAAAGTTGTCTTTGAACTGCATTAATCCGCAAGCATATCCAGCGGCGATTTCGCACTCGTTTTCAATTCGCGTACGACATGGGTATAAATCATTGTCGTCTCCACGTTCTTGTGTCCGAGCAGCTCCTGAATCTCGCGAATGTCGGTACCCTGCATCAGCAGATGCGTGGCAAAGCTGTGGCGTAACGTGTGCAGAGAGGCTCGCTTGTGGATACCGGCTCGTTTCACCGCCCGCTGCATAGCACCTTGCAGCGTCTTGTCATAAATATGATGCCTTCGCATCACTCCAGCCTCGGGATCACGCGATAACTGTGCGGAAGGAAACAGAAACTGCCACGGCCACTCGCTTGCCGCCTTTGGATATTTTCGGGCCAGGGCATCGGGCAGCCACACAGCACCGAGCCCCTCCTTCAAATCCTGTTCGTGCAATCTCTTCACGGTTTGCAAATGCTTCTGCAACGGTTTGATCAGCGTATCCGGCAACAGTGTCGTACGATCCTTATCCCCCTTGGCACCGTGGATAGTAATCATGCGATAGTCGAAATCGATATCCTGAACACGAAGCCGAAGCAGTTCGCCCATGCGCATACCGCTACCGTAGAGAAGCTGCAACATCAGGCTATATTGCGGTTCAGCTGCTGCGAAGATCATTCGCACCTCATCGACCGACAGTACGGATGGCAGTCGCTCTCCCTCCTTTGCCCGCACCGATTTAGGCAGATTTGCTGTATCAACGTGCAGAATATCCCGAAAGAGCAGTAACAAAGCGTTGAATGCCTGATTCTGGGTTGAGGCACTGACCCGGCGTTTTGTTGCCAGATGCGAAATATAGCCGCTGAAATCCCGAACCGTGGGTAATCTCTCCCCACCCTGCTCCCGCACATAGCGAAGAAAGCGTGCAATCCATTGTGTGTACGTCCTCTCCGTTCGTTTGGCGTAGTGCTTGATACGCATCCACTCGTGCACCTTTGTCATGATCTCGTCCGGCTTAACCGCAACAGCACTCTTTTGCCCGCCATCCGCATGACGTCGAAAATGGTGATGGTAGATGGTGATGGCATCGTTGGCCTGCTTGAGCTGCCATGGTTCGAGGGAACCCTTGCTCTCCAGCATCGATTCGAAACGCGTTAATACCTGCTCGAAAGGTTCACCACGATAATCGCAGGCAAAGTGGAGAAACTGCTCCACCCACTTCTGCATATAAACGGCAGTTTTCTCAGACGCAAACTGCTTCTCCAGAAGAAACCGCCAATACTGCTCACAAACCGCATGAATCTTGTCCATATCAATGCATATTGAGTTACCGTGTTATATATATCAAGACATAACATGGTTATTCAATATCCTGTTCAATGAATACATTAATTATTTCAGGAAGTTGACAATAGAGGCATCCACTTCTAATCTGAGAATCAGTTGGACTAAAGGGGGATGATCAAGTGAATGTACCAAGAAAAAGATACGTGCGTATATTAATAAGTTCGCCCGTGCTGCGCACGGCCGAACGGCCGAGTTGTGCTTCGCACTCGTCCAATTTGTCCGATCGTGCGCTGACTCGCACGCTCGAACAAATCGTTCGAGCACATTCCACACG
>JBNLEB010000004.1:0-32762 GCA_050304695.1 Mariprofundaceae bacterium
TCGATGTCGGCTCATCACATCCTGGGGCTGGAGCAGGTCCCAAGGGTTCGGCTGTTCGCCGATTAAAGTGGTACGTGAGCTGGGTTTAGAACGTCGTGAGACAGTTCGGTCCCTATCTACCGTGGGCGTTGGAGAATTGAGAGAATCTGTCCTTAGTACGAGAGGACCGGGATGGACGAACCTCTGGTGTTTCTGTTGTTCTGCCAAGAGCATTGCAGGGTAGCCACGTTCGGAACGGATAACCGCTGAAGGCATCTAAGCGGGAAGCCGGTCTCAAGATAAATTCTCCCGGAGCTTTAAGCTCCCTGAAGGGCCGTTGAAGACTACAACGTTGATAGGCTGGGTGTGGAAGTGTGGCAACACATGGAGCTGACCAGTACTAATTGCCCGTGCGGCTTGACCATGTAACGTTAAGACATTGGACTACTTGATCAGACCGAAAAAAATGCATCCTGCATTTTTCCTCCTGACGCAATCGAAAATTGCGATTTTCGATTGCTTACAAATTGCTTTGCAATTTGCCACCCGTCCATGGGTGGAGAGGTGGTCATCTGATAATCGAAAAGATTCCAGCTAATGATTGGAAGCTGTGCTTCCAATCCACCAGTTTCCTGGTGGTCATAGCAGAGGAGAAACGCCTGATCCCATCCCGAACTCAGAAGCTAAGACCTCTAGCGCCGATGGTACTATAGGGTTCCCTATGGGAGAGTAGGTCACTGCCAGGATTTTTATACAAACCCGCCGTTGAGCAACTGCTCCGGCGGGTTTTTTGTTGTATTGATCACAACCCACGAAATATATTCACAGTTGCTCTTTCCCAAACCTGGTCTACGCTAATCAATTATCGACAGGGAATTACCTCTTTGGGGAAGGAGTTTTGCCATGGAAATGATTCAATCAATCAAAGACTATTTTTCCGTAGCCGCTAATCGGCAACGGGAAATCAATGAGGAGGAGTCTGCTTTGGCCCTGAATGCGTGGCATTTGGCACGTTATGTCATGGAGCAGGGAAAATATTCGAAGAAAGTGAAGGATTTTGATTTCGGTGAATTTTTCGCTATGTGTGAAAAATACCCGGATATGCCCGAAGGTTCGCTCGACAAGGTGAAATTTGTTAATAACTATCACAAACTGGAATTGATTGCGGAGAATGTAACAGCACGAACACTTATCGCTACACGAATCCATGGAAGAGGATTTGTAACGGCCGTATTCGGCACCTCCATCGGCCAATATTTACTTTTTTTATCGTTGATCACATTTTTGTTCATTGTTTCATTGGCAGCGGGGCTTTTCTGGCCGCTTGATGAAATGTACGTCGATCTGGTCAATGGAGAGAGCGGCGGATATGGATATTATTTCTTCTATTTTCTTGCGCAGATGTCGAGCAGTAGTGTGATGGCGGTTTTCTGCGCTGCTGGCTTGGGAACAACCGTATATCTGTTGCGTGAGACACAGAAGCATTTAACGGAGCGTACATTTGATCCAGCCCGTATCCCGGGGCACTGCATCCGCTTGCTGTTGGGTGTAGTGGCGGGTGGAACTATTGTTCTGTTTCCGGATATCATGGGATCTATCAACAACCTGAAGATCGACGAGCAGGTAGGGATAGGACAGGGAGCACTTGCTTTTATTCTTGGCTATGGCGTTGAAATATTTTATGAAGCACTTGATAGCTTGAAGGAGAAGCTGCGGGTTAAGCAACCGTGAGCGGGTTGTACTTTCTGTAAGTTCACAATCATTTACGACGACTAGACTTCATGATGACTGCTGGAGTCCGGATATGAATGATTCATGGTATAAAAGTGCTCTTTTCGCTGGAGGTTGTTTCTGGTGTATGCAACCACCGTTCGACAACCTTGATGGCGTAGTTTCCACGCAGGTCGGTTATACCGGTGGAGATATTAGAAGCCCTGATTATCAACGAATTTGTAGTGGGGATACTGGCCACTATGAAGCCATACGTATCATTTATGACCCGTCGCGGGTCAGCTATGAGAAACTGCTTGAAACCTTTTGGCATAACATCGACCCGACGCAGAGCGATGGGCAATTCGCTGACAGAGGTTCCCAGTATCGTACAGCAATTTTTTATAATAACGATGAACAGAAGAGGCTTGCGGAGGCATCTAAAATCGCTCTGGAAGCTTCTGGAAAGTTTGAACGCCATATCGTAACCAAAATATTGAAAGCCAAGCCATTTTATCCGGCTGAGGATTACCATCAGGGTTATTATCAAAAGAGCCCAACGCATTATCAGCTCTATAAAAAGGGGTCGGGGCGCAGTGGATTTATTAAAAGTAACTGGAAAGAAAAATAGAGGTGTCAGGGGATATACTTTTCTGACTCGATTATTTCTCCAAACCGAACACCTACGATCGCCTTATCAAGACTGAAAGGATCACGTTCTACCCAGATGATGGTGGCATTACCACTTAGTAAAATGGGCATTGAATTTTGCCCGGATGCGATGGATATGATGAGCGTTTCATCAATCTGATATCGTTCCGCATCATTGGTCGAAAAGCTGATCCCACCATCTGAAATATTGTTCAGGTACTCTTCTCTTGTCTGTGGGTCACTCTTTTCAGCAGTGACCCGAATAGGAAAAGTGATTGAGTGTCGTGCATATTTCCGGCGCTCATTTTGGCTGCTCATTCATCACCTCCCTGGCTATCGGACTGAGTTTTAAGGTGGTGGCGGGCCTGATGAACGCATAGAAGATACGCTCATCCCCGATATTGATGGGGACGATAGCCATCTCGACATTGAGCTCTCGTCCATCTTTGGAACGGGCTGTTGTGGCAACATTGCGATAGAGCCATGGCCCGCTTCCATCTTTCAAATAGGTTTTCATACCAAAAGCGTGAGCCTGGTGGAAGCGATCCGGAACAATGGTCTCCATCAGTGTTTTACCAATGGCCTCTTTACGGGTCCAGCCGAACATCTTCTCCGCTGTTGGGTTCCAGTCGGTGATAATGCTGCTTGAGTTGATCGATACATAGGCGTCGTGGGCCGAGTCGATCACCCTCCTTAGCTGCTTCTGTTGTCGCTGGATTGCCTGGTTGAGTTGTTTCTGTTCACCGATAACCCGGTTGGCATAGAGGCCAAAAGCAATAAATGAGGATGAGACAACCAGCCGCATCCATACCTCATGAATTTCAGGAAAAAAAAGTTCCAGAAATGTTCCCTCAGAAAAAATAAACAGGTGTACAAGCGTTTCAAATGGCCAGTAGAGAATGCCGAAGGCAATGGCATAGAGGCCGATACGCGATGAGTGGTGCATATTCTAGACTGCCTCCGCCTGGCCTAGCATGATGTTGAGCCTGTTACTTGCATAACTGTGCAACATAGCAAAAAACATTCTCCTGATGCCAGTTATAATTGATTACCGAACAAATCCGTAGAGCATTTTGATCTCTTCCGGCCAGATGGTTTCGTCGATTGTCTCCAGTACCATTGGAATATCATCGAAACGGTTGTCATTCATGATATAGCGAAATAGATCAAGGCCGAGGTTTCCTTTTGTCAGGCTGTGGTGTCGGTCGACGCGACTGCCACATTCCGTTTTTGAACCATTCAGGTGCATGCCTCTGAGGTAGTTAAAGCCAACGGTCGAATCGAATTCGGTAAACGTCTTCTCGCAATCTTCAGCTGTTCTGAGGTCGTAGCCTGCGACAAAGGTGTGGCAGGTGTCGAGGCAGACACCGATACGTGACTTATCTTCAACCTGCTCGATGATGCGTGCCAGGTGCTCGAAGCGGTGGCCCATGTTGGAGCCCTGGCCCGCGGTGTTCTCGATGACAGCTGTGACACCGGATGTTTGATCAAGTGCCAGGTTGATCGATTCGGCAATGGTCTTAAGGCAGTCTTCTTCACTGCACTTTTTAAGATGACTGCCCGGATGAAAGTTCAAGAGTTTTAAACCCAGCTGTTCGCAACGCTGCATTTCATCGAGGAATGCAGCGCGCGATTTTTCCAGCGGCTCCTTTTCCGGGTGGCCGAGATTGATCAGGTAGCTGTCATGTGGCAGCACATGTTCCGGTGCGATACCGATCTCTTTCAGGTTGGCCTTGAATTTCGAGATGTTTTCTTCGCTCAGCGGTTTGGCAATCCACTGGCGCTGGTTTTTAGTGAACAGGGCAAAGGCTTTGGCGCCGATAGTGCGGGCGTTCAGTGGTGCGTTCTCAACACCGCCCGCAGCACTAACGTGGGCTCCGATATATTTCATACTACACTCCATCATCACGAAACTTCAGCGTACACTTACCGATTAAAGATCTTTCTCAAGTATCGATTAAAAAAATCATCGCGGGCTATTTGATTTTGGCATGTTAGGGTCGCCTGTGACCCCGATACGACAGAGGAGTGACATAATGCAGGTTTCAGATAAAAAGGCAGTAACAATTCACTACACATTGACCAATCAGGCAGGAGATACACTGGATTCATCGCGTAATGGCGATCCTCTCTCATATCTGCATGGCGTAGGTGCACTGGTACCGGGGTTGGAGCGGGAGCTTGAAGGCAAGAGTGCGGGTGACAGTATTGCAGTCACTATTCAGCCGGAAGATGGTTATGGGCATAAGTCCGATCAGTTGATTCAGAGTGTACCGAAGGCGGCATTCCATTTTGATGGCGATATTGAGGCTGGTATGCGTTTTCAGGCTGAGACCGATCACGGTATCGAGCTGGTTGAAGTGGTTGCGGTGGACGACGATAGCGTGACGGTCGATGCCAATCACCCGCTTGCCGGGCAGACATTAAATTTCGATGTAGATGTAGTGGATGTACGCAATGCAACGGCTGAAGAGATTGAGCATGGCCATGTTCACGGTGAAGGTGGTTGCCACTAGCCCGTTATTGTTAAACGCTGTAATAACTAAACCCTGGCTCTTTTAATAGGAGTCAGGTTTTTTTATGTCTTAAATAGATTTCTCTGCCTGAGATCTAACCAGTGCCAGGTGAGTGCGAAGCTCGTAAAGCTCTTCGCGGTAGGCGAGCGGTACGTGAATGCCACGTATCTCTTTCTCAATAAGGTTTAATCTCTCAACGCATGCTGCCAGCTTTTCCTTTGAGGTGACCAGTTGTAACTGCTCATCAATGGCAGCCAAATCCCTGTAGTGGTTGTAGATACGGGAGCGGATACGCCAGCGATAGATAGGCGGCATCACCTTGATCAGCGGAAGCAGTAGTGCAATCAGCGGCAATAGCATGACTTTGAGCCGATCGATCAGAGTGGCGGCCCAGAATGGCAGGAAACGTTGCAGGAATGGTGTTCCGGATTCGTAGTAGCGAGCGGCATCTTCGCTGATCGACGTATCGCCATAGAGTGGTGATGGAAACTCTTTCGGTTTTTCGAACAGGCCGTGATGAGAATGAGCTTGCGCGGCTGCCTGAAGTAGCAGAACCTGAAGTGCCGGGTGCAGATCGTTTTTTGCTATCAGCGTGGCGGCAGGGGCCAGTAGTTGGACATCTTTTGACGGAATGTTAGCGGCCATATCAATGGCCCCTTCGGGCAGGGAGATGGCCGAGAGGAAAGGGTGCTTACGCGTATAGCCCTTAGCTCTTTCAAAGTTCATCAACGTGATGCCATGCGAGTGCAGCAAGTGGTCTACGAGTATGGAGTTGGCCGATGTGACCGCAAACAGGGCGTCAATCTGATTGTCTGCAAGTGCCTCAACCGCCTGTTCTCCTGACAGGGGTGAAAGCTGCTCCGCTCCGATGCCGTTATCGGCCAGCAGTTGCAGGGCAATGGCCCTAGTGCCGCTTCCTTCAGGACCGACTGCGATGCGTTTGCCGCGAAGTTCGGAGAGATGCCGAATCTTCAGGTTACTGCGGTGAAACACCCAGAGCGGTTCATAGTAGAGACTACCAAGAAAGAGCAGGTCATCTGATGTCTCTTTTTTCATGATACCGCTCTGAACAAATGCTACATCTGCTGTACCATCCTTGAGACGTTGCAGATTTTCGACAGAGCCGGCAGAGGTGGTGACATGAAGTGATATGTTGTGCTGCTCGAGGAAAGTTTTGTACTGATTGCCAAGTCGATAGTAGCTGCCATCGCTCTGGCCTGTGGCAATGGTGAAGCCCGCTGGTGGGGCGGGATCAACGAACTGGTAGGCGATCATAAACCCCGCCAGTGTAATCAGAATGGGTAGTCCGATGGTGCCAAGGCGCTCTTTCATGAAGCTTACTCTAGACCAAATTTCTGGATGAGAGGTAGTCTGAATAGTTAACACTCCTGTTGAAGTTTCCGTATCAGCGATCCGAGCAGGCGAAACTCCTCGGCCCTTGCCGATCCTTTGCGCCATATCAGCCCGATCTCACGGTAGCTTCCGGCAGGCATGGCATAGAGATCGATATTGGAGCCTTTCAGTATCAGCGACTCTGTTGCCATGGCGGGAATGAATGTCACTCCGATGTCCGATGCGACCATCTGCAGAAGGGTTTGCAGACTTGTTGCAGCAAAACGGCTGACCTGATCGGAATCGTTCAGCCTGCACGCGTGCAGTGCATGATCCCGCAGGCAGTGGCCGTCATCGAGAAGAAGGATGCTTTCGTCAGGAAGAGAGTTGATGTTGACCGGTTCCTGAAGTTCATCTGTCCATTTGGAGTTCTGACGGCAGGCGAACAGGAAGGGATCTTTGTAGAGACGCATGATTTCAACTCCTTTCATATCGTAGGGAAGTGCAATCAGCACGGCATCGAGTTTGCCCTGGATGAGCTGTTCGTAGACCTGTTCACTTTTGTCTTCCCTTAGGTAGAGCTGTAGTTCGGGAAATTGTTGTTGTATCCTGGGAAGCAGAAGAGGGAGCAGAAATGGTGCGATGGTCGGGATTACACCGAGTGTGAGGCGGCCGCTTAACGGAGTTTGCTGGCTTGATGCGATATTCACCAGTCTCTCCATATCGTTCATGCAGAGTCTCGCCTGATCAACAATATCACGACCGACTTCAGTGAATGTGACGCTCCGGTTGGTTCTGTCGACCAGTTGAATGCCGAGCCGGGATTCAAGCTCCTTGATGGCGATGCTGAATGCAGATTGAGAGATGAAACAAGCTTTTGCCGCCTTGCTGAAATGACGGTAATCATCCAGCGCGATAAGGAGTTGAAGTTGCTTAACCGTGGGCAGCAGGGTCGTTTCATTCATATACAGAAACTATTTCTATATATTTAAAATATCAATCAATATTATTTGAACATTATATTTTAAAAATCAAATGTTCTGACTCATACTGATGCCAGTTGTGATAGAAGGAGCTGCCATTGCGCTCGTAGAGCCGGTGATCAATACGGTTGCCTGCTATTTTCACGAAAAGCCGCGGCAGCACGGTGGCTGGTTCGCATCCCTGCATGAGTCAGCTATGCTACTAAGAGTGACATGGAAAGGGGTATGAGTATGGAAGTGAATCGCGAAAACCTGATTATCGAACTGAATAAGGATCTGGAGTGGGAATATGCCGCAGCGATCCAGTATGTGCAGCACGCCTCAGTGATCACTGGTGCCCAGTATGAAGGGATTCAGAAAGAGCTGATTATTCACTCACAGGAGGAGATGCAGCATGCGGTGATGATCTCCGAACAGATCGACTTTTTGGGCGGCGTGCCGACCTGGAAGGTCGAGGAGATCGAGGTTTCACCGGAAAGCCTGCTGATGCTGCAGCAGGACCTGAAGGGTGAGGATAATGCGATTGAGCGTTACAAGGAGCGTATCTACCAGTGTGAGCAGCTTAAGGAGTACGGACTCAGGCGGGTGATCGAGGATATCCTCATTCAGGAGGAGGAGCATAAACGCGACCTGCTGACCGTAATCGACGAGTCATGATGAATATATTTTTTACACTGAAATAGGAGGAATAGATGAAAAGGATCATAATATTAAGTGCAGCGATAGCGTTTCTTAGCCTTAGCGCCGGAGCGACGGAGGTTCCGGATGGTATGGGAGCGTTGCCAACCAAGGTGCCTGTACCTGCCGATAACCCGATGACAGATGCCAAAATTGAATTGGGTAAGAAGCTCTATTTCGAGCCCGCTCTCTCCAAGAGCGGTCAATTTTCATGTAATTCGTGTCATAATCTGGGAACGTGGGGTGTGGATAATCAGCGTTTCTCGATAGGCCATAAATGGCAGCGTGGCGGCCGCAATGCGCCGACCTCTTTTAACTCTGCCTTCTGGAGCAAGCAGTTCTGGGATGGTCGTGCACCACTGCTGGAAGACCAGGCCAAAGGCCCGCCGCTCAATCCGGTTGAGATGGCCAGCCTGTCCGAAAAGGAGGTGGTCGCTCGTTTGACCGAAGCAGGTTACAAGCCGCTGTTTAATGATGTTTTCGGTAAAGGGTCGCTTAACTACGATAATATGGCTAAAGCAATCGCGGCATTTGAACGGACACTGATTACACCCAATGCACCGTTCGATAAGTTTGTACGCGGTGAGGGCGATATCTCCAAGGCGGCCAAACGCGGTATGCAGAAAGTGGCCGATATTGGCTGTACTTCGTGCCATTCAGGGCCACTGTTTAGCAGTAACGAGTTTGTCAATTTCGATTATGGCAAGGATACCGGTGTGAAGTCGGTGACCGGCAAGAATGAGGATGATCATCTTTTCCGTGTTCAGTCGTGGCGCAATGTGGCGATGACGGCCCCCTATTTCCATGATGGCTCGGCTGAAACACTGAAAGAGGCTGTACAAACCATGGCCAGAGTTCAGCTTGGCACCAAGCTGTCTGACAAGGATGTGGCCGATATCGTGGCATTCCTTGAAACACTGACGGGTGAAGCACCGCAGGTGATATTCCCTGTGTTGCCACGTCCAACAGGATATGCGCTAAACTGGAGTGACTGATATTCGAGTGGTTGCTTTATCCAGTATCCAGCCAACATGAAAAAGGGCCCTGATATTCGGGGCCCTTTGCTATGCTACTCTTTATTTTACTAGGAGGAGTAGCTGTTGGAACAGGTAGAATTAGCCGACGTAATCAAAATCCTTAAAGCCGACATAGAAAAAAGCGCCGGTATAAAGCGAGATGAACACTGCAGCAAAGATAAAAATATAAGGCATAAGCACCTCCTTTAATATTTGACTGGTGCTCAGAATAACCTCCTCCTATTACAGTTGTATGACCAGATCCTTAACACATCTTAATATTCTTATATATACGATCCGTTGATAAGTTGGTGAAATCCTTGCCCGTTTGTGCCCCCTTGGCAGAGTGGAGTCATGCGGTTGATCGATACACACTGCCACCTTGATGACGAACACTTCGATAGTGATCGAAGGCAAGTTATTGAGCGTGCGAAATCAGCCGGGGTTGACTGCTTTATTGTGCCTTCAGTCTGTGAGCATGGATGGGCGAAGCTGACGCAAATGGCCAGTGGGGATCGTTCGATTATGCCTGCGTATGGTATGCATCCATGGTTTTGTGACCGGCACACCACAGATGGCCTGAACAGGCTCTCTGCTCTTCTTGATGACGCAGTGGCCGTTGGTGAGTGCGGGCTTGATTTTGGTAAGGGCCGGGCAAGTGAAGAGGAGCAACTGCGATGGTTTCGACCGCAGCTCAAGTTGGCCGAATACCACGGCCTGCCTGTGATTGTTCATGCATATAAATCACTCGACAGGGTATTGAGTGAACTCAGAGAAGTTCCGGGCCTCACGGGTGTGATTCATAGTTTTTCAGGCAGCATACAGCAGGCGGAGAAGGTGATTGGACAGGGGTTCTATCTTGGTGTCGGCTCATCGATCACTCATCCGCAAGCATCAAAATTAAGAGAGATGGTGGGGCGTGTGCCGATCGAAAAGATTCTTTTTGAGACCGATGCCCCATTTCAGCCGGGAGCGTTGCATGGGGGTGAACGAAGTGAACCGGCAAATCTGATCGAAATTGCAAATGAGATCGCTATGATCCGCGGCCTGCCGCTCAGTGAGCTTACAGAAATAATCTACCAGAATAGCAGGGAGCTGTTTTTCGTATGAGTCATGCACAGGAACGTACCGAAATTCTGATTGGAAGAGGTGGTTTGGACTATCTCGCCAGTCGCCATATTTTGATCGTTGGGATTGGCGGGGTTGGCGGCGCGGCTGCAGAGGCAGTTGCCCGGGCCGGCATCGGCAGCATTACACTGGTCGATCACGACAAAGTCGGTCTCTCCAATATGAATCGCCAGCTTGTCTGCACGCATGTCACACTCGGTCAGGATAAAGTGTTGGCAATGGGTGAAAGGCTGCTCTCCATCAATCCCGATATGAGGCTGTATACGCAGGCTGATTTTATCAGCAAGGATAATGTCGAACCTTTTTTGAAAAACGGTGCATTTGATTATGTGCTCGACTGTATCGATTCGGTGGCATGCAAAGCCGAGCTGGTTGCGGCCTGCCAGCGATTGAGTATTCCGGTTGCCTCCAGCCTGGGAGCTGGTGGGCGCCTCGATGTCACCAAAGCCGAGATTACGCGGCTTAAGGATACGTATAATTGTGGTCTGGCGGTCAATCTTCGGCGCAAGCTGCGGCGTATGGGGATGTCGCTTGATTACCCTGTGGTCTTTTCCGGTGAGTACCCCATAAAACCGCTTCCGCAACAGCCACTTGAGAACGATCCTGATGCTTTGCCACGAGCGGTTAACGGCACTATCTCCTATATGCCCAACCTGTTCGGCTTTATGTTGGCCGGTTTTGTGATCAACGATCTGCTAAAGCGAAGCGGCTGTGGTTCGAATCCGGGGAGTTTAGAATCGATATAGGTATTTCATGCGATCCTTTACGATACCATTATGGTCTATAGTTTGGGAATGGATGGGCGAAGAAGTGAGTTTGATGTCACCAACAGAGTGAACGTTACCGATCCCGAACAGGTATGCCAGGAGGTGTGCAGACTGTTGGTCGAGATGTTCCCCGGCAGATCTGTACGCCCTATTGAGCAGGCGTATCGGATTGTAACCGATCTTTTTCGAGGGGATTATCCCGGTTATCGTCCATGCGATACACCCTATCATGATCTTCAGCACACACTTGATGTGAGCCTGACCATGACAAGACTGCTTTATGGCCACGAAGTGGGTCGTAAGCAGGATAGCCTGTTAGGTCATGATCTCACTATACTGGGTGTGGTGGGTGCACTGTTTCATGATTCCGGCTATGTACGCAGGTTGGGCGATCGCCGTTATCGAAACGGGGCCGCCTATACGCATAAACATGTGACGCGCAGTGGTCGTTTCCTGGCGACTATCTTACCACAGTTAGGTCTGGAACATATGACGGTCATTGCTAAGCGTCTTGTGCATTTTACCGGTTACGAGGTGGCTGTTTCTGCTATTCGCCTGCGCGATTCTGATCACCGTATGCTTGGAACGCTGTTAGGCACGGCTGATTTGATGGCGCAGATGTCAGATCGATGTTACCTGGAAAAGTGTCGGGACAGGCTTTTCCCGGAATTTGTCGTAGCCGGGATTGCCGGAGATGATAATAAATGGAGCCTTTACAGCACTCCTGATGCACTTATCTTCAATACACCGAAATTTTTCCGTCATGTGCTGGATGACCGGTTGAACCGGGTATTGAAAGGTGTTTACAGTTATGCGGATGCATTTTTCCTGCCCCAGAAAAATGCCTACCAGGAAGCAATAGAGAGGAATGCCGATTATCTTAACCATGTTGTCAAGGCGCGTGACATATCACTACTTCGTCGTGAGCCTCCATGGACGCTGGCAGTTCGTTCCGAAGAGGTTCTGTCGGCAGTTTGAGGCTGTTTGAACAGGGATCTTTTCAGAATATAGGACTTCTGTATGAGTAACACGGTTATATCGATTACGATGTACTTTTTTGCGGCCAATATTGTGGCCGGGGCGATCTATATTTTTGGCCAGAAAAAGGTGGGCCTGCTCAGAATCGAATACCTCTTTATCTATACTCCATGGCTGGCACTCATGCTGATTATGCCGAACTTTACTGAGCTTCCGGTTGGCACAGATATGTCTCTTAAATATTTTCTTATTATGGTCCAGGGGTTCAGTTGTGGCATTTTCGGCGGTATGGTGCTGCTACCGCGCTTCTGGGTCTCTGCAGATTCGGTAGCTGAAAAGTTAAGAATCACAGCCATCAGTAGTCTGATAATTAGTACGCTCTACCTCTTTTCGCGCTGGTTATTGTTACAGGCTTTCTACTATGTTCTCAGATAGGTCGCTGATAACTCTTCGATGGATCTGAGTCCAGCCTCAATAGTCGAATCTTTTCTCTGTTCATCTCCTGAATAACTTTGGAACTGTAATTGACCATGTGTGTCAGAAGACTCATCAATAGAGTTGGGTTCGTCACGAGCAGCTTGCAGTAATTGCCGCGTGTTAACTCATATACAGTGCAGTTGCGACGGGCGGTGACTGTGGCAGTTGCGTTGTGGCCGGAGAAAAAGCTCATCTCACCAAAAAGAGCGCACTCTTTCAGTTCGCTGAGATCGATGATTTGACCATCTGCTTTGCAGGATATGGCAACGCAACCGGAGCGCAAAATTTTTAATCCTTCACCCGGTTCTCCTTCCGTGATGATCTCATCACCCATTTCATAATGGTGGACAGTGAATAGCTCCTTTACCTCTTTAGCATCCTGATCGTAGAGCTTGTGCAGAAGAATATTCTCTTCCATCCAGATAATATCAATTTCATGTGTCATCCCCTGATACCCCTATAAATCATATGGAAAATAGCAGGGAAAGTAATGGGAATATATGTCGATTCCTGTGAGCCAACTCACAGCAAAATGATTTGCTTTGTCTATCTGGCAGTTCGGATTGGCCCAGTTAGTTTGACCCACGTCCCTTTTTCATGCTCGTCACAATCGCCGTTTATCGCGGTTATGCCGTACATTAGTTGTAGTCGAAAATAGCAAAAAGCGAGGCCAGCCATCCATGGCCGGCCTCTGACAAACCACCGATTCTCTAGGGAGGGGAGGGGAGGAGAATCAGGTAGTTTGTTGTTTGGCGATCTCTTCATGCACCTGCTGCATGTCAATCGCTCTGGATTTTTCGATGATCTCTTCAAGTGCATTTTTGGGCAGGGCACCTGCTTGAGAGAAGAGTACAATGTTATCGCGAATAACCATCAAGGTTGGAATCGAGCGAATATTGAAGTGTGCTCCCAGCTCCTGCTGCTTTTCAGTATTCACTTTACCAAACAGCACATCATCATGTTCATTGGAGACGGCTTCGAAGATTGGCCCAAAGGCTTTGCACGGTCCACACCAGGGAGCCCAGAAATCGATGATAGCAACATTGCTGCTGCCCACCTCTTTCTCGAAATTCTCCTTTGTTAACTCAGTGGTAGCCATACTTCACGCCTCCTTAGCCAAGGATATAATTATATTCTAATATGTCAACTATAAATTTCACGATGCAGTCATTCGCTGAATCTCACCTCTTTTCGCCCCATACCTTTTCAAGATAGTCATCACGACCGGAGCGGCTGCGGTAGTACCAGTAGCGAACCGGATTTTTTTGATAGTAGTTCTGGTGATACTCCTCGGCGGGCCAGAAAGTGGTGGCCGATAGAACAGGTGTTACGATCTTTTTATCAAAAACAGCGCTGGCATCCATTCTCTTCTTTGAAGCGATGGCAGCCTTTCGCTGAGTTTCGTTAAGGTAAAAGATGGCGGTGGTGTAGGCATGGCCGCGATCAACAAACTGGCCGCCGGCATCGGTCGGGTCGATCTGATGCCAGAAGGTGTTGAGTAATTTATCATATGAGATAATTTTCGGATCGAAAATCACCTTCACCACCTCAATGTGACCACCGGCACCATAGTTTTTATAATTTGGATTTTTACTTGTTCCACTGCTGTACCCCGATATGACGGCGCTGACACCTTTAAGCTGCTCGAATGGCTTCTCCATACACCAGAAACAGCCGCCGGCGAAGATCGCCTCTTCAGAGTTTGCCTGAAAGGGGATGAGTATGATCAGTGAGATGAGAAAGATTCTTATTTTAGACATCGGTAACCTCCATATGTATATGGTCGATGCTGGAGCGAAAATCCTACAGTCAATTATTTCATGTATCATAAATATCGCCTATGATGGAGTGATCCAAGGTGTATGGTTGTCAGCCGGAGTGAGTGGATATGCATGAAATTTCGCTATGCGAAAGCATTTTGGAGATAATGCGTGAAAAAGCCGAAACAGAGGCTTTCGAACGGGTCAGGGGTGTATCGCTGGAGATCGGCGCACTCTCCTGTGCCGAGCCTGAAGCGATGCGTTTCGCTTTCGATGCAGTTATGAAAGATACCCTGGCTGCGGGTGCAAGGTTTGAGATTGTCCGTGTACCGGGTCGGGCTAGGTGTCTTTCATGTCTTCACGATGTGACGATCGAACAGTATGGTGAACTCTGTCCTGATTGTGGGGGAAGTCGTCTGGAAATTAGCGATGGCGATCAGCTTCGGATCAGGGAACTGGAGGTAATCTGATATGTGTGGTACGTGTGGCTGTGGGCAGTCCGAAAATCAACCCGGGTATCACCATGAACACCATCATGCTCCCGAAGATCGGCGAATTGCGGTGGAGGCGGATCTGCTCGATCGAAATCGTGCATTTGCGGCAGAAAACAGGGCATGGTTCGAGCAGCATCACATCTTCACGCTCAATATGGTTTCCAGTCCCGGTTCGGGCAAAACAACACTGCTTGTCGAAATGATCAAGGCTGCCGGTGGTAAGTTCGAGGTTTCTGTGATCGAGGGTGATCAGCAGACCTCGTTCGATGCTGAGCGTATTGCAGCGACCGGCGCCCGGGTTTATCAGATTAACACCGGTAGTATGTGCCATCTCGATGCTCACATGGTGGGTCATGCCGTGGAACACCTGGCACCTGCAGAAGGTTCGGTGGTGGTGATCGAGAATGTCGGCAACCTGATCTGTCCGGCAGCCTTCGATCTTGGCGAGAATCGCCGCGTAGCGTTGGTCTCGGTGACAGAAGGTGAGGATAAACCACTTAAATATCCGCAGATGTTTCACTCCTCACAGGCAGTGGTCATCAATAAGTGCGATCTGCTGCCGTATCTGCAATTCGATATACGGCAATGTCGTGAGAATATTTTGCGAATCAATCCCGAGGCGGAAATTTTCGAACTCTCTGCGATGACTGGTGAGGGGATGTGTGAATGGTTGCAGTGGCTTGAACAGAAACGTTTTCTGGAGGTCGGTGGAGAAGTTGTCGCTTGAGCCACATGTCTGCGATAACGGCAATGGGGCAATCGGTTCCCGATGGATTGAAAATTCAGCTTAATGAAGATCGTACGGCTGTGATGGCAATCGGTGTGGATCTGAAAAATAGTCTCTGTCTGACCGGAAACGGTTATGCTCATCTCTCTGGTATCTATGGCGATCTCAACGATCCGGCTGTCTATCTACAGGTCTCCGAAGTAGTGCAACAAGTGCACGATATTGATGCGCTGGCTTGCGATCTGCATCCCGATTTGCAGTCAACACGGTTGGCTATGCAACTTGCCGGGCGACTCGATGTTCCGCTTATGCAGGTACAGCATCACCATGCGCATGTCGCAGCCGTGGTGGCAGAGCATGGCATTGAAGAGCCGGTGGTTGGTTTGGCCATGGATGGGTTCGGCTATGGTGATGATGGGCAGGCATGGGGTGGCGAGTGTCTCTATGTCGATGCAAATGGATACAGGCGGGCAGGTTCGATCAAACCTGTAGCGATGCCGGGAGGCGATGCGGCCAGTCGCCAGCCATGGCGTATGGCGGTGGCGTGGCTGGGTCATCATGCTTTACTGACAGAGCAATTTAAAGATGAACCAGTCGAAGCGGTGCGGAAACTTTGTGAATCGTCCAATACCCGGATGACCAGTAGTGCAGGGCGCCTTTTCGATGCTGCCAGTGCGATTGTACTGGGAAGTCGCGAGGTCGGTTTCGAGGGCGAGGCAGCCATTGCACTGGAACAGGAGGCCTTGCGGGCAGAGCGTGCGTTTGAACTGACATACCACCTTTCCGAGGTTGATGGCGCGTTGCAGCTGGATTGCAGGGATGCGTTGGGTGAGCTGGCCGATGCGGTGGCGGCGGGCGGTGAGTCGAAGCCGGCACTGGCCGCCGGATTCCATCGTATGCTGGCTGCCGGTATGTCGGAGATGGCTGTTGAGGCTGCCCGCTCAAAAGGCGTTCATTCAGTTGTATTGGCCGGAGGATGTTTTCTCAATGTGTTGCTAAGAGAACAGATCACATCCCGGCTCGAAAAGGCTGGGTTACAGGTACTCATTTCCGACAGGGTACCACAGGGGGATGGCGCCATTGCACTGGGTCAGGCCTGGGTCGCCTCTTATCGAATCAAACATCGAACGAAACATCGACTGAAACGGGGAGATACCTGATGTGTCTGGCCATTCCTGCGCGTGTTTCGGCAAAAAATGGAGACAGAGGCGTTGTTGATCTGGGCGGGGTCGCGCGTGAGGTCTCTCTGGCTTTGGTCGATGCGGATGTCGGTGATTATGTGATTGTCCATGTCGGCATCGCCATCTCCGTACTGGATGAGGCGGAAGCGAGAGAGGCGATCAGGCTGTTTAAGGAGCTGGATGCGGAGCTCGGCCTTAACGATGGCGGTTTGTCGTGAGGTATATCGACGAATATCGTAATGGCGATCTGATCAAATTCCTGCTGGCCAGGATTGAAGCCGAAGCAACAAGATCGGATGGCTACCGGCTGATGGAGTTTTGCGGTGGACATACCCACGCCCTCTATCGCTATGGGTTACTACCGCTTTTGCCTGATCGTGTGACAATGGTGCATGGCCCTGGCTGCCCGGTCTGTGTGTTGCCGATCGGTCGAATCGATGCCGCAGTCGATCTGGCCATGAAGGATGGACTCATCTTCTGCAGTTACGGTGATATGCTGCGCGTGCCCGGTTCGAACAGCAGAAGCCTGCTCAAGGCTAATGCGGAAGGTGCCGATGTGCGCACGATCTACTCTCCTCTGGATGCAGTGAAGCTGGCTGAGCAGAACCCGGAGCACCAGGTGATTTTCTTTGCCGTCGGTTTCGAAACCACGGCTCCTGCTACGGCACTGGCGCTAAAACAGGCATCGGCATCGGGGATCGGTAATTTTTTCGTCTTCTGCAATCATGTGTTAACGCCGCCAGCTATGCGGGCGATCCTTGATGATGGGGCGAAGGGTGTGGGGATTGACGGCAGGATTGATGGGGGAGTCGACGGAATAGTGGGGCCGGGGCATGTCAGTGCCGTTATCGGTTGCGATGCTTACAGTTTTGTTACTGGTGAATACGGTATCCCTCTCACTATCTCCGGTTTTGAGCCGGTCGATCTGCTGGAGTCGATTTTGATGCTGGTGCGCCAGATCAATGCCGGGCAGGCCATGATTGAGAATCAGTATATCCGGGTAGTGAGGCCCGAAGGTAACACTCAGGCCATTACCCTGATGGATGAGGCATTCGAGTTGCGTGGCGCCTTTGAGTGGCGAGGCTTTGGCATGCTGCCCGATAGTGCGCAAAAGCTTTCCGGTAACTATGCCGATTTCGATGCCGAGCTGCGTTTCGATATTAACGATGGCGAAGCTCAAGATCACAGGGCATGTCGTTGTGCCGATGTGCTGCGTGGCAAGCTTCAGCCCGAGCAGTGCAGCGTCTTTGCCAATGTCTGCACGCCGGAGAGTCCGCTCGGAGCCTGTATGGTCTCCTCCGAGGGCGCCTGTGCAGCAGCCTATCAATACGGTCGTCATGCAGGGGTGGTTCAATGAGTCGTAAACTTGATCTGGAACATGGTGTCGTTGATTTGAGCTTCGGGGCCGGTGGCATGGCCTCGGCACAGCTGACGCGCGAGGTCTTCGCACCTGAATTTTCCAATCCGGTGCTGGATCGGCTGGAGGATGGGGCGGTGCTCGATATGCCTGCCGGACGGCTGGTGGTTTCGACCGATGCACACGTCATCTCACCCATCTTTTTCCCCGGCGGCGATATCGGCTCTCTCGCCGTGTATGGCAGCATCAATGATGTGGTGGTGATGGGCGCTCTGCCGCTGCATATGAGTGTCACATTTATTATCGAGGAGGGGCTGTCCTTCTCCACGTTGAAACGAGTGGCTGCTTCAATGGGAGCTGCAGCCAGAGATGCAGGCGTTTCCATCGTGGCAGCCGATACCAAAGTGGTGAAGAGAGGAGAGGCGGATCGGCTTTATATCACTACCACCTGTTTCGGTGTGGTGGATGATGTGCAGATCGGAGCTGATCGGGCACGGTCGGGGGACAAGGTGATCCTGTCCGGTCCGATCGGTGATCATGGTGCTGCCGTGCTGGCACGCCGGGAGGAGTTGAATCTGACCTCCGATCTGAAGTCGGATAGTCAGCCGTTGCACGATCTGGTGGCGGTTATGCGGGAGAGTGGCGCCGATATCCATGTCATGCGCGACCCGACCCGCGGCGGACTGGCGACATCGCTTAATGAAATCGCAGTCAGTTCTGGTGTGGGCATTGAGATCGACGAACGTGCGATTCCGGTGCGGGAGGGGGTTCGGGCGGTCAGTGAACTGCTGGGGCTCGATCCACTCTACTTCGCCTGTGAAGGGCGCCTGACCGCAATCTGTGCAGCAGTTGATGCCGAAGCCCTGGTTGAGGTGATGCGTGCTCATCCGAAGGGTGAAGGTACGGCGATCATTGGTGAAGTGAACGACCGGCCCGATATCCCGCTTGTGCTGCGCTCCGCCTTTGGCGGCAGTCGTATTGTCTCCATGCTGACCGGCGAACAGATGCCGCGCATCTGTTAATCCGTTGATGATTGTCTATAATCTATAGGCGCAGCATCTTCGAGTCGGCTCTGAGTCGGGCTTTGATGCGGGAGGCGGCGATGCAAGACAGGAAAACGGGATGGTTATCAGGTTTGGCTGTGGCGGCGATGCTGGCTTTTACTGCAGCGGAATCGCTGGCACTGGAAGTGAACGACGATGGCAGGGCATTGATTACCGAGGCGAGTGAAACATTCGGTAAGGATATGCGGGAGCGACCACGCGTGAGTGATCCGTTCGTGGTCGATTACGTCAACAAGGTTGCGAAAAAGTTGTTGCCCAAAGACAAAGTCCTGCCATCCGGCGTCACTCTTTCCGTTACCGTGATTGAGGCTGCCGAGCCCGAACTCTTCTCCTATGCCGACGGCCACATCGTGATAACCACGGCTCTGCTCTATGCCATGAAGAACGAGGCACAATTGGCCGCGGTTCTGTCGCATGAAGTGGCGCACGTGGCCGAGGGTTACTACATCGAGATGCATCAGAGCATCAAGGCAGCTGAGCGACGGCAGCGGAACATGGCGGTAGCCGGAGCCATGCTCAGCGGTCTGATGGATGTGGCGGTCGATTATGCTGCCGATTACAAGGGGATCGAGGAGAGCGAAAAGCTTTATCGCGGTGAGGCCAGTTACGGCGAGACAATGAAGAAGATGGCCGCTATCGAGGCAGCCCGTTCCGGTTACTACAGCATGAAGGATGTGATCGAGAGTATTCCGTCGGTCGATGAGGGTGGCGCGCGTATCGACCCGCGTCAGCAGTTCGAGCCGGTCGCCGATGCGCAGGGGATGCACTATCTGGCGCTGGCCGGATACAATACTTCAGAGGCACGTGATGGTTGGGCCAAAGTGGCATATATACAGAACAGGCAGGCAAAAGAGCGGGAGCGGATGTTGGGGCCGATGGCACAGCAGCTTAGCCAGATGAATACGATGATGGAGATGAATATACAGCGTATGCGTCAGTCGATGGGAGCTTCCGGTCTGGTACAGACGATTGGTATCGTGCCGCAGGCCCGTTCCGAGTTCGTTTCAAAACTCACTGGCATGAAAGAGGTGAAAGAGGCTACAGCCAGACATGGCAGTGATCGGGCGACCGCGCCCTACCGTGCTTTTATCAACAGAACATTGATGCCGAAGGCGGAGGCGGCGCTGAACGATGGTCGATACGATGAAGCCAGAAGGGATTATACCCTGTTGTTCGACGCCGGTATCGAGTCGGCAGATGTCAGCTATGGCCTGGCCAAGAGCAGTATGGGTGACTTTGCTTTTGGTGCCAGTGAGGCGGAGAAAAGAGAAGCCGAGAAACTCTATCGCGATGCCATAAAACGGCGGAAAACTTATGGCCCGGCCTACAAAGGGCTCGGTGAACTCTATGAGGACTGGGATCGTTACAGCGAAGCAGTCGATGCCTATACTCGCTATGTTAACTATGCACCGAAGGCGGAGAAAGGGTCAATTGAACGCAAGATCAAGATGTTGAAAAGGAAGGCTGCACGATGAGGGTCACGGCGTTTAAACTCATTATCATCATGCTGGCATTGCTCTTCAGTAGTAGCGCTGTGGCTGCCGACTCCTGTACACTTTCCTATAAGATAAAGCCGGGACAGGTATGGCAGGCCGATGCGGTCAGTCAGTTTAAATCGACGGCTGGTATAGGGGGTGGCATGGGGGGCGATTCGACCAACCGCAGCAGCTACACGGTGCGTTATAAAGTGACAAAGGGCGATCGCAAAGGCTGGGTGAAGATCGAGGGACGCATTGTCAAACACTCGGCAAACAGTGAGGGGAGCATCGATTACAGTAAGCTTACCTACACCGCCGATATGCATTCGTCGGGAGAGTTGCGCAATATCAGACACACCGGCTCGGCGATGCCACCGATTCCTGAGGAGCAACTGGCCACCATGTCGGCCCAGTATGCCGAAATGATGGAGCAGTCGCGGGATATGGTGGCCAAAGCGATGCAGAAGGGTGTGTTCTGGTTTCCCGAACTTCCCGAGGATCGGTTGAGCGTGGGCGATTTTTTCGAGACGACGGAGAGGTCCGACCTTGGCAGTGGCCCGATGATGAAATCGCAGACGGTGGTAAAGACGGAGTACATGCTGGAGGAGGTGAGCCAGGGGCTGGCCTACTTCTCGGTGCGCACGCGGGCACAGACCAGATCCAGTGGTATGGGTGGTGGCATGGATAGCAAGACGGCAGGCAAGGCCGATGCCATCTTCGATCTGGAGCAGGGGATGTGGGTTGAGATGACGATGAAGAGTAAGACCTCCGGTTCGTTCTCCGCCATGGGTGGCATGGCCGGGGAGATAGGGGGAATGAATATCAGCCGTTACCGCATGCAGTTGGAATGAGAGTCCGGTGGATTCCCGGTACTTTTCCAATGTTTTTTTGTTTCATGAGATGTGTCGTACCGTTTGAGTGAGCGGCCATCTCCTCTTCTCTGTAGATATTCGTACAATTTGTAAGCCCTTTTACGACAATGGTTATTTTTGTCGTATTTGTCGCACGTCTGAAATCCATTAAAAAGCAAATAAAAACAGCTAGTTAAAAGAATATTCTTTGTTTGGCACCTCCCTTGCCATAGGAGGGTCAGCGCAATACCAAACAAAGGAGATTTAAAATGGCGTTAAGACAAGCAGCAATTTATGGCAAGGGCGGTATCGGTAAATCCACTACCACCCAGAACCTCGTCGCCGCTCTGGCGGAGATGGGTAAGAAGGTAATGATCGTCGGTTGTGACCCGAAAGCGGACTCAACTCGTCTGATCCTTCACTCAAAAGCACAGAACACAATCATGGAAATGGCCGCCGAGGCGGGCACCGTGGAAGATCTTGAACTGGAAGATGTACTAAAAGCCGGTTACGGCGATATCAAATGCGTTGAGTCAGGCGGTCCTGAGCCAGGCGTGGGTTGTGCCGGCCGTGGCGTAATCACTGCGATTAACTTTTTGGAAGAAGAGGGCGCATATGAGGAAGACCTCGACTTCGTATTCTACGATGTACTGGGTGACGTGGTTTGTGGTGGATTCGCTATGCCGATCCGCGAAAACAAAGCACAGGAAATCTACATCGTATGTTCCGGTGAGATGATGGCGATGTATGCAGCCAACAACATCTCGAAAGGTATCGTGAAGTATGCTCATTCCGGCGGCGTTCGTCTGGCTGGTCTGATCTGTAACTCTCGTAACACCGACCGTGAAGATGAGCTGATCATGGCACTGGCTGAAAAGATCGGTACCCAGATGATCCATTTCGTACCGCGTGACAACGTGGTTCAGCGTGCCGAGATCCGTCGTATGACTGTGATCGAGTACGATCCGACCGCCAAACAGGCGGACGAGTACCGCGCTCTGGCGAAGAAGATCGTTGATAACGAACTGTTCGTCATTCCTGAGCCTTGCACCATGGATGAGCTCGAAGAGCTGCTGATGGAATTCGGCATCATGGAAGAGGAAGACGAGTCCATCGTGGGTAAAACCGCAGCTGAACTCGCCGCGGAAGCAGTAGCTTAATTTTCCACCATATCACTTTGTAGCGCTTAAAAGGTTGCCGGTAGTGGGGCCGGCAACCTGCTCTACAGGTCGATTAAACCACTGAATAACTACATCCGTGTAGTGATTCAGTACGCAGAGGCAAAAACGTGGTTTTACCCCTGCTCACAAAATCAAGCACTTGCTGTGCATGATTTTGGCAGACCATCCATGGCCTGCATGGATATTCCGATTTTTCAGAATATCCGAAGTTGATAACCCACTGTTCAAATAACGCTGTCCACAGATTGGTGGCAGACAGGAGCAAGAAACGATGAGCACAATGACAACTGAACAAACAGAGGCTCTGATTCAGGAAGTACTGGAAGTCTATCCTGAAAAAGCGAAGAAAGATCGCGCCAAACATCTGGCCGCAAACGATCCTTCGGTAGAGCAATCCAAAAAATGTATTACATCCAATAAAAAATCACTGCCGGGCGTGATGACCATCCGTGGTTGCGCCTATGCGGGCTCGAAAGGCGTGGTATGGGGTCCGATCAAGGACATGATCCATATCTCGCACGGCCCTGTCGGTTGCGGTCAGTATTCCCGCGCCGGCCGTCGTAACTACTATGTCGGTACGACCGGCATCAACACCTTCGGCACGATGAACTTTACCTCCGATTTCCAGGAGAAAGACATTGTATTCGGCGGCGATAAGAAGCTCGATAAACTGATCGGCGAAATCGACCAGCTCTTCCCGCTCAATAAAGGTATCTCGGTTCAGTCCGAGTGCCCGATCGGCCTGATCGGCGACGATATCGAAGCGGTATCGAAGAAGAAATCTGCAGAGCTGAATAAGCCGGTTGTACCGGTTCGTTGTGAAGGCTTCCGCGGTGTTTCTCAGTCACTGGGTCATCATATCGCCAACGATGCGGTTCGCGACCATGTACTGTCGAACCGTGACGGTGATGACACATTCAAATCCACCCCGTACGACGTCTCCATTATCGGTGACTACAACATCGGTGGTGATGCATGGTCTTCCCGTATCCTGCTCGAAGAGATGGGCCTGCGCGTGGTTGCGCAGTGGTCCGGTGACGGCACGCTGGCAGAGATGGAGCTGACCCCTAAAGTGAAGCTCAACCTGCTGCACTGCTACCGCTCGATGAACTACATCTCCCGTCATATGGAAGAGAAGTACGGTATTCCATGGGTGGAGTACAACTTCTTCGGTCCGACCAAGATCGCCGAGTCACTGCGTAAGATCGCCTCTTACTTCGATGACACCATCAAGGCCAATGCCGAGAAGGTGATCGAGAAGTATAACGCTCAGATGGCACCGATTATCGAGAAGTATCGTCCTCGCCTGGAAGGCAAGCGCGTGATGCTCTATGTCGGTGGTCTGCGTCCGCGTCATACCATCGGTGCTTATGAAGATCTCGGCATGGAAGTGGTCGGTGCCGGTTACGAGTTCGCTCATAACGACGACTACGATCGCACCATGAAAGAGATGGGTAATGCCACAATGCTTTATGAGGATGTTACCGGCTACGAATTCGAAGAGTTCGTCAAGGCTGTCAAACCGGACCTGATCGGTTCGGGCATCAAAGAGAAGTACATCTTCCAGAAGATGGGCATTCCGTTCCGCCAGATGCACTCATGGGATTACTCAGGCCCTTATCACGGCTACGACGGCTTCGCCATCTTCGCCCGCGATATGGATATGACCCTGAATAACCCTTGCTGGGGCAAGCTCGCTGCTCCGTGGAAAGCTGCAGACTCTGCTGAAGAGAAAGCGGCCGCCTGATGACGGGAGAGGTCGGCGGGATTGACTCGCCGACCCTGACCAAACCCTAATAAATAAACATCGTCCACAGATTGGTGGCGTGTAGGAGACAAAAATGAGTCAGAACGTAGAAAACATCAAGCCGAGTTATCCGCTCTTCCGCGATGACGAGTACAAGGAAAACCTGGCCAACAAACAGAAAAATTATGAAGAACAGGTCGATGCCGGCAAGATCCAGGAGACCTTCGACTGGACCACGACCGAAGAGTACAAGCAGATCAACTTTGAGCGCGAAGCGCTGACTGTGAACCCTGCAAAAGCATGTCAGCCACTGGGCGCGGTACTTTGCGCACTGGGCTTTGAGAAGACCCTGCCATACGTGCACGGTTCTCAGGGTTGCGTGGCGTACTTCCGTACCTACTTCAACCGTCACTTCAAGGAGCCATGCGCCTGCGTATCGGATTCCATGACTGAAGATGCAGCGGTATTCGGTGGTCAGAAGAACATGTTCGACGGTCTGGAGAATGCCAAGGCACTCTACAAGCCTGAGATGATCGCCGTATCGACCACCTGCATGGCGGAAGTGATCGGTGACGACCTCAACGCCTTCATCGGCAACGCCAAGAAGGCTGGCCACATCGAGGAAGATTTCCCGACGCCATTCGCGCATACCCCATCATTCGTGGGCTCTCATACCACCGGTTGGGACAACATGTTCGAAGGTATCCAGCGTTACTTCACCCTCAATGAGATGGAGGGTAAAGAGGTCGGTTCCAACGGTAAGATCAACATCGTGCCGGGCTTCGAAACCTACCTGGGTAACTACCGTGTCATGCGTCGCATGATGGAGGAGATGGGTGTGGAGTACAGCCTGCTATCCGATCCTTCAGAAGTGATGGATACACCTGCTGACGGCAAGTTCCGCATGTATTCAGGCGGCACCAAGCTCGAAGAGATGAAGGATGCGCCGAACGCTATCGACACGCTCTTCCTGCAGCCATGGCAGTCTGTGAAGTCGAAGAAATTCACCAAGGGTACATGGCAGCAGCCAACCTCGGACATCGCAATTCCGATGGGACTGGAAGCGACCGACGAGTTCCTGATGAAGATCTCCGAGCTGACCGGCAAGCCGATCCCTGAGTCCCTGGAGACTGAGCGCGGTCGTTTGGTTGATATGATGCAGGATTCTCATACATGGCTGCATGGTAAGAAGTTCGCTCTCTACGGCGATGCCGACTATGTCATGGGCATGACCAGATTCCTGCTGGAGCTGGGTGCTGAGCCTACCGACATCCTCTGCAACCACGCCAACAAGCGTTGGAAGCGTGCGCTGGAGACCATGTTGAAGGATTCACCTTACGGTCAGAATGCTGAAGTTCATGTGGGTAAAGATCTGTGGCACTTCCGTTCACTGATGTTCACCAACAAGCCGGACTTCATGATCGGTAACAGCTACGGCAAGTTCATCGAACGCGATACCCTGCATAAGGGCGAAGAGTTCCAGGTGCCATTGATCCGTATCGGCTTCCCGATCTTCGATCGTCACCACCTGCATCGCATGACCACACTCGGTTATGAAGGTGCGATGTATATCCTGACCACCCTGACCAATGCTGTGCTTGAGCAGCTGGACAAGGAGACCATGGGTATGGGTACGACCGACTATAACTACGACCTGGTCCGCTAATGGAATGGGAGTTCGCCTTTCGTCTTTATCCTTTTTTGGCGAAAGGCGGCTCCCTGACCCGGTTAGAAGTCAGATCACACTGGTCATAAACAGGCGATCAGGAATAAGTGATCAGGAATAAGGAGACGAGTTATGCCGATGATTATGCTTAGAGAGGGTGCTTCAGGTGAGCTTACACTCTATGTCCCCAAGAAAGACCTTGAGGATGTTATCACCGAGATCGAGTTCGATCAGGATGACAAATGGGGCGGTACCATCACCATCGGTGACGGCACGCGCTTCTATATCGAACCACTTGATAGCAAACCCAAACTACCTACCTCGTTGCGTGCGCGCAGAGGTTGATTGATTGACACGCGCTCCTGCATCCATGCAGTCGCGCTTCACGCAAAGCCAAAACGCGGTTTTGTCTTTGCTCACAAAATCGAACGTCAGACGCTCGATTTTGGCGACCCTTCCATGGGTCGCGATATTAAAATAATGACACGGAAGTGGTGTCAGGTGATCCGAATGCAAGGCGCACGCAGCACAGCGACCGAGGCATATCGAAGATATGTTGAGAGAGCGAGCAGCGCGCAACGCAGCAGGTGGATTGGCTGAGGCCGCTTACCCAAGATAGGAGAGATAAAATGGCACTATATATTGTTGCAGAAGAGTGTATTTCATGTGGCGACTGCGAGCCGATCTGCCCGACCGCTTCAATCTATGAGAAGGCTCCGACCTTCGTCATTGAGAAGAGCACCTGTACCGAATGCGAGGGCGATTTCGACGTTCCGCAGTGTGTGAAGGTATGTCCGGTTGATAACTGCATCCTGCCGGTTGCAGCTTAAGGTCGACTGACATGGCCCGCAAAGGACTCTCCCGCGAACTGGCACTACGTATCGGTCTTGCTGCTCAGGCACTACCCGATACCGAGCCCAAAGCGCTTCTCGATATTCTCACCGAGCTACTTGAGATGCCAATCACGCGCAGCAAGCTTGATGGTATCACGCTCGATCAGTTGAAGAGCGGTCGCAGCGGCGCACTGGCCGGTGTTGATACGGAGAGCCTGGATCAGGCTATTAAATATCTGCGCGGGGAGGAGGGAGTCTCCCCGCTCTTTGCAGAACCGCTTCCTTACAATGAGGGTGACATTGCCGACTCTATCCGTATTGCCATCGCCTCCAATGGTGGCGACAAGCTCGATGGACACTTCGCCTCCTGTCAGGGATTCCTTATCTATCAGGTATCCGGTAGCGATAAACGTTTGATCGACGTGCGCCTTACCGAGAATGCTGTCGAGGCGGAGGATAAGACCGCATGGCTGGTCGAGCAGATTGCCGATTGCCATGTGCTCTATGTCGTCTCGATTGGCGGCCCTGCTGCGGCCAAGGTGATCAAGGCTGGCGTCCATCCGATCAAGATGCCGGCCGGCGCTGTTGCCGATCAGGCACTTTCGCAGCTTCAGAGTGTACTTGCTGGTACGCCGCCACCATGGCTGGCAAAGGTTCTTGGTGTGAGTCCTGAGAATCGAGTTCGTTTTGAGATGGCGGAAGAGTCTTGATTGAGCAGACAACTATCAATGGCATCGTCTCACAGGTTGAGGCCGCTGCTAAGACAAACTCCATGGATGAGAGCATGGTCTCGCAGTTGAGGGGTGAGTTCACCGATCTCCATTTCACCTATTGCATGGATGATGACATCGGATCCGAAGAGCCGCTGCTTGAGCGCAAAGGTTTCAATCTCTATCTGGTCGATGGTGAAGGGCACTGCCTGAAGCTGACCACCGATCTTGCCAAAGCCAATGGTGTTGTGATTGCCGAAGTGATCGACTAGGCCACTCTAATCGGTATGAGTAAGGATCACTCAGGCACTGAACCCCTTAGAATCGCCCCCGATTCGGCGACTCTCGAACATGAAAAATCCGCCCGCGATCTCAAGATGCCGATTGGCGATTGCCCCAACTGTCAATTCCGCGAAACCCTGCTTGCCGAGGGTAAGTGTAAACCGGGCGACGCCTGCGTAACGGTAGAGAGCGGTCGCCAGATCTTCCGCTTCTTCCGCAACAATCCCGATCTCGCCATTGAGTATATCGCCGATGAATTCTGGGAGCGGCGCGCCATTGTCGCTGCCTTCATACCGCTGATCGATCTCAATAAACTGATTAACGATCCTGATGCCACGGTGCGAAGAGCCGTTGCTCGCCGTATTCCGGTGATGTTTCTATCCCGCCTGATGGATGATCCCGACCGCGAGGTGCGTATCCTTGTCGCTGAGCGCTTGCCTGCCGCACGGCTGATGAAGATGCGTTTCGATGATGATTATCTGGTGCGTTCGATGGTGGCTCAGAAAGCGCCGCAGGGAACGTTAGTGCACATGATGAACGATCCCGATGAGCTTGTGCGCAAAGAGGTGGCCAAGCGTCTGCCACAGGGGAGTCATGTGTTAATGATCAACGATCCCTCATCGGTGGTGCGCCGCATCGTGGTTAAGCAGATCAGTGATCGTCAGGCGATTCGTATGCTCTACGATGAAGATCTGATCGTGCGTCTGATGGCGGTGAACAAGGTGCCGATGGAGGCGCTGAAACAGATCGAGGATGATCCCGATCCGGATGTTCAGTTGGCGATTGCCATGCGTCGGGAAAATAGAGGGGAGGGCCGGGAGTAGCTCCTGTCGGGTTCCCTACAATTGTCCATGTTTGTTGAGTGGTTATCCTTCAAGGGTGAAAGCAGTGCTCAAGATTATCCTTTAAAACAAACAGGTTAGAGAAATAAGCCGCATGGCACCGGGCTTGCAGATAGAGGATCAAATTTTTACGGAGGATTTCCGATGTTATTTGATTCTTATGATGAGAAGCAGCTGCTGATCAATATCAATTTCAAGGCCAAGGCCGATGCGGACAATGTATTTGGTTACCGTGGTGAGCTGGTGCTCATTGAGGGCGAAGTGGCTGATGCACAGGGGCGTAAGAAGCCGCCGCATGCGGTTGTGCGCAATGGCGTTTTTCTCAGCGTTGACGACAAACTTCAGTTCGCTTGCGGCTGTCTTGATCACCTTGATCACCTCTCCCTCTTTGTGGAGAAGTACAAGGCTGACTTTGCTGCCGATATGGGCGCACTGTTCTTCGTGGTTGATATCACCAAGCCGATGCAGGTTGAACTTGAAGGTGTGAACTTCATTCTGATTCCGCTCACCGAAGGTATCGCCTGGAACGAGCTTCTTGATGAGTTGGGTCTCGATAAGAGTGACTTCAAAGGCCAGTCATCTGCCCAGAAGATCGTCACGGCTTACGATGATTTCAAATCGTACAAGGCGAAGTCTGAAGTGCTGACGCTGGATGCGGCGAAGGGGTTTGTTAATGCCGATCTCAAGCACGAAGGCTACGGCGCCATCTGATTTGCCCAACAAGCATCTATCACCACAGAGGCACAGAGACATAGAGAGAAGCAAAGTGATTGAGGGTATAGGATTTAATCATGTGGCAAACTCGGATATAGGCGTTCTGCTTTTCATAGCTCATATTTCTCTGTGCTCTCGGTGTCTCTGTGGTTAATTCGGTTTTTTGCGATCTATGAAACCTGTATTGGACTGGTCCGCTTATCGGGATGCCGGCATGGGTGATGCCTATGCTGACATCCCGAAAACGGGCGGAAACTTCGCCAAGGCGGTGGCGGTCTGTATCAACGCCCGCCAGTGCGAGAGGTTTGGTAGAGGAGAGAGGGGCAAAGGGGTGATGTGCCCCAGCTTCCGGGTGACAGACAAGCCCGAGCTCTCGACCGGTGGCCGTGTCCGCCTGCTTAAGGCGCTGCTCAACGGTGAACTATCGTTGGAAGATCGCGCGCTGGCCGAAACGATGGATCTCTGTCTGGCCTGTAAGGGCTGCAAACGCGAATGCGAAAACGAGGTCGATATGGCGATGATCAAGATCGAGTATCTTGCCCAGCGCTATCGCACCATGAAGCCTTCGCTACGTACAAGGCTGTTCGCTGCCATGCCTGCACTGCTGGCCCGCTATCCGCAATTCAAACATCTTATCTCCCTGCACAATCGAAATCCGTTGGTGGCCCGGATCGGCGAGCGGCTGTTCGGCATCTCATCGGCCATCGATCTGCCGGAACCGGTAGCGGTGCCGTTCGAGCAACGACCGGTTCAACAACAAACAACAGATGAGACAGTCGGCGAAGTGGCACTGATGCTCGATACCTTCAGCAATCGCTTTGCACCCGAACATGTCGAGGCAGCCAAAGCGGTACTGGAGCATGCCGGTTACCGTGTTTTTGCCGTACAGGCCGAAGCAGAAGAGTCCGCGCTCTGCTGTGGACGCACACAGTTGGCGCATGGTCTGGTCGATGATGCCAAAGCCAATGCCAGGCGCATGGTCGATGCCCTGCTGCCGCATGTGGAGGCGGGGCGTACGGTGATCGGGCTGGAGCCCGCTTGCCTGCTGGCGGTGCGTGATGACTACCGTTTTTTAGGGCTTGGTGAAGCAGCCGAGCAGGTGGCGAACGCATCACTGTTGTTTGAAGAGTTTATTGCCCGCGAATCGATGGCCGGGCGTTTCAAGGTCGAGTTCGAGCCGCACGCTCCGGCATCGCCTCCAGAATCGCCGATCCTGATTCATGGTCACTGTCATCAGAAGGCGGTCGGTGCGATGAAGTCGATGCGGCGGGTGCTGAAGCTGATTCCCGGTTTGAAGTTCGAGATCATCGATGCGACCTGCTGCGGTATGGCCGGTTCCTTCGGTGTGGAGCGCGAGCATGTCGAGATCGGTCGCGACATGGCCGAGGCGGGGCTTCTGCCTGCCCTGCGTGAAAAACCGGAGTCGGAAATCATCGCCAACGGCTTCTCATGCCGTCACCAGATCAGTGCCTGCGAGCAGCGCGGCAGCAGCCATATCGCGTTGCTGCTGGCCAGACAGCTTCCCCGGTAGTTGCTTCGGTCGCGGCTTCGAAAAAGGGAACAATTGTCGTATTCATAACAATCATAACTCCGGTTTTTCGTTGAAAAACAAGGGCTCTTCGATGGCATCCAAATTGAAAGAGACTCCATGAGGCAATGGAGTTGCTATGCAGAGTGTCGTAAATATTACAATACCGAACGGATTGAGCCTGACGATCAGGCGGCTGACCTGCGGCCTGATGATCGCCATCAATCTGCTTATAGGTGCCGTCGGTGCCCATGCCGGTGAAATAAGAGTGGCGGTTGCCTCCAATTTCCTTGCGGCTGAAAATGAGCTGGCCCGCGCCTTCGAGGCGCATAGCGGCCACCATGTTGTCACCAGTTCCGGCTCCACCGGCAAGCTTGCCGTCCAGATTATGCAGGGGGCCCCCTTCGACATCTTTATGGCTGCCGATACGGCGCGGCCGCGCAAACTGATCGAGCTTGGCCTGGCCTCCGAATCCAGCCTTACCATCTATGCCACAGGCCGCCTTGCCCTCTGGTCTCCCGCTGCCGCATCGGCAGAAGAGGCAAAGGCGCTGCTGTTGAAAAAACGTTACAAATATCTTGCCGTTGCCAACCCGAAAACCGCCCCTTACGGCGCTGCCGCCATTGAGACGATGCGATCTTTAGGAGTGGAGCAGGCGGATCGTATGGTCTTCGGTGAAAACATTGCCCAGAGCTACCAGTTTGTGAAAACAGGCCATGCCGACCTCGGTTTTGTGGCGCTCTCTCAGGTCATTGCCGATAGCCCGGCCGGTGCCGTCTGGCCGGTGCCGGAGAAGTTACATCAGCCACTCGATCAGGCGCTTGTGGTGGTCGGCGATGCGGCAGAGAGACAGGCTGTTTCGTCGTTTCTGGCCTTTCTGAAGAGCAGCGAAGCCCGGGCAATTATCGCCTCTTACGGTTATGGCGTTCCGGCTGCCGCTCCTGTCGAAGAGTAGCCGTGACTGCGATCGAAATGGTTCCAATCGAGATGACGCCGGTCTGGCTGACCCTGAAGCTGGCAACCGTGACGACGATTCTGCTGCTGCTGGTGGCGACACCGCTGGCATGGTGGCTGGCACGGACAAGAAGCCGTAGCAAACCGATTTTCGAGGCGATGGTGGCGCTTCCTTTAGTCTTGCCGCCGACAGTACTCGGTTTCTATCTGCTGGTGCTGCTCGGGCCTGAAGGCCCCATCGGTTCGTTCATCGAAGCCATTGGCGGCCCGCGCCTGGTATTCACCTTCGCAGGCCTCGTATTCGCCTCGGTGCTCTACTCGCTCCCCTTCGTCGTACAGCCGCTGCAGAATGCCTTTGAGTCGATCGGCACGCTGCCACTGGAAGCTGCGGCCACGCTGGGTGCGAATGCCCGGGATCGCTTCGTTTCGATTGTGTTGCCGATGGCGCGGCCCGGTTTCATCACCGCCGCCACGCTCGGTTTCGCCCACACCCTCGGTGAGTTCGGTGTGGTGCTGATGATCGGCGGCAATATTCCCGGCAAGACACAGGTGCTCTCTGTCGCCATCTACGACCATGTCGAGATGATGGATTACGGGCAGGCACATATCCTCTCGGTTGGCCTTCTGATCGCATCCTTCATCGTGCTGCTGGTCGTCTACATACTGAACAGGCGCGGCAAACATCACGGTGCGCTTCTGTGAGCAGCGATATCCATTTCCGTTTCTCTCTCAAGCGCCCGGCATTCGAGCTGGATGTCGAGCAGACGATTCCCGGTCGCGGTGTCACCGCACTTTTCGGCCCATCCGGCTGCGGCAAGACCACCCTGCTCAGATGTCTGGCCGGGCTGGAGCGGAGCAGCGGTGAACTGAGCGTTGGCATTGTGAAGTGGCAGGCCTCCGATGAGGGGATATTTCTGCCGGTGGATCGACGTCCCATCGCCTGCGTATTTCAGGAGGCGGGGCTATTCCCCCACCTCTCGGTTGAGGAGAATCTGCTCTACGGCTGGAAGCGGACAGCCGCGCATGAACGTCGTATTACGCCGGAGCAGGTCTACCAATGGCTTGGCCTTATGCCGCTTATGAATCGTCCGGTGCACGGGCTATCCGGCGGTGAGAAGCAGCGTGTGGCCATCGGCAGGGCCCTGCTGCGCAGTCCGCGCCTATTGCTGATGGATGAG
>JBNLEB010000005.1:0-191935 GCA_050304695.1 Mariprofundaceae bacterium
AAGTCGGCCACATCCGTTGCCGCATCAAGCATTTGCAGCTTTCGTTCTGCCTGCGCCTGAATCGCGCGAAACCTTCGCGGACACTGGCCTGCAAACAGACTCTGCGAATCCTTGCATGCAAACGAACGAATCATGAATGAAATTTAGAATGGGCATTGTTTAACGTCAAGTGTTAAACGATATCCGTTCAATCCGTATTTAAAGGAATTAAGTATTGTGTCCGCGGAATTCCGGAATTCCTGCGCATGAAAATCGAATGTCAGGCGGCGAGCGGACGGCTGTAGCTGAGAATCCTGCCCCGATAGGGCTCGTTGCCCTCCAGCGTTGCTTCGGCACGCTCTTCCGAGCAGCCGTAGCCAAGCTCCTGCATACGGCGATTGAACTTGCCGACATGGCCCCGGTTCGGATCGACGATCATCACCGTGGCCCCCACTTCGGCATGACGATCGATATAGCCGGAGAGAAGATCGAAGTGATCTCGTTCGTAGAGCAGATCGCTGCCGATAATCAGATCGAACTTTTCGGACACTTCCCCCTCCCCCTCCCAGGCACCGGAGATCATCCCGATATCGGCCAGATCGTTCAGTGCAGTATTGTTATTCAGGAAGGCCGGCATCTCCGGATGGTGATCGCTGACGGTGATATCCGCCCCCCGCCGCTGTAGCACAAGGCTGGCCAGCGCCAGTCCGCAACCGATCTCAAGAATCCTTAAACCTTTAATGGAACGCTTATCCATCAACTGCGCCAGCATCTGACCGGATGGCCATATCACACCGAAAAGCGCCCATGTGCCGGGGCCAATGCCGAGTCGATCGGCTACCCCTTCCGGATCGGCATACTGCTGCCTGTCGAGTAGCGAGCGGATATGAAAACACTCCTCACCAATCTGGTAATCCCTGTAGGCAAGCCGAACCTTCTGGTTATGTTGCATGTTGTTTTGACCTCGTGTGTCACCGTTGCTTTTGAAATGGATGTCAGAACAGACGGAGCAACGTGTAAGGAGGCAATGCGTGAGCTGAAGTAGCACTTCTTTCGATCAAGGTACGTGATCGGTGGTGGATTAGCAATCAAACGAATGAAAAAAGCCCCCTGCCAACGTTAACAATCGGCAGAGGGCCTTGTCTGAATTAGGTACACTGTCCCCGGAATTCTTCACCCAAATCTTAGAAGCACTATTTCGGCATTAAA
The DNA here is from genome assembly GCA_050304695.1 of Mariprofundaceae bacterium. Lineage (GTDB taxonomy): Bacteria > Pseudomonadota > Zetaproteobacteria > Mariprofundales > Mariprofundaceae > WSZY01. Next base: position 1,189 of record JBNLEB010000005.1, read on the forward strand.
AACAGGCCTCTAAGCCCTAAAACAGCCCCCATTTATTCCCTAAACCCTTGCGCAGTAATCATTTAGCTTGGTCCGACCCCGATTTGACATGGCCAAGCCCTAAAACAGCCCTCATTTATTCCCTAAACCCTTGCGCAGTAATCATTTGGCTTGGTCCGACCCCGATTTAAATTTAATTCACCGCTATCACTCGAAGGTATTCCAACATGATTCTAGTTCTCTCTCTTAACGAAGAGGCATCATTTGTACCCTGTTGGGATAACCTATCGAACTCTAGCAACTCAAATTCGGCTTGTTCAAGGTCATCCTCAGCTACCAACCTGTTAGTTTTTCTCAGTGCCTGAAAGTCTTCTATTTGTTTTCTTGTTAAATCAATCTGACCCTTATTTTCATACTGATCCCGAGCTACTAAATAATAAATTGGTATTGAGGCCTGTGCAGCCAACAAAGGATCTTTATCGGTAAATATCGAAGCAAAGTACTTAGTAATAATAGACACGAATTCTAATAATTCTTCGATATATTGTTCCCCATCTTTTTTATACTTCCTCGCAAACCCATCCAAATACACCTTTTTAGTATCTACTAACTTTCCTTCATTTCTCATGCAGTGCTCAATAAATAACAACCTTATTGCCACCTCACGGTATTGATATCTTGTGTTATTAAACTTTATTCTGCGGGAAAAGAAGTGTTGTTTTGATAACCTGTTAATTGCAGAAATACAGAATCCTCCTATCGCATTTCTCTTCTCTGGTGCATTTAATGGAACCGCCTCATTTAGGCGGCTAAACATATCTTCAATTAATTCCAGATCATCTGTATCGACCACAACGATAGGAAGTGGGGTTGAATCAAACTGATTTTTTATTTTTGGGTAACTTTTTGCCAAATCAGAATAGGTCATTCCCTTCATATTCACGTTTGGATCCCTAAGATACGAAAAATCATCACCCAATGAGAAATCACCGTCGATAAACTTCCAAATTGTTTCAAGTCGTTGCCGCCCATCTATAATTGCGTACTCAAATCTAGAATTACCTTCAGGCAATTTATGGAAATACATTTTTGGTATGTCATATCGATTGATAATTGAATCAATCAATAGTTGCTTCTTCTCCTTTGTCCAAATATCACCGTTCCTTTGGTAATCAGGGTTTACATCGATTTCATCCCTTATTGAATGACTACCGAATACTGTTGCTCCATACGAAAGTGGGTAAGTGTTGATTACCTTCATTTGTAGTTCCTCTTAATCATCTCACCAATACTAGACAACTCTGGAAATACCTGAAATTTACTTAATCCCAGTAATTTCAGCTGTTTTGAAATTATCGGTTTCGAAACTGCTGGAATAATATATTTCTGTACGTGCGATTTATCTCCAACATTTTCAATCGGCATGTTTTTACTACATCCAATGGTAAAGGCACCAAGCTGAGCCTGAATTCGTGGATTGTTTCGAGTCGCTATAGCAGCTATGGGCAATAGGCCCTCACTTTTCCCCGAATCAAATTTATTCGTTTGGTAATTACCCATATATTCATCTTCTTCGAATGCTGGGATGTAATCATCTTTACTAGCATTAGTATTCATATTGAGTTTACCTGGCTCCAGCAGCCAAAGCGCGCCATCTTTACGCGAACTTCCCCTAGTTTCTGTTTCTACTGCAAAATACAGAGCTACCAGCGGACTCTCTGTCCAATCTAATAATCTCGTAGGAACTCCATAGTGCTGCATTAAAAAAAGCCAATCAAAATCATTTTTGGGAGTGTGTTTATCTAATAAATAATTGGCATTCTGTCGGAATTCATTAACCAAAGTTGTTTCTTTGGGAGGTCTTTTGAGACGATCATAACTAGATTCTAGTTTCCAAGTGGATATTGAATGCCCTCTATACCACAAAGGTTTTGAATTAGGATTTGTATCATCATTCAAGTGTTTAACTAAGTCAGACACAGAAGTAATTTTTTTGATTGCCATCGATTCTCCCCCTTCCCTTCGACTTCAACCTAACGAATAACTAAAAGTTTATACATCATCAAGATTACAACCTTTCAAAGTGAAATTCATTTCAACTGATCCAGATCGCGGACACCGCCCTTGTCAGCACTTGTGGTCAGTGCCGCATAGGCCTGCAGGGCTTTCGAGACAACGCGGTCGCGTTTGACCGGTTTCCAGGCCGTCGAACCCTTCGCATCCATCGCATTGCGCTCAAACATTAATTCGCCCTCGCCGTCAGATCGATGGTCGGCGGGATGATCCGGTCGAACAGCACCTTCGGAACAAGCGCGCTCTTGCCGCGCGAGCGCTCCCCCTCTTCCAGTTCCACAAGCCCGATCGATGCCAGCATCTTCAGGCGCTTGGTCAGGTTACCCTGGTCTTCATTGATATTCTGAGCCAGTTCACTGATCGATTTCGGATGCTGACTACGAATGGCGGCCAGAAGATTCACATTCTTCTCGCTCATCAGCTTCGAAAACTCATCAACACTCCGCACCCATATTTTAGGATCATTGGCAGATGGTTTGGTTCGACCCGCAGCAATATCAAGCATGCGGCTACGAATCTCCTGATCGCTGGCAACACCTATTCTAATCGATTTCATAGCAACAACCTCACTTACTCCTGAAGTACGCATCCACCCTGTCGTAAAAATCCGCTACAAGTCTTTCACCTGTAGTAAACTTATACGGCTTACCTTTCCTTGGCGGATGCTCGTGGTCATAAGCGTGAGAGTTATCAAAACCCATCACCCTGTTCCCATACCGGTCACATAAAACCACCGCATAGGAAACCGACCCGTGCTTCTCCTCCGCCCGGAACGTGCAGGCGTAGCCGCTTCCTTCCGGACCTGCCAAATGGGAATATCCATCCATATCCAGCAGATACCGGTAGGAATCAACAGACATAATATGTCACTGATAACATATTATGCAAGCAATTATGTTTATCGCGCTTTGAGTGAATAAATAAAATGCCTTCCCGCATTACCCTTCCCCCATTGTAAAACTACCCTCGCGTTAGTTGCTCCAGATCGCGGACACCGCCCTTGTCGGCACTGGTGGTCAGTGCCGCATAGGCCTGCAGTGCCTTGGAGACAACGCGATCGCGTTTGACCGGTTTCCAGGCCGCCGAACCCTTCGCATCCATCGCCTTCCGACGATCAGCCAGAACTTCATCGGAAACGGCTAAGTGTATGGAACGATTAGGAATATCGATCTCGACCTTGTCCCCCTCCTCGATCAAACCGATGGCACCGCCCTCGGCCGCTTCCGGCGAGGCATGGCCGATGGAGAGGCCGGATGTACCGCCCGAAAAGCGTCCGTCGGTGAGCAGTGCGCACACCTTACCCAGCCCCTTCGACTTCAGGTACGAGGTCGGATAGAGCATCTCCTGCATGCCGGGGCCACCCTTCGGCCCTTCGTAACGGATGATGACGATATCGCCCGCAGCGACCTTGTCGTTGAGGATGCCGCTGACCGCATCTTCCTGCGATTCGAAAACACGCGCCGTACCGGTGAACTTCCAGATCGATTCGTCCACGCCTGCGGTCTTCACGATGCAGCCACGCTCGGCAATGTTGCCGAAGAGCACGGCAAGGCCGCCCTCCTTCGAGTAGGCATGCTCAGCATCACGAATACAGCCGCCCTCACGGTCGAGATCGAGGCTCTTGTAGCGCTCGGCCTGCGAAAAGGCCTCCTGTGTCGGGATACCGCCCGGCGCCGCCTTGAAGAGGTGGCGGGCTTTTTCATTGGCCTCATTGGCCGCGCTGGTGATGTCCCATTCCTTCAGTGCATTGCCGATGGTGGCCGAGTGAACCGTAGGCACATCGGCATGGATCAGCCCGGCGCGGTTGAGTTCCGACAAAATACCGATAACGCCACCGGCGCGGTGAACATCCTCCATGTGATACTCCTGCGTGGCAGGCGCGACCTTGCAGAGGCACGGCACTTTCCGTGACAGCCGATCGATATCGCTCATGGTGAAATCGACACCCGCCTCCTGCGCGCAGGCGAGCAGGTGCAGTACGGTGTTGGAGGAGCCGCCCATGGCGATATCGAGCGCCATAGCATTCTCAAACGCCTCGAAGGTGGCGATGGAGCGCGGCAGCACGGATGCATCATCCTTCTCGTAGTAGCGCTTGGTGATATCGACGATCGAGCGACCGGCTTTCAGGAAGAGCTCTCTTCTGTCTGCGTGCGTGGCGACCAGCGAACCATTACCCGGCAGTGCCAGTCCCAAAGCTTCGGCCAGGCAGTTCATCGAGTTGGCGGTGAACATGCCGGAGCAGGAACCACAGGTCGGGCATGCCGAACGCTCAACAGCCTCGACATCTTCGTCAGACTCATCCGGATTGGCCGCCATGATCATGGCGTCGACGAGATCGAGGTGCAGCTCGCGGTTGTTCAGCGTGATCTTGCCCGCCTCCATCGGTCCGCCGGAGACGAAGATGGCCGGGATGTTCAGGCGCAGAGCCGCCATCAGCATGCCGGGGGTGATCTTGTCGCAGTTGGAGATGCAGACCATGGCATCGGCCGTATGGGCATTGCACATGTACTCCACCGAATCCGCGATCAGGTCGCGGCTGGGCAGGCTGTAGAGCATGCCGCCGTGGCCCATGGCGATGCCGTCGTCGATGGCGATGGTGTTGAACTCTTTGGCGACACCGCCTGCAATTTCAATCTCGCGGGCCACCAGCTGACCCAAGTCCTTCAGGTGGACATGACCCGGCACGAACTGGGTGAAGGAGTTGACCACGGCGATGATCGGCTTGTCGAAATCGCCATCCTTCATGCCGGTCGCACGCCACAGTGAGCGGGCTCCGGCCATGTTGCGGCCGTGGGTGGAAGTTCGTGAACGGTATGCAGGCATACTTAACCTCTTAATCTTTTAAACTTAGATAAAATCGAAACCTGATTGCGCACTGTAATGGCTAAAAGCATCCAATGCTATCGGGCAAGCCGGGTAGCCGGGCATTTCAGATGGCCTGCGATTCAGATGGCCTGCAATACGCTGAGAAGCTTCACTTTGAGGTTTGCGACAACTTCATGGAGATCGGGATGTGACGCGAGAGCCGAATGAAGTGACGGATCGGAAATCTCAACACGCACATCATCGGAGAGATCCTGGCGAACGGTCACGGTCACGGTTAACAACCCGAGTGAGGGTTCGATATCGAACACCCTGCTCGCCATCTCGGCATGATAGAGTACCAGCATCCGGCAACCGGGCATATCCTTTCTGTGAAGAGTGGCAATCACATCCGTATCATTGAGAAGCTGGAACTCCTCGACCCTCAATGCAGCACTGACACGCTCGACAGCCTCATCGAAGCTCATTTCGAGCACCCTGCCAAAGCCGAATCTGGAGTAAGCGAGTTTTCTGCTCGAAGTCTCATCGGAGACACTGGCAACCGCATGCTCCTCACGCTGCTGACGCTGCACCTCTTCAATGGAACGTTTAAAGTGCTGCCGTTTGGCATCGTCGGAAACGGTCAGGCCCTCTTCATTGATACGTTTCAATGCCATGACAATGAGCACCAGTACCAGGGCACAAGCGAGTATTAACAGAAACATGATAACGCTAAAGCTCAAAAGAATCTCTCCCGTCCATATCACACTCTCTCATCAATCTTCGGTAGCACTATATCTCGTATGGGTACTTTAACCATGACAACCGGCTTTAGGCAACCCCAATCATCGATTTCGCATATCATTGTTTGACATTATTCCGATAGCTTCGGACACTTTGCCAATGAACACAAACACAGGCACCAAAAGCCTGCTTGACCAGCTTTACGACACGCCAGAAGAGACCATCATCGAACGCATCGAGACCCTCAGGAAGGAGCTTGGCGACCAGGTTCTGATTCTCGGACATCACTACCAGCGCGAAGAGGTGATCGGCTTTGCCGACATGACCGGCGATTCGCTCAAACTGGCGCAGAAGGCCTCGGAGACCAAAGCCCCCTACATCATCTTCTGTGGCGTCCACTTCATGGCCGAGACAGCCGATATCCTCACCTCCGACGAGCAGACCGTGATCCTGCCCGATCCCGCTGCCGGCTGCTCCATGGCCGACATGGCCGATATCGAGCAGGTCTCCCGCTGCTGGAACGAACTCGCCGAAGTTCTTAACCCGGAAGAGACGGTTACACCGGTCACCTACATCAACTCCACTGCTGCATTGAAAGCCTTCTGCGGCCAGCACGGCGGCATCGTCTGCACCTCCTCCAACTGTGAACGTGTACTCGATTGGGCCTGGGGCAATCGCGAAAAGATTCTCTTCTTCCCCGATCAGCATCTGGGTGAGAACACAGCGCTGAAGATGGGTGTTCCGGAAAACGAGATGATCATCTGGGACCCGGCAGAGCACCTCGGCGGCAATACAACGGAAGCGATCAGAGCGGCCCGCCTGATCCTCTGGAAAGGCTACTGCTCGGTGCATCAGCTCTTCAAAAAAGAGCATGCCGACACCATGCGCAGGAACCATCCCGACATTCAGATTCTTGCCCACCCCGAGTGCTCGCGCGAAGTGTGTGAAACCGCCGATTTCGTGGGATCGACCGAGGCGATCATACGCCACGTCACCGAGGCGGCGAACGGCACCGAATTCGCCATCGCCACCGAACTGAATCTGGTGAACCGGCTACGTATCAACTTCCCCGATAAACCGATCTGGTTCCTCTCGCCGATGGTCTGCATGTGCTCCACCATGTTCCGCACCGATCCGCAGCACCTCTGTGCCTCGCTGGAGGCGATCAGGGCGGGCAGTGAAGTCAACCGGGTTACCGTATCGAAAGAGGAGAGTCGCTGGGCGAAACTCTCACTGGAAAGGATGCTCAATTTTGTTTGATCGTTTACTCAACCTCTCTGTTTATATCTCCGCCCTGCTCATACTCTTCCCGGCAACGGCTTCGGCAACGACGCTGAACGAGGCTCAGGCGGAGTTCGACAGATTCAAACAGAGTGACGATAGCCGTTATGCTCCGGCCACTACGGCCAGGGCGCAGGCCTATCTCGGTGCCGCCATGCTGGTTGCCGATAAAAGTGCCGACAAGATTGCTAACGAGGGCGTCGACGGCAGCGGTGTGGAGCAGAGCGGGAAGCAGATTGAGCAGGAGCTGCAGAACGCCCTGACCAAGGCGCACGAGACCATTGAGATTGCCAGAAACAATGCCCGGCTGTTCCGCCAGTCCAACGAGGAGCTTCTCTCCCTTCAATCCACAGCCGACGAACTGCTGAAGATTACGCGTGACCCGAATGCCGTGGAGCCCGGCCAGGCCGAAGGATTCGCCAGCCAGGCTGAAAAGAGTGTCGGAACGGCCATTGAACAGTTTGAAGCGGGTAACCTCGGCGGTAGTCGCCAATCCGCTTCGGAAGCGACCCTCCTCTACAACAAGGCAGTCGCGGCCACCCTGCCCGACCTGGCCGAAAAGGCCGGAACGATTCTTGGGCGTGCAGCATCGACCAGTGCCAAAAGCTATGCGCCGGAAACCTATCGCTCGGCCAGGGAGCTGCTCACCGAGATCGAACGCTACAACGATGGCCTGACCTCCCAGCCACCGGTCAACCCTGTCAACGTCCTGCTTCTGGCCGAACAGGCACTGGAGATTGCCACACAGGTGAAGAGATGGCGCAGAGACGCAGGCAGCCATGAAGCGGAGCTGTTGAAACACCGGGAGGTACGGCTGAAGACCGCTGAAGCAGCAGGCCTGAAGATCGATCGCAGCCGTGCCGATGCCGATATCTCAGGCGATGAACTGATTGCCGCCGTCAAAATATTGAACGAGACCCTGCAGGCGGAGAGGGCGGCACATGCGCGTGAAATCGAACAACTTAAACTCGAGCAGCAGGCCAGGCTGCAACAACAGCTCGAGGCGGAGCGCAACAACCTGCTCTCCGAACAGAGCGAACAGCTCAGCAGCCTGAAAGAGGCGTTCCGCGCCAAACTGGAGCGGGAGACTTTCGAGACAAAACGCCAGAAGCAGTTACGCTCCCTCTTTAGCAAGGGTGAAGCGGAGACACTGGTAAATGTCGATGGCTCCCTGCTGATCCGCCTGACTTCGCTCAAATTCGCATCCGGCAGCAGTAAAATCACCCCGAAAGCCTACGACCTGCTCGGCAAGCTGAAAAACGCACTGGCGATCTACAGCGATCGCAAAGCCAGGATCGAAGGGCATACCGACAGCATGGGCGATGTGAAGGTCAACCAGAAAATCTCACTCAAACGTGCCGAGGCAGTACGCGACTTCCTTATCGCTGCCGGCATCGATGCAAGCAAATTAAAGGCGCTCGGTTACGGTGAGGTTCGCCCGATCGCCAGCAACGAATTCGACAAAGGCCGTGCCATGAATCGGCGTATTGATGTGGTCATCGAAGCAGTAAAAAGTGAGGCCGCCAAATGATCAGGACAAACCCATGACCGAATATCCGGTACTCGACGCCTTTCCCGAACAGCTCCACAAACATATCGAAGCGCTACTCGATCACTACGGTGAGAAGAGTGCCTACAAGGCGAACTTCCTTATCGAAGCCCTTCTCTTTCTTGAAGGGACGAGCAATAGCGTTGCCGACCTGAAGATGACCACCAGTGTCCTGCATGAGATTCGGCGGGGGCTGGAGTGTTTCGAACACTATCAGGCATGGCGCAAAGTGAGCTTCTTCGGCTCTGCCCGCACCAAGCCGGATGAACCGTGTTACCAGCAGGCACTCAAGTGTGCCGAAGCGATGCGCGATGATGGTTTCATGATTATCACCGGTGGCGGCGGTGGCCAGATGCAGGCAGCCAATGAAGGAGCCGGGCGGGAACGTTCATTCGGCATCAACATCAACCTGCCGATGGAGCAGGCTCCCAATCACGTGGTAGCCGGATCGCCACGCCACTTCTACTGCAAATACTTCTTCACCCGTAAACTCTTCTTCCTGAAAGAGAGCGATGCGGTGATTCTTACCCCCGGCGGTTTCGGCACGCTGGATGAGACATTCGAAACCCTGACGCTGCTGCAGACGGGACGTAACCCGCCGATCCCGGTCGTTCTGCTCGATGCGCCGGGCGATGATTACTGGGGCCCCTTTATCCGCTCATGGATGCGCCGTCTGATCGATGATGGCCTGATCAGTGCTTCGGACCAGCAACTGGTTTACCACACCGATGATTACCAGCGTGCGGTCAAACATATCAGCGACTACTACATCAACTACCACAGCTTCCGCTATGTCGACCACTGGATTCTGCTGCGCATCATGAATCCGCTATCCGACGAAGCGCTCGAGCGACTCAATGCCGAGTTCACCGACATACTGCACGATGGCGAGATTGAACAGCTCTTCAACTGGCCGAAGTCGGACGACAAGGCTTTCTCACACCTGCCCCGGCTACGACTGCAGCTGGGTCGGGGCCGCATGAATGCGCTGCCCGAACTGATCAGGCGGGTCAATGCACTCTATCAACGCGATCACGGCAACGGCAACGGCGACACCAACACAGGCGAGTGAGCACTCCTCCACTTCATATCGTCCTCTTCGAACCGGAGATACCGCCCAACACCGGTAATATTATTCTCAAAGGGGAAAACGCTTTCCCCTCGCCACGCGAAACAAGTTCGCGCGCCTCACCCCTTGCGCTGCCCTCATTTCGGGCAGGCGGCGGACCTGTATGAACCCCAATCTTCATATCGTGCTCTTCGAACCAGAGATTCCGCCCAACACCGGTAACATCGCCCGCCTTTGTGCCTGCACCGGCTGCCAGCTTCATCTCGTGCATCCGCTCGGTTTCGACCTGGATGAGAAACAGCTGCGGCGTGCAGGACTCGACTACTGGCAACATCTCGACGTGCAGGAGCATAAGAGCTGGCAGAGCGTGCGTGAAAGCCTTGCCGATGAACCGGGTCATAAACGTCACTGGTATGCACTCACCACCAAGGCTACCACCCTGACATGGGAGGTTGAATTCGGCACAGGTGATGTGCTGGTTCTGGGGCCGGAGTCGCGCGGACTTCCCAAAGCCATTCGCCAGGAACTCGTTCAGATCAAACTGGCAATGCGCAGCAATGCAGCGATTCGTTCGCTCAATCTCTCCTCTGCCTGCTCAGCCGTTGTCTACGAAGCGTTAAGGCAGATAAATATTACCAAACCGTGATAATTATCCACCGATTTTCGCCGCAGAAATTAAAAAACCTTAATTACCCCAAAAGCCTGCGGTTCAACTATCATACAGTGTTATAAACCACTGATTTATAATGATAATATAATGTGCCCAAATATTAGGCACACATCTGAGTGTCACGATGGTGTCATATTTCTGCGAGAAAGTGATGAAGTTATCCACGAAGTTATCCACAGATTCTGTGGATGCTTTTTTAAACCATTCGTAAGCCCTTTAAACGCAACAACTTAGACAAGTTGAGCCGTCTGACTATACTGCACGCCCCCCCCTTCTCCATAATCATCCGACAGCCACTTCACAGGCCACATGAGTGCCCGGCACCCACAACATCTCCATAGAAAACGCTTTACCGATGCACCAACATCGGTCATAAATCCAGCCATGCGCTGGACCCTCTCAAATCAACTCACCGTCGGCAGGGTTCTGCTCATCCCGCTCTTCATGGTTGCCTTCTATCTGCCCGGCTTTCTCGGCTACACGCTCGCCACGCTGGTTTTTGCCATCGCATCATTCACCGATTGGCTAGACGGCCATCTGGCCAGATCGCGCGGTGAGGTTACCGCCTTCGGTCGTTTCCTCGATCCGGTCGCCGACAAACTACTGGTCGCCGCCGCACTGGTGCTACTGGTCGAGGCCGAACGTGCACCCGCCATCCTCGCTGTGGTGATCATCGGGCGTGAGATCGCCATCAGTGCGCTAAGGGAGTGGCTGGCCGAGCAGGCACGCACCGTACATGTATCAATGATGGGTAAGTTGAAGACGATGACTCAGATGCTGGCTATCGGCGCCCTGCTGCTGCATATCGAGATTCTCGGCATCAACATGCACGCACTGGGTACGCTACTACTCTGGATCGCCGCGATTCTCACCCTCTGGTCCGGTTATGAGTATATCCGCGATGCCTGGCCGGAGTTACGAGAACATCCAGTTGAGTCTGAAAAGAAGGAACCTGAAGCGAAAGAGGAAGATTAAAGGGTCTTAACCCCCTTGCGATTTATAATTTAGTCGTTGTCTTGGGAGGGATGAATATGCATAAAACCGAATTTAAGTTTGGATTTCGATTCCTAGCCTTGATTTCACTGGCTTTGTTTTCACTTACTACAACTCTCTTTGCGCCAGCAGCTTGTGCTGAACCATTAAACTGTACGAAGAAACAAAGTGGTTTTATTATGAAGACAGTTTGCTCAAATGAAGCGATTACAACCGATCATTACTATATGGAGAGATTACTAAAGGAGGCGCAGCGAAATTACTACCTAGATGGATTGTTAGAGGAAGCGCAGAAGAAATCACCTGATAATATAAGCCCTGAAAATGAGCAAATAGAGTGGTCAAAAAAAAGAGACCAGTGCCAGGATGAGGGGTGCATAAGAGCGCTATACACAGAAAGGATTGATGAACTAACTAACTACATTGAAGGTAAGCCCAAAGTCCCTTATCTTGATAATCTAAAGAAAAATAATAATCCGGGCATCTGCACCGACTGCGAACCAGAAGCCCTTCCAGAGATATTCAGAGCACTGAAGGGAAGAATTGATATAACAGGTGACAAAGAGTTCTGTGAATCCATGCTGTCTGCTAGGTATTCTTATCCAAACATTGATTACAGAAGCTCACTGGACATTCAGATACCAAGAGGAGAAGTATCAGACGGAACATATCTAATCGACATAGATAACGATGGAACCAAAGAAAGAGTGGTTCAGGTCAAATTGTTTGATGGTGGAGGGCTAGGCTGCGAACAAGAATACCAGCAAGTCGTAGATGACGATGTTACTAAAATTCCAGATTCTCATATTAATAAATCATTGCTGCCTGACATATGCCCATACGTAAGCAAGCCATTTATCTATCATGATAAAGTGTATATAGAGAACAGGGTAACACATCTTTCCTCGACCGAGATCGGTGTGAATTGGAGGAATTTCGGCTATGCATCTCTGCTTAGTGATATCTTCATGGTAAATGGATCGAAACTGCAACAATTATGTCACTATGAATATAAACACGCAGAAGATCTTATTTAGGGCTGACAGAACAAGCGTCTAAAGGCGGCGGCGAACCGCCTCGGCGATCTCATCATCGGTCAACTTCACAGGATTCGTCTGCATACTGTTGCCACGGCTTCCGGCCACAATCCGATCAACGTCCCCTTCCCCGATCTCAAAATGAGACAGCGGTGGCATCCGCAATCTGCCGGACCACGCCTGCATGATACCGAGCAGCGCCTCACGCGCCCCGTCATCATCCAGAAAGTGCTGTTTGGTGAACATATGGCCGACATCGGCGTACTTCTTCAGTGCGGGGCTATCGGGGGTTCGTTCTTTCAGGGCACGGTAGTTAATTCGCGTGGCATCGAACAGCAGCGTACCGCAGACGACACCGTGCGGAATATGAAACAAAGCCCCCAGTGGCGAGGCCAGCCCATGCACAAAACCGAGACCTGCATTGGCCAGTGTCAGGCCTGAGATCGATGAGGCGTAGAGCATGTCCGAGCGTACTTTGAGATTGCCGCCATCCTCCACAGCAGCCACAAGTGAATCGCGAACCTTCTCCAGCCCACTCCAGGCCAACGCATCGCTCATCGGGTTGGCGTTTGAAGATACGTAGGACTCCAACAGTTGCGTGAAGGCATCCATACCGCAGGCGGCGGTAATCTCACGTGGGCAGTCGAGGGTTAGCTCGGGATCGAGGATGATATGCTTTGCGACCAATGATTCATGACGAAAAGACTTCTTGAAGCCCTGTTCACCCACAACAGAGAGCACGGCGTTCTTGCTGGTTTCACCGCCAGTCCCTGCCGTGGTCGGCAGGGCAATAAACGGCAGAGAGGGCCCGTTGTATGCCTTACCCTTCCCTACCCCTTCAAGGTATTCGAAAACCGACTCACCGCCCGGCAGAAGCCCGGCAATCGCCTTGGCTGCATCAATGGCACTGCCACCACCGACGGCAACGACACAGTCGGGCCTGAATGGGCGGAACTCTTTTACGGCAGCATCGACCAGCGTGGGGGATGGTTCGCCGGAGACACGCATACGTACCACCTCGAACTGCTGCTCAAGTTCTTTAAGTAGCACCGTGCAACGTTCGGAGGCGTCGAATGAAGCAGCACCGGTCACCAGCAGGACTTTGTTGCCAAAGCCCGCGATCAACCCGGTCAGTTCGTTGCGCCTTCCTGCGCCGAAATGGATGTGAGGTGTGGATGCGAATGAAAAACTCATCCGCTGAGCTTAGCGGACAATACGCTCTCTTTCACCTGCTACAGATCCACTGCCTGGAGTAAATACGTGGAGGGTCAAAGCGCTCAAACGCCCCACCAAAGCAAATAATAGATTGCTAATTGTTCTGTTTTACGATGGGCTATGGCATGCAACACCCGTGAGAGTCGGGATTTTACATTCAGAGAGTAACAACAAGATATGTCAGATACAGTAACAGGCACCGTAAAATGGTTTAACGACGAGAAAGGTTTCGGATTCATCGAACGTGAAGGCGACAAGGATGTATTCGTACACCACAGTGCCATCAACGGTACGGGCCGTAAAACCCTGCATGAAGGCCAGAGTGTCACCATGGAAGTGGTTCAGGGCGAAAAAGGGCCGCAGGCGGAGAACGTCACACCAGCCTGAGCAGGTCAGTCCGTCCAAAATCAACGAAAAAAGGCCGCGACATAAGTTTACAAAAACTTTCGCGGCCTTTTTTATCTCCGACACCAACCTACAGATGAATAATATGATCCCGGTCGGGCCCGGTTGAGAGCATCGCTACCGGACACTCACAAACCTCTTCAATACGCTTAAGCAGCGCCACTGCATTCTCCGGCAACTGGTCGATTGAGGTCACGCCAAAGGTGTTCTCACTCCAGCCCGGCAGCGTCTCATAAACAGGTTTGCACTCCTCCAGCGCCGAACAATCGGCAGGAATCGATTCGAGCCGTTCACCATTCCGCTCATAAGCCACACAGAGCCTCACCTCTTCCAGGCCATCAAGCACATCGAGCTTAGTGATCGCCAGGCCGGTCACACCATTGATGCGTACGGCATGCTGCACCACCACACCATCGAACCAGCCTGTACGGCGAGGACGTCCGGTGGTGGCGCCGAACTCATGGCCGCGCTCGGCCATATGTTTGCCGGCATTCTCCGCATCGCACATACCCTCAGCATTGTAGAGCTCGGTCGGAAACGGCCCTGCACCAACACGCGTGGTATAGGCCTTGCAGATACCGAGCACCTCATCCACCTGTCCCGGCCCCACTCCGAGCCCTGCCAGTGCCGCACCGGCCACGGTATTGGACGAGGTGACAAACGGATAGGTACCGTGATCGACGTCGAGCATCGAACCCTGCGCACCCTCATAGAGAATACGATCTCCCGCCTTGATATGCCTGTTGAGAATCAGCGGCACATCGGCAGCCAGCGGTAACAGACGCTCACGTGCCAGATCGAGTGCTTCATCGACCGATTCGCGCGTTACCGCTTCAGCCCCGAGGAATTCGGTCAGCATGAAATTGACATACTTCAGATTCTCATCGATGCGCGTGTCGAGATCGTTGCAGGTCAGGTCGACCATACGAATACCGCGACGCGCCGTCTTATCTTCGTAACAGGGGCCGATACCGCGCCCTGTCGTACCGATCTTGCCCTTACCCTTGGCCGCTTCACGCGCCGCATCCAGTGCCCGATGATATGGGAGTATCAACTGGCAGCGATCGGAGATACGCAGACGCTCTGCAACCGGCACGTCGGCAGCGAGCAGCATATCCATCTCCTCGACCAGACGAAACGGATCCACCACGGTACCGTTACCGATCAGGCTCAGTGTGTTCTCGTGCAGGATACCCGAGGGGATATGGTTAAGCACCGTGGTCTTATCACCGATTACCAGCGTATGGCCTGCATTAGGGCCTCCCTGGAATCGTGCCACCACATCCATCTTCGGTGCCAGCAGGTCGACAATCTTGCCTTTGCCCTCATCGCCCCACTGAATCCCAATCGCAACTGTATTACTCATCATTTCCTCACATTAAATATCCGCATCGCACTTCAAGCACGACCGGAGCCCATGGATGGGCGACCAAATTTATCGCATCGATAAATTTGTAAGGTTGTGAAACTCGCATGTTTCGCAACCGATAGAGGCATAAACCATGGAAGGTTTATGCCGGGTTAAACATCAAACCGCGTCCAGCCAGGACCACAGATCAAAAGAGAAGCCGGTGGCCGGCATATCCCGGCCATGCAGGGCCATCATCGCATCGTAACGACCGCCATTCAGCAACTCGTGTGCCGATCCGGCGGCAAAACCTGAAAAGACAATGCCACTGTGGTAGAGGAAGCGTGGCATGACTGCCGCATCGATCGAGACCGCCACTTCACCGGAGAGGCGGGTCTCCACCGAATCGGCCAGATGGATCAGTTCATCGGCCGCCTTTTCGAACGCACTGCCCAGCGACGCCTTGTTCGCCTTCAGCCACTCACGATCGGCCTGACCGGAAACCATCGCCACAAGTGCATCTTTATGCGACTCACCGATCTTCTCGTTCGACAGGTGACTGCGCATATCCTCAGGCGAACGGCGCGCCAGCAGCTCGGACCACACTTCGATCGGGGTCGAACTATCCGCGATCACGGCACGAATCAATCCCATGTGCCCGACCTGCAGCACGGGCTCATCGAATCCAGCCTCGTGCATGGAGAGCGCTGCCAGGTGCATCACCTCGATATCGCCCTCATCGCTACCCAGGCCGAGACACTCGACACCGGTCTGCCACTGCTGTCTCGAAGCGTTGCGTGAATCGGGCCGGGCCAGCATGACCGGGCCGGAATAGCAGAGCCTGAGCGTGTCGCGATCCTGCATCCGGGTTGCCGCAATACGTGCCACTTGCGGCGTAATATCGGGGCGAATGGCCAGCAGCCCTGCATCGGCAGGATCGGAAAAGATCAGCGTCTGGTCGGTCAGGAATCGGCCGGCACCGGCGCTCAGGGTTTCGGGGCGCTCAACGATCGGCGGTATCACCTCTTCATAACCCGCTTCCGCCCAACGCTCCAACAGCCTGCTTTGCAAACGCCGCAGCTCGCGCGCCGTCGAACCGAAGGCGTCGGAGAGGCCGATCACCGGTTTCAGTCCGGTCATAGCGAGCCCACTTCGATGTAGCGAACATCGACCATATTGGGCAGCTCATGCAGCTGTTTCAGTACCGATTCGCCCGGTTCCGAATCGACATGTACCAGTGCGATAGCGGTACCATCCTCGCGCCTGCCCAGACGAAAATCGGCAATATTGATATCCGCTTCTGCCAGCACGGAACCGACCGAAGCCACCACACCGGGCTTGTCCAGATTCTGCAGGTAGATGATGCTGCCTTCCGGCGCCATCTCGATATCGCAGGTATCGATACTGACCACCCTGGCACGGCTGGCATCGAACACCGTGCCCTCGATACAGTGATAACCATCGTCACCCTCGACCTCAAGACGAATCAGGTTGTTGAAGTGGTCGGAGGCATCTCTGGAGACCTCGGCGATCTCGATGCCGCGATCCTTGGCCAGCATACCGGCATTCACCGCATTCACCTCATCGAAACTCTGGGAGAGAAGTCCGTGCAGGATGGCATTGATCATCGGCTTACGGTTGAGAGTCGATACCGATCCCTCGAAATGAATAGCCACCTTATTGTAACCCGGATGCATCAACTGCCCCATAAACTGCCCCAGTCCACCGGCCAGTGTGAGATATGGCGCAAGCTTCTGCTGCTCCTCGCCGGAGAGCGAAGGCACATTCACCGCATTGGAGACCACACCGCTGAGAAGATAATCGGCCATCTGCTCGGCAATCTGCACCGCCACATTCTCCTGCGCCTCATCGGTCGAAGCACCGATATGCGGTGTGCAACTGACATTCTCCAGTTCGAACAGCTTGTTCTCTTTCGCCGGTTCGCTGGCAAACACATCCAGTGCGGCAGCACGGATATGCCCGGACTTCACGGCATCGTAGAGTGCATCTTCATCGACAATGCCGCCACGTGCGCAGTTGACCAGGATCGAGCCCGGTTTCATCTTCGCAATCATCCCGGCATCGATCAGGTTCCGGGTCGCATCGAGCAACGGCACATGGATGGTCAGCACATCGACCTGCCCGACCAGCTCCGCCACACTCTCCACTTTGGTCACACCCATGGAGGCGGCACGATCATCACTGATAAACGGGTCGTAGACATAGACACTCATGTGCAGCCCTTTCAGGCGATCACAGACAATCGCACCGATATTACCGGCACCGATCACACCGGCCTTCTTACCGGTCATCTCCATACCCATGAAACGGCTCTTCTCCCACTTGCCCGCCCTGGTCGAGGCACTGGCCTGCGGAATCTGCCTGGCGGCTGCCATCAGGTGAGAGACAGCAAGCTCGGCTGTGGTGATGGTGTTGCCGAAGGGCGTGTTCATCACCACAACACCGCGACGGGAGCAGGCCTCGACATCAATGTTATCGACGCCGATACCGGCACGACCGATCACCTGCACCGATTTGGCAGCAGCCAGAAGGTCGTCTTTCAGCGTTGTGGAGGAACGAACCGCAATGCCATCGTAATCACCGGCAATCGCCAGTTTATCTTCATCGGAGAGCCCCGGCTTGTAATCGACTTCGATCCCGCGCGTACGGAACACCTCCACGGCACGCTCACTCATCTTATCGGCGATCCAGACTTTTGGTGACTTTTTGCTCATCAGGCTTACTCCCCCCTGCCCTGCTTTTGGAAAATGTCGGAGGAGATCATGCAGCAATTCATTACAGGAGAACTCCAGTCGGGTTTAATTGCACATCCACAACCGGAGTGCGCAGGCATACTATAGTGGCTGTCACACAGGTCAAATGAAGCCATGAATCGAAAGAGCGGAGCGAGGCGGAGTACAGCCGCTGCTGTTATTCACTTTCGTCGCTGTTAGCCTGCGCTGATGTCTGAAAACTCCACCTATATCGACAACGCAGAATCGCTCCATACAGCGTGTAACGAGCTGGCTAAAGCATCGGTGCTCTGCGTCGATACCGAATTCCACCGGGAGAAGAGCTACTTCGCCCAGTTCGCACTGCTGCAGATCGCCAGCCGCGATGCCTGTTACGTCATCGATCCAACGGCCATCGACAACCTCACACCGGTCTGGGAGCTGATGCACGATGAGAATATCCTGAAGGTGTTCCATGCCGCACGACAGGATGTCGAAATCATCCTGTTCGAATCAGGGGCACTCCCCCTGCCGCTGTTCGACACACAGGTGGCAGCCGCCCTGCTCGGTTACGGGCAGCAGGTCGGCTTCGGCAACCTGGTTCAGAAGCTGCTGAAAAAGAGCCTGCCGAAGCAGGAGTCGTTCAGCGACTGGCTGGCTCGGCCACTCACCCCGAAACAGCTCGCCTACGCAGCCGATGATGTGATCTTTCTCCTGCCGCTCTACCAGCAGCTACAGGATGAGCTGGTCGCCAAGGGACGGCGAACATGGCTGGATGAGGAGCAGGATATTCTCACTCAGGAAACCACCTACCGTATCGACAAACGCGAGGTGTTCTGGCGTGTCAAAGGCTCCAATCGACTGAAACCGAAACAGCTCGCAGTGCTGCGTGAACTGGCTGACTGGCGTGAAACCGAGGCACAACGCAAGGATATTCCCCGCCGTCGCATCTTCGGCGACGACTCCCTGGTCGATATCGCCAAACGCGACAAGATGACCCGGGAGACTTTCAAACGTATGCGCGGTGTCACCGACGGCATGGTTCGACGTTTCGGCGACACCATTATCAAAGCGTGGCAAACAGGCATGGCGTGCAGTGAAGCCGACTGGCCGAAACTGCACCCGCGCCATCACCATTCGCCGGGAACGGACCTGAGACAGGAGATGCTCGACACACTGCTGCGACTGCGTGCCGACAAGGAGTCGATCGCCGCCAACATTCTGGCCAGTCAGAGCGAGCTTGGCGATCTCGCCTCGTGGGGAAGAAAGTGTGCCGGAGAACCGCCGAAGCTCGCCCTGCTCCACGGGTGGCGACGTGAACTGGTCGGTAACGACATGCTCAAACTATTGAAGGGAGAGATTGCGCTGAAGATCGATCCGAATCAGGGGAAACCGGTGATCGAACAGTGCAGATGAACATCCACCAGCCGTGAATATCTTCTTCACCATTGATGCGCTTTCAGCCAAAGGCGACAGAGCGTGGCG
The DNA here is from genome assembly GCA_050304695.1 of Mariprofundaceae bacterium. Lineage (GTDB taxonomy): Bacteria > Pseudomonadota > Zetaproteobacteria > Mariprofundales > Mariprofundaceae > WSZY01. The sequence continues at coordinate 20,571 of JBNLEB010000005.1, forward strand.
CCTTCTCGAAGACGGCAAAAGCTGGCGCCCGGCCAGCTACGCCGAACCCTTCGCCGAAGGTGATGCACAACTGACAGAGAAAGGTTCTGCGGATGCGTGGGTCGGTCGCAGGCTCATTGCCGACAAGGAGCATGGCCTGGTCGCAAAAGAGAGAGCGGGAACCTTCGACTTTCTGATGCGTGGTATCTTTGCGCATGCGGTTCTGCACAGGCTCTCCAGCGCACCGCTGCCGGACAAGATGCAGATGCTCGATACCATGCGCTCGCTCGCTCCCGGTACGCCCTGGCTGCTCTATCTTAATCCGGCGGGCCAGTTCACAGCCATGGATACACAAGGGGCGAAAATCATCGGCAATCTCGATATTGCCGTGCGTGGCGAGATCGCCTCCAGCGAGGAGTACATTGGCCCGAAAGCGGCTGAAAAAACAGCGATGATGGATGGACTCTACCATCAGTTTATCGCCGGATGGTGGGAGCACCTCACCACGGCGCAGATGGCTGTCTTTATACCCGATATCGATAAGCTGAAAGAGGCGTCGTTCTATTTTGAGAAGATTGAGGGCTGGCAACCGGAAAATCGACAAAGCTGATTACGACCTTCACTCAAAAGCGGACATATAAATATTAACCCATTAGAATTGATGGGAAAAATCTACTTTAAAAGGGAACGGAAACGATATGGTCTTGGAATTCATGACACCCTATTTCGAACTGGCTACTCAACTTGTCACAATTATGGGGGTTCCGATTGCGATTTATGTATATCTCAGGGAACAGAAAGAGCAACGAGTGGAGAGGGAGTACGGAACCTACAATGCCCTGGACGATAAATATATCGAACTCCAGCAGCTATGCCTCCAATATCCTGAACTGGATATTTTTGACACTCCGAAACAGAAAACCCATGCACTTAGTGAAGAGCAACTCAAACAGGAAGAGGCCATTCTTCTGATTCGAATCTCAATCTTCGAGCGTGCATACCTGATGTATCAGGAGCATAAAAACATCATCAAGAAGTCTCAGTGGAATGGCTGGCTTCTGGAGATGGTCGAGTGGATGCAGCGCGAAAATTTCCGGCGAATCTGGGAAGAGCAAAGCCAGTATTTCGACCTGAACTTCAAAGCATTCCTGGAGGGGGAAACAGAGAAGCACCTGGCTGTATCTGACCTGAACCCCGATCGCACCGAATAACCGGGGCCGACCGGAAGCCGCTACTCGCCTTTCAGTTTTTCGATCTCATCACGGTGTTTCGCTGCATCTTCAAAGCGCAGGTCTGCAGCCGCTTCGGTCATCAGCCTCTCAAGCTCGGCGATACGCTTCTCACGCTCCGTTTCGGTCGTATACAGGCCTTCCTCTTCAACCACTTCAGGAATATGCCCGTAATCCATATCATAGACCGAACCGAGAATATCCCTGATCTCTTTGATAACCGTCTCCGGCGTAATGCCATTGGCCTCGTTATAGGCGATCTGCTTGGTACGCCTGCGGGCTGTCTCATCCATCGCGGACTTCATCGAGTCGGTGACTCTGTCGGCATAGAGGATCACACGTCCTCTGGCATTTCGGGCAGCACGCCCGATAGTCTGAATCAGTGATCGAAACGAGCGCAGGAATCCCTCTTTATCGGCATCGAAGATACTCACCAGCGCCACTTCGGGCAGGTCGAGCCCTTCACGCAGCAGGTTGATACCGACCAGAATATCGAACTCGCCGAGCCTTAAGTCGCGCAGGATTTCCATCCGCTCCACCGTATCGATATCGGAGTGCAGATAACGAACCTTCAGTCCCAGATCGGAAAGGTACTCCGTCAGGTCTTCCGCCATACGTTTGGTCAGGCAGGTAGCCAGTACACGGCAACCCTTGGCGATCACCTCCCCTGACGCACTGACAAAATCGTCCACCTGTGTCACTGCCGGACGAACCTCCACCTCAGGATCGAGCAGCCCGGTCGGACGAATCACCTGCTCGGCAAAAACACCCCCCGTCTTCTCCATTTCGTAATCACCCGGCGTGGCCGATACATAGATCGATTGCGGCACGATCGCCTCGAACTCATGAAACTGCAGCGGCCGGTTATCCAGCGCCGACGGCAACCTGAATCCATAATCGACCAGTGTCTGTTTACGGGAGCGATCGCCTTTGAACATACCGCCGATCTGCGGCACGGTGACATGTGACTCATCGAGCATCACCAGCGCATTATTGGGCAGGTAGTCGAGCAGGGTTGGTGGAGCTTCGCCGGGAGCGCGGCCGGTTAGGTGGCGTGAGTAGTTCTCGATACCGGTGCAGTAGCCCACCTCCTGGATCATCTCCAGATCGAACATGGTGCGCTGCTCCAGCCGCTGTGCCTCGACCAACCGATTCTGATCATGCAACTCTGCCAGACGCTCGGCCAGTTCCGTTTTGATCGCCCCCATCGCTTTCACCATCTGGCCGCGCGGCGTGACGAAGTGGCTCTTGGGGAAGACGGTGAACTTGTGCAGCGATTCGATACGTTTTCCGGTCAGAGGGTCGAAGCTGGAGAGAGCATCGACATCGTCACCGAAAAACTCGACGCGAATGGCAAAATCCTCCGAGTGTGCAGGAAAGAGCTCCAGCACATCCCCTCTGACTCTGAAACAGCCGCGATGGAAATCGGTGTCGTTACGCTCATACTGCAACTCGACCAGTTTGTTCACGGCAGCACGCTGATCCTGTTCCCGCCCCACCTCGAAATATTGCAGCATATTGGCATAGGCCTCAGGACTACCGAGACCATAGATACAGGAGACCGAGGCGACGATAATCACATCCTCGCGCTCCAGCAGCGCACGCGTGGCGGCGTGACGCATGCGGTCGATATGCTCGTTGATAGACGAATCCTTATCGATAAAGGTGTCGGAAGCCGGCACGTACGCTTCCGGCTGGTAGTAGTCATAATAAGAGACGAAATACTCTACGGCATTATCGGGAAAAAACTGCTTGAACTCGCCATACAGCTGAGCGGCCAGTGTCTTGTTGGGCGCCATGATCAATGTCGGTTTCTGGGTGCGCTCGATGACACAGGCCATGGTATAGGTCTTACCCGAACCGGTAACGCCGAGCAGTGTCTGATGCCGCTCACCGTTCTCAATACCGCTGACAAGATCATCGATCGCCTGAGGCTGATCGCCTTTCGGTTCGAAATCGCCGCTTAGTTTGAATCGCATGGCGCAAGCATAATCAGACAGATCGACTTTGGCTCCGATTATTCTTTCTATTAAAGGCGAGGCTGGCTACCATGCGCCACCATTTTTTAGCCCCCTGGTGGGCAACGAGGAAACCTATGTCCCGCAAATTACGTAATATCGCCATCATCGCCCACGTGGATCATGGCAAAACCACGCTGGTGGATGAGATGCTGAAACAGTCCAACACGCTGGAGGCGCGCGAAGAGATCGACGATCGCGCCATGGACTCCAACGATATCGAGCGTGAACGCGGCATTACCATCCTCGCCAAGAATACCGCCATTCAATATGGCGATACCCTGATCAATATCGTCGACACCCCCGGCCACGCCGATTTCGGCGGTGAGGTGGAACGAATCCTGAATATGGTCGATGGCGTGGTACTGCTGGTCGATGCCCGTGAAGGGCCGATGCCACAGACCAAGTTCGTCACCTCCAAAGCCCTCGGCCTTGGACTCAAGCCGATTGTCGTCGTTAACAAGATCGACCGCGAAGGCTCCGATCCCGATGCCGTCGTCGACAAAACCTTCGACCTCTTCGCATCGCTCGGCGCAACCGACGATCAGCTCGACTTCCCGATTGTCTACGCCTCGGCCAAAAACGGCTATGCCATGCTTGATCTCGATGAAGAGTCCGACAACCTCACCTGCCTGTTCGATACCATCCTCGAGCATGTCGATGAGCCCGGCGGCGATGCATCCGCATCGCTTCAGATGCTGGCTACCACGCTCGACTGGGATGACTACATCGGTCGTATCGTCATTGGCCGTATCGCCAACGGCACCATGAAGACAGGCCAGGATATCACAGTGGTACATGCCGATGCCTCTCAATCGAAGTTCAAGATCACCAAGATTCTCGGTTTCAAAGGACTGCATCGTGTTGAGGTCGAATCTGCTCAGGCCGGCGATATCGTTGCCGTAGCAGGTATCGAGACCATCCATATCGGCGAAACGATTGCCGAGAGGGACAACCCGATCGCCCTGCCGGTGATCAAGGTGGATGAGCCGACCCTCTCCATGGAGCTGCATGTCAACAACTCACCGCTTGCCGGCACCGAAGGCAAATTCATCACCACCCGTCAGATTCGCGATCGTCTCTTCAAGGAGATCCGTACCAACGTAGCGATGCGTGTGGAGGAGACCGACTCGGCCGACATCTACAAAATCTCCGGTCGTGGCGAACTGCATATCGGTATCCTGCTGGAGAACATGCGCCGTGAGGGCTTTGAAATGGCGGTTTCAAGACCATCCGTGATCGTACGTGAAATCGATGGCGTTAAGCAGGAACCGTATGAGCACGTCACGGTGGATGTGGAGTCGGAGTATCAGGGCACAGTCATCGAGAAGCTCGGCAAGCGCGGTGCGGAGATGACCCACATGCAGGCCAATCCCGATGGCTCCACCCGCGTCGAGTTCATGTGCCCGACCCGTGGCCTGATCGGTTACACCTCGGAATTCCTCACCGACACCCGCGGCACCGGCGTGATGCACCATATCTTCCACGATTACGGTCCGTTTGTCGGCGCCCTGCCGGGTCGTGTGAATGGCGTTCTGGTTTCAATGGAGAATGGTGAATCGGTCGCCTACTCGCTGTGGAAACTGCAGGAACGCGGCAAGATGTTTATCAGGGCCGGCGTAAAAATCTACGAAGGGATGATCATCGGCATGAACAGCCGTGACGACGATATGGTGGTCAACGCCACCAAAGAGAAGAAGCTGACCAACGTACGAGCGTCAGGAAAAGACGACTCCATCGATCTGGTACCGCCGATCAATCTCTCACTGGAGCGTGCTATTGAGTTCATCGAGGATGACGAACTGGTGGAGATCACACCGAAATCGATTCGTCTCCGTAAACGTCTGCTGCAGGAGACGGAACGCAAGCGTGCCAAGAGCGCAGCCAACAAGGTGTAAAGTACACAACAAAAGAGAGGCGCCTCAGGCGCCTCTCTTTTTACCAGCCCGACCCTTTTCGAGATGCACCCGCAACACCTGACTTAAATGACCGACACCATACGGCTTGGAGAGCACTTCGAAGCCCTCCTTCGGCATTTCGCCTTTCAGGGCCTCATCCCTGTCGTAACCTGTAGCAAAAATCACCTGTGCATCGGGATTGATCTCCTTGATACGTTCAACGGCCTTCACACCACCCAGCCTAGGCATCACCACATCCATGAGAATAATTGAAATATCGCTCTGTTTCGCCCGGTAGAGTTCGACCGCTTCAAGGCCATCGGATGCAGTAATCGTCCGGTATCCGATACTCTCCAGTACCCCCGAGGTGGTCTCGCGGATATTCGCATTGTCATCACAGAGCAGAATCAATTCACCATTCCCGTGCACAACCTCTTCTGAACTTTGTGCGGCATCCAGCAGATCATGCTCCTCGACCAATGGCAGGTAGACATAAAACCTTGTACCAATGCCTTCATTGCTCTCGATATCGATAAAGCCACCCTGGCTTTGAATCGTGCCGTAAACCATTGCAAGGCCCAGTCCGGTTCCCAAGCCAACCTCTTTGGTCGTGTAAAAGGGTTCGAAGATATGTTCGCTGACCTCATCACTGATTCCACACCCATTATCCTGAACGATAAGCCTGGCAAAAAGGGATGCTGTACTCTCAGGGTGCCTGGCAAAAAAACTCTCATCGGCCCGGTACTCATCCAGGGCCAGAGTGATCGTCGGATTACTGACATCGACCACCGCATCGCGGGCATTGTTAAGCAGATTCATCATCACCTGTTGCAACTGCGTGGCGTCACCTCTGATCACCAGCTCTTCGGTACAAATATGAATATTGAAATCGATATTCTCCGGAATACTCGCCTCACTCAACTTTGAAACCTCTCTGATAAAGGAGGTCAATCCGAAGGGTCGGGACTCCAGGCTCCCCTTTCTTGCAAAGGTGAGTAACTGTTTAATCATCTCGGCAGCTCGAAAACTCAACGCATCAATAGTCTCAACCTTTTCAGACAGTTCGGTATTACCTTTCAGTTGTCTCTTGATCAGATAGAGATTGCCGGTGATGCCTGCCAGCATATTGTTGAAATCGTGCGCAATACCACCGACCAGGGTGCCCAGCGCCTCCATTTTCTGTGCCTGTCGAAACTTATCCTCAAGCAATTCCTGCTCGGTCATATCCTGCTGGATACCAACGTAGTGACTAATCTCGCCCTTCTCGTCAAAAATGGGGGCAATGGAGAGAAACGCCGGATAGAGCTCACCGCTCTTACGTCGATCGATCAGTTGTCGCTGCCAAAGTTTGCCATTTGAAATGGTTGCCCACATCTCATCATAAAAAGCCGCACTTTGACGACCGGAGCTAAGAATCTTTGGCGTTTTACCTATCACCTCGGACAACGCATACCCTGTAATATTCGTGAACGCCGGATTGATATACTCAATAGCCCCCTCTCTATCGGTAATAAGTACCGCTTCACCAGCCTGCTCCACCGCTCGGGAGAGTTTGCGTAACCGCCCTTCCGCCACAACCCGATCGGTGATGTCGTGAACAATGGAGTAGAGCACCTGCCGTTTATTCCACTCGATCGGGCCGGAGTGAACCTCCACATCCCTCACATCACCATTGGCCAGCCTGTGCTTGAAAATAAAATGGTTGCGCTGCTCCGATCTGGCCAGATCCATCTCGGCTGCCACCTCCTCCCTGGAGAGGGTGTTGATATCGGAAATCTTCAGCGATAGCAGCTTCTCTCTGGCATAGCCATAGAATCTCTCAGCAGCCGGATTGGCATCGATGATCCTTCCACTCTCCGGATCAATAACTATTTCAACACTGCGGTTGCCTTCAAAAAGCTGTCTGAAACGCGCCTCACTGGCCTTAAGTGCCTCTTCATTCATTTGGCTCTGCATACGCAGCACAATGTTCTGACGTGTATTCTCATAGATACGATTGGCATTAATCATCATCAGAACAAAGAAAAGTATCATCATCACTGTCATCGCCAGCGCTATATCACTATCGGAAAACATGAAGCGCAAAAGCAACGGAAGCTGTACAACGGAGATAAAGGCGAATACCGGCAGACGGCGCTGACTCAAAGCGCTCACGCCTGCAGCCGATAATCCGGCAGCAACCATGGCAAGAAACGCCTGACTCGAAAGCAGGCGATCTTCAAACATGATAAAGGGCGCCGCTCCCCAAAGCAGCCCTGACATCATTAAGCCGATAATGAAATAGTGTTCCCAGTTCGTTGACTTTTTCGCCTCCGGCTCAGCTCTCCTGAAGGCGACAATAAGAACCCCTCTTAACAGGGCAATCGACAGATGCAGTCCAAGCCAGACTGTTAACATCACATGGCTGAAGGCCTGCCATTGAACAGCGACCAGAACTGCAGCGGTAAATGAAGCTGCAACAATTGAAAAGGACGATGCTTCGTAGAGAAGTTTGATCTGTTCGTATCGGACGGCCTCTTCCCGTGCCCCTTTCCACTCCGAGTCATCCGAAACAGAAGGCGATATCGCTGTATGACTCATCATTATAGTATAGGCTCTAATGGCAAACGAAAACAACCACCATTCACAAAAAAGGCGCCCGAATGAGCGCCTTTATGGATATCCTTACGTCTGTTCAGGGTTGAACCGAAACGCTGTTCATCACAGTGCCATTCTTCACCTGATCGACCACATCCATCCCTTCGACCACCTGACCGAATACGGTGTACTGGCGATCCAGATGCGGCTGCGGGCCGAAGCAGATATAGAACTGGGAACCGGCTGAATTGGGGTCGGCCGTACGTGCCATCGCCACGGTACCGCGCACATGCCTGGTGGCATTAAACTCGGCATCGATCTTGTAGCCCGGTCCGCCGGTGCCGGTACCTGTCGGATCACCGCCCTGCGCCATAAAGCCCGGAATGACCCGGTGGAAGATAATACCGTCGTAATAACCGTTATTTGCCAATACTTTAAAGTTGGCGACGGTGTTAGGAGCCACATCCGGCAGTAACTGAATCCGGATCGAACCCATATCGGTTTCGATGACCACATGGTTACCTTCCGGAATCCCCTTATCGCTCGCCAATGGCGCTTTTTCTGGTGCTTTACTCATTCTTTTCTCCACGGTTTTAGAATCGACATATCCCGCATCGCTGCATGCCGGCATCATAAAAAGGGCCATCGCGAGAAGCGATAACGTCACTTTCTGAAATTTCACAACAACTTCTCCTGAGCCGAAGGTAGTATTCTCGAAGGGTGCAAAACCATGGATTTCATACCCGGCTTTAACTCCGCAGTTCCGAGAAGTTCACGGTTGGCAAAAACTTTAACATGGCCGACGTGTGTGTCACTGACCTGTATACGTTGCCCCTGAAGAAAGCGTCGTCCATCCTCCGGGGAGAGCATGACATCGGGAAACTCACGCAACCACATCGACAGTGGCAACAGAACGGATTCTCTTTTCTCAGCCACCTCTTCGATATTGACCATCATCGCTTCCGGCCAGCCGCCGGTCGAGAGCCGGCGAAGCTCAGTGACACAACCGCCTACGCCTAGCCTCTCACCGATATCGCGTGCCAGCGATCGAACGTAGGTTCCCTTCGAACAGCGCACCCGGAATGTGGCGTTTGGAGAGTCGAAGGAGAGAAGCTCAAGTTCGTGAATGGTGACCGGGCGTGGCGGCAGCTCGATCGACTCACCGTCCCGCGCGCGTCGATGCGCCCGCTTGCCGTCGATACGAATCGCCGAATAGGTCGGTGGTACCTGCATGATGTCACCGAGAAAGGCGCCGGCAACAGCCTGAAGCTCGGATTCAGTTACCTTCACCTCGAACTTCGAGGTCGTTTCGCCCTCGCAATCGAGACTATCGGTCTGGTAGCTCAAATTTAGCGTAAAGCGGTAGATCTTCTCCGCCTCCAGTCCCTGCCCGGAAAAGCGCGTCGCATCACCCAGAAGAATCGGCAGCATGCCTGTCGCCAGCGGATCGAGCGTTCCGGTATGACCCGCCTTTATCTTCTTCTCTCCGGCGGGGGTGAAAAGGCGAACGACCTCATTAACAGCACGCCGGGAGCTCCAGCCAAGCGGCTTATCCAGAAAGAGAACAGCAGAGAGCATCTTCAGTGAGAAATAAACTGTTTGACCAGAGAGCGCACCTTCTCCTGCACCTCTTCGAGTGTGCCATTAAGCGTGCATCCGGCTGCATAGCGATGGCCACCACCGCCCAATTCGTCGGCCAGTGAGCCGACATCGATACCCTTGGCACCACGGAAGCTGACTTTCCATGCAGACTCCTCTTTCGCCTCCCCATCTTCCGGGCGGATAAAGACAGTAATCATCACTCCGTCAATACTTCGCCCGTAATCGATAAAGCCTTCGGTATCTTCACTTCCGGCAGCCGTAGCACGATACATTTCGTGATCGACATGAAGCCAGGCCGAACGCCCATCATCGTGCATTTCCAATGTATCGAGTGATAGTTTGAGCAACGCCATGCGTTCATGGCTATTGCTTCCGTATACCGCTTTCGCTGCAGCATTCGGATCGGCACCGGCCTCGACCAGATCGGCAGCGAGGCGGAAAACATCGGCGGTCACAGTCGACAGTCTGAAACTGGCCGTATCGGTCAGCAATGCCACATAGATTGCCGAGGCAATCGGTGGCGTGATCGCTGCTTCCAGGTAGAGAAGCAGATCGAAGATCATAGCGCCGGTGGCACAATAACCGGCATCGACGATATTGATATCACCGAACCCGGTATTGCTGGCGTGGTGATCGATATTGATCAGGCAGCGCCCCCCGAAAAGGGTCTCATTCATACCGAGGCGAGAGATGGCGCCGCAATCGACCGATACGATGGTATCGACCTCATTAAGATATGCGAACTCCGGGCCGGAGGTAACTTCGGAACTCCCTTCCAGATAACGACAAATACGCGGCAGCGGATCAAGGTTATGAACCCAGGCCTTTTTGCCCATGGCCTTCAGCGCACAATAGAGCGCCAACTGGGAACCGATACCATCTGAATCCGGACTTTTATGGGTAACCAGCAGAATCCCTTTGGCATCTTTCAGTGCAGTGGCAACTGCACCCCACTCAGTATCGGAATGAAGCGGCTTCAATGGTTCTCCAACCGGGTGAGCAGATCCATCACCGAGCCGCTCTTGTCAAAGGCATCATCCCAGCAAAACCGCAGGGAGGGGAAGCGACGCTTCGGTAGTGCACGACGTAGCTCATGCTCAAAATGGGGACGCATCTTGTTCAGTCGCTCGACCACTGCAGCGGGATCATCGCTCTGCATGGCATGGACAAAAACACTCATGCCCTGCCCCGCCTTCGATGCTTCCAGCCGGGTAATCGTTATCCCGAACAGCTGTGGATCATCGATTTCCCGCTGCATCAGCGTCGTTAGCAGACGATGTATATCTTTCTGCAGCCGGTCTTTGCCGGAAGATTGCTTGGCCATGGTTTTACAGCGTAGCTGCAACTTCCTCGATGATATAGAACTCGAATTCGTCGCCGACTTTGACATCGTTGAACTTCTCAACACCAATACCGCACTCGTAACCGCTCTTGACCTCTTTGACATCATCCTTGAATCGCTTCAGCGAAGCCAGTTTACCGTCATAGATCAGTACGCCCTCACGCAGTACACGCACATTGGAGTGGCGAACAGCATGACCGTCGGTCATATAGCAACCTGCCACAGCGCCCACCTTCGGTACCTGGAAGACATCGCGAACTTCAGCCGTACCGGTCACCTTCTCAACCTCATCCGGTGAGAGTTTACCGGCCATCGCCGCCTTGATGTCATCGATGGCATCGTAGATCACCTTGTAGAAGCGAACATCGACACCTTCGTTCTCAGCAAGCTTCTTGGCCTTCGCCTCAGGCCGAACATTGAAACCGATCACAATCGCATTGGCTGCAGAGGCCAGCATGATGTCGGACTCGGTGATACCACCGATACCTTTATGAATCACCTTCACTTCAACATCATCGGTACCCGCCTTCACCAGCGATTCCGCCATCGCTTCAACCGAACCGGTCACGTCACCCTTGATCAGCACAGGCACTTCAGCCGTACCGCTCTGCACCTGTGCAAAGAGATCATCGAAACTGGTCTTGGTCTGGGTCGACATACCCTGCTGACGAATCTTCTCCTTACGATAGGAGATGATCTCACGAGCCTGACGCTCATTCTCAACCACCACGATCTCCTGACCCGCTTCCGGAACCTCTTCAAGGCCGAGCAGCTCAAACGGAATGGATGGTCCGGCCGTCTTATGCTGCACGGCATTCTCATCGACAATCGCACGAATACGTCCCATCACGGTGCCAACTACCACGATGTCACCTTTGTTAAAGGTACCGTTCTGAACCAGCACGGTTGCCGCAGGGCCTCTACCCTTATCCAGACGCGATTCGATCACCACACCCTGGCCGCGACGTTCAGGATTGGCCTTCAGCTCGAGAATCTCGGTCTGCAGCGCAAGCATCTCCAGCAGATCATCCAGCCCCTGTCCGGTATGGGCAGATACAGGTACGAAGATCGTATCACCGCCCCACTCTTCAGGAACCACTTCATGCTCGGAGAGCTGGCGCATCACTTTTTCAGGGTCAGCGCCCTCTTTATCCATCTTGTTCACAGCAACAATGATCGGCACTTCAGCAGCACGCGCATGGTTCAGCGCCTCAACGGTTTGAGGCATTACACCATCATCTCCGGCAACCACCAGCACCGCCACATCGGTCAGTTTCGCACCGCGCGCACGCAGTCCGGTAAACGCCTCATGACCCGGTGTATCAACGAAGACAACGCGGTCGCCGCGCTCCAGCTTCACCATGTAAGCACCAATATGCTGGGTGATGCCACCGGCCTCACCATCGGCCACATGCGCCTTACGCAGCGCATCGAGAATCGAGGTCTTGCCGTGGTCGACATGACCCATCACCACCACAACCGGTGGACGAGGCTTCAGATCCTCTTCGGCCTCCTCGATCTGCTCAACCAGCACATCCTCAACGGCAGCTTCGTTAATCACCTTCGGCTTGTGACCGAACTCTTCAACAATCAGCACCGCTGTTTCAGCATCGATCGGCTCGTTTACAGTCACTGCCGAACCCATCTCAAACAGCTTCTTCACCACTTCGCCGCCCTTGATCGCCATACGGTTGGCAAGCTCGGAGACAACGATCGGATCGGTAATCTCCACTTCACGTGTTACAAAATCCGCATCGTCTTTGGTGATGGTTTTCTTAATACGGCCACGACCGCCACGAGCCAGGCGCGCCTGGCGCTCAATCTGCTCTTCGGTCAACACCTCATGACGTTTGGAAGCGTAATCACGCTTCGCCGCCTTCTCAGCCGGCGTCAGCCTTCTCTTCTGATGTCTGCCACCAGGGACGCCCGCTGTCGGGCCTCTGCGTTTCTGGCCTTCCGGTGGCGGAGCAGACGGCTGCGGTGAAATAGCAACCGAAGGAGTCCGTCTTGGTCCGGATGTGGGAGCACCACCGCTACGTGCACCACCGCTACGTGCACCGCCTCGCTGTTCGGCACCGCGCTCTTTGCGCCTGTCGGCACGTTCGGAGCTGATGTTGGCTTCCAGTTGTTTCACCGTAGAGCGTGGCGCTTTGGAAGCTGCAATCTGTGCCGGAGTCAATCCACGGCGAATGGTCGTACGAGGACCGCTACTACTGGTTCCGCCCGGCTTACGATCTCTGGGACCTGCAGGGCCACGTCTGGCTTCGGAAGCTGCGCCTGCCGGTTTATTCTGACGACGCGGTTCAGTGCGAGGTGCAGTTGCGCTCTTCTTCACTTCGGTTTTATGCGTCTCAACAGCCTGAGATGCCCGCTGCGCCGGTGTTAGCTTGGCACTACTCTTTGCCGCAGGTGCTGCTTTCTCTTTTGCTGCTTTCGGTGCGGGTGTTGCCTTGGGTGCCGGTGTTTCAACTGCAGATTCACCTGTCTGCCCGGGCTTGCGACGACGACGAACGGCAACCTGTACGGTACGTCCGCGGCCATCGACACTGTTAGCACCCGGTCGGGACTGACCCGCCACCATCGGACGATTCAGGGTCAATGTTTTACCGCCTCCTGAAGAGGCGCTCTTTTCGTTGTTTTTCAGGGCCGCCTTGATCTTGGCAGTGTCGTCGTCATTGACGAGACTGGTCGGCCCGCTGACCGCCACACTACTATCCACTGCGGCACGCTGCACTTCTGCAACGCTAACACCGAGTTCCTTGGCCAATTCTAGGATGCGTTTGTTCGCCATGTCGTACCTTTTACCCTGTCTATTCAATCCAATCTTTACGAGCCCTTCACGAACGATTTAAGTCCGTGCATACGCTCACACCAGAGACAAAATCGTTGCAGCTTCTGCGATACGGCGTCGCTGTCCACCGCTGCAACCGAAACCTTATCTCTATCGAAAAGCTCGGCAAGAAAAGCGGTGCTGAAACCATTCAGCAATTCCGTTTTACTCTTCGAAGCCTCTCTCTTTTCAACAGCATCACGAATCTGCCGTTCAACTGCCTCACCGGCATCTGCGCCAAGCAGCACCAGCAACGGCCCACTCTTCCACATTTGATGCATCACCGCATCCCTTCCCAGCACCACAACAGCGCGATGTTGGGAAAAAAGCCGCATCAATTGCTGATGCAAACCCTGGCCTATCCGGCTCATCAGTGCTTTCTGCTGTGGCAACTTAACATCAAAGTTACGCCGCAGTGCACCCAGCCGCTTGTCGTTCATCTGCCCAAGACACTCTCTCTGCATACAGAGATATGCGCCCCGGCCCGGTGCCTTCTGGAGAAGATCGGGCCAGACCTGACCCTCTTCATCCACCACCAGCCGCAGCATTTCACCTTTCTCTGCTCGCTCCCGACAGATCAGACACTGCCGCTGATGCGACTTCCGATCATCTGAAGTGACAGATGGGCTATTACTCAAACCAGCCGCTTGCCTCGCGTGCCGCCAGAATCAGTGCTTCCGCCTGATCACGGCTCAAGCCCTCAATATCTTCAATCTCATCAATCGCAGCATCTGCCAGAGCTGCGACAGTTACCATCTGACGTGCTGCCAACTGCTCGGCAATCTCGCGTGTCACACCCTCAAGCGAAAGGATAGTCGCGCTCTCTTCGCCCTCTTCCTCGGCGCTCTGCAGCGCTTTATCCAGCAGTGCATTACGGGCACGCTTCTGAATCTCGAGTGCCAGATCGGCATCCAGCCCTTCAATCGAAGCGATATCCTCAACGGCACAGTAAGCCAGATCATCCAGTGTCACGAAGCCTTCGGTTACAAGCAGGGATGCAAAGTCTTCATCGACATCCAGGCCGGCCTGGAAGTCTGCCTTGGCGGTCTCGATCTCTTCAGCACGTTTCTGCTGCTCTTCACCGGTAGTCATGATCTCGACATTCCAGCCGGAGAGCTCGGAAGCCAGACGCACGTTCTGACCGCGACGACCAATGGCAATCGCCAAGTTATCCTCGGAGCATGCCACCTCAATCGTGTTGCGCTCTTCATCCACCATCACCCGCTCGATCTCGGCAGGAGCCAGTGCATTCACAACGAATGCAGCCGGATCATCCGTCCACTCGATAATATCGATCTTCTCACCGTGCAACTCATTAACAACAGCCTGCACACGCGCACCACGCATACCGACACATGCACCCACCGGGTCGATGCTCGGATCGGTCGAGATCACAGCGATCTTACTGCGGGAACCGGGATCGCGGGAGATTGCCTGAATCGCAATCAGGCCATCCTGAATTTCAGGCACTTCCTGCTCGAACAGCTTCAGCACCATGCCTGCATCGGAGCGGGAGATGAATACCAGCGGTCCTTTCGGCTGGTTGCGTACTTCGCGCAGGTAGGCACGAACGCGGTCGCCCTGACGGAACGACTCGCGCGGCAGCAGGTCTTCACGGTACATCACCGCTTCGCCACGACCAAGGTCGACATAGACATTACCGCGTTCAACACGTTTAACGATACCGGTGATCAGCTCGCCCACGCGTGGCTCATACTCTTCAACCACACGCTCGCGCTCAGCTTCACGAATCTTCTGATTGATGACCTGCTTGGCAGTCTGTGCAGCAATACGTCCCAGCTCGATCGGCGGCAGCGACTCGCGGAATTCGGTACCGACCTCTGCTTTGGGATCGATCTCTTTGCCCTGTTCCAGAGTCAGTTCGTTCTCTTCGTCTTCAACCTCTTCAACCACAGTGCGTACATGATTAAGTTCCATGGCACCGGTCTCGCGGTCGACAATGGCCTCAACGTTCTTGTTGCCGTAAGTACGGCGTGCCGCTGTCCTGATCGCCTGCTCCATTGCTTCGATCACCAGCTCACGCTCAACCGACTTTTCACGAGCCACTGCATCGGCCACCTGTAAAATTTCAACGTTCATTGTCTGCTATCCTCTGTTTTTATACATCCGGCTTCGGGCTCCTGCCCTTCGCCTCTAATCGCTCCGCAAAAATGCGCTTTTACTACGCTTACGGACTCGTTTCTCTCGCCGCCCCACATCCTGTGGGTACCCGGATGGACTCCTCGGCAACTGTTCCATGCGTTGCTCTACCTACTGCATCCATGCAGTCGTGCCCTTCGCCATATCAATCAACTCTTCTTTTTCAACCTTTTCCAGTTAACAGCCCGGACAACCTTCTTCACATCACTCATCGCAATGTAGCGCGGCTCCTTGCCATCCTCCTGAATCGAAAAACCATCATCTTCAGGGCCAAGATTATCACCCTCTATCGGCTCACCGATATCGAGCTCCTCTTTAAAGAGCACCCTGATCCAGTCACCTTCGTAACGGTTAAAGTCGGCCTCTGTCTCCAGCGGCCACTCCAGACCCGGCGATGAAAGCTCAAGCCGGTACTTACCGCTGATCAAATCCTCAACATCAAGCTGCAGCGCAAGGCCCCGGCTAACTCTGGCCAGCGTATCGGCATCAACACCGCCCCGCCTGTCTACCAGCACCTGAACAAGCTTACTCTTTCCACTGCCGCCAATACGCACCTGCAAAACATCGACACCAAGCTCTTCGGCAATCGGCGCGACCAGCTCACTGACCTTTGCTTCCAGACTCACTCACAACCCCGCATCTTCGTTCAGCATTCAACTTCTCAATGCCCAAAAAACAAAAAAAGCGAGCCGCAGCTCACTTTTTCAAGTTGACGAATCATAAGCACAACCCCGCATAATGCAAGCAGATTAGCGCTTACTCGAGCAAAGCTATTCTCAGCCAAAGAAATGTTGCAAACTATTCGCCCTGCTATGAATAGACCAGTGATTACATCTGACCGCAATTTCGACGACCTGACCGACCGCTTTGCCAAAAACATCTACGGCAGCGCCAAGGGTGAGGTACGACTGGCCATTGTCTGGGAACATCTGCTGGAGACCCTACCGCAACTGACTACCGGGCAGCCGCTACGTATTCTCGATGCCGGGTGCGGCCTCGGCCAGTTCGGCCTGAAACTGGCCAGGCTGGGGCATGAGGTGGTACTCAACGACCTCTCTGAAAAGATGGTGCTCGAAGCGAAAAAGCTATTCGAAGATGAAGGTTGCGAAGCCACCTTCCTGCACAAGCCGGTACAACTATTAACCGCTGAAGAACTCGGCACCTTCGACCTGGTAATCTTCCATGCCGTGCTGGAGTGGTTAGCCGGGCCTGAGAAGACCCTTCACCACGTCAGCAGCCTGATTAAACCCGAAGGGCACCTCTCACTGATGTTCTACAACAAAGACGCGCTGGTCTTCCGCAACCTGATTCGCGGAAACTGGAAAAAAGCAGAGAGCGGTGACTTTCAGGGTGAAGCCGGCGGCCTCACCCCCTACCACCCGCTCTCTTTAAACGAAGTCCAAAACTGGCTCGACCACTGGAAGCTGAAGACCCTTAGTCGTGCAGGTGTACGTGTCATTTACGACTACATGGAGCGGAAAATCAGGGATAAACGGCCTATTGAAGAGATCGTCCGTATCGAGCTCAAATATGCCAGACACGAACCTTATCTACACCTGGGCCGCTATCTTCACTTAATTACCCAAAAGGTCAGTTGACCCGAACAACCCGTTATTCATATTTATAATAAAATGTTCGTAAACACGATTCGTTTACTTTATAATCTACCGTAGAATCGGAGGAAGGGATGAACAGACTCAGAATCCCACATACATTTGTCGACAGGCGTTGGTGGCTACAATGAGTATACCATTCACCCACGCCTTTCAGCCCATCATCGATATGGATAACCATAAAATATTTTCATACGAAATATTGGTGCGCGGCGAGAATAACGAACCTGCGGCAACGATCTTTAAACAGTTAAAAAAAGAGGAGCTTGCAGCCTTTGATCAGATCAACCGTGCCAGCGGACTTACAATGGCCGCAAGCCTCGGTATTGAGTGCCGGATCAACCTGAACTTCACACCGGGCTGTATCACTACTGAGTCGGAAGGTTTCGTAGAGGCAACAGTCGATGTCGCAGAACGTCTCGGCCTTAATAAAAGACAGCTTATTCTCGAAATCACGGAGAGCGAATTCATCGATGACCTGGAACATTTGACATCAAGGGTAAATCATTTCCGCGATGAGGGGCTGACCATCGCCATCGATAATTTCGGCTCCGGAACAGCTGACGTAGCCATGCTTCCAATCATTCAACCGGACATCATCAAGCTTGATATGGCATTACTACGTAACATCGACCGGAACACTACCAAACAATCCATCGTCGCTGAAATCTGCGACACCTGCCATAATCTCGGCATCGATATTGTAGCCGGTGGCATAGAGTCCATCGCTGAATATAAATATCTGAGAAAGCATGGTATCCGGTTGTTTCAGGGATACCTGTTCGCCGAGCCGGGATTCAAAATCTTGCCGGAAGCAATCATTCCCACCTGACTCATATTACAAAATTACTTTTTTAAGAAAGCGCTCAATGCCGCAATGTCATTTTAATATCCGCATTAAGTAGTGATAGCAGACTTCCATCCGGCGCAGGTTTATAACCTCGCACTCGCGGGCCGGAGACAGCGATCACTGGCCGATACCAGAGCGGAATATAGACCTGATCGGCCTGCATCTGTCGCTCCACCCTGGCATAAAGCTTTGCCCGTTCATCCATATTCTCGCTGACAGCGGCGGCATCGAGCCAGCCATCGACCTGCTTGTTACTATAGCGGCCACGATTGGAGCCTGCAGGCGGCCACATATCGGTGTGCAGAATCCAGCGGTAGATATCCGGATCGGTGATACCGACCCAGTCGAGAGAGAACGCTTGAAAATCGCCTCGCTTGATACGGGCGTAGAAGCCGCCCCACTCCAGCGATTCGATAGAGACACCCACACCCAGCTTCTGCCAGTAATCAGCAATGGCCGTAACCAGGCGCAGACGAGTCGGGTCGGTACTGGTTCGGTAGGTGATCTTAAACCGGATTCCATTCTCATCTCGCTTAAAACCTGCTTCATCCAACAGCTTTTCGGCCTGCTCAGGGTTATATGACGTTTGTGGCAGTTCGGTGGCTGCCCAGTGCGATGAGGTCAGTACCGTCTCTGCAAGTTCGGGAAGATCGGAAAAGAGCGCCTTTTTCAGCTTGTTGCGATCCAGTCCCAGCGCCAATGCCCTTCGTACGCGGATATCTTTTAGATACTCGTTCTGCAGGTTCAGACCGATATAGGAGAAAGTCGTCGAAGGATGGTACTGAATCTCGATCCCCTCCTGTCTTTGCAAATAAGGAATCAGGTGTGGCGGCAGCTCTCCTTGCGTAAAATCAAGCTCTCCACGCGCCAGCTTCAACGAACGGGTGACCGGGTCTTTTACTCCCAGAAAGCGAATTGAAACCAAACGCTCATTCACCGGTTCGATATCCAGCGTGTTCCCCTGCCACAATTTCAGACGATACGGACCACAACCGATGATTGACTTGGGGGAGTGAGGCTTTGCAGCCACTGAAGCAGGCAGCACGCCCAACTCCAGACGCGTCAGCAGTGAGGCATCTGGCTTGTTGAGTTTCAATCGTAACGAACTGTCAGAAATAACTTCGATGGATTCAATGCCGATCAGGCCGGCCCGTAACGGGCTGGCCTTCGATGCATCCAGAACTGCATTCAGCGTCGCTGCAACATCACTGGCCTTAACCGTTGAGCCGTCATGAAAGTGGATATCCGGTTTCAGTCTGAATTCCCAAGTTAGCGGATCGGGGTGTTTCCATGATACAGCCAGATCGGGCTGAGGCAAAAATTTCTCGTCCAGCTTCACCAGACCCCGATGCAGGAATTCCTGCACACGGTGGGAGGCAGCATCGGTGGCATAGCGGGAGTCGATGCTCATCGGCAGTTGTGATAGCCCCACGCGGATAGCACCATCTTCGTTCACCGCCTGGCTGCACCCGGCAAACACCAACGTTATCAGAATAACCGTTGTGAAATGCAAAGTATCAAGGCGCATGGAGCGCAGCAACCGAGGCATATCGGCGAGTATGTTGATACTCGGCATCCATGCCTCGCCCCGCTTTGCGGCGCCCTTACGTGCGTCCAATTCCTTCCTTCCGTGGGGCATTGTGAGGAAGCGAACACCACGCAACGCAGATGATTTGCAGTGCGACAGGTTATTCATCGTACCCACAGGCTCATCGCCTCGACGTGGCCGGTATAGGGAAAGAGATCAAGGGCACGCAGGGTGTGCAGACGATAACCCAATGATCTCAACATCTCACCATCGCGCCCACCGGATGCAGCATCGCAATTCACCATTACAATCTTTGCCGGCAACAGGCTCCCCATCATGGAGCAGACTCTTTTTGCCCCACGCCGTGGCGGATCGAGAATCAGCAGATCAGCACCTGCAAACGGTTCGACATCAAAACGCTCGAAAAGGTTAGCTTCGATATACTCTGCATTCAGGCCCAACCGCTTCGCATTGGCATTGGCCGCCCGTACGCTGGCACTGTTGAGCTCTGCACCTATGACCCGCGAACCATATGCCGCAGCCACCGGCAATGAGAGATTGCCGATACCGGAAAAGAGATCGACCACGAAACGGGCGCCCTCAGACCAGTCAAACAGTTGTTCGATGATCTGGCAGTTCCCGAATGCCTGACCCTGAATAAAATCATCGGGGCCGACCTGAAGTTCGATAGCATTCTCCTTACCGGCTGGAAGCAGATCATGGAACGATTGAACAGGCTTACAGAGCGGCCGTGTCACCCCATCACTGCGTTGCCACCACTGAATCGGCAGGCCATCGATTTCATGGAACGGAATCTCCAGGCAGGCTGGCAAAGTAACACCCTCAAGAATCAGATGAATACCATCATACAACTCCACAACCTGCACCGACTCAAGAGAGTTCTGTATCATGATCTCCCCTGTGGCTTCCAGTTGCTGACGCAACCGGTTAAGTGGTGCAGTAGCGCAGTGGCACCGTTCATGCCGGATCACCGCATGGCTCGCTCTGACCCGAAACCCCAGGAACAGACCCTGTTCATCCGAACCGACATACCAGCGCAGGCGGCGGCGACCATGCTGAGCAATAGTTTCAGCGGGAAGCAGGAGCGTTTTTGAATCAGTAATTTTATCAAAGGCTGCATCAACCCAACCGCTCTTAATATCCGCCTGTTTTTCGGTATTGACGAACTGCATGGCACAACCGCCACACTGAGAGGCAACCGGACATAACGGTGAGATACGATCAACAGAGGCTTCGATAACCTCAACCAGATCGCCGTGCATGGCGCCACGCCGCTTTTCTCCCGGAATAAAGGCAATCCGATCACCGGGAACACCGTTTTGCAGGAGAAAGGTTTGACCTGAAGTCCGCACCACGGCCTCGCCTCCTGGCAAGAGCAATTCAGCGGTTCCGGTTAGCTGCCCTTCGGCATTCAACGAATAAGGTCGATCGGTCCGACTTCAATCGGTTCAGGCGTTTTGAAGCGCAGGCGCACGCCGTTCACATCATCCAGTGCCTTTTTCGGTCGGGTGATATTGACCGGGATATCGATATCGTCGTCCTTTCTACTGAAGACCTCTGTCCATCGGCCACGACTATCCTGTACCTCGAGCGAAATCTCACCACCCTTGAAATCGAGACGACCAACGCTGGCCCGTTTGATATAGATACGGGAAAGATTCTGAGGCTTATCGAGATAGAGCCTGATCCAACCCTTCTTGTAGGAGCGGAAGCGATCCTTCCACTTGTAATCCTTGAGTGACTCGAACCAGAGACGTGTCGCCCCACGGAACTCATGCGATTTCGGATTGACATCACTGTAATCACTACGTGTCACCTTATGGGAAACCGAGTAGGTCACCGACTTGCCACCACTACGCACCACACGTGGCTTGGGTTTGGGCTTCGGCTTCGCAACGGTTTTCACAGGCGCAGGTTTCTTCGCCTCGGCCTTGGCGACGGGTGCAGGTTTTTTCTTTTCAACCTTGACAGCCTCAGGCTTTACAGTCGGCTGTGTAGCAGGCCTCTCGGCCAGATCGAGCACACTCACCAGCAACCAGCCGATACCTACGATAAAGAGCAAAAGAACACTCCAGGTCAACGGCGCCTGCCACTGTTTGGAAATAGGGAGTGACGACGCTGTCTTTTCAACGCCCTTCTTCATAGTCGAAACACCGGAGATAACACCCGGCTTTACCGAACTTGTAATCTTTTGAAAACTGTCCACCACACCCTGGCCAAGTGCACGAAGTAACCCTTTGGCAATCTCGGCGTTGGAATCTTCACTGGCAGAGCGGGTTGGCATGCGAACAGCGGGCCTTTTCGATGCTTCGGGCTCCTGCTTAAGTAGTGCATGCAGATGATCACGCACCTCTTTGCAATCCATCGGACGATCGGCTGGACTCTTGGCCAGCAGGCGAAGAATCAGGTCGGATAGAGCCAGCGGCATGGATGGCACGAGCTCATGAGGAGCAACCGGCTCTTCGCGCACCTGTTTTTCCATGATTTCAAACTCACCGCCACCACTGGCAGTCGCATCAAAAGGCAACTTCCCTGTCACCGCCTGATAAAGCAGGATACCGAAGGCATAAAGATCGGTGCGAGCATCCACTGGCTGATTCAGTATCTGCTCAGGCGCCATGTAACGGAATGAACCTACTGTGGCGCCACTCTGGGTCAGGTCATCATCGCCACGTTTAGGCTTAGCCAGACCGAAATCCATCAATTTAATAGCGCCATCTGTGGAGAGAAGTACATTGGCAGGTTTCAGGTCGCGATGGACCATGCCGAGATGATGCGCAGCTTCAAGACCTGCCAAAACCGAATCGCAAATTTTAACCAGATCAATCAGGGAGAGGGCCGGATGAGCCCGAAGATACTCTTTAAGGTTTTTACCATGCACCATCTCCATGACCAGTGCCATGTGCTCTCCATCCTCGTAGAGAGAGAGAAGCGTTACCACATTGGGATGCATCAGCTTGGCATGCATGCGCGCTTCACGACGGAAACGTTCTTTCAGATTATCGTTTTGCAGAAGGTGCGGGTGGAGTACTTTAATGGCAACTTCACGATGCAATTTCTCATCGGTTGCCTGATAGACAACACCCATACCGCCCTCACCGATTTTGGTGTCCAGGCGATACTGACCAAGGTGAGGAATATTATCCTCACCAATCATTGCGACTCCGCAATGAGGACAAAAGTCCTCTTCTCCCTGACTCTCCAGCCCACAAGTTTGACAACGCATAGCAGTCGATTGTTGATGCATCCCTGTTCATGTCAAGAAACTCTCCCTTCTACCTCAAATCACCCAATCGATCGAACTGTTCCAGATAGTCCGGAGCAACTTTCCCAACATTAATATGTTGCACCAATAATTTAAAGGTTTCCCCCATACCAAAAGGCAACAGAAGGCGCTTTGCATGCGCCAGTTGTTGCATACTCTCAACACCGCCATCGGCTGCCAATGTCCGAATCGTTGTCTGTACGGAGGGGCTCTGGGCCAACCAGCAGCCCTGACTCATAAAACAGACAGGCATAAGCCCCACCCTTTTTCCGGCTCTGGTCAATGAACTGAAATCAATATGGGTTGTGATATCGCAGGAACCCGGGCTCTCCAGCACATCTTCAACCACCTGATGTGCCCGATGCCCCATCAGGGTTCCCTCTATTCGCTGAGACCGATAATACTCCTGTTGCGTATAACCGTAGTCGACGCAAAACAGAAATCCGCGCTCCATCATTGCAGCAACCTTCTCCTGCCATATAACAAGGTTTGGGTTCCATTCACTGACATATCCCTCCGGCCATTGAGCTTTCAGACTCTCATCGATGACGACTTCGTCGATCGGCAAGCCATCCTGCCAAACAAACCTACCACCACTGTGAGCCACGCCACGCTCAACCATCACCCCCTGTTTCCAGCGAAACGAACGAGCCGGAAAAGCATCCGGCAGTTCATTGCAGAAAAAGAGACAATGCTTCTGCTTCCCGGCTTCATCAAGCGATGTTAACGAATCTACTTTCAGGCCATGTTCAGCATAGAGATGTTGTTGGCGTTTCCGCATATGACAACTGGTTTCAATAGCGATAATTCTGGATGGAACCACATCTCTCTGGCGCAGCTCCTCGACAACATCGACAAGAAGCGCCCCTGTTCCACCCCCCTGCTCCACCAGGCTCCAATCGGTCGGGCAATCCAGCGATCTCCATCCCCATTCGATCAGATCACTATAGCCAAGCGATAGCCACCTGCCCATCTGGTTACCTGTCACGAAGTCGCCATCCCGACCAAAAACCGGCTGGGACTCATAGTAGCCCAACCCCGGCTCATAGAGGGCTGCGGCCATAAATTGATCAAACGGAATCCATCCGCCTGCATCTGAAATTCGTTGTGCTATGATTGCTTCCAAATCGGAAGCATTAAGGTTGACGCTCATCTCGCCCCCGACTAACTTAGCGGCCAATCATATAAACAGTCATGAGGAATACAATGTCATCTGATAAGATTATTCATGTAAGCGACGATAGTTTTGAAGCTGATGTACTGAAAGCTTCGACTGCTGTCCTCGTTGATTTCTGGGCGCCATGGTGTGGCCCTTGCAAACAAATTGCTCCAATTCTGGATGAAATCGTCAATGAGATGGGTGATAAGATCATCGTTGCCAAGATCAACATCGATGACAACCCAAATACCCCGGGCCGCTATGGCGTACGAGGTATTCCAACGCTAATGCTATTTAATGATGGCAATGTTCAGGGAACCAAAGTCGGCGCTGCCAACAAGAGCAAGCTGATTGAGTTTATCAACGAACACCTGGGCTGACCACCGCTTGAAACATTAGAAAAGGCAGGGCTTATCCCTGCCTTTTTTTGTTATAGCGTGATAGCTTACCGCAATTCCAAATTCGCGAGGTATATCCATCCATGGCAGGGCATAACAAGTGGTCGAGTATCAAACACAAAAAAGCTGCCGTGGATGCCAAGCGTGGCAAAATATTCACCCGATATATTCGTGAAATCACCGTAGCAGCACGTGCCGGTGGCGACGATCCGGATGCCAATCCGCGCTTAAGATCAGCTATTACCGCCGCCAAAAGTGTCAATATGCCTAAAGATAATATTGAACGCGCCATATCCCGGGGAGCAGGTGGCGGTGAAGGCGCTAATATCGATGAAATTCGCTATGAAGGTTACGGGCAAGGCGGCGTTGCCATTCTTGTCGACTGCATGACCGACAATCGTAACCGCACCGCTTCGGAGGTTCGCTCGGCCTTTACCAAAGGCGGAGGCAACCTCGGGGAACAAGGGTGTGTCTCATGGATGTTTCACCAGAAGGGGCAGTTCGTTTTCGATAGCGGCGAGCACGACGAGGAGCGCATTATGGAGTGCGCCATGGAAGGCGATGCCGAAGATATCGAGGATCGCCCGGAAGACGGCGTCACGATTGTCACCACGGATTCGGGCGATTTCACGTCGGTACAGGATACATTTGAGGCTGAAGGATTGAGTCCGCAAATGGCAGAAATTGTCTGGATTCCTGAAAACAGCATCGAGATCGAAGGCGAAGCGGCTGAAAAGCTTCTGGCGCTGATTGAACGCCTTGAAGAGCTCGACGATGTTCAGAACGTCTATGCCAACTTCGACATCTCGGATGAAGAGATGGCCCGCATCAACGGCACATAATCCATATGCGTATTCTGGGGGTGGATCCCGGTTCACAAAAGACCGGTGTTGGTATCATCGATCTGCGGGGCAACCGGCTGATTCATGTTCATCACAGCGTGATTCGTTGTGGCAAAGAAGAGTTTTCCGAACGGCTGCACACTCTCTTCTCCGAACTTAAAAAGATTATTCAACAGTACGAGCCTGACGCAGCAGCCATGGAGGATGTATTCGTCTCAAAAAACGCCTCATCAGCTCTCAAACTGGGCCAGGCACGCGGTGCACTGGTTGCAGCATGCGCCGATTCGGGGCTCACGGTACACCCCTACTCTCCCACCAAGGTCAAACTGGCCACGGTCGGACACGGTAAAGCAGAAAAAAAACAGGTTCAGCATATGATTAAACTGCTGCTTAAACCGCCCATGCCTCTGCCGGAAGATGCAGCCGATGCCCTTGCTGTATGCATCTGTCACGCGCATCATGCGCCCATGATCAGGCAACAGAGCAGAGAAGCTGAAAGAGAGAGATCAAAGCAGTGATAGGATGGCTAACCGGAACCGTACGCGACCTCGACCCAACCGGCAGCATTCTGCTTGAAACGAACGGTGTGGGTTATGATGTTGCACTAAGCATCCAGTCGCTCTGCAATCTGAAACAGGGTAAACAGGCCAGCCTCTATATTCATACCCATGTTCGCGAAGATCAACTGATGCTATTCGGATTTCTCTCCATTCAGGAACGTGAGCTTTTTCGTAAACTCAATACCGTCTCCGGTATCGGTGCCCGCACCGCGCTCAACCTGATGTCCGGCATGCCACTTAGCGAACTGCTTCAGGCCATCGAAAATGCTGATGACACCGCCATCGCCAAGACACCTGGCATCGGCAAAAAAACAGCCCAACGACTGATTCTCGAACTGAAAGGAAAACTGACCCCGAGCGATCAGGCCGACAGCACACAGTCTAACGAAGCTAATGATATTCGCTCGGCCCTGCTAAAC
This sequence comes from Mariprofundaceae bacterium, assembly GCA_050304695.1. Lineage (GTDB taxonomy): Bacteria > Pseudomonadota > Zetaproteobacteria > Mariprofundales > Mariprofundaceae > WSZY01. The sequence goes on from JBNLEB010000005.1 coordinate 46,861, forward strand.
CTCGGATACAAGCCTGTACAAATTAACAAAGCACTTAAAGATATAGACCTATCTACTGGTTTTGACAACGCTTTTCGTTCTGCGCTTAAGGCTATTTCATGAACGACAGGGCTAAACGCTAAAACATGAACGAAGAGCGCATGCTGAGTGGTGCAGAACGCCCCGAAGACTGGGATGTGGCACTACGTCCCAAGTCACTGTCGGAATACATCGGCCAGGAAAAAATCCGGAAAAATATAGCTGTCTATATCAAGGCTGCCAGACAACGCTCTGAAGCCCTTGACCATGTACTTCTCTTCGGACCACCGGGACTGGGTAAAACAACACTGGCCAACATTATCGCAACCGAGCTGGGCAGTAATATCCGCTCAACATCCGGGCCGGTCATCGAGAAACCGGGAGATCTGGCCGCCATGCTGACCAACCTTGAGGAGGGAGACGTCCTCTTTATCGATGAGATTCATCGCCTTTCGCCGCAGGTAGAGGAGATTCTCTACCCGGCCATGGAAGACTTCCAGCTCGACATCATGATCGGCCAGGGCCCTGCCGCCCGCTCCATCAAGATGGATCTCCCCCGCTTTACCCTGGTTGGCGCCACCACTCGCGCCGGCCTGCTGACCAATCCATTAAGAGATCGATTCGGCGTGATCGAACGCCTCGAATTCTACAGCAGTGATGAGTTGACCCGTATTGTCCACCGCTCCGCCTCCCTGCTCAACATCAAGGCCAGCGAAGATGGTGCCCATGAGATCGCCCGCCGCTCACGTGGTACACCACGAATCTCCAATCGCCTGTTACGGCGTGTGCGCGACTTCGCCGAGGTTGAACATGGCGGCATGATCGACCAGAAGGTTGCCGACCACGCGTTGGGGCGTCTGGAAGTAGACCATATGGGACTGGATCAGCTGGATCGGAAACTGTTGCTTAGCCTGATCGACAAGTTCTCCGGCGGGCCGACCGGCCTGGACACACTGGCAGCAGCCATCTCAGAGGAGCGGGACACCATCGAAGATGTGCTGGAGCCCTACCTGATGCAGGAGGGACTGATCGCCCGCACGCCACGTGGCCGAATTGCCACACCACTTGCTTATGCCCACCTGAATCGAGAGCTGCCGGAAGATGGAACAAACCGTAACAAGCAGGAATCACTGCTATGAGGAAGCTTATTTGAGCGGTGTCAGCCATCGACTTCAATGTCGCGTCTATTACGAAGACACCGATCACGGTGGTGTCGTCTATTATGCCAACTACCTGAAGTTCATGGAGCGTGGTCGCACCGAACACCTCCGTGCAGCAGGCATCGAACTGGATGAGGTTGAAAAGCAGGAGGGTGTGATGTTTGCCGTCACCGAAGCCAATGTCCGTTACAAGATCGCGGCAAAGTTCAACGACCTGCTGGAGATCGATAGCATGCTCACCCATGCCCGCGGTGCACGGCTCGCTTTCAGACAGCAGGTGTGGCGTATCAGCGAAGATGGCGTGACACGTGACACACTACTGACCGAAGCAGAGATTAAACTTGCCTGCATCGACCGAAACGGGGTAGCAAAACGGATTCCCACCTCTCTGTTACCGGCACTGAAAATTCATCAAGCAAAAGCTTCCTGAAATTAGAAAATGGATAAAGGGAGCAATGGAGAAAACGAATGGCTGAACAAATGACCGTCTGGAGCCTGATTCTTGGAGCCGGCCTCGTTGTAAAGGGGGTGCTGATTCTGCTGATTCTGCTCTCTGTCGTATCGTGGGGCATCATCTTCAACAAATGGCGCATCTACCGAAAAACCAGAAAAGATGCCGACTCGTTCTCCTCAGCGTTCTGGGGCGGGTCGGATATGGATACCCTGCTGGCCGGCATCCCCCAGAAATATAAAGACAGCCCGCTCCCTAACATTTTTCAGGCCGGATACCGGGAATACATGCGCCAAACGCGGGATGCCACACAGACACAGGCGATGAAGAAGATTGTCGCAGGTGGCGGTATGGATGGTATCCGCAGATCGCTCGATGCCGCACTCTCCCGTGAACTGGAAGCACTCTCACGGCACCTGGCTTTTCTGGCCACGGTTGGCTCCACCTCCCCCTTTATCGGCCTGTTCGGCACCGTCTGGGGCATCATGAACGCCTTCCAGAACATCGGCCTGTCGCAAAACACCTCGCTGGCTGCAGTGGCTCCCGGCATCGCCGAGGCACTGGTAGCCACTGCATTCGGTCTCATCGCTGCCATTCCGGCAGTGGTTGCCTACAATAAGTTTACAGCGGAACTTAAACGCATCGCGGCAAACATGGAGCAGTTCTCATCCGAATTTCTCAACATCATCTCACGGCACATCAGGGGTTAGAAAGGATATGCCCATACGAATTTCGACCAAAGCGCCGCACCCAAATGGGGGCATATCCTAATGTGGGCCGGGCAGAGCAAATGGGACAAAGAGACCGAGCCGATGGGCGAGATCAATGTCACACCGCTCGTCGATGTGATGCTGGTACTACTCATCATCTTCATGGTGACCGCACCCCTGCTGACACAGGGAGTCAATGTAGACCTGCCCGATGCCGACTCCCCTGCCATGCAGCAGAATGTTGAACCGCTCGTCGTTACGATCCATAAAAGCGGCAAAATTCATATGCAGAAGCATGCCATTGAACTGAAAAAACTGGCGCCACGCATCGAAGCAATGCGCAAGGCCAACCCCAACCTGCCGGTCTTTATCCGCGGCGATGCCAAAACACCATACGAGCATGTCGCCCGTGTTATGAGCACACTGGAGCAGGCGGGCATCAGGAAGGTCGGACTTGTCACTGAACCTGTCCGTTAATCAGGCCGACCGGGCCTCACTGCAACTGGCGGATTTTCTTTTCGCGGCGGCCGTTCACTTATTGGTGATTATCCTGATTATGATCGTCAGCTGGTGGCAATCACTCTCGACGCCGGAACCGCTAAAGCGCATCGAAGTTCAGATGATATCTGCCAAAGAGCTGAAGAATATGCAGATCGCCGAAAAAATGCGCTCCATACAGAAAAAACGAGCTGCTCAACCCAAACCCAAACCGGCAGTGAAACCGAAACAGAAAAAGAGCAGTGCCGAAGATACGTTCGACCCCTTTGCACCGATGGCATCCGAGAGCGATGTCACCACCCCGAAAAGCAGCACCAACAACGACCTGGCCGACATTATGGGCAAACAGCTGTCGCAAAAGGAGCTGGATCGCTATATCGCCATGATGCAAAAGGCGGTGCAGGATCACTGGAAGGTTCCGGCAGGTGTTGACAGCTCTATACCCGACCCCCTGGTTGAGATGATACTCAATCGGAATGGCACGGTCGCCAGTGCCCGAATCGTTGAATCCTCCGGCAACAGTGCACTCGATCAAACGCTGATCACCGCCATCTACGCCGCCGCGCCTTTTCAGGTGCCTGACAAGCAGTTTGAAGCATTCCGTACGAATCAGGTACGCTTCAGGCCACTTAAATAGATTTCGTTACAAACCACATATTAAAGCGACAAAAAGGATGATATCGAACATGCGCTTCATACTTCTGGCCCTGCTACTGACCCTCACCTCAACTGCCAATGCTGTGGAATTCGATGTCTACCAATCGGGGTACCGACCTCTTAATCTCGCATGGATGGTGAACAGCAGCGACGAGGATCAGAAGCGCCAACTCTACCATGTCGTAAAAAACGATCTTCACTCCAGCCAATCCTTCAAAACACTCAACCCTTTCAGTTTCATTTCCAACCCGACGTCGACGATGCAAAACATCGATTACGGCGACTGGCGCATCATCGGCGCCGATATCGTCGCAGCATCTTCACTCACCCGAACCGAGGAGGGCTGGAAGGTCGCTCTCCAGGTTCATGATCCGTTTCGCACCAAACTACTGGCCGAAACAACACTCAATCGTAAAGAGAGCGAGCTGCGGCTGCTGGCCCATGATGTGGCCAACTTTATCTATGAAACTGTCATTGGCATGCACGGTCACTTCGATTCACACATTATCTACGTTACCAAGCACGGAGAATTTTCCGATCTGATGTATATGGATCAGGATGGCGCCAACCTGCAACCGGTCGGCAAAAACTTCACCCTGCTCCTCTCACCCGACTGGGCCCCGGACAACCGTCATGTGGCACTTAATACCTATGTCGGCAATCGCCCACGCCTTGAAACCTTTGACCTGACAACCGGTGAACGCAAAGCCTTCGGAAGCTTCAAAGGGCTCAACAGTACGCCCGAATACTCACCGGATGGGCGCTATATTGCAGCCGCTCTCTCCCACACAGGCAACACAGAGATCCATATCTACGACGTGAAGCGCCGCAGTTGGCGACAGTTCACCCACAACCCCGGCATCGACACCACACCGACATGGTCACCGGACGGCAAATGGATCGCCTTTACCAGCAGCCGTAGCGGCACGCCGCAAATCTATCGAAAGCCTGTCGACGGCGGCGAGGCAGAACGCATTAGTCTGAAAGCAAGCTACAACACCTCGCCGGTCTGGGCACCGCACGGTGACCGAATCGCCTTTATTACCCTGAAAAACTGGGACTATGCGCTAGCCACGGTCAACATCGACGGAAGCGGCCTGCGTTATCTGGCCACAGGCAAGCGAATCGAATCACCAAGCTGGTCGCCCAACGGGCAGATGATTCTCTATTCGGCAGAGAACAGCGGCATGCGACAGGTCTACCGTATCCCTGCGTGGGGAGGGAAAGCCGAACCGGTTTCGCCGGGTAATATGGATGCGTCCGACCCTGCCTGGTCGCGTTAGTGACACAAAACACATCGCCCCTAGACAGCATAGTGAGTTTGGTGTTCAATTCAGGCAGTTACTGAATACAAAACACGATCAGAATATTTTGGGAGGAATCCAATGAATTTTAAACACTATTCGAAACTTGGCCTTGTAGTACTTGCAGCAGCAGGGCTTCTGTTTGGCGGCTGCCAGCAGAAGAAAGAGGTTGCCACCAGCTCCTCAAAAGAGACTACGATGGCAGTACAGAAACAGGCTGAAAAACCATCGGCAAATTCAGTTTATTTTGCTTTTGACAGTTCAGCTATCGATGCCTCCAGCAAACGTCTTCTGGATGCCTACGCAGCATGGCTGAATGGCAATAGCGTTAACACCACCATTGAGGGTAACTGCGATGAACGTGGCAGCCGTGAGTATAACCTGGCGCTGGGCCAGCGTCGTGCTGACAGCGTAAGGGACTACCTTGTTTCACAGGGCATCTCTGCAAGCCGCATCGACACGGTCTCTTTCGGTGAAGAGAAGCCCGAATGCAAAGGAAGCGGTGAAGCTTGCTGGGCTCAGAACCGTCGTGCGGAAATCCTGCCTCGTTAATTCGACACTTTTAATCGTAACTGAGCGGCCATCGGTTTATCCGGTGGCCGTTCTTTTCGTGCTCATCGCACTCTCCGGATGCGTTAAGGGTGGCCACTCCTGGAGCCAGGAACGTGTCATGGTAATCGAGTCGATCCAGCAGACCCAGGTCGAACAGGCAGCACAGCAGAACAAGATTAAAACCATGGAACAGCGCATTGCCGAACTTGAGAAAAGCCTCAAGGAGCAGGAAGCAGAACGTAAAGCGCTGGAGGCCAGTGTACAGGCACTGCGCCGGGGCAGTGTGTCGCGAAAAGTCAAATCATCGGTTACCACCAAGGATAAAAAGCTGGCAAGAAAACTGGAGAAGATTGAATCCAGTATTCGCTCCGCCACTTCCAAGGGCGCACCGGTCATTCAACCAAGTGATAAAAGTATCGAGAAGAACAGCTATACGGCTGCTTACCTTGCCCTGAAAAGCGGACGCTACGAAGAGGCATCGATCGGATTCAAATCGCTGATTCACGATCACCCGAAAGGCGAATACGCCGATCAGGCCTATTTCTGGCTGGGTGAGAGCTACTTTGCCCAACGTAAAATGAAGGAAGCCATCACTGCCTTTGCCAAAGTCGCTAACGACTATCCCGATAGCGCCAAACATCCGGCAGCTCTGCTGAGACTTGCAACTGCATATCAGGAAGCCGGTCGTAAAGGTGATGCCAAAGCCGCATTACAGAGACTTATCCGGCAGCATGCTGAATCGAATGCCGCTGAGCAGGCACGCGCGCAATTGAAACAACTCGAATCGGAGTAACAAAATAGCTTCTGCCAAATCGCTCCGCATCCATGAAATCTATCAAAGCATACAAGGTGAAAGCAGTGTGGCCGGTACCCCTTGCACATTCATTCGCCTGGCAGGCTGCCCTCTCTCCTGCAGCTACTGCGATACACCCCAAGCCATCCCTGTTGATTCAGGGAACGAACTCACCATTGATGAGGTATTGGCAAAAGTGGCCGACTACACCAACAAACTGGTGCTGGTCACCGGTGGCGAACCTCTGGCACAGCGCAACTGTATCGAACTGCTAAAGGCGCTACTACAGGTCGGATACAGGGTTCAACTGGAGACCGCAGGCGCACACGATATCGAACCAGTTCCGGATGATGTCTCCGTCATCATGGATATCAAAACACCGGATAGTGGCGAAGAGCCAAGAAATCGCTGGAAGAATATCGGGCACCTGCAATCCAACGATGAGATCAAGTTCGTACTCTGTAGCCAAAGTGATTACAGTTGGGCCAGCAGGATCATTAAATCCAAAGAGATCACTTCAACCGGTAGCACCATCCTTTTTTCACCGGCATGGCAAAGGGTCGATCCGGCCGAACTGGTCGATTGGGTTTTAAGAGATCATCTGCCGGTCAGGGTTCAGCTTCAGCTTCACAAATACATCTGGGGCGCGGAGAAACGCAGTGTCTGACCCCTCCACGGTTCACGCAGTCGTACTGCTCTCCGGTGGCCTCGATTCCGCCACGGCACTGGCCTGGGCCTGTCGAAAAAAAGGGTGGCACTGCCATACTGTCGCCTTCGATTATGGACAGCGTCACCGTATTGAGCTCAAAGCATCCGAAAACATTGCTCATGCACTCGGAGTGAACGACCACAGAGTGATCAAAGTCGATCTTGCTGCCATTGGCGGTTCTGCGCTCACCGAAGATATCGACGTACCAAAAGATCAGCACGTATCGGAATCTATTCCGGTCACTTATGTACCGGCACGCAACATGATCTTCCTGTCACTCGCTGCAGGGCTTGCTGAAGCGGTAAATGCATCCAAACTGGTGATCGGTGCCAATATCGTCGACTACTCAGGCTACCCGGACTGCCGCCCTGAATTTCTGGAGTCTTTTGCCAGAACTGCATCTTTAGGCACCAAAACCGGTAGCGAAGGTTCGCCGCTGGATATTGTCGCACCACTGATCGAGCTTAATAAACCCGAAATCATTAAACTAGGTATGGAGCTGGGGCTGGACTACGGCCTTACCCGCTCCTGCTATGACCCACTGCCTGATGGCATGCCCTGTGGCCATTGTGACTCCTGCATCTTTCGTCAGGAAGGCTTTGCCAAACTCGGGTTGGAAGACCCTCTTCCCTATCGATAAATGAATAACAGTCGGTTGATATCAGGACATACGGTGATAAAATTCCGAACAGGGAAACTAAAGGCGGAGAGCGATTATAACTGGAGAGCCAAGTTGAACAGAACCATCTCATGGGTCGCCTTCACAGTAATGTTTGCATCTCTTCCGGCAATATCCTTTGCCAGCGAAGTCGGCTATCCCATCTCAAAGAAAGAGCGTCAGGCCTGGCGCCTGCCCGAAGTAACCTATCCCGACGACAATCCATACCAGAAGTCGGCTGAAGAGCTTGGAAAACAACTCTTTTTTGACCCGCGACTGACTGGCGATCGAGCCCTCTCCTGCGCATCGTGTCACTTTCCCGGCACTGGTTGGAGCGATCCGCTTCCAGACCATGAGGAGTCACAACAGGCGATGGAGCGACAAGCTCCGACCCTGATCAATGTAGCATTTCAGAATAACTTTTTCTGGGATGGCCGTGCCAAAACGCTTGAGAACGCTGTCGCACTCCACATTAAGGAGCTATCGGTATCACATGGAACAGCTCCGGCCCTGCCCAAAGCATATCGACAGAAATTCATGGACGCATTCGGCTCACAGAGAACGGCAGAGAATACCGCCAAAGCAATTGCCAACTTCCTGCGTACCATTGTGGTGTCAGATTCGCCCTTCGACCGCTGGATTGCAGGTGATGCTTCAGCCCTCTCTCAATCGGCCAGGAACGGCTTCCTGCTCTTTACCGGCAGGGCGGAGTGCAGCAAGTGTCACACCTCTCCCAACTTCAGTGACTCGGCATTCCATAACATAGGCCTCAATACACTCGATCCGGGACGCTTCGATGTCAGCGGCAATCCTGCTGACAGAAAACAGTTCCGAACCAGTTCACTACGCCAAGTATCGCGCACACCACCCTATATGCATATGGGCAACAAACGAAACCTGATGAGTGTGATCGAGTTCTATAGCCACGGTGGCGACCGTCACGGCAATGGAAACGAACTCACCGTTCTGAAACTGACCGAGAAGGAGGAGCAGGAGTTGCTCGACTTCCTGATCAGCCTTACAGGCAGCGATATAGCTATATCCATTCCCCAGCTACCTGTCAGCAACTCCTCGGCAAGGTGAGACGTAACCCCTCCATCGAGCGTCGATCAACAACTTCTTATTGAACAATCACTTCCCAAACTGCAGAAACGGGCTCAGTGAGATATAGAGGATAAACAGCAACGCAAAGAGAAGCATCAGCGAGCGCAGTGGATATTGTCCGATTCGTATGAAGACACTGTGATGTTCGCCCTGCTCCTTTGCTGCTTTATAAGCCGCCCTGGCAGTTACAGCACGTTCTCTCTGATACTTATCGAGTAATAGCCTGGCTTCAGCAAGCTGACTATCGTCAGGCAACCAGATACCCGGCATCGATACACTCCAGCTACCGGCATGCGTCTCATAAAAGTCGATCGCATGCTCGTTCAGAAGCTTACGAACATCCTCAGCCTCATCATCAGGTACGTTTCTCAGTTTAAACAACAGTTCTGCCATCGATAGCACCATCTTCGCCCTTTTATAGAGTAGCGCAAACTGTATCGTGCCAACCCCGCCTTCACTATAGTTGTCGCATGAAACCCAAATTGCTCATCATCGGCTATGTATGGCCGGAACCGAACTCCTCCGGTGCCGGTACACGTATGATGCAACTGATCGAACTCTTCCTGGCACAACAATACGCCATCACCTTTGCCACTCCGGCGGTCAAAACCGAACACATGGCTGACCTCGAAGCTCTGGGAGTTGCAACCGCAACGATTGAAGTGAATAGCAGCCGTTTTGACCGGTTTATTGCAGGCCTTAATCCCGACATCGTGCTCTTCGACCGCTTTATGATGGAGGAGCAGTTTGGCTGGCGCGTCGAGAGACACTGCCCCGGTGCACTGCGCATCCTTGAAAGTATCGATCTGCACTGCCTGCGCGAGGCACGTCACAAGCGGAGCAAACGTGAACAGGTCGTAGCGATTGAAGTTGATGATAGCGACCTGTTCAACGAAATCGCCTGCCGGGAGATCGCATCCATCTACAGATCGGATTTGACCCTGTTGACATCGGGCTATGAAATGACGCTGCTAACAGAACGTTTTGGTGTTCCTGAAGCACTGCTGCAATACACCCCCTTCATGTTCGACCCGTTCAACCTGTCCGAACAAAAAAACAACTGTATCGCCCCATCCCCAGGCTTCGAAGAGCGGCAACATTTCGTCTCCATCGGCAATTTCCGTCATGCACCCAACTGGGATGCTGTGCTCTGGCTGAAGGAGGTGATCTGGCCCCTGATTCGCAAAACACTGCCGGATGCCGAACTACATATCTACGGCTCCTACCCACCGAAGAAGGCAACGGCGCTACACAATGCAAAAGAGGGGTTTCATCTGCAGGGCTGGGCGGAAGACCCCATACGCATCATGCAGCAGGCACGTATCTCACTGGCGCCACTACGCTTCGGTGCCGGCATCAAAGGAAAGCTGGCCGATGCAATGCTGGCAGGCACACCGTGTGTCACCACCTCGATAGGCGCCGAATCGATGCATGATGGACTCCCCTGGTGCGGTGCCATTGAAGATGATCCGGATCGCTTTGCCAACGCTGCTACTGAGCTCTACAGAGACCCGGAAAGGTGGCAAAAACACCAAAGGCAATGCTTTAACATAATATCACAACTATTTAATAAAAAAGATAATAAAGAACTTATTGTTTCACGAATTGAAACGCTGTCAGGAGATATGGAACAGCAGCGCCAGAAAAACTTTATCGGCAGCATGCTGCGCCATCACCATCACCGAAGCACCGAATTTATGGCACGCTGGATCGAAGAGAAGAACCGCGCACTAACTGGCCAACCAACTTCCAACTAACTTAGTTCGGCGTTGTGATAGACCTGCTGAACATCATCACACTCTTCCAGCATATCGAGCAGTTTCTCCATATTAGCAGCATCATCACCACTGACCGGTGTGCTGGTCTGTGGCACCCAGGAGATATCCTCCACCTCCAGGTCGATTCCCGGAATACCTTCGGAGAGCGCCGTCTTCGCCTTGAAAAACTCACTACTCGGCGCAAACACGGTCACCTTGCCATCCTCTACCTCAACATCGGTGACATCGACATCGGCCTCCATCAACGCTTCCAGTACGGGCTCATCGTCATCACCGGCGAAAACAAATACCGCCAGATGGTCGAACATGTGCGCTACCGCACCCGGCGCCCCCAGTTTGGCATCGCTCTTGGTAAAACAGAGTCGTACATCATTGAAAGTACGAGTGTTGTTATCGGTCAGGCAGTCGACGATAATCATGCAACCGCCGGGGCCGAAACCCTCGTAGCGGGTGGTGACATAATCCTCACCGCCGACACCGCTGGCCTTTTCGATCGCCTTATCGATCACATGGCCGGGCACCTGATCCTTTTTCGCTTTCTCCATCAGACGTTTGAGGGTCAGATTGGCATTCGGATCGGTTCCGCCGTTTTTGGCTGCCACATAAACCTCACGACCATACTTGGAGTAGACCTTGGTTTTGGCTGCGGCCGTTTTGGCCATGGATGCTTTACGGACTTCGAACGCTCTTCCCATCTTCAATCTCTCTACTGTGCAATTATTTAAGTTTCCACGAAACGGAACGACGCCATCCTAATCAGCTTAGCCAAATCGTAAACAGCCACTCATCATAAGCGAAAAGAGCCTCCGCATAGAGGCTCCCGAATCGATCATGCACGCTTACTGAACGAGAAATATCTCGATGCGGCGATTCTTCTGACGCCCCTCTTCGGTGCGATTATCGGCAACCGGTTCAACATAAGAGCGGCCTACCACGTGAATACGCTCTTCGTTGATATTTTCACCCCAGATAAAAACACGAGCCACAGATGCGGCACGAGCAGAGGAGAGCTCCCAGTTATCAAGGAAACGCTTTTTCAATTTCGAATCGGTAATCGGCAGCAGGTCGGTATGCCCGACAATCTTGATTGCGGCATCCGGAGCCTGTTTCAGACTTTTGGCAATCTTACCCAGCACCCTTCTTCCCTGCTGATTGATAATGATAGAGCTGGATGGAAACAACACATCCTCCTGCATGGTCACCTTCACCTCACGATCGGAGAGTTTCTCAATCTCGATACGCTGTGCTTCGATCTCAGCCTTCAACTCCTGCTGCATCGATATGTGTGCAGCCTCAAGTTTCTTCAGTTTTTCAGCCAGCTGATCGGCTTTTCTCGCCTTCTGCTGCATCTCTTCGTATTCAGCCGGGCTCATGGTTTTACATGATGTGAGTGTAAGGCTCCCTATAAGAATCATCAGGCAAGTGGTGATCAATCTTTTCACGTCTCAACCTCCCTTCATCCAGGCCCTCCCCGGACGATCTCGATTAACTGACGCTCCCTGCGATAGGATTGTTAGTCAAGTAGATTTGACATCGTTATGTCACAAAACGTGTTCTGTTTTCACAAAACCCTGAGGCAATCAGAGAGGTAACGTTTGGTTGGCAGCACAACCGTCATTGCCAGACGGAGATCGACAAGCCGTCTGCCTGCACACCACGAAATGTTCAAGCCGCAACTATAATGTTGCTATACCCTCTTCCCCATAATAAATTGGACTACGCTGCCGGAGGAACTTTATGGATGAAATTGCCAAACCAGATAAAACAACACTGGGCAGTGTATTAAGTCAGCTTTCACCGACCCAATATATCACCGGTATGGTGGTGGTTTGTGTCATCATCTTCTCTTTTTACCAACTCTCGCGCGATCTGGCTATCGGCCTCGAGGGTGACCTGCGCACGGCCTTCGACCAGCAGAACCTCACCGTGGTGGACATCGCCAGTTCGCGTGTGGGTTTCCATATCGATAACGACGTGGCGGAAAACGTGCGCCTGCTGGGTCATTTCCCCGGCACGCAGCGGCAGGAGCTGGTCAATGCCTCACGCGACATGGAGAAGGTAAACACGATTGCCGCCCCGCGAGTGGACGGTTTCGTGCTATTCAATCCTGAAGGCGATCTCTTCACCGTCTATCCGGAGTCGATGCGTTTCCCCTATCAGGGCAACCAGGCCGAAAGTCTTTTTTTTAAAACACCGAAAGAGACGGGAAGCCTCTACTTCTCCGAATGGATTCACGATGGCGACAGCCTGAAGATGCGGGTGGCCAACCCGATCTACGACAAGATCATCTCCGACGACCATAAAAACCCTGATGGCAAGCTCTCCGGCGTCATCATGGCCCAGATCGACTTCGACCGCACCATCGCCAGCGAGCTGGGCCGCCTGAAATCCAGCGGTATCATGCACTGGATTATCGATGAGAAGAGCGGCGAAGTGCTCTACCACTCGGTGCTACCGCGCAACGCGCCTGAGAATGTAGTCGACTCCTTCAAAAGCGAACTGGCGAAAGATCTGTTGAAGGCCTTCCCCTCCACCGTGCTGGAGCCGGGCATCCATCGCGCCAAGGTCAACGGTGCCGGATTCTCCATCGCCAGTGCCCGAAGCAGGGTCGGCCCGCACCGCATCACGGTGAACCTCGCCTATGACGACTCCGCCGTTGCAGGGCTGGTGTACGAAAAGACCAACCGCATCTACATGCTCGGTATCGCTTTCCTGATCGTCATTTTGGTCGGCGCAACGATCACCCTGCGCCAGATGGCCAAGAGACAGTCCCTGGCGAGTGAGAAGGACCATCTGGCTCGTGAGCTGGCACTGGAAGAGGATAAAAAGAAACTGAGCGAACAGGTCTCCCAACTGCAGAAGATGGAGAGTCTTGGCGAACTGGCCGCAGGCACAGCGCATGAGTTGAACAATGCACTCACAGGCCCGATGGGCATCCTCAGCATCCTTCAAACGAAGCAGGATATGGAACCGGAAAAGCGTACCGATATGCTCGATAAAGCCGTCTCCGGCATGGAGCAGGCACGTGCTATTGTGGAGGGATTATTGCGCTTCTCCCGTAGTGAACGCAATGAAAAACAGACAGATGATATCAACGAAGACATCCGCTTCGTCCTTAACATGTACAAGAAAGAGCTGGTTCATGCCGACATCCGGCTTGTTCAGGATTTGCAAGAGGATCTGCCTCTGGTCTATGCCGCTCACAGGCAGATTCAGCAGGTGTTCCTTAACCTGGTTACTAACGCCAAATATGTTCTGGGCAAAGGTGGAAAATTAACGGTAAGCACGAAAACCGAACGGAGAAACGGTATCGATGGTGTCTGCATCAAGGTGACGGATGATGGGCCGGGGATGGATGAAGAGACCCAGAAGCGCATCTTCGAACCCTTCTTCTCCACCAAAGCCGTTGGCGAGGGCACTGGTCTGGGCCTCTCAATCTGTTATGGTATTGTACAAGATCACGGAGGAGTGATGAGTGTAGACAGCGCCCCGGGGAAAGGCGCAACCTTCAACATCTGGATCCCTGTCGGAAAGGAGCCGTAATATGCTGAAAAGCATCCTCACCGTTGAGGATAATGAACATGTGCACGATGTATTGCACCCAATGCTTGAGCTCTGGCTGGAAGAAAACCGCCTGGATATGGATGTCGTCAAACTTCACAACGGTGCGGAGGCACTGGCATGGGTTAAAGAGAATGGTAAGCCGCACATGGTGCTGCTGGATGTGCGCATGCCGGTCATGGACGGAGCTGAATTCCTTCGACAGGTCGCCACGCTGAACTATGACTTCCGACCGTTTACCCTGTTGCTCACCGGTTATGCCGATGATCTGGAGGAGCATCTGGGCAGCGATGCCCTGCTGATGAAGCACCTTCGCAAACCCTTCATGCTGCCCGAACTGCACTCGGCACTGAATGAGATGCATGAAAAGATCATGGCACTTCAACCATCCGAAGCCTGACAAACCTGAGATCTGGCGGAACAACCTGACAGCGTATTTTAGAAAAACTAACGCAAAATATAACGCAAAAAGGGAGTGACGCGGAGTCACTCCCTTTCCTAATTTGGTGGCGCTTCAGGGACTCGAACCCCGGACACGCGGATTATGATTCCGCTGCTCTAACCAACTGAGCTAAAGCGCCCTGATTTGTACCCATCCAGAATCGAACGGAGCGCGCATTGTAAGCAGGCATCGGGCTTCGTCAATGGCAAATCATCCCGACTTCACTCTCCGGTAACATTGCATTTAACCACCCTCGTGCCATCATCGCTCCATTCCATTTGGGAGAGCCTTGTGAGCAATTCAGAGACAACAACAGAGACTACTGAAAAGAATGGACCGATGCGCATCCTCTCCGGCATGCGCCCAACGGGTAAACTGCATCTGGGCCATATGAAAGGCGTACTGGAGAACTGGCTTCAGCTTCAGGAGGAAAACAACTGCTTCTTCTTCGCTGCCGACTGGCATGCGCTGACCACCGACTATGCCAATCCGGCCATTGTGAAGGATACCATCTGGGATATGCTGATCGACTGGCTGGCAGTCGGTATCGATCCCGAAAAGGCGGTTGTCTTCATCCAGTCGGAAGTTCCTGAGCATGCCGAATTGCATCTGCTCTTTTCGTTCATGACACCGCTCTCATGGCTGGAACGCGTACCGACCTACAAGGATCAGATCGAGCAGTTGAAAGAGAAGGATCTGGGTACCTACGGCTTCCTCGGTTACCCACTGCTACAGGCCGCCGATATCCTCATCTATCGTGCCGATGGTGTACCGGTGGGTGAAGATCAGGTACCGCATGTAGAGTTAACACGCGAAGTGGCACGCCGCTTCAACCATCTCTATCGTCAGGACATTCCTCCCCTCTTCCCGGAACCGGAGTCACTACTGATGCCTGCCGCCAAACTACCGGGGCTCGATGGTCGTAAGATGAGCAAATCCTACAACAACACCATCGAGATATCTGAGGAGTGGAAGGTGACCGAGAAAAAGGTGAAGACGATGCCGACCGATCCGGCTCGCGTTCGCCGCGACGATCCCGGCACACCCGAAAAGTGCCCGGTATGGGACTTCCATAAGGTCTACTCCTCTGAGGAGGAGCGCGCCTGGGTCACCGAAGGCTGCACCACTGCCGGCATCGGCTGTATCGAGTGCAAAACCTGCATGCTGAAACACCTGGAAGAAGAGCTGCAGCCAATCCGTGACAGACGTGCCGAAATCGCATCGCGTCCGGATGACCTGAAAGATATCGTCCGTGCCGGTAACGAACGTGCCCGCCACGAGGCTGCGCGTACCATGGAGAAGGTTCATAAGTCCCTGAAGATGGGTTACCGCGTCTGATGCAGGCGGAAAACATGCAGGCGGAAAATCACGTACCCGCTGAGACTGCACCTGAGGGGAGAGCAGCCGGACTTTCGCAGTCCGATCTCCCACAGTCCGATCTCCCACAAACGGCCCTGCCCGACCTGCCGCCGGTACAGCTTGAAACATTCGAAGGGCCGCTCGATATACTGCTGCACCTGATCCGCAGCCAGAAGATGGATATCTTCGATATCCCTATCGCCACAATCACGGCGCAATACCTGGAGATCATCAAAGCCAACAAGGTTCAGGATCTCGACACCGCCGGAGATTATCTGGTGATGGCCAGCACGCTGATGCAATTGAAAAGCAGAATGCTGCTGCCACGCCCCGAGGTGGATGACGAAGGCAACCCGATCGATCCGCGTGAGGAACTGGTCGCCCAGCTTATTGCATACGAACAGTACCGCGTACTGGCCGAGGAACTCGATAGTCGCCCGCGCCGTGGTCGCGATATCTTCCTGCGCTCTATCTTCCCTGAAGCCAGGCAGGTGGAACGCCCTCTGCCGGAACCCGATCTCGATGCCCTGCTCATGGCATTCCGCAATGTGCTCAAACGTGTCGGTGGCGAGGTGCGCCATCAGGTCTTCATGGAGACGATGAGTGTGCGCGAACAGATGCAGGTGGTGATGGAGGGTATTCGTCGTGGCAGTGTGCAGCTCGATGAACTGCTGAACGACCAACCGGGCCGTGAAGCACTGGTCACCACAGTGCTGGCTATTCTCGAGTTGTGGCGTCAGAAATTGATTACGGTCATCCAGAACAGCTGTTACGAATCGATCACCCTGCTGGCGAAAGAGAGTGCCGATGAGAGCACAAATGAGGAGATAAACGGTAACTCCGGGGAGGTAGACGGGTCATGAGTCTGATACACCAGGTTGAGGCGCTGCTACTGGCCAGTGATGAACCGTTAACACTACAGAAGCTGAGGGATCTGCTGGATGATACTCCCTCATCTGAGCTGCGTGATGCGCTGGCCGAACTGGAGGCCCACTACGCCGACCGAGGCATCAACATCGTACAGGTAGCCGGTGGCTGGCAGTTCCAGACCTCGCCGGACTATGCAGAGACCGTTTCGCAGCTCTGGCAGACCCGCCCCGCCAAGCTATCCCGCTCGATGCTGGAAACGCTTGCCATTATCGCTTACCGGCAACCGACCACACGTGCCGAGATCGAAGCACTGCGCGGCATGAAGGTCTCCAGCTCCATTCTCGGCGGACTGCAGGAACGCGGCTGGGTAAAAGTGCTGGGTCGCAAAGAGGTGCCAGGTCGCCCCCACCTCTACGGCACCGGTAAAACGTTCCTTACCGATTTCGGCCTGAACTCCCTGCGCGACCTTCCCGACTCGTCGCAACTGATGGATGAGGATGAGGTGATCGAAAGTGTCGAAGCGGAGCTGAAGGAGCGCGGCATCGAACTGCCCGATGACGATGAAGAGAGCGGCAGCGAATCCGACAATCCTCCTGAACCTGACAACGAAGAGAGCCCCGGAAAGAGAGATGCAGAAACAGAAAGCGAAACGTCCGCCAGCGCCAGCTAGGTCGAGAAAGGCGAAACGTCCCTCCGCCAAAGCTATCGAGAGCAAGCCGGATCAACAAAGTCCCGATTCGGGCCAAGGTGAAAGAATCAACCGTTATCTGGCCACCTGCGGTATCTGTTCAAGGCGCGAAGCCGACCGCATGATCGAAGAGGGCCGGGTGACGCTCAACGGCGAAAAGGTGACACAGCCGGGCATCAGGATCGGTAGAAACGACATCCTTACCGTTGACGGCAACGTGGTTACCCCAGCCGTCAACAATACCTACATTCTCTACAATAAACCACGCGGCCTGCTCTGCTCCAGAAAGGATGCGCGAGGTCGACCACTGATCTACGACCAGCTGGACATCCCGGCCAATGTTCAATCTGTCGGCAGACTGGATATGGACAGCGAAGGACTGCTCATCCTCACAGATAACGGTCGCCTCGCTCAGGCGCTGATCCACCCGGGAGCCAGAATACCACGGCAGTACCGCGTGCGTATTACCAGCCAGCTGAGCCTTGAATCGCTGGAAGCGCTGCGTAACGGCGGCATCGATATGGGCGAAGGCGACATCAGTGATCCATGGGATATCACAGTCGACTCCGAATCCAAAGGTCACAGCTGGATCACTGTCACTATCCATCGCGGTCGCTGGCGTGAAGTGAGGCGAACACTGGAAGCTTGCGGTCACGAGGTACGCCGTCTGATGCGAACCCGGTTCGGCCCCATCAAACTCGACCTTGAGATGCCTGCCGGAGCCTGGCGGCCAATGAAAGCCAGCGAAGTCAAAAGGCTTAAAGAGGTGACAGATCGAAGGAGAGGTAAGGGTTGAGGCGCGCCTCGCCACTTGAAGTCTATAAACGGCTCCATGCCCATCATGGAGATCAGAACTGGTGGCCTGCCGACTCATCGTTCGAGATGATGGTTGGCGCCATCCTCACCCAGAATACCCGCTGGGAAAATGTAAAGGCAGCCATCCACAATCTCAAACAGGCCAACATGCTGAGCCCTGAATCGATACTCACCTGCAAACCGGAAAAGCTGGAGGAGTTGATCCGTCCATCAGGCTTCTTCCGTCAGAAGAGCAAACGCCTGATCGAATTCTCTCGCTTTTTCGCATCGCATGGCGGCACAAAAGGGCTCAGACTCTGGCCGACCAAGGCGCTACGTGCACGCCTGCTGGAACTTCACGGTATCGGACCTGAAACCGCAGATGCCATGCTCCTCTACGCCCTCGACAAACCGCAATTTGTCATTGATGCCTACACCAGACGTATTTTCGGTCGATTGGGAATGATTGCAGCCGAGATGCCTTATGACGATATTCAAAATTATTTCGTTCAGCGTCTTCCGGGATTGCTACAGCTCTTTCAGGAGTACCACGCCCTGATTGTTCAGCAGGCCAAACTGTACTGCTGTACCAAACCGCTGTGTGATAACTGCCCGTTGTTCGAGCTCTGTGCTTCGGCTGCTGAAATCGACCGATTAAGCGAACTCTGAAAGGCAGAACCGTGTGGAGTGAACCGCCGATTGTACTGACAGACCTGCCGAGAGAGCCGGGTATCTACCGTATGCTGGACCAGAAACGCAAGGTGCTCTACATCGGTAAGGCACGAAACCTGAGAAAACGGGTCTCCAGCTACTTCCAACGCAAACCCGAATCTCCCCGCACCGTGGCAATGGTGCGGCAGATTCGCGATATCGAGTTTGTCATCACCCGCTCCGAAGCCGAAGCACTGATTCTCGAGCACAACCTGATCAAACAGCTGAAACCGCGTTACAACGTACTGCTTAAAGATTCGAAAAGTTATCCCTACATCCTGCTGACAGATGAAGAGTATCCGCGCCTGAAACTCTATCGCGGCAACCGCTCAGAGGCAGGCGAATATTACGGCCCATTTCCCAATGCCGGCGCACTACGCCAAACCCTGCACATCATGCAGAAGGCATTTCTGCTGCGCGACTGCGAGAATTCGGTGTTCAACAACCGTTCCCGTCCCTGTATCCAGCATCAGATCGGTCGCTGCACAGCCCCCTGCTGCGACCTGGTCGATACAGCTCAGTACCGAATGCAGGTGGACGAGACGCGCAGCTTTCTAAAGGGCAGGGATGCTTCCCTGTTAAAAAACTGGGAGAAAGCGATGCAGCACGCTTCGGATGAGATGGCATTCGAAGAGGCTGCCCGCTATCGCGACCGTATTCGTGCACTGCGCACCATCCTGGCAGGCAGTGACAGGAGCGATCTTCCCGAGCATGCCGATGCTATCGCCATCACCCGCCACTCTACTTCGGTGGTTGCATCTGTCGGCGTACGCCGAAATGGCAGAAACCTCGGCGTTCACAACGTCAAGGTGGATCAGGCAATCGATGCCGAACTACCGGAGATTCTGCAAAGCCTGATGATCGAGCGCTATCGCAACGAACCGCCACCGGCGGAGATACTTCTCCCTGCTTCCGATGAGCTGTGCAGAGAACTACAACGCCTGCTTCGATTACTGCACAGCCGTTCAAAAAGCGTGGTACGAGCTCCCAGGCGCGGGCCGCGCGCAAACTGGCTTGAGGAGGTGAGACGATCCGGCGAGCAGATTCTGGCAAGCCGTTCCAATATCGATCAGCAGGCGGCTTTCACTGCCCTGACAGAGCTCTTTGATCTGGATGAGGTACCCCAAAGTATTGCTGCGGTCGACAACGCTCATCTGGGTGGTAAGCAGACAGTGGCAGCGATCACCTATGCCAACTGGAACGGGCCGGATAAAGAGCACTACCGAAAATACCGGCTCGATGATGTGCCTGCATCGGATGACTACGAGGCGATGCGTCAGGTGCTGTCGCGTTTTTTTCGTGCCATCACGGAGGAGAGTATCCCCTGCCCTGACCTGATGCTGATCGATGGCGGCAAAGGGCAACTCGCCATTGCCATCGAGGTAGCAGGCGAATATGGACTGGGTGACCTGAAACTGGTCGGTGTGGCCAAAGGCAAGAGCCGCAAGGTAGGCGATGAGGTGCTCTGGCCATCGTGGGATTGCAGCAGTTGTGGAAATGGGGGCTCCCTCTCACCCGGTCGCCACTCAGCAGCACTGCTGCTGATCGCAAGGGTTCGGGATGAGGCGCACCGGTTTGCCGGCCAATACATGAGAAAGCGGAAAAAGCAGAGCATGTTCACCTCCCAGCTCGATACCATTCCGGGCATTGGCAAATCCAAACGCACCGCCCTGCTCAAACATTTCGGTGGTATCGACGGCATTAAAAAGGCAAGCCGGGAACAGCTGACCGAAGTCAGCGGCGTCTCAACAAAACTCGCTGAAACGATTTTCACGGCACTGCACCGGTAGTTACAGATGATTTCATGATTCGACAAGCGGGATATTCAACGCTAATAATGCAATATGGCCATTAAGACAGATATCCCTGCCCTGATCTATCGCAGAACCAAAATCCTCGCCACCATCGGCCCTGCCTCATGGGACGATTCGACCATTCGCGAACTGATTAATGCAGGCGTCAACATCTTCCGTCTCAACATGTCACATGGCGACCATCGAAGTCACAGCGAGAGTTATCGCCGGATTCGTACCATTGCCGGTGAAATGAACAGGCCTACCGCCATTCTGGCAGATCTGTGCGGGCCGAAAATCAGAACCGGAAAGTTCCTTGACGGTGCCATCACCCTTAAAGCGAGAGATAGTGTCATCCTTACCACCCGCGATGAGACTGGCAGCCCCGGCCTCATCCCATGCCAATACCGTTCACTGCATGAGGAGATCGAACCCGGACACAGGATATTTCTCTCGGACGGAATGATCGAACTGATCCCCGACAGTATCGATGGACAGGATATCCACTGCACAGTGGTTCACGGAGGTGTGCTTAGCGATCTTAAAGGCATCAATCTTCCCGATACTGCACTATCGACCCCTGCCCTGACCGAAAAAGACAGGGAGGATGCCAGCTTTGCCCTGAAGCTCGGTGTCGACTTTCTGGCCCTCTCATTCGTAAGGCAGAGTAGCGATCTGCTTAATCTCCATGAACTTGCAACCGAAGCAGGGTTCGACACTGCCATCATCGCTAAAATCGAACGCCCTGAAGCACTGGAAAATATTGACGATATCCTCAACGTATCAGATGGCATCATGGTAGCTCGAGGCGACCTGGGTGTGGAATTGCCGCCTGAGCAGGTTCCCATGGTCCAGCAACAGCTGATCGATCTGGCCCAGGCCGCAAACAAGCCCGTGATCGTTGCCACCCAGATGCTGGAATCGATGATCGAACACTCGCAACCGACCCGTGCCGAAGTGGCGGATGTGGCCAATGCCGTATCATCGGGTGTGGATGCCATCATGCTCTCGGCTGAAACCGCTTCCGGTAAATACCCGGTTCAGGCTGTTGCGTCGATGGACAGGATCGCCAGGCAGGCCGAAGCATCTCAATGGCATATGGGTGCAGACAGCCATTTCGTACTGCCTCGATCGACAAGGCCACCGCTCTCGCATGCCAATGCACTTGCACGCGCCACCACCGAGCTCTCTTACGACCTCCTTGTTCACGCTATCGTGGTGATATCGGCAACAGGCTCGTCAACATCGGCGGTCAGCTCAGCAAGGCCTTCCGCACCTGTTGTGGCAATCACTGCGGACGAACAGGTCTACAGACGCATGAATCTTCTCTGGGGCGTTCTTCCTGCCAAAGTCGATGAGATTAAAGATAACGAGCTAAACAACCTGGCACGGGAGCAGGTGCAGAAACGCGGCATGACATCGCAAGGTGACCATATTCTGCTCATCCGCGGCTTCCACCCGGACCCGATGAAAAGTACACCCTCTATTACCATTCTCTGTATCTGAAGCCGGTTACACGCATGGATATACAGATAAACAACGATTGGAGAGATCATGGGTGAAGATTCACCGTTAACATTTCCATGTAAATTCCCCATCAAGGTCATGGGCGTGAACAGTGACGGTTTTGAAAATGAGATATTCATGATCGCCAATCGACATGTACCGAACCTTGGTGAGGCAGCCCTCAAGTCGCGGCCCAGCCGCTCGGCCAACTACTTGTCTGTAACTGTAACCATTACGGCACAGAGCCAGAAGCAACTCGATAACCTCTATCGTGCTTTCAACGAACATCCCGATGTGAAGATGGTGCTATAACCTCACTTCTTAGGATGAGGCGGCTCGATCAGCATCTCCCTGTAGCGCATCAGCCCAAGCGGCGTATCGATGGTCGGTCGAATCTTCAACGCCACCCCCTGAGGCATCTTCCCTTTCGACCCGGCAAACGCGAGTGCAAGATCGAGCATATCCATGGCATTTTTCTCATTGAAAAACTTGAACATGTTGAGATGAAGTCTCAACGGAATCGTCTGTGCCTTACCTGCCGGGAGTTTAATACGCTCGTTGAGTGTACCACTGATGGTCTCGCGACCATCGAGCATCAGTATCCAGTCCATACTGACCAGTGTTGCAGCGACCCGGTTAATCACCGGGTTCTCTGTCTTCACATGCACCGTCAGGTCAAGCGGAAGGTTCTTACGTGATACGGCCAGTGTTGCACGTCCCACCTGAAACATGTTCAGTTCATCAATCGCATCGATATTCATCAGGTCGATACCGGCCACACGCACGGATGAGACACGATCGAAGGTGAATCTGACCGAGGAGAGATCCATCGCCTTCTCCAGCGTTGCACAGGATGAGAGCAGTAGCAGCACCCCTGCACCCAGTATCATCGTCCATCGTTTCAGATATCTCATCACCCTCTCCTGCTCTTTGAAACTTCAACTCAAGCATAGCTCATTTCATTGAGCAGGTGTGCAAGAAATTACACAGCCGGAGCATTGGAGATTGACAGGCATTAAATCGCAGCCATGCTTCGCCAGATGTTCAGAGAGATAACACAGGTGAAAATTGCGAAGTTCGTCTGGCTACCGGTAGCCCGCCGAACCGCTATGCCTGTGCGCTGGAGTATCTCTTAAGTTAGACAACTAACATCTGGAAATTCACAACGGCCATGGGTTCAAGCGAGTCCATGGCCGTTTTTTTTGCTCAGCCAAGCCCCGCACACATGGATGTGTGCGCCAATCAGCGAGCATGAAGCTGATGAGTAAGAAGTCTGAAACTCGCACGTTTCAGGCTTCGACAGAGTAAAAAGGCAGGATGCTCTTTTTGCGGATGGAACAAACAAAGGAGAATAAAATGTCAGTTCCAATAGCCTACATCGGAGTCATTATCATCTGGAGCACCACTCCGCTAGCCATTCTGTGGAGTAGCGAAGGTGTCGGTTTTCTGTTCGGTGTCACCAGCCGCATGGTCATTGGTGCTGTTCTGGCTCTGGTGATCGCAGCCCTGCTGGGAGCAGGTATGCGTTGGCATCGCACAGCACTACACGCCTATGTTGTAGCCGGACTCGGTATCTACGGTGGCATGCTGGCAGGCTACTGGGCGGTTCAATTCATTCCGACCGGATGGTTATCGTTGCTCTTCGGGCTTAGTCCGCTGATCACAGGAGTGATGGCCAGACTGTGGCTGGAGGGCGAATCGCTTACCGTTGAAAAGATCGGCGGCATGCTGGTGGGTATGGTCGGGCTGGCGGTTATCTTCGCACACGGATTTGAGATGAGCGGTGAAGCTGTAGCTGGTATCGCTGCCGTGGTCGTGGCTGTCACGATCCACTCGGCCAGCGCTGTCTGGGTCAAGCGAATCGAAGCTGATGTACCAGCTATTGTGATGACCAGCGGCGGACTGGCACTTGCAGCACCTCTCTTTCTCGTTACCTGGCTGGTGATCGATGGAAGCATGCCGGCAGTAGTCGAAAACAGGACCATCGGGGCGATCGGATACCTTGCTCTTTTTGGTTCGGTACTGGGCTTTGCTCTCTACTTCTATGTGTTGAGGCATGTTCAGGCGACACAGGTTGCGTTGATCACATTGATCACGCCGGTGATTGCTCTGTCACTGGGAAATATGCTCAACGGTGAACCATTAACCAGTGAAGTAATCACCGGATCGGTACTGATCCTCTCAGGGCTGGCCCTTTTCCAAATGAGTGGGAGAGTGACCGGTATCAGGTCGATTTTTCAGAGACTGTGAAAATGAAGGCTTCGGGTGAAGGCTCCAGATTTCCGGGGCCTTCGCTTTCAGCTCAAAAACTGTACTCGATCTCGGTGTAGATACGATCATTATTGGCGAACTGGCCGAAGAAGCCCCCTGCTTTGCCACCAAAGAGGTCGACACCGGCAGTCAGTTCAATCTGATCGCTAAACTCATAACTCACCTTCGGGCGAACCATCCACCCGGCATCGGCCCAGTCGAACAGGCCGATCACTTCAGGCTTCAGCTTCTCGTTCATGAAATCGGTGGAGATCCTGAGGCTGGCAAATCCGGATGAGCGATCTTCAGCCACACTTCGATCCCAGCCAGAAATATAACGAACGAAAACCTGTGGGCTGACCGTCCAGTTATTGCTGGTGTAATCGACGCCGATCGCACCGTTAAGCGTCGTCTTGTTGGTGGTCGAGGTGGCAATCGTCACACCTGTCGCATTGAGACTTTCGTTCAAATTAGCCGCCATCTCACCACGCACCACCCATGCACCGAAGGCATTGGAGAAAGAGCCGCCCACAGTGTGCATCCGCTCATAAAACGGTGTGAGGAATATAGTTGCCCCGACCAGACGCTTCTGAATACTCGGCGTATCCTTCCAGCCATAGAACCAGTTCAGCGACAGATCCCAGCCACCCAGGTTGGAGCGCCAGGCTGCACCGTACTCCATATTTTTCGCCGCCCAGTTGGGATCGTTGCCACTTCTGATCACCGGCGTCACACCGGCTGGCAGGGTCGGAAGTGCAAAGCCCCAGCGTGAACCTGTCGGCGCAAGCTCGGCAGGACGCGCATCGGGAATCATCACAAATTCGAACTCATGCTCGTTACCATCGAGATAGGTGTAGTAGTTGAGCCGGGCTGCCACCAGACCGATACGCGAATCGAGAAAGTCATCGAGCATGAACTCGCGCATATCGAGCGGGTTAATGAGATCGAGCATGCGCAAGCCCTCGGTTTTGCCCCAGACGATCTGCTGCTGACCCAGTCGCAGGTCGAAATCGTCGCCACCATAGAGGAGATAGGCCTCCTTCAACTGTGTGGCGGTTCGATAGTGCTTCTTGATCGAAGATGTGAGGTCGGTTGCGTTGGTCGATTCGACATCCATGGCTGCGTCGTACCAG
The DNA here is from genome assembly GCA_050304695.1 of Mariprofundaceae bacterium. Classification (GTDB taxonomy): domain Bacteria; phylum Pseudomonadota; class Zetaproteobacteria; order Mariprofundales; family Mariprofundaceae; genus WSZY01. Next base: position 72,361 of record JBNLEB010000005.1, read on the forward strand.
AGCAGTCCCCTGCCGCGAAACTCAAGTCGATCCGTGAGCAGGGCTTCAGGCTTCAGATCAAGACGATTCTGAATCTTATCGAAACGTTTTTCGCCTGCTGTGAAATAGGCCGTCTCATTCTTCACTGCTCCATGCAGTGTAACCTCTACCGCATTGGCGCGCCCGAAGGTATAGGAGAGCAGCAGGGCCAGAATAATCAGCAGAGCCAGACGATTCACGTAACCTCCTTTATCCGCTTCCTCAACCCCAGAATCACCGGGAAGAGATAAACCGAGGCCAGATAACAGACCAGCATGGTGGCAGCGATCAGGCCACCCAGCTTCATCTGCGGATAGAGCGATGCACTGAGTAACACCAGGAAACCACCAATCACCACAAAGGCATTAAAAAGCAGTGCATGACCTACGCTGCGATTGGTCTCCACCACACTCTCGACATAGCCCTCACCCTGTGTGGAGAGATCACGATAGCGATAGAGATAGTGCAGCGCGAAATCAACACCGATACCGAGTGCCATCGAGCCGGTCAGAGCAGTGGCGATATCGAGTGGAATACCGATATTCCCCATCATGCCGTAGTTGACGACCACCGCCAGACTCACCGGCAGCATCGCCAGCATGGCAATCCGGAGATGGCGGAAGATCAGCCAGCAGAGCAGGAAAATCGCCAGAATGGAGACCAGCAGCGAAGCGATCTGCCCCTCGATAATCAGTTGGGCCAGTCGATAAACCGTAAACGCGGTACCGGCCCACTCCACCTTGAATCCCTTCTCTTCGGGGAACCACTGATCCATCTTGCCACGCAGCTCATTGAGAATGGCATCCACATTACGGGTCTCATCCGATTTCAGATTGATACGGATGTGGGCCTGACGATAGTCACCGGTGATAAAGGTATCGAAATCATCCGGTGCACCGGAGAAGGAGTAGAGCAGCAGATACTGTGCGGCTAGGTTAGATGAGTCTGGAACCCTGCGCCACGCCTCATCATCGCTGTGCATCGCCTTGTTCATCGTGGCCAGGAACTCGGCAATGGAGGCCGAATCCCCCACCATCGGATGCTGCTCCACCTCAGCCTGCAGGCTGGCCATATGATTCAGGAATGCCGGATCGAGCAGACCATCGGCCTTGCCGGTATCAATCATCAGATCGAAGGTGGTGGTACCGGAGAAGTGACCATTCATCATCTCATCGGCAGTTCGGATCGGATCGTTCGGCTTAAACTGGGCGACCAGCGAAGCATTCACATAGAGCTGGAAGAGACCAATCAGCGAGATCAGCATCACCACACCGGAGACGAGAAGAATCCGTTTTGGATGACGGATCACACTTTCACCCAGCCAGGCCACATAGCCGGAGAAGAGCAGCTTTCGCTCCCCTGCTGGCTGATCCCTGAGCAGCATCAGTGTGGCTGGTAACAGCAGCAGCGTGATCATCAGCGCATAGCTGATACCCACTGTAGCAAAGATGCCGAAATGCTGAATCGGGATAATCTCCGAGGTCAGCATGGATAAAAAACCTACACCCGTGGTTACGGTAGTCATCAGCATCGGCTTCCACAGTTCATGCATCACCTCACGCACCCGCTCTTTTTTATCGGCATAATCCTGCGCATGGGCCAGCAGCCGCTCGCGACTGAGAAAATGAACTGCATCGGCAATACCAATGGCCAGAATCAGGATCGGCAGCATGGTGGTGACGGTGTACATCGGAATGCCCAATGCCGCCATTGTACCCAGCGTCCAGATCTCAGCCATCAACACCACCAGCATCGGCATCGCCACACCACGCGGCGAGCGGAATGAGAGAAAGAGCAACAGCAGTAGCAAGCCCATCACCATCGGCTGCATCCGCTTCATCTCTGCCGGCATATAGATGCCAAACAGCCCTTCGATGATCGGCCGTCCGGAGACAAAGAACTGCTCAGGCCCGCCACGCGCCTCCAGCTCCCTGATCTTGGCCTGCACCAGATCATAGATCTGCGGGTAGAGGTGGCGCTCATCCACCGGCTTCACCGCCATCAGTGTCGCCTTGCCATCCTCAGAGACAATTGCCCCTATATAGATAGCAAAGGCATCCATCCGCTCTTTCAGATGCGCTATCGCCTCCGCATCACCGGCAGGCTCCTCCATAAACTGCTGCACATCCAGCCCATCGGCAGTGCCACGGATATCCTTCACGGTGGAGAGGGAGAGCAGATCGTTCATCGCCAGCGTACGAAACTCCTTGCGACTCTGCAGCCAGTCGGTCAGTTCCGCCACCAGCGCCAGCGAGTGCGGGTTATAGATCCCCTCTTCCGCATCGTTAAAGATGCCAAACACCACCATATCGGTGGCACCAAAGCGCTCTTCGAGCACCTGCTTATTTACATAGGCATCAAGCGTTTTCGGCAGCATCTGCTCAAGATCGGTCTCCATCTTCAGATGCCGCATCTGGGATCCCGCCAGGCCGGTCAGCAGCAACAGGAACAGCAATACCGATTTCGGATGCTTTAACACCCACTCAAAGAGCGTATGCATGATCAACCACTTCGACTTTGACGTTTATTCGCGATAGCCGCGTTTCAACATGCGTTCGGAGAATGTTCGGTCGGAGAGGCCCGAATTATATTTCTGTTCGGAAAACTCCATCTCGGTTCGGTGGCCGGTCTGTATATTCTCCATCGTCATTTTGGTAGCTGTCCAGATACCATCGATCTGTTTCAGCTCAGCGATATTGAAGTGTTTCAGCTCCTGCCCCTTGCGATCCCAGTAGTCGGTTCGAATGGTCATATCGACATCTTTACGGACATAGCCGAGGGTTTTCGAATACCCGAGATTTTTCTTCAGCTCATCGTTTTTCGGTTCACCTTCAACCACCCAGCACTCATGGCCATCGACACTCTCGGAACCAACCAACTTCCAGTTGTAATCCTCAAGCTCCGGTGTCTGCTTGATATCTTCGAAGGTAAAGTCGGTTCCCATGAAGTAGTCGCCGCGATCTGACGAGGAGATCCGGCGCACCTTTTTCAAAGCGGGAAGATAGAGCCACTGATCATCATCCTTTGCCGAACCGTCATAATCGTAGGTGAGCAGCGCGGTATCGCGAATATTGGAGGGTTCGAGAAAGTAGGAGATGGCTTTATTATCTTTTCCGTAATCCTTACGAAAAGAGATCATATAACGTTCGCGGATATTACCGCGCTTATCGATCAGCTTCTGATAGATTTTCTGCACCAGGTCATCGCCATCATCGCGACTATCGACACGCTGCATCACCTGAAGTCCGGTCAGCTCTTCACTGTAGGAGAGCACCGAACCCATCCCGGTCAGGATGGATAGGGTAAAAATGATCAGTGCGATTTTTCTCAGGTTCATGCTTTCTCTCCTCTGAATATAAACTTGGGCTCAGCAGTCATGATCAATGCCGGCAGCACTGTCAGTGTAGCCACGAACGATGAGAGCATGGCAATGGATACCAGCAGTCCCATCTGCTGGTTCGGTGGCATCTGGCTGGCCAGTAGCACCATAAAACCGGCCACCACGACCATGGCGTTGAAAAAGATCGTTTTGCCGGTCGTGGCCAGAGAGAGCGGCAGCGCTTCGGCGATATCCCCGCTTCGCTCATACTCATGTTTCACCTTATAGATCAGGTGAATGGCATAATCGACACCAATACAGATCGCCACCGAGGTAAACATGGAGGATCCCCAACCGATCGTTACACCGGTCACACCCATAATGGCAAAGTTGAGAATCACAGCCGCCAGCACCGGCACCATTACGAAGAGGCCGGCCACAAGCGATCGCATCATCGCCCAGGCAAACAGGAAAATGGTCAGGATAGTCGCCAGGATATTAAAACGGAGATTATCGGTAATCATCTTGGTCTGCACATAGCCGACATGCGCATTACCGGCTATCTTCCACTCGATCTCAAGCGGATCGAAATACTGGTGTGCTAGCCGATCCACCGCCCCTTCCACAAGCTCTCCATCGATAAAATTATCCGAAGTGCAGAAGATGCGGATATTGGCTTGCCGGTATTCGCTATCGACCACTTCAGCGAAGTCGTCCGGTGCACCGGAAAAGGAGTAGAGCAGCAGGTACTGGGCGATCAGATCCGATGAGTCCGGAATTTTCGCCATCTCCGGACGATCTTCATTCATCACCCGGTGCATACGGCGGATGAAGTCGGCAATACTGATCGTACCACCCACACCATGAACCTTCTCCACCTCCTGCTGGAAAGCCCAGACACGCTCCAGGAGTTCCGGGTCATAAAAGGCATCGCTCTTCCCGGCATCGAGCAACAGGTTACGCTGATAGGAGCCGACAAAACGCTTGTTGATCTCATGGTCGGCCAGAACGATCTCGGAATCCTGCTGGAAGTTGGCAATATAGGAGTCCTGCACATAGACCAGCGATGCACCCGCCGCTGCAATAAAGGTCAGTCCACTGGTTACCAGCAGGGTCAACTCGTGATACCGGCGCACCCAGTGGCCGATCCATGCCAGCCCGCGAGCTGCGATGCCCGCCTTCTGCAACCCCGACTCTTTCGATACCTGCATCAGTTTCTTCGAAGCTTTTACCGGCAGGAGATATAACATGGCAGGAACGAGCGTCAGGGAAACCACCATCGCATAGATAATACCGACAGCGATAAACAGCCCCATCATCTCCAGCGGCACCATACCCATCATGATAAAGGAGAAGAAGCCGGCAGCCGTGGTCAATGAGGTCAGCACGACCGGCTGCCACATCTCCTCCATCGTCGCCAGAACAATCGATCGTTTATCCGCGCCGTGGCGTACCAGAACCAGTTCATAGTATTTACCCAGAATATGAATCGCATCGGCCACACCGATCGCCATCAGTACCACCGGAATCATGGTACCGGTCGGATACATCGGCACCCCTGCTGCAGCCATGATACCGAGTGCAGCAACCACCGAAAAAACTACAACCACCATCGGAATCACCACGCCACGCAGCGAGCGATAGGTGAAGAAGAGCAGCACCATCAGCACGAGGAAAACAAGCGGCATCATCACGCTCATATCCTCCTGGATGTAGAGGCCCAGCGTCGCTTCAGCAACCGGAAGGCCCGCCACATGAAACTTTTCGGGCCGGGATTTCGCCACTTCATCGACCAGTGCACGTACCGACTGGTAGACGGCAAATTTATCCAGCCCCCTCTCGATCAACAGACCCTGAGGCTCCAGTTCGGCCAGAATAGCGGCAGCCGAACCATCCTTTGCCACAATAAACCCATCATAGATATCAAAGGCTTTTAAAGCAGTACGAAGATTATTTAATGCCTCGGCTCCGGTCGGAGCATCCTTCATAAAGGGCTCCACCTCCATACCATCGGCAGTACCGTAGATGTTGTCCTCGGTAGCCAGAGAGACGACATCCTGGTCGACAATGCCGGGAACCAGCCGTACTTTCTCGGTCAGTTCACGAATCAGTTGCAGGGTATCGGTCTGATAAACACCGCCCTCATCACGAATCACACCGACCCAGAGCAGATCGGGCGTGCCGAAGATCTCTTTCATCCGATCATTGTTCAGCGTCGCTTCATGACCGGCAGGAATAAACGCCTCGGTATCGGTATCGATAGTCATCTTCTGTAGTTGAGAACCCAGCCCGAATGTCACGATGACAATCAGAGCGATAGTCAGTTTCGGCCAATCCACAATCCACTCAAAAAATCGATTCATCTATCTTCCCCTTTCTCGACAAGACCTTGTAAAAGTGTTTCGAACAGCAATTTGAGTTGCACCTCTTTCTCCGCCAGCGCGCCATACATGCAGTGCGGCATATTGAAGCAGATCGTTGCACGATAGATATCTGCTGCCAGACGATCGGCATCGCCCGACTTAAGACTCCCCTCTTCCTGCCCCTGGCGAACCAGTGTTGCCATAAAAGTGATAGCCCGATCCTCATACGATTGGAGAACGGCCTGATGGCGGGTCGACATCAACTCCACCAGCTCATGCATATGCGGTGTTTCCGATACGAATTGGTGCATATAACGAAGACGGGCCAGCAGATACTCATACAACTTATTGGGCGCCGAACTTTCCTGCTGCGCGGATATTTCACTGCTCTCTGCTTTCTCAAGCAGGCAACTATGAGTTCCCGCAACCGCAATAGCCTCTTTATTTTTGAAAAAACGGTAGAGATTACCAACGCTCATTTCACAATCCTGAGCGATCTCACTCATTGAGCTTTTGCTATATCCATAGTGGGCAAAACGGCGTTTGGCAGCTTCAACAATCTGCTGACGAATCTCTTCTTCCATGGCGGCATTAAAGACTTGTGAATAATGAACGTCAAGCGATTATATTCATTATTCATCGCATTGAGGGTCAACTCCTCATCGGAAAGGCACAAAAAAAACCGCCCAAGGATGGGCGGCTTTAGTGAGTCATTGAAAATCGCAATTTTCGATGATGTTCAAGGCCGAGAGACAGGGATATCCGAGGCCGTATCTAACAAAACCCTAGAATCGTTCCTGCAGAATCTGCTCGTATTCGGAGAGCGAACGCTCGAAAGCCGGACGTTCGAACATACGATCCATGTAGGCTTCAAGGTTTGGCCATTTCGCCGTATCAACACCGTTCGGAGAAAGACGCCACAGAATCGGAGCCAATGTCACATCGGCCAGCGTATACTGTTCACCGACAAAGAACTCCTGGCGCGCCAGATAACTATCGATCGTATCGAGATAGGCACGAATCTTTTTCATCGGCTCGGTCTTCTTCTTCACCTTCACCAGATTGAAATAGAGCGGATAGAGCTCCTCCTCAATACGCAGCACAGCCAAGCGCATCTGGGCACGCTCGGCAGGTGAGCCCGGTTTCAGAGGTGGATGCGGATAGCGCTCATCGAGGTACTCATTAACCACCGATGGCTCGAAAAAGACCACATCGCGATCAATCACGGTCGGAAGTTTTCCATAAGGGTTGATCTCGAGAAAATCAGCCGGTAACGACTCCGGTTCCAGCTCAGTTGTATCAACCGGTAGCTCTTTCTCTGCCAGAACAATACGCGTGCGGTGCGAATTCGGGCATTGAGGATCCGAATAGAGCTTAATCATTGAATATACCTCCAGATTAGATGCCAAGTTGAGTGTCAGATTGTGAGCAACCGGCGCAAAAAGTCAGGCAGTATAGCGGCTCATTCGGCAAAATAAAGAGTTAATATGTTTTTCTCTTTATATTCAACGTGTTACGCGATAATTGTGATGTGCAGCACAAAAAGAGAGTGCGGTTAATCCTGTTCGTCGTCATCTCCACGCTTGATACCCATCAGCTGTGCATTGATGAAGGCATCGATATCCCCATCGAGGAATGCCTGTGTGTTGCCTGTCTCCATACCGGTGCGCAGATCCTTGATGCGCGACTGATCCAGTACGTAAGAGCGAATCTGATGGCCCCAGCCAATGTCGGTCTTGCCATCCTCCAGCTCCTGCTTCTCGGCATTACGCAGCTCGATTTCGCGTTCGTAGAGACGCGCTTTCAACATCTTCCAGCATGCATCGCGGTTCTTATGCTGCGAACGATCATTCTGGCACTGCACCACAATTCCGGTCGGAATATGGGTGAGTCGAACAGCCGAATCGGTCTTGTTGACGTGCTGACCACCGGCACCGGATGCACGGTAGGTATCGGTACGAACGTCCGCCGGATCGATATCGATCTCAATTTCACGCTCGATATCGGGATAGGCAAAGACAGAGGCAAACGATGTGTGGCGGCGATTACCGGAATCGAACGGTGACTTACGCACCAGGCGATGTACGCCGATCTCCGCCTTCAGAAACCCATAAGCATACTCGCCCTTGATCGAAACCGTGGCCGACTTGATCCCCGCCTCTTCACCGGCGGTACACTCCATCAGCTCGGTCTTAAATCCTTTACGCTCCGCCCAGCGCAAATACATACGCAGCAGCATCTCGGCCCAGTCCTGCGCCTCAGTACCGCCGGAACCCGCATTGATATCGAGGAAAGCAGACTCGGCATCGGTCTCACCACCAAGCATCTGCGCCAGCTCCAGCGCCTCAATGCCGGACTCAACACCGTTGAGTGCTTCAACACCCTCAAGCTGTGTATCCTGATCGCCCTCTTCCGCCCCCATCTCAAAGAAGGTGACAGCATCATCCAGTCCTGATTCGCAATCCTTAAAACTCTTGATCACACGCTCCAGTCGGGTGCGATCCTGCATCAGCTTCTGCGCCTCTTCCGGCTTATCCCAGAGGGTCGGGTCCTCAATACGCGCGTTGAGCTCGGTTAGCTCCTCTTCCTTGGTAGAGACGTCAAAGAGACCTCCGCAGCGCATCAATACGGCTGCCGAAATCTTCTGCCCGGGTCCTGAAGCCTGCAATCTGATCTTCAATACTCATCGTCGTCTCCGTCATACCCAAAGGAAGGGCTTATGAAAGGTTGTGGAAGGTACATATTCGCCGTTTCAAATCAATAAGGGAAGATACACTCTCCTTATCTATGTCATGCCGGACTTCGACTGCATGGATGCAGGAGGTAGAGCAACGCATGGAGCAGTTGCCGAGATCCGGCATCCATTTAAGCATTGAAAAGTGTGGATTCCCGCTTTCGCGGGAATGACGGAGAAAAATTCGTATACTGGTATGATTAAGAAATATTGTTACAACTAGCCGGAAACAGTTCTGAACCATAGTTTTCAGGCATGACTGATAAAGGTGTTCGCATCGACAAGTGGCTCTGGGCCGCCCGCTTCTTCAAGACGCGAGGGCTTGCGACCGAGAAGGTCAATGGCGGCCATGTGCAACTCAATGGGGAGTCGGTAAAGCCTTCGAAGGCGGTAACCGTTGGCGATGAGCTAACGATCCTCCGTGAGCAGGAGCAGTTCGTGATCACCGTGACAGGACTTGCTGAGAAACGTGGCTCCGCAGCCGTAGCCCGAACCCTTTACGAAGAACACCCATCGAGTATCGAAGCGCGTGAATCTGAGCGGGAGAAACGGAAGCTGCATGCCGCAGCTGCTCCGCAAAAAAGACCGGATAAAAAGGCCCGCCGCCAGATCATCCGTTTTGTCAGAAAGAAGGATTAGTATTTTTGACCAGCGATGAAAAACGCCTAGTCTAAACAACCTGCTCTAGGAGGAGGAAGATACAGTGAATGAAAATTTAGTTATAGGTTTAATACTGGCATTCGTATCAGGCATAACGTTTGTCGCATACAAGCATCCTGAACTATATGAAAAGGTTTTTGCATCAAAGCTCATAGGGGTATCAGTTTTCATTCTGGCATGGGGCATAAGTTATGATTCTGGAGCTTCGAGTGCCTTTCAAGCGATATCACCTTCCATAAACCCTGACAAATTAGATGCTGCACTAAAAACTTTAGAAGCTGCTAAATTCTCAACCGACTTATTTCAGGGTGCGCTGGGACTGTTGGTTTATTCATTGTTTCTTTCATGGCTAGCAGACCATTTCAAAAAAGAGCATAAGAATAGAGAATCTGATAATGCCAATTAATTTTTTGTAAAAAGCTAGTTCCATCATTCGCTGAGAACCATGTCCTCAACGACGAATTGAACTGCTCCATTACCACGATAATCGTCCGGCTTGAGCTGGCCGAGAAGTGATACGATAGCGCCGCGCTCCAACATATCGCCGTAAGTGCCGCCACCGAAGACGATGGCGTCGAGCCATTGGGAACCGTCACTTACTTTTAGACGTACTACGCCACCTTTAAGCGCACGACTCTCGGCGATATGAACATCTTTGATCAACCACTGCGTTGGCGGATTCCCCTGCCCTATCGGCTCGAAGCGTTGCAGCCGCTCCGCCAACCCGAAGTGCATGGCATCGAGCGCCAACAGGCCATCGACAGGGGCGGTTAGTTGGTCGCCCGCATGCAGAGCCTGCTTATCGATGGCCGCGCCGAACATCTCGACAAAGGCATCCCACTTCCCGTCGGCAACCGTACCGCCACCGGCACCGGCGTGACCGCCGAACCCCTCAAGGCAATCGCTGCACTCGTTGAGAAGATCACCGATATGGAAGCCGGGCCTGCCGCGCAGCGAGAGACGCACGGAACCATCGGGAGTCACGAAACCGACCGCCGCAGGCTTGCCGTGCTTGCGTGCCAATCGCCCCGCCGCCAGACCGACCACACCGGCATGCCATGCTTCATCGAACACCGCCAATACAGGGCTATCGCCCAGTTTCGCTTCGGCCTGCTTGAATACTTCCGCCTCAACCAGACGGCGCTGTTTGTTGGTCTCATCGAGCATCTCGGCCAGCTGCAGCGCTTCATTAAAGTCTGCCGAAGCAAGCATACGCATCGCCTCTTCGCCGTGACGCATGCGCCCGGCCGCATTGATGCGGGGAGCGAGATAGAAGCCGATGGTTTCAACTGTCACACCCTTCTTCACCCGCGCCACCTGCATCAGGGCAGCAAGCCCGACACAGGGGTCGCTGTTGAGCCGGTGCAGGCCGTGATAGACAAGAATGCGGTTCACACCTACCAAGTCCATCACATCGGCCACGGTGGCGATGGCGACGCGATCAAGCAGTGAGCGCAGATCGAAATCGACTTCATGGCCTGCCTCTCTCAGACGTTTCCAGACACTCATCAGCAGGAAGAAGGCAACACCGGTGCCGCACAACTTACGCTCGGCAAAGCCGCAGCGCTGATGGGCCGGATTGAGCAGTGCGAAAGCATCGGGAAGCTTCTCGTTGCCATCCGACTGATCCGGCAAGTGATGGTCGGTAACGATCAGATCAAAACCGAGACGAGTGGCCTCATCGCACGCTTCAAAACAAGTAGTACCGGTATCGACACTGATACCGAGATGGGCTCCTTCACTGACCGCCTGTTGGACAGGCTCAACACCGATACCGTGCCCATCATCGGAGCGGTGCGGAATCGATGAGGTCACCTTAGCCCCCACAGCCTTCAACGCCTCGGTCAGAATCGCCGTGCCATTGACACCGTCGGCATCGAAGTCGCCAAAGATATGGATGTGTTCTCTGTTGATAACCGCCTGCGTGACCCGCTCGGCCGCCTTGACCATATCGACCATGCCATCGGGATCGGGAAGATCGGAGAGTTTCGGCGCGAAGAAGGGATCGCTCTCATGCAGTCCGCGCGCCTCAAGCAATCCGTTCCAAGCCGCCAGCGGATCGGAAGCCTCAAACGGCCCGTGCCGCCAGACCAGTTTACGGCCTTTGAACGTCTTACGATCAGGCAGCACGGCTGTTATTCCTTTCTTGATTCGGAGCTTCCATGCCCCTCACCCTGCGGGCGGAAAGACCGTCCAATTTGGCTGTCCTGCCAAATTGTGGGCACGCAACGACTGCATGGATGCAGGAGGTAGAGCAACGCATGGAGCAGTTGCCGAGAAAGAAGAAGCTCATATCATACCTCTTAGAGCCTGAATCAGATCAGATTCCTGCTGGATACCTTTGGGTACCCATGTTTGTCTTCCAATGCTCGGAATGATCCTTCGCTTCAACAGTACTGCATGTCCATTTCCAGCCAAAACGATCCTCTTCGGTAACAAGGAACCCTCCTTCACCAGTTCATCGAGTCGATCCGCTTCGGTGATCATCACCTCTGCATCAACACCACCGGTCACGGCTCTTAACATTGGATTGCGAGTCGCCACAGCCAGAGTGCCGCGCTGACCATCACCCTCCAGCGGTGAACCACCCCAGAGCCAGAGTCCATCGACATCCGGCTCACCACGCTCCCAGCGTGCATTTGATGGATGCTGATTCAGCATCATCTGAATCTCCGATTTCAATCGCATCAACCTGCCTCCATCAGCACCCTCGGGATGACGATTGGGCAATGTATGGCCGGAGACGGCAGCAAAAGAGAGAGGTGCTGCTTCGATAGACGTTTCACAGAGCAGGAATAGCAGCGGCCCGGATGCCACCAGCTTCATCCCCTCCTCATCAAGCAATGGATTGAGCAGATCGCACAGCCAGTCGGCATCGGATTCCGACCACGGAAAATAGGTATCGGGCATCACTTGCAACCGATCACGATTCAGGCGCGCATGAAATGGCGAGGCGATCCAGAGTTGGCTGTATTGATCCGGAGACGCTTCGGACAATAGAGGCGAAACCAACCCGGATAGAGACCTGCCTGTAAGCGACACAAACCACTCCAGCGGCATTTTTGGCTCTGATGCATACCATGAGGCACTCATCTTTTCCAAAGAGGCTCTGAAAGGAGTCAGTGAGGGGTGAAGTTGATAGCTGATCTCCGACTCCTGCTGGGCAGGGATGGAGATCAGGCCATCGGCAACAATAAGAAGTTTCGGTTCGGACATCGGCTCGTGATCAACTGATCCCGCCGATCAGGACTCCAGCACCCGACGCACCGCATCTTCAGTGGCATCGATGGTGATCGGTGTATCGATCCCCTTCATGGCGGTATCCGGATCTTTCAGTCCGTTACCGGTCAGGGTACATACAATCGTCTCACCCGGTTTGAAGTAGCCGGCCTTATTCAGCTTGATGATACCGGCAACCGAGGCGGCGGATGCCGGCTCGCAGAAGACACCCTCCATGCATGCCAGCATGTTGTAGGCCTCGAGAATCTCCTCATCGGTCACCGCATCGATAATGCCACCGGACTCATCGCGCGCCGCTTCAGCCTGCTGCCATGAGGCGGGCTTACCGATACGGATCGCCGTGGCGATGGTCTCGGGGTTCTCGACCGGGGCGCCGTTGACGATCGGTGCTGCACCGGCTGCCTGAAAGCCGAGCATCTTCGGCAGACTCTTGGAGATACGCTTGTCGGCGTACTCCTTGTAGCCCATCCAGTAGGCAGTGATGTTGCCGGCATTGCCGACCGGTAACGCATGGTAGTCGGGTGCAAGACCAAGCTCGTCGACAATCTCGAAGGCACCGGTCTTCTGACCCTGCAGACGGTATGGGTTCACTGAATTGACCAGTGCGATGGAACCGTCGGCGGAAATATCACGCACGATCTGCAAAGCATCATCGAAATTACCGCGAATCTGAATCACTTTGGCACCATAACGCATACCCTGACTCATCTTGCCCAGCGCGATCTTGCCATCCGGAATCAGAACATAGGCCTCCATGCCGCAGTTAGCCGCATAAGCCGCAGCAGAGGCTGAAGTGTTGCCGGTCGAAGCACAGATAATTTTGCGTGAACCTGCATTGTAGGCCTGTGTCACCGCCATGGTCATGCCGCGATCCTTGAACGAACCGGTCGGATTCAAACCCTCGAACTTCAGAAAGATGTTCAGCTCCGGATTGATGGCGTTGCGCAAGTTGTGCGACTCGTGCAGCGGCGTGTTACCTTCGTAGAGGGTAATGACAGCATCGTCCTTGCCGATCGGCAGGAAAGCACGGTAGCGGTTAATGATTCCTTCGTAGTGTGGCATCTCTTTAATTCCTATTCCTTATGCGCTTAAGCGACGTCCGACTCTTTACGCAGAATCAATACGTCCTCTTCAACTGTATCCAGAGCGGTGATCCGGCTGATCGCCGCCTGCATGTTCCCTTCCGTCGTTTCGTGCGTCATCATCACAATCGGCACATGGTTACTGGCGTGACGCTCTTTCTGCACCAGCGCCTCCAGACTGATCCGATGGTCGGCCAGAATCGAGGTGACCGCCGCAATGACGCCTGGCTGATCCTGAACCATCAGGCGGATGTAGTATTCGCATACGGCATCCGCCATCGGCATAGTCGGGATTTCGCGACGCGAACTTTCAACAAAACCCATCGGCGGCGCAAGATGCGCAATGCCGTCCGGGAAACCGCTGGCGATATCCATCACATCGGCAATCACGGCCGAAGCGGTTGGACGCTCGCCTGCGCCACGTCCGAAATACATCGTGTGTTCTACGAAATCACCGGAGATCTGCACCGCATTATAGGAGTCGGAGACCTGCGCAATCTGCGAGGTGAGCGGCACCAGCGTTGGATGCACGCGCATCTCCACCTGCTCTTCACCATTAAAGTGAGGTTTAGCAATACCAAGCAGTTTGATGCGGTAACCCATCTCGTGCGCCGAGGCGATGTCATCAGCAGTGATCTTGCTGATCCCCTCGGTATGGACCTCATCGAACTTGATCTTCGAACCAAAGGCCATGGCAGCGAGGATGGAGAGCTTATGCGCCGTATCAACACCCTCAACATCGAAGGTGGGATCGGCCTCGGCATAACCGAGCGCCTGCGCCTCTTTCAACACATCAGCGTAGTCGGCACCCTCATTCTCCATCTTGGTCAGGATGAAGTTGCAGGTGCCATTGAGAATGCCGTAAACAGACTCAATCGCATTAGCTGCCAGCCCCTCACGCAGCGCCTTCATGCAAGGGATACCGCCACCAACGGCAGCTTCGAAACCGATCTGAACACCCTTCTCGGCCGCCAGTGGGAAAAGCTCTTCACCATACTTGGCAATCAACGCCTTATTGGCGGTCACTACATGCTTGCCATGCTCAAGGGCCGTTGCCACAAAGGTGCGAGCAGGCTCATAACCGCCGATCAATTCGATCACCAGATCGATGTCGTCGGCTGTAACAATTTCATTGGCGTCGTCGGTGAGACGGACACCGGAGAGATCGATACCGAAATCGCGATCGAGTGAACGATCAGCAGCAGCCACCAGTGTCACCTGCTTGCCCAGACGACGGGAGATCAGCTCATTCTGTTCAATCAGGATACGGGCGGCACCGATACCAATCGTACCCAGCCCCAGAAGGCCAACTCTCAACTCTGTCATCTCACGCTCCTGCACTTAAAAACTGTTTCATGCCGCGCAGCGCCTGACGGGTACGATGCTCGTTTTCGATCAGTGCGATACGGACATAGTGATCGCCATAATCGCCGAAGCCGATACCGGGAGAGACGGCCACGCCACCTTCCTTCAACATCTTCTTCGAGAACTCCAGCGAGCCCATCGCCTTGAACTCATCCGGAATCTCGGCCCAGACAAACATCGAAGCCTTCGGACTCTCAGCCATCCAGCCCATCTGATGCAGGCCGTTGATCAGCACGTCACGACGCGACTGATACATGGCGCGAATCTCCTCGACGCAATCCTGCGGCCCGTTGAGCGCTGCACAGGCAGCGATCTGAAGCGGCTGGAAGGTGCCGTAATCGAGATAGGACTTGATCTTGGCCAGCGCGGCAACGATCTCCTGATTACCGACCATGAAACCCATACGCCAACCCGGCATATTATAAGTCTTGGAAAGCGAGTAGAACTCCACAGCCACATCCTTGGCACCCGGTACCTGCATGATCGACGGGCACTGATAGTCGTCGAAGGTGATCTCGGCATAGGCGATGTCGGAGATGACGATCAGGTCGTTCTCCCTGGCGAAATCGACCAGCTTCACATAGAAGTCGAGATCGACCACCTCGGCCGTCGGATTGGATGGAAAGTTGACCACCAGAATCTTCGGCTTCGGCCATGAATCCTTCACCGCCTTCTGCACCTCTTCAAAGTAATCGTAGCCAGGCCCCATCGGCACATGACGGATATCAGCTCCGGCAATGATGAAGCCGTACGGGTGAATCGGATAGGCAGGATTCGGCGTCAGGATCAGGTCACCCGGTGATGTGATCGCCACGGCCAGGTGCGCCAGCCCCTCTTTGGAGCCGATGGTAGCAATCGCTTCGGTCTCAGGATCGAGAGCGACATCGAACTTGCGTTTGTACCAGGCACAGATCGCCTTACGCAGCCCCGGAATACCTTTAGAGACCGAGTAACGGTGATTACGCCCATCCTGTGCAGCCTCGCAGAGCTTATCGACGATGTGCTGCGGCGTCGGCTGATCGGGATTGCCCATACCGAGATCGATGATGTCGTGGCCTGCATGGCGCAGTTCCATCTTCAACTGGTTGACTACGGCAAAGACGTAGGGTGGAAGACGTTTGATCTTTTCAAATTCACGCATGAATCAGGCTTTTCTCCGCTGGAAGATGCCCCGTTAAAGGGTACCCGAGACTACGAACCAGCACTTTGACGGTCAAGAAGACCTGAATTAATGATTCGCAAAAGAGCATCCTGCCTTTTGCTTGAATCGTTTCGGCGGCACATATCCGCCTTCACTTACGGCTCACGATGTTCGCCGCCGCACATCCATGTGCGGAGAAGGTGGTTTTGAAACCCGCATTGCAGCTGTGCCGGGACGTTTGGTTGAAAATGGATGAAGCGCAAAATAACGAATGACTATTTTGCGCCCGTCTTTCGACCAGACAGCAAGGAGACACACAGATGCACGCGGCGGCCTTCTTTGCTTCTTCTTGATTCGGGGCCGTATCAAAAAAAAGCCCGGCTATTGTGCCGGGCTTTTTTCAATTAAAACAAACTCAGTGTTTCTTAATGTCTTTCCATACCTCTTTCTTCAGCAGGTAGAGAACGAATGTCAGTAACACCAGGAAACCCATAACCCAGCGACCGAGACGTTTACGCTCAAGCTGGTGCGGATCACCGATAAAGACCAGGAATGAAGAGACAGCACGCGCCTGCTCTTCCAGGTCAGCGGTTTCACCCTCATCATGACCCAGCCATGCCAGCGGATCCGGCATCGCAATACGGTTACCCGGGAAATACTCGTTAAAGTTACCGTCCTCGATCTTACCGTTCGGATCTTCCTCGTAACCGGTCAGGATGGAGAAGATGTAGTCACCACCACCACGACGACCGCGGGCGATCACCGAGAGATCGGGTGGAACCTTGCCGTATGCGGCAGAGGCATCTTCCGGTGCCAGTTCGGTCTTCATGCCGTCAAGCAAGGCATTAGAGCCACGCAAATCATCCACCTCTTCACGAGTCAGACCGATCTCCGGATAATCCATCAGGTTACGGTAAGTAACGTATTTAGCAGAGTGGCAGCCCATGCAGATATCGGTAAAGACTGTCAGGCCCTTACGAATAGTTTCCTGATCCAGGCTGATATCACCATGCTTCACATGTGCGCCTCCAGATGCCTGAGCCATGGCCGGAGCCAGCAATAGCATCAGTGCGGCAATAAGAGAGAAACGAGTCGTTTTCATCATGATTCCTTTCATCTTATATCTCCTCCGGCAGCGGTTTGGTTTTCTCAAACTTATGCACGAACGGCAGCAGCAGGAAGAAACCGAAGTAGACGCATGTTGCAATCGTTCCAACAAGTTTTATTGCATCGCTTTGCGGAGCAAAAACACAGCCACCAAGTGTCAAAACAGACAGGAAAAACAGAAGTACCATCTGACGGTAGACCGGACGGTAGCGTGCCGACCGAACCTTCGAACGATCCAGGAATGGAAGAACAAAGAGAATAGCCAGCGATGCCCCCATCATAATTACACCAAGCAGTTTGTTTTCAAAGGTACGCAGAATGGTGTACCAGGGAGTCAGATACCAGACCGGTGCAATATGAGCAGGCGTCTGCAGATTGTTTGCAGGTACA
This sequence comes from Mariprofundaceae bacterium, assembly GCA_050304695.1. Taxonomy (GTDB): domain Bacteria; phylum Pseudomonadota; class Zetaproteobacteria; order Mariprofundales; family Mariprofundaceae; genus WSZY01. Next base: position 89,780 of record JBNLEB010000005.1, read on the forward strand.
AAGTTATCCACCTCGATGAAATAGCCCCAACCCTCAGGGTTGAAGAAGACGAAGTAGCAGTAACCAAGCAGAAATACGCCCAGACCGAACGCATCCTTGATGGTGTAGTACGGATGGAATGGAATCGTATCTTTCTCGTGGTCGATATCGACACCCTCAGGGTTGTTGGAGTGCACCACATGCAACGCATGGATATGACCGCCAACAATCGCCGCCAAAAGCAGTGGGAAGAGGTAGTGCAACGAGAAGAAGCGGTTCAACGTTGGGTCACCCACAGCAAATCCGCCGCGCAGCACCTGATTGATGAAATCACCCAGCACCGGAATAGCACCGAAAAGGTTGGTGATTACCGTTGCACCCCAGAAGGACATCTGGCCCCAAGGCAACAGGTAACCGAAGAAGGCGGCACCCTGCATAATCAGCAGAATCACCACGCCGATGATCCAGAGCAGTTCACGCGGACCCTTATAAGAGCCGTAGTAGAGGCCACGTGCAATATGCATATAGACCACAACAAAGAAAGCAGATGCGCCAACCGCGTGCATGTAACGGATCAACCAGCCGAAATTAATGTCGCGCATGATACGCTCCACCGAATCGAAGGCGACGGTATAGCCACCGAAGGTCAGCTCTGCCGATGGTTTGTAATACATCACCAGGAAAATACCGGTAAGAATCTGTAGTACCAGTACGGTCAGGGCCAGGGAACCGAAGTTCCACATGTAGTTCAGGTTTCGTGGTGCCGGGTATTCGGTCACATGTTCACGGATGATGCTGCCGATATTGGAGCGATCATCGACCCACTTGAAGAGGCTTGTATTCATTATTTTATCGATCACGTCTCTCCCCCTTATCCGATCACAACGACAGAGTCGCTTTTATATTCATATGGCATCACATGCAGGTTATGCGGTGCAGGAGATCCTTTAATGACGCGCGCGGAAAGATCATACAGCGAATTATGACACGGGCAGTGCCAGCCACCGGCCCAGTCTTCCGGAACAGAGTCTCCCCAGTCAGCCCGACCTGCAGTTGGTTTAAACAGAGGGACACAGCCCAGATGGGTACAGCTTGCGACAACGATCAGAATCTCCGGTTTGATGGCACGATAGATGCGCTTCTCATCAGAATCCATCCATTCGGCCTGAACACCGTCGATCGCTTCGGAGTTCGGGTCTTTCAGCTTGTCGTCATGCCCTTTCACACGCTCAAGCATGTCGGCCGTACGATTCGCCACAAAGACCGGCTTACCCTGCCACTGGATCACCACCAACTGCCCCTCTTCTACTGTTGCAGTATCGAATTCGGTTTTAGCAGCAGCCAAAGTATCCGCTGCAGGCAGCATACTGCCGATAAATGGAACCGCTGTAGCACCTGCTGCAACAGCACCAAGACCGCCAGCGGCAACATACAGAAAGTTACGGCGCGAATGATCCGCTTTATCTGACATAGCCATCCTCCCTCTTATTAATTTCTCTCTAGGTTTTATCCAATCATGAATTTAATCAGATTAAATTTTGTTAATGAACGCGAGTTGCTATCAGCCCGGTATGTAGGCGTCAAGAATGCATCAAACCATACAAAAAGTGTGGTTATACCTTCTCTGCCAACGTTCTCAGCTCACTGATCGCCGCCGCATAATCAGGCGTGTTATATACCGCAGAACCTGCAACAAACGAATCGGCACCGGCAGATGAAACCTCTTCGATGGTTTTAGGGCTGACACCACCATCGACATGCAGGTATGCAGAGCTTCCAGCATCGTCAAGCATCTTACGAACCTGTGCAATTTTCGGCGTTACTGCATGGATATAGGACTGACCGCCATAACCGGGATTCACACTCATCAACAGCACCAGATCGGTACAGTGCAGTACGTTTTCGATCACTGAAACCGACGTGGATGGGCAGAGTGAAACACCCGCCTTACATCCGAGCGAGCGAATCAGTTGCAGCGTACGCTCAAGGTGGATACATACCTCGGCATGCACAGTGATCATATCGGCACCGGCCTTGGCAAAGGCCTCCACCTGGGTTTCGGGATGCATCACCATCAGGTGAACGTCGAGAGGTTTCTCAGTATGTGGGCGAATCGCTTTGACGATGTTGTCACCAATAGTAATGGGCGGAACAAAGGTGCCGTCCATCACATCGACGTGAACCCAGTCACAGCCGCCAACATCGATGGCGCGAATCTCTTTTTCCAGGTTTGCAAAATCTGCAGATAAAATTGATGGGGCAATATGTACGTTTTTCATAGGGCCGGATTTATACCCACAACCCTACACCCCGTCCAGCAGAATCACTCCAACGATAGTAACCATTTGCTCAGTATGTGGACCTGCTCATCGGTCAGTGGACCACCCTGTTTTCTGCCGAAGCCGGGCATCTGCGGCGAGTCTGTTCCATGCAGGATCAGAGACTGCAACGCCGTCTCATCCTCATGCCCGGTTAACGCAGGTGCATACGCCCCTTTACCTGCTTCACCATGACACATCACACATGCGGCGTCATAGATAGCCTTACCGCTCTTTTTCCCCTGCACAGGGTCGTAATGGCATGCAGCACACTTGCCGTCGAAGAGTCCCCTGCCGGTTCGGTCCAGATGCGGATTTTCGGTCACAGTCAACGTCAGGGTCGAGCGTGCTCTTCTCCCGGCTGAGTCGGTCACCTGCACCCACTTCTTCACCTCGCCCGCCTTCACCGTGGTATCGGTGGTGACGTTGAGTTGTGTAAAGCCACCCGGTGGGATGATTCGATCAGCAGGCTCGGCAGCCGTGCAACCACATGAGGTCTGTACATCGGTGATGGTGATGGTCTGATCGCTGTTGTTGCGGATAAAAAGAGTGGCATGTGCCTCCTCCCCCTCTTTCACCGTGCCCATATTCAGTTCCGCAGGTTGCAGATGGAGTAGTGGCAACGGTTCGCTGGCAGAGGCAAGCGAAACAGCAAACAGTGACAGTAGTGTAAGAACGGTTCTCAACGATAATCCAGCCACGGGCGAAGCTCCTCCGGAATTTCTATCTCACCATGCATCATAGCCAGCAACTCCGGCGTGTCAGTAGCGACAATCTCCTCGATGCGTGCAACCGTTGCACTATCGCCCTGTTCCAGCGCTGTCTCCAAAGGTTTTAGCCATGCATCCAGCTCCAGCATTCCCTGCCGGTTCAGCCTGTACCTTAGTTTTCTTATCTCATCTTCATTAACCATTCGAAAGGTGGTTAGCTGTCTTAATATAACCAATCAAGACTTGCGAATCAGAAGCATCCGTTTGATGTGGTCGATAGCCTTGGTGGGGTTCAGATCTTTCGGACAGCAGTCCATGCAGTTCATAATCTGATGACAGCGGTAGAGCTTAAACGCGTCCTCAAGCTGATCGAGGCGCTCACCGGCCTTCTCGTCGCGTGAATCCTTGATCCAGCGATCGGCCTGAAGCAACGCGGCAGGCCCCAGGAAACGATCGCCATTCCACCACCACGACGGGCATGAGGTGGTACAGCAACCGCAGAGGACACACTCGTAGGAACCATCCAGCTCGGCACGATCTTGTGGAGACTGCAGGCGTTCATCCTCCGGCACCGGCGTCTCGTTCTGCAACCACGGCTTGATGGAGCGGTACTGATCGAAAAAGTGATCCATATCGACCACCAGATCGCGAATTACGTTCATGCTCGGCAGTGGTCGCACCTTAATCGGCTGTTTCAAACCAGCAATCGGGGTAATACAGGCAAGACCGTTGACACCATTGATATTCAAGCCATCAGAACCGCACACACCCTCACCGCATGAACGACGGTAGGTAAGCGTACCATCAATATGCCATTTGATATGATTCAGGGCGTCGAGAAGTTTCATGCCCGGTTTGATAACCGGCACCTCATACGCCTGCATGGATGGTTTGTCGCCCGTTTCAGGATCGTAGCGGTAGATTTCAAGCCTGATCATCTCAGCCATGAACCACCTCACACCAGTCATGCCAGACTTGATCTGGCATCCATGGATTGAAAAGAGTGGATTCCCGCTTTCGCGAGAATGACGGAGAAATCAAAAACGTCTTCATTGCCTTAATAAACCCGTTTTTTCGGAGGGAAAGATTCAACCGACATTGGCTGTGTTCTCACCGGCTTATAGTCGATCTTCACCTTGTCTTTCTTGATACTCGCCAGCGTATGTTTCATCCACTCCTCATCATCGCGATCGGGGTAATCATCACGAGCATGGGCACCGCGCGACTCGGTTCGTGCCAGGGCGCCTGCAGCCGTGACACGGGCCAGACTCATCAGGTTCTCCAGCTCCATCGCCTCGACCAGTTCGGTATTAAAGATACGATTGCGGTCTTCAATATAGGCCAGTTTCAGCCGTTCATGTGCCTTTTCGACCAGCTCAACACCTTCGTTCATCACCGGCTCATTACGGTAAACACTGAAGTGGGTCTGCATGATGCGCTGCATCTCTTCGCGAACATCGGCAACCTTGTCCCCTGCAGCCTTTTCTCCACTCAGCCAGCGCTCGACACGTGCCACTCCATCCTTCCAGCAGTCGGGGTCGAGCCTGGGGTGATACTGTTTCTCTTTCAGAAGTTCGGTGACACGATCGCCGCACGCTTTGCCGAAGACGATAATCTCGAGCAGCGAGTTGCCGCCCAGACGGTTGGCGCCGTGCACCGATGCACAGGCAGCTTCGCCGATAGCGAAGAGCCCCGGTATTACCTTCTCTTTATCCTTTCCTTTCGGATAGACCACTTCGGCATGTCTGTTGGTCGGCACACCACCCATGGTGTAGTGCATGGTCGGCAATACCGGGATCGGCTCCTTGGTGCAGTCGACACCGGCAAATCTCAAAGCGAGTTCGTGAATATTAGGCAGACGTTTCAGAATCAGCTCTTCACCCAGATGGTCGACCTTAAGCAATACGTGATCCTTGTTCGGGCCGCAGCCCCTGCCCTCACGAATCTCCACGGCAATGGCACGCGACACCACATCACGACTGGCGAGATCCTTGGCGGTCGGCGCGTAGCGTTCCATGAAACGCTCACCCTCGCCATTGATCAGATAGCCACCCTCACCGCGTACACCCTCAGTGATCAACGGGCCGATATGAGCGATACCGGTGGGGTGAAACTGGAAGAACTCCATATCCTCGACCGGAAGCCCGGCATCCAGCACCAACGCCCCGCCATCACCGGTACAGATATGGGCGTTGGTGGTCATCTGGAAGATTCGCCCGGCCCCGCCGGTTGCCAGAATCACCGCCTTGGCCTGAAAAAGGTGATATTGCCCATTCGCGATATCCCACGCCATCACACCCTGGCATCCATCTTTATCGGTAATCAGGTCAAGGGCGAAAAACTCTTCGAAGAAGTGGGTACCCGCCCGCAGATTCTGCTGGTACATGGTGTGCAGAATGGCGTGGCCGGTTCGATCTGCTGCTGCACAGGTGCGCGATGCCTGCCCGCCCTCGCCGAACTCGCGAGACTGGCCGCCGAACGGTCGCTGGTAGATCTTGCCATCATCCAGTCTTGAGAACGGTACCCCCTGATGCTCAAGCTCCCGCACCAGCCTCGGTGCGGCGCGGCACATATACTCAATGGCATCCTGGTCGCCGAGATAGTCCGAACCCTTCACCGTATCGTACATATGCCAGTGCCAGTGGTCGGAGCTGACGTTACCCAGCGCTGCATTCATGCCACCCTGCGCCGCCACGGTATGCGAGCGGGTCGGCAGCACCTTACTGACTACGGCGACACGATAGTCGGCATCGGCCAACTGCAATGCACAGCGAAGCCCTGCACCACCGGCGCCGATAATGACCACATCGTGAAAGTGGTGGGTGACTTGATCATTCGACAGATACGACATTACAAACTCTCTTCCCTTTGCCTAACAGCAAATATATATGGTTTGATTTTGATGCGGATCAAGGCGCACCGAGCGTTGTGTGGCAGCGCCACATGAGCAAAGTGCAACGCAGAGCTGCGACAAAAGCAGGCCATATTCAACCGCCTAACGCCCAGATAAGTGCTAACCACCAAATACCAAAACCGCTCATCAGCACCAGCATCAAGCCGATCAACGGTACACGCAACATGGTGTGTACATAATCCTCAAGAATCACTTTCAACCCGATATAGACATGCACAATAATCGACAGAATCAGCAGTGTATGCAGCAGGCGTGAAAGAAAGTGATCGAGAATATCGAGCAGGTCGAGCTGATCAAATGCGCCAGAATAGACGGCAATCAGCAGAAAAAACGGCAATGGAAGCATCACCAGTAGTACTACGGCAGAGAGGCGCTGCCAGTACCAGTCTTTCAGACCGTTGTGTGCGGTACCTGTATCTTTAGTTGACATATTTTACTCTCAACTCGCTCACCACAACAGTATCCCGAAGATCAGGGCAGCGAGTGCCGCAACTGCCAACACGACTCGCGCACTCAGGCGTAACATCGTATGCGATTCGCACCAACCGGCATCGAGTGTAAGAAAGCGGATGCCATTACAGAAATGGTAGATGAATGCCACAGCAGCCATCCAGAGTGTCAGGCGGCCTGGTGCGGAGTGAATCAGTTCAACAGCGCGATCGAAATCTTCCGGCGCTCCGGTCATGCCATGCAGCACCCAGAGATAGAATGGTACAAATAGCACCAGCACCATACCGCTGGCACGGTGGGCAAGACTGGCAATCATCGGAGCTCGCCATCTGTAGATGGATATTCGCGGCGATAGCGGCATGGAATGTCTCGGCTTTAAATAGTCATGTTGCATCTGAATTACTGCCTATCCTTCTACTCTGATTAAATGTAGCACAGTGACATAGCATGTGACATATGAACACGAATAATCATCTTGCAATTCCGCCACTCATCGCTCCTGAGTCGAAGGTTCCCTGAAATCGCTTACACAGCCCACGATCACATCTTCAAGCTCTCCGGCACGATGCCACCCATCCTGTTCTCCTGCAATGGCGTGCAGTCCAACCGCTCCGGGAACTGCAAGTTCGGGAGCAACTCCAGCTGATAACAGCCCACCGATCATGCCGGAGAGCACATCTCCGCTACCGGCTACAGCCAGGTTGGATGAGCCGAACGGGGAGAGCCAGACTGTGCCGTCGGGAGAGGCCACAAGTGTCTGTGCGCCCTTCAACACTACCCAGCTCTTAAAACGCTCTGCAAGTGCCAGTACCACGTCAAAACGCTTCTCCTGCACCTGCTTCGAACTCCAACCCATGAGACGTCCGGCTTCTCCGGGATGTGGGGTTATTACGCTTAACGCAGACCTGTTCGACAATGTTTTTTCAAGCCTTTCATTCTCGGCAAGCATATTCAGAGCATCAGCATCCAGCAGAAGCGGCAGCTCGGATTTAAGCAGCGCAGCCAACTGGGTACCCTGCTCTTTTCCCCAACCAGGGCCAGCTACAACGACCGAAGCCTGTTGCCACGGAGCCTTCTCCTGCGAATGAACCATCACCTCCAGCGAGGCAACTGCAACGACAGGATAGACGTGCTCGGGGCAGGCGATACTCACCAATCCCGTTCTAACCGCCTGTGCACCGCTGGCGGCAAGCCTCGGCGCACCGGTATAACCTTCGGAACCACCGAATATCCAGAGATGCCCGAAATCACCCTTGTGAGCATCGCGAGATCGCTCCGGCAAGGCTGCTTTAACCAGTGAAGTTGTCATGAGATAGCTGGCAGGGGCCTTGCAAGGATAGGTAGCCATGGCCGTTGCAAGTGTCTGCTCAGAAATGCCGATCGGTGCAGGTGCCAGCAACTGGCCGGAACAGCATGCACCGCCATTCAACCAGTGCCCCCACTTATAAGCGGCGATGGGCAAAGTGAAGCTCGCCTCAACTGCAGTGCCGAAAATTTCACCGTGATCCGCATCCACACCGCTGGGAATATCAACTGACAGAACCGTTCGATCACTGCGATTGACCGTTTCCACCACCTCTGCGACCCAGCCTTCAAGCGGTCGATCAAGTCCGGTACCAAAAACAGCATCAATTACGATGGAGGCTCGTTTTAACCAATATTCCAGGTTATGGAGATCATCAGGGCATATTGCAGGCCGGATTTTCACGCCTGCCTGCCGGGCCAATTCAGCCTGTCTGCCTATATCACCCTTGAGCTTTTCGACCGGCACGATCGGTATGGCTGTCACCGGTATTCGACGATTGCGCAGCAACCGGGCTGCTACAAGCCCGTCGCCGCCATTGTTCCCCGCGCCTACAATAACCACAACCCGGCCACCATTGCTCCATGAGCGGGTCACGCCATCCACCACGGCCTGTCCGGCGCGCTCCATCAGCATCTCAGCAGAAACACCTTCATGCTCAATGGTATGCCGATCCGCCATCCTCATCTGCTTCGCGGTCAGGATAGGAAGACAATTCTCATTCAATCTATCCATAGGCTGGTCTCCCATGAGCGTTTCGCCATTACACTGTTTTGTCACCATGGCCATCCGAGTCTAGCATACAGCCATGCATAATAGCGAAATCATTTCAGCAACCGACCATATCCTGACATTGCGAAACTATCCACGGAAAACGACATTTCTGTTCGCTGCACTGGAAGATGTCTATGAACGTTTTGGAGCAATCCCCGAAGCAGCGAAAGAGCGGATACTTGAATACTTTTCGCTATCCGTTATGCCGGATAGAGTTCCCATGTCACTGTTTGAAGAGACAAAACATGGTGATGCGAACATCACGCTCTGCAACGGCCCCTTCTGCCAGCACGCCGGAGCCGAATCACTGCTAGGCGAGCTCCGGTCACTTCCCGGTATCATCATTCAACGACAGCACTGCATGGGCGTATGCCGGACACCCCCTGTAGCCAAAGTTGGCAAAAGGCTGATAACTAACGCTTCCATCTCAAAAGTTCGGGAAGCAGTGGAGTGTGAGCAGGAATCAGCTTGCTAGCCCTATCTCCCTAAGTCATAGTTACAAAAATACGGGGGTCACATGAAGAAGCTTCTCGTCGTCGATGACACGCCAATTCAGCTAAAGATCGTCATCTCCATCATGCAACGTGAAGGCTTTCAGGTTGATGTCGCCCAGAGCGGAAAAGAGGCTCTGGAAAGCATCCAAAAAAACAGGCCTGATCTGATTCTTCTGGATATTGTCATGCCGGACATGGATGGTTTTGTCGTATGCGAAGCCATTAAAAATAATCCGGAAAGCGCAGAAATCCCCATTCTTTTCCTGACCGGTCAGGATGATGAGGATCAAATCGTCAGAGCATTCGAAATGGGCGCTGCCGACTTTGTCGCCAAACCGGTAAACCCACCCGAGCTATTGGCCAGAGTTCATACTCACCTGAAACTGGCCACGACCATTCAGGAGCTGCAAAGCGCTTTGGACGAAGTTAAGCGTCTCAGCGGTCTACTGCGCATTTGCACCTATTGCAAAAGTATTGAGCATGAGTCTAACTGGATACCCCTTGAGGACTATCTCTTTCTGAACACCGATGCACGACTGACCCACTGTGTCTGCCCTGAATGTTTGCAACGAAACAGCTGAACAGAGGCGATTGAACAACAAATACCTAAGTGTCGGCCCACTTAGGTATACGGTGTGCAACCCGGCACATCGCCCGGCGATGATCACCATAGTCGGCATCGCACCGCTCAACCACTCGCCAGAATGCCGCTGAATGGTTCATCTCTTTCAGATGTGCCAGCTCATGCACGATTACGTATCTTACCAACTCCTGTGGCAAAAAAAGCAGCTTGGCATTCAGGCTGATATTACCCGCTTTTGAACAGCTGCCCCAACGACTTCTCTGCAAACGAATAGTCGCCTTGTTAAAATGAAACCCGTGCTCCCGCGCAAGAGCTTCCAACATAGGGAGAAGAGTCTTTTTCGCCTTTAGCTTTAACCAGCGCTGTAGCGCTGCACGCAGCTTCACCTCATCGTCAATCGCACCTGTTATATGCAACTCATCACTCTGCTCTGTCACCCTGACCTGCGATGAATCACTTTTACGATAGATGAGAAGGCGTGGTTGATGCAACAGCTCAATATCGATTTTTTGTGGTGGAAACGGTGTATGAAATTGTGTCTCTTCATCCATGGCAGCACGAAAGCGTTTCAAGGAGCGCTCTACCCACCCTCTCTTCTCACACACCAGCCGCGCAGCCCGTGATTTCGCAACACCCTTTGGCAACACCACCTCAACACTCAGGTTCGGGCGTACCACGATGCGGGCATGCCGGGCGCGATGCGATACCCGAACCGAATAATCGAACTGCGGCATGGTCAGGTCAGGGTTTGAGATAGCGTGACATCACATAGAGCGCCAGCTGACGTGGCACCAGCTTTTGCAACAACCAGAGCAGCCGATGTTTTAACCCCGGAACACAATAACCACCGCCTCTCGCCAAACAATCCAGAGCGTACATCACCACCTCTTTTGCTGAAGTACGAAAGAGACTTCCCTTGCCTTTGGGAGCACCTGAAACATCACGAAAGCCCGTCGATGACGGACCTGGCACAAGGGTCACCACACTGACTTTACCCGCCAGTTCGGCGCGAAGCGCCTCACTCCAGCAGGTCATTCCGGCCTTGGCCGCTGCATAACTACTCATATATGGCAGTGGCGTCTCACCGGCCAGCGACGACACGTTAATGATAAAGCCATGCTGACGAATAATCCCAGGCAAGAAGGCGTGCGCAAGGGCTACGGGCGCAACGAGATCGGTACGCAGAACATCCAGTTGAACAACGCTTTCACTCAGTTCGAACCTTCCCCATATGCCAAAACCGGCATTGTTAACCAGCCCCGTCAGATCGCCCTCATCGGCCAGCTCTTCGACAAACTTCTCGATGCTTTTTCGCTGCGAAAGGTCGGCAAAAATACAACGATGCCGCTCCGGTGACTTCAGGCCATCGCACGTTAGTTGCAGGCGCGCCTCATCTCTGGCGTGCAGGATCAGGCGGGCTCCGGTCGATTCCAGCTGCCGGGCGAACTCATATCCGAATCCACCCGACGCACCAGTGATAAGAATCTTCTCCTGACTCATTTCGATGGCTGTTCCTGCCGGGCAATCGGCAACATCGTTCTGGCTCTGCCATTAAATGTAGCAACCTCATTGACCCCACACATCTCAAGCATCGCAAGGCAGGCGTCCATAGCATGTCCTACCTCACCCGGCGAGTGGGCATCGGAACCAAAGCTGAACGGAATATTCAACTCAGCAGCACGAGCAATGATACGCGCATGCGGATAAACTTCGCCAACCGGTTTGCGCAATCCGGCAGAGCTCACCTCCAGTGCAACGTCGGCCTGTTTCACCGCCTGCAACATCTTCTCTTCTGCATCCAGTACGCGCTGACTGGCAAGCGGCGGCCTGTGACCGAACTTCTTGATCAGATCCGGATGGCCAATGATATCGAACAGTCCCGATTCAGCCGAAGCTGTAATCAGCTTAAAATAGTCAACATAGGCATCCTCGATATCACAAGCCTCCCACTGACTCATATCGTCCGGATTATCGAATCCCCACTTATCACTGCCGTCACCAATATAATGAACGGAGCCGATCACATAGTCCCACTCTACCGTCTCCAGCATCTCACGGACATACGTTGCAGTTTCGGGGGTATAGTCAGCCTCGATACCCAGCCTGATATCAAGTCGCCCGGAAAACTTCGCCTTGGCTGACCGAACCTCGGCAAGGTACCCCTCCAGCTCGTTGCAAGCCATGCGCCACTCGTCAAAACCGTCCGGCATCGGAGAGTGATCCGACATACCGATCTCTTTCAGACCAACAAGCAGCGCAGCCTCGGCATAATCAACCACCGAACCTGTTGCATGATTACAGCGTGGCGTATGCATATGGTAATCGGGTACGGGACGATAGTTCATCCTGCAATCCTAACAGCAGAAAGCAGGCTCGGTAAGCACCCGTCTGCAGGAAGAGATAGGGCCAAAAAGATGTTTGACAGAGCGGAATATTTAAAGACACTTCGCGACCTTCACGAAAGGTCATAAGGCGCCTATAGCTCAGTTGGTAGAGTAGCGGAATTTTAATCCGTGGGTCCTAGGTTCGAGTCCTAGTGGGCGCACCATCTTTTCAAGGTTGACGCAGAAGTATATGCCAATATGCTTCGCCGCGTTCGTCATAGGTCCCCATCGTCTAGTCGGCCTAGGACACCGCCCTTTCACGGCGGCAACAGGGGTTCGAATCCCCTTGGGGATGCCATAAAACAACGCTCGCAGTCCACGCTGCGGGCGTTTTTTTTTATGCTATCCCGACAGGAGAGCGCAATTGTCGGAACGTTGCTTACGGCGCCCCCGCAGGAATGATATTTTACACCGATCAAAACGTGCGAGTTTTGATCGGCACTAAAGCCGCACATCCATGTGCGGAATAACCGTTTCGGACTTTTGAACTTCGACCAACAAAGGGATAAGAACTTTAGTTCGATCGGGCTGCAGGACGAAGGACAGAAAGCCTCTCGGGGATGAGTTTACTTACTATTTTATTTACTGCTATGGACAGGGCTGGTAACACGAATCGGTATATTCTCTTTTTTCCTTTCCGATGCTGAGTCGACAGCTTCAGAAACAGATGAACTCCCGGCAAAAGGGTTCAAATCTGCGATATAATAGACCGATATCCCAAGTTCGGCACAGCTGGTATTAAGTCGACGGCGCTTAATACGATCAGGGCAAAAAGTGACCCATACTTCAGTTATATCATGCACCTCCCGGATGGTGGGAAGATCACTCTCACGCCCCAACACCGAACTGTCGGCGATATGTTGTCCGTTTTTTTCCAGGTCATCATCAACATATCCGACCAACTGAATTTCACTCTGGCCTGTCTGTAACCAGCGTGCCAGGGAGATGCCGGCGACGTCGGTACCATAAACAACCACTCGACGCCGATGAGAACTCTTATCACGGTTCCTGACGAAATTTATGCGCCTTGCCATGATACGAGGCAGAAAGAGAAGGGCGAGAACCGATGCACCACCTAATGGAAACAGCAAAATCGAAATGCCGCGTTCGGCCAGGCCGATTAACAGCAAAAAACCCAGCATCCAGGATATACTGACAATCCATACCAACCGAATCGCATCGGAGACGGAAAAATGGCGCACAGGTGTTCGGTAGCAACCACAAAGTATCATGGTAGTTATAATCAGTGGTGGAAATATAATTAAACCATCGACTGCTTCATGCCAACGAAATGACGATGTGGCACTCAACATCTTTTCAAGACCGGATGGTGTTGTGACGAAATCATGGTATCGCAGGGTGTAACTTGCCAACCAGCCAATCGAAATCATCAATGCATCGGATACCATAATCCTGGCATGCAAACCCAGAAAACGCCGCCATGGGACCGCGCCTATGACACTTACCCAGAGCCCTTTAATAATCCATTCCATATCTTTCAGGCAATTTGCCCGACTGAAATAAGCTATATCATTTTTAGCCTTGGCAGGGAAAAGGACGCGTCGATAAAAAGAGTCCGGTGATTCATCGGCCGGATACATATCGGCCTCATTACGATATGCGATCTGATTCGGGCCGAAAATACCGGGAATGTAATCAAGCACCTGTCGATACGGGTCAATGAACAGATCCTCATAGCGCAGGCTCTCCGGCCTCGGACCGACAAAGGACATCTCACCTTTGAAAATATTCCATAACTGCGGCAACTCATCGAGCTTAGTTCTTTCCAAAACCCTGCCAATTTTAGTCATACGGACATCACCACGCACGGTTACAGCCGAACCGGAATTATCGTCCCAGTTAATCCGAAATTTTCTAAATTTGTGCACCCTGAATCGCTTACCCTCTTTTCCCAACCGAGTCTGCGAAAAAATGATAACTCCGGGATCATCAAGCCATACCAGAAGAGCGATCACCAGCATCACAGGTGCAGCAATGACCAGACCGGCAGCAGCCAGGAAAATATCAAGCGTACGCTTGCATAATTGATTAACAGACAGCATCGGCAAGCCCCTTCACTACATAGTCTAGATCATCTGTCGTCAATCCGGGATGAAGAGGAAGGGTCAGCTCCCGCTCACAAAACATCTCAGTATTGGGTAGTGCGACACCTGGGCAGGATTCCCGATAGAATGAGAACAGATGTACCGGTGGATAGTGGATACTGCTTTGGATGCCCCTGGCTCGCAAAGAATCCATCACCGGCTCCCGGGCGACGCCATCGGGAAGCAGTATCGGCATCAGATGGGCTGCGGTTAAGTGTTCAATTGCAAATGGAATTTCAACGGATGGAACTTCAACCGCAATCCGCTTCCGATAATAAGTGGAGAGTTCCCGTCTGTATGCATTCCATTGGGGGAGCCTTTCCAGTTGAACCATGCCCATCGCAGCCTGAAGTTCATTCATTCTGTAGTTATACCCCAGCATGGTGACATCATACGAATAGGCATGACCCTTATGACGCTCAAGGGTATTACTGGTCATGCCATGGGCTCGCAGGCTCCGCATCCTGGACAAAAGCGCACTATCTTTTGCCAGTAACATCCCTCCCTCACCCGTAGTCATATTTTTATTACTGAAAAAACTGAAAGCTGCAGTATCTCCCCACTGACCGACTTCACCAACCGCCGGTGCATGAGCCGCATCTTCGATTAAAAAGAACCCTTTGTTGTCGGCAAACTTGCGCCACTCAGCAAGGTCGACCAGATAACCGCCATAGTGCATCACAATGATCGCCCGGGTTCTGCTACTCAGCTTTGCCTGAGCATCGGCCATGGAGATATGTGGAGAATTGACCGTTTCAATATCGACAAATACCGGCGTAGCCCCGGTATAAAGCACCGCATTGACTGTAGCGACAAAGGTCAGAGATGGTACAAGAACTTCATCGCCCGGACCTATATCGAGAGCTACCAGAGCGAGATGCAGAGCGGAGGTGCATGAATTAACCGCCACAGCACCCTGCATTCCGTGCAACTCCGCAAACCGCGCCTCAAAGCAGGAGACGCGTTCGCCCATTGTCAGCCAGCCACTATCAATAACCGCAGCCAGTGCTTCCGCCTCTTCATTTCCCAGTGTCGGATCGCCAAGTGAAATATCTCTTGAGTGAATCATTGTTCCCCTAGTACCCAAGTATGGTGTGTTGATTTTCCTCAAACAGCTTTTGGGCTATCTTGTAATCTTCGGCCCTGCCGATATCCATCCAGCAACCATCATGTTCAAAGACGTGAACAGGTATCTCTCTCTCCAGCATCGTATGCATCAGATCATCGAATCCGAAGGGGATTCCTTGTGGCACAAATTCAAGTATCCCCGGCTCCATGCAATAGATCCCCATGCTTACCTGAAAGTGCATCGTCGGTTTTTCCCGAAAAGCTGAAATACAGCCGTCCTGGGTTTCCAGCACGCCAAGGTCAACCTTGACATCTTTTTTTGCCACGGCGACTGAAACCAAGCCGCCATGCTTCTTGTGAAAGGCTCGAAATGCCCTTAAATCGAGATCGGTGATCAAATCACCATTCAACATGTAGAAAGTTTCATCGAGGCGATCACGAATAAGATTCAACGCGCCCACCGTACCCAGAGGTTCCGGCTCTTCAGAATATTTGATATTCAAATCCCACTGTGATCCGTCTCCGCACAGAGATTTGATAAGGTGCCCCAGATAGCCGGTTGTAATATATGCATCTTCCACACCGTTTTTTCTCAACCATTTGAGAAGCATCTCAATAACCGGATAGTCACCGATTGGCATCAGAGGTTTAGGAAGAACAAGCGTATAAGGCCTCAGTCTGGTTCCTTGTCCTCCTGCTTGTATCACTGCTTTCAAAGCATCCTCCCAATAAAATCAACACATTCGGAACCTACTGTTTATAAACTCAAATTCACATCGCATATTCATGCGATACGCTTAACTTTTACTTAGCACATAAATGAAACCCTATCCACCTTAAAGATTATAGATCTCCGGTTTATAGCGATCCAGATTGTCACGCATCCAAAGGGCTGTCTCTTCCAATCCTTGTCGCAGGGTGAATTGTGGCTTCCAGGCAAGAACCTCACTGGCCTTATTGTTGTCACAGATCAAGCGATGCACCTCGCTCTTATCCGGGCGGACACGCGATTCATCACACACGATTTCTGCATTCGAATCGCAAATATCGAGGATCATCTGCGCCAACTCACCGATTGTCACACCACTACCCCGGCCAATATTGGTCACCTGTCCAATGGCGGCTTCACTGGCTGCCACAGCTATAAATCCGGCCACGCTATCCTTTACATAATTGAGATCGCGAACCGGTGAAATCGCACCAAGGCGAATCTGCTTAAAACCGGCCAGCGCCTGGCTCATAACAGTAGGAATCACCGCTCTGGCCGATTGGCGCGGGCCAAAGGTGTTGAACGGGCGGATGGTGGCCACCGGAAGATCGAAAGAGAGATAATAGGATTCGGCCATCTTATCCGCACCAATCTTCGATGCAGAATAAGGCGACTGGCCGACCAGTGGGTGCTTCTCATCAATCGGGACATATTGAGCCGTACCGTATGTTTCCGAAGTAGAGGTATGCACCATACGATGAACCCCTTCTGCCCGGCATGCTTCAAGCACATTCAGGGTTCCCTTCACATTGGTCTCGACATAAGAGGCTGGAGCGACATAGGAGTATGGAATAGCGATCAGCGCTGCCAGATGATAAACAGTATCACACCCTTTCACCGCTTCACGCACAGCGAACGGATCGCAGATATCGGCTGGAAACACCTCCACGTTGTCCATCACATCTTTCGCCACTGTCTCCAGCCAGCCCCAGTTACTCTGGAAATTATAGTGCACCATAGCACGCACGCTATGGCCGGCTTTGACCAGCTCTTCCACCAAATGACTGCCAATGAATCCACCGGCACCTGTCACCAATACACGATTATCCATAAACCCTTCCTTAATATTTAGTCATATTTCAGTGCATAGACTGCGTGTGTCCTCAAAAAAGGAAAGCAGCGCTCCATAGCATATGCCAGTAAAGGCGAAAGCCTTGCTATTCTGCGGCAAATCGGCGGAGCCAGAATCAGCGATCGTCTGTGACATTGCATGTCGGAGAACAGCCGATTGATCTCTTTCTGATTGATACCGGTTGTATCGGGGTTGCGCGGATCACTGATGCAAAAATCGTAAATTAAAATCAACCCTTCCGATTTCATAACCCGCTTCATTTCATCGGCAAGGGTGGCGCGGGCCTGTGAATCGAGAATGGATGAGAACACCACATTGGCAGTAATCAGATCCATGCTTTGGTCATCAAAAGGAACAGGCCAGGCATCTGACACCTGAAAATCGATATTGGGCGAACGTTCACGAGCACTCTCAATACGATCGGGCAGCAGGTCGATACCGTGCAAATGTGATGCGTCACATCCCCACTCAAGTAGCGTACGCAGCCATCCGCCAGTGCCGCAACCAATATCCAAACAATTTTTATCGCCCAGGAAAGACCACCCCTCCCGATTCAATGTCAGGGCCATCGTACTGTGTATACGGTATTGCATCAGCAGATTCTCGGGCAAATACCACGCATACAAACTGCGTTTACCCTTAGTATCGCGTCCAGCATAAACATCCCGAATGCGATTGCTTTCATATTGATGCATGTCGCTTTTACATCCTGCCCAGGGGTTTATATGCTGCAGGCACACGGCCAGAAACAGCTTTCAACACGCCGATCAAAAAACCCATATTAGCCAGACAAAAGCTATATATCTGACCTGCCAGAGGAACAGGCAAACGAAAATAACCCGCAACAGCAATGAAATAGAATAACAGCTGTCCCGCAAAAAAAAGAGCGTAACCAATTCCGGAACCAAGCAGAAATAAACTGCTGATAAACAGGCCGACCATAGCAAAAGGGGTGAGCCACCGGCCTATTTTGTGGAAAAAGATCACTAGTGAATAAACCGGATGATGAATCAATCCTTTGAATCCCCATCGAGTAACCGTTCCATACAGATTCTTGGCCGTCATCCGGACACGCGCACGAAATTCCCGCTCGGGCGTATCGGGCATCACTTCATAGGCAACCGCATCATCAACATGAACGCAGCGATGGCCTTGCAAAGCAACGTCTAAAGGAGTGGTAAAATCGACATCGCCAGTGGGTGGAATATCTCTATATAGATCTTTGTGAACGGCACAACAGGCACCGCTGCCAAATACGTAAATGCTTAACTGCGACTCAAGACGGCGCAATAGATATTCGAAACGCCAATAAAGCCCGGCCGATTCGGTAATAGCAGATTCTTTTTGATTTCGATATCGCAGCACTCCAGAGACAAAACCAATATCGCTGTTTGCAAATGGTGCTACAATTTTATTGAAAAAGTTACTTTCAAACACTGTTTCCGCATCAGTGAACACAAGCACATCACCAGAGCATTTAGGCACAGCATGATTATGCGCATTCGAACGACCTTGCTGAGGCATGATTTCAATGAGTTTCACTGCCGGAAAACGCTTCTGTATCCCCTGTACAACAGAAGCCGTTCTATCAGTCGAGCCATCGGATGCAATCACAACTTCGATCAACTGGTCAGGATAATCGCCGGCATATATATTCTCGATACGGGCCCCCAGATTATCCGCCTCGTTATGAGCTGCGACGATCACTGTTACACTCAGGGAAGAGGGGCTGGCCACAGGTTTTTCGTTACGGGGTTTCAGCGCATGCAGGAATGAAAGAGTAAGCGGATAAAGCAGCCATATCACAAGCAATGATAACAGAGATAAAAAAAACAGTGCCATCAAACTACTTTCTCTCCCCATAAGCGACCATAACAGAAATAGAGCGCCATAAACACCAAACATGCAATGAATTGAGCCGCTATCCCACCAATTACGCCTTCTTGTATCGTTAGCCATGATCCAATTGTTAGTAAAGCAAAAGAACCCGTTAATAGCGGATATAAAATATGATTTATGTTATTGTATCTTAAAGTATTGGTAACAATAACAGTAACAGGGGCAATAACGATTATTATTACAGAATAAGCTTGGATAAGTGAAGTCGAGGGTAAGAAACCTTCACCATATACAAATCGAATAAATGTTTCTGCGAAAAAATAAACGATAATTGACTGGATAAGCAATAATATTGCTACAAGAATCAAAAGCCGTTTCCGAATATGCAAATAGACTTCATCTGAATGAATCATTTTACTAAACAAGGCACTAGTTAAGGCATTAGGTAAAAATAACATTAATTCAAGTACAGCCATAGCAATAGAAAGATACCCAATATCTTCTGCCAAAAGCCAATATGAAACCAGATAGACATTTCCCCTAATCATAAAGAATTCAAGTACTCTAATTATAACTAGGGATAATTTTAAAGGTCGAACATCATACTCTTTTCTATCTGGACTCTCTAAAGCTATCTGCCTGACATAATAAATGATTATTAACAAACTTATTATATAAGCAGATATCGCCACCGCTAATGAGAAAAAGTTAATGTAGGCCATGACAGCAATAATGGCCAAAAAAGCCGTTCGTCTTATATATCGTATAGTGAATGAAGAGGATATCTCTCCTAATGCAAGCTTATAAAAAGTGGCCCAAACAAACAGAACCTCCAGTAAACAAACGATAACAATAATGGTTAAAAATAATGGCTTACTTTCAACCGATGTAAATTTATCCAAAAAAACCAAGAAAATTGCCATTGACAGTACCAAGATAACAATAAATGACTGTATCAGTCTGATATCCATTATTTCGGAGAAATATGACTTCAAGAGCCCTTCCCTTGCCATATTTGGAAATGAATACTCCAGACCCAAAGTCGCCACCAGAGAAATTTGCGTCACAACTGTAACAAAAAGAAAATACTCCCCTCTAAGGGCTGGACCCAATTCGCGTGTAATAATGACATCCGCAAGAAACGCTATGCCTAGCAGCCCGATCCGCGCAGTATATAATATAAAAAAACTTCGCATTTGGTTCTAGTGCATTAATAGGTGTATTTGAAATGGTCGATATCCGCCTCATATCGCATAGCGACCAATTTACGAGAATGATCATTATAATAATCGTGGTATTTATTTCGATTGCTCTTTGATAAGTGGGGTAACGTAACATCATGAACATGGATCACATCATGTACATGTCCAAGGTCCTGTTCCAAAAACTCAAAGCGCCCTACATAGTCAGTTATAATTTCGCCATTATGGGCTATAAATGTCCATTGAGAACGAAAATGTGGGTCGGCAAAATCGTCAGGAATCTCACAAATGCACTCTACAAAATTCGTGAAGTCCATATCTTTACTAAATTTTTTATACTTTCTTAAAAAACGGGGTACTCCCTGAATATATCCGAAACCTGTAGTTGTCGGCGTTTCAATAATTTTATTATAGTAGCATGAAACTATTCTATCCCAAGGATTTCTGACAAATGCAAATTTAAAATAATCGTCATACTTCGGAAGTTCGCTTCGTTTGACATAGGGATAGCGCCTCCAATGCGGATACTTTGACGGGTTTCTCGGATCAAGTGGCTTAATCCCGAGCAATTCGGAATAGAGTAGTTTCAGACTGGAGCATGCAACTTTTGGTATATAAAAATATATTGCTTTGTATGGATGCAAAGCAATATTTTCATGGATTCTGTACCTGTACATATTAAACATATAATCCGCCTGTTTAGGGAGAATGCAAAACTAATAGCATTTCAATCTACTCAACAACGCATACTTTGTTGTGATTGGTAATTTTAGAAAAGCCAAACCGAAGAAAATAGTTCAGAATAAACATCCCCGACAAAATAAATAGCGCCACCCCTAGAGGTACGAATATACCTCCATAACCTGTAAAGACAATGCGGCAGAAGATGATACTGAGGGAGACATAAAACACCTGGCCCAGGAAAGATCTGGACAAATGGCGTACCCCTTCCAACAGTCTGGCGATACCTCCTGTAAGCCATCCCCCTATCACAATCCCAGGATATCCGAAATCGCTATAGAATTCGCCGAACAGGGTAATCGTTGCCGTACCGCCCTCATGCGCGTAACCCATTTTTTTAAAAAGTATGCCATTAAAATCTAAATCAGGGCCGGGAAGAAGCGCCATCATATTGATTAAATATGTTTTCCCCCACATGGATCCCAAAGCTTCGAAATGATCCAGTACGAAACCGAATTGACAGACACTGGTTATCAACCTGCGTTCCAGTGCAAACAGACCCAGTTCATATATGGATTTTGAGTCGGCACCAATTTCAGCAGAGCTTCTGTATAGAGTAAGAATAAAAACGGTGAATAGAGCAAACCCACAGAAAATGACGATCGACCTTCTCGTTCGAATATCATCACTAATCACAACAATCGATAGCAGGCATGTGAGCAAATAGAAAACAAGCATACCCCTGAAGAATTTGGAAATAAGAAAAAACAGCCCCAGTAAAATAATGAATCCCGCAAAGTAGTTGAAAAATTTACGTTTTTTTATTTTCGCAACAAGAATCAGTATTGGAATAACAACAAACAGCAAATGGGGGATGATGGTTCCTACAGGCCCCAAGGCATTATGCCTCAGTCCTATTCTGTAATCATCGATCTCTGCAGCAGTCATGATGCCGAGTGCAACGTTTTTTATAAGTGAGGAAAACCCGGGAAGACGAATATACAGATCAACCAATATGAGTAGCACTGTAAATAACACAAACATAATTGGCACATAAACCTCGTGCGATTTCATGTTTTTCCATAAAAATTCATTACTATGTATTTTAAAGTAAGGAAGAAGACCAGCCAGATTTTTCTTAGCCAGCATAAAATCTGCAAAAGAATAACCGACAAACAGTGCCAGCATACCAAGGCTGGCGCTTAAATAGATCTTGCTGGGTGTAAATGAAAATTCATAGTACTGAACCCAACTTGGATCCAGATATAAAATAAGCGAAGGTAAATAAACATAAAGGAAAACAACCAGAATAAGCAAATCAAAAGTTTGTATAATATCTATTTTAATAGAGTTCCTGCTAATGATGTACAAAAAAACAAAAACGGAACTAATAATGAGTGCAATGAATGGTTCCATTACGATCTGACGATCCCAAACAGTTTTCTCATATAGAAAATCTCAGTCTCCAGACAATTTTCCCGGGAATACTTTGATACATACTCTTTCCGTTTCCCAAATCCTTATCGATACCTGTTTTTAATTAATTTAATTGTAGACACCGGGTTTGTGAGCATTCTTTTTGACAAAGATGTCAACTTATTCTTAATTGAGCGTCTGGCAACCATGCTACAAACCTCTCTGATATATTTGTCAATTTCGCTATTGGGCAAATCTGTCAGGTTAACAACCGGAGAGTTTTGATGGAACATCTTATAATAAGTATCGATATCAACGAAATTGCCACCACCGCTCTTTTCGAGAGCCAATGGCCATAATTCAGTCCCCGGATAGGGACACACAACATTGACCTCTACGAAATTCCTCGGTAAAGAACACATCTTTTTTACCATTGAAATCGTATCTTCTATATCTGCCGCAGTTTCCGTGGGATGGCCTAACATAAAATATGTTCGAGTATTAATTCCGATATCATTGACCAATTTGACCGCTTCAACCGGATCAGTGCTTTTAAAATCTTTTGAAATAATTTTACCTATTCTCTTGCTGCCTGTCTCGATACCAAAGCTGATACTTTCCACACCTGCAGACAGATACTCTTCTACAGATTCACGGGTAATAAGTTCAACTCTAGACCCGAACCTGAATTTCATCTTGTTATTATACCCCCCCTCTTTTACCAGTTTGCACCACTCTAAAGTGCGCGCCCTGTTTAAGGGAAAGGTATCGTCAGCATAGCGAAATACTGGCAGCCCTAAATTCACAACATGATCCAGTTCATCCATAACCCTTTCTAATGGAAGGTATCTGACAGCCCTTGTCCAAATCGAACGGGAATCACAAAAGTTACATTTATATGGGCACCCTCTGCTTGTAAATCCTAAATGGTCTTCATACTTCAGATCACCCCAGGATCGGGTCGGCAGAGGCAATGATTCTAAGTTTTGTATTAAAGCACGCGCTTTTGTTCGGATGAAAGTCCCATCTTTTGACAAAAAGGCCAATCCATCAACCCGCTCTAAATCAGAGTCCCCTTTTTTATACTCATTGACCAATTCAACGAGCGTCTCTTCTCCTTCACCGATAACAACACATGAAACACCAGCTATCGACCGAAGAGTCTCTTCAGCCATCGTCGTAACATGTACGCCCCCTAATACAATTTTCACATCAGGAAAGCTCTCTTTAATCCTTTTCACAATTATTTTTACAGATGTCATCGTCACCGTAAAACAGGTTATACCAATCACATCCGGTTTGGTTTTGATAAGTTCCTCATTAATGACATTCCACACATTGTGGTAGTAGTCATTCATGACTTTTTCCAGGTGTTCTTCTTGTGAACCGGTATTTGAAAACAGATGGAATTTTTGTTCGAACAAAAAGGCACGCAAAAAGCTGCTTTTATCTTCATCATCACTCTTTCCGTAATCAAGCACCTCGCCATCAACAATACAAACGTCTTCTCCTGCGCTGGTTAAACAGGAAGACAGATAGCCCAAAGAAAGAGGGTGAGAAACAATATTCATTCCCACAAGTGAATAGAATGGCGGCCTTACTAAAGTGATTCGCATATCAACCTCCCCCTATGAATATTAACAACTTAGCATACTAAACAACTCATCTTCAATGCATTTTTCCCATGAATGCATCAAAGCTATGTCTTTTCGTGCCCTATATAGTCGTAAGTCATCTTCAGCAACAAACGATGAAATTTGTTGAATAATTTCCTCAGAGTTTTCCGCTATATAAATCCCATGCTCCTGGGCCGACTTTTCCAAAGAGGGTAAGGCCGACGAAAAAATCGGTTTCCCTGTAGAGAGACATTCATAAATTTTTGCCGGGAATATCCCTCGAGTCAGGTCATTTATTTTGTACGGCCAAAGAATGGCATCATGGTGAGCAATATATGATGGAAGCTCCTCCGGCTGCACTGCATCAACATGGGAAACGTTTTCATGTAAATCGGGGTGCGGAGAAATTCTCATAGGGCCGACTAAAGTAATCAGAATTCCGCTAGCTGCAATTGCATTTATCAGATCGAAGTCAATCCGGGACGAAAAACCACCATATGAAATGATGGACTTGATTTTCCTTGTGGGTCCGGTATCTGCCTGCGAAAACAGTTCGTAGTCAACCGCCCTTTTCCGGAGGATCACAGGGCACCTGGCAATATTTTTCCAGCGATTCAGCAGATAAGAGGAGGTTACGAACATCACATCTGCATTTTCGGCCAAAACCTTTTCATTATCGCAGAGGCCAGCCGGGAGATTATCCATTCCGGAAAAGTTCTCGGAACACGAATACACAAGGCGATCAGGAGTGAGAAGGGAGAGGAAATCCATAAAACCGTTTGTAGGCCACCAGACGTAACAAACAGTATGCTCCTGTTTTAAATGGCGTTTAACTTTCCGAAGCAGATATGGGAGAAATAACAGCCTGTTAATTTGTCTGAAAATTGTATTGGTGTCCGGGAGGGTTACCGGAGATAAAATGTGAGGCACAGATGAATCAACTGCCAGATCGTTACTACCTGAAATATTTTCTTTCCGCTTAAATAGCCGATTCAATATATTGCCGTAATCGGACAAACGCACTTTCCGATGAAGAATGGGTTCAATAAACAGTACATTATAACCCGCTTTTTTATACTGCTCGGCAATATATTGCTGACCCTGTTTCAAAAACGACCAGTTAACACCCGAGAGAAAGATGATATCGACCTCATCCTTATTTAAATGAAAGGACTTTTGTTCCATTATTTTTTTCTATTTTTTTCCTCTTGAGATCTGTTCCAGTAAGAGACACAGGGGATTTTTGTCAGGTCACACCTGTCTTTATAGTGTTTCGCAATATTCACCACTTCATCCAGCAACCCCTCCTCAAGCGTAATGGGATCGAGGCCATGACCAAGAAACTTTTTGTTTTCCACATGAAGGTCGTTCTCATCATCCTCTTTTCGAGGATTAGGAATATATTCGATTTCGCTTCCGGTTTTTTTCGCAATCAGATTCGCCAGATCTCTTACGCGATGCGTTTCTGTCATCTGGTTAAAAATCTCTACCATAGCTCCCTTTTTCGGAGGGTTTATAAGGGCAATCTCAATACAACGCACGGTATCCTGGATGTTGATAAAGGCACGTGTTTGCCCGCCCGTACCATGAACAGTAAGTGGATGTTCCACTGCTGCCTGCATAAGAAAACGATTAAGTACGGTTCCATAATCACCATCGTAGTCAAAGCGATTGATCAGGCGCTCATCCATTCTGGTCTCTTCCGTTTGTGTTCCCCAGACAATCCCCTGATGTAAATCGGTAATCCTCAACGCATCGTTTTTATTATAATATGCAAACATCAATTGATCCTGAGTTTTCGTCATATGGTAGATACTTCCGGGATTGGCCGGGTAGAGGATGTCCTTCTCTACAATTTCGCCATCATCTGTCTCAAGCTTTACAGTCAGGTACCCCTCGGGAATCTTCATACCGGCAGTGCCATAGCCATATACGCCCATTGTCCCCAAATGAATCACATGAATATCAAGCCCGGACTCCACTACCGCTGCCAGAACATTGTTTGTGGCATTCAAGTTATTATCGACAGTATAACGCTTGTGTTGGGAGCTCTTCATAGAGTACGGAGCAGCCCTCTGCTCAGCAAAATGGATGATTGCATCAGGCTGAAACTCTTTAATTAATGTAAGCAGGCGGTGATAATTTTTTGCGACATCGAAATTGTAAAATTCGATAGAGTTTCCGGAAACATCATACCATGTTTTCAGACGGCTACCCATTGGACAGATTGGTGTCAAACTCGTTACTTCAAGTTCATTATCGATATTTCGCCTGGACAAATTATCCACAATGACTACTTGATGCCCTTTTGCTGACAAGTGCAGGCTCGTAGGCCACCCGCAAAAACCATCTCCTCCTAAAACGATAACTTTTTTCTTCATTGCCTTCCCTCCCCATTGATATTTTGATGAACAAACCAGTCTGCTGTTTTGCCTAATCCATCTTTAAACTCATAATTCGTTGTCCAGCCAAGAACACTTTTGGCCTTGTGAGTATCTGAAAAATTTCTCATCACGTCACCAATACGTTTCTCGCCATGAATCACATTCACTCCGCCAACACCTGCTTTTTCGAGTGCAGGAAGCAACAGCTCTACCATCTCTCCAACAGTTGTCTCACGATTAGTGGCAATTTGAAAAACTTCGCCACCGATATCCGGCTGCATAGCAGCAAGAGTAATCGCCCGCACCAGGTCATCGATATAGATAAAGTCACGGGTTTGCTTACCATCTCCGTAAACTTCAAGAGCCTCACCATTCATTGCCTGTTTGATAAACTTGGCCACGACACTGCTCTTGTGCCCGGAACCGGGGCCATAGACATTGCCGAAACGAAGTGCGACCGTCTCCACACCGAATGTTCTGAAATAGGCTGAGCAGTAGCCCTCCCCCGCCAGTTTGCTGGCACCATAGGGTGAAACCGGATGTGCCGGCAGTTCTTCGTGGATCGGCGGTGTGCACTCCCCGACCGGCGCCCCACTTGAGGCAAAAACAAAACGCTGCACACCATTATGCCTTGCACCCTCAAGATAGTTGAGCGTACCGATCACATTGGTAATACAATCCTTGCGCGGATCATCGACAGAAGGCCCTACCCCGGTATTGGCGGCGAGATGGACGATGACATCAGCACCTTTTGTGGCTTCAATGGCAAGCCTTTCATTCAGTATATCCCCAACGACCAATTCCACTCCCGATTCAGGAAAAACTCCAATTGACTCCTGTTCGGTAAAATCACAAACCCCTGCCAGGTCATCTCTCGTTCCAACGCTCAGGTTATCGACTACCCGGATAACATGACCGCCCTCTTTCACCAAATAACGGATGAGACTGTTGCCGATAAATCCGCAACCTCCCGTAATCAGCCACTTCATATCAACCCCACTTCACGCGCGGCATAATTTTACGCGCATCGATATTGCTTTTATAGCGGATCACCTGCTCCAGCATCTCAGCCAGCACCTCGTCTGTCATGAGATGGGGCTCAAGGCCCAGCTCCAGAAGACCTGAGTGCGACGCATTGTAGTAGTGGTCTTCAAGCTCCTTGCGTGGGTTCTCGATCGACTTGATCTCAACATTCAGTCCCATAACGTTTCCAACACGGCTGACACGTTCCGCCAGTTCGTTAACGGAAAACTGTTCGGTAAACTGATTAAGAATACGCATATCCCCCCGATCCACCGGGTTGTTCAGGGCAAGATCGACACACTGCAGAGTATCTTTCAGGTTAAGATAGCCTCGCGTCTGGCCTCCCTTACCATAGACAGTTAACGGCACACCTGCCACAGCCTGAACGAGGAAACGGTTTACAGCCGTTCCAAAAATATCGTCATAATGAAAATTGGGGAAAAGCCGATCATCCATATCGGACTCGGCTGTTGAAAGACCGTAAACAGGGCCTTGCATCAAATCTGTCACACGCAGGCCGTAGGTACGCACATAGAACCAAAGAAGGTCAGTATCGAGTACCTTGGTGGTATGATAAAGGCTTCCCGCCTGGCGTGGATAGAGGAACTTTTGCGTACGCCCCTTGTGCTCAATATCGATCCATCCCTCCTCAATATCGATATTGGGGGTGCCGTACTCGCCCATTGTACCCAGTTTGATGATATGGCAATCCGGAACATGCTCCTTCACTGACCAGATGACGTTGAAAGTCGCTCCCAGGTTATTATCAAAGGTACGTTTGGCCTCATCGAAACCGCGCATCGAGTATGGAGCAGAGGGCTGCTCGGCATAGTGAATAATTGCTTCAGGCGCAAAATCCTTCACCACACTCTCAAGCACCCGGTAGTCGGCACAGTCTCCAATCTCCACCCGGATAGACTTACCTGTCTCAGATGCAAATATCTCGGTACGATCATGCAGATTCGGTGTCGGAATCAATGCCTCGGAAGAGGTCTCCTGAGCCATGTTACGGCGCAAATAGTTGTCCATAACACACACTTCATGCCCTTTACCGGCCATATCCATGCCTGTTGGCCATCCAAGGTATCCATCACCACCTAATATAAGAACTCTCATAGACTCCCCTGAATCAATTTGCTCTGAACCAGATAGGATCGCAACTCTTCCTTCCCCATAGCTGGCTGAATCGAAGAGTTATACGGATCCTCCACACCTGTCTCTCCCATCTCAGGATAGTTGTACGAAATCGATTCATAGACACTCTTAAACGCCGGCAATACAGCAAAGTAATCGGGCAACTCAACTGTTCGGCGTGTCTCTTCATCATTCATCAGCTCTTCATAAAGCTTTTCACCCGGTTTAGAGCCAATCACTTTGATCTCAATCTTTTCCGGTCGATCACTCAACTCTTCGATCATTACCTCAGCCAGATCCTTTATTCTGGCGATTGGCATCTTGGTTACAAACACCTCTCCGCCATTGGCAAGAAAAACCGATTCCATCACCAGGCTAACCGCCTGCTCGATAGTCATAATAAATCGTGTCATCTCCAGATCGGTCAGGGTAACTGGCCCGCCACTCTCAATCTGTTTCTTAAACAGTGGAATCACTGAGCCTCGGGAGCCAAGCACATTGCCAAAACGTGTTGATGCGAAGATCGGATCGGTTCTGCGCCTCAGGGCATTGGCGGCCGTCATCAGCCGCTCCCCCATCAGCTTGGTGGTACCCATCACATTGGTTGGGTTTACGGCCTTGTCCGATGAAGTAAAAACAACACGCTCAACATGATTGGCGATTGCAGCATCGATCACATTCTGCACACCGAGAATATTGGTCTGGACAGCATCGCGCGGTGTCTTCTCGCATAAAATCACATGTTTGAGTGCGGCAGCGTGAAGAACGACATCGATACCGTTCATCTTTCTCATCAACTTCTCTTTATCGCGCAGGTCTCCAAGATAAAGGTGGACATTTGAAAGAGAAGCATACTCCTGATCTACAAAAAACAGTTCTGTCTCGTCGTTGTCAATGCCTATAACTTCGTAAACATCTTTCCCGACCACCTGACGTAACAGTTCCCTGCCCACAGTGCCGCATACACCCGTAATCAAAACTCGCTTGCCCTGCCATCGATTCTCTGACGTTCTCTCCACACCCATATCCACTTGCTCTCCCGTTGAGGTTATATGCAGACCACACTCTGAAGAGGTGCCCTCGTCTTCCCACCACCAGCGACCCGCACGCTCATCCTCACCCACCGAAATAGAGCGTGTACAGGGAGCACATCCAATAGAGCGATAGTGACTGTCGTAAAGCCTGTTGTATGGCAAATTCATTTTACGAATATACAGCCATATATCCTCTTCGCTCCAGTTTAACAGCGGGTTAAATTTCGCCACTCCCATCGAAGGGTTCTGCTCAACCATTTCGAGCTTACTGCGATCGGAGGATTGAGACTTCCGACGCCCTGTGATCCAGGCCCTGCCAACAAGTGCCTGTCGCATCGGCTCAACCTTTCGCACTTCACAACACTGTTTACGAAGTTCTACTGACTTTCGGTACAACTCCTCCCCATCCCTGTCGACCATTGCCTGAATTTCATCAACATCAGGCCTTATCACATCTATCCCGATACCGTAGATGGTTTGCACCTGCTTCAACAGCTCCAGCGTTTCTGCCGGAAGCTTGCCGGTATCCATAGTCAACATACGAACACCTGGCGCAAACCGGCAGATCAGATCGATCAGAACACTCGCCTCTGCTCCGAGGCTGGTTGGGTACACCAGGCCATCGCCATACTCTTCCAGAGCATGCCCAAGAATATTCCGGCTCTCGTCGATTAAGGCGACCAGTTTTTCCGGAAGCCTTTCGCTTAACTCTGCAATCACTTTTCCCCGTTCCCTAAAACGCACATCCCCAAACTACATTCCCAACGTTCGATAGTAACCTGTTAGCGTAACAAATCACTCCTCTTGCCCGGCACGTCGAGCACGAACCCCTTCAGCAATCAACACACCGACCACAGATACAAAACCTGTCGCAAACACCGCCAGAAGCACAATTAAAGAGCGCCCTGGCTTGGCTTTTCTATCCGGAGCCACAGCTGCATCAAGAACCTGAAAAGCGAACTGCTCCTGCGTATTGGCCAGCATCGCCTTCTTCTGCTCCTGAGAGATCAACTCAAACAGAGCCTGGCGCATATCAGCAACCGATGTGCGCTCCAGCTCACTATACAGATACTTCAGATTGGAGTTGCTGCGTGCAATAGCCTGCTGGCGAAGATATGCATTCAAACGGGTTACGAGCGCATTGGCCCAGTCAGCTGCTTGCTGGGCATCTGTCCACTCCACCCTCACATGCACGAGCCCGGACTCTTTATCCGTGGAGACAGAAAGCAGATCCTCCTCAGTAAACAGGCGATAGGCATCCCAAAGAGACGGCTGATCTTCCGGTTCACTCTCTTCCCAGGAACCCTTGTCAGCATTCCAGTCATCTTCAAAAAGAGTCTGCATCAACTTTTTTTCATTGATAAACTTCCAGAGAAACTCTCGCGATTTCAGCACTGCAAGGTTCTCCTCGACACTGCCACCGCTCGCAATTGAAATACCGGCCATGGATGCCAGTCCACCCAACGTGGAGGCTAATCCGCCTCCCTTGTTATCCTCCGTCTTCACCGGCGCCAGCAATGCCTCGGCACGATAGATATTCGGCATGAGCAGCGATACGCCAGCGGCCAGCAGTGCAGCAGCGAACGTTATCGAAAGAATAAATTTTCGCTGTGCCCAGACAACCCACCAATATCCAAGAAGGTCGATCTCATCTCCTGTTTGTACACCATACATCGCAGCAAGCAGACGCGGATCCATGGGCGGCAAATTTTGATTCGGCTGTTGTCCGGCCCGACCTTCTCTGTTTTCACCCATCAGAGAATCCCCAGTGTTTTCATTGAGGCGACGCCGACACCGACGTTCATCAGCACCTTCGACCAGTCAAGTGCACTGTCGAGAAGATTGAACTGTTCCAGATCCTCCGGCACCACAATGGTATCACCCGGTGAAATCTTGTTCCCGCCAAACCGCTTACCTGCATCGACACGCCCACTGGCCCGAACGATGTAGACGGCCTTCTCATCCGCCATCCGTGTGGGGCCGCCCGCCATATCGATATAGTCATCGCGATCCAGCTTGCTGTTGTAGAGGAGGGCTGTTGTATTATAGACCTGCCCAATCACCAGTACCTCACTTGGTCGGCTTGGCAGATAGATCGCGTCACCATCCTTAAGCGGAATATCGAATTCGGAACCTTTGAATTTCTCAAGTCCGGAGAGTTCAATCACCAGCCTTCCTGTCGGTTTAACCTGTCTCATCTTCTGAAGGATTTGCTGGGCAGCAGCAATACTCTTCTGCTTACCTGACAGGATACTCGCTTCCCGGATTCCCGTAAGCGAGCTTTCCATATAGGCGATCTCCTGCTCCATTTGTGCGATCATGGCCTCCTGTTCACGTGCCTGTTGAGCCCGAATGGATTGCCTGGAAAAGACAGCCCCGGGAAGATAGACATCCTCGGAGTACCCCCCGGCACGCTCAATCAGCGAGGAGAGCGTTTCACCCTTGGCCACCGGATAGGTACCCGGAAAAAGGACTTCACCTTTGATCTCCACACGAATCGATTCACTCCAGTCGGTCACAGAACGAACAACGACCTCATCATAGGGCTGAAGTTCGATATCGCTTCCTTTCCGGAAAAATTCCTCAAGGCTGAATTCACTTCTGCTGGTCTTGCGAATTCTTCCATCTTCAACGGAGTAGTGGGTAATCTCGGCCTTTTTCAAATAGGCCTTTGGTAAAAGGGTTTCCCGCGACTCAATCAATTCTGAAAGGTGCATCCCCTTCTTATATCCGAACCGTCCACCACGCTTTACCGCCCCGGAAAGGGTTACATACTCGTCTTTGATACCCGGTAGTGTATGAATCTGAATGATGTCGCCATTTTTTACTTTGGCCTTCAAACCGCTTGTTGTCAGTTCAAAGCTGATCGCCTGGCGGTTACCCGATGCTTCAAGCCGATCGATCTGGCCTCTGACCTTATCGGCTGCCGGCAACAAGCCACCGGCAAGGTTGACGATATCTTTGACTCTTTTCTCCCATTTGCGTTCATAGATAGCAGGACGAACCACCTCACCGGCCACAGCTACCAATTCACCCACAGGAGGAACGAAGACGACATCACCAGGGTGAAGACGCCCGTCTTTACTACTGTCGCCATGCAACAGGAAGTCGTAGATATCCAGTTCGGAAACTTTTTTCCCGTTACGCTTAAGCTGGATGTGGCGCAGGCTGCCGCGTTTACTCACCCCTCCTGAGACAAACAGCGCATGCGAAATCGTAGAGAGGCTGCTTACGAGATAAGAGCCGGGGTTTCTCACATCCCCCAGAACAAAAACCCGGATAGAACGCAAACGCCCCATCGTGACAGAGGTGGTTACACCGATGATTTTCTGGCCGATCTCTTCCGCCAGAAGCGCACGTGCCTGATTGAAAGTAAGGCGAGAAAGGCTCACCTCTCCTACATCGGGAAGATTAACCACGCCATTACGATCGACAATCAGTGAAAACGAATCGCTACGGCTCCCATAATACTGGATGCGCAGCTCATCTCCCGGCCCCAGAACATATTCCGGAGGAATCGGGATATCCGTAGTCGGTGCAAAGGTGGTTGGCGAACCCGAAAACAGAGCGTAACCGAACTGATTCAACTTTCTTTCTGAAAGATCTTCCAGCCGCTTACCAAAGGAGGATTCGATATAGCTGATCCCTTGCGGCTTCTGCCTGACGACCACCGGAGCGGCTGCTTCAAACGGAGCGGCCGGAGTCACATTGGAGGCGCCCAGCTTAGCTGCCAGTGCCGACCTGTCGGATGCAGAGAGCGAGTCGATCATCTTTAACTGCCCTGCAGAGAGTGTGGCTCCGGAACTGATGGCAGGCATTGACAGGACCACGCCAAAAAAGGCTGTAACCATTAATAATCGTTTAAGCATTCACACTCCCCAAAATTCGGTCAGGCGCACTATGCCTGTCAAAACCTTCATTATAAAGCCATCTCCTTACTCAATCAAATTCACCTGGCAAAAAGTGCAAAATCATATGCGAGCGAAATGCCCAGTACATGCGCCTTAAAATTACCCCTGGCCGCCTGAATCTCACCATAGGACGCAATCAGACTATAGGGCCCTGAAAACTGATAACCGATCCCAACACTCCCTTGCCAGACAAAACCACCGACAACATCCAGGTCTCCGCCACCGGCTGCGCCGCCCAACAGCTCGGCATCGGCAAACAGTGGCGTGCCCGGCAGTTCCAGATGCAGGCCGCCGCCAACAAGGCCCATCATATAACCGCCTGCCCGGCCACTATAGGCAGCGATACCCTGGCCAGTGAGATAGAAGCGATCCGAAACGAAATAATCGCCCTGGAGACCCAACAGATCGACATTCAGGTCAGGGTAATTGTTTCTCCATCCCGGATCGTTCCGCAAATAGCTCTGGTGCACCATACGCACTCTCATATTGTGCCGCTCATACCCGGCAAGAGCGGAAGATGAAACACTTCGACCCTGCACATCGGGCATACTGTATCGATAACCCAGTTTGGCCCCCATGCTGGCGGCCTTAAACGAGCCATCAGGTGCATCCACGTACCCGCCACCGAGCTCAACAAAAAGATTGTTCGCAAGATACTGTTGCAGTGTGAGCGACGCGTCGACAAGCAGCCCGCCACCAGTCGCGACACTTCCGCCACCGGCAACCCCCACGGATGCAGAGGCTTTTATTGCTGTGGAGTCGGTCACCCTGAAACGATATCCGCCACCCAGCAATATCTGCATATAACCCCTGCTATTTCCTCCTGTAGCGCCTTCCGTTTCAATTTTTAAGAACAGGTTTTCATCAAGATAACGCTGCCATTCGACACCCAACAAGTTGATCGTCGAATGCTGCGGTACACCTCTACCGGTCACTACGCCACCCGGCACCCTGTATGTTCGATAGATAAGAGAAAATTCCGATTCGGATGAAAGTCCCACAGTCCGACTGCCATCATCGGAAACAGCATGGTCAGACCAGCCATTGGCAACCAGTGTCGTAAAAGGATATTCATAAGCCACATAGGGTTGAAAGCTATGAATACTGCCATTGGGGAAATCGACATAACTGATGCCGCCACCGATATTACCCCATGGTGATTTATAACTGCCTCCAAAATGCGAGCGAAGCATGAGGCCGCCACCCTGAAGCTGGGGGCCACCCCTGCCTCCGCCGGCACCGACAAAGAGGCCTCCGTTAACCTCTATATTGTTCCATACCTCTTTTCGGAATTCGGAAGCCAGCCCCAGGGTGATAAAGCCGCCTCGCTGACCTGTAATCGCTCCATAAGAGGCAGGCCCTGCCGAAAACCAGTCGCTGAATTCATACAGAAACGTTCCACCAAGCAATCCCATCTTTTCATTGGCAGGAAGGGTTATCTCTTCATAGGAGAATCGTAATTTCGCAGGCGTAACATCGATCGAATCGGG
Source organism: Mariprofundaceae bacterium (assembly GCA_050304695.1). Classification (GTDB taxonomy): domain Bacteria; phylum Pseudomonadota; class Zetaproteobacteria; order Mariprofundales; family Mariprofundaceae; genus WSZY01. Next base: position 124,433 of record JBNLEB010000005.1, read on the forward strand.
AGTCCCCCCCAAAACAGGATTTATAAAAAACAATGCTGAAATAAAGGCACATATAACCCGAGCCACGAATCCCTCTCCACTCGACAACTTAGGATACAGAGCATTGTACGAACAGGCACCGATGTCAAACAAAGTCCGGGCAACATAGCAGGCTAAGGCCACAGGTGGAGTTACCCGAATCATCCTCCGGCAGCCAAGCCTGTCCCGGACTTCGATGCACATGCCGAAAACCAGTGAATCTTCGGCTCTTTAATCTTTGGCCCGCCAAACAGGTCCGCTTTCTCATTCGGACTAACTGCACCGGATTGGACTCGCCGAACGGTTCCTGTCACTTAACCGCTTTCAGAAGCAGTAGAGAATTTTTTCCGATTTCGCTATATTGCGCCGCCGCTGTGATGAGCGCGGCACCGATTTCGAGGGTATGTACCGCCAGACGCATGGATATATGCAATGTGGCACTCCCATGTTTTACAAAGATTTTGAGGTATTTATGAGCCAACCAGTGAGCCATTCGCCAAATTTGACCGCACCGAAGAAACAGGGGATGTACGACCCTGCTCATGAACACGATGCATGCGGTGTCGGCTTTGTTGCTCATATTAAGAACCGGAAGAGTCACGATATTATCGAAAAGGGTATTGAGATTCTCAACCGCCTGACCCATCGCGGCGCTGCCGGTGCCGACCCGCGCGAAGGCGATGGTGCCGGTATCCTGATCCAGATTCCTGACGCATTTTTCCAGGCCGTTACGCCCGAGCTTAACATCGAACTGCCTGCTGAGGGCAGCTACGGTGTCGGTATGGTCTTCATGCCTCAGGACGAATCCCATCGCAAAGCCTGCGAAGCCGAGGTGGAAAAGTCGATTGCCGCCGAAGGTCAGAAAGTGCTCGGCTGGCGCGATGTACCATGCGATGCCGTTCGTGCCGACCTGCCCGAGAGCGTCACTCGCTGCGAGCCGTTTATCCGTCAGGTGTTCATCGGTCGCGGCGATAACTGCGCCGATCAGAACGCCTTCGAACGCAAGCTCTACGTACTACGCCGCGTCGCCAAGAACGCCGTCGATGCACTCGGTTTCGACGATCCGGCCAAGTTCTACTTCGCTTCGATGTCCAGCCGCACGCTGGTTTACAAAGGCATGTTCCACTCGCATCAGGTGGGCGCCTACTATGAAGACCTGCGCGATGCGCGCATGACCTCCGCCCTGGCACTGGTTCACCAGCGCTTCTCCACCAACACCTTCCCGGCGTGGGAGCTGGCGCATCCGTTCCGCATGGTGGCGCACAACGGCGAGATCAACACTGTACGCGGCAACATCAACTGGATGAATGCCCGCCGCCACTCGATGAAGTCCGAACTGCTCGGCGACGACCTGGCCAAGATCTGGCCGATCATCGGCGAGGGCCAGTCCGACACCGCCTGCTTCGACAACGCGCTGGAACTGCTGGTGATGGGCGGCTATTCGCTGGCGCATGCCGCCATGCTGCTCATTCCCGAGGCGTGGTCGGGCAACAATCTGATGGACGAGAAGCGCAAGGCCTTCTACGAATACTACGCTGCGCTGATGGAGCCATGGGACGGCCCCGCCGCCGTCGCCTTCACCGATGGCCGCCAAATTGGAGCGACTTTGGATCGCAACGGCCTGCGCCCCGCCCGCTATCTGGTCACCGATGACGATCTGGTCGTCATGGCCTCGGAGATGGGCGTGCTCGATATTCCCGAGGAGAAGATCGTCAAGAAGTGGCGTCTGCAGCCGGGCAAGATGTTCCTGATCGATCTGGAGAAGGGTTGCATCATCCCGGGCGGCGACATGAAGAGCGAGCTGGCCTCTAAAAAGCCGTACGAAAAGATTCTGGCCGAGACCCAGATTCAGCTCGAATCGCTGCCGGAAGAGGTGCCGACCATGGCGCCCGAGCACTCCGACCTGCTCGATCGCCAGCAGGCGTTCGGTTATTCGCAGGAGGATCTGAAGTTCCTGATGACACCGATGGCGGTATCAGGGCAGGAGGCGATCGGCTCGATGGGCAACGATAACCCGCTGGCCGTGCTCTCCAACCGCTCCAAACATCTCTCGAACTACTTCCGCCAGCTCTTCGCACAGGTAACCAACCCGCCGATCGACCCGATCCGCGAGGAGATGGTGATGAGCCTGACCTCGATCATCGGCCCGCGCCCCAACCTGCTCGGGCTGGATGCCGATGAACCGCAGATGCGCCTGGAAGTACACCAGCCGATCCTGACCAACATCGATCTGGAGAAGGTGCGCCATATCGAGCGTTATACCGACGGCAAGTTCCGCACCACCACCCTCTCCATGTGCTATCCGGCCGACCAGGGTGCTGCCGGCATGGCGCCGGCGCTGGAGAATTTGTGCAAAGCCGCCGAAGAGGTGGTTTCCGAGCACTTCAACATCGTCATCCTCTCCGACCGCGAGATGGACGCCGATCACATCGCCATCCCTGCCCTGCTGGCCACCTCGGCCGTTCACCTTCACCTGACCCGTCAAGGGCTGCGTACCGAGGCGGGACTGGTGGTCGAGACGGCCTCCGCCCGCGAAGTTCACCACTTTGCCACGCTGGCGGGTTATGGTGCCGAAGCGATCAACCCATACCTGGCATTCGAGACCCTCTTCGACCTGCAGCGCACCGGCCAGTTGCCGGAAGAGCTGTCACTTGAAGAGGTAAAGAAGCGTTATATCAAGGCGATCGATAAGGGTATCTTCAAGGTAATGTCGAAGATGGGTATCTCCACCTATCAATCCTACTGCGGCGCCCAGATTTTCGAGGCGGTCGGTCTTGCATCGAGCTTTGTCGAGGCGTTCTTCACCGGCACACCAACGAAGATCGAGGGAATCGGGCTGAATGAAGTTGCCGAGGAGGCGGTACGTCTGCATCGCGATGCCTACGGCAATGCCCAGATCTACCGCAAGCATCTCGATGTCGGTGGCGAATACGCATGGCGCGTACGTGGCGAGGAGCACCTGCTTGGCCCGGACACCATCGCCAAGCTTCAGCATGCGATCCGCACCGGCAACTACGCGCAGTACAAAGAGTACGCCAACCATATCAACGAGCAGAACGGTCGCCTGACCACGCTACGCGGCCTGTTCAGGTTCAAGGGCGGCAACGCCATCTCCATCGATGAGGTGGAGCCGGCCGAAAACATCGTCAAACGCTTCGTCACCGGAGCCATGAGCTTCGGCTCCATCTCGCACGAAGCGCACAGCACGCTGGCCATCGCCATGAACCGTCTGGGCGGCAAGTCGAACACCGGCGAGGGCGGCGAGGAGCCGGAACGTTTCGAGAAGCTGCCGAACGGCGACTCGATGCGCTCGGCCATCAAGCAGGTCGCCTCCGGCCGCTTCGGTGTCACCACCGAATACCTTGCCAACTCCGACCAGATTCAGATCAAGATGGCACAGGGCGCCAAGCCGGGCGAAGGCGGCCAGCTGCCGGGCCACAAGGTCGATCAGCGTATCGGCCGCGTGCGTCACTCCACCCCGGGCGTCGGCCTGATTTCGCCGCCGCCGCACCACGACATCTACTCGATCGAGGATCTGGCGCAATTGATCTTCGACCTGAAGAACACCAACACCGATGCCGACATCTCGGTCAAGCTGGTTTCGGAGGTAGGCGTCGGCACCATCGCCGCCGGCGTGGTCAAGGCGCATGCCGACCATGTGGTCATTGCCGGCCACGATGGCGGCACCGGTGCATCGCCGCTCACCTCGATCACGCACGCCGGCTCCGCATGGGAGCTCGGCCTTGCCGAAACGCAGCAGACGCTGGTACTCAACCGCCTGCGCAGCCGTACACGCCTGCAGGCCGACGGCCAGATGCGTACCGGTCGCGATGTGGTCATCGCCGGCCTTCTGGGCGCCGACGAGGTTGCTTTCGGCACCATCGCACTTGTGGCCGAGGGCTGCATCATGATGCGCAAATGCCACCTGAACACCTGCCCTGTCGGCGTTGCCACGCAGGATCCCGAGCTGCGCAAGAAGTTCGTCGGCAAGCCTGAGGACGTGGTCAACTTCTTTATGTATGTCGCCGAAGAGGCGCGCGAAATCATGGCCGAGCTCGGTTTCAGAACCTTCGACGAGTTGATCGGACGCTCGGATATGCTCGATACCAACGATGCGATCCGCCACTGGAAGAGCCAGGGACTCGATCTCTCGCCGGTCTTCCACAAGGTGGAGCTGCCGGGTGTCGATATCTACAACACCGACAAGCAGGACCACGGTCTGGAGACGCTGATCGACAACAAGCTGATCGAGCAGGCGAAGCCCGCACTGGAAGAGAAGAAGCCGGTCGTCATCGAGACCGACATCTGCAACGTCGACCGTAGCTTCGGCACCATGCTCTCGGGCAAGGTTGCGAAGAAGTACGGCCATGCAGGACTGCCGGAAGACGCCATCGTCATCAAGGCGAAAGGAACGGCCGGGCAGTCGCTCGGCGCATGGCTGGCGCGCGGCGTCACCATCGATCTGGCCGGTGAAGGCAACGACTACGTCGGCAAGGGATTGTCCGGCGGACGTATCGCCATCTATCCGCCGAAGGAGAGCCCGATTCAGGCCGACGACAACATCATCGTCGGCAACACCGTGCTCTTCGGCGCCATCGCCGGCGAGTGCTACTTCAACGGCATCGGCGGCGAGCGTTTCGCCGTACGTAACTCCGGCGCGGTTGCCGTCGTCGAAGGCGTCGGCGATCACGGCTGCGAATACATGACCGGCGGCACTGTCGTCGTACTGGGAGAAACAGGACGCAACTTCGCAGCCGGCATGTCCGGCGGCATCGCTTACGTGTTGGACGAGGCCGGCGACTTCGAGAGCCGCTGCAACATGGCTCAGGTCGCACTCGAACCGATCGCTTCCGAGGCCGATGCGCTGGAGGAGCTGGATCATCAGGGGCCCGATCTCGAGACGCACGGTCGTGTCGATATCAAACACTCACTGAGCCAGAATGACCAGAAGATCCTGCGCACACTGATCGAGCGTCACGTTCACTACACCAACTCCCCGCGTGGCAAGAATATCCTGGAGAACTGGGAAAGCTATCTGCCGAAATTCACCAAGGTGATGCCTGTCGATTACAAGCGCGCCCTTTCGGAGATGGAGGCGGAAATAGAAGCAAAAGGGAATGCCGGCACGAATGCCAAGGCCGGGAAGGAGCATGCCAATGGGTAAGGCGACCGGATTCAAGGAGTACGCACGCGAGGGGCTGAGCTACGCGCCTGTCGCCGACCGTATCACGCACTACGACGAGTTCTCCAAACTGCCGGCGGATATGGGCACGCAGGGTGCCCGCTGCATGGATTGTGGCGTCCCTTTCTGTCACAACGGCTGCCCGATCAACAACATCATTCCCGACTGGAACGATGCGGTCTATCGCGGCAATTGGCGTGAAGCGCTCGACATCCTGCACACCACCAACAATTTCCCCGAGTTCACCGGCCGCATCTGCCCTGCCCCGTGCGAGGAGGCATGCACGGTCAACCTGATCGGCGACGCCATTGCGATCAAAAACATCGAACTGGCCATTGTCGAGAAGGGCTGGGAAGAGGATTGGATCACCCCGCAACTGCCTACGCACAAGAGCGGCAAAAGCGTCGCTATTGTCGGCTCCGGCCCTGCGGGACTGTCCGCGGCCCAACAGCTCGCTCGCGCCGGCCACGATGTAGTGGTTTACGAGAAGGAGAATCGTCTCGGCGGCCTGATGCGTTACGGCATCCCGAACTTCAAGTTCGAGAAGCAGATCATCGACCGTCGTCTGGCGCAGATGCGTGCCGAGGGCGTCGATTTCCGTATCAACACCCATATCGGTGTCGATATTTCAACTAAAGACCTGCTCGATGAGTACGATGCAGTGGTACTGGCCGGTGGTTCAGAGAAGCCTCGCGACCTGCCGATCGAGGGACGCGACCTCTCCGGCATTCACTTCGCCATGGAGCTCTTGAGCAAGAACACCAAGCGCGTTCTCGGCGATGAGATTCCGGAAGAGGAGTTCATCTCGGCCGAGGGTAAACATGTGGTGGTGATCGGCGGCGGCGATACCGGCTCCGACTGCATCGGCACCTCCAACCGTCATGGTGCGGAGAGTGTGACCCAGATCGAGATCATGCCTGCTCCGCCGGAGCAACCGAACAAGCTGACCACATGGCCAAACTGGCCGATGAAGATGCGCACCTCTACCTCGCAGGAGGAGGGTTGCGAACGTGACTTCTCGGTCACCACCAAACGTTTCGTCGGTGAAAACGGTAAGGTCACCGCTATCGAGTGTGCCCGTGTCGAATGGACTCAGGATGAAAACGGTCAGTGGCAGATGAGCGAGATCGCAGGCAGCGAGTTCACCCTCAAGGCCGATCTCGTACTGCTGGCGATGGGCTTCGTCCACCCGGTACATGAAGGGATGATTGATGAGCTGGGTGTCGATAAGGATGGGCGTGGCAATGTTGCGGCCAATACCGATGACTACCGCACCAGCCTCGACAAGGTCTTCGCCGCAGGCGACATGCGTCGCGGCCAGTCACTGGTCGTCTGGGCCATCCGCGAAGGCCGTCAGGCTGCCCGTGCAGTCGATGAGTACCTGATGGGCTCCTCCGACCTGCCTCGCTAACCCAAAGCAAACGCAAATAAAAAGGCCGCCTCGTGCGGCCTTTTATATTTCAGCTATTTGGCGATTCCCTTCAGCTTTTCGATGTCTGAACGGGTCGGATGATGGGCGATACTGCGCAAAATAGTGGCGAGTTCCCTCTCTGATGCAGGCACAGACTTGTCCGCCTCCAGCTTCATCAGACTCGCCGCATCATCGTCCCCGACACGGTGCTGCATCCGCATCAGTGCTCCTGCAATCACCTTTTCGCCTTTCGTGGAGTCGTGATCGGCAACGATAGCTGCCAGCATCTTCTTTTCAGCCGAAGAGGGATAATGGTTCAGGTTGATCATGATCGTAGCTATTTCGGAAGTGGCACTGCCTGCAGATGCGGCTACCGGCGCGACCATAAATAGCAGAGCTGCCACCCATATCATCAATGTTGTTTTCATCATAAACCTCCTGTTCTCACTCAACATGCAGAGCGGAAGCTAATAGCCTATAATTCTACTAGGTTATTATAGACTGTTTCCGGAATGGCGTATTGGAGGCATTTATGCACAGTGAAATTCTATTACCGGTTCGCCATGGCCTGATCATGGCCGTTGCTGCAATGATTTTCGGAGCCTTGTGGGCTGGATTCCTGGCCACGCAACACGCCGGCCTGCACGCCGAATTCGAAGCACAACTCGAAACTCAATTTGAATCAAAACAGTCCGCTATCGAACAGGCAGAATCTATGCACCATAACCACACAGCCCACGAAAGTGGCAAACACATGCATGCAGCTGCCGGTGATGAGCACAGTCATACAGGCTCACTGCCCGAAGATGCAATGCAACGGCTGTTACGCGGACACATCCATTTTATGGGGCTTGGCGTGCTGACGGCAGTCCTGCTGTTGGTCACTGCCTTTACATCACTTAAGCCGTGCTGGAAAAAGGCGTTGGGGTGGAGTTTCGGCATCGGCACACTTGCCTATCCACCCGCATGGATTCTGATGGGCTTTCGCACCGTCATGCTGGGGCCCGAAACGGCAGAGGCCAGCGTCATGTGGCTCTTCGCTCCGGCGGTAGGGCTTCTACTTCTCTCCATGACAATGGTGTTGGCGACACTGCTGATTGAGTGGTTTGGCTGGCAGGATCGCTCCCTGTTTTCCTGCCTGTTCACCGAACAATCAAAAACAGGTTAATTTAAAAGCGCTTTTCAGTCATATTGCGGCCCATGAGTCGCGACAGCATCTACACCGATAACATTCACACCACCGGATTCACCTTCGATGATAAGGTGGCCTCTGTCTTTGCCGATATGATCAGCCGTTCGGTGCCCGGTTACGGGCAGACATTGCAGATGGTGGAGTTGCTGGCACATCAATATGCACAGGAGAGCTCGAACCTCTACGACCTCGGCTGTTCGCTCGGTGCGGCGACAATGGCGCTCTCTCGTGGTGCAGCAGGCAAACAGTGCAATGTGACTGGCGTGGACAACTCCGAAGCAATGGTCAGCCGCTGCAAAGAGATGCTCGGCAATGAACCTGTCACAATTCTTTGTCAGGATATCCTCGACACGGAGATCGATAACGCTTCGGTGGTGGTGCTCAACTTCGTATTGCAGTTTGTGCCGAAAGAGCAGCGACCGTCACTAATTCAAAAAATCTATGTCGGGCTTCAGCCGGGCGGTGTCCTGATTCTCTCGGAGAAGATCGCCTTTGAGGATGAGGATGAGAACCAGCGGCAGATCGGACTGCACGAAGCGTTCAAACGGGCACAGGGTTACTCGGAGATGGAGATCAGTCGTAAACGGACGGCTCTGGAGAATGTATTGATTCCCGAAACATTGGCAACGCACCATACACGCCTGAAAGAGGCCGGATTCACCGCATCGAACACCTGGTTCCAGTGTTTCAACTTCGCCTCCATAATCGCGATTAAAGAGGCCCGGAGATGACCTCGATGGAGCTCTATCAGCAGGAAGAGCAGACAAGGCTTCTGGCATCGCTGAATGAATCGGTACTACTCCCCTTCCACAGTCAACTGATGAAGCTCAATAAAAAGGGGTGGAAGAAGATTCTCAAGCATGGCGATCTGGAACGCTGGAGCAGCGGACTGCTGAACCTGCCGAACGTGGTTCCCACCTCGGTCGACCTGAATGCCGACACCATCCGTATCGGCAATGGTGCCGAGAGTGAACTTACACCGGAGCAGATCGAAGCCCTGCTGAAAAAGATGCATCCCTGGCGTAAAGGCCCGTTCGATATTTTTGGTGTGCACATTGACACCGAGTGGCGTTCGGACTGGAAGTGGAACCGGATCAAAGATCATATCGCTCCGCTTGAAAACAGAACCATCCTTGATGTCGGCTGCGGTTCCGGCTATCACATCTGGCGTATGCTGGGTGCAGGCGCGAAGCAGGTGATCGGCATTGATCCGACTCCCCTCTTCTCCATGCATTTTGCCACGGTGAAACGCTATCTGCCGGAGGCCAACGCCTTCATCATCCCGGTCGGCATCGACGATATGCCGGAGGAGATGCGCTGCTTCGATTCGGTTTTTTCGATGGGTATCCTCTATCACCGTCGTTCGCCACTGGATCACCTGATTCAGTTGAAAGAGTTGTTGCAGCCGGGTGGTGAGGTCGTGCTGGAGACGCTGGTGATCGAAGGCGATGAACACACCTGTCTTATCCCTGAAGGCCGCTATGCCAAGATGCGCAACGTCTTCTTTATTCCCTCGGTGAAAATGCTGGAGATATGGATGAAGCGGTGTGGTTTCAGCGGCATCCGATGTGTCGATGTGAATGTTACTTCACTGGATGAACAGCGCGGTACCGACTGGATGACCTTCGAATCGCTACCCGACTTTCTCGATGAGCGTGACCGTTCAAAAACGGTCGAGGGTTATCCCGCTCCAGTGCGAGCAACCATCATCGCCAACGCTCCTGCCTGATTAGTTTTCTGTTTACTCGACACACTGAGAACCGTAAGGGGTTCGATCGGTAATAGAATAACCTTCAGGGTGTTCTTCCCTGATTTTTCGTTCCAGTTTGCGAACGTCGATGGCCTCAACAAACCTGGGAGTTCTTCCAATGGCTGTGGCGTATTCGTCCAGGATATCCGCATAGCCAATCGGCGCTTTCTTCTGCATCTCCTCTGGAAATTCATCCAGCAGCTTTTGATAATAATTTACAGCCTGAATAAAATGACCACGATCCAGATTCATTCTGGCCAGCTCCGTCAAAGACATATAAGCGGGCCCACTGCTTTGTTGATCAAGTTCGTACGCTTTAAGCAGATAACTCTCCGCCTCATCGTAAAAACAGGTCACTCCGAGGGATCGTCCATACTCGTAGTTCAGCACTGCCATTCGGGATGCAGGCAATTTTGCCAAATTCCCGTTTCCTACTGCTCTTGCAAAGTGCCTTCTTGCCCCATCCCAATCACCACTTTGCATTGCACTCCAACCCGCCTTTGAATGATTGGATGCGCTTCTTTCGGTGATAGCCTGATGTGAACCACAGGATGTAAGCAGGGTTACCGATACAAGAAGAACAGGCCCTGTTCTTTTCAAAAGAAATATCCCTCTCTTAGCGGAAACAATCATTTTACTATCGGCAACCGCCGGAGGCACGCCCCGTTCCGCATGAGGGGCGCGAAGAACATGGCGCCGAGCCGCACGGTGTATCGGGTGCACCACTGGAAATCGAATGAGCCGAGATCAGTTTCTGCAGGTTCTCGCTACTGCATTTCGGGCAGGCGGGAATATCATTACTGCGCACCAGCGTCTCGAAACGTTCGCTGCACTCTTTGCACTGGTATTCATAAATCGGCATGGCTTACTCCCCCAGGATAGCACAGATCAATTCAGCGCTTCCGTGCAGGTCATGGATAGCCTGCCAAACAATCAACATCATCCAAAAGAATAGTGCTTGCGCACATCCTCATGAATCTCCCAGAAACAGGACATCCCCGTCGGAAAGGTGACCAGATCCCCTGCCCCGAAGGTGACCTCATCGTCAGCGGGTGGCGTAATCGTTACTTTTCCTTCGAGCAGGTAGCAGGTCTCACTCTCGTCGTAGTGCCAGGGGAAGCGTGACGCCTCTTTCTCCCAGATGGGCCAGTCGAAGACACCCAGTGCCTCCAACTCTTCCGCGGTTGGACGTTCTACAGTAATTTCACCGAAAATCTCACTCATCGTTTTCTCCAAAAAGGTCACCGGAAACATCCAGTACGATTTTACCCGTGGTGCCGCCCGCTTCGATCATCCTGTGCGCCTTCGCCGCATCCTCTAATGGCAACACTTCGGACAGATAAACAGAGAGCTGTTTCTCATCGAAGAGCTGAGCGCACTGCTCGAGAATATCACCCTGATGCTGCGCCGCATCCTCAAGGCCGCAGACCATCGGTGAGAGCATCAGCTCCTGACTGACCCGCACGTTCTTCAGGCGCAAACTCTTCCAGTCGGCATCCTCCGGCACCTGCAGGATCGTCACCAGGTCGCTGTAGTGGGCCATGGCGGGAACCAGCTGGTGAAAAGCCTCGCCGCCAACGGTATCGAAAGCGACATGCACACCTTCATTATTCGTCCATTTAAGAAGCGCCTCTGCCACATCTTCGTTCCTGTAATTGATCACCAGGTCGGCACCCAGTTCACGAACGAATGCCGCCTTCTCAGCCGAGCTCACCGTCGTCGCCACCTCGCAACCGGCAATTTTAGCCAACTGAATCGCCACATGACCGACACCGCCGGCTCCGGCATGGATGAACACCCTCTGCCCCGAATGGATACGAGCACGATCGAAGAGCGACTCCCATGCGGTGATCAGCACCAGCGGTGCGCCCGCTGCTTCGTCAAAACCAAGCCCTGCGGGCTTTTGCGAGACATAAGCCTCATCGACCAACGCATACTCGGCGTAGTTTCCCACCGAGCTATCACCACTCTTCTGGCCCAGACCGCCGTAGCAGTAGTAAACGGCATCGCCCGGCTGAAAGCGGGTCACACCGGAGCCAACAGCTTCAACAACACCCGCACCATCACACCCGAGAACGGCGGGCATACCCTCCGGAAAATAGAGACCGCGACCGCGCAGCTTGGTATCGATCGGGTTAACACCCGCAGCCATAACACGCACCAGAATCTGATCGGGAGAACCGATCTCCGGTCGATCGCACTCCTGAAGCTGCAACACTTCCGGGGCACCCACCTCACTGATTACCACTGCACGCATATCCACTCCTGTGCCACCCATTCACACACCCTTTTTAAGCAGGTCAAAACTTAGTCGTTTTCAAGCCGTTTTGGTAGATGCATCTTCTGGCTGAATGTTAAACTTTGACCTAAACTTCCGCTATCAGAAGGAGTCGTAATGGTGAGTGAAAATGGTTAGCCCCGGTAAACATATCGCCGCCGTAGACATGGGAACCAACTCCTTCCATATGATCATCGCCGAAACAGCGGCGCATGGTGCCTTCCGTATTGTCGACCGCATGAAACACTGGGTTCGCCTCGGTGATGGTGTCGACAAACGAGGCCGCCTCGACGAAGCCGCCATCGGGCGCATGGTCGAAAGCCTCACCTACTTCAAAGAGCTTGCAGAGAGTTACAATGCCCGGCTCTACTGTATCGCCACCTCAGCCATGCGCGATGCTCCCAACCGCAACACCATCGCCCGTCGTATTCGTAAGGAGCTCGGCCTGATCGTCGAAATTGTTAACGGTGAGGAGGAGGCCCGCCTGGTATTTCAGGGGGTGCGCTCAGAGGGCTATATCCGTAAAGAGCCCTCCTTCATCATTGATATCGGCGGCGGCAGTACCGAAGTGATCGTCGGCAACGAGGATGGTGTACTGGTGGCCGAAAGCCTCGATATGGGTGCAAGGCGTTATTCGCGCCACTTCTTCGCAGCCGGCAACTACACCACCCGTCAGCAGCATGCCTGCAGCCATGCGGCAGCCAGCAAAATCCAGTCGATCGCCAAGGAGTACCGCGAATACGATGTCGGCTCGGTCTACGGAACCTCGGGAACCATTCGCACGCTGGCCGAGATTACAGCCCTCTTCTGCGGCCATGAAGATATCACTCACCTGACACTTACCGATCTGAAATCGATCAGGCCGAAGCTGATCGAAGCGGTCAGGAGCGACGACCTTCCTGACAGCGTAGAACCCGAACGAAAGGAGACACTGGTGGCCGGTGCCACCATTCTCGAAGAGGTGATGAACGCCCTGCACCTGCGTTCTCTGCGCGTCTGCCCCAGCGCCCTGCGCGAAGGCATCGTCTTCGACCGGGTCGAGACCAACGGACGTCTGCCCGCCGAACCGATCAAAGCCTCGGCCAAGGCGATGGTAAAACGGTTTAAACTGGATCGGGAACAGATCCGGCGCGTCTCAACCACGGCGGAGTTAATCTTCAACCACTACCGGAAAGCGCTCGACCTCGACAGCGAGGCGAAGCGACTGCTGATGGCTGCCTGCCAGCTGCACGAGATCGGCCTGACCATCAGCCACAAGAAGATTCATCTGCATGGCGGCTATATGATTGCCAACTCCAATATGACCGGCATCACCCAGCGTCAGCAACAGATACTGGCCACCACGGTTCGCTTTCATCGAAAGAACCGCCCAACCGCCAAACAGGCCGAGCTGAAGGTGATGCGCGGTAAGGATATTCAGACCACCATCGCTCTTTCCGCTATCCTGCGCCTGTCGGCAGCCCTGAACCGCACCAAGGACGGCGATGCGGCGGCGCCACTCTTTATCGAGAAGAGGAGAGCGTGGTACTGGGTGTTCGACGATAGAGCGTGGTTCGACGAACATGAGGTCTGTATCTGGAATGCGACCCAGGAGAAACAGCCGCTCGGAAAACTGCTGGGCAAACCGATTCGACTGAAAAAGAGGAGTGCAAGAGACTGACATGAACACCACCAACAAGCTTTCTGCATCCGTAGAATTCTTCGACACCACCCTGCGTGATGGCGGACAGACGGCAGGTATCAATTTCTCCGCCGAGGACAAGAAACGGATCGCCGATCAGCTGGCTGGCTTCGGCATGCAGTGGATCGAGGGTGGCTGGCCGGGTTCCAGCCCGAAGGACGATGCCTTTTTCGAACTGATGCGCGATCGCCAATCGAATGAGAGCTGGAGCGACAGCAAACTGGTCGCTTTCGGCTCGACAGCCAGACCGGGCAGTGTCGGGCAGAATTGTGTTGGGAAGAGTGATCCCGGCCTGGAACAGCTGGTCAAGAGCGGTGCCGATGCCGCCTGTATCTTCGGCAAGGCGTGGGACCTTCATGTCACCAAGGCACTGGGCATCAGTGAGGATGAGAACCTGCAACTGGTCACCGACTCCATCAGCTATCTGAAGCAGCACTTCGATACCGTCTTTTTCGATGCGGAGCACTTCTTCGATGGCTACAACGCCAATGCGGACTATGCCATGCAGGTACTGGAAGCAGCACACAGGGCCGGTGCCGATACGCTGGTACTCTGTGACACCAATGGCGGCAATATTCCCTACCGTATTGCTGAACTGGTTACTCTGGTCAGGGAACGTTTCCCGGACGTAGCCATCGGCATCCATGCCCACAACGATTGCGAACTGGCAGTTGCCAACTCCATCGCCGCAGTACGGGTCGGTGCCACCCATGTGCAGGGCACCATCAACGGCATCGGCGAGCGCTGTGGCAATGCCAACCTCGTCTCGATCATCCCGACCCTGCAGTTGAAGATGGGGATCGATTGCGGTGCCATCGGCAGCAACCTGCACGAACTCAAACCGCTCTCCGACTTCGTCAACGAGATGGCCAATCGCCTGCCGTGGCGGCATCAGCCCTATATCGGCCAGAATGCCTTTGCCCACAAGGGTGGCATCCACGTATCCGCCATCCGCAAGGAGCGAAGCCTCTACGAACATATCGATCCGGCTCTGGTCGGTAATACCCAGCGAATCCTTGTCTCCGACCAGGCAGGCCGCAGCAATATCCTCAGTAAACTGCAACAGCTCGAACCGGAAGCGGGGCTGGATGCGGGCGACCCGCTCGTGGCAGAGGCGGTTCAGCGCATTAAGGAGCTGGAGGCGACCGGTTACGCCTTCGAAGGTGCCGATGCATCGTTCCAGCTGCTATTGCGCCGTGCCATGGGTAAATTCAAACGCCATTTCGAGCTGGTACGGTTCAGGGTATTCGATGAGAAACGCGGCCATCATGAGGCATCCGAATCGGAAGCGACTGTCGAAGTGAAGGTGAACGACCGGATGATCCACACCGCAGCACTCGGCATCGGCCCGGTCAACGCCATGGACAAGGCGCTACGCGCCGCACTGACGGACGTCTACCCGAACCTCGCGCCGATGCGCCTCTCCGACTTCAAGGTGCGCGTGCTCTCGACCAAGGAGGCGACAGAGGCGACCGTGCGCGTGCTGATCGAATCGACCGACGGCATCAATAAATGGAGTACCGTCGGCGTCTCCACCGATGTGCTGGAGGCGACCTACCGGGCGCTCAACGATGCCATCGAATACAAGCTGATGATGGATGAATCCAAATCTGACCAAGAACAGCGTTGATAGCCGACGTAAAAGACACCTTACGACACATCAACTTTCGTCATTCCCGCGACGACTGCATGGATGCAGGAGATAGAGCAACGCATGGAGCAGTTGCCGAAAGCGGGAATCCACTCTTAGTATTTTATCTGGATACCGGATCACAAATCGGCAGGAAGCCGATTTGGACGGTCTTCCGCCTGAAAGGTGAGACACACGGATGTGTCGAATCAAGTCCGGCATGACGTTCTACACATGAGAAGGGAAAAAGAGATTCATGGACGTAGTTTTCAGATACCCAACCAAAATAGTCTATAATTACTCGTATGAGTGACCTGAAGAGCAAAAAATGCGTGCCTTGCCAGGGCGGCATCCCGCCGATGAGCGCGGCCGAGGCAGGCGTGATGATGATCGAGGTTCCCGGCTGGGAGCTGATCGAGTCGGCCACCAAAATCCGCCGCACCTTCACCTTCAAGAATTTCATGGAAGCCCAGGCCTTCGCCGTCAAAGTCGGCAACGCTTCGGAATCGGAGAACCATCACCCCGACATCACCTACGGCTGGGGCTTCTGCACCGTCCTCTTCTACACCCACAAGATCGGCGGTCTGCACGAAAACGACTTCATCATGGCTGCGAAGATCTCCGATCTTCGCCTTGATTGACCCGCAAAAGGCTTCCTCGGCAACTGCTCCTGCGCTGCTCTACCTCCTGCATCCATGCAGTCGTGCCTTTTGCTTGAATCGCTCCGCAAGAGCGCGGTCTTGCTATGCTTACGAGTTCATTTCATTCACTCGCCGTACATCCATGTACGGTCAGGTTGCTCGAAGCGGATAGTCCGGGAGGACATGCCGAAACAAGAGAGCAGCCAGTGCTTTCCGGACCCAAGGTGGCCACCCCGGTTTTGACAAGCAAACAAACTCGTATATATACTTGCATATATACGAGGTGCTATATGAGCAGAGTTGCATTAAGAAAAGTAGGTTCAAGTCTGGTCACCACGATCCCTGCCGATGTAGTGCAGGAGTTGCATCTGGATGCTGGTCAACAGCTGGAGATCACCAAAGAGAATGGCCGGATCGTTATGATGCCGCTGGATGCAAAACTTGAGCTGGCTAAAACATCGCACGACAAAATCATCAAAAAATACCGCGCTGCCTTCCAGAAACTGGCTGACGTTTGAACGAACCTCTCTTTATCGATCTCCCAATAGCACTACTAATTCATCAGGAGCAGATCGAAGCATTTGGCGGCAGCCACGGTCTGCGCGATCAGAATGCACTCGAATCGGCGCTTGGACAGGCGAAACAGACCTGGGCATATACCAATGACCTCTTTGAAGCCGCCGCTCAATACGGTTACTCGCTGGCACGCAATCATCCCTTTGTCGATGGCAACAAACGTATAGCTGCCGCAGCAATGCTGGTCTTTCTGGATATCAATGGCATCGAACCGAACTATCACGTGGAAGATATTTTTACATGGGCCATGGAAGCCGCTGTCGGATCGATCACCCGTGAAGAACTGGCAAAACGCCTTCGTCTTTAACCTGGTTCCCCCGGCATCACCTACGGCTGGGGCTTCTGCACAGTTCTCTTCTACACCCACAAGATCAACGGCCTGCACGAAAACGCTTCACCATGGCCGCAAAGGTCAACTTGCTCTGAAAGATTGATCCTGATTGACTATGTACCGATGCAGCGGCACTGTATTTTTATTCCACGTTGGAGGGGTAATATGGGATATGGCGGAAATGACGACCACCTAAATAAGCGGAATATGTGGAATAGTCGTTCCTCATATTCAGTTAGTTAGGGCAATAAAGAGGGTTTGGTGGTAATGAGCGATCCAGTTCATGTCATTGTTGAAACATTACCAAGTGATGAAATGTCGCTTTATGTGAGTATTGCCAGTGGAGTTGTTGTCCCAATCCTGCTTTTAGTTATAACACTGTGTGTTACTAATCGTGCTGAAAAACGTGCAATTGCGCATGCAGATCAGGCCAGATTATCTGATCGCCGGCAGTTATTCTTAGACAACGCACATTTTGCAATAAACAATTTATATAAAAGCATTCAGACCTTACGACACATAAACCTAAAGAGAAAGAAGCATGAGGAATGGGCAAAGCAGGCATCGCATAATAATGACAAAATCATGTCAAGCTCTTCTGATGAAGCCAAGTTGATGCAGCAAGATTTATTAAAATGGCACTTGGAAAATAATTTAGAGCTTGAGTCCCAACACGGCTCAACATTGATTGATGTGATTTCAGCCCAAACAAGAGTGCAACACGTCCTCACCGAAGAGGTTACTTCAGAGCTTGATTCAAATATTAAGCGGATATGTGACGTAGCAAAAGATCCTGGCATGATAACTGAAGAAATGATGAATGCTTTTGTTAAAACAATTAACAATCTAATGACTGAAGTAGAGTCCAATCCAGAGAAATGGATCAAGCCCTAACAATACGCTCGTGCGGGACGCTGCGCCGCGTTGCGGCTTGCGCCCCACAGCTACGTCGTTAGGTTTCTTGGAAGAACTAGATGCGTAGTTTAATGCTCATGGTTATTTTTTCTCTGCTTTGCGGCTGCACAGCCACAAGGGCAATGGTCGCAATGTATAGAGGTACGGATGACTTTCGAGTGTTGGAACTGGATCCTCGCGTAAAATATCAATTTGGAGCTGAGACTAATGCGCAAATAGTTTCTGGCAGTTTGGACGAATCAATCAAATTAATCGAAGAGAGGCAATATAAAAAGTTCGTAAAACCTATAGATATCTATGTAACGGTATCTGAGGATAGTTTTTCTAAATATTGTGCTTCAAGAGGCGGAGGCTGCGTTCTTGATGAACGACTATTCATTTCTCCAAAAAAGGAAAATACAAAGGAGCGAATTCCGAGAGTTCTCACTCATGAGTTATCTCACCTCCAGATGGAACAAATTCTTGGTATGAGGAAATGGAACTCAAACATTCCATCATGGTTTAGAGAAGGGCTTGCTGTTTACGCTTCAAATGGGGCGGGTGCGGAAAATGTGTCTATAGGAGAAGCGCGGCAAGCTATTTTTTTGGGAAACTCTTTCATTCCTAACATAGATGGAAGTCTTTTCTTTCCAAAAACGGCTAGCTATTTTGGGCTGGAAACACATATGTTTTATCGACAAGCAGAGATCTTTGTGGCTTGGTTGCATGAACAAAGTGATGCAAAATTCAAAAAATTACTTGCAACTATTCAATCAGGCCAGGGATTTGAGGAATCGATGTTAAAGGCTTATGGTACTGGAGTTATCGATAACTGGAATAAATTTAAAAGAGATATCAAACCTAACAATTAGCTCCAGCTGACCCTCCTTTTCTCAATTGAATCTATTCAGGCGAGCTTCTTGTATTTCATCCGGTGCGGCTGGGTAGCATCTTCACCGAGGCGTTTCTTCTTGTCCGCCTCATAGTCGGCAAAGTTCCCTTCGAACCACTCCACATGCCCCTCTCCCTCAAAGGCGAGAATATGAGTGGCGACCCGATCCAGAAACCAGCGATCATGCGAAATCACCACGGCGCAACCGGCAAAGTCGAGCAGTGCCTCCTCCAGCGCACGCAGGGTTTCGACATCCAGATCGTTGGTTGGCTCATCGAGCAGCAGCACATTGCCACCGGTCTTCAACATCTTGGCCAGATGGACACGGTTTCTCTCACCACCGGAGAGCGCCTTCATCTTTTTCTGCTGATCACCGCCCTTGAAATTGAAGCGGGCACAGTAGGCGCGGGACTGCACCTCATGCTTGCCGAGATAGACAAAATCGTTGCCGTCGCTCATCTCTTCCCAGACCGTCTTCTCCGGATCGAGTGCATCGCGGCTCTGATCGACATAAGAGAGCTTTACCGTATCACCCAATGTCATGGTACCTGAGTCCGGTTTCTCCTGACCTGTGATCATACGGAACAGGGTCGTTTTTCCGGCACCATTGGCACCGATAATGCCGACAATGCCACCCGGCGGAAGACTGAAATTAAGATTCTCCACCAGCTCTCGATCGCCGAAACCCTTGCAGACGTTCTCCGCCATGATGACGGTATCGCCCAGTCGCTCGGATACCGGAATAAAGATCTGCTTGGTGGCATTACGTTTCTGAACTTCGACATTGTTCAGCTCATCGAACGCTTTCAGACGAGCCTTGGATTTGGCATGGCGCCCTTTGGCACCGGCGCGCACCCACTCCAATTCATGTTTAATCGCCTTCTGACGTGAAGATTCCTCTTTCTCCTCCTTCTCCAGGCGTTTCTCCTTCTGTTCCAGCCAGGAGGAGTAGTTACCCTCGAATGGAATACCGCGACCACGATCAAGCTCCAGAATCCAGCCAGCCACGTTATCGAGGAAGTAACGATCATGGGTCACCGCTACGACGGTACCGGGATAGTCATGCAGGAAGCGCTCAAGCCAGGCCACCGACTCGGCATCGAGATGGTTGGTCGGCTCGTCGAGCAGCAACATATCGGGGCTCGAGAGCAGGAGTCTGCATAACGCTACGCGGCGACGTTCGCCACCGGAGAGCTTGGTGACATCGGCATCCCACTCAGGCAGCCGCAGTGCATCGGCGGCGATCTCCAGTTTACGATCCAGATCATGACCATCGACAGATTCGATGAATGCTTCCAGATCGGCCTGTTTTTTGGCGATCGCATCGAAATCAGCATCCGGCTCGGCATAGGCCGCATAAACAGCATCGAGTTCAGCAAGTGCATCCTTAATGGGTTTGACTGCTTCCTCGACGTTACCCCGCACATCTTTAGTCGAATCAAGCTCCGGCTCCTGCGGCAGATAACCCACTTTGATACCTGGTGCCGGACGTGCTTCGCCGATAATTTCAGTATCGATACCGGCCATGATACGCAGCAATGTCGATTTGCCGGCGCCGTTCAGGCCGAGCACACCGATCTTCGCTCCCGGCAGGAAAGAGAGGTAGATATCCTTGAGAATCTCCTTCTTGCTATCGACGACCTTGCCGACCCCCTGCATGGAGTAGATGTACTGATAATCGGCCATATGGCACCTCCGCAATGAATTGAGGCGAAGCATAACAGTTCAAAAGAAGAACTCACCACCAAGGCACAAAGACACAAAGTTTCAATATCTCTATTCTATCTTCCTTTGTGCCTTCGAGTCTTTGTGGTTCATGGTTTTCTCTGTTTTATCACTGACTCTGTGGTTAGCATCCGGTGCCATACGGGAGCAATCACATGTCAAAACGTTTCAAGAATAAAATCATCATGGTGACCGGGGCCTCCTCCGGACTTGGCCGGGCTGTAGCTCAGCAGCTTGGTGCCGAAGGCGCCAATGTGATCGCTCTTGGGCGCATCGAGGAGGCGCTGGAGATAACACAATCCCGCATCGAGGAGGCTGGCGGTCGCTGCCTCTGCATTCCGTTCGACCTGACCGACTTCGATGACTACGGCAAACTTTTTCTGGCCCTGAAAGATCAGATTCCACATCTGGACGGACTGGTTCACTGCGCAGGCAGCCTGAAGCGCTGCGCGCCGATGCAGCATGTCAAAGCGGATACTTTCCGGGGAGCGCTCGATATTCACCTCACTGCCCCCAATCTGCTGACTCAGATCATGTTCCCACTGCTCAAACGGGCCGAAGGGGCGTCCGTGGTTTTTATCACCTGTGACATGATCGAAAAGGATCAGGCCAACTGGCACGGTTACGGCCTGGCCAAACGGGCTCTGGGTTATGCTGCAGCGATGTGGCAGGCCGAACACCCATCCAAACCGATTCGTTTTAACACGCTTAATCCGGGAAGGATGCGTACACGCAGCTTTGAACGTGCCTATCCGGGACTAAATCCTGCATCGGTTCCTGTTGCCGCAGAAACAGCACCGGCAATTCTGAAACTTCTCTCCGACGAGACGAAGGAGATAAGAGGAGAAACGCTTCAAGCCAGCGATCTGCTGGAGAAATCAATCAGCTAAGCAGCGTATGGATTTCAGAGCTAATCTGTTTAGCTCTGTAGGGTTTAGAGAGTATGGCGATATTTTTCCAGCCTTCCACACCGGTTAAGACGCTATCCTGATCATACCCTGTAACGAAAACAATCGGAATATCCGGTGACGCTTCCCGAATCAGCGTTGCAGCCTGTACACCACCCATTCTGGGCATCACCACATCCAGCAACACCAATCCGATATCCATCCGATTGGCTTTGAACACATCGACAGCAGAGGCACCATCACTGGCTTCAAGCACCTTGTAACCGATACTGGTTAACAGGTCTCTGGCGATATTTCGGACAATCTCCTCATCATCCACCACCAGAACTGTCTCACCATTACCACGCATGACACCCGACCACGTCTGCTCGGTTAACATATGCTCGTTTGACCGCTCAAGCATGGGAAGATAGATACGGAACGTCGAACCCCTGCCCTCTTTACTGTCCACTTCAATCACGCCGTGATGGCCCTGAACAGAACCATAAACCATGGAGAGTCCCAGGCCGGTACCTTTACCTGTATCTTTTGTGGTATAGAAGGGCTCGAAGATGTGCTCGAGTGTAGCTTTGGAAATACCACAGCCATTATCTGTTACCTCCAGACAGGCGTAGCGATCGAAATCAGCCCCCGGGTGCCTGTTTCTAAATTCCGCATTCGGTTTATACCCCTTGAGCGAGACGCCGATTTCAGGGCTATCGATCCCCTCGAGTGCATCACGCGCATTATTTACCAGATTGAGAATGATCTGCTTCAACTGATTCTCATCACCCGAAACGGTTACATCGACCGGACACTCCCCCCACTTAAGAGCGATATCCTCGGAAAGCGCCACACGAGCCAGCCCTTTGGAATCCCGATAGACAGTCGAAAAATCGATCTCGTCCCGACTTGTCATATCCTTGCGGGCAAAAGTCAAAAGCTGACCGATCATCTCAGCCGCTCTGAAACTCTCCTCTTCAATACTCTCAATTTTACTCAGCACTTTTGGCTGCGATTCAACATCCCGTTTGATTAAATAGAGACTACCGGTAATCGCTGTAAGAATATTATTGAAATCATGAGCAATCCCACCTACCAGCGTTCCGACAGCCTCCATCTTTTGTGATTGCCTGACCGCCTGTTCCATCTTTAGCTGCTCCGTAATATCGGAAAATACAGCAGCGTAGTTGATGACCTCTCCCTGTTCATCGACAATGGCCCTGATATGAATCTGCTCGGGATAGACATCCCCACTCTTACGGCGATTCCAGATACGACCTTTCCAGAAACCCTTGACCCGAATATCTTCCCACATACGATGATAGAACTCTTTACCGTGACGTCCCGACGAAAGGACACTCGGATTCTTGCCAACCACCTCTTCCAATGCATAACCGGTCACATCCGAAAAGGTCTTGTTTACATAATGAATATTATTCGAACTATCGGTAATCAATACCGCTTCACCAGCCTGTTCAAGAGCATTGGAGAGCATACTGAGTCTCACTTCCCTGGCTCTCTTCTCAGTGATATCCCTGGCCACACCAATCAATCGACTACGCTCACCTGACTCATCGGTCACCACATCAATCTCTTTGTGCAGATAGCGCATCTCTCCACCAGACAGGACAACGCGACAGTCCAGAGACGAATGAGTGGCACCACCCTTCTCCCGCTCAAAACACTTCTGGAATGCTTCACGATCATCTCTGTGAACATGTTTGGTCAGAGAGTGAACAGTACCATCAAACTCACCCTCATCGATACCAAGCTGCTTTAATAACCCGTCAGAGACCCATAGGTGCTCACTATCGAGATCCAGTGCCCAGTTCCCAATACGACCGACCTTCTGAGCCGCTTCAAGACTCGCCTCAGCCTCTTCCAGTTCAATGATTTTTCGCCTGACCTCCGCCTCAAGATTATGGATCGAAGCCTTCGAACTGGCATTGACCACAAAAAGCGAGACAATAAGCAGTGTAAGCAGGATACCGATCAGGATATATCCGGCCCCCAGTTTACCGTGGAACAATCGGTGCTGTGTACTCAACGGCACAGCAATCGACAGAACTCCTGCCACATCGCCGACTTTCCAGTTGTGTTTAGGGCTATCCGATGAGCTATTATGGCAGGCGACACATGATTCGTGCATCAGATCCGCCTTTGCAAAGCGCAGAATACGCTCGTCTCCATAGCCTTCAACGCGGTAAAACGGCTTATCCGGAGATTGAACGAGTGCAGTCAGGGCATCGCGCTCGAATTGATCTTTGGCACCCCCGGTTTTGTTCCATGGATAGGGAAAATTACTATAGATACGAGTGGTTGTACCAAAGTGTTCCTTACCGATTTTTTCCGACAGTTCACTGTGCATGGTAAAGGGTAGCGGTAAAGAGTCGTTTCTGTTGCGAAAATCGTGGGTTATTTTAACGCCTGCCTTTATCGCCCTGGGAACCACGACATCAGAGTAATAATCTCTGAATGTTTCAAACGATTTTGCCAGAATATTGGCATCTTCCACAGCATCCTGAACCAACAAGCTCTCATTCTGCTTAAGCACCAGCCAGAATGAGAGGCCCAGACCCACCAGAATCAGAATCAAAATTACCCAGGCAAAACGGTGTCGAATAAATCCAGTGTCCAACTGTTGCTTATCTGACATCGCCTCTCCCTTGAAGCCTTTACGACCCGGATATATTTAATATTTTGCATAACTATCGGAAAAACCGGAAAAACTTTGGCCATGACGAGAGATAACCACATAGTTATGCTTTGGCCATGTCATACTCCGATCAAGCATCTTCTACGCCCGAGAAGCCCGAGCTGTCAACACTGTTTACTGGTCTCACGCTACAGACACCCATTGTTCTGCTATCCGGTTGTGTCGGTTTCGGCGAGGAGTACACCCACATTGAGGGCTTCTCCAACAAGGATATCGGTGCGGTCATCCTCAAAGGCACAACACTGGAGCCGCGCATGGGCAATGCACCGCACCGTGTCTATGAAACACCTTCGGGCATGCTTAATGCTATCGGACTGCAGAATCCGGGAGCAAGGCATGTGATCGACAATATCCTGCCAAACCTGCCACATCATGAAACCCAGTTCTGGGCCAATGCCAACGGCACCTCGCTTGACGAATATGCCGAGATTGCAGCGTTGTTTGACGACTCGCCGGTTACCGCCATCGAGATAAATATCTCCTGCCCCAATGTTAAAGAGGGCGGTGTCCACTTCGGTAACGATCCGGTGATGGCAGCCAGGGTCGTCGAGGCGATGCGACCGATGACCTCAAAACCACTGATCACCAAACTCTCCCCTAACAATGCCGACATTGCCGAAACGGCCCGTATGGTGATCGAAGCGGGAAGCGACGGGCTCTCGGTGATCAACACGCTGGTGGGTATGGCCGTCGATATCGAATCGAGAAAACCGGTGATCGGCAACATCTCCGGCGGTCTCTCCGGGCCTGCCATCAAACCTGTAGCGCTGTGGAAAATTCATCAGACGCGTGCCGTAGCCGAAAAACACAATGTTCCGATCCTGGGCCAGGGTGGTATCACCTCAGCATCCGATGCTGTTGAGTTTGCAATCACCGGCGCTAATGCCATCGGTATCGGAACCGGACTGTTCTACGATCCACTGCTCTGCCCGAAAATCCTGGATGATCTGAGCAGTTATCTCTCGCAACATGGCATGGCACATTACTCCGATCTGGTGGGTACGCTTCGAAGCTGATTCATGAACCCTCTTCGATACGCACTATTCACTGCATTCGGAGTCAGCTTTGGGCTGCTCTGTTTACAGCAGGTTTGGGCAGGGACTTTTTCACAAATAGGCAGCAGCCGCTGGGTTACTGTCAGCAAGGTCTATGACGGCGATACATTCAAAACATCCGGCGGAGAGAAGGTGCGACTACTCGGCATCAACACGCCCGAGATGGCACGCGACGACAGGCCCGGCGAACCTCTTGCCAGCAAAGCCGGAACGCATCTGAGCCAAATCATTCAGGGCAAGCTTGTTCAACTCGTTTTCGATCAGGAGAAGAGGGATCGCTATGGACGCCTGCTTGCACACATCTACTTGAGAGACGGCAGATGGATCAACGCGGAGATGATCGAATCGGGTATGGCACACGTCTACACCTTCGCACCCAATTTTCGCCACTGTGACAAGCTTCTTCAAAAGGAGAGAGAGGCCAGAGCAGCGAAACGTGGGATATGGGATACGGAACGATTCAAACCTCTGGCCTCAAAGCAGGTATCGAAGAGCCATATCGGGCAGTTTCGCGTCGTCTCCGGCAAGGTGTCGGAGATAAAAAAGTCGGGCTGGTCGTTCCGCCTGAACACACTCTCTATCTCTATTCCCAAAGCTTATCGCCAATGGTTCGATCATACCCCCAAACTCAAAAATGGTGACTTTATTACCGTACATGGAAAAATACGCATATCGAGTCGGGGAAGGCTCTATCTGGCCCTGCACTCACCTTTTGATCTGGAGAAACGATGAAACGGCTACTGTTCCCGCTGCTTAGCGCACTACTGACAACACTACTGCTCACCTCATGCGCCACCAATCCGGTCACCAAGAGCAGTGAGATGGTGTTAATGTCCGAATCGCAGGAGCTGGAGCTGGGCCAGCAGATGGCAGCTCAGGTAGCAAAACAGTTACCGTTATTGCCACACAGTGATCCACTGGTGAAGTACGTCGACAAGGTTGGGCAACGGATTGCTGCCACCTCGGACCGACCGGAACTTTTTTACCGGTTTCATGTGGTCGATGACGGCACCATCAATGCATTTGCCCTGCCTGGCGGTTACATCTATGTGCATCGTGGTCTTCTCACCCACTTCAACAGTGAAGCCGAACTGGCCGCCGTGCTGGGCCATGAAATCGGCCATGTCACAGCACGTCATGCCGTACAGCGATACACACAGGCACAGGCATACGGCATCGGTATGACTGTAGCCTCCGTACTTGTCGGCATCCCCCAGGGTGTGGACCAACTGACCAACCTGCTCGCCACCGCCATGATCATGGGATATGGCCGGGAACAGGAGCTGCAAGCCGATGAACTCTCCCTGCGCTATCTCTCTGCTGCCGGTTACGACGCCAATGCCACCATCCATCTGCTGGAAACACTTGAACGCCTTGATGCCATTGAGAAGAAGGAGCAACAGGACACCACCGGCGAAAAACCCAAGGAGACATACCACGGCGCTTTCTCAAGTCATCCGGAGACCAAAAAGAGAATTCAGGAGGCCATCGCCAAAGCTGCAGCCATGCAGCAAGACGGCATGAGTCGTGTTGGCCGGGAATCCATGCTTGCAGCACTCGATGGCTATCCGGTCAAGGACAGCGCCAAGGATGGTGCAGTGGTCGGGCAGCATTTTCTGCACCCTTCGCTTGGGTTCCAGCTCGAATTTCCGAAAAACTGGGTCATCAATAACAGCCCGAGCTCACTTACCGCCAGGCTTCGTCAGAAAGAGGCTTATTTCCTACTCGGCATGAAAAACCTTCGCAAACGCCGAACTGCCAAGGAGATTCTTAAAACCCTCTTCCCGGCGCGACACATTGGAGTTATCACGACCGGCACACATAATGGCTTCCCGTTCGCTCGCAGCCGGGTAACGGCATCGGCACCGCATGTCAGCCGGGCAGCCATTGATGCCAATGTTTTTCTGCATGGCCCCAGGGCCTTTATTGTTCTTCTTTATAGCAAGCGTAATGAGATCGAAATGTATCAGGCCCAGTTTGACCGGATTCGCAACTCATTCCGTAGTTATGATATCGCCAGAGACGGTGATGTTCCGAAAATCCATAATCGTGTCTGGAAAAAGAGGGACAGCTGGCAGCGCCTGGCCAGAGAGAGCCATTTTATTCTCGGTCGTTTTACCGCCGACAGACTGGCAGCACTCAACGGCATGGATCTGAATCAGACGCCCGAACCCGGCACCATTATCAAAAGCGTTCGCTAAGAGCTCTGTCGTTCAGAAGTGCCCGCTGCAGCGCTTCAGCATGATCCGGAAAGAAGTGCCCCGCCCCTTCGATCTCATGGTATTGGACGCTATCCAGCAGTTCGACCCATGCCGACACCATCTCGTGCGGTACCAGTTCATCAGCCGTACCGTGAATCACCTTAAGCGGGTGGGATTCGTCGCGCATAAATGAGAAGTCCCAGAGATTGACTGCAGGCGCTACGGCAAACATACGTTCGACCCGCTCATCATGAACCGCCGCTTTTAGTCCGGCGTAACAACCGAATGAGAATCCGGCCAGCCAGAGCGGCTCATCCGGATGTTTCTCATGCAGCCACTCCAGTGCCGCAACTGCATCATCAGCTTCACCATTCCCCTCATCCCATTGCCCCTGACTCTGGTCGACGCCGCGAAAATTGAAACGAAGTACAGGGTGACCGTGATCTTCAAAGGCACGCGAGACCCAGTAAACCACCTTGTTGCGCATGGTGCCGCCGTATAGTGGATGGGGATGGCAGACTACCACTGCGGCCTTACCGGCATCTCCGGCCTGATAGATCGATTGCAGCTGCCCGGCAGGCCCTTCAATAAAAAGTTTTTCGTGATGATGCTGCATCAGCTCAGCAGCGCCTCATACTCCTCTGCCTTAAAGCCAACGATGACCTTATCATCAGTTAGCAGCACCGGACGTTTAATCATCGAAGGGTTCTCGGTCATGAGCTGAATCGCACGGGTTTCATCGGCTTCATTCACAATGGCCTCTTTGGCCTCATCGGGAAGCTTGCGCCACGTGGTGCCGCGTCGGTTCAGCAGCGTCTCCCAACCTGCATCCTGACACCACTGTTTCAGTAGCGCCGGATCAACCCCCTCTTTCTTATAGTCGTGAAACTGGTAATCAACACCGTTGGCTTCAAGCCATTTGCGCGCCTTCTTGATCGTGTCGCAATTGGGAATGCCATACACTTTAACAACCATCTCAACCATCATCTCTTCCTTCCAATTCATATTGTGCCAGAAGCTGCTCTCCACTCTCATCCATATAGAGTGTAAGAAGCCGCATTTCTGCCGCCTCGTTGCCATCGTAAAAGCCATGCGTTCCCTTACTGCCAAGTAGCGTAATCCTGGTTGTCAGAAACAACCTGTTCAGTGCTCTGCCCCGAATCAGGGTTCCGTGCACAGCAGGGCCTGCAATCATGTAGGCGCTACGGTATCCGAGGCTGGCGAGCGCATGTTTCAGCCGTGCCCCATCCACCCCGTCGGCACCGGCGTCCACAACCTTTATCCCCTCTCTCTTAAATGCTTCCCGCTGTTGAACCGACGCTTTCTCAGAGGTGAACACGATAATCTCCCGGTCGGAAAACTGTTTCAGTGCTTCAATCGGAATATCCAGTGAATTGCTGATAATGGCGATATCGGGCTGCGGTTTCAGCCCCTGCTCCAGACGCCACTGCTTCAGGTCATCAAAACCATTGCCGACCGGTAACATATCCTGCGCCGTGCCTTTTGAGAGCTGGCGAAAGTAGCGCGCTGAAGTAATAAGAACATCACTCTGTGCAGCCAGCTCCTGATAGAGCCGCCAATCCCGTTTATTGGCCAGCGATTTGGGCACCTCGTAGTCACCCGTCTCCGAATTGAATTGCGAAATACGGCCATCGAGACTGGCAACATAGTTGGAGTAGATAAGAATCTCACCCCGATCTGCCTGACGATGAAGATTCAAACCAAGATAGAGCCCCTCAATGGGAAAGCTTTTATCTCCGCATGGGAAAAGAGACTGGACACTCATTGGCCGGACTCTAGCAATGAATACAATGGTGCGTAAATTTTGATGATTACAAGGAGAGTCGTGAAGATCGTAGCAGCGCTACGTCCGAGCTGCTCGACAAAGTAAGCGCGAAATAGACGCCCATCTACATCAGAACGCGTTCGATACCGCCATTCTTGACCTGCTTAATAAAGTCAGATTGCCACTTCTCGCCCTTCAGCTGCTTCGCAAGTTCAATGACGATGTAATCGGCCTCGACTCCGGTCACGCCCTCCAGACGGGAGAGTCCCTGCAGGCATGATGGGCAGGAGGTCAGCACCTTGGCCGGACCATCTCCGGCAAGTTGTGCCTTGGCCAGCTCCATATGCTCCTCTTTACGGGCGCGAATCTTGCCTGCAATGTCGGGGGTGGCTACGGCCATGGTACCGGCCTCGCCGCAACACTGGGCCGACTCGACGGAGTCCTTACCCAGTAACGAGTGAATGGCTGCAGCCGAGCCGCGATGCTTCAGCGGTGTGTGGCACGGCTCATGGTGGATATACTGGACACCATCCACGCTATCGACCTTCACACCCTGCTGAACCAGATATTCGTGGATATCGATCAACGGCGCATCGGGGAAGACCTGCTCCAGATGGTAACGGGTCAACTGATCGTAACAGGTGCCGCAGGAGACAATCACCGCCTCGAAATCGAGATAGGAGAGTGCATTTTTCATCCGATGGAAGAGCACCCGGTTATCGTATGTGATCTTCTCGCCACGCTCTTCATCGCCACTGGCGGTCGACGGATAACCGCAACAGAGGTAGGAGGGTGGCAGCACCACGTTGACACCCAGATCGTAGAGCATCGACTGAGTCGCCAATCCCACCTCCGAGAAGAGACGCTCGGAGCCACAGCCCGGGAAGTAGAAGACAGCACGGCCATTGGATTGCTGCGGATTACGAATAATCGGAATCATATTCTCATCGCGGCTATCAATTCCCAGCTTCTGCCTTGCCGTACCCGCCTGCAGCGACGGCAAAGGCCGCTCGATAAAATTAATCACCTGCGCTTCTACACCTGAGAGATTTCGTTTGGCTGCCGGTGTCTTGCGAATAAAGCCGAAACGTTTGGCGAAGAAATGGGCCAGCCTGTGACCGTTATATCCCCAGCGAATCAGCACCTCGCGCATCACATTAACCGCACCGGCATGCTGCGTGGTAAGAAATGCCAGCGACACTTTGGAGGCGAAATTAAAACGCGCCTGACCTTTCGCCTTCAGCAGTGCCCGCATCCGCTCGGTCACTTCCCCGAAATCGATATTAACCGGGCACGGCGACTCGCATTTGTGGCAAAGGGTGCAATGGTTCGCTACATCCTGAAGGCCCTCGAACTGCTCGAATGAGATGCCGCCACCGCTCTGCGATTCGTAAAGGAAAGCCTCGATAATGGCACCACTCGCCTGAATCTTGTTGCGGGGTGAGTAGAGCATGTTGGCACGAGCAAAATGGGTATTGCAGACAGGCTTGCACTTGCCGCAACGCAGGCATGGCGAGATCTCTTCGGAGAGCTCGGTCAGATCGGCCGCCTCGAGAATCATCGACTCCATCTCCAGCAAATTGAAACTCGGTGTATAGGTGAGCGACAGATCGGTATCCGGCATCAGTTTACCGCGATTAAACAGCTGTTCGGGATCGACCGCTTTAAGGTATTCGGCTACTTCCTCGACATAAGCGGGATTCATGTAAGGCAGCTTGGTAATACCGATGCCGTGCTCACCGGAGATCACACCGCCAAGTTCATCGGCCTTGGCCATGATCAGTTCAACGACATGATGTGCCTTCTTCATCATCGCATAGTCGTTGGAGTTAACCGGAATGTTGGTATGCACATTGCCATCACCGGCATGCATATGGGTAGCAATGACGATACGGCTGGAGAGCGCCTCGTTGTGACAGCGCTTCACGCCGCGGATCAGCGGATCATGACCGCGCAAACGATCAAGAATCGGAGCCTCAACATCCTTACGATAGGAGATACGCTTGGCGCCGCGCTGAATGACACGGAACAGGCTCTCCTTCTTATCGAAACTGGCGCCGTCGAGCAGATCAACCACCTCTGCAGCCGGATTGTCCATCCCCTTCTGCAACCGCTGCCAGCGACCAATGCGCTCCTCGATCACCTGCAGGCACTCGTCCAGCTTGCCGGCCAGGTAGCCATCATCCTCAACGCCCAGTTCGGCCATAATAACGGCATCGTTAGAGGTCAGTTTTTCACGCGTCTTGCGCAGGTAGCTGCTGATACGTGTTGCCGCGTCGATCTTGTTGCAGATCGAGAGCTCAATATTCAGATGCTCGACATAGTCGTTGTACTCGGAGAGGCGATGCAGCGGGATCACCACATCCTCATTGAGTTTGAATGCGCGGGTATGCCTGGCAATGGCCGCCATGCGCCCGCGATCGCTCCAGAACCGTTTACAATCGGCATCGGTGGTCGCGATAAAGGCTTCGCCGTTGCCGTGCGAGGTGATACGTGCAATATCCGAGCAGGTTTTGGCCACCGATGTATCATCATCACCGGAGACATCGATCAGCAGTACCACGCGCGGTCGTTCACGCCGGGTTGACTTGTTGATGTAATCGATCGCTTTTACATACTTCTCATCGAAGTGCTCGAGCCCCTCCAGATGTACATCGTCAACCTTATCGACATGATTCTTGATCGCCACCATGGCACGTGTCGCCAGTGTCAGCTCCTGACCGAAGAACTCACAACAAACGGTGCGGGTAACCTCATACGGGTGGTGCAGGATAAAGGTCGCTTCGGTAATAAAGCCGTCGGTTCCCTCTTTCTGTACCCCGGGAAGGCCGCCAAGCGCTTTACGGGTTACATCCTTACCCAGCCCCTCTTTACGGAAGGCCGACCCGTGAATTTTGAGCAGTTCCGGTTTGCCGATCAACGTTTCACCACT
This sequence comes from Mariprofundaceae bacterium, assembly GCA_050304695.1. GTDB lineage: Bacteria > Pseudomonadota > Zetaproteobacteria > Mariprofundales > Mariprofundaceae > WSZY01. Next base: position 156,214 of record JBNLEB010000005.1, read on the forward strand.
GGACTCGAATCGACTGAGTCGGAAGGTGACCTCTTCATCCGCCGGAATCTTGCCCATGTTATGATTCATGCGCTCCACCAGCAGCCAGTTGCCGTCCGGCGTCACCATCTTCCACGAGAGCAGGTTATCGACACAGGTTCCCCAGATCACCGCATGCTTGCCGCCTGCATTGGAGGCAACATTGCCACCGATCGTGCAGGCCCAGAGGCTGGTCGGGTCGGTGGCGAAAACATACGGCACAGAGGCCTCCATCACGCGTCCGGTCACTGCACCTGCCTGTGCCGTGATCGTCGCCTCCGTATTGCCGTTGACCTCGCGCATCTCGACATCGCCAATGTGATCAAACTTCTCGACATTGATCATTACCGCATTGTCCTGAATCGGTACGGAACCACCCGAAAGTCCTGTGCCACCGCCGCGCGGAATCACCACAAGCCCCAGCTTGCTTGCCTCACGAATCAGGCCGGGGAGCTCTTCGGGGGTATCGGGTGTCAATACGCAGAAGGGGTGATGCTGGCGCCAGTCGGTCGCATCGGTGGCGCTATGGGTCAGCGTATAGGCATCGAAACGGATATTGTTGCTATGGGTATGCTGGGCGAAGGCCCTCTTCGCCCGACGGCGCCGTTTCGGTTCCTCATCGAACCACAGGTAGAACTCATCAAGCATACGCTCGGTACAGGCGGCCACCTTGCTGGCACGCGGATTCTCTTTGGCTCCTTTACGGATTCGTTCGAGCCTGCCCTGCTGAAGATCGCGCAGACGTTTCAGTCGTTTGACATCTTTAAGCAGGTCGTTCTTCAGGAAGGGATTTCGTGAAATTACCCAGACATCGCCAAGAATCTCGAACAACATACGGGCAGAGCTGCCGGTTCGGCGCTGGGTGCGCAGTACATTCAGATCATCCCAGACATCTTCGCCCATGAATCGGATGACAATTTCCCGATCGGAATAGGAGGTATAGTTGTAGGGAATTTCTCGAATATTATCGGTCAATCGACGGCTCCCTGCCTTCATGGATGACTGCCTGTACCATATGCCGCGGCATACTAGACACGAATCATTAAAAATACCTAAAGGAATTTGTTTAAAAGTCAGGCCCCACGCGAGCTCCACACTACCCTTTGCCGACAATTCTGGCCTCTGGCAGAATCGCCCGATGATCCAGTTATCCGAACGTATCGAAAAAGTTAAACCCTCCGCAACTCTCGCCATCACTGCCAAAGCCGCCGAACTTCGCGCCGCCGGTCGTAATATCATCTCACTCTCTGTCGGCGAACCGGACTTCGAAACACCGGTCGTCGCGCGAGAAGCCGCCAAGGCAGCCATCGATGCCGGTTTCACTCGCTACACAGCCGTTGCAGGTATCCCAGAACTGCGCAAAGAGATTGCAGCGAAATTCAAGCGGGACAACGACCTGGATTATGAGGCGGACGATATTCTTGTCTCCACCGGCGGCAAGCAATGCATCTACAACTTGCTACAGGCGATGATCAACCCGGGTGATGAGGTGATCATCCCCGCACCCTACTGGGTATCCTATCCGGACATGGTGCTCTTGGCCGAGGGTGTGCCGGTCACCGTGCCTTGTACCGCCGAAGCGGGCTTCAAACTGACTGCAGCGCAGCTGGAAGCGGCAATCACACCGAAGACACGGCTGCTATTCATCAACTCACCATCGAATCCGACCGGCATGGCTTATTCACATGACGATCTGGCAGCACTCGGCGAAGTGATCCGTAAACACCCGCATGTCGCAGTTGCCACCGATGATATGTACGAAAAGATTCTTTTTGATGGCAAGAAGTTTGCCACCTTTGCGCAGGTCAATCCCGACCTGAAAGACCGTACCGTCACGCTCAACGGCACCTCCAAAGCTTACTGCATGACCGGCTGGCGTATCGGCTTCTGTGCCGGGCCTCGCCACCTGATCAAGGCGATGGCGAAGGTGCAGGGACAGAGCACCTCCAACCCCTCCTCTATCTCCCAGAGGGCTGCACTGGCAGCACTGCAAGGCCCTTCCGATGAACTGGATGAGATGGTGCGCACCTACGAAGCACGCCGCACATGGCTGGTCGATGCCCTCAACGCCATCGATGGCGTCTCCTGCATCACACCCGATGGCGCTTTTTACGTATTTCCATCTGTCTCAGGCTGGATCGGTAAAACCGCACCGGATGGTACAAAACTGACCAATGACATCGCTATCTGTGCATGGCTGCTGGAGTCGGCAGGCGTGGCACTGGTGCCTGGCACCGAGTTCGGCTCTCCCGGCCAGCTCCGCATCTCTTATGCGGTCTCGCAGGAGACTTTGGAAGATGCCGTGAAACGCATCGCAGAAGCTGCCTCCTCACTGTAAGAAGCCACCCGATTTCAACTGGACCGATCAATTAAACCAAAGGATTATAAAATGAAACAGGACGTTTCACAGGAGATTCCCCAAACGGAACCACGTATCGAAGTGTGCCACGGCCCTAAATGTAGTGACTTTGGTAGCCGTGAGCTCTCTAAAGAGCTTGGTACTCTTGGTATCGAATGTTCGGTCGGTGACTGCCGCAGCCAGTGTCCCCATGCACCCGTTGCCTTTATTGACGGGAGAATGCTCACCCGGGCAACGATTGAAAAGTTAACAGAGCAGGTAACAAGCGGCACTGAAAAACAGCGCTGACCAAATTAGTTGTCGCGGAATCCGGAATGGGCAAAGCTGACAGTTCAGCTATTTGGAAACGGGACTTTTTTCAGTATTACCTTCCGATTTTTCAGCCCGAACCCGCTCAAACACCTCTTCACGGTTTACCGACACCTCTCGTGGTGCATCGACACCAATACGCACCTGGCCACCTTTAACGCCCAAAACACGAATCTGGATATTTTCGCCTATAGTGATCGTTTCACCGGATTTTCGAGTAAGTATAAGCATGGATGTCTCTCTCCCTGCCTGTTAAATAGACCCTTATCGAATAAGATGCAAGTTTAGGGAACCTCTGAATCACTCTGCACAGGTTGCGTTGCAGCTCCCATGGTGATGATCACAAGGAAGGTGGCAAAGTTCGATAGCTATGAACCGAGCCATCTGACGAAGGGAGGGTGACATGGGAACGCAACCCTTACGGGACAAAGCTATGTGTTCGTCCTGCTGCGTTGTGGAGCATGCAGAGTGATTCAGAGGTTCTCTAGCTCTCCGGTTGATCCAGCCCGAAATCACGATGCAGTGCCTGAACGGCACGGTCGACCTGCCCCTCGTCGACAACTACCGTCACCTTAATCTCACTGGTTGTGATCATCTGGATGTTAATTTTCTCTTTGGCAAGCACTTCGAACATCTTTCTGGCAATGCCGGTATGTGACCGCATGCCAACGCCGATAATGGAAACCTTGGCAACCGTATCATCACCCTTCACATCACGTGCCTGCATCTTTTCACAGGTGCTCTTCAGCAGTTCCATCGTTGCGTTGTAGTCATTTCTCGGCACAGTAAATGTGATATCGGTAAAGCCCTGTTCACTGACATTCTGAACAATGACGTCAACGTTGATTTCAGCCTCTGCCACAGGCCCAAACACATTGGCAGCAATACCCGGATGGTCGGGAATGCCTCGAATCGTCACTTTCGCTTCATCACGGTTATAGGCCACACCGGTAATTGCTGCTCTCTCCATCGTCTCATCCTCTTCTGTCACCATTGTACCCTGCACCGACTCAAAGCTTGAACGCAGGTGGATCGGCATCTTATAACGCATCGCCAGCTCGACGCTTCGGGTCTGCAGCACCTTGGCTCCCAGCGAAGCGAACTCAAGCATCTCCTCATAACTGATCCGTTCGATTTTCGAAGCGTTCGGAACGATACGCGGATCGGTTGAATAGACGCCGTCCACATCGGTATAGATATCGCAAACATCGGCCTTCACAGCGATCGCCAGTGCAACTGCCGATGTGTCGGAACCACCTCGTCCCAGTGTGGTGATATTACCTTCTGCATCGACACCCTGAAAACCGGTCACCACAGGTACTTCGCCCCGGTCCAGTGCTTCAACCAGTTGTGAATTATCGATATCTGAAATACGTGCGCGAGCATGGTTGCCGCTGGTTTTAAAGCCTGCCTGCAGACCGTTAAAAGAGGATGCTTTCACACCCCGACGACGAAGCTCGATGGCCAGCAGTGCGGCAGATACCTGCTCGCCGGTCGCTACAAGCGCATCCAGTTCACGGGGATATGCATGCATATCCATCTCATGGGCCATGGCGATCAACCGGTTGGTCTCTCCACTCATCGCCGACACAACGGCACAAACCTGGTCGCCAGCCTGTAGTGATGCTTCGATGATCTCTGCGGTTTTACGAATTCGGTCGATACTACCGACTGACGTACCGCCAAACTTCTGGACGATACGCATGGCTATTCGCTCGCCTTTGAGCTCGCCTCAGCTGCTTTCACCGTGGATGTTGCAATACCGACTTTACCCATGCCCAGGGCCCGAACCGTATCGAGTACATAGACAACTCTTTTGTGGCGTGCATTGGCATCGGCGCGCAAAACAACTCGCATGTTGGGATCGCCTTTGCTCACATTCAGCACACGCCTGCGAAGATCGCCATCTTTCACCGGTTCATCCTGAACATAGAGCTGACCGGATGCATCAACACTGATCACTACCTCTTTCTGTTCGGTCTGCTGTACCTTCGACTGACTTGACGGCAACTCCAGCTTGAGACTGCTGGCCGCCTTAAAACTGGTTGAGACCATAAAGAAAATCAGCATCAGAAAGACGACATCGACCAGTGGCGTGATGTCCACCAGGTAATCGGCTTTCTTACGTTCGCGGAGCTTCATTCACGCTCGCCCTTAAGAAGTTCTACAAAGTGAAGTGCATGCTGCTCGATTTCGATCACAAAACCGTTTACGCGCGCCTCAAACAGGCGATAAGCAACCAGTGCCGGGATACCAACAGAGAGACCGGCCGCTGTTGTATTCAATGCCTTCGAGATACCACCCGCCAGAATATCGGCCTTGCCAACACCCTCCATAGAGATCACCTGAAACACTTCGATCATACCGATCACGGTTCCCAGCAGCCCCAGCAGAGGCGCAATCGCGGCAATCACACCCAGCACACCGATATAACGTTCCAGATGCGCCACCTCCTGCCGACCGATCTCTTCGAGAATCTCTTTCATCACTGCACGCCTGACACCACGGTTATTCAATGCCACCCAGAGGATACGACTCATAGCCGTATTATTAGCACCACAACGGTTCACCGCAGCCTCAACATCGCCCTGGCGAACAGCTGCTTCGATTTTTTTCACTTCATCGGATGGAATAACGACCGAACGTCTGAGACTCCAGCTACGCTCGAAAATGATAGTCAATGCCAAAACTGATGTGCCCAGCAGGATATACATCACCATGCCGCCCTGAACGATAAACTCGTACACTATTGATCACCCCCGCTGGAAAGATGCGGCGATTATAGGGCTCATCTCCACCACTGCAATGCAGTATCTCGTTTTGTTGTTGCATCGGGATGATATTGGGATGCCAGCATACCATTCCGGAAATGAATCGTTACTGCTCCCTGCTTACTGTCGAAGAGATGAGCCCCCTCTCCCTTATAACGTTGTACAATGTCCGGATGAGGAAAACCGTAGTGGTTGCCCCAACCGCTCTGAGCCACCGCAATATCGGGTGAAAGCTGTTTTACAAACTCCCTGGAGCTGGATGTCCGGCTGCCATGGTGAGGTATCAACACCAGATCGTGTTCTGCCAAACCGTTTTTAACCAACTCCTTCTCCACACCATGTTCAATATCACCGGTCACAAGCAGCCTCTCTCCCGATGGCAGGCGCATGGAGAGAACCAGAGAAGCGTTATTGCCATTCGCAGGCTCATATCCCTTGGGTGGCCAGAGCACTTCTACGGAGATATCTGCGAAGCTCAGTCTATCTCCCTGCTTAAGCCAGCGAACCTCTCCCCCCTGGCGGATAATACGTTCGGCAGCCTGCTGCATCGGTGCGTATGAACGATTGTAAGGCACATCCGCCAGCCACAAACTGCCCACATAACGAAGTTGATCCAATAATCTCTTCGCACCGCCAGCATGATCGGACTGGGCATGCGAAAGCACCAGAAGATCGGCATGAACGATACCCTGCGCACGTAGCCCTGAAGCGACCTCCGTTCCTCCGTTATACCGACTTCCATACCTTCCCGGCACGTCAAAAACGGCCACTTTCCCATCTGCAGTCACCAACGTCGATGCCGCTCCCTGACCGACATCCCAGACGGTGAAGAAGCTCTGATCAGGATAGCGCTCGGGAACAGCGGCAAACAGGTAGAGCAGCAGCGTTAATGCGACAGAGGCGAACAACTGTGGATACCGCTTGTGCAACAGCAGCCAGCCACTCAGCACCATCCCCGCGCCATACAACAGCGATATATACAGCGGAATATCGGCAACCCACAGGTTACCTGCCGGCCACTCTGTAATAGCGGAGAGAATATAATGACTGATCTCCACACCTTCGTTCGCCAGGAGAATGAACCATGCCGAGGTATCCACAGCGCCCACAACCGCCACGACCTCTGCCAGAATCGAAAGTGGCAGTATCCAGAATGTATAAAGCGGCACGACGATCAGATTGGCAACAAACGCATAGGTCGGAAGCCTTCCGAAAACAGCTGCAATGACCGGGAGTGTTGCAAACGATGCAATGACAGTAACCCAAAAAAGCGTTTTGACCCAACGCGAAAAATGTTTCGATCGACTCTCATCATTCCGGATAACAGCGTCTGCCCAAAGAAGAAGCGCAACAACTGCTGTAAAAGAGAGCCAGAGTGAAATTGAGACCACTGCTGCCGGATCGATCAACAGAATCGTCATCAGCGCAAAATACATGCTGTTGAGTGGCTCCGAGCGGCTTCGTAGCCACCAGGCCAACACTGCAGCGGCAAGCATCAGTATCGAACGTTGGACGGTGACAGGCCAGCCAGCCATCGTGGCATAAGCCACCGCTGCAACAATCCCGCAACTCAGTGCAACATGACGTACCGGAAGTTGCACGATCCATGACTCCCTGCGCGTCAACAGCCACCAGGCAACAATAAAAAACCACCCCGCCACCATACCGACATGAAGTCCGGATATTGCCAGCAGGTGTGCGGTACCCGATGCAGCATAGAGCTCCTGGTCACTGCTGTTAATTTGACTTCGGTCGGCCAGCAACAATGCCCGGACAACGCCTGAGCGGTCACTCTCTTTCAAGGCAAGGTCGAGACGCCCCCTGCCCTGTTCGAGCAACGATACCGTAGCATCCGAAATCGTCACACTGTCGGCACTACCCACAGCAGCGATTCGATGGTCAAAACAGTAAGTGCGATAATCGAAGGCGCCGGGATTGTGCCTGTTCCTTGGCAGATGAAGTTTTACTCCTGCTTTGACAACCTGGCCTGGTATAAGCCTGAGGTTTCTGTGCTTTCCGTAAAGATAGAGATCGATATTCCCCGCCAGCCGATCACCATCTGCTCGCTGCACATCGGTCAGGCGCAGGCGCAAATTCGAAACACGGGGTTCGACTTTGACAATTTCGGCCACGATCTGCTGTCGTCCGGATAACCAGCTCTCATTGATGGTAACCTGATAGGCATTCCACAAAAGTGCTGCACCCCCCCACAACAGCCCGGCCAGCATACAGGCAGCAAAGCTCCGCTGGTAACGAATGGATGCAAACAACAGAAACAATACCACTGCAATGGCATATTCGATGGGTAGCGCTTCAACGCGCACCATGGCCAAACCCGTCAGCCAGCCAAGCGAAGGGAGAAGCAGTGGAAAACGGGCTATGTGTGATTGAAAATCAGTCGGAGTAGACAACCTTGCCGCGAATCATCTGGTCATCACCGAGCTTGCGGCGCTGAACATCATCCAGTCTTACTGCCTGGTCGACCCGTTCAACACCCCTCCCATGCCAAAGGCCGATGGCCTCATCGCCGCCAATTAATATCGGCGCCTGATAAAGCACCAGTTCATCGGTGAGTCGGGATTCAAAGAATGATGTATGAAGTCCGCCTCCCCCTTCCAGAAGAACGTTCAGACAACCATCTTCAGCCAGATGTTTCAAAATTGTAATGAGGTTCGGTGCCCGCCCGATCTGCATGCCTGCCTCGCGCCATTTGGCCGCCTCATCATTGATAATTCGAACATACATTCGACTCGGTGCAGCATCATCCAAAAGTTTACAGTCAGGAAAAAACTTCGGGGTCTCCATAGCTATTACTACGCGCAAGGGAATATCGCCCTTAACCTTGGCATCGCGAACAGTCAGCGAGGGATTATCATACAGAAGCGTTCCTGCACCAATCAGGATGGCATCGGCATCGGCTCGCAAGCCATGGGCATGCTTCCGCGATTCCTCTCCGCTTATCCATTGTGAATGGTGGCGATGGGTTGCCAGTTTGCCATCTAAAGAGATTGCGCCCTTACCAATGATATAGGGCCTTCCGGTATGGATATAATGAAAAAACGGGCCATTGAGTCTGTCGGCTTCTTTAGCCATGACGCCACCTGTCACCTCGACCCGGTGTGCCTCGAGCAGCTTTCCACCGCCTGTCATTTTAGGATTCGGATCTGACGATGCAAATACCACACGCCAGATTCCCGCTCGAAGAATCGCATCCGTACAGGCAGGCGTCCTTCCCTTGGCCGAACATGGCTCAAGACTCACATAGAGTGTGGCGCCTCGTGCTTTGGCACCGGCTTTTTCCAGTGCAATCACTTCGGCATGCGGCTCACCAGCCCTTTCATGCCAACCCTCACCAACCTTTACACCATTCTTCACGATGACTGCCCCAACACGTGGGTTTGGATGGGTTGTGCCAACACCTTTTTTGGCAAGGGCGATTGCCCGCTTCATCCAGCGCTCATCTTCTTTTTGCTGTTTTTCATCCACCATCTGCCACCCCGCATGCTGGAGCATGGCAATCTTGATAGTACAAATCAAGTTGTGCATTACATCCGCAAAAGGCTCCTGCCTTTTGCTTGGATCGCTTCGGCGGCACATGTCCGCCTGCGCTTACGAGCTCATGATATTCGCTCGCCGCACATCCATGTGCGGTAGCATGCTGCATCAAATATTCCATCCGATATAGTGGTGCCATGTTAATGATGATCTCTCCTGCCAAGACTCTCGATTTCGAATCGGCCACACCGACTTCCGACTACACCATTCCCGAACTTCTCGACCATTCGCAGGAACTGGTCAAAATCATGCAAAGCAAAACGAGCTTCGACCTGGCCGAACTGATGAAGATCAGTATGAAGCTGGCCGAAACAAACGTTCAACGTTTCCGTAAGTGGCACCTCCCTTTCTCACCCGATAATGCCAAACAGGCACTCTTCGCCTTCAGGGGCGATGTCTACACAGGCCTGAGTGCAGACTCATTGAGTGCGTCAGATATCGACTTCACTCAACACCACCTGCGTATCCTCTCCGGCCTCTACGGCCTGCTCCGACCACTCGACCTGATGCAGCCCTACCGACTGGAGATGGGTACGAAGTTGTCCAACATGCATGGAGACAGTCTCTACGACTTCTGGGGCTCGCTGATCACCGAACATCTGAGGAAAGCAATGGATGAACAAGGTGATAACGTGCTACTCAACCTTGCTTCGAACGAATATACCAGGGTACTAAAACCCAACGAACTGAATGCCTATATCATCACGCCGGTCTTCAAGGAGAAGCGTGGAGACAGGTGCAAAATCATCAGCTTCTCTGCAAAAAAAGCACGTGGCATGATGTGCAGGTATATCATCGATAGTCGGATCAGCGATCCGCATGAGATCAAAAAGTTCGACCTGGATCGTTATGCCTACAACCCGGAACTCTCATCCGGAAACAACTGGGTATTTAGCCGGTAGTTTTAAGCGGGGGAAGCGTTCATCCTCTTCAACTGGCCTTATCAAAAGACAAACAGGTGTCATTCAGCAGTTTTTACACTGTTTTGCATGAGGACAGCTCCACTTTTCAACTTTAAACTCCTCAACCCTTTCCCTGACTCCACATCCGTTCATTTCAGCATCGGGACCGTTGATATGACAATTGACGAATGACTCAATCATTCGCCCCAGCTTATCGATATCGACAGGTTTGATGAGGAATGTACAGGATCGGACTTTTGCTTCGCCTTCATATTTGGGATAACCGGAAATAATAGCTGTCCGAACTTCAGGATGGATCGACTTCACCCGGTCGAGCAGTTCATACCCGTTCATTTTTGGCATCTGCACATCGGTAAGTAGTGCGTAAGGCGTTTCATATTCAGGAGAGGCGGCATAATCGGCATACATGGCGGGACAACCAAACGCCTCGGCTTCATAGCCCATCAGGCCAATCACCTCGACCAGAAACTCCCTGATATGTTCTTCATCATCAACGATATGGAACATTTGTATCTCCATACCCTTCCACCTTATATGAAATCATAGCATGATCAGGCCATGGTAATAACCATCGATTTCAGTAAAGTTTTTGTGGAAAATCGCATCGTTTATGTTTACCGTTTTAGCAACAGGGAGAAAACCATGTCCGACGTTCAATACATGATTCCGAAGAGAGACCGGCCACTCTGGCCGGAATCGGCAGAGGTGCTGCCTGTCGAAGCAGCGGAGATGGTGACGATCCCTCTCCTGGGCTGGGTGGCGGCAGGCCAACCGGTAGACCTTTTTGAACAGCAGGAGAGTGTATCGGTTCCTGACAATATGGTTCGAAAAGATACCTATGCGCTGCGGGTACGCGGTGATTCAATGATTGATGACAATATCGAAGACGGAGACCTGATTGTCGTGGAGAAACGCGCCACGGCCGAAAATGGCCAGTCAGTCGTTGCCATGATCAATGGCGAGACCGTCACCCTGAAAAAGTTCTACATCGAAAAAGATGGTATTCGTTTGCAGCCAGCCAATCAAAACCTGAATCCTATCTGCCTGAAGAATGAAGACATTCAGATTCTCGGCATTGTCATGGGAGTTATCCGTACTCCATGACCGGTCGCCGCACGATCAAGTTATTTCAGGGCTCGGGATAAACTTATCTTCGTATCCTCACGACTCCCCTTAACCATTGTACATCTTATTCAATCTACCTCATAAAGGGGATATTTAGGCAAAAGCATCTTTGCTACCATTTCATTCTAAACTAATGAGAATTTACAGATTCTGTTCTCTGCATTATGTAACAGTTTCAAACTCACTGCCGAAATCATTCTCAACTCACATTAACCAGAGAGGCGTGATGTCCAGATCAAAAAAAACGAACAACAACCTTACGAAGAAATCCATGCGCGCTACTTCGACAATAGCTCCCGAAGCACGAAAGAAATTAATTGCTGAAACAGCATACTACCTTGCAGAACAGCGCGAGTTTAAAGGCGATTGCCAATTGAGCGACTGGTTGGAGGCCGAGGCCAAAATCGATCGCATCTATGGAAAGGCTTAAATAAGAGGAACCATGCATGCATATCCCTCATGAGTTAAGTGTACGTGCAATCAAATGTGGTATTTTTGTCGCCAAAGATACCACTCTGACAAGGCTTGTTCGCCGTATTCAGCGTTACGAAGGAGATAATCCATGCTTCCGCACGGATTTTGAAAAGCAATGTAAGAACAGGTGTGAATGGAAGGATAAATGTAAAGATGCCCTCGTAGCTCACTGGCTAAGATAAGAGAGGCTCGCCGCCACTATTTCCCCTCAGGCAATAACCTCATGACAGTCGTCTGCCGCATCAATTTGCCACATCAATTTGCCGCATCATTCCATCTCGGGCATCCTGCTCCATCTATCCCTGATACGGAGTCAGCATGCCCAAACCTACCAATCATCTCGTTCTCATTGATGGCCCGAACTATGTCTTTCGTGCATTTCATGCCGTCCGACATCTATCCAACAGCAAGGGTGAACCGACCAATGCCGTTTTCGGTTATGTGCAGATGCTCAGGAGTGTATTGGGTAAACTGGCTCCAACCCATGTGGCGGTCGCTTTCGATCCGAAAGGTGGATCCTTCCGCAACGATATCTACAGTGAATACAAGGCACACCGGCCACCGATGCCGGAAGAGCTGGCTACGCAGTGGCCAAAGGTTCTGGAGATCACCGAGGCCTTTAACCTGCCGCTGATCTGCATTGAAAACTATGAGGCGGATGATGTCATCGCCACACTGGCCACGCAGGCCGAAGAGGAAGATTGGGATGTCACCATCGTCTCCACCGATAAAGACCTGATGCAACTGGTAAATGGGCGTATTCACCTGCTCGACACGATGAAGAACATCGAATACGACCCGGTGGCCGTGAAAGAGAAGTGGGGCGTGGAACCGAAACGCATCCACGACCTTCTCTCCCTCTCAGGTGACTCCGCTGACAATATCCCCGGCGTTCCCGGCATCGGCCCGAAGACCGCTGTACAACTACTCGACGAATATGGCGATCTCGAAGGGGTACTTGCCAGAGCAAGCGAGATCAAACAGAACAAGCGACGGGAAAACCTGATCGAGTTCGCCGATCAGGCCCGCCTCTCCTACGAACTGGTTGCACTGAATAGCGAAACACCGGTCGGTTGCGCACTTGCTGAGCTTGCTGTCAAAGCACCCGATCGCCCGGCACTGGCGGAACTCTTCGGTCAGCTCGAATTCAAACGGTTGATTGAGGAGTACAGCGGCGAAGCCAGCGCAGTACCGGGGGCGGAAAACGCCTCCCCCCTGTCGCAACCGGAAACATCGAAACCGACAGCGGTCACGATCAACAACCGGCTGGTCGATGATGAAGCCTCTTTCGATAAGCTACTGACCACCCTTAACAGCGCCGAACTGATAGCGCTGGATACCGAGACCACCTCACTCAACACCCACGATGCCGAGATTGTCGGCCTCTCTTTTGCCGTCAGGGAGGGGGAGGGCTGGTACCTCCCCGTCGGCCACCAGCCGCGTGACCTGCTCGATGCCAAACCGAAACAGCTGGATCGAAACAGTGTTCTGGAAACCTTGAAACCGATCCTTGAAGATGCCGGCAAAGCCAAATGCGGACACAACCTGAAATATGACAGGCAGGTGCTGCGCCGTGCAGGTATCGAACTGCGTGGTGTGACAGCCGACTCGATGCTGCTCGCCTACTGCCTCTACCCGGCCAAATATCCACCGAAGATGGATAGCGTAGCCGAAGACTATCTGGAGCACCGCTGTATCAGCTATGAAGCGGTTGCCGGCAAAGGAGCCAAACAGATCAATTTTGCCCATGTCTCCATTGAAGATGCCCTCCCCTATGCGGCTGAAGATGCTGAAGTGTCTCTACGCCTTACCCGGCACCTGCAGGAGAGACTTAAACAGGAGGATCGTCTTGCCCGTCATGACGAGATCGAACTTCCACTATCGGATGTGCTGGCCGATATGGAGTGGACAGGCACCCGCATCGACAAAACGATGCTATCGAAACTCTCCGATGATTTCGGCAAACGTATCAATGAACTGGAGGCACAGATTCATCGGGCAGCCGGCCAGGAGTTCAACATCGCCTCGCCTAAACAGCTGGGCGAACTGCTCTTCGACACACTGCAGATTCCAGGTGGTAAAAAGACCAAATCGGGCCAGTGGGCGACAGGCCAGGAGGTGTTGGAGAAGTTGGCCGAGGAGCATGAGGTGCCGCGCCTGATCCTTGAAGTACGTCAGCTCGCCAAACTCAAATCGACCTACACCGATGCCCTGCAAAAGCTGGTTCACCCTGAAACCGGACGGGTGCACACCTCCTACAATCAGGCGATCACCTCGACAGGGCGCCTCTCCTCCTCCGATCCGAACCTGCAGAACATACCGATCCGCACCGAGGAGGGGCGTAAGATACGCAAAGCCTTCATTGCCGAAGAGGACAATGTGTTGTTGGCGGCGGACTACTCACAGATCGAGCTACGACTGATGGCTCACTTTTCCGAGGATAAAGCCCTGATTCAGGCCTTCGCCGAGGGGCAGGACATTCATGCGGCGACAGCGGCAGCAGTCAACGATATCGACATGAATGACGTGACCGGCGAAATGCGCAGGCATGCCAAGATCATCAACTTCGGTATCCTCTATGGCATGAGCGCATTCGGTCTCTCCAAACAGCTGGGACTGGGGCGCCATGAGTCACAGGCATTTATCGATGCCTATTTCGATCGCTATCCCACTGTACGCGGGTTCATGGACAAAACCCTCGAGGATGCCCGGACACAGGGCTATGTCGAAACACTGCTCGGGCATCGGGTCTACCTGCCGGATATCAATGCCAAGAACGGCATGCATCGTGCCTATGCGGAGCGTACGGCGATCAATGCACCGCTTCAGGGTTCGGCGGCTGATATTATTAAGGTGGCGATGATCCGGCTGCACAAGCAGCTGAATGAAACATTCCCTGCAGCGAAAATGACGCTGCAAGTTCATGATGAACTGGTTATCGAGTGCCCGGAAAACGAAGCAGACAGCGTGGCAATCCTTGTTCGCGAGGTAATGGAGAGCGCAGTACAACTTCGCGTACCTCTTTCAGTGGACATTGACATGGGGACAAGCTGGTTTGCTGCACACCAGTTGTGATAATAGGTCAACACACAAATAAAAGCGTGCTACACTTCCTCCCATGCAACCGATAAACGAACTACTATCAACCATACCCTCCGACATGCTCATTGGCGGATTGGCAGTTGCCGTCGTCATCATCGTGATCCTCGTTATCCTTCTGATGCGGCGAAAAGGGAGTGCTTTACCTATTCAGGATGTCTCCAAAAATGAGATCCCCTCTCTGCTGACCATTCCCGAACTGGCATGTTTTAACACCCTCGATGCGGTAGCCGGTAAGGATTACTACATCATGGCCAAGGTCTCTCTCTCAGACATCGCTGTGGTCAAAAAAGGGGTCGATCAATCTCGATTGAAAAAAGCTGCCAAGAGCCATATCGATTTCGTACTTTGTGACAGGGTAACGCTGGCTGTAATCTGTGCAATTGAACTGGAAGATGCGACTGCTGCGGCCTCACATAAGGATAATCGTTCGGCCGATCTGTTGCAGGAGGTTGGCGTCACGGTATTCCGTTTTCCAGTGAAGACCACCTACTCCATGCCGGAGATTCAGCAGGTTCTCGCTCCTTACCTGAAGGGTCAGAGCCCATCGCCGGACGAGATGGTGGCTACCGTCTCCATGGAAGCATTCCGCTCATGCAAGAACTGCAATTCCCGCATGGTTCTCAAGCGGGCCAAGTCGGGTAAATATAAAGGAGTTCTCTTCTGGGTATGCAGTCAGCATCCGAAATGCAAAACCTTCGAGTTATTCATCCGCTGAGCTATTATCCACTAAAGAAGCGGAACCCGATAGTTACTCCATCGTTTTCAGGTATTCGATTACATCCTGACGTTTTTTCGCATCCTGCATCTCCGGCAGTGCAGGCATAGTCAGGCCATATTCGTTACCCTCTTTCAACGTCTGGGCATATTCATCGGACTGAATCATCTTTTTAGGATTCTGAAGGAACTTATCGACCCACTCGGCATCGCGGCGCTCCATCATGCCTGCAAGGCCGGGGCCGAATTTCTCATCGTAGTTAGATTTGTGACAATATCTGCAACTCTGCTCGAAAATCTTCTTGCCGGATTCGACATCAGCAGCAAAAGCAACTCCTGAAACAAAGAGAAGAGAGAATACAATAAAGAATATCCTATACATCATATAACGCTCCAACATTCACTTCTCTCAAAGCTTGAGTGGATGTTACGTCGATTTACCTCGATTAACAATCATTGTGTATGCCTGTCTGTCAACTCAACCCATTACTCATCGAGCCATTTGATCGAGCAACCGATCGTTGGGTACTGAATGGATGGAGCCGGATCACCTGCCAACATCGCATCGACCGCCGAGGCCAGCTCCTCTTTGGTCACCTGCTTTTCATCCTTCCAGTAGTCGTCGATACGACCATGGTAGTAAAGTTCACCGTTTTTATCATAGAGGTAAATGTCAGGGGTACACTGCGCTGCCAACGCCCTGGCAACCGATTGATCGGTATCGACCAGATATGGGAAATCGATCCCCCATTCCTTGATCTTCTCCTGCATGGCGGTCGGAGAATCATCCGGATAGTCGGGGTGGATATTCGGATTCATGGCAACCGTATTCACACCCTTGTCACGAATCTTCCCGGCCAAACGGATGATACGTGGCCAGACTGCCAGAGCATAGGGACAGTGATTACAGGTTACGACAATGAGTAAGCCGTTCTCACCCATCAAATCATCACTTCGGAACACTGTTCCTGAAGGGTCGTTGAGTTCGAACCCGGGGAGTTTACTCCCATAACTTACATAAATCGATCCAACCAGTGCCATCATTACCTCCGGATTATCCGCCACTGCCTAAGGGTGCTTAGCATCCAAAGCAAATCAACCGGAAAATGGCCATGGACTTTTTGCCAATGCGATGACGATCATCCATGAGAAAATTGCCAGCGCGGCAATCCAGGCAACTGCTTTTTGAGCACGCCCCTTCGCCCAGTGAAAAGCAACCATCCCCAACAGAATATAGAAAAGCAACAAAATCAATTTTATGCCAAGCCAGCCCTCCTGCCATGGCAACTGATCCGTCACCCAGATAAGTCCCGCCCCGGACAGAAACAGAAACGAATCGATTCCCTCTGCAACTCTCCTGACCGGTTTAAAGCCCATGAATGTCGGCCTGAAAAACATGATTCCACCGCGCAAGGCGAAAAAAAGGCCGGAGACCGCGACACTGGCAACATGAACCGTTTTCAACACTTCAAACATAGTTGCGCTTATTCGATGGTGCCTGCCTGTTTGGCGAGAAAAGTGGTTTTGGCCGAAAGCTCGAGCGAACAGGTCCATTTATAGGCAAGGTTCAGACTCTCCGCCTGTGCATAGACACCGTGACCGCGCACCACACAGATCGGGTATTCACTCAATATCTCCGCCACTCGTTCAGCAGCCTCTTCGAAATAGGTGGCGTAATCGACCGTCAACACCGGCACCTTTGGAAAATAGAGACATCCTTCAAAATCGGCTGGTATAAAATCCTCACCATTCAGTGTCATAGCCACCGTATAGGCGCCGTGACTGTGTATAACGGCCCGGGCTTTCGGATTTTTATGGTAAACAGCATGATGCAGTGCCGCATCGCTCGACACACCTTCCGGAACATCTCCATAGAGATCACATGCGACAAAGTCTGTGGGCTCCAGCGTATCCGCACAGGCTCCTGTCGGCGTTACCAGGAATACGTCGCCATCCCGTATAGAGATATTTCCCGAATGGGAATCATTGTAACCGAATTTGCGCAACCACTGGTAATACCAGGTCAGTTCCTTTCTCTCATTCTTCATCTGGCTCTCCCACGATCATTCCCATTCAAATCGAAGCATCCGGTAATCACTGCTGGCAGGCAAGTGCCGTTGCTCTATAGTTGCGCCATCCGGTTCCAAGGGAGTTTGCAACATGAAACAGATCGATGTGTTTAACGGCGATGCAGATGGCATCTGTGCCCTGCAGCAGTTGCGCCTTAATCACCCCTGTGAATCGGCGCTGGTCACCGGCATCAAGCGGGATATCGCGCTCCTTAAAAGGGTTGTCGCCGATGGTGAATGCCAGATCACCGTCCTTGACATCTCGCTGGATAAGAACCGGGAGCCGCTGGAGAAACTTCTGGCAACCGGTGCGCAAATCTCCTACTTCGACCACCACTTCGCCGGCGATATCCCCGACTCGGAGAACCTTGCAGCCCACATCGATACCTCCGCCGAAACATGCACCAGCCTGATTGTTAACAACCACCTGAACGGAGCACACCTGCTCTGGGCGGTGACCGGTGCATTCGGCGACAACCTGCACGCATCGGCCCTTGAGGCGGCCAAACCTCTCTCTCTTTCCGGCGAACAACTAAGCCTGCTGCAGCATCTGGGTGAGTGCATCAACTACAACGGCTACGGATTGAGTATCGACGATCTCCACTTCGCTCCGGATGAGCTCTACCGCCGGATATCTGCCTATGCCGACCCCTTTGCCTTTATCGAGGAGTCTGCCACCTACAAAAAACTCTCCGAAGGTTATGCCAAGGATATCGAACATGCCCGCCGGGTTGAACCACAACTGACCACGGACTCGATATCGGTGACGCTGCTACCCGACCAGCCGTGGGCCAGACGAGTATCGGGTGTCTATGGCAATGAGCTTGCCCGTGAAAATCCCGACCGCGCCCATGCCCTGCTGACCGAATGCGACAGCTTCTACCGAGTAAGCGTTCGCGCCCCACTGAACAACAAAGAGCACGCCGATACCCTCTGCATGCAGTTCCCGACCGGTGGCGGACGCAAAGGGGCAGCCGGCATCAATGAGCTGCCACTGTCAATGTTCGATGACTTCATCAACGCCTTCGCGGAAACCTACAAAGGAGCCTGAACCCAAATGAGCCAGTCAAACGAGGTCCAGAAACGACGCACCTTCGGCATCATCTCGCATCCCGATGCGGGTAAGACCACACTGACGGAAAAGCTGCTTCTCTTCGGTGGTGCCATTCAGATGGCCGGTGCCGTCAAGGCACGCAAAGCGAGCCGTCACGCCACCTCCGACTGGATGAAGATCGAGCAGGAGCGCGGTATTTCGGTCGCCTCCTCGGTGATGAAATTCAACTACGAGCACGCTGGCCACGATTACGAGGTCAACCTGCTCGATACTCCGGGCCACCAGGATTTCTCCGAAGATACCTACCGTGTTCTGACCGCAGTCGATTCGGCTATGATGGTGATCGATTCGGGTAATGGCGTGGAGCCGCAGACCGAGAAGCTGATGGAGGTCTGCCGTATGCGGAATACGCCCATCGTCACCTTCATCAACAAGCTCGACCGCGAAGGACTGGAGCCGCTCGATATCCTCGCCGAAATCGAAGATAAGCTGCAGATCGAATGTACTCCCCTCTCCTGGCCGATCGGCATGGGCAAAGCATTCAAAGGGGTCTACAGCCTCTATAAAAAAGAGCTGCAGCTCTTTCGGGCAGGCGAGGAGACGGCCAACTTCGAAACGGTCAAGATCACCGACCTCTCCGACCCGAAACTGGATGAACTGCTTGGAAGTCAGGCCGACGACCTGCGCGAAGAGATCGAGTTGCTGGAGGGAGCCGCCAACCCGTTCGATCTCGACCACTTCCTCAAAGGCAACCAGACCCCGGTCTTCTTCGGCAGTGCGATCAACAACTTCGGTGTCAAAGAGCTGCTTGATGCCTTTGTCGAACTGGCGCCTCCACCGGGGCCACGCGAAGCGGTCGAACGCATGGTCGATCCGAACGAGGAGGAGTTCTCCGCCTTCGCCTTCAAGATTCAGGCGAATATGGATCCTGCCCACCGCGACCGTATCGCCTTTTTCCGTATCTGCTCCGGCAAATACAGCAAAGGCATGAGCGTACGCCACCACCGGATCGGCAAGGACATCAAAATTCCCAATGCGGTGATCTTCATGTCGCAGGATCGTGCCCATATCGAAGAGGCCTATGCCGGCGACATCATCGGCATTCATAACCATGGCACCATCCGCATCGGTGACACCTTCACCAGCAAGGAGCCACTGAAGTTCACCGGTGTTCCCAACTTCGCACCCGAGCTGTTCCGGCGTGTACGGCTGAAAGACCCGATGAAACGCAAACAGCTGCACAAAGGACTGGTTCAGCTCTCCGAAGAGGGGGCGGTGCAGGTGTTCAAAACCAACCTGGGCGGCGACTACATCCTCGGCGCGGTCGGCGTGCTGCAGTTCGATGTGACGGTGGAGCGACTGAAAGCGGAGTATAAGGTCGATGCCGATTACACCGGCACCGACTTTCAGGTGGCGCGCTGGGTCGAGTCGGACAACGAAAAGAAGCTGGCCGAATTCAAGCGCCTGTTCGAAGCGAACCTCGCCGAGGATGCCGATGGCTACCTCACCTATCTGGCACCTTCCCAATGGAAACTCAATTACACCGAAGAGCAGTGGCCGGAGATCCTCTTCCACAAGACTCGCGAGCAGGTATAGTCAGGGCAGATGCTGCAAGTCACCACCCGGATTGCGATTCCAGACGATGAGATCGAACTCGACTTCATTCGTGCATCGGGGCCGGGCGGTCAGAATGTGAACAAGGTGGCTACGGCCGTGCAGCTTCGCTTCGATGTTCACGCAACCCGGGCTCTCTCCGACTCGATACGGGAGCGGCTGATCAGGCTCGCCGGCTCCAAAATCAACAGCGACGGTATTCTGGTGATGAAGTCGCAGCGCCACCGGACTCAACATGCCAACAGAAAAGATGTGCTGCACCGTTTCCGCTCACTGATCGAAGAGGCGGCCATCAGGCCGAAGATCAGGCTCAGGCGTACCGTCCCCAAAGCGAGCAAAGAGAAGCGGCTGGCCCACAAAAAACAGCGTAGCGAGATCAAGCGAATCCGTGGGAAAGAGTGGAGCTGAGATGTACGAGAGAGATAACCATGAGGGCAACCTTGACGAAGATGGGCGTGTCATCCGACCCAACAAAACACAGCTCAAACGTGAAGCCGATGCCCTGGTGGAGCTGGGTAAACGCCTTGCCGAACTCGATGCGGCCACCCTGCGCTCACTGGAATTGGAAAATGAACTGCTCACAGCGCTGCTCGATGCCCGGGAGACCAAATCCCATACTGCCAGAAAGCGGCAGTTTAAACGGGTCGGCAAACTGCTACGCGGCATCGATACCGAAGCACTGCAACAGCTGGTCGAAGATCGCGATCTGCAGCACCGGAAAGGGGTCAACGAGTTCCACCATATCGAGCAGTGGCGGGATCGACTGATTGCCGATCCATCCTCTGTCAGTGAACTGCTCAATGAGCACCCACAGGTCGACCGCCAACGACTGAACCAGCTGGTTCGCTCAGCCGCCAAAGAGGCGGCGATGGAGAAACCGCCCAAATCCGCCCGCCAGCTCTTTAAGTTCCTGCGAGAAACAATTAATCTATAGTCTCTGCTTCCGAATGGGAGATATTGGAGGGAATATGGGAAATATCCGGTCTCTGGTCACACTGAAATCAAAAGCGGCACGGACAACGATGCTGATTATCACGGTGCTGCTGCTACCGATCGCTCTCACCCTTTCAACGGTCGAAATTGCCGGTACGCTGGTGATACCCTCCGACAACCCCACACCACTGGGCTACACGTGGAGCCTGAGCCTTTTTCTCTTTCCGCTCTTCGTTCTCTGGATCTGGGTACACAGGCACGGGCTACAACCGTTCCAGATCAAAGCCTACTACCTGACTGTCGCCATCCTTGCCCCCATCGGCATCCTGCTTGACCTGCTGCTGGGCAACACCTTCTTCACCTTCAACAACCCCAACGCGGTTTCCGGGATTCCGCTGCCAGCCATCGGCGGCGACATTCCCATCGAAGAGTTTATTTTCTATATCAGCGGTTTTGCCCTTGTGCTCCTGCTCTACCTCTGGTGCGATGAGCAGTGGCTGGAATCCTACAACCGATCCGATCGCTCCTATACCGAACGGGCAACGAACATGGCCAAGGTTTTCAAGCGCAGGAATATCTGGGCTTTTCTGAAAACAGTCATCAACAGTAACAGTCTGATTGTTGCAGCCCTCCTCTGTCTGGCCGCAATAATTTACAAAAGCATCATTTCACCGAGCAGTGGTTTTCCCGGCTACTTTATCTTTCTCACCCTTTGCGCCACCACCCCGGCCCTTGCCCTGTTTACCGCCACCCGGCGATTCATCAACTGGCGGGCATTCAGCTTTACATTTCTGATCATGGTACTTGTCAGCCTGATATGGGAAGCCACACTGGCCATCCCCTATGCATGGTGGGGCTATCAGGATGCGATGATGATGGGGATCTACATCTCCGCATGGCACGACCTTCCCATCGAGGCAGCTTTTCTCTGGATGGTGGTGACCTATACGACCGTGATCGTCTATGAAGCAATCAAGCTATGGCTATGCTTTAAAGATATCGCACAAAACGACCTAAACAGCTAACGAATTTAAGCCCTTTGCTGAATCGTTCTTCCGATTGACGAAACGATAATGCCAACACCTATATAGCCGAATATGACCATCGGCAGTGTTCCCATGATCGGAAAGTTGTAGCTCCAGTAACCCAGGCCTGAAACGATCAGTTCGTTAGGTATACCCACCAGACAAAACGCCAGAATATCGACCAGCCGTTTCAGCCAGAAGTCGGTCAAATGAAAATGGGTACATATTCTGTCCGCTATAACCAGCGCCAGCATGGTCAGCACCCCCCAGCCAATGACCACGATTAACGGCACATCGCGCCATATCATCGGACCGAATGCCGAGCTGTATGTCCAGCACACCTCAAAGCATATCTCATTGTAGAGACCGAAAATAAGCCCCCCGAAAAAATAGCCCGGATACCATCTCCTGCCGATCATCCGCGACAGGTATGCCAAAGCGAATGCCGCCAGATAAAAAACCACTGTTATCATCATCTCCCTCACTCAATTGAAACTCTCGAAATAACCCTATCAGGATTGACGCTACCATAGACATAGTGGTATCAACCTGCTATAGAAACATTCGCATGACCTAATCGAGGGAGAGGAGCCATGTCATATAAAGTCCTGCTGGTGATTTTCGCCATCACTTCCGCAACCGCAGCCATAGCCGCCGAACCGATTGAACAAACAGATGATGAGGCGATGTCGAACCTGCTCAGAATCATCGAAGACGAATCGGAAATTGCCACCAAGAACAAAATGAATACCGATTTCGTACCCGGGATGGTTACGGTACTACACGGTAAAGAGCTCGAAAACCTGGGAATCGATATCGTCTGGAAAGCGATGAGACTCATTCCGGGCGTTCACATCAGAATCAGCCAGCAAGGTGACCTGCAGGTAGTCACCCGCGGACTTGGCGGCGAGGTGATCTCCCCGGAAATAAAAATGATGATCGACAATCGTCCGGCCCATAATGCTTTTCTTGGCTTTGGCTCAGCCCTCTACCTTCCGGTCTCCGCTGTTGACCGCATCGAGGTGATTCGCGGCCCAGGCTCCTCACTCTATGGCGACTACGCCTTTGCCGGCGTTATTAACATCGTCACCCGGAAAGACGATACACGGATCATTGCCCAATACGGTTCATACAATACCTATCATGGTAGCGCCACCATCTCAGGCGGCTCGGAGGAAGATGAATTCAGTTACAGTGTATTGGCATCGCGCCACCATATCGATGGCGATAATGCGGTTGTCGGCCCCGACGCTCTGGGGCAATTCGGAAAGCCCGACCAACTTATCCAGACAGACTCAGCCATTCTGAATATGGCATATCGTAAAACATCTCTCTACGGACGGGTTGTCAACCTTTCGGCAGGAAATCACTTCGGTCTGGTCGGTGCACTGGAACCGGCCAATCAGCGTGGCGGACTTGATTCATCGGATATCATGGTGGGCATCAAACAGGAGTTCGATCTCTCAGGCGACATCGAACTGGAACTCCATGCCGACTATATGAATTATGCGATCGATACCAAATATACTGTCGTCCCGCCCGCCAATAAAGTTAATCTCTACTATCAGGAGCGAAAATACCTGGGGGGTCTTCAACTCAATATCGACACATTCAACCGGCACAGGGTGGTGATCGGTGCCGAATACTCCGATGCCAAACCGAAAAACATCTGGTGGACGACAAACTTCATCTCACCCGCTCCGGGCGTTTATATTCCGGTCCCCATCACCCGGCTCACAGGCGCCAGCAACTGGGTCCGGGAAGGTATCGGGCGTAAAACCACGGGGATCTATGTTCAGGATCAATACAGCATCACCGAACAACTAATGCTGACAACCGGTGCTCGTTACGACAAATTCAACGATGTCGGCAGAAGTATCAATCCGCGTGTAGGTCTGGTCTACAACATCGACAACAAGCACATCTTCAAGGCCCAGTATGCACGGGCATTCCGCCCCCCCACCCTTTACGAAAAGTATGAAAATACCGGGTCAGGCAATATCAACCTGCAGGCTGAAACCATCGACACTTTTGAGTTGGGATATATCTACACCACTCTCGATACAGTACTCAGGACAACGTTGTTCGATTCCCGTGTTAAGAAGCTGATCGGCAGGGGACTGCTAACGCCTTACCAGAACCTTCAGGATACAGTCAAACTGACAGGTTTCGAAATCGAAGTACAAAAAAACATCACCGAAGACTTACGTCTGGATGGCAATATCTCCTATGTGCGGGCAACCAATAACCGCACAGGTGCTCCGCTTGAAGGATCGACCGACTTTCTTGGAAATCTCGTCATGACATGGGTTCCCGTCCGGGATTACACCTTCAGCATCTGGGCCAATCATGTCGGTGCAAGACATCGCGCTGCAGGCGACACACGCAGTAAACTGGCAGCAGATACCACCATCGATATCGCATTGGGGGCCATGCGACTCTTTTCGGAAAACATCACGGCAAGAGTTGGTGTGAAGAACCTGTTCAATCGTGATCTCAGGTACCCGGCACCCGCAGCGATGTATCGCAACGACTATCCCGGAGGTAAACGAACCTACTGGACTCAAATCGCATATGATTTCTAACCATTAACCGATACGGCTAAACAGCACATCCGTGATTAGGTCTACTCTTCGATTCCTGCTTTTTTTCCTTATGCTTTCAACAGCATGGGGCGCTAACGCATCGGATGAAGAGCGTCTTATCACGGTCGGCCTGAATTTGTTTCCCAACATCGTTTCGATCGATGAAGATATTGCCGAAAAACGTGCCGATGATGGCTATCTCTACCTGCTCATCGTCTATGAACACCAATCGATTCATGCCAACAAACTGGCTGAAAAGCTTCGGGATCGAATCACTTCCATCAAAAAATACCCGGTAAAGGTTGTCACAGTGAAGGCGTCGGAGCTGCCCAACTTCTCCGAACGCGCAGCAGGCATTTTTCTCTCCGAGCGGATAGACGATGCACTGCTCAACCAGGTCATCGATCACGCCCGTCAACCCGGCACATTGATTTTTTCACCTTTCCCCGGAGATGTAGAGCGGGGGGTGATCATGGGAATGCAGATCACCAGTAAAATATGGCCCTACTGCAACACGAAGAGCATGGAGCTTTCGGGCATTCGCTTCCACCCCTCGTTTGTAAAAATCATGAGGTGCTACGGTGAGTGAAACAGTCACCATGAAACTGACGCATCGAATCATGCGTCTGTTGATCCTGATGCTCGCCGGCACCAGCCTGCTGGCGCTGTCACTGTGGATCTACGTTGTCGACCCTGCCCTGAAAGACTCCGAACAGGGTAAAGCCGATATGTTCATGATTGCCAATGAGGTGGGCCTGGGATACGCCCTTAAAGTCGGCAATAGTGAAAACATCCAGACATATATCGATCAGCTTATGTTGCTGCGTGATCCCAACACCGATCACTACCTGCTCAATGGCATTGAGATCACCACCGGAGCCCTGGCATTCAAACAGAACCGAAACGATGCCGAAGAGAGCTCTTTCATCTCCGAAACCATCATCTTCTCAGCAGACAAGGACAGGCGCTTTCTTGGCTCTGTCAGGATTTACTATTCCGACAAGTTCTATCAAAAGCTCAGGTATCAGGGGAATCTGGCACTTGCTTTCATTATTCTGTTCATTCTGACCATTCTCGCCATCGTCTATATTTTTATGGAAAAGCTGCTGAATCCCCTGACAGCCCTGACCGGACACCTGCTAAAAATCGATACGGAAGAGGAGTACAGGCTCCCTCCACTCAAAGACGAACGCAGTGAAGAGATTTCACTGGTCAAGAACGCTCTGGACAGGCTGCTATCCCAACTTCAGGAGCAGCGCGAGGAGCTCGAAGACCGTGTGAAAGAGAGAACGAGGGAACTGAACAAGGCCAGAAAACGGGCCGAAACGGCAAACAGGGCCAAAAGTGACTTCCTGGCTAACATGAGTCATGAAATTCGTACGCCATTAAGTTCAATCATCGGCATTATCGAACTTTTATTGAATGAACGAATTTCATCAAACGTCAAAGAGTACGTTCTCACCATGAGAACCGCTTCTAACTCACTGCTGGGAATCATCAATGATATTCTCGACTTTTCGAAAATCGAAGCTTCGAAACTGGTGTTGGAAAAAAAGCGTTTCAATCTCCATGAGCTACTGGAGAATCAAATTACTGTTTTTCGCGAAGAGGCACGGAATAAAAACATAACACTGCAATACACCATCTCTCCGGACACACCGGCCACGATCAACGGCGACCCCGTCAGGTTGGGTCAGATATTAACCAACCTGATAAGCAACGCTCTTAAGTTCACCGACCGGGGCAAGATCTCCATCACCACCGAACTGGTCGAGAAAAAGGCTTCGAATGTCTGGATCAGATTCACCGTAACCGATACCGGCATCGGTATAAAGCCGGAGAATATCGACCGGCTATTCGAATCTTTTACACAAGCGGACAGCTCAACTTCGCGAAAGTATGGCGGTTCGGGTCTGGGGCTGGCGATCTGCTACCGTCTTGCAAAATTGATGGGAGGAGCATTCGTGGTCGAGAGTCATCCCGGTGAAGGCAGTTCATTCGCATTCACTGCGAAACTTATCGAGGAAGATGATTTGCCCATACAACAAAGCCTCATTCCGGATGAAGAGTTATCCGCGAAACTACCGGAAAACATTTCGATTCTTCTGGTCGATGACAATCTCATCAACCAGAAAATCATGGCCAAACTTCTTGAAAAAGAGGGTTATAAGGTATCGTGTGTCTCCAATGGTCAGGAAGCCATCGACAGGATTCAGAACCAGCCATTCGATGTTGTACTCATGGATATACAGATGCCCGAATTGAGCGGTATCGATGCAACCCGGATCATCAGGGAGGATCTGGGCTTAACCGAACTGCCAATCGTTGCACTCACTGCAAATGCGATGAAAGAGGATATGGATGAGTGTCTTGCAGCCGGCATGAACGACTTCATCTCCAAACCGATGGACCCCGCAGATGTAAAAACACTCGTTGCCAAATGGGTAAACGATCGATAAACAACCTGACCGTATACCAAAGCTTCATATAACTTTTCACCTGTAATCGAATCGTTCGGTCAGAGAGGTGGATTCACTCCGTATCGAGTCAGGCACACACAGCATACTTACTGTATGTGAGCACGTTTAACGCCGACAGTGGAAAACACGACCGATCAGTTGAGTTTTAGTCGATAACAAGGAAAAGAAGCGGAGCATACTCGCCGTATGCGAGCATCTTTGACGCCGACAGTGGAAAACACGACCGATCAGGAAATGGTTGAGTTTTAGTCGATGACAAGGAAAAGAAGCGGAGCATACTCGCCGTATGCGAGCATCTTTGACGCCGATAGCGGCTAAAAGACGACCATTTCAAAACGGAATGTCGTCGTCGACCGGCACATCGCCAAAATCCGGAGAGTCGGCAAACGGATCGTTGTTGCTCTTCTGCGGGGCGCTGCTCTGGCCACCGCTGTAGCCCCCGGCCTGTGAACCGCCGAAGTCGCCACCGCCCTGGCTGCCGCCACCAAGCATCTTCATCTCACTGGCACGAATCTCGGTGGTGTATTTGTCGTTGCCGTCACGATCCTGCCACTTGCGGGTTTCGATCTTGCCCTCGATGTAGACGCGGGAGCCCTTCTTCAGGTACTGGTTAGCGATCTCGCCCAGACGACCCCAGAGTACCACGCGGTGCCATTCGGTCTTCTCCTGCTGTTCACCTGCGCGATTCTTGAATTTCTCGGTCGTCGCCAGACGGAGGTTACAAACACATGTGCCGTCCTGCATGAAACGGGTTTCAGGGTCCGCTCCCAGATTTCCAATCAACATCGCCTTATTCAGCATCTCGCCCTCCGGGTTCAAAAATCGTCAGCGGAAGATAGCGCGCCTTCCGTATAAAATCATCTCTGTATTTCCATCGGTGCAGGCAGACGGGAAGTCGCCTCATCCAGCGTCCGGCAGAAGTGATCGATATCGAAAAAGTGATCGATCTTGAGCTTCTTCAGCTGCTCCTGATGGTCATCTCTCGCTACGATATAGAGATCGACCCCCGCCCTGTTGAGCGTCGCCAGCATATCCTTCAAAGTAAAAATAGCGGTGATATCGAGAAACGGAACGGCCGAAATATCGATAATCATGGTTTTGATATCCAGTGCCATATTAACCTGGTTCTCGAAGGCGTTACTGGAACCGAAAAAGAATGCCCCCTCCACACGCAGGACACGGACATGATTGGGCAGATCAATCGAAGCATCCTCACTACCGCTCGCCACCAGGTCGATATGGGTCGCCTGGGTAATTCGGTAGACGATGGAGAGCGAAGCGAGCACCACTCCGACAAGCACGGCGGTGATCAGGTCGATAAAGACGGTGACAAAAAAGACCGATCCCATAATCGCCAGGTCGTGGCCCGGACTCTCGCGCCAGACCTGAAGAAAGCGGTAATCGAGAATATCGAGGCCAACCTTGATCAGAATACCGGCCAGTACGGCAAGCGGAATCTTGGAAGCAAGCGATGCCAGAAAGAGTACGATCAGCAGCAGAATCACCGCGTGGATCATGCCGGATAGCCTGCCGCTGCCACCGCTCTTGATATTGATGACGGTTCGCATCGTCGCTCCGGCACCGGGTATGGCACCGACAAATGCACAGAGTGCGTTTCCCAGACCCTGCCCGACCAACTCACGGTTCGGGTTATGTTTTGTCTGGGTCAGCGAGTCGGCCACGATCGAGGTAAGCAGTGAATCGATGGTGCCCAGCATCGCCAGAGTAAAAGCGAGCGGTACAATCACATTGATCTGCTCCAGGGAGACTGTAGGCATCACGATATCAGGCAGGCCGGAGGGTATATCGCCAATCACGGGAACATTCATGCCGAACAGCAGACTCAATGGAGTCAGCAGAGCCAGCGCAATCAGAGGAGAAGGCAGCCAGCGACTGAGCGAAATCGGCGTAAAGAGAACGATCAACAGAGCCAGCGTCGCCAGTATCAGTGCCTCCATATTGGTGCTGGCAATGGTCTGCGGCACGGTTACCAGCACATGCAGAAGCGATGCATCGCTCTCTGCTCCGACAAAGGGGTTAAGCTGCAAAATGATAATAATCACTCCGATACCGCTCATAAAACCGGAGATCACCGGATAAGGGATATAACGGACAAAACGGCCCAGCTTCACAGCACCGAAGAGTATCTGGAAGAGGCCTGCCAGCAGAATGGTAGCGGCGATCATCGCCATATCGCCATGCAGGGCAACCACGGCGGCAGCAATCATCACCGTCATCGGTCCGGTCGGGCCAGAGATCTGTGTCGGCGTGCCGCCGAACAGTGCCGCGGTAAAACCGAGTACGATGGCGCCGTAGAGGCCTGCTGTCGCCCCCATACCGCTGGCCACACCGAATGCCAGTGCCAGCGGTAGTGCGATCACGGCTGCCGTCACGCCGCCAAACAGATTCCCTTTTATATTCATGTGGTTACACAAGCTCCGGTTGATGAAACGATGTCGGTGACGATATCACTGTCAATCTATCCGCAGAGTGCTCCTGCCTATAGCAAGCTGTCCACGATTATTTTATACGGAAGATACGTTGGACATCGCTTTCGATTCCGGTATGGATGTGCGGTCTCAGTCAGCCATCCGGATTTCCCGCAATTCGGATAGCGCTTGAGGCGAGCACAGGGAAAAATGGCACGCGCCCAAACGCTCTCTACAAATTCAATGGTCTATACTCCCATGGAGAAATTTATATATCTGTTACCGGGAAGGGATAATCATGAAGATCGGATCATCTTATATAGCCATGATATTCGTTATGGAGATTTCACTACTCGCTTATTCACCAAACGTCATTGCCGGCGATAATCGCAACCTCATTATAGCCAACAACACCAATGCCACGATTACATTAATGACCTGGCCGTTTGGGGAGTGGAACTCTTTAGGAAGGCTTGTTCCGAATGCCCAGGGCTCCTATTTGCTGGAACCGGGAATTCATGAAATCATTTTTATTGCGGAATGTGTTGGCAGCAAGGAGTTGAGCTTCAGAGAATCCTTTGTTATTCATAACCAGTCAAAAAAAGTACATCAACTGGATATCCTTCCTCGCCATTTTAACCAATATACCATGCAGGATAAACCGAGCTGCGTCGCCCCGCCGGAATGGTGGAGTGAATGTGAGAACTCCGCTTTCGGCAAATTTTGTGGAAAATGGACCTTTAAGCATGAAAACAACGAAGGAAAAGGCGAGTGGCCAGGAGTTGGTGCGGATTTAATCATAAAACGGTTCAATGATACCCAGGTTGTGATCGAACGTCGCGACCCATCCGGCCTCAAGGCAACTTATAAAGGCAACATCGACGGAAAACGCGTAACCGGTACCTTTACCTTTTATCAATCCGGGGAGGTCAACCCGAAAAAATATGAAGGCAACTGGAAAGCCTCATGGGAAGAGGATAACGCAGCAAGGGAATCGTTTATACGCAACTAACGATTAAGTGGCATGGATGCCGCCATACGTCGGGATCGTATATCACAAATGTCCCTTCAGATACTTTCCGGTCCAGGAAGTTTTACATTTGGCGACGGTTTCAGGTGTACCGGCAATCACCACCTCACCGCCGCGGTCGCCACCCTCCGGCCCCATATCGACAATCCAGTCGGCGGTTTTGATCACGTCCAGATTATGCTCAATGACGATCACGGTGTTGCCCCTATCCACCAGCGCATGCAGCACCTCCAGCAGCTTGGCGACATCGGCAAAGTGGAGACCGGTGGTCGGCTCATCGAGGATGTAGAGGGTATCACCGGTGGCACGCCGCGCCAGCTCCTTGGCCAGCTTCACGCGTTGCGCTTCACCGCCTGAAAGAGTTGTTGCCGACTGACCCAGCCGGATATAACCGAGCCCCACCTGCATCAATGTATCGAGCCGGTTCTTCAGCGCCGGAATGGCGTCGAAGAACTCGGCGCCCTCCTCCACCGTCATCTCCAGCACATCGGCGATGGTCTTGCCCTTGTAACGGATATCGAGCGTCTCACGATTGTAGCGGGCGCCCTGGCACGATTCGCAGTGCACATAGACATCGGGCAGGAAATGCATCTCCACCTTGATGATACCGTCACCCTGGCACGCCTCGCAGCGCCCCCCTTTCACATTGAAAGAGAAGCGGCCCGGTTTGTAACCGCGCGCACGCGACTCCGGTACGCCGGCAAAGAGCTCGCGAATCGGCGTGAAGACACCGGTATAGGTGGCCGGATTGGAGCGCGGCGTGCGCCCGATCGGCGACTGGTCGATATCGATGATCTTGTCGAACAGTTCCGTTCCAATCATTGTCCTGTGTGCTCCCACTCGCTCAGAGAGCTGCCGTTTACTGCGCGCCAGCCCACGGTAGAGGGTATCGATGGTGAGCGTCGATTTACCGGAGCCCGAAACACCGGTGACACAGGAGAGACGCGACTGCGGGAAGAGTGCCGTCACCTCTTTCAGGTTGTGCCCGGTAGCACCCTCGACACCGACCATCGGATGATCTTTCGCAACCTCCCTGCGCTTCGGCACCTCAATCGACTTACGACCGGAGAGGTAGTCGGCGGTGAGCGAGTTCTTCGCCTTGAGGATATCGTCCAGCCCGCCCTCGGCGATCACCTCGCCGCCGTGTTCGCCGGCCAGCGGCCCCATATCAATCACCCAGTCGGCGGTGCGGATCGCATCCTCGTCATGCTCGACCACCAGCACCGAGTTACCGAGGTCGCGCAACCGTTTCAGGGTTGCCAGCAGCCGGTCGTTGTCGCGCTGGTGCAAACCGATGGAGGGTTCATCGAGGATGTAGAGCACGCCGACCAGCGCCGAGCCGATCTGGGTCGCCAGCCGGATACGCTGTGCCTCACCGCCGGAGAGGGTGCCGGAGGTACGATCCAGGCTGAGGTAGTCCAGCCCCACCTCGATCATGAAACCGATGCGGGCGCTGATCTCCTCGACCACCTTCTCTGCGATGGCTTGTTGCTGTTCGGAAAGTTTGAGATTGTTGACCCACTCCTGCGCCTCGCGCAACGACATCTTCACCACGGCAGGCAGTGAGGTGCCGTCCACCTTCACATGACGCGCTGCTTTGGTGAGACGGGAACCGTGGCATTTGGGGCAGTCGATGCTGTTAATGTACTTGGCCAGCGCCTCACGCACCTCATCGGATGAGGTTTCGCGGTAGCGCCGCTCAAGGTTGGAAACCACCCCTTCGAACGGACGCTCCACCACCCGCTGCTGCGCCGTGGTGCGAAACTCGAAATTGATCTTCTCCCGTCCGGAGCCATAGAGGAAGACCTCGCGAACATGTTCCGGGTACTGATCGAATGGTGTGGTCAGTTTCACACCGAGATGCTTTGCCACTGCCTCCAGTGTCTGCAGATACATGAAGGAGTCGCTGCCCGACCATATCTCGATCGCTCCCTGTTTGATCGATTTGGAAGGGTCGGGCACCACCAGATCGGGGTCAAAAATCGTCTGTGTACCGATACCGTCACAGCTCGGGCAGGCGCCAACCGGCGAGTTGAAAGAGAAGAGGCGCGGCTCGATTTCCGGGTAGGAGATACCGCAGTCCGGGCAGGCGAAGCGCTCCGAGTAGGTATCGATCCCATGATCAGGTGTGTCACTACGGAGGGTCATCATCATGCCGTCACCGAACTTCAGTGCCGTCTCCACCGAATCGGCTAGGCGGGTACGGATACCGTCGCGGATCACTAAACGATCCACCACCAGCTCGATGTCGTGCTTGAACTTCTTATCCAGCGCCGGGGCATCCTCGATCGACACGATCTCCCCATCGATCCTTACACGCACGAAGCCATCCTGCCCGGCCCGCTCCAGTTCACGGCGGAACTCACCCTTCTTGCCGCGGGCGATAGGCGCGAGAATCTGAAGCTTGGTTCCCTCCTCCAGTCTGGCCAGCTGATCGATGATCTGGCTGGCCGGCTGCGAGGTGATCGGCTTGCCGCAACCGTGGCAGAAAGGCTGGCCGACACGGGCGAAGAGCAGGCGCAGGTAGTCGTAGACCTCGGTGATGGTGCCGACCGTGGATCGCGGGTTACGGCTGGTGGTCTTCTGCTCGATGGAGATGGCGGGCGAAAGCCCTTCGATGGCATCCACTTCGGGGCGCTCCATCATTCCCAGAAACTGGCGGGCATAGGCGGAGAGGGATTCGACGTATCGACGCTGCCCCTCGGCATAGAGGGTATCGAATGCCAGCGACGACTTGCCGGAGCCGGATACACCGGTGATCACCACCAGCTTGTCGCGCGGAATATCGAGTGAGATATTCTTCAGGTTGTGGACGCGTGCGCCCTGCACAGAAATCTGCTTGCCGTTCATGCCGTCTCCTAAACGATAGATACCCGCTGGCGGGCAAACGGCTAACTCTACCGACTTCTTAATCGATTGAAATGCTCGGAAAATGAATATTCAAAGTATCGGGGGTTACCCATTCGTGAAAATCTGTCGCTGATTCGATAGGGAACGGACAGACATCTGCCAATGTCGAGGTGGCTTGCAGTTGGTATATACTAGTATATACTTTTGAGTATGTTTTTTCAAAAAGTGATCGATGCCCTGACAAAAGCCGATGTCACCTACGCGCTGGTAGGCGGATATGCACTTGTCCTGCAC
The DNA here is from genome assembly GCA_050304695.1 of Mariprofundaceae bacterium. Classification (GTDB taxonomy): domain Bacteria; phylum Pseudomonadota; class Zetaproteobacteria; order Mariprofundales; family Mariprofundaceae; genus WSZY01. Next base: position 189,927 of record JBNLEB010000005.1, read on the forward strand.
GGGATCGTGCGAGGAACAGTCAATATCGATATCGTTATTACGCTCGATGCAGATGCCTTCAGAAGATGCGAAGCGGCAATGAAATCAATCGGGTTAACATCCCGCCTCCCCGTTTCGGCTGATGAGGTTTTCAGCTTTCGCCAGGAGTACATCACCAACCGCAACCTGAAAGCGTGGTCCTTTTACAACCCCGCCAACCCTTTGGAGGTGGTCGATATCCTCATCACCGAAGATGCGGCATCCCTCAACGGCGTTGAGAAGCACGCATTCGGTATGCTCATCCATGTCGCCGCGATCGATGAACTGATCGCCATGAAACGAAAGACTGGAAGGCCTCAGGATATCGAAGATATTAAGGCGCTGGAGAAACTGTGATGAGACCGGTTCAATACTTCACCGATGAATACCTGGAGCAGTGCAAAAAGGTCACTCCTGAGCAGGCGCTGATCTTCCTGGATCAATTCCGCCAGCTCCAGCAGCCCGGCCCGACCGGAAAATCAAAGCTGATCAGCATGAAAGTCCCGGAGCCACTGCTCGATGCCTTTCGGCAGCGCTGCGAAAACGAAGGCATCAAATACCAGACCCAGATCAAAAAGCTGATGGAGGAGTGGCTGATCAATCCGGCTTCAATTAGCGGAAACCCCTGACTGACATAGAAACAGTTAAAGTATTGTGTCCCCGGAACTGCTGCAGTCCTACACCCTGGGTGGGATGTAAACGGCCGGTTTCTTGATGACGAAGGGGCCCTGCCCCCAGACGCGCATGACACAGTCGTCGATACTCTCTTTGACGATAGCCGGCAGAAAGGCGTTGTCGACCTTGAGCCAGCGCTCGCAGATCTCCTCACTCAACCCTTCGCCCAGAACCGCCTTGCACAGATATACATTGCGAATATCGGCCATCTCCTGGGTGATATACATGTGCATATGCAGGAATGCAGGCGGTTCACCCCTGTAGTTATTCGGCCCGCCGAAGGCGGCGACCATGAACTCGGTCTGTTTCTGCACCACCAGCTCCTTGGCGCGGTGGAAGAAGAACTGGCCGATGTAGTCGTCATCATAAATCGAATCGTAGAAGCGCTGGTGCACCCGCCGCACCGCCTCCTCACCACCAATCTCCTCCAGTAGCGTCAGATCGCTGTGGGTATGCGTTTTCTCGCCGGCTGCAACCACGGCTTCCGGATGTGCCTGCATCCAGGCGGTCATGATGCCGGCCACCTCGTCATAGAGCCTCTCCCAGGCTCCGCGAAGCTTGGGGGTAAATTCATCGCCCAGCAGCTCTTCCAGCGCCCCCAGCAGGCAGTCGCGAAACAACAGGAAATGGCGGGACTCAGCCCGGTAGCCGACATGGCGCCTGGCCATCGATTCAAGCGCCGGACGAAGCTTCTCCACCTCCTTGGCGCTCTTGAAGGTGAGCAGCATGTTGACGAACTTGCGATTCAGCATCGCCACACCGCCGTCAAAAATATTGCTCAAACCGGGATCAAGCTGAAATAGACGGGTATAAAAGAGCTTGCTTAAAGCAGTCGAACGATCACCGATCTGCTCAATCGACTCTCGCACCAACTGGAAATCACCTTCGGACATCACCACCTCCACTCAGAACAGTCAGCGCCATAGAGCATGCCATCGGAAGAGGCGGTTTGCCATCTTGTGACTCTGTAAGGAGCGGCAATTGGGGCAATTGGGGTCAGGTCTTGAATATTGAACAACTTCCCCTCCCATGCCTTTACACAAATTCAACATTCAAGACCTGACCCCAGAGTCCCCCTTGTCAGACGATTCCCTACCATATCGTGACTATAGGTGGTCGCGCCGCTGCTCGCCAGACGGTTTAGCACAAAAAGGGTAGCGTCCCCTTTTTCCGTTAAACCGGGAAGCAGGCAGATCATCGATTTCCCGCTACCTCCACTCTCGGCTCACTCGGAACTCGACATTCCCGTACATGTGATCCGTGGTAAAAAAGATGGGCCGACCCTGCTGGTATGTGCCGCCCTGCACGGGGACGAG
>JBNLEB010000006.1:0-279822 GCA_050304695.1 Mariprofundaceae bacterium
CTCAGGACTCAACGAAGCACAGTACAAGGCCGTCTACCATCGTGGCGGGCCGTTGCTGGTGCTGGCCGGTGCCGGATCGGGTAAAACGCGCGTTATTACCGAGCGTATCGCCGCACTGGTCGAGCGCGATGTGCCTGAAGATGCGATTACCTCGGTGACCTTTACCAACAAGGCCGCGCGCGAGATGCGCGAGCGTTTGGGCGCGCGTCTTGGCGAGCAGGCGAAAAAGCTGCGTATCTGCACCTTTCATGCGCTCGGGCTTGCCATGGTGCGGGAAGATGCGGCGCTGATCGGCTGCAAGGCCAACCTCTCCATCTTTGCCGGCGGCGAACAGCGTTCGGCCATGCGCAGCGTGTTGCAGGATATGAAGCTGCCGTCCGATAGCGATCAGGTGGATCGTCTGCTGTCGCGCGTTTCGATGCTCAAAAACGGTATGCTGGATGAGGGGGACGGGTCGCTCGCCACTGTACGTCAGCGCTACGATGAGCTGCTGCGCAAGATGAATGCGGTCGATTTCGATGATCTGATGGTGTTGCCGATCTGGCTGCTCTCGGAGCATGAGGGGATCAGAGCCAAGTGGCAGGCGCGTGCACGTCATTTCCTGATCGATGAGTATCAGGATTCCAGCCGTGTGCAGTACGAGCTGGTACGCCTGCTGGTACCGGAGAACGGCAATCTTACGGTGGTGGGCGACGACGATCAGTCGATCTACGGCTGGCGCGGTGCCGAGGTGAAGAACCTGTTCCAGCTGGAACGTGATTACCCAGGCCTTACCGTCATCCGGCTGGAAGAGAACTACCGTTCCACCGGCATGATTCTTAACGCTGCCAACAGCCTGATCGCCAATAACTCGGAGCGTCTCGGTAAAACCCTGCGCTCCAATCTTGGCGAAGGTAAATCGGTACGGGTGTGGGAGTGCCCCAATCCCGATGAAGAGGCGGAGCGTATCGCAGGCGACATCCGCACCCAGCGTTCAGTTTCAGGTTCCGGCCCGGGTGGGAACAATCACTCTCTTAAGTGGGACGACTTCTGCGTACTCTATCGCGCCGGTTTTCAATCACGCCCCGTCGAGATGGCGCTGCGAACGGCCGGGATTCCCTACCATGTCAGCGGCGGCCTCTCCTTCTTCGATCGTGCCGAAATTCAGGATTTTCTCGCCTACCTGCGCCTGATCGCCAACTTCAGTGATGACCTCGCCTTTATGCGTGCCATCTCAAGGCCGCGTCGTGGTGTCGGTGATAAGGCGTTGGGTGATCTCGGTGAGTTTGCCCGGCAGCACAACTGTTCGTTGCTGGAGGCCGCGCTCGATGAGCGGCTTGAGCACAGGTTGAGTCATACGTTGAAGGAGTTCGGCGATCTGATTGTCGGCCTTGAGCATCTCTTCCTGCACGGCGAGGCGGACGACGCCTTCGATGCATTGATGGATCGCTCCCTGCTGGTTGCTGCTATCGAAAATGAGGCCGATGACGAGAAGGAGAGCGAGCGCAGGCTTGGCAATGTCTACGAACTGCGTCGCTGGTGGATGACGCATGCGGAGGAGGGTGGCTCTCTCACCGAGTTCCTGCAGAAAGTCTTCCTGCTGGCCGACAGGGAGGATGACGACCCCTCCGGTCAGGTGCGCCTGATGACGGTGCATGCCGCCAAGGGGCTGGAGTTCGCCCATGTCTACGTGATCGGCATGGAGGACGGCTCCTTTCCGCACAGCTCGGCACTGGAGGAGAACCGGATGGAGGAGGAGCGTCGCCTGATGTATGTGGCGATGACCCGCGCCCGTTTCCGCCTCACACTCAGCCTTGCCCGTGTGCGCAGCCGTTTCGGCCAGAAAGAGAAGACGGCACCGTCGCCGTTCCTGCATGAACCCGATCAGGAGACACTCTGGTGGGTGGATCGCGATCATGAGCGTGAAGAGGCCGTTGAAGAGGTGCAGGACTCGATGGCCGCCATGCGTGCCCGTTTAGAGGCTGCTGCTCAAGCTAAATAATTTAGACGCAGATACGCCGTTCCTTGCGTCCTGCAACCACGGCATTCGTGCGTCCTGCACATCACACAGATAAAAGCCCGTCATGCCGGACTTCGACTGCATGGATGCAGGAGGTAGAGCAACGCATGGAGCAGTTGCCGAGATCCGGCATCCATGGATTCCGGCTTGCGCCGGAATGACGTAAAGAATCAATTGGGATCAACCAGGTCTGACCCTATTGATTCTATTGATTTCACGAAAGTGTCATGTCCTTGTCATACTAAAACTTTAAGTTCCGATTTCGTTAAGGAGGCATGCCTGAAGAGGGTGTGCGTTTCAGGAAGGAACCATGACCAGATTCTCAATGCTATGTACGCTGGCGCTGCTGCTTGTGCCGATGACATCGCTGATCCCCGATTTGGATGCAGCCGTGGCCCGCGAGTTAAAAGCGGGCCAGCCGGAAGTCAGCAGCAAGATGGTAACGCTGCGTATCATGGTGGCGAAGCTTCGCGAGCTTGTTCTGAACCTCAAGGATATCGATGAGCTTGAGAAAGTCGGGTTGCCCCATGCCGATGCCCGGCTTATGCGCCTTGCGCTGCAGGAGAAGATCAACCAGACCCAGAACGAAACACTGGCACTTATCAGGAGACTTTAACCGTGAAATCAGTCGAAATATTCAACCCTGTGAAGCGCGAACGCCTCATTTATGAACATGGTGTTCGTAAATATATCATCGAACTATCCCTGACCCTTACACTGCTGATGCTATTGGTGCTCTGCTGGTCTCCTGTCACGTCATCGGCAGGTGAGAGTCGGCATGTGAATATGATCGCCTTTCAGGCAGTTCATGCAGGCACGGAGTTCGAGTCGATCCTGACAGGTAACCTCGGTGAATTGATCACCTCCATGGAGAAGGATGCATATGTTCTCTTCTCGACACATACGGCAGGCGTGATCGATCGGGATGTGATTAATTTACAGACGGATGTGTTGCGTATGACCAGCCAGAATGTGCTGGCGAACGGCGGCCTGAACTGTCGCTTTATTTTTGATGATGAGTCGGATGAGGATTCCGCCTTCTACTCCATTAGCGGCATATGCGATCAGCTGGTTGCCGGGGCGAATGGCACGAATAAGAAACAGGCGATGATCAAACGTACCATGCTCTCCGATCCGAGCCCTCTGTTTAATGTCTGGACCAAGTTCTACGAAGATAAAGCAACCGGCATGGCCTTCTACGTCGATATTGATTGAGTTTATGTAGCCGAAGATCTGCAATGCATGTCTGCCATGGCACCTGTTTAGAGGCCGCGTCTCAAGCCAAATAATTTAGACGCGGATTAGCGCAGATTACACAGATAAATCCGTCATGCCGGACTCGATCCGGCATCCATGGATTCCGGCTTTCGCCGGAATGACGTAAAGAATCAATCGAGTCTGACCCTATTGATTTAATTAAAAGCTCTGGTGGGTTGATCGAAGCTATGAGCGTGAGGAGGTTGCTAGGGGTAAGTGATTACTACTATCATGGGATGGTTCTCATGATGCATGTTTAGGGAGGGAAATAATGACAAATAGATTTGATTGTCCTCATTGTGAAGGGAAAGGGACGTGTTACGTTGATGAAGGACATTCTTGTGCGACCTGCTTAAAGGGTGCCAAGGTAAGAAAAAAACAGCTCGAATATTGTGAGGTGTGATGTCTGTTTGGGTGTAGGTAAAGTTGAACCAAAAACTGAGCGTTTGTTAGCAAGAACACCCTTCTTAATTGTGATTACAGTTCTTGGAGTGTTTTATCTTTATGTGGCAATAAACATTGGAGATGATCAAAAATTTAATCAGATATTTCCATTGGTAGCTTCTTTGACGACAATGATTGTTACTTTTTATTTTTCAAAAAACAGAAAGTAAATTGATGTGTTTTCTTAAAACGTAGCGCGGTTCCAGCCGAACATCTCCCGTTCCGGTGAGGCGAACTCGATATAGATGCGTGCAGGGTCGATATTGAGCTGCTCTTTCACGAAGCTGCAGATGGTATCGGAGAGGGTGGCCGTCTCTTCGACCGGCAGGCCGAGGCTTTTCAGTTCGATATAGGCCAGCGGTTCAGTGGTGCCAGCAAAGCTCATCGCTTCATGATCTGAAATCCTGATCATCACATAGCCTTCCGGCTTGCCGAGTGCTTCGGCAACAACTGCCGAAGCCTGCTTCAGCAGCGGCTCCTTATTGGCGACGGGGATATTGGTGTGAAGGTTGAGAACAGGCATTATAAATAGTCTTTATCCTTATGTTTATTCTGTTTGTAGCGCTTGGTGGCAAAAAAACCGGCCCAGTATGCAAAGATGGCGAAGGGGAGTAGCAGGAGCAGGAGATCCCAATCCATCAGGACTGCTCTCCGACAGTGCTTGCAGGGGAAGCAGCAGTCGGTGTTGAATCAACAGGCTCGGCAGCAGCCTGACGCTCAGCACGCGCTTTCAGGTTGCGGTTGATGACGTTCACACCCGCCAGAATGAAGCCGAGCGCAATGAAGGCGCCCGGTGGCAGGATAAAGAGCAGGAAGTCGGGGTATTCGGCTCCGAACACCGTATAGCCGAACAGCTCGCCCTGACCGAACAGTTCACGCACGCTACCGAGAAGAATCAGTGCAAAAGTGAAACCAAAACCGACCGCAACGGCATCGACCAGTGAGTCGGTCACGCTGTTCTTGCTGGCGAAGGCCTCCGCACGGCCAAGGATGGCGCAGTTGACCACAATCAGCGGAATAAAGAGGCCGAGCACCAGATACATCTCGTGCATCCATGCATTCATCGCCAGGTCGACCATGGTGACAAAAGCGGCGATGATGGTGATGTAGGCGGGGATACGCACCTGTTCCGGGATAGCGCCACGCACAAGAGCCACCACGAGGTTGGAGCCGATCAGTACAAGCAGGGTGGCAGCACCCATCCAGAAGCCGTTCTCCGCCGAGGTGGTGACGCCGAGCAGCGGGCACATGCCGAGTAGCTGGGCGAAGATGGTATTGTTGTGCCAGAAGCCATCGGCAAAAATTTCATTTTTGGAGATGGATGAGATGTTGTTGTCTGCAGGCGTCGATGTGCTCATGACCTCTCTCCTTTATCTGCTGCCGGCATGGCGAGCAGTTTTTCTCTGTTGGCTTTGAACATCTCCAGTCCGCGCCTGACCGCCTTTACCACAGCTCTCGGGGTGATGGTGGCGCCGGTAAACTGATCGAATTCACCGCCATCCTTTTTCACGGCCCAGCGCGTGTTATCCAGCCGCTTACCGGCAAAACTATCGAGCCAGGCTCTGTTGAGGACGATACCGTCACCCAGTCCGGGCGTTTCACGATGATCGGTAATGCGGATGGCGTGCACACTGCCGTCGCGCAGTACGCTCATCAGGATGCGAATGCTGCCATTATAGCCGTCCGGAGCAACTCCCTCCCATGCCAGTGCGATGATGTGTCCCTGACTATCTCTGGCAGGGTAGAAGGAGATGCTCTCTTTCGAGGTGGCTGGTTTGAAAGAGATGAGATCGCTGAGCGGATCGTTGCTGTGTTCCGGCAGTACCTGCTCAAGCGCCCTGTTCAGCGCCTGTTTCTGGGCAACGGCAATCGGTTCGCGGGTGACCATATCGGTCAACCCAAGAAAAAGGACAGCCACTACGGCAACGGCAAGCAGTGCTACCACCATCTGAATCTGTTCGCGATCGAACTTGAACTTCGCCATATCAGTGACTCCGACCGTGGCCTCGCCCGTAGACGCGTGGACGGAAATAGTGATCGATCAACGGTACGGCACAGTTCATCAGGATGACCGCGAACATTGCCCCCTCCGGGTAACCGCCATAGGTACGGATGACCCATGTCAGCAGACCGCAGCCGATACCGAATACGATCTGGCCGGTCGGTGTGACCGGAGAGCTGACCGGATCGGTTGCCATGAAGAAAGCACAGAGGATCAGGCCACCGGCCAGCAGATGGAACAGCGGCGGTGCATAATGGGCCGGATCGATGGCGTTGAAAATCGCAGCCAGTACGAGCACGGTGGTGAGATAGGTGACAGGGATATGCCAGCTGATGGTGTGGCGCGCCAGCAGGTAGATACCTCCCAGTAACAGGGCCAGTGCGGAAGTCTCACCGATACTGCCGGTCTCACGGCCAAGGAAGGCATCGAGGTAGCTGTAGTCGTAAGCCCTGAGGGCATCGGCTACGGCGACACCCTGGCTCCATTCGGTCTTCACATAACCCAGCGGACTCGCCATGGAGATGGCATCGAGTGTCAGGTTCAGCGATTCAGGGCCGAACAGCAGCAGGTTTATGCAGCTCTGAAGGTCGTAAAGATCGATGGCGGGCGTGCCGATATGCATGGGAACCAGCCATGTGGTCAGGTGTAGCGGGAAAGAGACCAGCAGGATGATACGCGCCGCCAGTGCCGGGTTGAAAAGATTGTAGCCGAGGCCGCCGTAGAGCTGTTTGCCCAGTACAATGGCCATCACCGAACCGAGCACGACCATCCACCACGGCAGGTAGGCGGGAAGTGTCAGGGCCAGCAGCAGGCCGGTCAGTGCCGCAGAACCATCGCCGACCGGTGTTGCATCACGGCCCATCAGACGTAGTGCTGTAAACTCCGTGACTACGCAACTGAGCATGCATCCGGTGATCAGCAGGAATGCCAGCCAGCCAAAGAGGTAGACACTGACAACAGCTGCAGGAATGAGAGCGAATATGACCGAGAGCATGGTCATGCGAATGGAGTCGCCGCCATGGATATGGGGAGAGCTAAGGTGAATCATGATGCGCCCTCATCTTTCTCTTTCTCTCCATCCGTCGGTTCGGGTTTATGCTTTTCCCGTACCACACGGCGTTTGGCTGCTCGTTCCGTCTTCTCACGGGCAATACGTGCATCCCGTGCCTCACTGCGCTGCTTGGACTCATTGGCAAAATTTTTCTCCCGCGCGATCTGGGCCAGTTGTCCTTTGCCGTAACGGAAGTAGTGCACCAGCGGAATATTGGAAGGGCAGACATAGCTGCAGCAGCCGCACTCGATACAGTCGAACAGATTATAGCTCTCTGCCTTCTCGAACTGCTCGTTCCGGCATTGATCGGCCAGCAGGTTGGGAACCAGGCCGACCGGGCATGCCACCCCACAGTGGCCGCAACGGATGCATGGCTGTTCGAGTTTGTGCGCCTGCATCATGCTCTTGCTATGCATGGCCAGCACTCCGGTGGTCGATTTGACCACTGGCAGATCGGCACTCGTCAGCTTTTCGCCCATCATCGGGCCGCCGTGCAGCAGATGGATACCGTCGAAATTGTCCAGGCCGTGTTGAGAGAGTATGAAACTCATCGGTGTGCCGATCCTGACACGCATATTGCCGGGCCTTGGAACTGCATCGCCGCTGACGGTAACGATTCGTTCGGTCAATGGGCGTGCGAGTACGACGGCATCGTGAATCGCTTTGGTGGTACCGACATTCTGACAGAGTACACCGACATGCATCGGCAGTTTGCCGGCTGGAACCTCTCGACCGGTTAACACCTCGATCAGCTGCTTTTCACTTCCCTGCGGATAGTGTGTCGGCAGAAGTCTCACTTCGATCGATATATCGCCAGCAAGGTTGTCCTGTTGTGCATGAATCGCCTGGTTGAGTGCGTTGGCGGCATCAGGCTTATTGTCTTCGATGGCGACGATAGCTTTTTTTGTTCCGACCATATGCATGATGATATCGATTCCGATCACGATCTCTTCCGCCCTCTCAATCATCAGGCGATGGTCATTGGTGAGGTAAGGCTCGCATTCGATACCGTTGAGAATAAGTGTCTCGATCGGATTGCGTTGATCCTTCAGCAGTTTGATAAAGGTCGGGAAGACGGCACCGCCCAATCCGGCGATACCGCAAAAACGCAGTCGTTCTCTCAGTTCGGCCGGGTCTGTTTCGCGGTATAAAGCGATCGGCGCAAGGGTATCGTCATGGGTGTCCTTTCCATCCGGCTCAATGAATACGGAGGGTAGTCCCATACCGGAGGGGTGGGGAATAGCATGCTCTTCGATCTTGATCACTTTGCCGGAGGTCGGAGCATGCACCGGCACCGATATATAACCCTGCGATTTGCATATCTTTTGTCCGCGCAGAACCGTGTCGCCAACCGATACCATCGGTTCGCATGCCTCACCGATATGCTGCTTGATCGGCACGATATAGAGCGGCGCCAGCATAGAGGTGGAGATAGGCTCGTCTGCCGAGAGCTTTGACATCTCCGGATCGATGCCGCCGGAGAATGTTCCGGAGCCGCCTGTATGGCCGATCGCTTTAAGCAGTGTATGGAGCATGTTGTCCCTTTCGTTCCATCGCCAGTTGAGCACGCCGGGTATCCGGCAACGGCCATGACCAGTGCTCGAACAGTTCTGGCTTGATCAACATGTCGATGCAGTCTACCGGGCAGGGTTCGACGCAGAGCGTGCAGCCGGTGCAGTGATCGGTGATGACCGTATGATACTGCTTCGGTGCGCCGACGATAGCATCCACCGGGCAGGCCTTGATACAGAGTGTGCAACCGATGCACTCATCCTCCCTTACGAAGGCGATCATCGGAGCGGTTGCCTCCTCTTCGATGCTTTTGGGTTCCATGCCCATCAGGTCTGCGATCTGCAGCATGGTGCGTTCGCCACCGGGAACACAGCGGTTGACCTCGGCCTCACCACTGGCCACAGCATTGGCGTAGGGTTTACATCCCGGATAACCGCATTGGCCGCACTGTGTTTGCGGCAGCAGCGTTTCGATGCGTTCAGCCATCGGATCGCCTTCGATTTTGAAAAGGCGTCCGGCAATAGCGAGCACCACTCCGAAGAAGAGTGCAAATGCACTAAATGCAGCAATGGCAGCAATAAGTTGCAACATATCAGGGAGGGCCGAAGTTAAATCTTAACCAGGCCGGAGAAGCCCAGAAATGCCAGCGACATCATGCCGGCCGTAATCAGTGAAATGGGCGAGCCTTTGAAGGCCTCGGGCACAGGGGCATGCTCGATACGCTCTCGCAGCCCGGCGAAGAGCACCAGCACCAGTGCGAAACCGATGGCGGCACCGAGCCCGTAGAGTGCGGAGGCGAGGAAGCTGCTCTCCTGCTGGATATTGAGAAGGGCTACGCCGAGTACGGCACAGTTGGTGGTGATCAGTGGCAGGAAGATTCCAAGCCCCTGGTAGAGTACAGGGCTTGTTTTATGGATCATCATCTCGATGAACTGCACCAGTGATGCAATGATCAGGATAAAAAAGATCGTCTGCAGATAGAGCAGGTCGAGTGGGATCAGAACATATTGCTGTACCAGCCATGAGGCGGTCGAAGCCAGCGTCATGACAAACATGACGGCAAAGGACATACCGATGGCGGTCTCCACCTTGCCCGATACACCGAGAAAGGGGCAGATACCGAGAAACTTGGTCAACACATAGTTGTTTACCAATACGGCGGATAGCAGGATGACAGCAAACTCAGTCAATTCGGACATAAGGGCGGCAGTATAGAGAGCATGAGGCTACAGGTACACCTGCAGAAATGTCGCAACTGAATGACGGGTGGATGTTCGGTAAAACGATTGCTTCAAGGTTGACATCGGAGGGTAGTCGGCAACCATGCAGCTATTATTACTGTTTTAGAGAATTGCGGAGGTGCCAGATGGCGTGCGGAAGTAAGCAGACAGCGGCGATGCCGGAGAAGAAAAGGCCTGCCGGCATCAGCAATATTATTGCCGTAGCCTCAGGAAAGGGGGGAGTGGGAAAGTCTACTACGGCGGTTAATCTCGCCGTGACGCTGGCACAGACCGGTGCCAAGGTCGGCCTGCTCGATGCCGATATTTATGGCCCCTCGATTCCTCAGATGATGGGGCTCTCCGATCATCAGCCGGATGTGAAGGACGGTGTCATTTTTCCGCTTGAAAATTATGGGGTTAAGACGATCTCTATCGGTTATATGGTTCAGGATGACCAGGCGGTGATCTGGCGTGGTCCGATGGTCTCCGGGGCGGTGATGCAACTGCTTCATGATGTGGAATGGGGTGAGCTCGACTATCTGGTGGTTGATCTTCCTCCCGGTACGGGCGATATCCACCTGACCCTTGTGCAACAGGTGCCGCTCACGGCTGCGGTTGTCGTGACGACACCACAGGATATTGCACTGCTGGATTGCAAGCGCGGTATTGCCATGTTCGACAAGGTGCATGTACCCACGCTTGGCATTGTTGAGAATATGAGCCCGTTTATCTGCCCGCATTGTGGTGAAGCTACCCATATTTTTTCTACCGATGGTGCTGAGAAGCTGGCGGAAAAAGCCGGAGTGGAGATTCTCGCCAAGTTGCCGCTGGATATCACAATTCGCGAAATGTCCGATGCAGGCACACCGATCTCGGCAGCCGATACCGGATCGAAAGAGGCGGAGCTTTATCGGGGGCTGGCCGATAAGGTGGTCGAAAAGGTCGCTATATTGAATAAAAGGAAGATCACGATTCCTATCGTTCAGGGCTGACCACTGAAGGACATCAATCGAATCCGATAATCGGATATACCCGCTTTGAGGGATTGTGGACGGTATCGGCGTGTGGAATATGCCGCCCTATGATGTTTCATATTGTAGATGACCAGCCCATCGTGTGTGAGCACCTCAAAGAGCTGTTGAGTGTCATGGGGCACGATGCCCTGACCTTTCCATCGCCAATCGAATACCTCGAATTTCTTCAGTCGGATAAATATGTACAACCGAATGCCGTTATCGCCGATCTCTCCATGCCCTGGATGAGTGGTGCGGAGATGATGAGGCGGATTCATGCTCAATACCCCGATCAGCGATTCATTGTGATTAGTGGCAAACCTGAGTTGGGCGATAAATATCGGCAGTATGAACAGTATAAGTTTCTTTCCAAACCACTGGATGTGAAAAAATTAGAGAGTGTTGTCGAGTTGTTTGCCGGGCAAGTGGCCGTTTGAACAGGGGTTTATAACTCTCGCCAGCCATCTAAAACCGGAAAATAGAGTGCCGTACGTATCGTTCGCCCGGGTTCCATTCTATGCAACAGTTCACGGTAACCATCCAACTGAGTACTGTGGCGCTCCTCTTCGCTATCAAGAAAAGCATTCAGGTCGGCGCCCTCGTGAGAGCCGGTTTTATAATCGATAATCCAGCGAACCCCATCCTCATCGATAAAGCTGCGGTCGATGAATCGCTGTTGTGGACGTCCGTTGCTCTCCGACCATAGCTCCCATTCATTGTGAGCATCTGCATGTTCACCGGAGAGAATCCAGCGTCCCATCTTGCTTGTCACTGTCCTCTCCACAGCTTGAAGAGCGCGATTCAAGGCGTTTTCCAGCGTAGTGCCGGAGAGACCTTCGCCGATGAGTGTGCGTTTCATGAACTTTGACTGATCATGATCGCTACGCTCCCAGCTCTCGATGCCGACCTCTCCGATCTGTTGCAGCAGGGCATGCACGGCAATACCAACCGGCGCTGCCTCGGCACCAGCCCAGAAGTATTCACTCTCATCAGGGCTTTTATCGGGAGTCTCATCCAGCTCTATGCTCGCTTCTGCAGTTGCTTCGGCTCTGTTGACAGGTTCCGCGACCTGTTTGATACGGGTCAGTCCGCCTCGTGCATGAGAGGTTTCGCGCTCCTGGAACTGCATGACGACCGGCTTAATGCCGAAACAGTCGGCCTGATCGCCATCGGGCAGCAGCAGTGACAGCAGCGAGCCGGAAGCGGGCGCTGCATCCTCCCTTGGAACATGGCCGAACAGATGCAGCTCCGTTTCAGCACGGGTGCAGGCGACATAGAGCAGGCGTGCCAGCTCGTTTTTATCTCGAATCTTCTCAACACTGCGGACAAGCTCATAGACGGGGTCGCTATTCCTGACTGCTCCGCGAACGGCAATCAGTGGTTGTACCCCTTCGCCGACCGGCAGATCGGTGAAGGCGAGCAGGGGAGTATCGCTTCTCCCTTTGCCATGACCGAGCCCCGGCAGGATAACGACATCCCACTGTAACCCTTTGGCACCATGCATGGTCAGCAGTTCAACGCGAGAGGCTTCCGGCGAAGCGCTGGGTGTGGCGTAAAGCTTCTGTAAGCGCTCGTCGAGCAGGGCAAAGTCGAGCTGACCGCCATGTTCGATCTCCTCGATCAACTCCAGCATCGCTTCGATGTTTCCGTTGGCCTCGCGGCTGATCAGGCCGGGCATAGCAAGCCGTTGCCATGCCGTTGTCAGCAGTGGCCTGAGCGTGGTGTGACCCACGGATTGCACGCATGGATCGAGTGCCTGCAGGAGAGAGGTGACGCGATTTCGGGCATCCTCATCAAGCGTTGCCAGCCGCTCCTGATCAGCGAGAATCGTGATAACAGCTCTCTCATCACCTGCCAGCAGTTGGTGCAGGGCTCTGGTGTCGATGCCGCAGCAGGGAGCGCGAAGAAGTGCGGCCCACGACTCCCGGTCAGCAGGGTGGAGCAGGGAACGAAGCAGGGAACGAAGCAGGCGAATTTCAGGCCGCTCGTGTAGCGGCAGAATATCGACGGCCCGGTAGGCGATTCCGGCCTCTGTCAGCGACTGCATGATCGCATGCAGGTTTCTTCGCGAGCGTGAGAGTACGGCAACTCTTCGCTCCGGTATCTCCAGCGCTTCACGGACGGTCGCGACGACCGCTTCCGCCTCCTCTTCTCTGTTCGCCTCACTCTGTAGCTGCAGAGATACCTTGCCGTCGTGTTTCAGGGCCGCATCCGCCTTCGCATGTTCAACGGCGGCTAGCAGGATGTTCGGTTGATCCGGAAAGATGGTGGCAAAGGCGCGGTTAACCCAATCGACAATGACAGGGGAGGAGCGGAAGTTGCGTGTCAGGTTGAGCGAATCGACCTGCGGCAGTCCGGCCTTATTGGCAGCGGCGAGCAGGAAGAGTCCCACCTCGGCCTTGCGAAAGCGGTAGATCGACTGCATCGGATCGCCCACCATGAAGAGGGTGCGATGAATGCCGTCGCCGCTCTGCCATCCCTCGGTGAGGTTGTGCAGCAGCCGCATCTGTAGCATCGATGTGTCCTGAAACTCATCGACAAGGATGTGACGGATACGGTAGTCGAGCTTGAGTAACAGGTCCGTCGGACGTCCCTGCTCATCCTCAAGTGCTCTTAAGGCGCGCATGGCGATCTCGATGAAGTCGGCTTCGCCTCTCTGATCGAAGAGCTGTTGCAGACGCTCGTTGGCAAGCAGTAGCAGTTGAAGCTGGGCCTCGAGCACCTGCCACTGTGCATCGTCGAAGCGCGGCTCTGGCGGGAGTGTTCTCAAGCTGTTGAGCAGTTCAGCCACCTCTTCGGTTTCGGCCAGCAGCGATAAGATATCCATGAAACGCTGCTTTTCTTCAGCAAACTCTTTTCCGGCGGGAAAACCGATACGTTTGTCAGCGCTCTTGCGCAAAGAAGGGGTTCGTTTGTCCTGAGTCAGTAGTATCTCGGCGATACGTTGCCAGTAGGGAAGTTGTTCGATACTGCTGTTCGGCCATACCACGATCTCCTGTAACAGAGCATCATCAATGTTTTTCCCGGCAAACTGCAGGAGGGTGGGAAGCTCGCCTTTGATCTCAAGCGGAATCAGGGTGGCGCACTGATCCAGTTGCTGTTGCATAATCTCTGTCAGGCTCTGCTCCAGCATGGCGCGCAGTGCAGATGGATCATCTGCATGCAGGGCAACCTCATGCAGCCACTGATCGCGTTTGCCGAGCATGTCAGCAACCAGCCCGACCAGTCCGACCATATTGTGATCCTGATGCAGCAGTACGGATGCAGCCTGATCCGGGGATTTACGAATCAGCGCGGTGACCGCCTGTTCCGCAGCATCGCGATAGAGCGGTGTCACATGGGTCGAAGGGGTAGGTAGCTCGCCAAAGCCGGAGAGCAGCGGCAGTTGACGTGCCAGTGCATGGGTGAAGCTGTCGAGCGTCATCATGTTCAGCCGGGATGGATGCTCGATGAGTCGCCAGCCGCGTTCATCGGAGCGTGCCAGTGCCTGCTGCGCCAGTTGCCATGTCTCCATCTTGTGCGATGCGGGATCGACAGGTTTCTCCAGCATCAGGGCTTCAACAACACGGCCGCGCATCTCTGCCGCCGCCTTGCGTGTAAAGGTGAGCGCCAAAATCTCTTCCGGCTCCTCGACCACGGCGAGAAGCCTGAGAATGCGCCGGGTGAGCAGCTCGGTTTTACCCGAACCGGCCGGAGCCTGTACAAGGCATGAGCGGGAGGGATCGATGGCCTGGATGCGAACCTGATCGCTCATGCTGTCTCCTCGTTATCATTATCACGGGCGTCATCACGATCGATACCGATCTCATCGATACGGCAGAGTGCTTCCAGCCCGCAGTAGTCGCAGGCATGTGCATCCTGCGGTGCAACATCCGAACGCCCTTCGATGAACTCCCCAGCCAGTGCATCAATGCGCTCTCTCCAGCAGGCCAGCAGCTCCGGCCAGTCGGCTGCCTCTTCATCTTTGCCGTTGTAGATGGTGATGCCTTTGATGCCGGTCTGATCACCGCTTAAACCCTCAAATCCCACATCGCCACTGCGTACCCGGGCAAAGCAGACGGCATCATCGGAGCCCAGTTGCTCAGCCATGGCATAGAGTGGAAGCTGCGGTTCGGCCATGCGTTCACCGATCCATTTGCCGATGGCCTGCTTCTGCCCCGTCTTGTAATCGATCAGGATTTTATGACCCTCACCGTCGATATCGATGCGGTCGGCTTTCAGTGTGACCGGAAAACGGATGGAGCCCGCCTGTGGAAGTTCCAGCCGGTATGCCTTTTCACAGCGCTCCACCTTGAAAGGGGGGCGGGTACGTTCCAGCTCAAGCCATTCGCCAAGCACATGCCGCATCCGCATTTGCTCGAAGTGGCGTACGCTCTCCGGTGCGCCGACATGGCTCTCCTGCCAGGCATGCTCCACCGCACTCTCGAGCAGGCTTTCAACCTCGCTTTCGTTAAGTTCCAGCAGTGCATGCTGAGAGCGAAGCCTCTCCCAAATATGCTGAAGTGCATGGTGGATCAGAGAGCCCTTTTCGGCAGCATCAATCCCCGGTTTCGTTTCGCCCAGCGGCGCAATGCCGAGCCGGTGCGATGCAAATGCACGGAACGGGCAGAGCGATTGCTGTTTGATGATCGACGAGCCGCCGGTCACTTTTTCATATGCTGTAAGTGGTACATCAGGGGTATCATCGAAGGTTTCCATCTCAATCGTTTGGATGTTCTCTTCTACCTGCAGATGTTCGGTCACTTCGATACCGCTCAGGAACGGAGAGGGGCCGAGCTGTTGCTCCTCTCGGCTTCTGGCAAAAGAGACATGCAGATGCGGTGCGGCTTGCAATACCTTGTTCCAGAGATGTTCCGACTCGGCAAAAGCGATGGCGGAGGTGGAGCCGGGCAGCGCATAGCGGCGTTGAAGTGAGAACGGGAGCAGCGGGACAGGCTGGGCAGGTTTCGGTAGCGCCTCTTCATCGATGCCGAGTGCAAAAACGAGGTCGAAGTTCCGGCCTGCAAGTTGTTCCAGCGGTATGACAGAGACGTTCGGATAGAGAGCTGTGCTGGAGATGGTGGTACGGCTGCATACCGACACGAGCAGGGAGAGGAGAGCTTGCCAGTCCATCGGTTCGGAAACGGCATCGACGGCGATGAGGGAGCTTAAGCAGTCGCGAAAGGCATTCAACTGACGAATCTCGCTACTCTCCCGGCCTGCACTCTCCGCCTGCAGGAAGCCGATCCCCTGAAGAAGGGTATGTACGGATTTGATCCATTCACCGGCACTGTGCCGCTTATTGATTTGCCAGTTCGATAGCTGTTTCACTACATCGCTAAGGTGGGGGAGCGCTTTTGCTTCGGCGATGGCTTGCAGTGAAGTGAAGGTGAGATAGTGCCGGTTCTGTTCGCGAAGTGATGCATCGACCCCGGCCCGTTCCAGCCGCTCTTCGGTATAGCCTTTGATGCCCGGAGAGAAGAGCAGGGGTGTCAGCTCGCTGCTTTTGCATCCTTGTGTGCCCGCCAGCCGGAGAGTGTCGAGCAGTTGGCGGACCAGAGGCAGTTCGGTCAGTTCGGTTCCCGCTGTAACCACAGCCTGCATGCTCTGTTTCCTGCTTAGATGATGGTCGGATGGCAGCATGATCTCATCAAAAATACGGTGCACTGTTTCGATATCGTTCACCTGACGGCTGACGGCTACGGCGATTTTCGTTTCAGGCGCATCTTGCACGATCTGTGAGATCGTTCTGGCCACATGGCGGTACTCGGCGATGGCATCCGGATATGCGGTGATCGATATCGATGCGTGAGCTTTTTTCGCGCTTACTACTTCGAGATGAACGCCGCTTGCCTGCATGGCATGAAGCAGCGATTGCTGAAGCGGGGTGAAGGTGTCGAAACCATCGAGCAGGATGTGCTCGCTTCCCACGATCTCTGCCATGTGTGGCAGGAGTTGTTCAGGCAGATCGGCGGTGAAGATACGATCATACTCTCGAATCTGTTGTCTGGTGGCTGCAATCCAGCGATGCAGGGTATCGGCCTCATCGCCGAGTCCTTTCAGTTCGCGGGCATCGATCAGGTATTCCCGCATAAGGGTGTAGGCTCTCGATGCGTGTCTTGCCAGACCCCGAGCGGACCCCCGGGCCGAGCCACTGCGCTGGCCTCTCATCTCATCCCGGATGATACGTTCCCATAGCTGCAGTTCCTGAAGTGTGTTGAGTGGCAGGGGGGTATCGGTTTGGGTTACAGCCAGTTGTTCCAGCCACTGCTGCCAACTGATAATGGCAGGGGAGGTGACGATGTTTTCGTTAGCAGCGGTAACGAGCTGTCGCTTCCATTCGGTCGCCTGATGCGGGGTGGCAGTGATTAAAAGGGACCGATTCCGAAGAGCGGAAATAACTTCGGCGGTCTTCAGCGATGAAGCCTTTAAAAAGCCTGGATTGGAACTTGCATTTATCACGAATTAATATTTCAATACAGCTGTTGATAACATCAACTCTTTGCCACTGTAAAGGAGGGGATATGAGTCAGGTAAAAATGACATGTCCGAAATGCCAGGAGAAATTTCAAGCTGAAAAAGCTGATATTTATGAATGCCCTAAGTGCGGCACCAATGTTCGTGCGAAGCAATCCAAAGATGCAGACCTTGATGCTACCCAGAAATTCCAAGTCTGATTAACGCTCCACAGGGTCTGTTTTCTCAACAGGCACTGTTTTCCCCGGTACAAGCTCCCCTTTTTCATTTACGTAGGCAGGAACATAACGCAGCTCTTTCCCAGGGGCGCTGTTCATCTCCTGCCAGGCCAGAAAGGCACATACAACTCCTACGACTATAGCAGTGATATTGAATAGTAGTGATGGCGAGCTGCGTTTGTGCGGCGTGATATCGATGATATCGTGCTCCTGCTCTCTCCTCATCCGGCGCAAGCGCAGCCACACTCGCAGAAACAGAAAGAGGTTCCTTAGCATGAACATCAATAGAGCCGGTCCGAAGAAGAAGAGGGCGGAGACGAAAATATTTCGAATCATTTCTGTGTTAACTCCCGGACCCGTGTGAGGTATCGCATGACGTCAGGCTCTTTTCCTTCCCGTTGGGCAACATAGACCGATTCTGCGAGAATCTCCAGAATGAGGTGGAGTGCCTCATGACGATCGATTCCTTTCGTGGTCATCATATGTTCCAGCGCTGAGCCGACCTCCGGAGGCTGTCGTGTGGCAATCTGTTCCTCCAGCGCAAGGTGAAGTGAGAGGTGAAGATATGGATTGGTACCGTCGTCTGCCTGAAAGTCGCGTTCCAGAAACGATTCCATATCCTCAAAAAGGTGGTGGTAGTGCGGGTGCATTTCGATGACGCGGGCAATACGCACCTGCATGGCATCGAGCGGTAAATTGTTTTTGGCTCGTTGCCATGCATCCCAGAAGACCTGACGATGAGCACGGAGCTGCTCCCGGCTGGGTTGGTTTTGCCTCTCTTCTGCCATGTTACTCATTGTAAACTATATATCCTCCGGTGGTTAAGAGCAGGTAGCGTTGATCGAATCTCCGTTATTCTGTCGAGTGAGAGATCAGCGGTTATGTATCCCTCTTCATTGTTCATCCCGGCCAGCACTTCACCCCACGGGTCGATGATCATGGAGTGTCCCCATGTTTCCCGTGATCCCGGATGAGTACCACACTGGCCGGATGCTATAACATAAGATTGGTTTTCAATTGCTCTGGTTCGTAGAAGTGTTTCCCAGTGCTCTTTTCCGGTAGGGACAGTGAATGCAGCAGGCACGGAGAGAATATTACAACCGTGTGCGCTGTAATGACGATAGAGCTCGGGGAAACGCAGGTCGTAGCAGATGCTCAGGCCAATCTTCCAGTTATCCTCCAGCTCAACTATCGTCGGCTGGGAGCCGGCTTCGACTGTATGAGACTCATTGTACGCCTCATTTGGCAGCAATGCATCGAACAGATGCATCTTGTCATAATGGGCAACGAGTTCGCCTTGCCGGGAAAATACGGGGCAGCAGTTTCGGATCTTACTGTTTCGACTCTGGTTCAGAAGCACCGAGCCACCAATGATTGTAATGTTGTGAAGGCGAGCCTGTTTTGACAGAAAGGCCAGAATCGAGGATGCCTCCTCCGGCTCCGCGATATCCAGTTTGGCTTTTTCATCAGCGCTCATAAATGAGAAGTTCTCAGGAAGCAGTATTAGCCTGCTTCCTGCTGCAGCACTTTCCGCGATCAGATTGGCTGTACGGCTCAGGTTTGTTTGAAGGTCATCTCCGGAATTCAGCTGGGCACACGATACACGAATGCTATCTGATTGAGGCGAACTCATTCTTTTGGTTCAAGTACAATCGTATTTCGTTCGTGATCGATGGTCATTTTATGTTTGCCAAAGAAAGACATACCAAGAAGTCCAAGATTGGGGTTTGGTGTGACCTGTTGAACAACGCCAAGGACATTATTGATAGAGACTCGGTCAGCAACGACCTCTTCAATTTCCACAAGGGGTGCGCTGACCACTCCATTGGCGGTCTGTAATCTGACTTTTCGACCGGTGGAAGCATCCAGGCCGGCCTGTTCGGCGATGGCTGGTGGTATGGCGACGAATGATGATCCGGTGTCTACAACGAACTGCATGGGGATGCCGTTAATGCTTCCGCTTACAACCATTGAGCCATTCATAGAGAGATAACTGATTTCATACACCACATTTTTCGGACGGCTGATAATACTGAGGGGCATCATGAGCATCGGTGTGTCGGTTTCGGTTTGTTGAGATGAGGAGCCACGATCCGATTCGGAAGCGATTGATATGGGCTCTGCCTGGCAGGCAGGCGCCATCAGTATCATAAGGATGAGTAATAGCTTATACATATCGGCCTACCTTAAGCAAAACTCCAAGGTTTGCTTTGTTATTGAGAACGGGCACCAGCTTATTATCGGTGGCGCTCATTAGCGTCATCATGCCGGGGCCGTGGCCTCCCAATGGAGAGTCTGAGTGGATCACCATGCCGATGGTGATCGAGCCTTTGCGGTAGGTGCGGCCGTAGCGATTGTCGTGATCCAGCACGGCAACGAAATCGCCGAAACGGAGCTTGTCCATGTTGTACTCTTTTACCGTTGCTTCATCGTGGCAGAGGATATCATAATCGCCAGTCGTTACGGAGAGAGCCCCGATACCCGAGCCCATGGCATGGCCGGGGATGATGACGTTGACCGGCACCTCGATAGTGCCGTCGTTGTTCTCTTTCAGTCCCCACTTGGCGAGCAGGTCGGGATCGGTGTTGTAGATATGAATCTCGGGATGATCGACAAATTTCAACCCCTGTCCGTAACCCTTGATCAGGAACTTGTCGTCGCAGGTCAGTTTATCGAGCACCTCATCGCTAAAATCGAGCATCAGGTGTTCCACGCCGCCG
This sequence comes from Mariprofundaceae bacterium, assembly GCA_050304695.1. Lineage (GTDB taxonomy): Bacteria > Pseudomonadota > Zetaproteobacteria > Mariprofundales > Mariprofundaceae > WSZY01. The sequence continues at coordinate 19,893 of JBNLEB010000006.1, forward strand.
TGATGGCCGATTACGGTGCCTGTCGCACCTTTGGCTTCGCCGGAGATGACACGTGCCTGGTTGCCGCAGCAGGAGAGGAACTGGTAACCGGCCGAGGCCTTGCGATTTTTGTGATCCAGTGTGGTTGAGACACCCGGTTCGATATGCTCACCGGCCCAACCGAAGACGGAGTCGCCGACCTTGACGTTGTAGGTGATACCGCCGGTCGAGGGCCATGCGAAGACTTCGCCCTGGCTGCCCACCTCGAACGGTGCCCACTGGTTGGCAGGGGAGACGCTTCCCTGTACGGCTGTCATCACCAGTTGTTCCCTGTTTGTTTTAAGACTCATAATCCCTTCCTTGTCTATCCGGCCTTAATATAGTGCAAAAACTGACTGGTGCGACCTTCGCGCAGACCGCGCTGTTCGAACTTGGTGAAAAGACGGTCTTCATCGCGTTCGATAAAGCTGCCTTTGCCTGCGACATTGGTGATTCCCGGTGTTGCATCGAGGATATCACACATCCACTCAGCCAGTTCGGCGACATCCGAAGCCAGTTTGATGAATCCGCCCGGCTTCAGACGGCTGACCATCAGCTCGGCGAAATCCTTCTGAATGATCCGACGTTTGTGATGGCGTGCCTTGGGCCATGGATCGGGATGGTTAATGAAGATGCCATCGAGCTGTGTCTCTTTCACCTGTCTGGCCAGCACGAACTGAGCCGGTAGTTGAGTGATACGTGTGCGCTCGATGAAGCCTGCATCCTCCAGTCGCCCAACCGCCTTGGCGACACCCGGCAGGTAGATCTCCACACCGATCAGTGTCCAGTCGGGATGACGTTCGGCCATGTGCACCAGGAAATCGCCGTTACCGAAGCCGATCTCCATAACGATGGGAGAGTTGGCTGGAATGTTGGCATCATCCAGTGTCATACCGTTGGTCAGGCCTATAACAGGTAACCATTTTCGGAGACGCGCTTCCTGGCCGGTAGTGACGAAGCCGTTTTTGCGTCCATGGGTACGCATCTCATGCTGGCTGAACTGTTTACGGAATTCGGGTGTGAGTCGCATAAAGCGAACAGTATCAGAAATCTATGCGATGATGGAGTGGCGAACTTCAGATGCTTTCTCTTCCCCACAGAGTTTTGCGACCAGTTTAAGAGAAAACTCAACGGCAGTACCGGCGCCGCGACTGGTGATAAGAAGGTCGTCCTCGACGACAGGTTCATTCGTATAGACGACGGAGGAGGCTTGTTTACGAACCTCCGCTTCACTGCCCGGAAATGAAGTTACGCGTTTTCCATCGAGCAGACCGAAGGCGGCCAGTGCCGTGGGTGCAGCGCAGATCGCCGCTACGCATTTTCGTTCGCTGTGAAGTCTCGTGACTACGCTTTTGACATTGGCATCGTCACGCAGCAAGCGGGCATTCGGCTGGCCACCGGGCAGCGCCACCATATCCCAGTCGTCGTTCATCACCTCCGATAGTGCCGCATCGGGCTGGATAGTGATGTCGGAACGACCTTTAACAGGCATGCCACCGAGACTGGCCATGACTACCTCGACCCCTGCACGTCTGAGAATATCGACTATAGCAACGAATTCGATCTCTTCGACTCCCTCTGTGAATGGTATCAGGACTCTTTTCATGACTCTTCTCCGCTAAAATGACGCATATATAAATCCAGATTAAGCTTAAAACCGGTCTTTGCAACAGCGGGATATGTAAGCTGTATGCTGGTCTTCCCTGAATCAGGGGTGTCCATGCTTTGGATTACTAAGATGTGTGAATACGGTGCTTTGTCAGCTGCGGCAGTGAGGGCAGTTCCACTCCGTCAAAAAGAGCCTGTGTTCATTCACTTCCATGCAGTTGCGGCTTGGCTGTTTCGGACGCTCTTTGCATTGAATAAGTGACGTTGTAAGTTTGCTTAACGTTGCCATCCGAAACGGTTTGATGATAAACAGACATGCTTTTTTCATGGCCGGGTGTTGCAGGTCGGGCGATGCTGAGATAACAACAAATTTCATATCAGGATGGAGACTGCTTACCTCATCGATCATCTCGTAACCATTAACACCTGGCATACGGATATCTGTCAGGGTGGCAATGGGCAGGTTGAAGTCGCTGCTGGCAGCGTAGTCAATATATTCGCAGGGGCAGTTAAAGACCCTCGAGTGGTAACCTAACGTCTTCAGCATGGTTGAAATAATCGTGCTGACATGCTGTTCATCATCAACGATATGGAATTCCATCGTCAAAGAGTAAGCGATATTCTGATTATGTATATCGCATGAATATGCGACATGACGGCAATGCTCTTATTAAAAAGTTCTGCCAGAAAAAAGAGGGGAGTGTTACCACTCCCCCTCGAATTGCTCTCTTAATCTTTCGGAGTCAGGAAGTCTGTTAAGAGCCCATGTCCTCTTCCGGATTGGCGCTAACCTGATGAATAGCCAGGTCTGCACCCATGTGCTCATCCTCTTCGGAGAGACGAATGCCCATGGTGGCCTTAATGGCGCCATATACGATGAATCCACCGGCAACTGCGATGGCAACACCGGTCAGTGTGCCGACCAACTGAGACATGAAGACGATTTTATCGTCACCAACAGCACCAGCACCGCCCAGTCCTGTGGAACCGAAGATGCCTGCAGCAACACCGCCCCATGCACCGCAAGCGCCATGGAGAGGTACCACGCCGAGCACATCATCCAGCTTGAGCCGGTTCTGAATAAACTGGAAGCCGTAGACGAAGCCGATACCGGCTACGATGCCGATCGCTAGTGCGCCGACCGGGTGCACGATGTCAGATCCGGCACAGATGGCGACAAGTCCTGCCAGTGCGCCGTTGTGTACAAAGCCGGGGTCGTTCTTGCCGGCAACAAGGGCTGCCAGCAGGCCGCCGACCATCGCCAGTAGCGAGTTGATGGCAACCAGGCCGGATGCCCCTTCGGCATTGCCTGCACTCATCACGTTAAACCCGAACCATCCAACGCAGAGGATCCATGAACCGAGTGCCAGGAAGGGGATATTGGATGGTAAGATGGCATTAACGCGGCCATCACGTCCGTAGCGACCTCTGCGAGCGCCGAGTAGATTGACGGCACCGAACGCAAGGAAACCACCCATCGCATGAACTACGACAGAACCGGCAAAGTCGTGGAATGGCCCCCCGAAGGTGTCTGTTAGCCACGCCTGAAAGCCATAATTGCCACCCCAGATCATCCCTTCGAAAAAGGGGTAGACCAGTGCGACCAGAACAACTGTGGCCAGTGCGTTAGGCCAGAAGCTGATTCGCTCGGTGACACCACCGGAGATGATGGCCGGGATTGCCGCGGCAAAGGTGAGCAGGAAGAAGAAGTGAACCATCTCATAGCCGTTGGAGGCCCCGCCGATGTTGTTGAGCTCCGAAACCGGAGCGAAAAAGTTGATGCCGTAAGCAACGGCAAAACCGATGAAGAAGTAGGCGACGGTCGAGAATCCGAAATCGGTAATGACACGTATCAGCGCATTTACCTGATTCTTTTTGCGTACGGTGCCCACCTCCAGAAAAGCAAAGCCTGCGTGCATGGCCAGCACCATGGCCGCTCCCATCGTTAGAAAAAATACATCAAAACCTGCAGTGTTCATTTTAATTCACCCATCCTGTTGTTTATATTTAATTATTAGTTGTTATTAGGTCAGTGCTTCTTCGTTCTCTTCACCGGTACGGATACGGATGACCCGTTCAACAGCGGATACGAAGATTTTACCGTCACCGATTTTGCCGGTGTTGGCAGCAGTTCGAATAGCCTCAATGGCGCCATCGACCTGTGCTTCCGGAATGACGACAGAGATTTCGGTCTTGGGAATGAAGTCGACATTGTATTCAGCACCGCGATAGAGCTCGGTATGGCCTTTCTGGCGACCATGGCCGCGCACTTCAGCGACTGTCATGCCTGTAATGCCCAGCTCAAGCAGGGCATCTTTTACGTCATCGAGTTTAAACGGTTTGATTATGGCTGTTACTTTTTTCATAAGTTTCTCCCTCGCGTTTGATGTGCGAGCTAGACTGCTGTCTTAACACGTTTTCATCAATCATCATTTTATAGTCGGGATATTTCGCTTGTTTTAGCCCTGTTTTTTGAGCAGTGCCTCGATCATCTGCTCCTGTCGCGCGAGCATGCGTGAGTGTAGAAGCTGCTGAAGAATCTGGACCTGTTTTTCGATGCGCTGGGTTGCGTCGCTATGCTCCCTGAGTAGCGAGTCGGCATGTTTGAAAGGTAGTCTCATGCGGTGGAAGAGGGGGCGGAATGCACCGCTATCCTCTGTCGCCAGTTCTGTGATAATGGCATCGAACATCATCTGAATGCTATGTAGTTGTTTCAGATCGCCGGTATAGCCATCGAGCACTTCACATGCCTTGAGCAGGGTCTCTCCGTAACGCTCGGTCAGCCTCTCCAGCTTGTCAGGATCGACGGGTAACGACTCTTTGCCGCTCTCCTGCAAAAGCAGCAGCCGTTGGCTCTCCCTGAGCTCTTCGAAGCGGCGGTCTGCCAGGGCATGATCATGGATGGCAATAGCTTTGCCCATCAGTGCCATCAGATTGCGCAGTGAATAGAGTGCGTGTCTGACATCATGTTTGGCATGGTTAAACTGATTCTCCAGCGGCGAAATGATGAACTTGCCCGAGTAGTTTTCGCCGGGATAGGTGGTGCCGCAGAGATAGTAGTCGCCACCATAGATGCTTTGGCCGAACAACTCGCTGTCGAGCATTTTGCGAATCTCCGGTAGCTGTATCGGTTGGCTCGATACGGTGACCGAATAAGCAATATCCGGCTTGAGAAGATCCTCATCCTCCCATGGGCGGGTGGCGGCAAAGCGATCCTGTTTATGGATATCCTCTTCGTCGGGAGACTCCCAGATACCGAGGAAGTAGTAGTGTTCCGAAGCCAGTGAATCGTCCTGTAGTGAGATAATGATGGTATATGTACGGTTCTCCCACTGTGTGTCGAAGGCAAGAATATCCTCCTTCCACTGAATGGAGGCGTTCTGCATGCCGAGCAGGCTAAGCATCGTGATGCAGTTGCCGACGAACTCCTCTTTGCTGTGCTGCTCTTTATTGTAGGCCCATACCTGTCCGTTTAAGGGGAGTTTATTAGGCTCAAGGATTCGGTCTTTCAGGGATAGCGAGTGTAGCAACAGTGATTTGGACATGTATCTCTGTCTCCTTTTAAGCAATCGTCTTTGCGTGCCTTTATCCGGCCATGGATGGTCGGCTTTAGCAAGCATCGCGAATTTCGCACAATTCTTCTTTCCTGAAGAATTGGACGCCAGAAGGCGCTGTTGGGCGAGGCACGGATGCTCCGAGGCCGTATGAATCAAAAAGAAGAGGGCAGGATTTCTCCTGCCCCCCGTTTCGTCAACGATAATCCACTGGATGGATGGGTGTTGTAGAGTATCGTCTCGGAGTCTTTAGTTCCTCGACTGAGTGAACTCAGGGTAAGCCTCGAGGCCACATTCGCCGACATCCAGCCCTTCGTACTCCTCCTCTTCGGAGACGCGGATTCCAACGACGGCTTTGACCGCAAACCAGACAGCGAAGCTGGTTGCGAATACCCATACGAAGATCACAGCGATACCGAGAAGCTGAGCGCTAAGTGTTGCATCCGGGTTAGAGAGGCAAACTGCCAGCAGGCCCCAGATACCAACCACACCATGCACCGAGATAGCACCGACCGGATCATCGATCTTGAAGGTGCGATCCATGGTAACGATCGAGGCGACAACCAGAACACCGCCGATGGCACCGATCAGGGTAGCCAGTTCAGGTGATGGTGTCAGAGGTTCAGCCGTGATCGATACAAGGCCTGCCAGTGCACCGTTCAGTGCCATGGTCAGGTCGGCCTTGCCGAACCAGATGCGAGCGAAGATCAGTGCAGCGATACAGCCGCCTGCTGCTGCCATGTTGGTGTTCACGAAAACCAGTGCGGTTGCATTGGCTTCAGCTACATCGGAAACCTTCAGTTCGGAACCACCGTTGAATCCGAACCAGCCGAGCCACAGGATGAAAGTACCCAGTGTGGCCAGCGGAAGGTTCGCACCCGGAATGGCATTGATGGAGCCATCTTTGCCATACTTGCCCTTACGAGCTCCCAGCAGCAGTACACCGGCCAGCGCTGCAGCAGCACCGGTCATATGAACCACGCCGGAACCGGCGAAGTCAAGGAAGCCTGCTTCGTCAAGGAAGCCGCCGCCCCATTTCCACATACCCTGTACGGGGTAGATGAAGCCGGTCAGTGCGATTGCGAAGATAAAGAAAGCCCACAGCTTCATGCGCTCGGCAACGGCACCCGATACGATTGACATGGCAGTTGCCACGAAAACAACCTGGAAGAAGAAGTCTGACAGGTTGGAGTAGTAAGGTGCATCATCGCCACCAGCGATAACAGCAGCGGCTTCGTTGTCACCACCGAGACCGAAGCTGATGCCCGGAATGATGGATGAGACCGCATCGCCGTACATGATGTTGTAACCACATACCATGTACATGACGCAGGCAATCGAGTAGAGGACGATATTCTTGGTCAGAATCTCGGCCGTGTTCTTGGAGCGCACCAGGCCCGCTTCCAGCATTGAGAAGCCTGCCGCCATCCACATCACGAATGCGCCCATCACCAGAAAGTAGAAAGTATCCAGTGCGTATTTTGTTTGGAGGATATCTCCGGCTAACTGTTCCATTGTTTATTCCTCCTTTTAGCTCAGCGCATCGACGTTTTCTTCGCCCGTACGAATACGGATGACACGTTCGATATCGCTCACAAAGATTTTTCCATCGCCGATTTTACCGCTGTTGGCGGTCTCTTTGATGGCGTCGACCACTGCGTCGACCTGATCGGCTGGCACAGCCACGCTGATCTCGGTTTTCGGTACGAAATCAACATTGTATTCCGCACCGCGGTAAAGTTCGGTATGTCCTTTCTGGCGACCATGTCCGCGAACCTCTGTAACAGTCAGTCCGGTAACATCCAGTGCCAGAAGGGCGTCTTTTACATCATCGAGGCGAAAAGGCTTGATGATGGCTCGAATCATTTTCATATAGCTCCTCCTGAAGTTTATTTTGTTAAGGTTGTGGGGGCAGATGGCTGCCCCCGAGATATTGATTAGTAGCTAAAGTTTACGCCTGCGATGAACTCAGGCTTGGTAGGCAAGCCGTAGATGTAACGTTCACCATCAGCCATCTTTTTGGCCAGAGGGTAGGTGTAGGTCAGGGATGGAGTCATGGATACACCAGCGACTTCGATATCCTTGCTCACGCTAACTGCTGCCAGGCTCAGGCCATCCTTGAAGGTGTCGATGCCGCCAACCAGTGGACGATTGGTTGCGTCGTTCTTCCAGTTTGCATAAGAGATGGTTCCTGAAACATCGAAACCGGCTACTGAGGTGCCTGCGCTCAGGTCGATCCACAGGTCACCGGCAAGATATGCCTTGTTCGCGCTGTCAGATACAGTGTAGTAGGCGGTCAGTGATGCAGGGCCGTAAGAGAGGCCAGCATAAATTTCCGGGAAGTTCGAAGCAGAGTCATACAGATAGGTGTATGCGATACCACCAACGGAGTAGCCCAGTCCGGTGCTGCCAATGTCGCCTGAGTAATCGACAGTCCAGTCGAATTCAACCACATCTTTACCTGCGTACTGAGGTGCGCCGGCAGGATAAGTGTTGGAGAACCATACACCCGCTGAGAGGCCGCCCATAGCGACGCCAAGGTCGCCCTGTACAGCAGTCGAGTTAACGGTCTGCTCTACACCACGCCAAACATACTGGCTGTAAACACCGATATCGCCGCTTACGGATACATCTTCAGCTTGTGCTGCTGAAGTTATCATGCCCATAGCAAGAAGAATTGCTGTGGTATGTTTCATGATTGTTTTAGTCATAATTAAAAACTCCTTTTAAAATGTAGAAAGGCTTCTACCTGTTTGCCGACCTTATAGCAGTAGCGGTGCCACTTGTGCCAAAAGTAGTATAATCCATATAAAACAACGTGTTACACTTTTTTGTGTAATGTTCCACCATGCTTTAATGATTAAAATATATGCATGTGTGACTAACAATTAGTCATTCCGACGAAGGAGTGTTGCGGGTGTGTTGCAAAAGAGAGGTTGCTGCTATCGTTCGCGGCAAGTTAGGCGTCGCTTCGATGAATAACTCGATGTCCATCGCAATAAGGGAGTGTCATAGTGGTTCAGTTTGATTATGCCGTCTGGGGTGTCTTTTTTGCAGCGCTGCTTTATGTGCTGGGTAATGGTGTCTGGGTCAACCATCTGGTGCGTGGACGGAACTGGCTTGGCTGGGTGATGTGGTCGGTTCTGGGATCGCTGTTGCTGGTCGTTGCAGCACTGTTCGAGGTTCGGCTGGATCAGTCGGCTGGTTCGGGGGCTATGGAGCGGCTTGCTTCGGTCGACCCTGAAAATCACTGGATTGCCCTTGGACTCTTTGCGCTGCTCTCCGTACCGGGAGCTGCTTCGGTTCTTTTGAAGCAGAGTATGCGGTGGACCCGGATCACACTACTGCTGCCGGCCATCCTTCTGTTTATACCTGTGGGGCAGCAGTTGGCCAATCCGGACAACAGTTATCTGTTGCTGAGTCTTGGTGCGACTGCTCTGGTTTGTGGAGCGCTCTATCTCTGGCAGATGCTGCTGGATTGTGAACCGGATCAGGCACATGTCACCGAGTCGGCTGAAGGGTAGGGGGACGAAATGAAACAAATCGAATCGCGGGCTAGGGTTCTTATTGAGGCGTTGCCATATCTGCAACGGTTCGCCGATCAGACGGTAGTCATTAAATATGGCGGTAATGCTATGGTCGAAGAGGAGCTGAAAGAGAGCTTCGCCATGGATATCACGCTGCTTAAACAGGTTGGGATCAATCCGGTGGTGATTCACGGCGGTGGCCCTCAGATCGGCAGGGTGCTGGAGCAGGTCGGTAAAGAGGCGAAGTTTATCGAGGGAATGAGAGTAACCGACTCCGAGACCATGGATATCGTTGAGATGGTATTGGCCGGTCGGGTGAATAAAGAGATTGTTGCCAATATCAACCGGGCGGGCGGTAAAGCCGTTGGCCTCTCCGGCAAGGATGGTGGCATGATCTGTGCTGACAAGATGAAGTTCTCCAAGCGGGCGGCAGAGGATACGCCGGAACTGGATGTTCCCGAGATTATCGATATCGGTCATGTCGGCCAGGTTCGGAGCGTTAATACCAATATTCTTCAAGTGCTGGAAGATGACCGATTCGTACCGGTGATCGCCCCTGTGGGATATAACAAGGCAGAAAACCAGAGTTATAATATCAATGCCGATCTGGTGGCGGGTGCCATTGCCCAGGCACTCGGTGCTGCTAAACTGATTCTGCTGACCGATGTTCCGGGTGTGCTCGATGGCGATAAAAACCTTAAATCCGGTCTTTCGGCTGATGAAGCCAGATCCTGGATAAAGAACGGCACAATCGCCGGAGGCATGATCCCGAAAGTGAACTGCTGCCTCGATGCGGTGGAACACGGTGTCAGCCGGGCCCATATCATTGATGGCAGAGTACCGCATGCGCTGCTGCTTGAGATTTTTACCGATGAGGGTGTCGGGACGGTTTTTACTGCCGACTGATTAGATGCCTGTTTTTGTTGTAACGGGCTGTGCGGAAGTATGGCCCGTTTTTTTATCTGTTGGTCCAGCCCCTGTTTATGATCCAAAAGTATGGAATGTTAACAAGGCATGTAGCATATATATGCTATATGATTCCAAACTGATCTTAATTACTTTTCCCGAATATGTTGTTTAGCAAGCCGTGTCGAAGTGGACTGCTTCGGTCAGGCGCTCTGGTTTGGAGGCTAAGAGAGGGAACTTGAGTATGCCATTGGGAATATCTTCAGCAGCCTTTATCAAAGGGCTGGCACTTTTCGTGATAATAGGGTTGGCAACGGCTTTATACCTGGAGATTAAAAATGCCGGTGCAAATGAGCAAAAAATTGATAATTTGAACAAAACAATTATCGAATTGAATGGCAACCTCAAGATAGAGCGGGAATTAAGAGAAGCGGATCAGGCTGCGATAAAAACGAGAGATAAAAAAATCGATGAGATAAGCAAATCTTATGAAGAAGATATGAGCAAATTAAAGGCTTATCTGCAAAAAGTGCGAGAATCTGATGAATGTATTGATAAACGCATCCCTCAACAGATTCAGCAAGATGTTTTCGGCTCTTAAGCAGGAGGGTTTTGTGAACATATCCCCGCAGTTTTATCTGATTGTTTTAATATCTCTTATCGCGCTTTCTGCTTGCAGTCAAAACACGGTCATTACCAAGTCAGTCCCTGTATTTCCACCTGATAAACTGATGAAAGAGTGTCCACAGGCCGATGCTCCGACTACAAAGTATGCGACATACGGTGATCTGGTTGAATACAGCCTTGCGCAGAAAAAAGCATTGAAAGATTGTAATGCTGACAAAACTGCTTTGCGTCAGTGGAAAAAAGATCTGGAAGCGGAGCAAAGAGTCAAATAAACGCGGTGAATGCTATTCACTATCATTGCGATTGAGGGAAGGAGAACGAAATGCTGAATATTTTTAAGTTCGATTCACTACAGAAAGGGAATAAGGGTGTAGACATCGATCTGCATTTTGCCCCTCCATCAGAGGCAACTATTCAGCATGGGCGTAGTTATGTGATGGCGTTGTCAGTAACATGGGGAAGCATTATTGTCGTAACCGCTCTTTTGGCATGGTTCGTATTACCAATAATGGTTGGTGCATGCCTGCTGTTTGCGGAGTTTTCATATTTAACGCATGTTCTTATTAAGAAGCTTCCGGAGATCAACGAGTCAGGCTGGTTGTTATATTTGCCGGTCGGGTTTGCCGGTTATACGATCTATTCGGAGACACAGAACGACCTTGAAATAGCAATGGTTCTGCTATTTCTCGGAATTTGTGTATTGGGTGCGATTGCTTTTGTATCTAATGCCAGAATGTATTTTTCGACTGAGGATGATGAAGAGATTCTCGCTGAAGTGTACCAGTTATCCAAAGAGAGCCCTGAAACCGCGGAGTATATCGGAAAGGTAGCAGCCACCGGACGTGACTACCTCCTTAAATCAGAGATCGGCACAATATTGTTCGAAGCGGATATCAGAAGAGAGGCAGAGAGAGCAGAGTTGCTTGAGTCCGATATTGACATTCAGCAATTACTGTTCGAAAAACGGGCTGAAGGCTAAAGGTGAGGGAAATCGTGGAAGCAAAACTGGAACGGACAAAAGAAGCAGGGCTCGGTCGAAGAGCTTTTACCAAAAAGATTCATGCACTTATTTCTGTTGGCATTCTGATTGCGACAGCAGTCGCATATTTTGGAGGGTATGGAACGGGCTCAAGTGCCAGCAATATGGAAGCCCGCATCCTCGCCGATGTGACCCAGGCGACCGGCATAGATGCAGCTACTATGAACAAGGCAGAGGTGGCCCGTGTGTATCTGGAAAGTGGTGTGCAGGATGCCAGACATGGATATGAAATGATCTGGGCCACCTCCTGCAGCAGTGCTAATGTGCGAGTGGCAGGGGTCGATGAGGCATTAATGTCAAAGCTCAGGCCTGTCATTACGAAACTGGGTAACAAGTATGGAAAAGCTGATTATATGGCTATTGATCGAATCTATGGGCAGGGCGCATATTCGGTCTGCATGATGTATGATGTCGAGCTTAATCAGATTCAGAAGCATGCATTGAGTTCTCTTCGTGGAGAGAACAGGGATTTCTCTTGTTTAACACCGATTCGACGTGTTTGTACAATGGTGTCGATGTGATTGATATTAGTACTTGCTAATATAATAAATGTGGGTTATAGTGCCGCCATGCAAGAGATTCCAGAAGCAAATATCAAGGATGCAGCCCAGGGCTTAAGGGCGATTGCGCATGAGTTGCGTCTCGCTGTGCTTTGCCATCTCCTCAATGGCCCGATGTGTGTGAATGAGCTGATGGAGGCGACCGGTGCTTCCCAGTCGAATCTGTCGCAGCATCTCTCCAAGATGCGCATGATGGGTCTGTTGACCAATGAAAAACGTGGTCAGCAGGTTTACTATCATATTGCCAACCCTGCGTTTGGAGACATTGTATATTCACTAAAGAAAGTCTATTGCCCTGAACTTTGCGGTGTGGATAAATAGTCTGCTTTTTTTTGTGATTAAATATTAGTATAGTAATATATAATAATTGAAAAGGGGATTGAATGTTTATGGAAAACTGGATTGAGAAACTACATAACAGTCGAAAGTGGGTATTTATCACCATGCTGGTGGCTGCTGTGGTGGCTGGCTGGCAGTTCCCCAATATTAAGATCGACACCGACCCTGAGAATATGCTCAGTGAGCATGAACAGGTGCGTGTCGATCACCATGCGTTGAAGAAAGATTTCAAGCTGGCCGATCTGATCGTGGTAGGTATTGTCGATGAGAACGATCCCAACGGTGTCTGGCGCCCTGAAGTGCTGGGGCGTGTCGAGAAACTCTCCAAAAAGATTCAAAAGATCGATGGGGTGATCAAGATCGATATGATGTCGCTCTCATCATCGGATACGATCGAGGCCGGTGGCGGCATGCTCGATATCCACACCATCATGAAGAAGGCGCCTAAAACCCAGAAAAAAGCGGATCGCCTGAAAGCGGAAGTGCTGGGTAATCCTCTGCTGGTTGAGAAGCTTGCCTCCAGCGGTGGTAAAGGACTGGCAATCTATGTGCCGATTGAAGACAAGATGATCTCTTATCGCGTGGCGACCGAAATTGAATCCATTGTTGCCGAATTGACCAGCAGCGAAGGAACCGAGCAGTATCATATTGCCGGTCTGCCTGTGGCCGAGGACACCTTCGGTCACGATATGTTCCTGCAGATGGCGATCTCAGCCCCTCTGGCGGGCCTGGTGCTGATGATCATGCTCTGGTGGTTCTTCCGTCAGGGCATCTTTATCGCTGCGCCGATGATCGTGGCGATGGTGGCTGTAATTGTCACCATGGGAACCCTGATCGGTATGGGCTACACGGTTCACATCATGTCCTCGATGATTCCGATCTTTCTGATGCCGATCGCGGTGGTAAACTCGGTTCATATTCTCTCCGAGTTCTACGACCGTTATCGCCACGTATGTCACTGCAAGAACGTGCTGGTGCAGGTGATGAAGCATCTGTTTAAGCCGATGATCTACACCTCGCTGACCACGATGATCGGTTTCGGTTCGCTTGCCCTGACCCCGATCCCGCCGGTTCAGACCTTCGGCCTCTTTGTCGCTTTTGGTGTCTTTGTCGGCTGGTTGACCACGATCATCTTTATCCCGGCATTCCTGCTCTCCTATAGCGATGAGAAGCTGGAGAAGATGATTCTTAATACTAAATCCGCCGAGGAGAGTGCATTGGGTAGTGGACTGCCGAAGATCGGTCGTTTTGCGCTCAACAAGGCGCAGGGTATTGCTGTTGTCATGGGACTGCTGCTGGCAGGCGCTTCGTATGGCATTACGCTGATCCAGATCAACGATAATCCGGTCAACTGGTTCAAGGATGGTGAGAAGGTACGTATTGCCGATAAGGTGATGAACAAACACTTTGCCGGTACCTATATGGCTTTCCTGCGCTTCAACGGTGAACCTGAATCGATGAAGGATCCGAAGGTGGCGCACTGGATCGATGGGCTTCAGCAGCATATGGAGTCTCAGGATACGGTCGGCAAGACCACCTCCTATATCGATCTGGTCAAACGGGTGAACTGGGCGATGCATGAGGAGGATATGAACTTCTCGGTGGTGCCGGATAGCCGTGAGGAGATTGCACAATACCTCTTCCTCTTCGGCATGAGTGGCAATCCGCGCGACCTGGACCATTTCCTCGATTATGACCAGAAGAGTGCCGATCTCTGGATGCAGCTCTCCAGTGGCGATAACCAGAGTATGCAGAAGGTGATCGAGGCGGCCGAGAGCTACATCGATAAACATCCGATGCCAGCTGGGATCTCCCGTAACTGGGCCGGTTTGACCTATATCAATACTGTCTGGCAGGAGAAGATGGTGGGCGGCATGATCGATTCGCTGCTCGGTGCTTTCGTGATGGTCGGTGTGCTGATGCTGGTGCTCTTCCGCTCGTTTGCCTGGTCGATCCTGGCCATGCTGCCGCTGACGGTCACCATCGCCTTCTCGTACGGCTTTATCGGCTTTGTCGGCAAGAACTACGACATGCCTGTGGCGGTACTCTCGGCACTGGCGTTGGGTCTCTCGGTTGACTTTGCGATCCACTTTATCGCCCGCTACCGTGAGACACGCAAACGCTATGCTACACAGGATGAGGCGATGGATGAGATGTTTGGCGAATCGGCACGTGCGCTGGCCAAGAATGCCCTGATCGTCTCGATCGGCTTTACACCGTTGCTCTTTGCGCCGCTGGTTCCATACATCACAGTAGGCGTGCTGCTGGCATCGATCATGGCCCTCTCATGGGCGACAACGGTTCTGTTGCTTCCGGCCCTGATCAGAATCTTCAGTGTTGGCGAGTCCGGTGAGTTCAGAGCAGAGTCGTAACATTTTACGTATACTGATAAGTGATTTCGGTAAGTGATAGGAGAAAGGAGATTTGATATGAGAAAGATGATGATTCTGACATTTTCCATGCTGCTGGCCTTTTCAGGCACAGCTCAGGCTGAGGATGCGGCCTCCATTATGAACAGAGCTCATCTGGCCAGCTACTATGCTGCCAATGACGGCAAAGCCAGGGTGCACATGGAGATCATCAACCCGGATGGCGCCAAACGTATTCGTGAGTTCACCATCCTGCGCAAGGATGTCTCTGATGGTGGCGATCAGTGGTTCTACGTCTATTTCGACAAACCGAACGATGTGCGTGATATGACATTTCTGGTCAACAAACATCCGGACGCGGCCGATGATCGCTGGCTCTTTATTCCATCCATCAAGATGGTGAAGCGTATTGCAGCAAGCGATTCGCGTGCCGCATTTGTCGGTTCCGACTACACCTACGAGGATATCTCCGGTCGCTATCCGAGCAACGACAACGCCGAGATGGCAGGCGAAGAGGATCTGGGTGGTCGCAAAACATGGGTGGTGAAGAACACGCCTAAAGAGGAGCTGGATGACTATGCTTGGCGCAAGACCTGGATCGATCAGGAGACCCTCCTGGTGTTGAAAGAGTCCTACTATGATGAAGAGGGCACCGAGGTGCGCCGTTTTACCACCGATGAATACAAGCAGATTGACGGCTTCTGGGTCGGTATCGCAGGCACCATGGAGAATCTGGAACTGGATCATAAGACCACGGTTCGATTCTCTGACGTTCAGCTTAATGTCGGTGTGCCCGATAAGGTGTTTACTGAGCGTAGTCTGAAGTCGGCACCGAAGAAGTGGGTTCGTTGATGAATGACTTGAATCATCTGCTGCGCAGAGCGTCTGCTATGTTGCGCGGTACTCACTTCCTCGACATATCACGATATATGTCTCGGTCGTTGCGTTCCGTGCGCCTTGCAGCCACTCCGCTCGCTACGATGATTCTACAAGTTATTCAGAATGAGAAGGAGTATCACTCGAACCTGTTAACGAAGTCACTCATGGCTGTTCTTGCTGTGGGGCTGACCACCGCACCGGTACAAGCGATGGAGTTTGATGTGCATGGCTTTGTCATGGGAACGGTGAGCAAAAGGGTGAATTCCGTCCCGCTGCAGTCGGGCAAGAAGAATAACTGGCTGCTGGGCGAAGAGCGTGTTCGCCTTGGTATCACTGGAGAGTCGGAGGAAGGTACATTCGGAATGGTGAGTAAAGCCGATTTCGTATCCGACCATGTTGCCGGTGAAGCAAGTGTCGATCTGCGAGAGCTTTATGTGGAGTATCTGGCAGATGATTTCGAATTGAGAGCAGGGCGACAGATGCTCACCTGGGGTGTGGCCGACCGTCTCTTTATCAACGATGTCTTTCCCAAGGACTGGAGTGCCTTCTTCTCCGGCCAGCCGCTGGAGTATATGAAAATCGGTTCCGATATGGCCAAGCTGTTTGTTTTCGGTAGCGGCTGGGATATGGAGCTGGCGGCTATTCCGGTGGCACAGTTCGACGTGACTCCCGGCACCGACCGTTTTGTGGTCTACTCGCCGATTCCGCTCATTACCGAGCCGAGAAAACGGGCTGCGAATTCAGAGCTGGCGATGCGTTTCCATACCAAAGTGGGTGAGAGTACCGATCTGGCACTCTATGCATTCAAGGGATTCTGGCATCAGCCGGATAAGGGTGTGGCAGGCAATAGCATTATCTATCCGCGCCTGAACAATTACGGTTTTACGCTGCAGGATACGGTGATGGGCGGTGTACTGTCGTTCGAGGCCGGTTTCTATCAATCAGTGGATGATCGCGATGGTACCGACCCCTTTATCGCCAACTCGCAGTACCGTTATCTGATCGGTTACGAACACGAACTGATGACCGATGTGACACTGGCACTGCAGTGGTATGGTGAGGTGATGCAGAATCACTCTGCCTATCAGGCAGCTGCTCAGCCCGCTTTTGTGGCAGGTATGGGGCCGAAGCCGCTACCGAAGCATCGTAAAATCATGACGGCAAACCTGCGGGCGCTATGGATGAACCAGACACTCACCACCAGCCTCTTCTTCATGGGAGTAGGCGATGGCGGTGGTCGGATGGCTAATCCGGATGTGCACTACGCCATTAACGATACGATGTCGATCAATGCCGGAGCTCATGTTTTCTGGGGTGGCCCCGACACATGGATGCTCGGTACGATGAAGAATGACGACAACGTATATATGAACGTCAAATGGACGTTTTAGGTTTTATTAAAAGTGAATTTGGAGCTTCCTGCCCAAATTCACGGCGCGAAGGCAACAGTGCGGTATTGCCTTCGCTGACAAAGCAGATGCCTCTGCTTTGCCGCCCATCCATGGGCAGGGTGGTTTTAAAAGGATATATTTTGAGAGAATGGAGATAGTACATGAGTATTGAGAATGCAATTCGACTGGCCGCCGGAACCTTTATTCTGGTGAGCCTTAAACTGGCCAGCACCTTTAACGGTGTTGCACTTTATGATGGCCCGACCTGGCTATGGTTCACCGCCTTTGTCGGTCTGAACCTGCTGCAGTCAGCCTTTACCGGCTGGTGTCTTCTGGAGACTATTTTGCGTAAGTTCGGCATGAAGTATAACCACGAGATCATGGCGGAAAGAGAGATGGCTGAGGGGAACCGGGGTGGCTGATTATCTGCCGGTTATTTTCGGTGTTATAGCGCTGATGGTGCTTTATTTTCTGTGGCTGCGTGTGCTGGCGCCAAAGATGGCCGGTGTCGAGAAGATATCGATTCATGAGTATCGCGACCGTTTCAAAAAACAGCCCCATCTATTACTGGATGTCCGCTCTGACAGCGAATATGCCGCAGCCCATGCGCCGCGTGCAAAGCATTTGCCGGTGGAGCAGGTGGCCAAGAGCACACGTAGTGAGATGGATGAGGTGATCAAGAGTAAGCCGGTTGTCTGTATCTGTGCATCGGGAAGTCGCTCCATGATGGCGGCAACAGTGATTGCAAGGCAGGGGTTCTCTCCGGTCTATTCGCTATCAGGCGGTATGGGCGCGTGGCAGTCCGCAGGTATGACGATTCGCAGAGGAGAGGCATGAATAGAGAATTTAAACAGGACTGCTTTGAGCGGATGACAATTCACCAGTTCTACCCGCGCTGGCTGACCAGCCACGAGAATGGTCGGAACTTCTGTGTAGTCGATGTGCGAACTGCGGAAGAGTATGCCCATGGGCATGTTCCCGGTGCGTTGCTGAAGCCACTGGATAGATTATCCGGCATGACCGACGATCTTCCGAAACAGAGCGACCTGCATCTGATTTGCCACTCAGGTATGCGCTCGCAGCAGGCTGCAAAGGTTCTGGCCTCCCAAGGCTTTACGCGGCTGGTCAATGTTGAAGGTGGCACGATGGAGTGGATGAGGGCCGGGTATCCGGTTGAGGTTTGATTAAACTGAAAAAATGAGTAGATCCTGTACTTTTTTCAGTACGCATTGGCAAAAAAATACGCATTTCGCCAATGCTCACAAAATGAGCGGTTGCTCACTCATTTTGACAGCCCCTACATGGGCTGTGTGTACACTCGATTAAGTGACAAGGAGTTGGGAAATGAGTGATTATGGTATGAGCAGGGTGGTTGGCGGCAGTGTCGAAGAGGCGGAAATCGCCATCACCAATGCGTTGAAAGAGGTTGGTTTTGGTATTCTGACACGTATCGATGTGGCAGATACTTTGAAGAAAAAAATCGATTACGATAAAGCACCTTACGTAATTCTCGGTGCCTGTAATCCGAAGGTGGCCTCGAGAGCACTGGAGATGGAGGAGGAGTTGGGACTTCTTCTTCCGTGCAATGTAATTGTCTATCAAAACAACCGGGGCGAAACGGTGGTTTCGGTGATTGAACCTGAGGCGATGTTGTCGGTTACGGGTCGTGAAGATATGGCGCTGCTGGCGAAGGATGTTCGTTCGCTTCTGCAAAAGGCATTGCAGAGTTTGTAGTGAAAACCGCATCGGTGACATTGTCACTTTAAATATATAAGAATATCAGTATATTTCGAAACAATTTTGTTTATGGAACGTTAGAAGAACAGGAGAAAGGAAATGGCACACGTTGTGATTATGGGTGCGGGTATCGGTGGAATGCCTGCGGCCTACGAAATGAAAGAAGAGTTGAAAAAGATCGGTAAAGAGCACGAAGTTACCGTGGTCTCGAACGTTGATTACTTCCACTTTGTACCCTCCAACCCGTGGGTAGCGGTTGGCTGGCGTACCAAAGAGGACATCAGCTTTAACCCGAGCAAACATCTGGGTAAAAAGGGTATTAATTTCATTGCCAGCGGTGTCAAAGAGCTGCATCCGAAAGAGAACAAGATGACCCTGCATAACGGCCACGATCTGGAGTACGACTACCTGATCATCGCAACCGGACCTCGTCTGGCCTTTGAGCTGGTCGATGGCATGGGCCCGGATGGTCATACACACTCCATCTGCCATGTCGATCACGCCGCAGAGGCTTATGAGGCATTTGAAGCATTCTGTAAGAATCCCGGTCCGATTGTCGTCGGTGCCGTTCAGGGGGCATCATGCTTCGGTCCTGCCTACGAGTTTGCCTTCATTCTCGATACAGAGCTTCGTCGGCGCAAAATTCGCGACAAGGTTCCGATGACCTTCGTCACCAGTGAGCCCTATATCGGTCATCTGGGCCTCGGTGGCGTGGGCGATTCCAAAGGTATGCTGGAAGCGGAGATGCGTCAGCGTCATATCAAATGGCATACCAATGCCAAGACCACCAAGGTTGAAGACGGCAAGATGTTTGTAGAGACCGTTAACGATAAGGGTGAACCGGATAATAACCACGAGATCGATTTCAAGTTCTCTATGATGCTTCCGGCCTTCCGCGGTATTCCGGCTGTGGCCAATGTGGAAGAGATGTGCAATCCGATGGGCTTCGTGATGGCCAATGAGTACCAGCAGAATCCGACCTACAGCAACATCTACTCAGCCGGCGTATGTGTGGCGATTCCGCCTGTCGAAGCAACGCCTGTTCCTTGCGGTACACCGAAGACCGGTTACCTGATCGAATCGATGGTGACCGCCGCTGTGCACAACATCTGCCACGATATCAAGGGCGAAGCGCCCGAGAAAGTAGGCACATGGAATGCGATCTGTCTGGCTGATATGGGCGATACCGGTGCTGCATTCGTGGCACTGCCGCAGATTCCACCGCGTAATGTACAGTGGATGAAGAAGGGCAAATGGGTGCATACTGCCAAGGTGATGTTTGAGAAGTATTTTATGCGCAAGATGAAGACCGGTGTTTCCGAGCCATTCTATGAGAAGGCTTTCCTCAAAACCCTCGGTATTACCCGTCTGGACGGCGAGTAGGCTTTATGTCTCGGCTGACAGCAAATTACGAAGGTGGCACGGCATTCCGCATGGAGTGCCGTGGCCACTCTGTCACTATCGACCAGCCGACAGATAACGGCGGTGAGGATCGTGCCATGACCCCACCGGAGATGTTCGCCGCATCCATGGCGGCCTGTATCGGCCACTATGTGGCCAACTACTGTAAGCAGGCCGGCATCGATGCTGGCGGTTTGAAGGTGGGCGCGGACTGGGCGACAGCAGATAAACCGAGACGGATCGGCGAACTCTCCTTTAATGTCGAACTTCCGAATCTTCCCGAGTCGCGCAGGAAGGCTGTCGAGAAGGTGGCGGCTTCCTGCCTGCTGCATGCGACGCTTGAACATCCGCCGAAAGTTTTAATCCGGCTTGAAAGCTGAATGCGGTTAATTGAAGAGTAATGGAGTCCCTGATGAAAAAAGTGGTGGCATTGCTGATTGTTATGGTTACTGCATCCGGTGCCTATGCATGTGGAGTAGGCGAACAGGTGGATGGTTATGAGAATGCGACTGTAAAGCACGCTTATGAGCATTGGCAGGCCGGTGATAAGTCGCCGGTACCGTTTCTCTTTATCGATGTGCGTACACCCGCTGAGTATGCCGAAGGCCATGTTCAGGGCGCAAAACTGATTCCCGTTCAGGAGCTGGAACAGCGTCTGGCGGAAGTACCGAAAGAGAAACGTGTCTATCTCTATTGCCGCTCCGGCAAACGTTCGGCTGCCGCAGCTAAAATTCTGGTGAAGTCGGGGTTCACCAACATTGAGAACATCGAAGGCGGTATCGAAGCATGGAGGAGTGCAGGTTATCCGGTCATTAGATAGTTGATAGACCATGGTGCGATCAAACAGCCTATGAGCAGGTTCAATCCGCAAGTCACATATTACCGCAAAGATAAGATTGCCGAGGTGTTTTTCTCGGTGCTCATTACTGCTCTTTTCTTCCCCAGGCGGCTTTTTGTCGGGATGCCGGAAGCAGTGAGTTTACGTAGCAGCGCGCATCTGCTGGCGCTCTATATGGCGGTGCCGACATTGATGATGACAATGACAGCCGGAACCGGCATTCCACTGATCGCACCCGGTTTCTTTTCCGGGTTGTTTGCCATTCTGCTGATCTTTCCTGTTTCGCTGATTATTGGCGTTGGCACATCACTACTTTGGGCCAGGTACATGGCATGGGCATCGAGGAAGTTTGCCGGTGTCCCCATGTCGGATGAGACGGCATTTCAGATATGTGCTTACAGTGGTGCCCCCTTTGCCATTGCCTGGGGACCCTATCTCGGCCCTGTGATGGCATTGTGGAATATACTGCTCAACTGGAAGGGTCTGGTACATCATGGTGGACTCAAACGGCTGCCTGCGTTCCTGATTCTGACAATAGGGCTCCTACTTGCAGCCACGTTTGTGATAGTCTTGGCCATTCTGATGATGGTGCTGCTACCGGAAAACGCGAAAATGCTGATGGATACTGTTCTGGCCTACCTTGCCAGCAGGGAGTTTTAATGAGTCTTGCCAAGTTGATTCTGTTTACACTGACAATATCGATATTGCTACTGTCAATTTCGGCAACCGCCTATGCCGCTTACGGGAAGGTGACCGAGAATTCGGATGTCGATCCGACCATTGTGAAAATCAAAGAGTCGGATTTCCTGGGTAAAAAAATCGATAAGAGTTATCGTCTGGTCGATCAGGATGGTAAGGAGTTCACGATCGGTGAGATGATCGGTGATAAGCCGATGATTCTGGCGCTCTCCTATTATCGCTGTGACGGGGCGTGTTCGGTGCTGAACCGTAATCTCTGGAGCACATTGCAAGAGGTTAAACAGTGGAAGATTGACAGGGATTTTAATGTGCTGACTGTCTCGTTCGACCGTCACGATACACCTGCCACGTTACAAAAATTCATGAAGTTTGCCGGTTTCAACGATGGCCTGCCTTCCGGCTGGAAGATGAGCACCATGAAAGATCCGGAAGATATTATGAAGCTGACAGGTTCGATGGGTTATAAATTCTTCTGGTCGCCGCGCGATGCTATTTTTCTGCACCCGAATGTCTATATCATGATCTCACCCAAGGGGCGTGTGACCCGCTACCTGTACGGCGCCAATATCAGTGGTAATGATATGGATATCTCTATCACCAAGGCGATCGGTGAGAAGATGTCTCCGGCCAATGTGGTCAATTTTCTGGTCGGTGCCTGCTACAGTTATAACTACGAGGATGGCAAATACAGCATCAACTACCCCCTCTTTGTGGCTGCCGGTGCATTGGTATTTGGGCTGACACTTATGTTCGGTGGTTTTGCTGTAACAAAACGCAAACGGAAAAGAATGGATGCTGAAAGGGACTTAAGGCGAAGTTTAGATGCTTGAGTATGTCTTTTTCGATGAACGACCATCGGAGCAGTTCACTCAATTTGTGAAAGGGTTGGGCCTCTCACCTGGATACAAGGTGAGTGGTCAGGATGAATACCTTGTGGAGCTCCCCGATACCCTCGATGAATCCGTGATTGAGCAGGTTGAGTCGCATTACGAGAAGATGATGGGTATCAGCGAAGATCTGATGGCCGGAGAAGATGAGGGACACTATTCTGCCGCCGCTGTTCAGGTTTCGCTGGCTGATGGCTCCCAGATCGTTGCATCGGTTGAACCGATATTGTTACAGAAGGTGCTCAGGGTACTCTCCTATGATGAACTGGGCACATTTGTCGATGCCATCGCTGCGGCAGTTGAACATCCGGACAGTCGCCCGATCTGCAAGCGAGGCTGACCCTGGTGATTCAGGCGATGGGCCAATCATGACTCCGGAAGAGGAGTGGGAAGGGCGCTATCAAAGAGGTGAGATGGGTTGGGATCGCAAGGGTATCAACCCACTGATGGTGAGCTGGATGGCGGCTTCTCTTGCCCCGGAATTCTCCATTCTTATTCCAGGTTGCGGCCACGGTTATGAGGTGGTTGAACTGGCCCGACAGGGCTTTGATGTGACAGGGATCGATATCGCTCCGACTCCTGTTGCCAGAATGCGGCGCGAGCTGGCTGCCGAAGGTCTGCATGCCGAAGTTGTTCAAATAGACATGTTCAACTATTCACCCGACAACCCGTTCGATGCCGTCTATGAGCAGACCTCTCTTTGCGCTATTCAGCCTGAACAGCGAGAGGCCTATGAAGAGAAGCTCTATTCATGGCTGAAACCGGGTGGTTCTCTGTTTGCGCTGTTCATGCAGGCCGGCAAGGGGAACGGAGCAGAGGGCGGCCCGCCGTTTCACTGCGATGTCGATGCGATGCGCGAACTGTTTCCTGCATCCCGCTGGCAGTGGCATGAGGAACCTCAACACTCACCGCACCCTTCAGGCCGTCATGAACTCGGCTACAGGCTGATCAAACGCTAGTTTTGGGTAACAGTTGATATGCACAACAGACTATAACAGGGTCAGTTACAGTGCCATCGGCCTCTGCTTCTCTGGCATGTGCAGCCACAGGCAGCAGCCTGTCTAAGACAATCACTCCTGCTTCTCCAGCTGGTGCGGCATTCCGCGCAGTTT
This sequence comes from Mariprofundaceae bacterium, assembly GCA_050304695.1. Classification (GTDB taxonomy): domain Bacteria; phylum Pseudomonadota; class Zetaproteobacteria; order Mariprofundales; family Mariprofundaceae; genus WSZY01. The sequence goes on from JBNLEB010000006.1 coordinate 43,384, forward strand.
CCCAGAAAACATCGTTCATCTCTGCAACTTCGGCTTCTTGAATTTCTGGCGCATGGGCAGCAGGCATTTCCGCTGGCTGAGATGGTAATCATTCCATATCTTCCGCAGTCCACCGTTTCCGCTTCAGCATTATTGGAGATCATGACGGCAAGAATGGCCGGAGGCACATAAACTCCAGTTTTTAGCAACCGTCTTCTGGCTCTGTTCTCAACGACGTCCATAGGAATTGTCCTGTATATTTGATATAGCAATAAGAGGTTGTTTTATCAAGTTGAGGTAAGTGCGATTCAAGTGCGATTCGAATATACGGCAGGAATTGAAATGTCTGCTTTTCGTAAGCGGACATTCAATAAGCCTAATAGGTAATATGAAAATCGGCGGGACGAGGTTCGGAGATCGTTGGTTCGGCCTCTGTGTTACTGACGACAGCCGAAGGTGGACCGTGCTTCAGCCATGCCAGCATCATTTGTAGCTGCTGGTCATCGCCGCAGATGAGAGCCTCGACACTGCCGTCACTACAGTTACGAACCCAGCCGGTGATACCGAGCCGATCGGCCTCCTGCGCGGTATAGTAACGAAAGCAGACCCCCTGAACCCGACCCTCCACACGAACCCGATAAGCTTTCATGTTGTTATCACAGCTGATCCGGGATGAGGATGGTGTCCTCCGCTTTGTCAGAGGTTTTCGGATAGTCGGTGGAGTAGTGCAGCCCGCGCGATTCATGTCTGAGCTGGGCAGAGCGGATGGTCAGGTCAGCCACCAGCGAGAGGTTGCGCAGCTCAATCAGATCGCGACTGATCGGGTATTTCCAGTAGTAGCTGGCGATCTCTTCACGAATCACATCAAGCCTTCGTTTGGCGCGACGAAGCCGCTCATTGGAGCGTACGATGCCGACGTAGTTGGACATCGTGGCGCGCACCTCATCCCAGTTCTGCTTGATCTGAACGCGCTCGGTCTCCGGAATGATACCGGAGTCATCCCATACCGGCAGGCTCATCCTCGGCGGTTGATTACCCGCCTTGATGATCGCATCGCTGCAGAATTCGGCCATCACCAGGCACTCCAGAAGCGAATTGCTGGCCAGTCGGTTGGCACCGTGCAGGCCTGTACAGGCTGATTCACCAATCACATAGAGTGAGTCGATACTTGTTCTTCCTGCCGAGTCGGTCTGCACGCCACCGCAGATGTAGTGGGCTGCCGGAACGACGGGTACCGGCTCTTTGCGCATATCGATACCCAGCTCCATCAGTCGCGCATGGATATTGGGGAAGTGGTTGTTGATCGTCTCTTCACCGAGAACGGTTGCATCGAGGTACATGCAGTCCTGCCCCAGTTTTTTCATCTGATGGTCAATGGCGCGGGCAACGATATCGCGTGGCGCCATCTCGCCACGCTCATCATAGTCGAATACAAAGCGGTGGCCCCGGCTGTCGATCAGGTGTGCACCTTCACCGCGAAGTGCCTCGGTGAGCAGCATGGTATGAGCCGAAGCGTGATAGAGGCAGGTGGGATGAAATTGCATGAACTCGAGGTTCATCACCGGACACCCGGCCCGCCATGCCATGGCAATACCGTCACCCGTGGCCGGGTGAGGGTTGGAGGTGTACATGTAGACCTTACCGCTGCCACCGGTCGCCAGGATGGTGTGCGAAGCCGATACGGTAATGATCGAGCCGTCGGGATTGAGCAGGTAGGCGCCGAGACAACCATTATTGCCGTCGTGGCGACCGAGCCTGCGGGTAGTAATCAGATCGATGGCAGTATGGTGACGCAGGCAGGTGATGTTGGGATGTGCCTGAACATGGGTGAGCAGGGTTTCGCCAATGACCTTGCCGGTCTCATCCTTGGCATGGGCTACACGGCGCTGGGTATGTCCGCCTTCGCGGGTCAGGTGCAGTCCGTTTTCATTGGTGTCGAAGGGGGTGCCCAGTTCAATCAGTTCATGGATCATGCTGGTGCCAGCTGAAACGATCTCCTTGACCACATCCTCGTGGCAGAGCCCGGCGCCGGCTTTGATCGTGTCTTCGACGTGTGATTCGATCGAATCAGCCGCATCACTCACACCGGCAATGCCACCCTGTGCATGATAGGTATTGGATTCCGCGAAATCGCCCTTGTTAACAATGGCAACACTGCCGTGTTCCGCCAGGCGTTTGGCCGCCAGCAGTCCTGCTGCGCCGCTGCCGATAATCAGGTAGTCGTAATGTTTGCCAGAGGGTTGCCCGGATGGCTTTGGAGATTGCTGAACCATGATATGCGGAGTTTACGCTCTCCCGCTATTTTTTGTATAGTACAGCTTATGCAACAGACCGGAACCGTACTCAAGCTTACTGGAGAGCGTGCACTGATCAGAGGTGAACGAGCTTCAACCTGTGGCTCATGTGCAGGTAAAAGCTCCTGCAGCACGCTTGGTGCATGGAATCAGCGATCGCTGGAGATCGATGTGGATAACAGCCTGGGTGCACAGGTCGGGGATGAGGTGGTGATTGAGGTGCCGGATAGTCTGGTGCTGAAGAGTGCTTTCACCCTGTACGGGCTTCCGATGCTGCTCTTCTTTGCAGCAGGGATCACCGCATGGGTGGTTGCCGGAGCCATTGATCCTGCAAGGTCGGATCTGTGGGCCGCAGTGGTGGGATTGACTGCAGTGGCGATCTACTATCTGTCCGGTTTTCTGCAAAAGGGTGAAAAAAAAGGCCTGGATGCGCGTATCGTACACATCCAGGCCAGAACAGAGGCTGTCAGGTTAGGTTGTTATCAGACGGGTCACCATAGGGAGGACCATCAGACGGACTGATTAATCGTCATCCTTGCCTTTCTTCTCTTTGTAGCTTTCCAGGGCCGCTTTTTCATTCTCCCAGTAAATGCGCATCTCATCTTTCGAGATCTCATTGTTACCATCGCGATCATAGCCTTCGAAGGATCGCTGGTGTTTGGTTAAAAACTCACTCTCACTGATAACGTTGTCTTTGTTGCGATCTTTACGACCAAAATGGCGATCGGTCTTCATGCTCCACTGCTTTTCAGTTACATGCTTTGGTCTTTTGTGTTGCAGGTACTGGCGCATTTCGCTCATTGAAATCTGCTTGTTGTTGTCGGAGTCAATCCGCTGGAACTGCCCGTTGTAGGTGTGCAGGAACTCCTCTTTGGTAATGGTTCCGTCTCCGTTCAGATCTTTGGCTTTAAAGCGTTTTTCGTGATCGGGGCTCCATACGTAGGTATCGACAGCAAAAGCTGGTAGTGAAAACATCAAACTGCTGGCCGCTAATGGCAGTAGCCACTTCTTCATTCTTATCCTCCATGGTGGGTTTGGGGTCTGTTTTGAGAAAGCACACCTTACATGATTCAAAATATGTGCGCCAATGTATAATCAAATTATGAACTAATGATTAAGAGGTTCGTTTCTCCACGATGATCCACTCCGGTGGATGGCGGTGATCAGGCAGCAGGTTGGTGATCGTTACTTCGAAATGGTCGGGGTTTAAATCATTAGCCCATGACTTAACCGCCTGACACTCCTCCATGCCGCCCGGATGACCGGTATAGGCAAGAATGGAGATGATACCGCCGGATGTCAGGATTAGGGCGCTCTGCTCCAGTGCGTTGATCGTTGTGGCAATCTGGGTGGTGAGCGACTTGTCACCGCCGGGGAGATAGCCGAGGTTATAGAGGATAACGGATACTTTTCCGTGCAGCTCGGCAGGGATTGAACGAAGCATCTCTTCATGCCCCCGCTGCATGAGAATGGCGTGTTGTGAAAGCTTCTCTGAATCCAGCCGCTGTTGTGTGGCAGCAATAGCATCAGACTGAACATCAAATCCGTACACTCTGCCTGTTTCACCGATCAGATGTGCAAGAAACAGGCTGTCGTGTCCGTTGCCAACGGTTGCATCAATCACCACATCACCGGGCGAGATCAGCGGCTTCAGATGTTGATGAACAGTTTCAGTGATCGAAACTCTAGCCATGGGAAGCCTTTCTAAACCTTTGGATGTCCGCTTCAGGTGGTAGAGGAGTATGATTGGTCAGGTGGTCAACAAACCTGTCGGCATACCATGGGATCAGCAGGCTACCTTTGGAGCCGAACCCGTTGAAGATGCCAAGGTGCGGATGGTCGGGATGATGCCCGATGAACGGTTGTTTATCTCTGGTGCCGGGGCGTACACCTGCAACATGATCGGTGAGCTGAATCTCTCCCGGATCATCACAGAGCTGTGGCAGGTGATCGGTGATTTCATCTCTGGCCGAATCGGTGATTGATTCGTTCAATGTTTTCCAATCGTAAGTCGCCCCCAACTTGAAGGTGTGTGCATCGGTTGGTAGTAGCCACTTTCCTCGGTTGATGATCCGGTCGGGCAGGGCGGACGTAGAGCGGAACGTCAGGATCTCGCCCTTGGCCGGTTGAAATGGCAGCCAGTCAAACCAGGGGTTGTTTTGTGCACGCCACCCTTCACAGAAAATTATCTGCTGACGACTCAGTTCGTTGTAATCAAACCTCTCTTCGCAGAGAGCATTATGTTGCTGTAACCACTCATGCAGGCTATCGAGAAGCAGATTGGTATCGAGAAAACCTGTGTGGAATTGATAAAAGCCGTCGGGCTGACAGAGCTCGCTATCGATAAACGGACGATAGCTCTCCTCACTCCGCCGCTTCTCCCAGGAGCTTCTCTCCCTCTCTGAACGAAACAGCCGCAGCATCCTCTTTTCGTGCAGCAGTTTGATGTCGAACTTCCCTTCGAGCTCGTGGTAAAACTGATGGGCTGCAGCGAGCAGTTCCTCGATATTGTTCTGTAGTACCAGACGTTGCCCGGTAACCGGATTGATCAGCCCTGCGGCAGCACGCGATGCTGACGGAGTTGCCGGATCGTTGATGACGAGCATTTTTTTGCCGTGCTCTGTCAGTTTCCATGCAAGTATGGAGCCTGCAAGGCCGGCCCCAACGATGATTAAGTCGTGGTCAGACTTTGATTGGATGCCGCTCACTCGCTATCAAACAGCTCCCTGTATTTGCCGTAGCCTTCGCTCTCCAGCTTCTCAACAGGGATAAAGCGGAGCGATGCCGAGTTGATGCAGTAGCGTAGTCCGGTTGGTGCGGGACCGTCTTCAAAGACGTGGCCGAGATGGGAGTCGGCATGTTTGCTACGCACTTCGACCCGGCGCATAAAGAAGCTGCGATCCTCTTTCTCGACAACGTTCTCATCGACAAGCGGGCGTGTGAAGCTCGGCCAGCCGGTGCCCGAGTCGAATTTATCGCGTGAGCTGAACAGTGGTTCGCCGGAGACAATATCGACATAGAGACCGGTCTTTTTATTGTCCCAGAACGCGTTATTGAAGGAGGGTTCGGTTCCATCCTCGCGTACTACCTTGTACTGCATGGGGGAGAGTTGTTGTTTCAGTTGTTCGTCCGGCGGACGCTTCCAGTTGTCCATGGAAAACTCCTCACCAACGGCAGCTGTTGAGCATAGCAGCGCCAATGTGATTGTGTGTAGGTATATTTTAGCTGTTATCTTCATGCGTGTGAGTCGTTGACAGAGGGCCAAACCTTACCGCTGTTTTTCAATGAGTGACAGTTGATGTGTCAAAATGTGCTTTTGGTTCCATAATATCCGCAATAGTCAGCTCACCACGGATAAGCCTCTCCTTCTCCCGCTTGATCAGTTTTTTGATTCGATGCTCTGTCTTCAACGCAGTGGAGTGGTCTCCGACCTGCTGTTTGAAGACAAGTTCGAGTTTACCTTTGCCTCGCAGGTATCTGGCTCCTTTGCCATCACGATGCTCGCCAATCCTGCGTTCGATATTTGTGGTGATGCCGGTGTAGAGATTGCCGTTGGCAAGGCGAAGTATATAGAGATGCCAGATTGTTTCGCACATCAGTAGTGACCGAAAGAGAGCAATTGAAGTGAGGTTATTAACATGACATAGAGATTGACTATTGTGCTAAACTATTTAGTAGGGGTGGCAGACGATGGCAGATGTGAAGTCTATATTTCCTGAAGGCGAAGCGTTGCGAAATGCCGTTCGCTGGATTTCCAGGATGCACGAATACAATTTGAAGAGCATTGAAGAGGCCTGCCTGCGATACGATCTCTCTCCGGAAGAGGAGGAGTTTATGATTCGCCACTTTGTACATCTTGGCGAACGCGATCATAGCCGTTCCACATAGTTATTCTCTAAAGGTGGTTGATCGAATCCGTCCACTCTGAGTTCAATTGCTTTAAACCGAGTTCGACCGTTCCGAACCAGAGCGTCCGGGGCTCGATCTTCCGGACCCGGGGCGGGGGGCTTTGTCTCCGGGTTCCAGCAGATGGAACTCTCCATTACGAAGTACCAACTCTTCGCCACATCTGCGACAGCGGTTACCGAACCCGGAGAAGGGCAGGGTTTTGATTGCCTGGCAGTTGGGGCAGGGGCCGCGCCGGGCTTTGAAGGGGAGGATCAGCAGGCAGTAGGCGATGACCACGGAGGTAATGATCCCCGTTATCGGCATGAAGAGGGTCATGCCCAGCGATGCTCCCCAGAGTGGCAGGGTGTAGAGAAGAATCTGCAGCGGTGCCGCTGTAGTGGCTGAGGTGGCGATGGTTTGTCGGTTGGCGCCTGTCATGCCGGTTACTCCTGCGGCTCGGTACTGTTTTTATCATCGCCCTCATCACTGCCTTTATCTCCGCCATTATCACTGGAGCTGTCGCCGAAGATGAGCCTGCGAACCCGATTTAAGGCAAGGCCGACAAGAATACCGTAGCCGAGCACGACCGGAATACCGATGCCGCCACCACGCATCAGAACCAGGTCTTCCACGATGTGTGAACGGAAACCGATGGCATTGGCGATGGCGATAGCAACCACCGGCAGCACCACAAGGGCAATGCCGCCGTAAAGAAGTTTCCGTCTCACCTCGGCATTGAAGTTGGAGATTGCCATAGTAATGGCAAATACGATCAGAATGAAAATGTTAAAACCGACGAAGATGACTGTGGTCAACGTGGCCTCCTGAATTTCGGATCGGTAAGCATCGTGGCAGGGAGAGTATCATGGCAGCGGTGGCAGCGGCAGCAAGTCTAAATTCAATCCGTGCAGTGGCGCGGGGGAGACGGTGACAGTCAGCAGTGAGAGGTGATCTCGCTGTCCGATACCGTTTAGCAGGTCGATGAAGTCGGGGTCGTAACCGGTCTCCTTGCCAAAATTGAGCTCGTCGAAGTTGTGTAGAATAATGATGGTATGCGTTTCACTTGCCTGGAGCTGTGTCAGGAGTGATGCAAGGCTGCCCGCCTCTGTATCCGCCTGACCGGTCAGATCGGAGAGCATGCTCGAAAGCGAGTCCGGATAGTTGCGCAGGTTGGCTTTCAGGATACGGCACTCGTCCGGAAGGAGGGAGGCCAGGTCAGCCAGGGTCTCTCTTCGTCCCAGACCGTGCTCACCGTAAAGACGGACACCCCTGCCTTGAAGAAGCTGCTCCGCCAGATCGTGTGTGAAATCAGCTCTTAACATTGCTTGGGGTTCGATGGCGCGGCTCAACAGGTGAAGCATGATTGTTTATCGCCTTTTCTGTCAGAAGAGCGGTTTGCCGGATACTTTTGCTGGTTCGGAGTTCTGCATGGCAGCTTCAACCTCCTCTTCGCTGATAAGACCTTTGTTGACCAGAAGCCGGATGAGTGTGTCGAGCCTGTCGCTATCTGTCTGTGACGTTTGTGATGGGGCGAGGACCTTCTTCTCCTCGGCCTGAAAGCCGACATTCTGCTGCATTAGTGTGAAGAGATCGTTATCGACCACGCCGGTCGTCTTCAGCCCTTTGCGTTTCTGGAAGTCCCTGACACCGTCGCGGGTTGATGCGCCGAACACTCCCTGAACGTCGTTCATCGGGTACCCCATCTGCTTTAGCATGTTTTGCAGTTGAGTGACGCTTTTACCGCGCATGTAAATCTTCAATGGTCTGGACATTTTTTCTCCTGAACAGGGATCAGAGTCGATAACTATAACCAAATCCTGAAAAAACACAGGGTCTATTTTTTTTGGAAACGGCTTGCGGCGCAAAAACAACTGGTCTATTAATGGTTCTGATATTTTGGGGAAGGGCGGAATCATCTTTATTCATATTCTGTTTGTGCTCTTTCTACAGCTAAATCGTAGCGGGGGGGGGTATTTTGATGATAACAGATATAAATTATTTAACGGCGGGTGTGGTCTGATGGTGTTACTCGATTCCGTACTCGCATTCACATTAATTATGGGGGCTCTTGCTGGTGTCGTGACGTTGCTTATGGAGATGATTCATCGGCTGCTTAATTTCAGGGCGCGTGGAATGGCCGTGCTTTTCGATCATTTTTACAGCGATGTGCTGGCGAACAGGCTGGGGGTAGAAGATGAAAACAGGGTAAAAGAAATCAAAGACGAAATTTTGAAGAACAGGTCAAGGCATATGATGGTCTCAGCTGAAAAATGGTTGCATCGGTGGCTTACTGGCTGGTGGTTGCCTCGCTGGTTGTCAGACAAAATTATCATCGCCCTGACTTCGTGCGATAAAATCGATACGGATGATATGTTGTTGCGAATATCCCGTTTGAAAGAGTTTAAAGCCTTTTCTATTAAGGCTGGGGAGCGGTTGGAGAGCTCTCTTGAAGAGCTGGAAGAAAAATATGACGAATACAGCTTGGCAATGACCGAGTATTTCCGGCGACGTGCACAGTTGATGTCTCTGTTAGTGGGAGTTCTGCTGGCTTTTTCAGTCAATATTGACGGAGTTAAATTGTTCGACGAACTACTTAAAAACTCCGATATGAGAGCCTCTTATATCAGTCAGCAGGAGAGCCTGGAAAAGTCATTCGCAGAGACTCAAAAAAGAATCGAGACTTTTGAAAAAACCGGGAAAGACCTTTCGAATAAAGAGCAGATTGAGGCACTGAATCAGAACATGACGCTGATTCAGAATCAGTTGTCTGATTTTAATACCAGCTCTTTGCCGATTGGCTGGGAAGATTTTCCCGAAAAGGGAGACCCTTTCCCCGTTCGGGATGAAGAGGCTGGAATTATCAGTTCATACCTCGGCTGGTTCGTAGATTGTCTGGGATGGGCGTGGGAACAAAAAGTCTGGGTATTCAAGGTGTTGATCACGGGCTTGCTGATCGGGCTTGGAGCACCCTTCTGGTTCGAAGTCGCCCAAAAGCTTTCACAGACCAGGCAGGTATTTAAGGGGAAGGAGAACGACGTCGATACGCAATCGGCAAATGCCGCACAGCAACCAACACAATCCCAGAACGGCAAAAGTACAATTCAGAGGATTATCGAATCCAACAAGCCGGCGGAGGTGAGCGATGGCAACTAAAGATGTATTGATCGTGGCCGAGGGCGACTCCTGGTTTAACTATGGGTTTGAAAGTGATATTCCAAGCTATTTGGCGAAGATGGATCGTCGTTATCACATGATTCACAAAGCCTGGCCGGGCGATGATTTCATCAAATATATCCAGAGAAGGGACTACCTTGACACACTTAAAAGCTGGCAGGGCAATGGCATTATCAAACACCGTTTCCTGATTCTGAGTGGGGGTGGAAACGATATGATGAAGGATCACTTTGAGGAGTATCTGAACAGAGGTGCGACGACCCCGGATACCTATTTAAGCGAGGCATTCAAGAAAAAGCTGAAGCAGATCCTTGTGACGTATGATCTGGTTTTCCATCTGCTGAAGACACAACTTCCGGAAGTGAAGGTGATTGTGCATGGGTACGATTATCCGATTCCCCGTAAAAAGGGGCCGTGGCTGGGAAACAAGATGGAGTTGATGGGGATCGATCATCAACAGCATGGCCCGGCGATCATGAAAATGATCCTTGATAAGTTTAACAGGAAACTGTCCAAGCTCGCTGCTTCATATCATAACGTTGAGTACATCAACCTGCTTGGTAAGGCAGGACCCGATACTGCAAATTGGGATAATGAGATCCATCCGGAGGGACATGTGTTCAAAGAGATGGCGAGTTTATTCAACACGGAGATTCAGAACACCATCGAGAAAAGAGAAGGAAGCGCAGGATGAAAAAAGAAGCAATAGTGAAGTATTCGTTATTTGTCTGTGTTGCGATGCTGTTTCTTGGCGGTTGCAGTGCAAATTACCATGCAATTCATAAGCTGGATCATTTTGATGCGGAGCAGGATGCCGTATTGTCAGTCGATGCAAAGCAGCGATTCCTGATCGGTAAATTTGTTAGGAAAGTTAATGACAAAACTATCAGGCGCTACTGTGCCGAACCCAGTCCGGATGTCTTTTCCGTGCTGGGTCAGTCGGCCAGCGGTGGTGCCAGTTTCGGTCAGTCGGCTGATCCCAAGTCGATCAACATAGCATTACAGGGCGCCTTTACCAGCAGTGAGACCGGTTCCACCATCGCGCGTACCCAGACGATCAATATGCTGAAGGAGATGATGTACCGCACCTGTGAGAGGTATCTGAACGGTGCTATCAATAAGGAACAGTTTGCTGTTATTGCAGCCAGGGACCAGCGGATCATGACATCGATTCTGGCGATTGAGCAGCTAACCGGGACGATTCAGCCCAAGCCGACTGTCATTGCAGTGAATGGGAATGCATCCACAGGCCAGACATCTGCCGATGCGATGAAAACCTTGAGCGATGCGAAGAGTGCGCTGGATGGAAAAAAAGATGATCTCGATAAGGCACAGAAAGATTTCGACGAAGTGAATGATTCGGCTGGTCCTTCCTGTGAGGAGTTGAAAGCTAAAGACGATGTGAAAGGCGATGAAAAAACCAAGCTGGATAAATGTAAACATAGCCAAACCTCGCTAGATAAGGCAGATGAAGCATATAAGGATGCCAGGAGATATTACGAGGCCCAGGCCAGTCTGGCCGACAAGCCGGGTGTATCTTCGGTTTCAACCACTGCAGCCCTGCTATCTTCCACACCCGCGACAACTGAATACGACCTTCAGATCGAACAGAGTAAAACAGAGAGGATTACGGCTGTGGCCGAGACGGTGGACAGGATCGTAGGGCACTCCTTCGACCGGGATGATGAGACTGCTTTCTTCTGCTATGGAGCCATGAAAAGCAATGATCCGGAATTAAAAGATTCTTGCCAAAAGTTCCTGCTTGCTAAGACAAAGAGTAGAACAGCTCAGCTTCAGAAGGAGATTGAGAAGGCGAAACAGGAATATGATGCCGAAAGTGAATCGCTGTTTAAGGAGTTCTGGAAAAAAATTAACCCTGAATCAGACCTGTCCGATTCCAAGAAAGTGAAGGCCATCATCGATAAAAAAATCGCTAATAGTTTTTTCTTAGAGTCGGATAAAAAGTTGCTTGAAGCGATGAAGAAGGCAAAAACAAGGGACGCATTGTGGGCTGCTTTTAGGGATTTACCTGCAGATGTCATGCAAAGTTTGGCATCGGATTAATGATGGGAGGAACGTTATGAGTGAAATTGCAATAGTTATCGCGGAAGAGGAAGCTGACCTGTACGCAATCATTGAGGGTAAAAATTTTCGAATTATCCCTGAAACCGTACGTCAATTTTCCGGAATAACCACATATCCGGCACATGCGCTTGTGGGGTACGGGCAGATCAGGGGGGAGGCAGGCTGGATCGCTTTGGCAGAGTCCATTTAAGATAGATAACCAGTTGGTCGCATATCGCTAATTACCTTTTACTGCCAATGTTATCCCTGCTTGCATGGATGTAAGGAACAGAGGCATCATGTGTGGTGATCGGAGGTAAATGTGACGACAATGCAGAAGATCAGGGTTGCCCTGTACAAAGTGAAAGATGCCTTGCCGGGGGTGCTGACCGGTATCGCCACACTGGTGTTTATCGTGCTGTTGTCACTGTGGGGCTATACCGCATCGCGCCAGAGCGAGCCCTTCATTCCGCAGATGGTCGAGGGGGAGGGCATCAACTTCGTCGAGGTGAACCGCGAGCTGACCCGCATTGAGCTCGACTCCTTCACCGGCTGGACACCGAACGACTACCTGCCGTTCACCGCGCTGTTCGACAACAAGCAGAACTTCCAGCTTGGCGTCATCGAGACCATCCGTTTCTCTGTGCGTGTGTTGCGGGATAACCTCTCCCGTCAGCGCACCACCGACCAGATCGACGACGATGTGAAGCGGGCGTTCGAGTTCTACAGTAACGATCCCAAGAAATGGATTTTCCCCTCCTACGAAGGCCGCCTGAAAGAGGCGAGGGATGCGCTTGAAAATTATGTCGTTCGTCTGAAAAGCGGCAAGGCGCGCTTCTATCCGCGCTCGGACAACCTGATCCAGTTGCTGGATCAGTACGCCTCACTTCTCGGCGCAGCCACCACCAGCCTCACCGATGAGAACCTTGGCTGGCTGGAGACCGACGACCGTTTCTACTACAGCAAGGGTGTCGCCTATGCGATGTATGTGGAGATGCAGGCGGTGCAGAAAGATTTCCATGAGGTGCTGAAGAAGAACGACGGCGAGGAGCTGACCGCCTCGATTATCCGCGAACTGTGCGATACATGGTTCGAGCCGACCGTCGTTTTCAACGGTAGCAAGGATGGCATCTACGCCAATCACCTGAAGAACCTCGCCAGCGATTTGCTCTCCATCCGCCAGAAGCTCAATTCACTGAGCAGCGTGCTGAGTCATCGTGGCGGTTCAAGCGCAGGTTAAGCATTCTTCCTCAGACGTTCTGCTTTGTAACGATATTGTGTTTATAAGCATTTATAGAGTCATCTACTAAGAGAACGTCTGCACTGCTTGAATAGAAGAATCGACGGGCTGATAGAATTGTTTTTGTGTTTGCTAAGCCAACAAACTCATTGCTGGCCTTGAATGTTCCTTCGACAATCTTTTCATTTCTAGCAATTACAAATGCGTTCTTTGTGATGGGAACAAGAATTTCGATGTTGGGTGTATTTAGGCCAAAATAAAACCCTTTGCGGTCGTTTGGATGGCTCAATAGAAAGGGACTGTCGGAGGTGATTACTTTGGCTTCTGCGCTATTGGTAACATACAGCTGGTAATATTTGTTTGATAAGTAACTCTGTACTTTGTCTATTAATTTTACCTCTGATCTAATGACATCTGTTTGATTGTAATCAAACTCATCTTTGTTGGTGATTCGGATATCTTTGCTCATGTCATCTATAATTTCTTTTGTTCTATTCATTGGAGCTTCAATTAACTCTCGGAATGAAGGAACGCGCAGATAAAGTGTGGCTAAGAGTAAAAGAAAGCTTTGTATCTCTTCTTTAGGAGGTAAAGAAGAGTTCTCAATGATGTGGCAAATAGATCGTCTTATTTTTGGCTCTATTTTCTCTGCATACCAGTCTTCTACAAGTAAAGGATTCGAATGTTGAATCGTGTAGTAATCTCGTTCTGCACATGCTTTGTTTGGACTTGTTTGAAAAGGAGCTTCATTGTTAACAGGTACGCACCAAAACTGTGATGAGTCTTCACCACCTTCCGTGAATTCCTTTAAATAGCTCTTCGGTATGTAGTGATGTTTAGCCTTTCTTCCCACTATTCACTCTAAAATACTGAAGTTCCAACCATTGCTTTTTCAATACCCCAAATTCGGCTGTAACCACTTCTCTGCCTCTTCGACTGTCATGCCTTTACGCTTGGCGTAATCCTCTACCTGATCGCGGTCGATCGGGCCGACGGTGAAGTATTTCGCTTCGATGCTGCCAAAGTAGAAACCGGAGACGGAGGCGGGCGGGTTCATGGCGTAGCTCTCAGTGAGCGAGGTGCCGATGGCGTTCTCGGCATCCAGAAGCTGCCAGAGCGTGCCTTTCTCGGTGTGCTCGGGGCAGGCCGGGTAGCCGGGGGCAGGGCGGATGCCCTGATACTTCTCGTGGATCAGTTCATCGTTGGAGAGGGATTCACTCGCCGCATAACCCCAGTGCCTGGTGCGAACCTCTTTGTGCAGCCATTCGGCCAGTGCTTCGGCCAAGCGGTCGGCCAGCACCTTGACCATGATGGCGTGGTAGTCGTCGTGGCTCTTCTCGAACTCGGCTGCCTTGGTCTCCGCACCGAGGATGGAGACGGCGAAACCTCCGAGGTGGTCATTTCCAGTTTGAGCAACGTAGTCGGCCAGACAGAGGTTGGCGCGGCTGTCTTTCTTGTCCTGCTGCTGGCGCAGGAAGTGGAAGCGGGCGGCCTCGGCTGAACGTTTCTCGTCGCTGTAAACGATGACGCTGTCGTTGTCCGTGCCGTTGGCCGGGAAGAGACCGAACACTGCGCGGGCGTTAAACCAGTTCTCGGCAATGATCTGATCGAGCATCGCCTGACCGTCGGCAAAGAGCTTCTTCGCCTCTTCACCCTTTTTCTCATCCTCCAGAATGCGCGGGTAGGCGCCGTTGAGCTGCCATGCACTGAAGAATGGCGTCCAGTCGATATAGTCGCGCAGTTCGGCAATGGAGACGTTATCCAGCACCTGCACGCCCGGCTGCTGCGGGGCAGGGGGGATAGAGACGGCTGTAACTCGGTTGGCACGCGCGTCGCTAAGCGGCAGGAACTCTACCTGTTTGCCCTTGCCCTCGTGCAGTTCACGCACCTTGGCCTGCTCGGCCTTGAGGTCGGCTACGAACTTCTCGCGGTTGGCTTTGGAAACGAGGTTCTGCGCCACGCCGACGGCACGCGATGCATCTTTCACCCAGACCACCGGCTCATCGTACTCCGGCACGATCTTCACCGCCGTGTGTGCCTTGGATGTGGTGGCGCCACCCAGCATGATCGGAATGGAGAGGCCTAGGCGTTTCATCTCCTTGGCCAGGTGCACCATCTCATCCAGTGATGGCGTGATGAGTCCTGAGAGACCGATAATGTCGACATCATGCTTCTGTGCCTCTTCAAGGATGGTGGCGGCCGGCACCATGACGCCGATATCGATCACCTCGAAGTTGTTACATTGAAGGACGACGCCGACGATGTTCTTGCCGATGTCGTGCACGTCGCCTTTGACGGTGGCCATCAATACCTTGCCGTTGGATGAGCCTGCACCGGCTTTCTCCTCTTCGATGTAGGGCATCAGATAAGCAACGGCTTTCTTCATGACGCGGGCGGATTTCACCACCTGCGGCAGGAACATCTTGCCGTCACCAAACAGGTCACCGACCACGTTCATGCCGTCCATCAGCGGCCCTTCGATTACTTCGATGGGGCTTGCAAACTGTTGCCGCGCCTCTTCGGTATCCTCATCGACATAGGTGTCGATGCCTTTGACCAGCGCATGTTCGAGGCGCTTGGCGACATCCCAGCCGCGCCACTCCTGATCGGCCTTCTTCGCCTGCGTACCATCGCCGCGGTAGTCATCGGCGATCTCAAGCAGCCGGTCGGTAGCATCTTCGCGCTTGTTGAGGATAACGTCCTCAACTCGTTCTCGCAGTGCTTCGGGCAGCTCCTCGTAAACCTCGAGCATACCTGCGTTGACGATACCCATATCCATGCCTTGCTTGATGGCGTGGTAGAGAAAGACGGAGTGAATCGCCTCACGCACCGGGTTGTTGCCACGGAAGGAGAAGGAGACGTTGGAGACGCCGCCGGAGACCATGGCGTAGGGGAGGTTCTTTTTGATCCAGCCCGTCGCCTCGATGAAGTCAACGGCGTAGTTGTTGTGCTCCTCGATACCGGTAGCGACGGCGAAGATGTTGGGATCGAAAACGATATCCTCGGGCGGGAAGCCACAGGTTTCGGTCAGCACCTTATAGGAGCGTTCACAGATCTCAATCTTGCGGGCATAGGTGTCTGCCTGGCCTTTCTCATCGAAGGCCATGACGACAACGGCCGCACCGTATTTTCTTAAGCTTTTCGCATGCTTGATAAAGCTCTCTTCACCCTCTTTCAAGGAGATAGAGTTGACGATTCCTTTGCCCTGAATGCATTTGAGCCCGGCCTCGATGATCTCCCACTTGGAGGAGTCGACCATCACCGGCACGCGGGCGATGTCGGGTTCGGAGGCGATCAGGTTCAGGAAGGTGACCATCGCCTTCTCGCCATCGAGCATCGCCTCGTCCATGTTGATATCGATGATCTGGGCGCCGTTCTCCACCTGCTCGCGGCAGATATCGAGTGCTTCGGAATAGTTCCCCTCCATGATCAGGCGCTTGAAGCGGGCGGAACCTGTGACATTGGCGCGTTCACCGACGTTGACGAAGAGGGACTCCTTGTTGATATGCAACGGTTCAAGCCCGGAGAGACGGCACTCCGGCTCCCGGTTGGGCAGCGGGCGGGGAGCGATCCCTTCGACCGCTTTGGCCATGGCGCGGATATGGGCAGGCCCGGTGCCGCAGCAACCGCCGACGATGTTCAGGAAGCCGGCCTCGGCCCACTGCCCGATCTCCTCGGCCATCTGCTCCGGCGTCTCATCATAGCCGCCGAAGGCATTGGGTAGTCCGGCATTGGGATGGGTGTTGATGCGGCAGGAAACCGTTTCAGAGAGTTCTTCAATGTATTGGCGTAACTCCCCGGCACCTAAGGCACAATTGAGTCCAATAGAGATCGGTTCGGCGTGCGCCAGCGAGTCGTAGAAGGCGGTAGCGGTCTGGCCGGAGAGGGTGCGTCCGGATACGTCGGCAATGGTGCCAGAGATCATAATTGGCAGTTCTTCTCCACGCTCTTCGAATACCGATTTGATGGCGAATACTGCGGCCTTAGCGTTAAGTGTATCGAAGATGGTTTCGATCAGCAGGATGTCTGCACCGCCGTCGATCAGGCCGTTGGTTGCATCCTTGTAGGTGACGACCAGTTCGTCGAAGGTGACGTTGCGGAAGCCGGGGTCGTTGACGTCCGGCGAGATCGAGCAGGTACGGCTGGTCGGGCCGAGTACACCGGCAACGAAACGCGGTTTCTCAGGTGTTGAGATCGATTCGCACGCCTCTTTGGCCAGCTTCGCACCGGCGACGTTCAGCTCATAAACCAGCTCCTCCATGTGGTAGTCGGCCATCGAGATGGAGTTGGCATTGAAGGTGTTGGTTTCGATGATATCGGAACCGGCCTCCAGATAGGCCTTGTGGATATCACGGATGATCTGCGGCTGGGTCAGGCTGAGCAGGTCGTTGTTGCCCTTCAGTTCCGATTTCCAATCGGCAAAGCGATCACCGCGGTAGTCGGCCTCCTCCAGCTTGTAGCTCTGGATCATGGTGCCCATGGCACCGTCGAGGAGAAGAATTCGGTCGTTGAGCTGCTGTTCGAGCAGTGACGAGATTGACTGGGTTGCCATGAAGAGTCCTTTGATATCGCTTAGATAAGTTGTCGCAAATCTATCATTCATGGTTTGTGATTCCAATGAACTCCTAAAATCGGAGAATATGAATTGAGGGATATCATTAAATTGATGGATATCACAAATTCTGTTCTACTTCAGCCTTATGTCCGACTCCAAGCGATATTCCGTACTGCTTCTTGAAGATGAGGCGCCGACACGCAAGCGGCTTGTCTCTATTATCGAACAACACCCGCATCTGGAACTCGTAGGTAAGGCGGAGAGCTGCCAGCAAGCACGTAAATATTTACAACGGGGTGGCTTTGATGTGCTTCTAATCGATATCGGGCTTCCCGACGGTAGCGGGATCGACATTGTACGTGAGGCCCAGCAGTACTATCCCGATTCCGAGGCACTGGTACTCACAGCATTTGGTGACGAGGAGAATGTCGTACAGGCGCTGGAGGCAGGAGCCACCGGTTACCTGCTTAAGGATAAAGCCTTTGATGAGCTGGGCGATGCTATTATCTCGTTGATGCAGGGAGAGTCGACGATCAGTCCAAAGGTGGCGCGCTTTCTTCTTAAGCGGTTCACCGATGGCCGTACAGAGAACAGATCGCCTGAGAAACCCGCTGCCGGAAATGAGTCGGCAGGGCAGCAATTGACGGATCGCGAGTGTGAAGTTCTGAATCTGATTGCCAAGGGTTACAGTTACAACGAGATAGGGACTTCGCTGGGACTTTCAACCAATACCATCCGTGCCCATATTCGAAACATCTATC
Source organism: Mariprofundaceae bacterium (assembly GCA_050304695.1). Classification (GTDB taxonomy): domain Bacteria; phylum Pseudomonadota; class Zetaproteobacteria; order Mariprofundales; family Mariprofundaceae; genus WSZY01. Next base: position 61,339 of record JBNLEB010000006.1, read on the forward strand.
GCAAACTTGCCGTTAAATCCCGTTCAGAGGCGGTATTCGAAGCGGCTCAACTTGGGCTTATCCAGCTCGAAGGAAGTCACTAAAACCTTTAATATAGCATATTTATGCTACCCTTTTCGTGCGATATTCATAAAACCTTTCATAGTGTATGGTTTTCCGGATGAAGTGGAAAGATTACTCAGAAACAACCCGTATCAATATTTTGCTCGCTCTTTCGCTGGGCGGGGCAGTCATTACCGTTCTGATCCGTATTGCACACGGTTGACCAGCTTCATTTCTCACCCTTTGTTGTACGAAGTGCTGTCAGAGTATTGAACAGGATTGTCATCCGGCATCTGTCTTTATTCATAAAGGCGGAAGCTTCACGCTTCGACTAGAGCTTGGTTTGAATTAATTGATGTTAAAGTGGTACCTGAGGCCGGAGTCGAACCGGCACGCTATTGCTAGCATTGGATTTTGAATCCAACGTGTCTACCAATTCCACCACTCAGGCATAAGAAAGGTTGTCGGTAAAACGCGCGGAAGCATTGTACCGGTATTCACCTGTGTCAAGTTTCATAGCAGGTTCGATATGAGCAACTTGCAATCACCTGTAATGTCATAATACTGATGCGGGTATTTGATTGATGCAGATCAAGGCATCCTGCTATTGATCATTGAAACGTGGAGGAAAAAGCGCGGTCTTTCCTCCACTCACAAAGTTGATCTGAAGATCGATTTTGCAGCCTGTCCATGGGCTGGAAGAATACGGGGAGCTATGGCAAAGAGTATTTCACAGTTTGATGTCATTATCGTCGGTGCCGGTGCTGTAGGTAGTGCACTGGCCATCCAGCTTGCCGGTATCGGTTATAAAATCGCCGTGATCGATGCATATGAGGCCAATTATGCATCGTCCGACCCCGAGCGGGTGATTGCACTCTCGTACGGTTCCAGGTGTTATCTTGAAGCTTTGGGTGTCTGGCAACAGATCGCTGACGCCGGGGCTGGCCTGATTCGTCATATCCATGTTTCCGAGCCAGGCAGTGATGGCAGTGTCGAGATGGATCTCTCCGAGGCGGAGCTGTTGGCGGGCGATACCCCTGCGAAGATGGATGCGCTCGGTTATGTGGTCGAGATGGGGGATGTGTTAAAACCGCTGCATGAAGAGATGCGAGAGCGTGTCACCATGATGATACCTGCACGTATTCAGGATGTCCGTTTTGGTAATGGTGAAGAGCGAACGGAAATTATCCTCAATGAAGAGGGTGTTGAGAGAAGACTGACGACATCGCTACTGATCGGTGCCGATGGCACGCATAGCGAGATCAGGCGTAAGGCGGGTATCAACACCAGGGGCTGGGACTATAACCGTTTTGGACTGGTGCTCTCCGCCGGTTTGCAGAAAGGGCACGACGATATCGCTTATGAGTGTTTTAAACGTTCCGGCCCACTGGCTTTCCTGCCGATGGCTGATGGCCGCTACTCGATTGTCTGGGCTGTGACGCCGACCGAAGCGATGCGCCTTCTTCAGATGCCCGAGGCGTTGTTTGTCCGGAAGCTGGAGCGGGCTGCAGGTGAGGATATCATCCGGCGCTTCGGCCCGATCGAAGCGATCGGTAAACGCTTCTGCTTTCCTCTGGAACTGACCATCGCCGAGCGCTATGCCATGCCGGGTGTAGCATTGGTTGGCAATGCGGCTCATACCATCCATCCGGTTGCCGGGCAGGGGATGAATCTGGGTTTTCGTGATACGGCGGTGTTGTCTGAAATTCTCGCGGGTGATCTGGCCAGAAGCGCTCCCGGTGCTCCGATTCTGATGCAGACCTACAGTGAGAAGCGACGGGCAGATGTGCTGGCTGTGGCCGGTTTTACAGAGTCTCTCGTACATAGCTTCGGCATTCCGTTATCTCCGGCCAAGCGGCTGCGCAGCAGCGCTATGAACACACTGCAGAAGATGCCATCGTTGCGTTCGATGCTTCTGGGCCAGGCATCGGGCATTGCCCAGATGCAGAAACTGCAACTTCCGCAAACCTCAACACAGAGAGCGGTGCATGAGTAAGCATCTGGAGCCGGTCGATGTCGTGATTGTCGGTGGCGGCATGGTGGGCCTGGCTGCTGCCTGTGCATTGAAGGATTCCGGTATGCATGTGGTGGTGGTGGAGCGGGCTGAACCGCAGGTTCGCCAATCGCTGGATCGAGATTGCCGTGTTAGTGCTATTGTGCTCGGCAACGTACGAATTCTTCAGGGGATGGGTGTCTGGCAGCACATTGCCGATACCGGCCCGCTTCATTCGATGCGGATATGGGATGATCAGCATGTCGGTGGTATTCGCTTCGATGCGACGGAGATTGGCGAGGAGGCGTTAGGGTTTCTTGTCGAGAACTCAAAACTGCAGGCGGGACTGCTAAAGGTGTTTCATCAGCATGACAATCTTGAACTCTGTTGCCCTGCATCGATTGAATCGGTTCAGTGGCATGACTCTTCAGGTAAGGAGGCAGGTAAGGGGCATGTCGAAGTGCTGCTTGATGATGGACGCGGCTTCTCAACACCATTGATTGTGGGCGCGGATGGTGCACATTCATGGCTCCGGCAGCAGGCCGGTATCGGCATCTATTCATACGACTACGGACAGAAGGGGATTGTTGCCACGGTGCGTCCGCAGATGAACCACCATGGTGTTGCCTATCAACGTTTCCTGCCGACAGGACCACTGGCGATGCTGCCGATGTCTGATGGATTATGTTCGATTGTCTGGAGTGCCGAGAACAGTGAGGCGGATCGCCTGATGGCGCTGGATGATCTGGCGTTTATGGAAGATCTTAATCTCACTTTCGGCCCGATGCTTGGGCGTATCGAAGAGGTGGGGGATCGCGCTGCTTTCCCACTGGTGGCACGGCTGGCCAAACATCTGGTTCGGTCGCGTACCGCCCTGATTGGTGATGCTGCCCATACCATTCATCCGCTGGCGGGGCTCGGTGTAAATCTGGGGCTCCGTGATGCCATGGTGTTGGCGCAGGAGATCGTTGATGCGCGCCGTTTCAAAGAGGACTGGGGTGAAATGGATGTGTTGGGTCGCTACATGAAGCAGCGTCTTCCCGATGTGCTCAGCATTCTCGGCTCCATGGGGGTGTTTCATGAGCTGTTTACCCACAACTGGCCGGGTCTTCCCGAGTTGCGGGGCTTAGGCATGCGACTGGTAGGTAACAGCGGTCCGATTAAACAGTTGTTGATGCAGAATAGTACAGGGTTGAATCTTCCTGTTCCTAAACAGATTAGCTAAAGGCCGTCGTCTTTTGCTTTTTGAGTGCGTTGTTCAGCTGTTCGAATGCTCACATACCTTTAGCATGCTCTGCTTCTGCACAGCTTCGCGCCTGCGCATAAAGCAAAAATACTTTCGGCTTGATGTTCGGGAATTTGGGTTTGCACACTGCACTGTTCCCAAGCAGTTTTCGCTGATGAAATCGATTCCGTCTGACCGAACACTCCTGTGAGTGAAAGCGTTATCCATATCCTGTCACCGCTGGTGGCTAACCAGATTGCTGCGGGTGAAGTGGTTGAGAGGCCTGCATCCGTGGTTAAGGAACTGGTGGAGAACGCCCTGGATGCGGGTGCCAAACATATCACTGTGCGGGCGGAGTCGGCGGGTAAAAAGCGTATCGAAGTTGAAGATGATGGAATCGGCATGTCTGCGGAGGATGCCGAGATTGCCATGCAGCGCCATGCCACCAGTAAGATTTCGACAGCGGAAGACCTGCAGCACATCGCCAGTCACGGTTTCCGTGGTGAGGCTCTCCCCTCCATTGCTTCAGTCTCCAGGTTTCGTATGCAGACCTGTCGACAGATGGATGCCGAAGGTACGGAGGTTCGTGTCGATGCCGGTGATATTCAGCTTCGTCCGGCTCCGCCTCGCAAAGGCACCCGAATCGAGGTGCTTGATCTCTTCCTGAATACACCGGCGCGTCTTAATTTTATGCGAACCGATAAAACCGAAGAGGCATCGATTGTTGAGGTGATGCGCGGGCTGGCGATCAGTAATTCTAAAATCGGTATGCGCCTGGTGCTGAATGACCGGGATCGATTCCTCTTTCCTGCAGGACAGCGGGAGCGGGAGCGGGTTGTCGCAGTGATGGGTGATGACTTTGCTGAAAACAGTGTCGAACAGCATATTAAGTATGAGGGAATGTTAATTGCGGCGCATCTGGGGCTGCCGACCTATCATCATCGGGATAGTTCCAGAATGCTGTTTCTGGTCAATGGTCGGGTGATTCGCGACAAACAGTTGATTGCCGCCCTGAGAGCCGGTTACCGGGATGTGATGTTTCATGATCGCTATCCGATCGCCGTGGTTCGTATCGAGATGGACCCGGCCAGTGTTGACGTTAATGTGCATCCGGCCAAACGTGAAGTGCGTTTCAAACATCCTCAAAAGGTGCGTGCCGGTATTGTCAGTTGTGTGCGGGCGGCTATCGAGGGGATGGGCCAGCAGGTCTCTACGCTACCGGCAGAACAGGCACTGGAGTCGATGCGCAGGGGCAGTTCCTCTCCAGCCCCCGGTGCCGGTGGAAGCGGGGGCTCCTTTGCGCCTTTTTCTCCGTTCAGGTTGATGGGCTCCAATGTTCCATCAGCGGACACTCAGAATCAGTTGTTTGTCACTCAAATTCGCGAATCGGCTTCGAGTTACAAGTTATCCGATACCCTTGATCTGGGTGTTCCACTGGCACAGATCCATCGCTGTTACATTCTGGCACAGAGCGAAGATGGTGTGGTGCTTATCGATCAGCATGCGGCTCATGAGCGTATTACCTATGAGAAGCTTAAGAAGCAGCTGGATCAGGGGGATGTCGCCCGGCAGATGATGTTGGCACCTGTCACATGGGAGGCCGGGCTGAAAACGGCCGCATGGCTAAGCGATCATCTGGATGAGCTGGAGGGCTTCGGCATCGAGCTGGATCAGTCAGGCGAGGAGAGTTTCCTTATTCGTTCGGTGCCGGCGCTTCTGTCGCAGGAGTCGCCTGCTGAACTGGTCGCCGAGCTGGTTGATGCATGTATGCTGATCGGTTCGGAGGCGGAAGGGGGTGATAGCAGCATGGGCAGAGTGCTGGAGCGCTGGCTTGGCAACCGTGCATGTAAAGGCTCTATAAAAGCTGGCAGGGTTCTTACGCCGCAGGAGCAGGAGGAGCTTTTGCGTGAAATGGAACGAACGCCCAATATCGCGCAGTGCAACCATGGCCGCCCGACCTATGTGCGCCTCTCTCTCAATGACCTCGACCGGCTCTTCGGTCGTAAAGAATAAACCATTATTAGACGCAGATTCACGCAGATGGACACAGATAAGAGAGAAAAATTTAAAGAGGTCGTCATGCCGGATCAAGTCCGGCATCCATGGATTCCGGCGTTCACCGGAATGACGCAATAGTGATAGCCCCTTTGATATCCGTGTCCATCCGTGTCTAAATTATTCTTATGTCTGAAAAACTGAATGCGGTTGCCCTGATGGGGGCGACCGGAACCGGCAAGTCGGCGCTGGCGACAGGTCTGGTAGAAAAATTCGACGCCGCCATCGTCTCCTGCGACTCCATGCAGCTCTATCGTGGTCTCGACATCGGCACCGCCAAACCTTCTAAAGAGGAGCAGCAGCGGGTGCGTCACCACCTGATCGACTGCGCTGATCTTTCCGAAACATGGTCGGCGGCGCGCTGGGCCGAGGCGGCAGAGGAGGCGATTCGGGAGGAGAACGCTCGGGGAGGCGTGCCGATCATTGTCGGTGGTACCGGTATGTATCTCAGGGCACTGTTGGAAGGGTTTGCCGATATCCCGGCTGAGGACCCGAAGGTGCGTGAATCGCTTTACGAGGAGCAGTTGGCTCACGGCACCCCATACCTGCATACAAAGCTGGTCGAGGTCGATCCCCAGACCGCGGCAAGGCTTGAAGTGAACGATACTCAGCGCATCATGCGGGCGCTCGGCGTGTTCCACAGCAGCGGCACGCCGCTCTCGCTCTGGCAGATGCAGAAAAGCGGGACAAAGGTCGATATCGAGTGCCCGGTCGTGGTGCTGGAGGTGGAGCGTTCATTGCTGCGCGAGCGTATTTCCGAGCGATTCCATGCGATGATGGATGCAGGGTGGCTTGATGAGGCACGCTGGTTACTGGAACAAAACGTCGGAGAGATGCATCCGGCAGTTCGTGCCGTGGGTTACCGTCAGTTGATTTCACACCTGAAGGGCGAGTGCGCACTCGATGAGGCGGTTCGCGATGGCATCACGGCGACGCGCCGCTATGCCAAGCGGCAACAGACATGGTTTCGCAACCAGACACCGGATGCTGCTTTTGGGGATGCTGATGCGTGTTATCAAACTATTGCTGGAGTTCTTAAGCAGTGAACAAAACCGCAACATTCCGCCCATGGATTACCCCAGGGCACCCTCTCTTGCGCAAGCGCAATTCACCTTGGGGCGGCAAATCGAACGAAGTGAGATTTGTGAGAAAGCGGAAACCGCGCTTTTCGCTTTCGGTTGAGCAAAAATGGCAGGATGCCTTTTTGCGAGGGAAACAGTAATGGCTGAATTGACATCAACCGAACGGGTGAAGGATCGGGTTCTTTCCGTACATCCTCAGATTGATGGCAGGGGTGAATATGCTGCCCTGTCGCGACAGGAGGAGTTCGATCGGCTGGTGATCTCCAGCGACTGCGATTTGTGTGAATCGCTGCCGGTACCGGTCAGGCGAATGATCGCATCGACACTGTTTGGTTCGGGCCAGGTGGAGATGATTGCCGAGCAGGCACGCATTCATGAGGCCGATGTGGTGTTTGTCGATCATCAGCTATCTCCGGTGCAGCAGCGTAACCTCGAGAAGGCGTGGGATGCCAAGGTGGTCGATCGTACCGGTCTGATTCTGGAGATATTCGCCTCCCGTGCCCGTACCCGTGAGGGTGTGCTGCAGGTTGAGCTGGCCAGTTTGAACTACCAGATCAGTCGCCTTGTTCGCTCCTGGACTCATCTGGAGCGCCAGCGTGGTGGTTTCGGTTTCATGGGCGGTCCTGGTGAGCGGCAGATCGAGCTGGATCGACGTATGATTCGGGATCGCATCAAATCGGTCGAAAAGGATCTGGCCCATGTCCGGAGGATGCGTGCTACACAACGTTCAGGACGACAGCGCAGCGATATCCCGACTGTGGCACTGGTCGGTTATACCAATGCGGGCAAATCGACGCTCTTCAACAAGGTGACAGAGGCGGAGGTTTATGCCGCCGATCAGCTCTTCGCCACGCTCGATCCGACACTTCGTCTGCTGGAGCTTCCGGGTGGCAGCAGGGTGATGCTCTCCGATACGGTGGGTTTCGTGCAGGATCTGCCGCATGAACTGGTGGATGCATTCCGGGCTACACTGGAAGAGGTGATCGAAGCAGATCTGATTCTGCATGTCCGCGATGCATCCGATCCTGAAAGCAGCAGCCAGAAAGCGGTGGTGGAAAAGACACTCATTGAACTTGGGCTGGAGGGGGATAGTGCACCCCCGGTGATTGAGGTGTTGAATAAGGTCGACCTGGCACCGCATGTGCAGTCGAAGATTTCCGAAGAGATCGCAGGAAACCGTGTTGCCATATCGGCTTTGACCGGCGCGGGGCTGGATGAGCTGCTGAAGCTTTTACGTAACTGGTGTGAGTCGGGCATGCAGGAGTTGACGATTCGCCTGCCCGCATCGGATGGAAAACGTGTGGCCTACTGTCATCAGCATGGAAGGGTGCTGGAACAGCATCTGGAGGGTGACGAGGTGGTGCTGCAGGTGCGTATGTCGCCCAGGCATGCCGCAAAGGTGTTGTGAATACATAAAGGCTGGAAATTTTTCCACTTTCTGTAATTTTAATATCGACTATTATCTATCTATGAAATGCAGATCGTTTTCACACAGAGCATTTTCACCGATGTTGAATATCGGGCTGTCGCTCCTGTTGGCTATTCTGTTGTTGTCAGGCTGTGTAAAATATCAGGAGGCGATCACAACGCCCGAAGAATCCTCTGTAAAACCGATCGTTCAGTCACCCGCGAGGATTCAGGAACCTGTTACGAATAAGCCGACGGATTCGAATGCTGAATCGCCTGGGCGGCAATCGACCGAAGATTCCATGGCTGTGGAGGGTGGAGAGGAAGAGAGGGGCTCTGCGATGGATTCCCGGAGCCATAGTCAGGGCTTTGACACAGAGAAGAGAAGAGATGAAATCGAAATAAATGAGTTGAATCTGGATGAACTGGTCGAACGATTGAAAAAGACAGATGCGATTGGCATCCTGACTAAGTTAACCATTCGTTCTGATGTTCTCGATTTTAAAGATATCGTCGATTCGTACCGGGAACGTGGTCAGCTTGAAAAGCATCTGGCTGAGTTGAAAGAGAGGTTTAACGGACTGTTACTAAAGATACTGGCGCTTCTGGAACGTGATCCGTCACTTTCGAAGGATATCTATCTGGCTCGTGAATCGATCTGGAAAAGTTTTGTGGAGGCGAAATCATGAAGATAATTCTGATGTTTATATCATTGATTGTGATGCCGATGAGTGTGAATGCTGTGACTCTGAAGGAGGATGTGGCAACAACTATTATGCTGCGTGGTTATCCCTGTGGCGGCTCATCGGTGACTCAGGTTCGGGAGAAGAGTGACGCTTCCGGTAACAGGGTGATTACTGCAACGTGTCCGAATGGCCTTCGTTATCGGATCAATGTCAGTAGCAATGGGCGTGTGACGGTCAGGCAGATAGATTAGTACGCTGGAAACCGGTATGACTGACAGTAAAACAATGGAGGATCGTATGAAATTTTTGGCAATATGGATGGCAGCACTGTTTCTGATGGTATCGGGTATGGCGCCTGTGGCTCTGGCCGATTCGGACAAGCATGAGAAGTACAGTGAATCGAAAAAATATGATCGAGACGATCATGATCGAAAAGATAAACACGGGGAACATGACGAAGAAGATGACGATGATCATGACCGGGACAAAAAGCATAAGAAGGATAAAAAAGAGAAGAAAGATCACGAGGACGGTGCCAATGAACGTGGCAGCGATCGTGGCAGAGAGATGCGGGAGAAGCACTCCAACCGGGATGAAACCCCGGCCGGTTCGTTCGATGAGCGCCATAGCGGCAAACAGGTGAATCAGCAGGATAATAAGGATGGCTCTGATAAACAGCAGCGCTCAAAGGGTTTTTTCGAGCGCTGGTTCGGTGGTCAGTAATTGCTGAGCTGGTGATGATCGTAAAAAGAGAGAGGGAGGCAGTTGCCTCCCTCTCTTAATTCACTTAACTGATTCCTTTTAAACGTTTCTCAGGGGCCGTAGTGGAAGTCTTTGATCGAAATGTAGAGAAAAGCGAGGATGTAGATAATTACAAAGACCACGGGTGTGAGCTTGATGAACAGCGGAATGTTTTTCACCTTTTCGCTTACCACACGCAGGAACGGGAGAAGCCTTAACTCAAGGTCGATAACGGCATGGGTGGAAGCACCCAGCATGATCTGAAAGAGTGCATAGGCCAGCTCTTTCTGCTGATCCATGATCATTTCGAACTGCTCTTTCTTCAACACATAGACCACGCAGTTTTCCGTGGCGATTACGTCAGCCCGGGTTTGCCCGCCACTAAGAAAGCTCATCTCGCCGAATACACTTCCCTCTTCGATGTTCACCAGATGGGTTCTTACGTCATCTTTGGTGACCTCGACACTCACCTTGCCAGCATGGAGAATGAAGAGGTTTCCGCCAGTCGTACCCTGCTCGATAATCCGTTCGGACTGCCGATGGCGATGCTCCTTCATATTCTGAAGCAGTGCTTTCTCCTCATCGCTGAGCGGACGTTTAAAGAAACTGTTTTCAAGCCAGTCAAAGTTGATCGACATCTTATCTCCTTATCGTTTGCGAAAAGTGTCTGTCGTTAATTGTACCGTCTCTATGTTTCATGTCACATGTTGATATGTCTGTTTATTGTTTTTCAGATGGAGAGGCGTGTAACCACCATTTTCTCTTCACTCATCTCCAGCATGGCAGAGCGGATACCTTCTCGCCCAAGTCCGGAGGCCTTCACACCGCCGTAAGGCATGTGGTCAACGCGGAAGGTAGGGGCATCGTTAATGATAACGCCACCCACCTCGAGATGTTCGGTTGCATATTGAATGTTGCGGATATCATGACTGAATATGGCTGCCTGCAATCCAAATTCCGATTGATTAATGCGATAGACAGCCTCACTGCAATCGTTCACCGGTGAGAGGGTGATGACCGGTCCGAAGAGCTCACGGCAGCAGACCTGCATGCTATCTTTTACATGAGTTAGCAGTGTCGGTTCGATGATCTGGCCTGTGCCAAGCTCAAGCCGTTTTCCGCCATGCTCGATCACTGCTCCGCTGGCAGTGGCCTCCCTGAGCCATTTCATAATGCGGTCGGCAGCACTGCTGCTGATCACCGGTCCGGTGATGACATCGGCCTGCTGAGGATTGCCGGCCTTTATCTTTTTCGTTTCAGATAACAGTTGATTAAGCAGTGCTTCGTAGATGTTTTTGTGGGCATAGATGCGTTGAACCGCGATGCAGGATTGACCTGCATGGGCAAAACCGCCCAGAGCAAGCAGTCTGGCGGTTTTCTCGATATCGGCAGTTTCATCCACAAAGGTTCCTGAGTTGCCACCCAGTTCAAGGGTTACACGCTGCTTGTGCGCCTCTCTTTTGAGTTGCCAGCCCACATCCGGACTGCCGGTAAAGCTTAACATTTTGATCTTGTCGCTCTGTAACAGCATGGGGATATCCGCATGTCGCATAGGCAGGGCATTCACGCTACCGGCGGGGAAACCCGCCTCGGAGATGATACGTGCCAGAATCAGTGCAGCGATCGGTGTGTTGGAGGCTGGCTTCAGAATAACGCTATTACCAACGGCGAGGGCCGGAGCGACCTTATGAGCGACCAGGTTAAGGGGAAAGTTAAAGGGGGTAATGGCGAGAATGATTCCCAGGGGTTCGCGCCGGGTGTGACCTTCATACCCTTTACCCCGAATCATACCGTCCATGGCAACTTCAGAGCCGCAGAAACGTTTGGCTTCCTCAGCGGCCCAGCCGAATGTGGCAATAGTTCGTTCGAACTCCTGTTCGGCAAACATACGTGGTTTGCCTCCCTCAAGTATCATGGCATCTACCAGTTCGGTTCGTGACTCGTAAAGCAGCTCTATCACACGCTGCAGGAGTTCTGAGCGTTGATGGCGACTTATCCGTTTCAGTGTCTGGAAGGCATCGAGACTGGATGAGATAGCCTCCCTGATCTGCCTTCGTCCGGCAATATCGACTGTACCGACTGTTATACCGTCGAACGGTGAGGTGACAGTTACCGGGGTTGATATGCCCTGGCATGCCCTGTTATCGAGCCATAGATAGAAGTGGGGTGCTTCGCTCTCAGCGTTGGCGGATGACGCTATTTTGTGCGCTAACATGTAACTACTTATAGCATAGAGTATCCCTATGAGTACACTCCCGCCCCCATGAATCAGCAGCGAATCAGAAATTTCTCGATTATTGCCCATATCGACCATGGAAAATCGACCCTCGCAGATCGTTTGATCGAAGAGACCGGAGCACTTTCCGAGCGACAGATGAAGAAGCAGGTGCTCGACTCCATGGATCTTGAGCAGGAGCGCGGTATCACCATCAAGGCGCAGACTGCGACGCTGGCCTATCGAAGTGAAGCGGGTGATGATTGTATTTTTAACCTGATCGATACGCCGGGACATGTCGACTTTACTTATGAGGTGTCACGCTCGCTGCAGGCGTGCGAAGGTGCTCTGCTGGTGGTCGATGCCGCACAGGGTGTTGAGGCGCAGACGCTGGCAAATGTTTATCTGGCGCTGGAGAACGATCTCGAGATCATTCCGGTGATCAATAAAATCGACCTGCCATCGGCCGATGTCGATGAAGCGAGACGACAGATCGAGGAGATTATCGGTCTCGATGCTTCCGAGGCGATCCCCGTCTCTGCCAAAACCGGTGAGGGTATTCACGAAGTGCTGGAGGCAATCGCGAATAAAGTACCGCCACCCAGGGGGGATAAAGAGGGGAAGGTGCAGGCGCTGATCGTCGACTCCTGGTTCGACTCCTATGTCGGTGCGGTTGCACTGGTGCGGGTGGTCAACGGTTCACTGCATAAGGGGCAGAAGATTCGTTTGATGTCGAACAAGCGGGCCTATGAGATCAATGATCTCGGTGTGTTCCAGCCGGCACCGGTATCGCGCAAAGAGCTATTGACCGGTGAAGTGGGTTTCATGATCTGCAGTATCAAGACTTTGGCAGATCTGAGGGTGGGGGACACCGTTACGCTGGAGCGCGATCCGGCGGATAGCCCGTTGCCCGGATTCAGGGAGCCCAAGCCGATGGTCTTCTCCGGCATGTATCCGGTCGATTCGGGTGACTATGCTGAGCTGCGCGATTCGCTCGAAAAACTGAACATGAACGATCCGGCCTTCACCTTCGAGCCTGAGAGCTCTTCGGCACTGGGGCTCGGTTTCCGTTGCGGTTTTCTCGGTATGCTGCATATGGAGATTATTCAGGAGCGGCTGGAGCGCGAGTATGATCTTGACCTGATCACCACGGCACCATCGGTGGTCTACCGTATCACACTGAATGACGGCAATGTGATCGAGGTCTCCAATCCGAGTGAGTTTCCCGACCCGACGTTGATTGATGTGATCGAAGAGCCCAAGGTACAGGCTCATGTTTTCCTGCCCAATGACTACGTCGGTGCGATGATGAAGCTCTGCCAGGATCGACGCGGCGTGCAGCAGGATATGAAGTTTATCTCCGAGAACCGGGTAATGTTGACCTACAGTCTGCCGCTGGCCGAAATGGTGATCGATTTTTACGATAAGCTGAAGTCGGTTTCGCGCGGTTATGCCTCGATGGATTACGAGTTGGCCGGGTTTGAGGCTGATGATGTGGTAAAGATGGATGTGCTGGTGCATGGTGAACCGGTCGATGCCCTCTCGCTGATCGTGCATCGTTCGATTGCCGAGCCGCGAGGGCGGGAGCTGGTCAAGAAACTGCGTGAATTGATTCCCCGGCAGCAGTTCGACGTGCCCTTGCAGGCAGCCATTGGCGGCCGTATCTTGGCCCGTGAGACGGTTAAGGCCGTGCGCAAGAATGTGACAGCTAAATGCTATGGCGGTGATATTACCCGTAAGCGGAAACTTTTAGAAAAGCAGAAGGCGGGTAAGAAGCGGATGAAGTCGATTGGTAGTGTTGAAGTGCCTCAGGAGGCGTTTCTCGCCGTTCTGAAACTGGGGGAGGAGTAAATGTCGGATAAAAAGCTGTCTGGTGTGAAACCAATCTGGCGTGAATGGCTGGAGAGCCTGATCGTGATTGCATTGCTGGCTATTGTGATCCGCAGCTTTATTGTGGCACCGTTTAAAATCCCTTCCTCCAGCATGGTGCCGACACTTGAAATCGGCGATTATCTCTTTGTATTGCGTTACTCATACGGCTTTCGTATTCCGCTGACCGATATTCAGATCGCACCCTCTCCGGCCGAGCGTGGCGATGTGGTGGTGTTCGACTATCCGGAAGACCGCAGTAAGGATTACATTAAGCGTATTGTCGGTGTTCCCGGCGATGAAATCCGTTACGAGAAGAACAGCCTCTATGTGAATGGTAAGGAGATACCACTGAAACAGCAGGGTCGCAGGGCCTACTATCTTCAGGATGGCGGCATCGATATATCCATGCAGTTCGAAGAACAGCTGTTTAAGGTGAAACATCCGGTGTTGCGTAAAGAGCTTTCGATCAAGGATGGGGCATGGAAGGTGCCGGAAGGCCACTATTTTGTGTTGGGCGATAACCGTAACAACTCTCGTGATTCGCGTTTTTGGGGTTTCGTACCGCAGCACTATCTGGTAGGAAAGGCAGCTATTATCTGGTGGTCCTGGGATCACGCCAAAAGCGAGGTGCGCTGGAGTCGATTAGGGTCATTGATTGAGTAAAGCAGCAAGATTGAGGTGTATATGGTGAATGAGATGAAATATCAGCAGGGGTTTTCGATTTTCAAGATGCTCATCCTGTTAATGATCATCGGTTCAGTAACGCTTGTCGGTTATAAGATTATACCTGTCTACAACGCTCAGTGGAAAATTCAGGATACTTTCGATGGCATTGTTCGAAATATGGCTCATGGCACAGAGGATCAGGTTCGCAGGCGCCTGCCTGAATTGTTCAAGATTAAATACCTGGCAAGGGAGGATGTGCCGGAAGAGTTTTACGACAATATCGCCATTAGTACCGATGGGAGCCGTGTGGTGATCGCTTCCGAATATTCGGTGACTGTCTGGCTGCTGGGCCCGGTTGAAGAGGTCGATCCGCGAAAAGAGTACGATGAAGCCGATTTGAAGGGTATGGATAAGATTCGTCATAAAGCCCGCTATGACTTCTACTTTGAGCCTTATGCCGAAACCCCTTGAGGCTCAGGGATTAAAAGCACTTCAGCAGCGTATTGGCTACCGGTTTCAAAATATCGATCTGCTTAAGCGGGCTTTGACACATCGCTCGGCATCGAGCGAGCATATGGAACGTTTGGAATTTCTCGGTGATGCCGTACTGGGACTAACGGTCGCCGAATACCTTCACGATAAATTTCCGGATTATGCCGAAGGTGAGCTATCCCGAATGCGGGCCGCACTTGTCCGAAAAGAGAGGCTTATTCGCGTTGCCGGTCAATGGCAGCTCGCTCCGATGCTTTTTGTGGGTGAGGGTGAGCGGGAACGGGGAAAACTGAAATCCGAGTCGATTGCCGCCAATGCTGTAGAGGCATTAATCGGTGCTGCTTTTAAGGATGGTGGCTGGCATGAGGTGCGTCCCCTGATTCTGAATGCCTGGAAGCCCCATATGGAGTCTATCGATCTCGATAGCGTACGCGATGCCAAGAGCCGACTGCAGGAGTTCACGCAGGCCAGAGGATGGGGGCTGCCGCACTATTCGGTAACGGACCATGGTGTTGCCCAGTCGCCACGTTTTTCAGCATACTGTGAAGTGAACGGCGAGTGCGTGGGCCGGGGATCCGGTGAGCGCAAGAAAACCGCTGAGCTGGCTGCTGCCGAAAAGGGGTGGAAATTACTTAGCAAGCAGTGACTTTTCCAGGCGCTTTTAAGTAATCTTGTGATAGATCAGGAAACCGGCGATATAGGTGCCGATAGCTGAGCCGATGGACGAGAGTATAAAAACAAGCAGTGCCCGCGAAATTCTGTTGCGCCACCAGCCCGCAAAGTAGGCAGTATCGTGGCGGAGGTTGTCAAAGTCCCGCATCCGCGGTTTGCGTAACCATATCTCCAGGGCTGAGGTCACCATGCCTGCACCGATCATCGGATTAAGCGATGTGATAGGCGCAGCAATAAATGCAGAGAGAATGGTAAGCGGGTGTGCTCCGGCCAGTAGCGCCCCCAATGATGAGAGCCCTCCGTTGATCAGCACCCAGTTGACCACCAGTTCCCATCCAAGTGTCGGATTTTTCGAAAATCCGATGGCGAATCCCAGCATAATCAGGGCGGTAATGGCCCAGGGAATGAGCTTTTTCTTATCTCTCTTCTCAGGCATTTGCGATAGTTGATACAGCTCATCTTCCAGACGTTCATCGCTGTATTTGCAATATATTTTCAGGTAATTCTCAATACCTGCCAAATGACCCGCACCAACCACCGCTATGATGTGATGATGTTCGGAGCGGTTTGTCTCTTCAATCAGCCGCAGTGCCATGTAGCGGTCACGCTCATTGATCAGGGGCTGGTAAAGCTCCTTCTCCTTTTTGGCGAACTGGGCAAAGGCGGATTCGAGAATATCTCCCTCTTTGAGGCGTTCGACCTCCTCTTCACTGACACGTTCATGTGAAAGAACGCTCTGAATCAGGCCGGCAATAAGCACGATCCGGCGTTTCCATGGAAGGTTACTGTAGATGCGTTTCATGGTGACGCTGATATCCCGGTCAATCAGTGAGATGGGATAGCCGGCCTTCTCAGCCTCTTCCAGGGCCACTTTGAGTTCGGCCCCCGGCTCGATTTCGACCTGTTCGGCCATGCGCTGCTGAAAGGCACCGATGGCCAGATTGGCCCAGATCATCGGTCCTTTGCCCTGTCTGATCGCTTCAAAGAGGTCGAGTTCTGCCAGTGAGTCGGGATTGGTCATTTTCTGATGACGACCGGCGCAAAGTTCAACTGCAACCGCGTCATACTCCTCGGAGAGAAGAAGCTCGCGCACTTTGTCGGCACTGGCAGTTGAGATATGGGCAGTTCCAAGAACCGTGATAAGCTGTTCACCGTGCTTAAAGGTGAAGATCGGGTGGTTGCTCATATGTTTCTGGCTCCTTGAATCTGCCTTCTGCAACCTTAGTTTATCTCGCTTTGCTGGTCGAGTTCTGAGTCGTTGGTAAGGAACTACGGCAAAAAAAAAGCCCCGGAGACCGGGGCTTTGGTTGATAAATCTATCAAATGATATGTCGTTTACCTACAGATGAATATCAGGCTGAATAAACGACGAGCGAGACAAAGAATGCAATCGTGATCGCTCCTACAAGGGTGATTTCAGCATCGTCTAAGAGAAGTTTTTTCAGTTTTTTTGTCATGGCTATGACCTCCTGCGATATCGCTACTGCTAGTATTATATTACCTGACAAAATAAGTCAAGTATTTCTTGCCGGAAGTTTGTCCTGTGGGCTTTTTAATGCTGTTCTGTAAGATGCGGCGATGAATATGAAGAGAGATCGTGAAATGCCCGAACCGAGTGAAAAAGAGGACTTTTCCGGCTTTCACTGTGGAACCATTGCCCTGCTCGGTCGTCCCAATGTCGGTAAATCGACACTGATGAACCGGATTGTAGGCAGCAAGGTGGCCATTGTAACGCCGAAACCGCAGACAACACGTCATCGAATTCTTGGTATCTATACCGATGAGAAGCGCCAGTTGGTGTTTGTCGATACGCCGGGCATTCATAAGGGGAGCAAGCAGCTCAACCGCAATATGGTGCGTATTGCCTACGCAGCAGCACAGGAGGCCGATCTTCTGGCCATCATGCAGGATGTCACCAAACCGCTGGATGCGGGCACACGCAATCTCATCGAACAGTTTGCCGACGGTTCACTCAAGCAGCCTCGTATTCATGTGCTGAACAAGGTGGACAAGATCCAGAAAACATCGCTTCTGCCTCGTTTGCAGGAGCTGCAGCAACTGGATCCCGGTGCTGCGGCTTATGTGCCGGTATCTGCCAGCAAGGGTATTCAGGTGGACAGCCTGGTCGATACCTTGACCTCGCTGCTTCCTGAATCAGCGCCCATTTACGATCCCGACTGGTTTACCGATCAGAGTCAGCGCCAGTTGGCGGCAGAGTATGTGCGTGAGCAGGTGTTCCTGGCGATGCATCAGGAGATTCCATTCCAGACAGCGGTGGATATTGAAGATTTCCGCGAGTCGGAGAGTGGCGTGGAGATCGATGCGGTGATTCTTGTCGGTAATGAGCGCCATAAACCGATGCTGATCGGCAAGGGTGGTGAACTGATGAAGAAGATCGGTACCAGAACCCGGAAAGGACTCGAAGAGCTGCTCGGTTGCAGGGTCTATCTGAAGCTTTGGGTGAAGGTGCAGCCGGACTGGTTCGATAATCCGGGGCAGTTAACCGAGTTGGGGCTGAACGGTTGATGGGCGGTTGATGCCCGGTGGCTGAACTGCAGGACAGTGCGCTTCTGTTAAGGCGAATTCCCTATGGCGACACCTCGCTGATCTGCCACTTTCTGACACGGAATCATGGCCGGATTGCCCTGATGGCGCGTGGCGCCAGACGTCCAAAGAGTCCGTTCAGGGCAGTATTGGAGCCGCTGTATCGCCTTGATATACGCTGGCGTTCGGGTCGGACAGGTATGGGCACGCTTGTCGATATGGATCGCAAGGAGCGGCTGCTGGATGAGCAGCGGGATATGGATGGGCTTGAGCTGTGTGCTGTAGCCTCTTCACTCTATCAGGAGGGAGATCCACACGGTTTCAACGAGTTGTGTGAAGCATTGGGTTTTATGCAGCAGAGGATTGCCGATCCCTCTCTCTATGCAGCAGTGTGGAAGCTGTTGCTCGCCAGCGGCTGGGTGGGCGATCTCAGCCACTGCTGGCAGTGTGGCGATGCTGTGGATGAAGCAGTGTCGATGAGCTGGCAGCAGGGGCAGTTGCTATGCCGAAAGTGCGGGGACGGTATGCCGGTCAGTGCAGGTATGCGAAAAGCGGTTGCCGCTTATCTTGAGCAGAACACGGTCCGGCTTGGTTCGGATGAACTTTCGCGTTGGCAAAGAATGGTTCAGGATGTGCTCAGCCAGCACGGAGTCCGGCAATTGACAACGGCTTATCAGGAATAAGCGTCGGGAATAGAATCGGGAGTAGAGATGAACCTTGGTGTGAATATCGATCATGTAGCAACGATCAGGCAGGCGCGATTAACGCCATATCCCGACCCGGTTGAGGCAGCCCGTATATGTCTGGCAACCGGTGCCGACGGTATCACAGCGCATCTGCGTGAAGATCGTCGCCATATTCAGGATCGAGATATGGAGCGGCTTGCTGCGATGGATATACATCTCAATATGGAGATGGCAGCCGAAAACGAGATGGTGCTGATCTGTGAGCGCCTGAAACCGGCTGCCTGCTGCCTGGTGCCGGAGAAGCGCGAGGAGCTGACCACCGAGGGCGGGCTGGATGTGGCCTCACACGTTGCGAGGCTCCGATCCGTGGTGGGGCGTCTGACCGATGCCGGTGTGCGTGTTTCGATGTTTATCGATCCGGTGAAAGAGCAGATCGAGGCATCCAGGGCCATCGGAGCGCCTGTTGTCGAGCTGCATACCGGCCACTATGCCAACCTGACAGGTAAGGCGCAGGCCGATGAGCTGGCGCAGATTCGCGATGGTGCAAAGCTGGCTGCCGATATCGGCCTGATCGTGCATGCCGGGCATGGGCTTACTGTTGAAAATACACCTGATATTGTCGCCATTCCCGAGATCGAGGAGCTCAATATCGGTCACGCCATTGTCGCCGATGCCCTGTTTAAAGGGTTGCCGCAGGCGGTGGCCGATTTCAAAACGGTGATGCAACGATGAGTCGCTGCTGATGGCCATTGTAGGCATTGGCGTGGACCGTATTCTGATTGAGAGGGTGGCTCGCAGTTATGAGCGCTTCGGGGAGCGTTTTGTCGATCGCGTCTATACCGATGGCGAACACGATCAGGCGCTCAATAAAGGCAATACGGGCCGCAGGTTGGCGATGCTCTTTGCCGCCAAGGAGGCGGTCTCCAAGGCGCTGGGCACGGGCTTTCATCAGGGGGTGACACCGAAATCGATCGAGACGATTCACCAGCCCTCAGGCAAACCTGAGATCACGCTTTACGATAAGGCGTTAGAGAGAGCCGAAGCGCTGGGTATATCGCAGGTTCATATCTCTCTGAGTGATGACGATGGTGTAGCACTCGCCTTTGCCATCGCTGAGCGGATTGCTGAACAAACCGCCGAACAAACGGCCGGGCAGGGGTAGCGTTACGATGGGGGAGTTCGATCTGATTACAGATACGTTCCGTACAGGTATTCCAACCATCGATTCGGGAACACGTGTAGGTAATGGCGATGACGCCTCGGTTCATCAGTTGGCGAATGGCGAAGAGCTGGTTATCAGCACCGACCTGGCTATGGAAGGGGTTCACTGGCCACACCATTTTCCATTGAATCTGGCTGCAGATAAAGCGGTCTGTGCCGCACTCTCCGATCTCGCGGCCATGGGGGCAGAGGCTCGTTGGGTCTGGCTGGCAGTGGGCTGTAGTGACCAGGAGAAGTTCAAGGCGATTGGCGAGGGTGCCAATGCTGCTCTGAAACGCTACTGGGTCGAGCTTGCCGGAGGTGACTCGGTGCGTGCGCTGCAAACCTCCATCACGGTGACTGTTGGCGGGTCACTGCCCAAAGGCACAGCGATGCAACGTAATCAGGCCAATATAGGTGATGGTGTCTGGATTGTTGGAAAAGCAGGCTTCGCATCGCTCGGGCTCAAACAGTGGCAGGCCGAGATGAAAGAGGGTTACTTCAAGCGCTATTTCGAAGAGGTAAAGCCGAAACTGGAGCAGGGTGTGAAGCTGCGCGAGCTCGGTGTGAAGTGCTGCATCGATATCAGTGATGGCGTGTTGCAGGATGCTTCCCATGTGGCACTGGCCTCCAGTGTCGGTATGAGACTGGAACTATCCGATTTTCCCGGCTGGGACATTCTTTGTCGCAAAGTGGGGGAGAAGAGCGCCATAGAGGCGGTGGTCTCTGGCGGTGAGGATTATGCCCTGCTCTTTACCGCACCGCCCGGCATGGGATGGCTGGATTCGATTGCTACCAAGGTGGGTGTCTGTACCGATGACATCGATGTCGAGATTCAGTTGCATGGTGAAACCCTTGAGGATCTGAACAGCGGTTATGACCACTTCGCATAGCTCCTTTCACTCCGGCCTCCATTTCGTTGCTGCCGGGTTCGGCAGCGGCTGGTTGCCCAAGGCACCGGGTACATGGGGTAGTCTGGCAGCCCTGATTCCGGCATGGCTGATGGTTCAGCAGTGGGGTGTTGAATCGCTTTTTGTGGCGACCGTGATTGTCACACTGCTCGGTTGCTGGGTCTGCTGGCTTGTCTTGCCGTTACTGGATAGCGACGATCCGGGCTGGATCGTCATCGATGAGTGGGCCGGGCAGTGGCTGGGCATCGCCATCATCGGCAGCTTTACCACGCTTGATCTTCCATACCTCTTCGCAGCCTCGTTCATCCTCTTCCGCCTCTTCGATGTGTTGAAACCGTGGCCCGTCTCGTGGCTGGAGCGTGTCGGCCCCAAATGGTGGTCGATTATGGCCGATGATCTGGGTGCCGGATTGATCGGTGGAGCCCTCGGTGTGCTGTTTGTTGTTGGGGCAGGGGAACTATTGTGATCCGTGCGCATCTGGTGCTCAGCGAATCGGCCCGTGCCTCACTGGCCAACGCGGGTATCTCCACAAGCTGGTTATCTCTCTGGATCAAATCTTCCGGTGCCGAGCATGTCACAGTGCATGCGCTCAACGATGTTGATTGGAGTGACGAGACCGAGTCTCATCAGAAGCCGGTGAAGGGTTGGGTTGTGGTGATCGCCGATGATGTCGATTTGATGCGCGTAGCGTTGGCCCACGGTAAACGCATCTCGGCAGGTAACGATGGCAAGCGCACCATTCTCGGCAGTGATGTCTTCTCGCTGATCAACCCTGAGCGTAGCTGCTGGTTCTACAAACATGATGGCTCACGGGTGCTGCTGATGCCGACCGGTGATGCGGCCTATCAGCGCTTTGCATGGCTCGGCAAGCTGAACGGCGATGAGCCGCTGCTGCCGGCCCTTGTCTCCACCAACGATCACGTAGGCGATCTGCTGGAGCCGGCCCTCTACGGTATGGTGGTCACCAGCAACCTGAAGAAACACACCGATTCGATCTTGAACGATTCCGGCTATCTGCCCGAAGAGCAGCTGGTGATGCTGCTGAGAAAATACCGCATGAAGCTGCGCTGTGCCGAGTCCTGCACCGCAGGCGGCGTCACCGCCCGCATCGGCAGGCTTCCCGGTGCCTCCGATGTGCTGGAGCAGGGGTGGGTCACCTACAGCAATGCATCGAAAAAGAAGGCGCTGAAGGTTTCGGCAAGGGTGCTTACGAAACATGGCGCAGTAAGTCAGGAGGTGGTCGAGGCGATGGCCAAGGGCTGTGGTGACGATGTTGCCGCGATTGCCATTAGCGGCATTGCAGGTCCCGATGGTGGTACGGATGAGAAGCCTGTCGGCACCGTCTGGATCGCTGTGGCTCTACCCGGTGAGAAACCTCAATCACACTGTTTCCACTTCAACGGTTCACGCACCGATATTCAGTCAGCGGCGGCAGTTTCTGCCATATCTATGCTCATTGAAGCCATCGATAATCACTAATCATTTCAGCCGGTTAGAAAGACTTCTTTACTTTATACGCCAGTTTCCGATAGAAATAGTATGAATTGATCACGATTCTGTTGGTAGGAGGTGACTCCATGCTGGTATGCAGTAACCGTATTCGTTTGAGTGACCGTGATAAAGAGCTTCTCGTCTGGGCTTCGCAAGGGGAGTCTGTGGAGCATATCAAGACGGTGGAGCAGCTCACCAACTTCATTCACTCCATTCAGAGACTTTACCCCGGACGTACCGCCGATGAGCGTCGCATCAAGATCCTGTTAGAACGATTCATTCCCGATGAACCCGTGGAGGAGATCGAGGGCAATGTGCTCCGTCTGAGGAGGATTTAAAGCTTAAATTGCTCTTAATAAAATTGATTTGCGAAATCACCGTTTCCCACTAGCTTCTTTCGCTGGAAGTGGAGGGGAAAGTTTGATGAAAATCAAATTCAGTGTGTTTTTCGTTTGGGTTTTGATTATTGGTGTCATCCAAGCTCATGCAGAAGAGCAAAGTCGAAGCTGGGAGTTCGATGTTCAATGGCCGGGGATGTACCAGTTATTTGTTGAACACAATATTGGCAAAGACGTGCCCATGGGCACAAAGGTCTCTTATTTGATCACTATCAGTGGAAAGACATCTCAACGAACTTTGCCACTACTTGTGAATCGATCCTTTATTCCCCTTCAAGCAAACATCAAAACACCTCAGAACATTGTCATAAGCGTTAAAGGTATTCCCCAGTCAATTCTGCAACACACTCACGTATATTTTTTGCAGAAGGATTCTTACCCGCCTAACAAACACCGTGAAACTGCTCAAAACAGAAGCTATCAGGAATTGAAACAACTCAAGGCCATCCTGGAACAGTCGGAAGAGCAGATTGATCTCACCTATGCCAATCTCATGATCAATAAGATGATCGATCCGACCATTGATATGCATGCAACACTGAAAAAGATTAATGCGATGGTGGCGGATGTAAGGGCAATGGTAAGACCCAAGGCATCTTCTAATGAAAAAGTGGCTGCGCTCAAAGCATACCTTTATCAAAAAGGCCCATGGAACTCTGGCCGGACTTTCCAATATGATTTTGATGATCCGTTAGGCACGAAGGTCAACAATAAGCTGATCCCCAATTACCTTGAATCAAGGAAAGGAAACTGCGTTTCCATGCCGTTGTTGTTCATCATGATGGGAGAACGTTTAGGGCTGGATATAACCGCTACCGTTATGCCAAGACACGTCTCAATGAAGTACAGGGATGATGCGACTGGGAACGTGTACAATCTTGAAGCTACAAGTGGAGGCGGAATAACAAGGGATATCTGGTATAGGCAGCAATTCCCCGGCATCACTGATCTAGCTCTGAAGAATGGAATCTACCTTCGAAAGATGTCCAAGAAGGAGACTGTCGCAACCATGGCCATGGTACTTGTTCAGCATTACAGAGAACAAAAGCAATTTGAGAAGATTATTGCATTGTGTGATTTGGTTTTAAAATATTTTCCAAACGAAATAAGAGCGATCACCTATAAAAGTCTTATCTATTACGAATTGTCAGAAAAGCATTTCATTCGGCACTATCCAGATCCGAATGACATCCCCGTGAACATGCAGGGATACTTTTTCTATTTACAGTATCAGAATCACTGGTGGCATAAAAAAGCCAAGTGGCTGGGATGGGTAGAGCCGGATAAAGATTACGAGGCCAAGTATTTGCAGCGAGTGAAAGAAGCTGCTAAAAATAGCCACTAAATAGAGGGAATGGGGATTTCTGATGTTTCATAGAGTCGTATTAAGTTTAATCACAATCGCGCTACTGGGCTACAGTAATATCGCATCGGCACGATACCTGCAAAGTGACCCGATTGGATTGCGGGGTGGCAACAACACTTTTGCTTATGTAGGTGGAAATCCAGTTAATCGCACCGATCCATATGGATTAACTTCATATCCAACAGAAAATCCAAGTAGGGTAACTGATACCTTCAGACAAAGAACCCATCCTGTAACAGGGCTTCCAGACAATCATACGGCTGTCGATTTTGGACAGAGGAATACATCTGGCAACGTTTATGCGGTAGAAACAGGGACTGTTGTAGGGGTTGGTCGGACTTCTAGAGGTACTAACTATCTAATCATTAGGGATGCTAATGGAAATTTACACGGATATTATCACACAACAACAAGCCTAGAGGCCACTGACACCGTTAACGAAGGAGAGGTTTGTGGAACCACTGACACATCAGGCCAATCTACAGGACCACACCTTCACTATACCTTACAAACTGGCCAAAGCCGTAATACAAGAATTGATCCGCTGCAATACTTAAGGGACAACAATGCAACTACTCCGCCTAGATAATATATTTCAATCCAAACGATATTCTCGACTCTTAGCAGCGTCTTTTTTTTGTCTTTTCTCGTTTTGTGTGAACGCACAATGTTGCGAGGTAACCATTGATGTTGTGAGAAGTGAAATCACCAAGAGTGGAATTAAACAGTTTACGTTGATCAACAATGATAAATTCAAAAACTACATTTCAATTAAGAAAGGCGTCTTTAAAACTGATTTAATAGTTTCAGCAGGAAAATATTCTCATGACAACAAGGATAAAACCTTTGTGATTATTCTATCATCGGTCGATGGTATTATAAGAAAAGAAGCAATATTCACCTTTTATGCCAGCTCAATTGATTATTTATCTTTCGAAAATAAAAAAATATTCGTGGTGTTTGTGGACGAGACAGAAATGTATGGCTGGATAGAGTATATTAATGGTCGATACATATTCACAATGTTTGAAGACCCAGAGTTATAACCTGAAGTAGAATCGCATTAAGTTTGATTACAATCGCGTTACCGGGCTATAGCAATATCGCTTTGTCACGATATCTGTAAAGCGATCCGATTGGATTGCAGAGTGGTGATAACACCTTTCTTTGATTTAGAGGAGTGAAAGGGCATCGGGAAGGTCGGCGATGGAGGGGATGGTAAGATCGGCCTTGATGCCTTGCTCTTTGCCCACCTGTTTAACGAACTCCTCCCGATATTTACCCGTCTCGACCAGTACCGTTTTCAGTCCAGCATGCTGAGCACCACCGATGTCCGATTCGATGTCGTCACCGACCATCAGGGCGTGTTCAGGAGCAACACCGAGCGCTTTGCAGATGCCGTGGAAGAAGTCGCTGGAGGGCTTACCCAGAATCGTTGCTTCCTTACCTGTAGCGTATTCGATGGCGGCGACAAAGACGCCGAGATCGAGATGCAGGCCGTCCGGCTTCTGCCAGAAGCGGTTCTTGTGCAGTGCCAGCACCTCAGCACCGTCCATCACCAACTCGAAGATGCTGCGTAGTGCCTCCGGCGGATAACCCTCACCACCGATATCACCCATGATGACGTAATCGGGGTGTTCGTTGTTCTCCGTTAGCTCCGTCAGGTCTTCCCGCAGGGCATCACGAACGAAGAGGGCGGCACGCTTATGGCCGATGATCCTGCTTGCCAGTGCTGCCGGGGTGTAGATGGAGAGCTGAGGAATGGGGATGCCCATGCTTGCCAGCTTCTCGGCAATCACACGGACGGGTTGTGTGGTGGTGTTGGTGATACCGGCCATGGGGTGACCAAACTTCTTGAGCTTCACCACCGTTTCAGCAGCGCCATCAATGGTGTGGTCGCCGATGTAGAGTACACCATCGAGATCGAAGAGGATGGCCTGAATATCGCGGTTCGTCTTGGTGTTCATGGAGATGAGTATAGCAATAAAAAAAGCGATAGCGGAACCTGTCGTTAAATTATTCCGTCATTCTCGCGAAAGCGGGAATCCATGCCTTTTCAAGACAGAAATGGATGCCGGATCGAGTCCGGCATGACGTCTTTGGTTAGTTATAGCGGAAGGTTTAGTGTGGAGGGGGAAACTGTTACACTCGCCGCAATTATTTTTTCGGCTATCTTGTTGAACCGTATACGAAAACATTTGCGAAAAGATTTACAACACGATTATCAAAGGACTATCCATGAACGAACAGGAAATTCTGACCATGTATGAAGATGCAGGTGCGCTGCTCAACGGCCACTTCGTACTCTCATCCGGTCGCCACTCATCACGCTATCTGCAGTCGGCGCTGGTGCTGATGAATATCGATAATGCCACCAAGCTTGCCAGCGAGCTGATCGGCAAGGTCAATGCGGAGGATTACGATATGGTGGTGGCACCTGCTATCGGCGGACTGGTGATTGGTCAGGAGGTGGCACGCCTGTTGAAGAAACCGTTTATCTTTACCGAGCGTAAAGAGGGCGAGATGCAGCTGCGTCGCGGCTTCACTATTCCTGAAGGCGCACGCCTGCTGGTGGTCGAAGATGTGATCACCACCGGCGGTTCGGTCTGCGAATGTATGGCCGTGGTACGCGAGCATGGCGGCAACCCGACGAAGGTGCTGGCCGTGGTGGATCGTGCGCCGGACAGCGAAGGGCGTTTCGATGTGCCGCATGCGACGGCGATCTCTTTGAGTGTGGAGACTCACGCTGCGGATGATTGTCCGATGTGTCGCGAAGGGATTCCAGCCATTAAACCCGGCTCACGCGGCGCTGCCTGATGAGTGATGCTTCCGTGAATGGGCAGGCCATCCGCTGCTACCCCTTCGGAGGGGTAGGCGAATTCGGCAAGAACATGATGATCTATGCCATGGGTGACGATGCTGTGATTGTCGATTGCGGTATGGGTTTCCCGAGCCCCGGTATGCACGGGGTCGATCTTCTGGTGCCGGATATCTCGGCGCTGAAAGAGCTGAACCTCAACCTGCACGCCATTCTCTTGACGCATGGGCATGAAGATCATATCGGCGGACTGCCGTTCCTGCTGCCCGAACTGAATATTCCCGTCTACGGATCGCCGGTCACGCTGGCGCTGGTTGAAGGCAAACTCGAGGAGCGGGATTATAAAGGGGATTTGAGAGCACTGCCGGAAGAGGGAACTCTCGAGGTCGGTCCGTTCAGCGTCGAAGCGATCCCGGTGACCCACTCGATCATGGATGCGGTCTCTATCGTCATTCACACACCGCTCGGCGCGATTGTCCATACTGGCGATTTCAAGTTTGATCCATCGCCGATCGATGGCAAACCGACGGCTCTGCATCGCTTCTCCGGACTGGGTGACGAAGGGGTTCTGCTACTCGCTTCGGACTCCACCAATGCCACCAGCTCAGGTTCCAATCCGAGTGAGCGGGTGGTCGGCCCGGCCCTGAAGCAGGCAATCTCGCAATGCTCAGGAAAAGTGGTAGTGACCACCTTCTCCTCCAACATGTTCCGCATCCAGCAGATTATCGATGCGGCGGTTGCCTGTGGAAGAAGGGTGGCGCTGGCAGGCAGAAGCCTTGAGCGCAATGTCGATATCACCCGTAATCTGGATCGTCTCTCCATTCCGACCGGTACGCTGGTCGATATCAAGTCCTGCTCCGATATTGCCGACAAAGAGCTGCTGATCATCGCCACCGGTTCACAGGGTGAGTGGCGGGCTGCTCTGGCAAGAATTGCACAGGATCGGTTTACCGGTGTGCGTCTCGGTGCAGGCGACCTGGTGATCTTCTCCTCATCCAATATTCCCGGTAACGAACGGGTGATCGCCGGTCTCTACAACCATATCTATCGCCGTGGTGCCCGTGTTTTACACGCAGGTAAAGCGCCGCTGCATGTCTCCGGCCATGCCCAGGCGCATGAACTGAAAACGATGATCCAGCTGACCAGGCCGAAATATCTCTATCCGGTACATGGCGAGTATCGCAATCTGATCGAGCATCAGGACCTCGGTATTGCAGCAGGTATCGATTATGAGAACACGGTGATTGCCGAGAACGGCCAGGATGTGATTGTCGAAGAGGATGGCATCTCGCTGGGTGAAGGTTTCCATGCCGGTGCCATCTTCGTGGATGGAACAGGCCGGGATGAGGTGGACGATCTGGTGCTTCGCGACCGCCGTGTACTGGCCGATGAGGGGATGATCTCCGTAACTGTTCTGATCAGTCAGCATGAGGGCACACTGCTGGGCGAACCGGAGCTGGTAGCGCGCGGATTTTTGCATCAGGAGGTGAGCGACGACTTTCTTGCCGAGGCATCTGCCGATATGTCCGTTTTCCTCGAAAGCATGGATCAGGAGACCATGGCCGACATCGAGGAGGCGAAAGAGGAGATTCGTATCTGGCTTCGCCGCTGGTGCAAGAAGAGGATCGGTCGCAGGCCGATGGTGCTGCCCGTAGTGCTGGAAGTTTAATCCATGAATGTCCGTTCTGTTTTAAGAGAAGCATTGGCGCTGGTGATACTGGCGTTGGTACTGGTGAGTGCGGTGGCACTCTACAGCTTTGCCAAGCAGGACCCCTCCTTTAACCATGAGACGGCGGCAGAGACACTCAACACCATGGGTGTGGTCGGGGCGTATCTGTCGGACTTCTTCTATCAACTCTTCGGTTATGCAAGCTGGATCGTTGTATTGCTCGGTCTGGTGCTGACCGTGCGCATCGCTCTGGGCCGCTCCCCCTACGCAGGCGGCTGGACATCGCTCTTCTGGCTTCCGTGCATACTTGCCGTTGCAGCACTCTTTGCTGCTCATGAGGCGTGGTTTGCCGATTCATTGACTCGACAACTGCCGGACGGTGTGGGTGCAGGCGGTGCGCTTGGTGCGCTCCTTTCACAGGGTCTGGCGGGGCCACTACATACGGTCGGCAGAGATCTGGTGCTGGTGATTCTGCTGCTTAGCTCATTTGTGGCTGCATCCCATATCTCACTGGTTGCAGCGGTGCAGCGTGTGGTGGTTGCAGCGCTCTTCTGCTGGGGCCTGCTTCTTTCGCTGTTCGATCGCTGGCGTGGCAGGATCGATGTGCGTCGCGATCGTATGGAGGGGCGTGAGAAGCGCCGGGAGAAGAGGGCGGAGCGCCCTGTTCATATCGCCGAGTCCGAGCCCGAGGTGATCGAGCCGGTCAAGGTGAAGGTGTCGCGCAAGGCCAAGGAGCAGCAGCAGGGTGAGCTGACGCTTGCGACACCGTCTGCCGGATCGGGTTTTAAACTGCCGGGCCTGTCGCTCTTTACAGCCAGGCAGGGGGGCGGACACTCCTACAGCGCCGATGCACTGCAGGCGATGGCACGTATGCTGGAGAAGAAGCTGCTCGACTACCGTGTCGAGGGGCAGGTGGTTGCCGTGCAGCCCGGCCCTGTCGTGGTGCAGTTCGAGTTCGAACCGGCACCCGGCACCAAAGCCAACCGTATCATTGCATTGCAGGACGATCTGGCCCGCTCCATGTCGGCGGTCAGTGTACGCGTGGCAGGTAATATCCCGGGCAAGAATGTGATCGGTATAGAGATTCCGAATGAGGAGCGGGAGATGGTGCTGATGCACGATATCCTCGCCAGCAAGGCTTTTGCCAATAAAAAAATGAAACTGCCGCTGGCGCTCGGTGTCGATATCGCAGGCCAGCCTGTGGTCACCGATCTGGCCAAAATGCCGCACCTGCTGGTGGCCGGCACCACCGGTTCGGGTAAGTCGGTCTCGATCAACACCATGATCTGCTCCATGTTGATGACCTGGTCGCCGAAGGATCTGCGCCTGATCATGGTCGATCCGAAGATGCTCGAACTCTCGATGTATGACGACATTCCGCATCTTCTGGTGCCGGTGGTAACGAGCCCCCACAAGGCGGCCAAGGCGCTGGCGTGGGCGGTTTATGAGATGGAGCGTCGTTACCAGCTGATGAGTGAGGCTAGGGTGCGTAATCTCGAGGGCTACAACAAGGCAGCGGAAGCGGATAAGAGTGGTGAGATGGAGGGTTTGCCATTCATTGTGATTGTGATCGACGAGCTGGCCGACCTGATGATGGTGGCCGGTAAAGAGGTGGAGCAGGCGATCTGTCGTATTGCTCAAAAAGCACGAGCCGCAGGCATTCACCTGATTCTGGCAACCCAGCGCCCGAGTGTGGATGTCATTACCGGTCTGATTAAGGCCAATCTGCCGAGCCGACTCTCCTTTCAGGTCTCATCCAAGATCGATTCGCGCACCATCCTCGACCAGATGGGGGCGGAACAGCTGTTGGGGCAGGGTGATTCGCTCTTCTTAAGTGGCGGGCGCGATCTGATTCGTGTGCATGGCGCCTATGTCTCCGATGGCGATGTGATCGGTCTGGTAGAGCATCTGAAGGCACAGGGTGAGCCGGAGTATCGCCACGAGGTGTTCGAGGTGAAGAGCCCGGATGAGCAGGCTGCTGGCGGTGACGATGAGGAGAAGGATGCCAAGTATGATGAGGCGGCCGAACTGGTGATCGAGAAGGGGCAGTGCTCGGTCTCGATGGTGCAGCGTTACCTGAGGATTGGGTATAACAGAGCCAGCCGTATCGTCGAGCAGATGGAGCAGGATGGATTGGTGACACCACCCGGCTCCGGCGGCATGCGTAAAGTGCTGGCC
Source organism: Mariprofundaceae bacterium (assembly GCA_050304695.1). Classification (GTDB taxonomy): domain Bacteria; phylum Pseudomonadota; class Zetaproteobacteria; order Mariprofundales; family Mariprofundaceae; genus WSZY01. Next base: position 91,748 of record JBNLEB010000006.1, read on the forward strand.
CGCTCCGAGGCCGATGGCGGTGGGGTGATCGAGTAGTGCATGCCATGTTAAGAGTACTGTTGTTGTGTGTTTTGTTGTTTCCGGGTGTGGCGGCATCGGCGGCGGATGGAGTAGAGAGGGGAGCAGAGGATAGAGCGGAGAGGGCAGGTGCACTGCCGACACCACTGAAGAGTGCGCTTTCCCGACTGTCTGAAACAGAAGGGTTCAGTTGTGAGTTTCGGCAGATGGTCTACTTCTCCGAAGGGGATGAGCAGCACTTCTCGGGGACACTGGCGGTAAAACGCCCTGGTCGTTTTCGCTGGGAGTACCGGTCACCGTATAAACAGCTCTATGTCAGTGCCGGTGATGTGATCTGGCACTATGAGCCGGATCTGATGCAGGCGGAGCGAATGCTGGGGCTCGATGTGGTCGATCCGATTGCGATGAAACTGCTGGATGGCCGGGTTGCCTTGAACCATATACAGTTGCTGGCGACCGAGAAGAGCGGTGCCGGTGATCTCTCCTATCGTATTCTTGTTAGTGATGGAGAGTCCGGTGGGCCTGAACTGCTCGTTAATTTCCTTCCCGATGGTACGCTGCGCTGGCTGGAGAGCGAGGATGTTCTGGGTAACCGGAACAGGATGATTCTGCTGAAGGTGGATCGTACGCTTCCTGCCGAGAAGCTGTTTTCCTTTACGCCCCCGGAAGGGGTCGAGGTGGTGGATATTGCCGGTGGCGAAGGACTGCCTGAAGGCAGGTAGTTGCTCGGTAGTCGGAAACAAACCATCCGAATCGAGTTCAATAATGGATGTTCTGGAGTAAAACGTTGGGTAAAATAAACATGAGAAAAATCGTTTTTTTAACACTTTGTTCCCTGTTTGCCACATCGGCACAGGCCGGAGGATTTGCCAGTAGTTCAGGCATGTCCGCGTCGGCTGCAGGCGTAGCGAATGCCGTGGTGGCCGGGGCCGATGATGTGTCGGCGGCAACATACAATCCGGCAGGGCTTGCCTGGCAGGATGGTGTTCAGGTGATGGCAGGTGTTAATCTCCAGTATCGCAACAGTTCGGTCAGGATTCCTGCCGGTGTGGCGTCAAACCTTGGTGGTGCTTCCAACCTCAGCCATCTCTATGCGGCGTGGATACCACGTGAAAGTAATCTGGGTGTTTCGCTGGCCTTTAACCGCCCATTTGAGGCTGATAATAACTGGACGGGCGCTTTTGCCGGTACAGGCAGCTCGGTTCTGAGAATGGATCGCCTTTCACTCGATGGTATCTATCGCCTGAACAGCAACATGGCGTTTGCCGTGGGTGGTGACTGGTATCTGGCATCAGCTACCATGACCCAACCGGGCCAGCGTTTTTCCGGTACGGGCCGCACCTCATTCGGCGGACATGCCTCGATGAAGTGGAAACCGGCTCCGATGTGGTCGCTTGGCGCTACCGCTCGTATCGGCTCGAACATCAAGATCGATAGCGGTACGCAGAACCTCAGCATTAAATTGCCGGATGAGTTCGTTTTTGGCGCTGCCTACGATGCGGCCGATGCCGTCCGTCTCGAACTGGATGCGAACTGGAGCCGCTGGTCGAAGCTGAAGGACTTGAATGTGGTGAACGGTGCTACGGTCGTGCAGGCCAACGCACTGGATCTGAAGGATACGCTCTCTCTGATGTTCGGTGTCACATGGTTCTGGCGTGAGAACAGCCAGTTCCGTTTCGGTTATGCCTATGAGCAGGGCGCCAACTCCTCAACCGGTTTCCATCCGGTGGTTGCAGATCAGACGGGCCATAAGATCGCGCTGGGTGCGGGTGGTGATGTATTCGGATTCCATGGGGATTTGGCTTACCATTACACCTTCTATCCCAAGAAATCGGCCAGCGGCACCTATGCAGGTACCTATCGCGATCGCCGTCATGGCCTGGCCTTTTCGGTCTCGAAGGCGTTCTGATTCTGGCGACGCCCGATCTCTTCGCTTCATCGGCGTCGGAGAGTGCTTCGGCGCCGCTGGCGTGGCGTCTCAGGCCGAAAACGCTGGCCGACGTGGCAGGTCAGGACGAACTGACCGCCGAGAGTTCGTGGTTCACCGCCACGCTGAACGAGGGCAGAGCCGTCTCGGCCATCTTCTGGGGTCCGCCGGGGGTTGGTAAAACCACCCTGGCCCGCATCATGGCCGAGTCCGCCAACATGCCCTTCGAGCAGCTCTCCGCCGTCTCCGCCGGCAAGAAAGAGGTGCAGGCAGTGGTGGATCGCGCCAAGGGCGAGGGGCGCAGCTACCTTCTCTTTCTGGATGAAATCCACCGCTTCAACAAGGCGCAGCAGGATGTATTGCTCCCCTATATCGAGGAGGGGACACTGGTACTGGTCGGGGCCACCACCGAGAACCCATCCTTCTCGCTGAACAACGCACTGCTCTCAAGATGCCGCGTCATCGTGCTCAAGCCACTCAATGAAGATGCGATTGATAACATCCTTAAGCGCGGCATCGCTTTGTTACAGGAAGAGTCCCCGAACTTCTCCGTCAGCGATGATGCTTTGGCGTGGTTGGCAAAGGCTTGCGACGGCGATGCCCGCTATGCCCTGAACGCCCTGCAGAGCCTCTTTGAGGCAGGTGCGGACAGGGAGTGGGATGAAGAATCAACAACCAGACAGTGGACACGCAGGCAAGGCCAGTACGATCGCGATGGCGATGGCCATTACGACCTGATCTCTGCTCTCCATAAGTCGGTGCGCGACTCCGATGCCGATGCCGCCTGCTACTGGCTGGCACGCATGCTTGAGTCGGGCGAGGAGCCCCTCTACCTCGCGCGCCGCATGATCCGCATGGCCACCGAGGATGTGGGGCTGGCCGATCCGAAAGCGCTGACGCTGGCGCTCGATGCGCAGCGAATGTATCAGATTCTGGGCTCTCCCGAGGGCGAGCAGGGGCTGTTTGAGACCGCTATCTATCTGGCGTTGGCACCGAAGAGCAACGCCGCATACGTGGCCGAGAAGGGGGCCAGAAAGTTAGCCCGAGAGACGCAGAACCTCGACGTGCCGGCGCATCTGAAAAACGCGCCGACGAAGCTGATGAAGGAGCTCGGCCACGGCAAAGGTTATCAATACGCGCACGACTCCGATGATACTGTCGTGGCGCAATCGCATTTCCCTGATGAGATGGAGGCCGTTTCCCTCTATCATCCCACCGCACGCGGCTTCGAGAAGACGCTCGGCGAACGTATCGCCTGGCTCAAAGCGCGGCGGGAGGAGCTTAAGAAGAGGGGTGGTAATTCGTAATGGTGCAGCAGCTCGCAGCAGTCGCAATCGGTGGAGCAACAGGCGCAGTGATGCGCTGGCTGATGGCCGGTGCCGTGCAGCGCTGGGCAGGCGGTGCATTCCCGTGGGGCACCTTCGCCGTCAACGCCATTGGTAGCTTTCTGCTCGGCTTCCTCTTCGTTTGGCTGATCGAGCGCTCCACCGCCAGTGAGCTGGTTCGCTTGGCCCTCACTGTCGGCATGCTCGGCGCCTTCACCACCTTCTCGACCTATTCACTCGAATCCGTCCGCCTCCTACAGGAGGGTGCCCTAGGTATGGCCACCGCCAACGTCATGGGGCAGGTGATCGTCTGCCTCGCGCTTACCTGGCTTGGGATTCAGCTCGCCCGCGCGATTTAGCCAGAAAATTTAGACACAGATACACGCAGATTACACGGATAAAAGGACCGTCATTCCCGCGGAAGCGGGAATCCACTTTTTTGAATTTCAGAATGGATGCCGGATTCTGCAACTGCTCCATGCGTTGCTCTACCTCCTGCATCCATGCAGTCGCAAGTCCGGCATGACATTTATAGATAAGTGGGACAGCAGTGCCTCTAAGTCTTTTATTGGCATTTCGTTTTATGACTATCTTTTTGGCTTTTTATCGATCAATACATCCTGCTGCCATTTGCCAGGCTTCTTGTCAGTACGATGAATGCAGCCGACCCAGCAGCATGGTCGTTTTTTCCCTTCGAGTAGCTCTTCCACGGCTCGATTGATTCGTTTCATTCTGGTCTTATCTTGCTTGGCATCTTCGATCCAGCAAATAAATTCATTGCGGGCGATGGACGATAAGTTTTCCCAGCAGGTTACTGCGTCTCTTTCCTCATTTAACGCACTGGCAAGATCGGCGGGCAGTTCATGGACTAAACCTCCGGAAAGTTTTGTATTCATATGTTCAGTCATCCAACAATTTCCTCACTTCATTAATTGAGATTGCCTGTAGTTCTTCAAGTGCTTGCCTGGTTTCATGAGGTGGATTTGAGATATACTCGTCTACTTCCTTTGATCTTTTCTCTTGCTCACTCATTGAAGTTTTCTAATGTGGTTTTCTAATCCTATCCTAACTTATAAGGGCTCTGACCCCTTTATTCATTGATATTCGAACTCATACTTTCCATCAGGAAAGATAGTTAGCTTTACTTGTACCATTTCTTGATTCTCTGGCTTTGTAACATCAAGAGCGTAACCCGATATAATTATTTTGCTGTTCTCTTCTGATTCGTTTTTTGGATAACTTATTAAAGAATATTGCGATATATCAACCTTTATAACATTTCCGTCTTTATTTTTTATAGTAAAGACTGATATCGCTCCATCAATATGCTCGGCCTCTATACCCCAACTATTATCTGATGAATTCAAGCGGATGCGATCAATGAGTCCTGCATCAGTTGCCAGAGCTGTATTAGATAAAGTTAACAGTAGGAATAGCGTTGCTAAGTAGTTCATGTTGGCTTCTACCTTCAGATATTCTAGTTAGAACTGATATCAATCGTTGTTGACACTGATTACAACCGCCCCGAGGCGCTGTTCCGTTTCGACCAGTCGATGTGCTTCGGGGGCTTGATCCATTGGGAAAACGCGGTCGATGAGCGGTTTAATCTTGTCTGCTTCGATCATCTCTTTGAGTGTCAGAAGCTCCCCGGGCTTCTCTCCGGCGAAGGCGAAGGTCGCTTTCTTGTCGGTGAACTTCGAGGTGAGCGGGGCGCGGAGCATGTCGGAGAGTTTCGGATTGGCGATCAGGTAGCGGCCGCCGGGGTTGAGCGAGGCGATGGCAGCGGAATAGGGGGTAGAGGCGACGGTGGAGATGATGACGTCGTACCTCTTGCCGCTTCGAGTGAAATCCTCTTTGGTGTAATCGATGACGTGATCGACACCGATGGAGCGCAGCAGTTCCAGCTTCTCCATCTTGTCCACGGCGGTCACTTCCGCGCCCATCGACTTGGCGATCTGCACGCTGAAGAGGCCGATGCTGCCGCCTGCACCGATGATCAGCACCTTCTCGCCCGGTTGGATGTTGGCGAGCCGCATGAAGTGGAGGGCGTTGAGGCCGCCGAGTGGCACGGCTGCGGCCTCCTCGAAGCTGAGGTTGGTGGGTTTGGGTACCAGTGTGCAGTTCTCGGGAATGCTGACGAATTCGCCGTAAGCGCCGAGTCGCATGCTGCTGGAACCGAAGAGTTCATCGCCCGGCTTGAAGGCGGTGACGCTGCTGCCGACCTCTTCGACCGTGCCGGCCAGATAGAAGCCGAGAATGCGGTTCCGGGGCCTGAAGATGCCCATCGAGAGACGGAAGAGGGGCCAGAGCCATTTGACAGCAAATTTACACTTCCGCATCTCGCAGTCCGCCTTGGTGGCCTCAGTGGCCTGCACCCGGATCAGGATTTCATTCTCTTTGATGGCAGGCTTCTCCACCTCGGCGACATGTAGCACCTCGGGCGGCCCGTAACGATCGTAAACAACTGCTTTCATGGAAGTTCCCCCTGCCGACCTGTCTAATATAAGCAGCAGGCAGGTGAATGACAAATGACAGAGGAAAAACGAAAGGCTGCACGAGGCAGCCTTTGAATAAGTGTCATTCCCGACTTCGACTGCACGGATGCAGGAGGTAGAGCAACGCATGGAGCAGTTGCCGAGATCCAGAATCCATGAATGCCAGCTTGGAGGTGAATTGTGCTTGCACAAGAGAAGCCACCCTGGGGTGCCGCTGGCATGACGAACGCGGTAGTTGAGGATCTACTTGGCTTCGAGAGGGCGAAGCTGTTTGGCCAGCTTGTCGAGGACGCCGTTGATGAAACCACGGGCCGACTCATCGGCGTAGGCGCGGGTCAACTCCAGTGCCTCGTTGATGATGACGCGGTAGGGAATCTCCAGCCTGTTTTTCATCTCCCAGGCGGCGAGCCTCAGCACATTGATCTCAACACTGGCGACACTGGCGAGGCTGCGACTGATGACAGGCTTGAGCAGGGCATCGAGTTCATCTTTCGATTCGGTGACGCCGTAGACCATCTCGCGCAGGTAGTTCTCATCCTGACCGCCGCGCTCCTCCTCCTGAATGCGCCCGGCCAGCAGGTGGGGCAGGTCGGCATTGTCCGCGCCGCCGCTATGCCATGCGTAGAGGGTTTCGATGGCTGATTCACGCGCCTGATGGCGGTTTGGGCCCTTTGTTTTCTTGTTACTCAATCTTGTTTCCCCAGTTCCTTTAGCAGCGTGGCAATCTCAACTGCTGTCAGTGCTGCTTCCGCACCCTTATGACCGTGCGGGCCGCCGACGCGATCCAGCGCTTGCTCCAGCGTATCGACGGTCAGTACACCGTTGGCGATGGCGATGGTGCCGCGCTCGGCAATAGCGCCGATGCTGTCCATGGCGACACGGCAGACGTGATCGAAGTGGGCGGTGCCACCCTTGATGACACAACCTAAGCAGACCAGTGCATCGTAACTTCCCGAATCGGCCATGCGTGCAGCGATGGTTGGAATCTCCAAGGCACCCGGCACATGCACGATGTGCAGGTTATCGTCCGAACTGCCGTGCTCTTTTAGTGCCTCGACCGCGCCATCGCGCAGGGCAGAGGTGATGTTTTCATTGAAGCGGCTGACGATGATGCCGATCTTCATGCCGGTGGCGTCCACCGTTCCGCTCAGGTGCGGAGCATCAAGACTCATTTCTTACCCTCTTTTACATCCAGCATGTGACCCATCTTGTCGCGTTTGGTGGTCAGATAGGTGATGTTCTCTTCATGCGGGCTGGTTTGCAGCTGTACGCGCTCCACCACCTCAAGGCCGTAGCCATCGAGCGCGATGATCTTCTTCGGATTGTTGGTCAAAAGTTTCAGTTTACGCAGGCCGATATCGCGCAGAATCTGGGCGCCGATACCGTAATCTCTGAGGTCTGCTTTGAAACCGAGCTTCTTGTTGGCCTCGACTGTGTCGTGACCGGCATCCTGCAACTCATAGGCACGCAGCTTGTTAAGCAGGCCGATGCCGCGGCCCTCCTGACGCAGGTAGAGAATGACACCCTCTCCGGCCTCGGCTACCTGCCGCATGGCGGCATGAAGCTGCGAGCCGCAGTCGCAGCGGCGTGAGGTGAAGACATCGCCGGTCAGGCATTCGGAGTGAACACGGATCAGGCATGGTCGTTCCGGGTCGGGATCGCCCATCACCAGCGCCACATGCTCGGCCTGATCCACGGCATTGCTGTAACCATACATGCGGAACTCACCGAATTCGGTCGGCAACCGTACCTCGACCTCGCGCTTGACCAGAGAGTCGTGCTTCAGGCGGTAGCGGATCACATCGGCAATACTGCCGACCTTGAGATCATGTTTTTTGGCGAATTTCTTGAGCTCCGGCATGCGCGACATGGTGCCGTCCTCGTTCATGATCTCGCAGATCACACCGGCCGGTTTAAGCCCTGCCATACGTGCAAGGTCGATACTCGCCTCGGTGTGTCCGGCACGCACCAGCAGTCCGCCATCGCGACCGACCAGCGGGAAGACATGGCCCGGTGTATGGATGTCGGCAGGGGTGGCCTGCTCATGAATTGCGGCACGGACGGTATGGGCCCGGTCATAGGCGGAGATACCGGTGGTGACCCCTTCGGCCGCCTCGATGGAGACGGTGAAGTTGGTCTTGAACTTGGAATTGGTGTTGGAGACCATCAGCGGCAGGTTGAGCTTGTCGGTCTGCTCCTGCGTCAGGGCAAGGCAGATCAGTCCTCTGCCGTGGGTCGCCATGAAGTTGATCGCTTCGGGGGTAACCCACTCGGCAGCCATGACCAGATCGCCCTCATTCTCGCGATCTTCGTCGTCGGCCAGAATGATCATGCGTCCGGCACGCAGCTCTTCGATCAGTTCTTCACAACTGGCTAGGCTCATAGTGGCTCCTGTTGGGTGTTGGTTTGAAAGCTCATGATCCGTTCCACATAACGGCCAAGCATATCGCTTTCGAAGTTGACCTGGTCGCCTGCGGTGAGGTCTCCCAGATTGGTGTGGGACAATGTATGGGGAATCAGGTTGACGGTAAAGGAGCAGTTGTCGACTTCGTTGACCGTCAAACTGGTGCCGTTGAGGGCGACAGAGCCTTTGGTGATCACATATTTGGCGAGGTTGCGGGGGACGGAGAAGGTGAAACACTTATGCTCGCCGACATCGACAATCGACTCCACCGTCGCAATGCCATCGACATGGCCGGTGACGATATGGCCGCCAAGCGGGTCGCCGACACAGAGTGCAGGCTCGAGGTTGACCGCATCGCCGACATTCACACTGCCATGACGGGTCACGTTGAGCGTCTCCTGCGACAGTGTGGCGGCGAAGATGCCGGGGGCTGGCAGATCGGTGATGGTCAGGCAGCATCCGTCCACGGCCACAGAGTCGCCCTCGGACCACTTGCCTGTATCGAGCACGGTTGAAAACTGCATATGCGTTTGCTCCGGCTCTTTGTCGATCGCGACGATTTTTCCTACATCCATGATAATGCCTGTAAACATGGGCCGAACTATAACCAGTAACGTTGCGCAATTCACTGAAAGCTTTTGTCAGGATAGGATATGCCGATGTTCGAACTGCACCCACAACTGGACCGGGACTCTCTTACAATCGGCGATCTGCCGCTCTGCAGGTTATTGATGATGAACGATTGCAGTTATCCATGGTTTATTCTGGTGCCGAGAAGAGAGGGGGTGCGCGAAATCTTCGAGCTTCCGGAGGCGGATCAACAACAGTTGATGGTCGAATCTTCAATGCTTTCGGAACGAATCGATCGCCATTTCAAGGCAGATAAGATCAACGTGGCAGCGCTCGGTAACGTGGTGCCACAGCTGCATATTCACCACATCGTCCGTTTTAAAAACGATCCGGCCTGGCCTGCGCCAGTCTGGGGTTTCCAGCCTGCAGTCAGTTATACCGATAGCGATGCAACAGCATGGATCGAGCGGATGCGGTCACTGCTCGAGGATCTTCTCTGACAGCTATCTCCGCACTTTGCACATTGTATTTTAGTGGCTATGCTCTTCTCTTGAGAGGGGAGAGGATCGATAGAGGTCCTGTCCATCGAGGAGCACGCTCTGCTTAAGGATTCGCACTTGCTTGACGCGAACGCCTGAGTGCGAATGAACTGCCGGTCGGTTTTAATCCCCTTATCAAACATTTCAATCCAAAGGGGAAATTATATGATCAGAAAAATCATTTATGTTTTGTCGATAGTGGCTATCGCACCGGCAGCCGTGTGGGCCGAAGGTTCCATCGATACTGCGAAAGTACGTGAGGTGCTGAACTACTATCATCAGGGAGATACGGCGACGCTGGTTGAATACAAGTTCTGCAGCGGCATCGTTAAAGAGGGCGAGAACAAAAACGAGTGCGAAGGTGAGATCGATGGCAGCTCAATTGCAGCCGGAAGTAAGGCCTATCTCTGGATGAACTTCATGATTCCGGGCGACGATACCGAGAAGGCCAACATTCTGGTCCAGTACAAGTACAAGGGGTTAACGATGGATACGAATACGCTCACCATGCCGCAATCGATCCGTTATCGTACATGGCGCATTGTTCCGACCCGCAAGAGCGGCGATTGGGAGGTTTCGGTTCAGCAGGAGAACGAGAGCGGTTTTACCGCTGTCGAGACGCTCAGCTATAAGGTGGTGGATGCAGCCGGTTCCGCTGAGGCGATGTGATCGACCGATAGCGATCAGGTAGATCTGTCGAAGGTAAAATAAGGGGGAACGGGGTCGGTTTTTTCCAGCCCCGTTCCGGTTTTTTCAAGATTGGCTTACTGGCGGGATTGATAAGAGGGGAGAGTTATGAAATCAAAAATTGCATTGATATCTGCGATTGGGGCGGCAGCCGTAGTCGTGTTGCTGGTTCTGGTTATCCAACGAGGCGGAGATTCCGTCGTTGAAGTGAAACAGGAGGAGAGCGCGGCGCCCAAGGTAGCAGTGCAGACCTCCAAACCTGTCGAACAGGCTCCTGCGGCTGTAGGCGTTCCGGTCGGGGACAGGAAGGGAGGAGCTGCCAAGAACAATCTTTTCACAGCCAGTGTAATCAACGATCAGGGCGGCGTGCCTATCGGTGCCGAGATTCTTGTGCAGCCCGGCCAGAAAGTGGATACCGGAATCACCTTCTCCGATAAAGAGCTCGAAGGTGTGTCGCTGCTGCCACCGATGCCGTTGAGCGGTCGCTGGAGCGGGCCGAATCGTTTCGAACTTCGCTGGGATCGCCCGAAAGATGATATGAGCGAGGTGGCTCTGACACTCCATTCGCTCCCGATCGGCAAAGAGAAGTCGGTGGATCTGGTCTCCGAGAAAAAGGGGCCTTATACCTTTTCGATTCCTCCGATCTTGATGAACGGATTTCTGGTGGAGGATTTTCAGCCGCGATCGCATATCAGGATGCAGCTCATCTGGAACCATTCGGTCGACCTGAAGGCGCTCGATAAAAAGCTTCGGTTCAAGCTGTTCAAATCGCGCAACAGAGAGTGGAAAACGGTCGATAACGATCATATCCGGATTGTCAGGCACAGCGATCGATCACAGATGGTGACGATCTCCGGTCGCGACCTGACCGGTGGTGAGATCGTCGAGATATTCATGGATGGCGAGCAGGAAATCGATGGCAGGAAGGTGATGTTCGTCGCCTCCAGTAAGCTGGATATCGATGTGCCTACAACCATCCAGATTCAGAATATCTCCGCCAACGAGGGCAGCGACTTTTTTACGTTGAGCGTTCCGTTCAGAATCAGTGGAGAGGGAGTCGACTACTATAAGGCCAGGCAGGGCCGGATCGACGTCGCGACTGCCAAAGAGTTTATCCGCGTGACTCCGGAGATCGAGTATGAGGTGGTGCCGGGCGTGGGCTCATTCCGTCTTATCGGCCCGTTCAAACCCGATACAAGTTATTCGGTCGAGTTTCTGGCCGGTCTGAAAGGGACGGAGAACCAGTGGCTGAAGGAGAATGTGCGCCGTGAGGTTAAAACTCCCAACTTTAATCCCAGGCTCGCATTCCTGACCAAAGCCAGATATCTGCCCAGGCTGGATGGGGCCGAGCTGCCGTTCGAGTATCGGAATGTCGAGCAGATGCGGCTGAGCTTCCGCAGGGTTCCTCCCCAGAATCTCATCTTCTGGATGACCCAGAACGGTAATGCGGCAACACCTCAGGTCTCCGAAGAGGTGTTGAGCAAAGATATGAAGCTGGATATGGAGAGTAATCGTAAAGCAAGGGGCGTGATCGATCTCTCCGACCTGGCCTCGGCAGGGAAGGGTGTTTTTCAGGTATCGCTCTCCAGGCTCTATGGCGATAAGAACAACTACGCCGCGCAGATGGATAGTGCACTGGTGGTTGTTACCGACCTGGCAGCTATAGCCAAGCAGGATGGCGACGACCTCTACGTCTGGACACGATCGGCCAGCGATTTCTCGGCCAGGAGCAGCGTGCAGGTCAAGGTGATGAGCTACAATAACTTCGAGATCGCCTCCTGCCGCACCGACAGCGATGGCGGATGTCACCTGAAAGGGGTGATGAAGCAGAAGAAGAAACCTTATGCCCTGGTGATGAGCACCAGCAACGATCTCTCCTATCTGCGCTTTAGCGATGTGGTTCTGAACAATGGCGACTCCCAGCAGAAGTTGCGTGCCTACGGCGACAACAAGACCGCCTTGGAGGGATATATCTACTCCTCGCGTGGCGTCTATCGCCCCGGCGAGAAGGTAAATCTCGCATCGGTGGTATGGAGCGGAGAGCGGCTGGCTGCCAAGAATGCACCGCTGCAGTGGAAGATTTTATCGCCGCGCCAGAAGGTGGTCAGGCAGCTTTCGGTTCACAGTAGTTCGTTCGGTATGAGCCAGCTCGATTTTCAGCTGGACGATTATGCCGACACCGGCAAATACCAGGCCGTTCTGAGTAGCGGCGACAAACAGATCAATAGCTACGGTTTCTTCGTCGAGGAGTTCGTGCCGGAGCGAATCGGCCTGAAGGTCAATCCGGAAAAAGCTCTGGTTCAGGCCGATGAGATGGCGAAGTTCGATGTCGATGCCAAATACCTGTTCGGCCCTCCGGTGGCGGAGGGTGGATACAAAGCCCGCTTCTCCCTGAAACCGGCCTGGTTTACGGTGCCGGGGAACAAGGCGTTCGCCACGGGCGAATATCGCATCACCAAGCAGGCGCCGATCATGCTGCAGCCACAATCCGGAAAGCTGGACAAGGATGGGCTGGTGACGCTGGATCTCTCCGTTGACCGGATGAAGCATGTCTTTCCGACGGTGATGAGTCTGACAGCCAGTGTCGACGTGACCGAATCGGGCAGTGGCCGGGTAACCCATCAAAACGCTTCGACGCTGGTATCGGCCCACTCTGAAATTATCGGCCTGCGTAATATCTCGGCAAAAGATGGCAAAATCTCGGTCGAGGGCAGGCTGTTTACCCCATCCGGCGAAGAGGTTCGCCGCGATGCTCAGGTTGAGGTCTCATTGCTGGAGATCTACAGTAACTGGACATATTCGTGGGATCCTGAGCGCAGATATAACACATGGCGCAGCGAAGATGTGCTTCTCACCGAAGGCAAATCGAGCGTAATCGATGTGAAGAACGGTCGGTTCGATATCAAACTGAACAGTCGCAAGAGCTGGGGACGTTATGTGATTCGCGTTCGCTCGCTTGAGACCCGCCAGACCTCCGATCTGGTCGTCTCGATGGGTTATTCCTGGTACTGGGGTGCAAGGGGCGGAGATCAATCCAAGCCGCATGCACCGGATCAGGTGCGCCTGGTTCCTTCCGTTAACGAAGCTGAGGTGGGAGAGGATGTGTCGATCAGTTTCGAGTCGCCCTTTACCGGCAAGGCACTGTTTGCGGTTGAAGCCGATCATCTGATCGAGAGTCGCTGGGTGGAGGTGAAGAAGGGGCCCAATACGTTGACTCTCGAGACCCCCGACTTCCTGCCCAATGTCTATGCGACGCTACTGATTATCAAAGACCCGGAAGAGGGAGAGATGTACGTGCCGGCTCGGGCATGGGGAAATGTCTCGCTCAAGGTGAAACCCAAACAGTATCTGATCGATCTGAAGGCGAAGGTTCCGGAGAAGATGCGGCCGGGCAACGATCTGGTGATCAAGCTCGATTCCAGTAACGGCAAGAAGGCCGAGTTTACGGTTGCCGTGGTCGATGAGGGTATTCTGCAGCTAACGCGCTTCAATACACCCAAACCGATCGACTACTTCTTCGAGCCGCGCAGGCTGGGCGTATCGACCTATGAGACGATCGGCTGGACCTTCCCGAGAACGATGAAGAGCGGCCGGGGCCTGATCGGTGGCGGTGTCGCTGCTCAGAAGCAGAAGAAGAGCGGGCGTATTATGCCGGTCAGGCTGGTTTCGCACTGGTCCGGCGTGGTGACATCCGATGCGACCGGTAAAGCCGAGGTACGTGTGCCCATTCCGCCGTTCCAGGGCAAAGTGCGTGTCATGGTGGTGGCGGCTCAGGATGGCAAGGTAGGTCATCAGGAGCATTTCGTAACTGTACGCGATCCACTGGTGATGCAGCCGACGCTGCCTCGCTTCCTGCAGTGGGGAGATCACTTCGATATTCCGGTCTTTCTGGTCAATATGACTGGCAAGGAGCAGCAGGTTACGACGACCGTCTCTGCCGGCAGCAGCGTTAAACTGGAAAAGGAGAAGCTCTCCGCTACCATCCCGGATATGGGGTCTGCGACGCTTCTCTTCCCGGCCAGAGTGGCTGCATTCGACGGTAAGGCGAGTTTTAGTTTCAAAGCAAAAGCCGAGGGAATCGAGACGATTGATTCGGCTCAATTGCCGATTCATCCGATGTCCCCTGAAAAGCGTGTGAACGTTACGCTTGAGGCGGGTAAGCATTTTACCATCGCAGAGTTTCTGCCGGACGACCTGCGTGATGAGGGGTTGAAGGTGGAGATTGCTGCAAGTGCCATCCCCTATATCTCCGAGCTGAAACGACTGCGTTACCTGATCCATTATCCCTACGGCTGTATCGAGCAGACGACCTCATCGACCATGCCGCTACTCTATATCGGCGATGTGATGTCGGTGGTCGATCCCGATGCTCTGAAAGATAAGAACATCAAGGATATGGTCTATAGCGGTATCAACCGGCTTTTGAGTATGCAGACGATCTCCGGTGGTTTCGCATACTGGCCAGGGGGCAGTGAACCTGTCCTCTGGGGAACGGCATATGCGACCCACCTTCTGGTCAAAGCGAAGGAGCTCGGTTACGACGTTCCGCAGTCGGCCCTGAATGATGCCCTTAAATTCATGGAGGAGGCCCTGACCTCAAGGCGCTACCAGTGGAACAAGAGTCACTACTACTACGGCGACTCCGAACCCTATATGGCCTTTGTGCTCGGATTAGCCGGACGACACCAGAAGGCCACGCTGCGCCGCCTGATTAACAGCAGCAACTGGAGTGGTGGTAAACGGATCGAGAACCGCTTCCTGCTGATGCTTGCAGCCCACATGGCCGGCGAAAGCCAGCTGGTGAAAGAGGTGACGGGTAAAGACGATCTCTTTAGTGCAGTCGATCTTGGCGATCGCGATTATACCGGCAGCTACTGGTCGGCATACCGAACCGATGCGATGCGTCTGAGCCTGGCCGAGGATGTATGGCCGGGCGATCCGAAGCTGGATGCGTTGACACGCGTTGTCGCCAAACGGCTCTCGACCGTTCCATACCTCAATACGCAGGAGTCGGCATGGTCGGTCAGTGCGCTTGGCAAGATGGCGAGCCGTTTCAAAGGTGCCTCAGTCGAAGGGCTGACACTGCTGGTCGATGGTGAGAGTCAGCTCCCCGAAACGACAGAGAAGGGTATTCCCGCCTGGCGTTTCTACGGCTCGCAGTTGCCGACAGGTAAGAAGCTTGAACTGAAGTTCAAGGGAGAGAAGCCGCCATTCCTCTATGCCTCGATTTCAGGTTATAAAAAGAGCCTGAAGAGCCCCGAATCGACAACCCGTGCCTTCGAACTGAAGCGCGAGTATCTCACGCTTGATGGAGGGGTGGCAGATCCGCTCAAGATCAAACAGGGCGAGCTGATGGTGGTGAAACTATCGATGAAGAATGAGACCAGTCGTGTCATCGAAAATGTCGCCGTAAGCGATCGCTTGCCTGCCGGATTCGAAGTGGAGAATCCGAACCTGGGTAGAAGCGACGAGATGGCCTGGATCGATGAATCGACAATGTTTAAACCGGCATATGTCGATCGGCGCGATGATCGGGTCGACTTCTTCGGAGATCTTAATCCGAGCCATATCAGCAAGTGGTTGAACTACTATTATATCGTCAGAGCTGTAAGTAACGGTCGGTTCACAGCCTCTCCATCACGGATCGAGGCGATGTATGAACCGGAGAAGCACGCTTACTCCGGCTACGAAAAGATTGAGATCAGTTCGCCTTAAGCAGTTTTTTGCGAACGGCATCGGTCGTCGACTGCTGCTGGCGATCCTGACTTTCACGGTCGTTCTGCTGGCTGCGCTGTGGCTGGTGCCGTTACCTGATCGGGTCAAGGTCGACTATTCGGTTACGGTCTATTCGGATGAGGGGGTGCTGATGCGCCCCTATCTGGCACCGGGCGATGTCTGGCGTTTTCCCATTTCGATCGACCGGCTGCCTCCGTTCGCCATCCCGGCACTTCTGGCCAGAGAGGATAAACGCTTTTACGACCATTTCGGTGTCGATCCGATCGCTGTTGTCCGGGCGATCAGGCAGAACTTCTCATCCGGCAGGGTTATCAGCGGTGCATCGACGATTACGATGCAGCTGGCCCGGCTACTCGAACCGCGCGGTCGCTCCCTCACATCCAAACTGATCGAGGCGTTTCGCGCACTACAGCTGGAGCTGAGGGTGGGGAAAGAGGAGATTCTTCGCCTCTATCTCTCCTATGCTCCCTATGGCGGTAATATCGAGGGGATCAGTGCCGCATCCTATGTCTATTTCGGCCATGCCCCTGAGGAGCTGAGTGCCGCCGAGATGGCCGTATTGCTCCTGCTACCGCAATCGCCTTCGCGCTGGGGCGGCTATAGCAGGAATCAGTGGCTTGCCGCCCGCAACCGGGTTCTGGACGAACTGCTCGCCAAAAATGTTATTACGGCACGCCAGCATCGGCAGAGCAGGGAGGAGAGTATTCCTCTGTCGAGACGTTCGCTGCCGCTTCGCGCTCCTCATTTCTCCGACTATCTTCGTGACCGTTTTCCGGAAGAGCACGAGATTCATGCAACCCTGTCGATGGATGTCCAGCGTGTGGTTGAACGGGTAGCGGCCCGAATTCGGCCTGAATACGAGGCGCTGGGTGTCCACAATGTATCGATTCTGGTGGTGGAAAACCGTACCCGAAAGTTGCGGGCGGCGGTCGGGAACTTCGACTATCTCGATCATCATGACGGCCAGAGTTTCAACTCGTTCGATGTGCCCAGGTCTCCCGGATCGACGCTGAAACCTTTCCTTTATGCCATGGCCATCGAACGGGGACTGTTACTCCCCCAGACGCTGCTTCGCGATGTGCCGGTAAGATACAACGGGTATGAGCCGGGAAACTTCTCCGGTCAATATGTCGGCCTGATCACGGCTGAGAAGGCACTCTCCCAGTCACTCAATGTCCCTTTCGTTCGCCTGTTGAAAAAGGTCGGTATGGACTATTTCCTCGAATATCTGGAGCAGGGCGTCCCCTGGCGTTTTGATCGCGATGCCGGTCTGGGGTTGTCGATCATCATCGGTGGCGTGGAACTGACACCGCTTCAGTTGATTCAGCCCTATGTCAATCTCGCGCAAAAGGGAGTGGCGGCTCCGGTACGTATTGTCGATAGCGGGGAGGAGCCGGTTGAGCGCCCATGGCTGAGCGAGGGGGCAGTGGCGCTGCTGGAGCAGGCTCTCTCTCGTCGCGACCGGCCGGATTTTCCCGTGCGAAAAAAGTTCTCCAGATTTAATCCCGATATTCGCTGGAAGACCGGAACGAGTCAGGGAAGAAGGGATGCCTGGAGTATCGGGTATAACCAGCGCTATACCACTCTTGTCTGGTTCGGGAATATGGATCAGGACTCCAGCCCATTCCTGACCGGCGCCGATGCCGCAGCTCCGGTCATGTTCGAAGTTCTCGAGGCGCTGCACGGGCAGAAAAGTGTTTCTGAACCGAGGATGTTCGATGAAGAGGAGTTTGTCGATATCGAAGTCTGCTCGTTCTCCGGAGATACCCCGACCCGGGATTGTCCGAACACGCGCAAGGTCACAGCCCTGAAACGATCGCCACTGCTCGGCAGTTGCCGTTTTCACCATCGTGCCCTGGTTGATAAGGAGAGCGGTCTGCGCGTGATGAAGGGGTGCGATAGCGGTAAACAAACGGCGCAAATTCATGTGCTGCAGCTCCCGCCTCTGGTCAGGCGCTGGTATGGCGGAGAGTTCGGTTCTGCAATGATGATGCCTGCATATCACCCGGACTGTTCGATTGTCTCCACCGAGAAGGGACGCCTTACGATTGTCCAGCCGAAAGATAACGAAGAGTATATTCTTCTCCCTTCTTTCGGCGCTTCAGAGGCGCTGGTCTCTGTCGATATCGAGTCGTCGGCCGGGCTGGATAAGGCTGTCTGTTTCCTGAACGGAAAACAGACGCGTGCCGACTCGATCACCGGGGCCGGGCATGTGCTCAGGCTGCCCGAAGGCGACTACCACCTCTTCTGCTCCAATGATCATGGTGCTAGCGATGAGACCTCGTTTTTCGTCAGGTCTGCGTCGAATTAGTCGCTTCTTTCTTATGCCCGGTTTGTTAACATTATCGGTCGATGAACTGCTGCTGCAAACGTCCCGAAGATTTCGATAGTATTTATTTGCAGTAAGCGTCCGTTTTAAAAATCAACGGGATCATCCGAGACTATCAATATGGTTACCGGCAGGATCAGATACGTTCGGCGAGATTGGTCAGGACTTTTGAAGTAAGCTGCATTGCCACCTTGACCGGCTCGGGCAGGGGAGCGGCTCCCAGGCTGTGAGCCAGGTCGGCATGGCCCTGCTCATCCACCTTCATCTGTTCGACAATAGCACGGCTACGGGAGTCATGCGCGGGGAGGCGCTCCAGATGACTATCGAGGTGGCGAACCACCTGTTTCTCCGTCTCTTCCAGAAAGCCGAGGTTCCAGCGATCGCCTGCAATACCTGCAGTCACTCCAATAGCAAAGGAGCCGATATACCAGAGCGGATCGAATACGGACGGTTTTTCACCCAGTTCATCAAGTCTGCGCCGACACCAGTTGAGGTGGTCACTCTCTTCGACAGAGGCGCCGTAGAGTTTCTCTTTGAGCGAGGGATCGCGAGCCGTGAGGCTCTGGCCATGATAGAGCGCCTGTGCAGCCATCTCACCCGCATGATTCACTCGCATCAGGCCCGCCGCTTTCTGCTTCTCTTCAACTGACATGGTTTTATCATCTCCGGCCTCTTCGGCCGGGAAGGGACGCTGGGTCGGTTGTCTGCAGAAGATGTTGTTGAGGGCGTGATCGATGTGTCCGATCAGTGAATCGGCGAGTGTGTAGTGGCGAATCTCGTGGCTGTTCATGTGACAAATATACGTGGCTTATTCTGTCGTGCAAGTGCTAACTGCCTATAGTAAAAGGGGTTAGGGAAGACATCCACAGATACTGTGGATAACTTGGTGGATAACTTCAGGCTTTTATCGCAGCCATATGACATCAACCGAAACCGCACTTGTGTGGTTAAAAAATAGGCATCTTATTTATCTTTTTAATATCAATTAGTTATACAGTTTCTTTTTGGCTATGGTTTGATAAAAGGGTGAAAGTTGTATAAGCCTATTAATATTATGGTTATCGGTGGATAACCTGCACTTCTTGTTGAAAACAAAGGGTATTCGCGGCCTCTTCGCCACGAATGACAGCGCCTTCGATGGTGGCCGGAATCTCTCCCGGCAGTGGCGCTTCAGAGGCATCAAGAATAGTGCCACTGCTGTGGTGTGAGTTCTCCCTGCGCGTTAACACGGTTGCACGCTTCTCGCAGATGATTTTGCTATGGAGGGGAGAGGGTAGTGTTTTTCCGGATAGCTGTGAGAGTTCCTTCAAAACATCCACCATCAACTGCTCCCGGTCGTTCGGAACATCGGCACTGATTACGGCACAGATATGGGATAGTCCGTTATCCGATACTCCGGTCTGTCGGGAGACATCGAAAAACCACTGGCTCCGGCTATTGATGCTACCGGTCAACGGTTCGGGGAGTTTGAAGCCGGGATCGAACCAGAGATGAACGTTGGTGATCGGTGATGTTTGAACAGTGGTTGCCAATCCCAGCAATTTATCACGGGCATAGGCCGACAGGGCGATCACAGCGTGAGCGTAGGGCCCGCTTTCACCGCTACTACTCTGTAACGTGCAGGAGTCACCGGTTGGGGTAACTTTATGAATGGGGGTGGAGACGGATACCTGACCACCAAGTTCAACCAGCCGCTTCTCAAGCGGGGCGATCAATGCCTGGGAGAGTGGCCGGTTGAACCAGCCGAGCCGGGCTGAATCGTGGCTGGCAAATGTCTGCTGCATTACCTGGATAAAGCTCTGGACATCTGCATGCTCCATCGATTCATTCATCGCTCCGATACAGAGCGGTTCGATCAGGTCGCATACGAGCACCGGTTCGATGGCAAGCATCTGTAACCAGGCTGCTACAGTGCCATCAGAGGGCTTTTTCATGCCTGAAGCAAGGGTGATCATGCTTTTGATCGATGAAATGCCGTGGCCGGGCATCCGGTAGAGCGCAATCAGTAGTGCCAGGGGAAAAGGGAGCCACGGGTTGGGAGTCAGCGAGAAATGGCCGCGCTCGACATCGAAGAGCGGCAGATGCAGGGATGGTTGCCAGCTGATGTTATCGGCAGCACCGATATCCTGCATCAGTTGCCGGGTTTGACGGTAGGCGCCAATCAGCAGGTGAGGCCCGTTATCAACCCACTCATCAACTTTTTCATCAAAGTGGGATCGGGTTCGTCCGCCAAGCGTTGGTGCGGCTTCAAAGAGGCGGACATGTCTGCCTCGCTCTGCCAGCCGAATGGCGCAGGTCAATCCAGCGAGGCCGCCGCCGATGATGGCGATGGGCTTGGTCACCGGCCCTCAGAACGCCAGTCGAATCGGTGCGACACTCTTCGACGACTTTAGCAATTGTTTCTCCGCCTTTTTCTCATATCGCCAGGCACGCCAGGCGATCCATATTTTTCGTAGCGGCGAAATATGGGCCGGATGTCTCCAGCAGTCGTACCCATGCGCTTTCAGGCGCCTGAACTGGGCATAGTAGATGGCTGCCATCAGAATGGATGGGCGGAGTGAGGTGCGATCCTCGGTCGGGAGTGTATCGAGTGCTTTCCGGTATGCCGATTCGGCTTTCTCGCCGTAGTGGTTCAACAATGACTGCATGCCGCTGCTCATGTTGCCATCCCTGAAATCCTGATCGGCCACCCTGAACCGGATTCGATCCTCCTGCGGCAGGTAGATGCGGCCGATGCCGATGTCCGCTTTCACGTCGCGCAGGATGTTGGTCAGCTGCAGCGCCTCACCCAGCGATGTGGCGAAATCACGTGATTTTCGATCCCTGTATCCGAAGATTTCGATGGAGAGCAGGCCGACGACACCGGCGACGCGGTAGCAGTAGAGTGAGAGATCGGAAGCTTTAAGGATCGGTTTGCCGCTGATATCCATCAGCATGCCATCGAGAATTTCGACGAAGAGCTCCTCATCCAGCGCATAGTACTCACTGGCCCATTTCAGTTCGATGCCGACCGGATGTTGCGGTTTGCCCTGAAATGCCCGTTCCAGTTCCTCTCGCCAGAAGGCGATTTTCTGCATCGCTACCGCCTGATCTTTCACCTCGTCAGCAATATCGTCCACCTCCCGGCAGAAGGCGTAGAGCGCCATCATGGCGCGTCGTTGTTTCTCTTCGAGAAAGAGGAAGGCGTAGAAGAAGGAGGAGCCGGAACCGCGTGTCTTCACTTCACAGTACTGCTGAGGTGTCACGTGGCGGCCTCACTGGTCGAAACAGTTCGATTGGGAAAAAGGGTGGTGATAAAGCTTCTGAATAGCAGGCGTTTCCAGTCATCTCGCTTCAGCGTAGGACGTACGTTCATCGGATCGATCTCATTGCGTGTAGCATCAAGAATGGCCATACCTCCATGCAATGTCGCGGCGATCTGCAAACGGAAGCGGAAGGGGAGCAGCGGCAGCAGCTTTGCCCCTTCGCTAAATAGTTTTTCGGTCTCAGCTATAGCGATATCCAGTGCCGGGCGCAGTTGCTCCGAGGTGATGTTGCCTTCAAGCAGCTGGTTGCTGGTCAGGTTTGCCTCCTTCAGCCACTCCTCGGGCAGATAGCAGCGACCCTTCGGGAGATCGATCTTCAGATCCTGCCAGAAATTGGTGAGCTGCAGAGCGGTACAGATCGCATCCGAATAGTGTTTCGCCTTATGATTGTCGATGTTGTGCAACGCAAGCATCAGGCGCCCGACCGGATTGGCCGAGTGTTTACAGTAAAATTTCAGCTCATCGAAGGTGGCATAGGAGTGGATGGAGACATCCATTCGGAAGGCGATCAGCAGATTATACAGCTCCTCGACCGGCAGATCGAAGCGGTCGATAGCATCGCCCAGTGCCAGGAAAACCGGATGGTCGAGCTCTTCACGCACGCAGCGTTCGAGCAGGCTTTCCCATGCATCGATCTGCTTCAGCCGTTTCTCAGCCGGTGCATCGCCCTCATCGGCCATGTCATCGGCGGCACGGGCGAAGGCGTAGATGGCTGCCACGGCCGGGCGCAGCTCTTTTCTTATTAGCTTCGAGGCGGTCGGGAAGTTTTCGTAGTGGGCTTGTGCAATGCTCAGGCAGTGCTGATATGCTTGCGCCAATGTGAACTTCTCCGTTTGCATGGCTGCATGGTAGGGCTTCATAGCCAGCAGGCAAGCGGAGGCGCCATAAAGGGAGGAGAAGATATGCAGGTAGCGGTGATCGGCGGCGGTGTGATTGGTGGCCTGACCGCATGCTACCTGAAGGAGCGCGGAGCGGATGTTACGCTGCTGGAGCGCGGCAACATGGGGCGCGAATCCTCGTGGGCCGGTGCAGGCATTCTCTGCCCGATCCATCCATGGCTCTATCCCGATGCCTTTTCCGAATTGATCAATGCCAGCTTGCAGCTCTATCCCGCATTTCAGCGTAAAATCGAAAGCGATACCGGGCTATCTATCCAGCGCATCGAATCCGGACTGTTGATTCCATGCTTTGCCGACGATCGTGTTGACCACTGGCAGGCGGCCATCGACTGGTCGGAGAAGTTTGGCTGGGAACTCGAACAGCTCGACACCGCCGAGACCCTGAAACGTGAACCGACACTCTCCCCATCGATCACCCGTTCCCTGCACTGGCCCGGCGTTGGCCAGTTGCGTAATCCGAGGCTGCTACAGGCAGTAGGAAAACGTCTCTCCCAGCTGGGTGTGGAGATGGTCGAAAATGCCGAAGTGACCGGCCTGACCAGAGATGGCGATGCTCTCTCCGGTGTGACCACTGTCGATGGCCGTTCGTTTCCGGCCGATCAGGTGCTGCTCGCCGGTGGTAGCTGGAGCGGCGAGTTGGCCGCATCAATGGGCTTCGAACTTCCGGTGAAGCCGGTCAAAGGCCAGATCGTGCTGCTCAAAGGCAAACCGGGCGCCATGAAGGCGATTGTGAAGCACGATGATGCCTATTTCGTGCCGCGCGTCGATGGCCGCGTACTGGTCGGCGCCAGCATGGAGTTCGTCGGCTTTAAGCCGGGCAACACCGAGGAGGTAGTGAACAGCCTGCTCTCTTCCATGCGGCGCATTGCGCCGGGACTGGCTGATTTCGAAGTGGAGCACGAGTGGATGGGTTTCCGTCCCGGCAGCCCGGACGGCATGCCATATCTCGGCCCCGTGCCCACCATCCCCGGCCTCTGGGTCGCCTCGGGCCACTACCGCAACGGTGTAGCGCTGGCCCCGATTACAGCCGAGCTGATGAGTGACTGGATGATGGGGGAGACACCATCCATGAACCTCTCCACCTTCGCCGTGGATCGTCCTGTTCTTAGCTCATCTAAGGTTGGGTTTCCTAATGCTGCTTAATGAAGAAAGGAAGGGGGGGTATTATGAAGGAAAAGCTTTCCGTTTCTATTTTTTTTGTATTGTTGCTGTTGTTTTTATCACCCAGTGTATTTGCTGAGTGTTCAGACTTAGGACTACGATCACTTATTGATGATACAACTAATACAACCTTACATAAAGAAGAGAGGGCCAAATCTGCTTGTCTAAACAAAGACGTTATGATTAGTGGATGGGTTTTTGATATTTCAAGGCATAAAGAACTTTATATTAACTCACCTACTGGTATTCGCTATACCGTCTCTCTTGCTGCAAATAATCATTGTGGAGATATCCTAAGCATTAAGAAAGGCGCCTCCATTTCTATCACCGGTAAAGTTAAGAGTATATATTTGGGATTACACAGCGTGACGGTGAAAGATGCTGTTTGTAGGCAGCTTCGGAACTAGGAAGTTTCTCCCCGCATTGAATACCAATTCAGGGGACATAATACTAAATTAGTCCATTACGCTGTTGACATCATGATTGATAACGTCATATGATGACGCAATGCGTACCATTGTCGATATTCCGGATCAGAACATTCAGGCGCTGGATACTGTTTGCGGCCGCGAGAACATTTCGCGTGCCGAGGCGGTGCGACGTGCCGTGGCCGATTATTTGGCGAAAAACTATTCTGATGAAGATGCCGCATTCGGTATCTGGAAGGGGCACAAGGCCGATGGGCTGAAGTATCAGGCAGAACTTCGGAACGAGTGGAGCGGGCCGACGATTCACGAGCCGCCAGCTACATGAAGGCGCTTTTCGACACCAATATCCTTATCGATTATCTGAATGGCATTGATGCTGCGCGGGATGAATTGGCTCAGTACAAAGAGCTGCTCATCAGTTCCATTTCATGGATGGAGGTGCTGATTGGCGCAACATCTGATGAGGAGGAGATTCAGCTCAGAGCATTCCTGAGCCGGTTTACAATCGTTCCGGTTTCTCTGGAGGTGTCGGAGAGGGCAGTTGAGCTGCGAAGGGAGCATCGCATGCGTCTGCCGGATGCCATTATCTGGGCTTCGGCACTGCACGAATCCTGCCTTTTGGTGACACGAAACATCAAAGATTTTCCGAAGATGCATCCTTCCGTTCGGGTGCCTTACTCAGTTTGAAACAGCCTTGAATTACTGTTGATTCAGTTTTCCAGTGAAGACCATCTCCACACCGCCTTCGAGGATCAGGTTATCCGGGGTGCCGGAGACGGTGACCTTGCCGCCCGGCATTTCGATGGTTTGGGGGCGGGTATGGTTTTCCACGTGCCAGATGGCGGTGGTGGTGGCACAGGCGCCTGAGCCGCAGGCGAGGGTGCGACCGGCACCGCGCTCGATGATGTCGATATAGACGTGGTCGGCCACCTGGCCGGTAACGATCTCGATGTTGCGATCCTCGGGAAAGCTCTCCACTGCCTCGAAGAAGACGGAGTGGGGGTTGCCGATCTCGACATCGACATGCGCCGGCGTTTTGCTGGTCACGTTGGCCCTGCCCATCTCCACGGCGATGCCGTTTTCGGTGCGCCGCGACTTCACGGTGCGATCGGCCAGCGCGATGCTCACCTCGTCCCTCCCCAGTTCGCGCATCAGGAGATCGCCGACGCAGCGAAGTCCGTTTCCGCAATTCGCAGCCTCGGAGCCGTCGTTGTTGTAGATGTGTATGCAGGCGTCGGCCTCGCTGTGGGGCTGCAGCACCAGAAGCTGGTCGCAGCCGATGCCGTAGCGGCGTTCGGTGATATTGCGGACGAACTCCTCGTCAATCTCCGGCAGCTCCTCTTTCAGGCCGTTCAGGATGACGAAGTCGTTGCCCTGCGCCTGCATCTTGATGAAGGGGATCATATTCATTGGGCGTCATTCCGGCGGCGACTGCATGGATGCAGGAGGTAGAGCAACGCATGGAGCTGTTGCCGAAATCCGGAATCCATGGATGCCAGCTTTCGCTGGCATGACGAAGAGATGCTGTTCCAAATGAGAGGCATTACTTGCGGTGTTCGACTTCGACGGTGGTGTAGACGCCGCCACGCACGTTGAAGACGGCCTCCACCTTCAGATAGCGCGGATCGAGCAGTCCGATCAGGTCGTTGGCGATCGTGTTGGTCACCTGCTCGTGGAAGTGGCCCTCGTCGCGGAAGCTCCAGTAGTAGAGCTTGAGCGACTTGAGTTCGACGCAGAGCTGATCGGGCACGTAATCGAGCTTGATCTCGGCGAAGTCCGGCTGCCCGGTCTTGGGGCAGAGACAGGTGAACTCGGGCGAGTCGATCCTGATATGGTAGTCGCGCTCCGGATTAGGGTTGGGGAAGGTCTCCATCGTTTTTGCCGGATGGTTTTTTTTATCGCCTAGCTTGCTCATTATTCTGCCTTAAAATTGGAAATAATATCGATGTAGATAGCCGTCAACGTCTCCAGTTCACGCAGGGCAACCTGTTCACCGACCTGATGAATGGTGCTGTTGGTCAGCCCCAACTCTACAACAGGGATGCCTGCTGCGGCCAGAAAGCGCCCGTCGGAGGTACCGCCACCGGTATCGCGCACGGTTTCAATCCCGGTAACCTGTTGAATTGAAGCGCATACCTGATCGAGAAACGCACAATCGGGCGTCGAGAAGGCCTCAGCCTGATGCTGGATGTCGAGCACCACTTCGGCGCCTTCACAAGCAGCAAAGATTCGCTGCTCGATCTCTTTAAACGAGATGCCGGGATTATAACGAATATCGATGGAGACGGCACAGCTGCCGGGGATGACGTTCATGGCACCGGTGCCGGCCTGTACGTTGGTGATCTGGCAACTGGTGGGAGGAAAGCCTTCTGCAACTTCACCCCAGTCAATCTCTGTCACTCTCTGGATAACCGGCGCAGCTATATGTACGGCATTGATAGCATCCTGCGGATAGGCCGAGTGGCCCTGCTTGCCTTCGAATACAGCAGCGATCTGTACAACACCGCGGCGACCGCGGCGGATAACGTCGCCTACCTCTTTGGAGGAGGAGGGTTCGCCGACAATGGCTGCATCAGGAAGTGTCCTCTCCTCCTGCATCTTTTCGACAATGCGAATGGTGCCGTCGATCGAATCACCCTCTTCATCGGAGGTGATCAGCAGTTGCAGGGTTGGCAGGGGGGTGAACTCTGCGCAGAGTTGAGAGACAGCAGCGATCCAGCAGGCAATACCTCCCTTCATATCCTGTGCGCCGCGACCATGCAAAATCCCCTCTTCGATCACACCGTCGAAAGGAGGGTGGGGCCAATCCTCCACGGGCCCGCTCGGAACGACATCGGTATGCCCTGCAAAGGCAAGTCGGCCATCCAGTTCACCGATGCGGGTGTAGAGACTGTTGGTAATGCCGCCGGTGTCGACGGAGGTGTGGATAAAGCCTAGCGGTGCGAGCAGAGAGGCGATGAAGTTCTGGCAACCGCCATCTTCCGGCGTTACAGATTCTCTGCGAATCAGTTTTGCAGCAATCTGGGCAGCCGGGCTTAACTGGGAAGGTTCGAACATGGCAGAACCTTAATCGAAAAGAGAGCGTCCTTAAATCTTAAACTGAGCCCAGAGAGGGCGATGATCGGCTATATGGTATTTTATAGCAGCATTAAAGTAGTCAGGGTCTCTGTTCCAGGCTGCAGAAAAGAGGGGGGCACGATCGAAATCGAACACACCGGACAGGCCACTGTATGCCTGTTGCATGCCGCCGGAGTGGAAAGCAAGCTGGTCATAGTCTTTGTCTCCGGCCAAATTACTGCCCATGGAGGTGGAGTGGTCGGGAAGCCTGAGCCCTTTACTCTTCAGTGCCGGATAAATGGTGTTCGATTCATCTCGCTTGGGCAGGTTGAAATCGCCCATAATTAACAGGTTTTGGGAATATGCACCGGTAGATTTATGGCGTTGCTCCGCCCAGCGTGCCAGTGCGTAAGCCTCCAGCGCCCGTCGGTCTTCATCAAAATAGGAGTGGCTGCCGAAATAGAGATGGACGGAAACAGCGATAAATTCGAGGTTTCCGGCACGGAATGCGACAGCATATGGATTACGGTCAAAACCGTTGAAAGACCCGGATACGCCACGCATGCGTATATACCGATGGTCGCTCGGCGGCACGGCTACTTCAGCTGCCAGCTCCAGCCTGGTAACTTTACTACTGTCGTAAATGAATCCGGCACGCTCATCATTGCCGCCGATATCGGACAGAATCACATGGTAACTGTCGGGCAGGAAAGTCATCAGTTTGCGCAGGTGATCGAGGGAGTCGGAAATCTCCTGAACAGCAACAAGATCGAACCAGCCGATGATCTCTGCCATTAGTGCCAGATCGTCATCACTGCGTTGTTGCAGGCCGAAATTGGTCAGGTTCCATGTGGCGGTAAGCAGCTTGTCTGCCGCTTTGGCAGGAATGCCCCGATGCGCTTTGGTCGCCAGAACAGCCTGACGTTCCGTGTTGAATGAATAGCTGAATGGCGGGTTTTCCCGATCATGTGGAACCATGGCTTCTTCTCCCTCTTTATCCCACTATAGATAGAGAAGAGAGGCTCGGCAAATGATTCGGATATGATTGTTCCCGGTTCGTATCCTGGATTACAGGAGGGGATCGGCGGCGGCATTTTGCATTGCCTTCTCTGATCGTTCCTCCTTTTGTCCCTCCCTGTAGGCATCAAGCAGAGCCGCTTTCAGATCCGGGTGTGCTTCGAGGTCGGTAATGTCCATTTGTCGTTCGGCGATTTTCTGAAGTCGTTCGTACTGCCTTCTCTTTTTCCACTCACTTTCGAAGCCCTCACTGTCAAAATGACCCTTTTCGATAAAATCGGCTGCGAAGCCTTCGACATCCTCAAACTCTATCCCGGCCATCATCATTACATCGTGTTCGTATGAGTAGATGTCGATACCGTTCTCATCGGCTATATAGGTATAAAGGCAGGGAAGCGATCCGAATTTTTCCATAAGTTCATCCAGATCAATGGTGCTGGAAGGGCGGAATAGTGCTCCTTTAAATGAGAAGGGTAGGGAAACGGTCATTCGATTGGGCATGGTTTCTCTCTATTCGATTCTGTTAAAGGCTTCGCAGCGGCGTGGTGATTGCAACTGACGGAACCATGACTTTTGCTCGGCCAGCAGTTCGATGTTTGAGATAAAACTTTCATCTACATTACGGTAGGTCTCCATGAATGTGGTTCTCGGGTGGCCGCTGCTATCCTGGTCCTTGCGCAGGAAGAGTTCTCCCTTTACGTCCAGTTTTTCATCGACCTCTTTGAGCCAGAGACGAAGGTCTGGCTCAATCGCTTCCGGTGCCATATACCAGATAAAAAGGTGAGGAAAGGTGCTGTTTTCAGGCATAGCATACCCCGAGGAGTTGTACCGAATCGCCATTCGGATCGATCAGTGGTGAGGCGTTATCGATCGTCTCGACAGGAAGGTGAGCGATGCCGTATACGCGACCTTCAGCATCCATTGCAGCGGAGGTTACCGATCCGATCTCAACAGTAGTGGAGATGGGTGACGGGAACTCGGCCGGAAGAGTCTCCAGTTGAACGCGACAGAGCCTTTTTTTAATGCCGCCACGCCAGCGCATGCGGCTGGTCACCTCCTGGCCGACATAGCACCCTTTATCGAAATCGACACCACCTGATTCGATCAGGTTGGCATTGAGTGGGAATACCTTTTCGTTCCAGTCGATGCCGAAGGTGGGCAGCCCTTTGATGACTCTTGCGGCCATAATGGATGGCGTACCGGAGAGTGGCCCGATGGCATCTGCATCGTCGGTTACCAGCCAGATGCCGTTGTCAGCAGCTTCCATCATGCGAATGATAAAAAGCTCTCGGCCGACTGCGGCAGCGGTCGCAAGATGGTTTTTGTCGGGAAGCGGGAGATTGTGTTGTTCAAGAAAGTCATCGCAACGGGCACCCTGTATCGAGAGCAGCCTGAATGAATCGACAACCCCTATTCTGAGCTCATATCCGAGTGAGAATTGTCGCAGGCGGCCAACCAGAGCTACGGCATAGGCTTTGCGGGTGATGATCAGTAGCTGGTCATGATGGCCGGAGATGATGTGCAGGTCGGAGATGATCTTTCCCTGAGGTGTCAGTATGGCGCTGTATATGCCTTGCGAGTCGGTCAGGTGCCCGATGTCCTGAGTCAGCTGCCCCTGCAGATAGTCGGACAAACCCGATCCGGACGCTTTGATGACCGAATAGTCGTCGAGGTATCCACCCAGATAACCCTGTTCCAGATGTTGTTGATCTTCCGTAGATAGCTGTAACATTGTTCGAAGAGTTGCTGTAAAATACAGGATAGGCAAGCTCTTAAACGCTTTGGATTTCAGGAGTTGAAATGTCAGAGACCACTGCTCGGATCGCTGCTGTTTTTCAAAAGCGGCAACGTTGGGAAAAGATTCTGCTCGGCGGAGCAGGCGCCATTTTACTCCTTCTTTCACTGCTTCCTGTTGCGATTCGTATGGGCACTGTTTTTTGGCTGGAGGATCACGGCGTGAAGCATGCCGAAGTCGAAAACATCGATCTCAACCTCTTTACCGGTACTTTTGCGGTTGAGGGTCTTGTTGCCGATGACGGCTTGAAAATAGGGCGATTATTTATTGATATTGATTGGTGGCCGATATTTTCGCACCGGCTTTTCATTCGCTCCGTAGAGCTGAAGGGAGTCAAGGCCGATATTCATCAACGAGAAAACGGGATATGGCAACTCTCCTCAATCCGGCTGGATGAAGTGCCTGCAGAGCAGCCCGCCGGACGATCCGAAGAGCAGAGTGAGCCATGGCAGCCGGTTCTTAATCACATTGATGTTGCTGACGTGAAGTTGAACGCGAAAGGCGCATTTGACGGTAAGGATTTTGAACTCTCTTTACCACTTGATTCACTCAATATCGTCCTGAAGAAGGCCGAAGAGAGCGGGGCTCAGCTGGTAAGCAGTCGTGTGCGTTTAGGTAAGGTCGTCTTTAACGGATTCGGTTACCTGTTTGAGAACAGCCAACTGGCTGTCGAGCAGACCGTTTTCCTTCCGGCTATGGGCAGTAATATTGCTGCCGGACTGAAGCTTCAGAATTTGAAACTGAAGATGAATGGATTGTCGCTGCTGGATAAACAACATGATGTAACGCTTGCAGGTATCGACACCATCGATCTGGATCAGATGAACCTCTCTGACGTCAGCAGGGCTACATTCGATCTCTTTTCCCTTCAGGGAGTTGAGCTGCCTGCTGCCGATAAGCAATCGTTGGGGCATATCGATAAAATTGATCTGCATCAGGGCGACCTTGATTTTTCAGGCGTTTACAAGTTTAAAAAGATTGCTGTTCATGGTCTTCAGACAGCTGTTAAAAAGCTTGAAAATGGAACTACCGTGGTGCTGGATCGTCTGTTAAGCAAAACACAGACAGACTCCGGCAAGGTGACAAAAGCTGAGAAGATCGTGTTACCAAAAGAACGGGAACAGATCGCTACAGCACCTGAATCGCCTGTGGTTAAACGACCCGTGGTATATATCGAACAGTTCGTCGTTGAGAAAGGAAGCACGATCTCATACAGGGATGAGTCGCTTTTGCCCTCTTTTGATACAGCGCTACAGGTTGAAACAGTGACAGTTGCACCAATCGACACTTCGGGGGCGGAGCCTGGAAAGGTCGATATGGTGTTTACACTGAATAAGAACGGTTCATTGGCAGTGAGTGGTGAGCTCGCATTGAGTCCTGATGATATAAAGTCGGAGTTGAATATCGTCTTGAAAAATTTCGATATGCCGGGGTTGACAGGGTTTGTTGAAGCCGATTTCGGCCATGCGATCAAAACCGGACAATTTAACCTCAATAGTACGATCAAAGTCGCCAGAAGTGTGATCGATGCAAAGAACAGGCTGGTGATTCGGGGGCTTACCCTTGAGAAGGCCAGACAGCCGGGCAAGGCCGAAGCAGGTCTCGGTATGCCGGTTGATATGGCGCTCGATATGCTCCGCGATGACCGTGGCGATATTAGCATGGATGTTCCAGTTACCGGTCGACTGGATGACCCGGACGTCAACATCGGAGATGCCATCAATAAGGCACTGGTTACGGCCATGAGTGCAGGCGCGATGACCTATGCCAAGCTGGTACTTCAACCTTACGGAGCAATTTTGATGGCTGCTGAGATGGCGGTGGGGGCAGCAAAAAAGGCTTCCAGGCCGAAACTTACGCCGATTCAGTTCAATGAGCGTTCAGCAACGCTTACCCCTGATATGGGTGAATACACGAATAAAATAGCGATTCTGATGAAGCAGAAAGCATTCCGCCTGCAGATATGCGGCGTGGCCAGCCGTATCGAAGGTGGCGGTACAACAGCTGACAGACCGAAAATCATGGACGATGAACAGTTGTTGAAACTTGCAAAGAGTCGTTCAGATGCTGTAGTGCAGGCGATTCAAAAGCATGGGATTGCAGCGGAACGCCTGTTTAATTGTCGCCCCGATATTGATGAAAAGAGGGGAAAGGTTGGGCCACGGGTAGAGCTGATTCTCGACTAAACAGGCGGCTTGAAGGGGGTGATGGATTTGTGATCTGGATTCCAGATTACGCTCTCTGCTATCTGTATGCTCCGAATGTTTGAATGCCCCGTTTCTATCAGGAGAAGATATGATTGCAAAACGCCTGGCAGAGTCTGTCCTGTTTCTTGAAACTCGTAACCGTACAGATGCGGATCGTGAATATACCGATGCTATTCGACGTGTAATTGAAGAGCATGCTCTGATGCGTGAGACGCTTGAGCTGATATGCTATGAGCGCAACATTAAGAATGTCTCCAGGATGGCTTCATCCGCACTTCGTCAAACGGCCGGAAACAGGATCGATGACGATGTGGCAATGCGGGAGACGCTCGATAAGCTGGCTAAACTTCTCCCCAGCGATGAAGAGTTGCATGAGATGATGCTGGCCAGGTCACTGATCCGGAAGATGATCGATTAACTTTTTTCAACGATGATCGGCGCTGGAAAGCTGGCGCGGCATACGTCACACTCTCGCCATGCTCTGCGTGCATGATTTATCACTTACAGTTCCGATTCAGGGAAACCATGTTACCGCTGTTGAGGGTGTCTCTTTAACCCTCCAGCCGGGCCGTGTGCTTGGGCTTGTTGGCGAGTCCGGCTGCGGTAAATCGATCACGGCCCAGACGATTCTCCGGCTTGGCGAGCATCAGGGTGTTAATCGCGCCGGTGGTGATATCCTGCTTGATGGGAAGAGCCTCTTCTCTATGTCCGAGGCTGAACTGCGAAAGGTGCGCGGCGGGCGTATCGCCATGGTCTTCCAGGAGCCGATGACGGCACTTAATCCGGTTTTTTCCATCGGTAGTCAGATCATGGAGGTGATCAATCTTCACCTTGATCTCGACCGTGATGCAACAAGGCAGCGTGCTATTGAGTTGTTGCAGGGCGTCGGCATGCAGGATGCCGAGAGTTTGCTGGACCAGTACCCCGATGCGCTCTCCGGTGGTATGCGCCAGCGTGTACTCATCGCCATGGCGATGGCAGGCGAACCCGAATATATCATCGCCGATGAGCCGACCACGGCACTCGATGTCTCGGTGCAGAAACGTATCATCGGGCTGCTTCGTACGCTTCAGCAACAGAAGGGTTTGGGCATGCTGTTGGTCACCCACGATTTCGGGCTGGTTGCCGAGCTGGCCGACGATGTGGCGGTGATGTATGCCGGTCAGATTGTTGAGTCAGGAACGGTAGAAGAGGTGTTCGATCATCCTGCACATCCTTACACACGTGCCTTGATGGGATGCCGCCCGGAGGTGAGCGAGCCGGGCGCTGCACTGCCTGTGATTGCCGGACAGGTGCCACCGCCGGGAAGCTGGCCTGGGGGCTGTCACTTTGCTAAGCGCTGCAAATTTGCCGATGCGATGTGTGAGAAGCGGGTTGTCGTTGATGCCTGGAGCAACAACTCCCATCAGGCCCGATGTGTTCATGTTGTCGAGGCTGAGAAATGAGCGTTTTGAAAGCAGAGTCCATCTCCAAAAGTTTTCGCCGTGGCGGCCTGTGGGGTGGTGGTTCGATCCATAAGGCGGTGGACGACGTTTCATTCGACCTGCAAGCAGGCGAAACACTGGCTATTGTGGGTGAATCCGGCAGCGGTAAATCAACTACGGCACGAATCGCTATGTGCTTGCTGGAGCCTGATGATGGGATGGTGCATCTGCTCGGTGAAGAGATCACCGGTGTGGATGGCAAGCATCTTCGACAGCTTCGCAAACATATCCAGATGGTGTTTCAGGATCCTTTTGCCAGCCTTAACCCGCGCATGAAAATTGTGGAGACGGTGGGTGAGGGATTGCGGGTTCACCACCCTGAACTGGATCACGAGCAGCGTCGGGCAAAGGTGTTAGAGACGTTGCAGTTGTGCGGTATGGGTGAAGAGTCACTGGATCGTTACCCGCATCAATTCTCCGGTGGGCAGCGTCAGCGTATCGGGATTGCCCGTGCGCTCGTGGTCGAGCCGAAGGTGCTGGTGCTTGATGAGCCTGTTTCGGCACTCGATGTTTCCGTGCAGGCTCAGATTCTCAACCTGCTTAAAGAGATTCAGACAGAACGAAACCTCGCTTACCTTTTTATCTCTCATGATCTTTCCGTAATTCGCCATATTGCCGATCGGGTGCTGGTGATGTTTGAAGGAAAGGTGGTTGAGCAGGGGGATGTCGCCACGCTCTTCGACAATCCTCAGCACGAATACACCAAGATGCTGCTTGCTGCGAGGCCGATCAGCCATCCGCGAGAGCGCCAGAGCTCTCCTGAGACGAACGCGACTGTTTCTTAGTTTCCCACTATTTGATTGATGATGCATGACTTGGCACTTTGGCAGTATGTTGCCACTGCACTGATTTTTGTCTGGACCGGGTTTGTACGCTCCGGCCTCGGTTTTGGCGGTGCGGCACTCGGATTGCCCTTACTGCTTCTGGTGGTGGATAGCCCGCTTGTCTGGCTGCCATTGATTGGTGTGCATCTGCTGTTTTTTAGTTCGATTACGGTGGGTAAACAGTTCAGTAACGTGGATTGGCCTTTTCTGAAGAAGGCGCTCTCTATCATGATCATTCCAAAACTTGTCGGCGTGTTCGGTTTGTTAACGCTACCGACTGAGTGGCTGGTCGTGTTTGTCTACGCCGTGACGCTGTTTTACGGCGTCTGTTATCTGTTTAAATACCAGATTCGAAGCGGTAGCAACTGGATCGATGGGTTGTTGCTGGTTTTGGGAGCATACATTGCGGGCGTCTCTCTGACCGGTGCACCGCTTATTGTTGCGGTGTTCATGCATCGGGTAGCCCGTGACCGGGTGCGGAGCACACTGTTTGTACTCTGGTTTATTCTTGTAACGATCAAGCTCTCCGTACTGCTCGCGGCTGGCGTTGATTTCTCATGGGTTCACCACTTATGGCTACTACCCTGTGCGGCGGTAGGCCATGTGATCGGTTTGAGATTACATGATCGATTGATTCAGGACGATTCGGGTCGGTTTAAACAGGTTATAGGCGGAGCACTGGTCGTCGTGTGTGTGATTGGTTTTGCAGGTTTATAACTCTCTTGCATCTACACTTGGATGATTCACGATTGCCGATATGAACGATAAGTTTTCTCAACAAGTTATCGACGATTTTCAGCCGGAACGCCCGCTTGCCGAGGAGTTGGCGGGCTATGTTTATCGTGATGAGCAGGTTCAATTAGCCAGAGAGGTTGCCGAAGCCTTTGATAAGGGAAAAATTCTTTTGGCCGAAGCGGAGACGGGAACCGGTAAAACACTGGCCTATCTGATTCCGGCGCTGCGTTCCTCCGAGAAAGTCCTGATCTCCACCCATACCAAAGCGCTTCAGGATCAGTTGATGCATCGCGATATTCCGGCTGTGCAGCATGCGATGGGCGTACGCAGGCGAATCGCACTTTTGAAAGGGCGTAGCAACTATCTCTGCCCTGCAAGGCTTAAGAAACATACGACCAGTCACCAGATCGAGATGTGGGCCAAGAAATCGCTGCTAAAGGTGCAGCAGTGGGCTGATGAGAGCAGCGATGGCGATCTCTCCTTGTTACCGTTCGATGTGTTTGAGAAAGGGATTGGCCCGATGGTGACGGCCACAGCCGATCAGTGTGCAGGCAGTAAGTGTGGTGACTTCAACGATTGCCCGTTGATGAAAGCCCGTAAAAAAGCGCAGGAGGCCGATATTGTTATCTCCAACCATGCGTTGCTGCTCTCTGATGCAGCGCTGAAATCGGGCGATTTCGGTGATGTGTTGCCCTCATTCGATGCCTATGTGCTCGATGAGGCACACAGCCTGCCCGATCTGGCATGCCAGCACTTCGGTATCCAGCTTACCCGCATGCGTTTGATTCAGTGGCTCAACGATATGCAGGCAACACTGGATACCTTTGGTGATGAGTCGGAATTGAAAAAGGATATCGTCGAGGCCGGGCGTGTGGTGCTGGATGGCTGGTTGAACAGCGATATCAAGGCGTTGCAGGCGGTATGGCAGCCTTTGGTCGATATGGCGATCAGCCGTGTGGATCGATCCGAAGAGCTGGAGAAGCTGGCGGACCGGGCCGAATTGATTGCACAGGATATGAAAGGGGTGGATGAACCTTATGAAGGATTCGTCGCCTGGACGGATGGCGAAGGCGAACATAAACGCTACATCTCGGCTCCCGTTGAGACAGGTCCGGTGCTAACGCAACATCTATGGGAGCGCCCGGCAAGTTTCGTACTTCTTTCTGCTACGCTCAGGGTCTCCGGCTCTTTCGATTATGCCCGCAACCGATTGGGGCTTGCCGATGCAGAGGAGTCGTTCCATCCCTCTCCATTCAACTACCGGACGCAGGCGATGACCTACCTCCCTCGTCATCTGGTAGACACTCGCAGCGAGCAGGGGCAGGAGCGGCTGCTCGATGAGATCGAGACACTGATCAATGCTTCACGTGGGCGTGCCTTTGTTCTCTTTACCTCTTACTCCATGCTCAATCGTATCGCGACGGAGCTTGAAGATCGTATTCCCTATACCGTTTTGATTCAGGGCAAGAGCGGCAGCAGGGATGCAATCCTTGAGCAATTCCGGGAAGATACAAGCTCTGTTTTATGTGGTACGCGAAGTTTCTGGGAGGGTGTCGATGTACCGGGCGAGTCTTTGAGTCTGGTCATTATCGACAAAATGCCGTTCGCCCCGCCCAACGACCCATTGCTACAGGCGCGTATCAAACGGTGCGAGGAAGAGGGTGGTAACGGCTTCCGCGATATCCAACTTCCCGAAGCCATCGCGGTGCTGCGGCAGGGTGTCGGTCGCCTGATCCGCAATAACGAGGATCGCGGCGTGATGGCGATCCTCGATTCACGGCTCTACCAGAAGTTCTACGGCCGTGAGGTGGTAAAGAACCTGCCCCCCGCACCGATCAAGGATGACCTGGCCGAAGTGCGCTGGTTTTTCGAGGAACACGAATAGTCCCAATTATCTATTGTGTCCCTGGAATTTCCTGTGATTGAGTTACTTCTGTCGTTCAACTACCGCTGCACGGCATCGGTTTGAAGACTTTCATATCCGGACGCTGCCACAACTATATATTCCGATGTCAAAAGCTTGCCGGTGAAGTCACTTGTCAGGTATTCCTGCTTAAAGCTACGTGCATCGCGGAGCCTGCAAAGCGTGTAAGCTGATTCTGAAAGAAACCCTTTAATGTTCTCTTTTTTGCAGGTCCATAAGAGTGGCTCATTTTTAAACTTCAGATAAAACCTGAACAAAAGGCCGTAAGACTTCATGTTTATTTCGCTTGGCTCGATGGCAGTAAATATCAGTTTTGTTTGATTGGGGGAAAGCAACGTTAACGACTCAAGCAGTTGCTTCACACTGGTGACAGACAGGTACATCAGCACACCTTCAACAATATAGAGAGTGGCCTGATCTCGTTTAAAGCAACTGCTGGCACTTAGCGCATCGCCCAGAATCTGTTTCTCAAAGTCGACCGGCAAAAAATGCAGGTTATCGACCTGTTCTGTTCTGCCGCGCAGTGCCTGTCGTTTGGTCGCCTGCGTGGCAGGGTGATCGATCTCGATAAACCGAACCCCGGGATGTTTTTTTGACAGGCGAAAACTCAGGGTATCCAGGCCGGCTCCGAGGTTTACGACCTGAGTGACACCGTTGTTCAACTCTTCCAGAACATACTCCTCGATGCACCTCTTACGCAGGACATAATGGAGTGCAATGCCCGGCAGAATCAGTTTCTCCTTCAATGCCAGCAGGCGATATCCCCACCAGGATTCAATCTGTTTGAGGTACTTTTTCCCCTGCCTGGATGAGTTGAGGATATGGATAGATTCGGTTAACTGATCGTTTGGAACGATCTGCGAATAGAGAGGGTTCTTCGCAGTGTGCACGATACCTCGTGCCACTGCGAAAGCAGTCGAGCTGGAGGTATCGTTATTCATTGGATTGAGAGCCTGGAAACCTGTTGGAAACGGCTACATGCATCACGGAGCTTTACACTCAGCAGACTTGCATCGATCCCTTCCCGCCCCTTTAAAGCGATAACCTTTCGTGAAACCACCTCGGCTCCGAACAGGCGCCTGTAAAAATCCACATGTCGCTGATTAAAGATGAACAGGCACGTATCGATATTATTTTCAAACCCGACTCTGAACGTGGCTCTCATGATCTCGAGGATCAGGCGTCTGTCCCTGCGGTACTCGTGGGAGGTGGCTATACGCCATGATGCGGCGATGTTACCCGAACATCTCCTGCGTATTTCGTCGGTCTCCGAGGGGAAATGTAAATCCGACGGCAAGCCATCGGGCCCGTCTCTACTGACGGAGTTTGTGCCTACGATTTTATCCTCGTTTTCTGCCACCAGGATGGTGGTTTGCCTGCTTCTGTCCAGATGTGGGAAAAGCGATATTTTTTTATTCCGGTTGGGAGCGATATCCTTCCGCTCCATAAGTGTGCTGTAGGTTAGCTTATGTATTTCGTCCAGTTTTTGTGAGCTTTTCAGTTCGCTGATGGTGTAAGGAAGATGTTCCATGTTGCATACCCCGATCCCTTTCCAATGCATGAATTTGCCGGGAACGTTAGACGCAGCTGGAAGTGGATAGGAAATTATGATTTATGATTCCCCATATTAGAAAAGGTGATGGGCGTACCGATTGAAACATTGCTGTCAGCTATTGTTGTTGGATAATGACAAATTGGTAAATGAGTGCATGCTGAGGAAATGATCGAATTTCCCGAACTATCACAGGCAAACGAAGATGGTCTTCTGGCCATCGGTGGCGATCTTGAGCCGGAGACGCTGTTGGCGGCCTATGGCAAGGGTGTCTTTCCGTGGTTCGACGAAAACAACCCGATCCTCTGGTGGTCGCCCGATCCTCGCATGGTATTGTTTCCGAACGAATTCCATATCAGCAGGCGGTTACAGAGGCGGTTGAGGCAACCGCGGTATCATTTCTCGTGGGATGAGGCGTTCGGCAACGTGATCCGGATATGCGCCGAGATTCCACGCAAGGGGGAGAAGGGGACATGGATTCTGCCAGAGATGCTGGAGGCCTATTCCCGTCTGCACGAGCTGGGGCATGCACACTCCGTCGAGGTGTGGCAGGAGGGTGAATTGATCGGTGGGCTCTACGGCGTGTTGCTGAACCATGTTTTCTTTGCCGAGTCGATGTTCAGCAGTAAGCGCGATGGCTCCAAGATGGCTCTGGCCAAACTGGTGGAGCGCGCATTGAAAGAGGAGTGGAAGTTGATCGATTGTCAGTTCCACACCGAACACCTTGCAGCACTCGGTGCCAGAGAGATCGGTCGACCTGAGTTCCTTGCGGCGATTGGTGCCTGACAGGCTACTTAACCTTCAATATACCCAGAATGATCGCAACGATACCACCAACCATAAAGGCATAGGCCTCCATAGGCGCCTCTCCGGTGACTGCGCGGCTGATTTTAGAGCTGGTCGAGTCGTAGATGTCGTAACCCCAGAACAGAAGGCCTGCGCCAACGATGAGTAGTCCGATGCCGATGATTTTATTGTTTGTCATGGCTTTCTCCCATAGCTTGGTCTGGCGAACAGTATAAGTGCTTCAATAGATTTATCAGTAAGAACCCTTATATAGATTTATGAGTCTATAATGGTCGTCAGAAGGGAATCAAGAGATCGGTGAAATATGAAATCAGGCGTACCTTTTGCTTGCTGCAGAGGTGAGGTTGAGCGAAGTCGCTAAATGGGTGCTACTCTCTGGGTAGTGAGGAGAAAAATATGGCTGAAGATGGCAGAGATAAAAGAGAATACGAGCGATATAATGCGACACTTGAAGTCCAGGTCTCATCCCTCGATCAGACAGGTGCACAGTTTGCTGAGTCGGCGATGCTCAGAAATATATCGGGAGGTGGTGCCAGCCTGATTGCCGGTAGTCCCAAGCGATATTATGTTGGTCAGAAAATCGATTTTATCATTCGACTTCCGCATGCTGAAGAGCTGGATACCAACATGAAGGGACACGGTACCGTGGTTTGGGTAGAGGAGGAGCCTGCCACGGAAGAGAAAGGGGCTGTTGTCTCTATCGGCCTTTGTCTTGATGACCTGATGGCTTTCGAACATCTGATAGCCGACAAATAACAGGTACGATTCAGCATGATGGGGTTTAAACGGGAGGACAACAACCGTAAGAGTTTCAAAAGATTTGCATGGCTGTTTTATGGTATGGCGTCTCTGTTTCCCTATCTGGTCGGCGTCTATCTTATTACTGAATTGGAAATTGCACTGACCTATACCCTGATTAATATTCTTGCATTGACGCTGGTGCTCATCTTACTGGGAGCACTGGTGATTGAAGGCTTCTCGAAGCGATTAAGGCATCTTGCCTGTAACGTTTCAAAAACGGTGCGTGAAGGTGTCCTCGAAAAGGTGTCTGCCAGCAAGAGGGATGTTGAAGAGGTCTACATGCTGGCCTCCGATTTTAACGAGCTTCTTGAGAAACTGGAGCGTTATGAGGCCCATTCCAAAGAGCTCACCGCCAGTATGCTCTCCTATGTCAATGAACTTGACTTGTACGAAAAGAAATTAAGAGAGGAGTCACTTATTCGCGCCAATTTAAGCCGGTATGTCGGCACTGATATGGTTGAAGAGATGATTCGGTCAAAAGTGACTACGTTCGAGAATGTGGAGTGTCCTGCCACCATTCTGTTTGCTGATATTCGGGGTTTCACGACGCTTTCGGAACATTTGGAGCCTCAACAGGTAATCGCACTGTTAAACCGGCACTTTGAGGCGATGGTTCCCGTCATTTTCGAATTTGGGGGAACCCTGGATAAATTCGTCGGCGATGAACTTATGGCTATATTTCGGGATCACCCTTACGGGGAGCGCGCACCCCTCCGGGCTATTCGGGCAAGCATAAAAATGATTGAGGCGATTGATGCATTGAATGATGAGGCGGGAAGAAGCTCCTCGGATATTCAGGTCGGGATTGGTATCAATTCCGGTACGGTGGTGATTGGCAATGTCGGTTCGGAACATCGGAAGGACTATACCGCAATTGGAGACACGGTGAATGTGGCTGCGAGATTCGAGAAGATGGCTGAAAGTGGCGAAATTGTCGTTGGCCAGAGAACCTATGAGATATGCAAAGACCAGATAAAGATGGAAGAGTTCGGATCAGTTCTATTAAGAAACAGGAGTAATCCTGTCCTGGCCTATAAAGTGGTTTAGGACAAACGACGAAATACTCCCCATATTTATATCGTTGAGGAGGTCAGTATCTCACACCGGTCAGGGTGCAGAGCAACAGTATGCTCGAACTGGGCGGAAAGGGATTTGTCACGTGTTACAACCGTCCATCCGTCCCCCAGCAGCTTAACACTTGCTTTACCGATATTGACCATCGGTTCAATGGTGAAAACCATCCCTGGCTTAAGTTCCATGCCTTCACCGGGACTGCCGTAATGCAACACCTGTGGCTCCTCATGAAACTCACGCCCGATACCGTGTCCACAATATTCACGAACCACACTGCACTTTTCGCTTTCGACAAAGCTTTGAATCGCATGTCCTATGTCGCCCAGTGTTGCGCCGGGCTTAACCGCAGCGATACCGATTTCCAGGGCTTTTCGGGATACCTCCACCACCTTTCGTGCCCTGGGTTTAGGTTCGCCCACAAAAAAGGTCTTGCTGGTATCGCCGTGCCAGCCATGAAGAATGGATGTCACATCGACATTAATAATGTCGCCCGATTTCAATTTTTTCGATCCGGGGATGCCATGGCACACCACGTGGTTAACGGATGTGCATACAGATTTCGGGAAGCCTCGATAGTTGAGTGGAGCAGGTGTTGCGCCATGCCTGATGGTATAGTCATGCACTATTTCGTTGATTTCATCGGTCGAAATACCGGGGCGGATATGTTCTTCAATCATCACCAGGGTGTTTGCAGCCAGCTGGCAGGCAGGCTTCATCGCCTCTATCTCTTCCGGTGTTTTGATACGGACCATATCACTCCTCATCTTACTCCTTGAGTTGATGGCCAACTCTGGCTTAATCTTTTGCCGAGGTCACCCATTTGTCCGGTGGAGTGACTGCCGGAGGGTTCGATGCGGCTTTATC
Source organism: Mariprofundaceae bacterium (assembly GCA_050304695.1). Classification (GTDB taxonomy): domain Bacteria; phylum Pseudomonadota; class Zetaproteobacteria; order Mariprofundales; family Mariprofundaceae; genus WSZY01. Next base: position 133,712 of record JBNLEB010000006.1, read on the forward strand.
TATCACAGCATGGCCTGGCAAAGGAGAAGGGAGAGAATCCTGAACGTCCTCTTTCCGATCAGGGCAGGGAGGATGTGGCGCGGGTTGCAGGTTTTCTGAGTCTGTTCGAGAAACCGCGACCAGCCCGGATTCTGCATAGTGGCAAACTCCGGGCCAGGCAAACGGCCGAGATGTTTGCTGAAGGCTGGGGATCTCTGCCGGTGGAAGAGACTCAACACCTCGATCCGAACGATGATCCATCCCTTTGGTTGGCGGAGCTTGATTCGATGGACGATGGTTCGGTATGTAATGAGCTGATGCTGGTAGGTCATCTTCCACATCTCCAGCACTTGGCCAGCCTGCTTCTGTGCGGCGATCCGGAGAAGTCGTTGGTCAGATTCAGAAACGGTGGTGTGGTGTGTCTGGAACAATCGGAGGAGGGGTGGACACTATGCTGGCAGGTTAACCCAACCCTGTTCTATGGTGAAGATCGGGGGCTGAGTTAACGTCCGTAAAGCGAGTTGAGGGTATGGAACTCCTCTTTCACTGCGGTGAGTTCCTCCAGTGATTCAAGACGCCAGTTCCAGTTTCCTTCCAGCGTGCCGGGTGTGTTAAAGCGCGCTTCTGCCGGTAGTGCCAGCAAATCCTGAACGGGAACAATAGCCAGCCGCGCCACGGATGCCAGCACACAGCGCACCATGGTTTCCGGAACCTCATCTTCATTCTGAATGTTGAGGTAGTTGCAAATGTGATTCCTTTCATGTTCTGTGGCCGAAGTAAACCAGCCCGCCGATGTGTCGTTATCGTGCGTTCCGGTATAGGCAACACTCTCAGCTTCATGATGATGGGGCAGATACGGATTTTCTGCATCATCACCAAAGGCAAACTGCAGAATTTTCATGCCCGGCAGTCCGAACTTCTCCCTAAGTGCAGTGACTTCGGGTGTGATAAGGCCAAGATCCTCCGCGATGAGAGGAAGCTCCCCAAAGGTCTCTTTCAGTGTTGTGAGCAGTTCATCGCCCGGAGCCGCTATCCATTCGCCGATTTTACCATCCTCCATCTCACCGGGAATTGCCCAGTAGGATTCCAGTCCGCGAAAGTGGTCGATGCGCATCAGATGCATACGGATCAATTGTCTGCGAATGCGCTTGATCCACCAGTCGAAATGCTCTTCTCTCAATGCATCCCAGCGATAGAGCGGGTTACCCCAGCGCTGGCCGGTATCTGAAAAATAGTCGGGGGGGACACCGGCAACTTCATCGCACACTCCCTCTTCGTTAATGGTGAACAGTTCGCGACGGGCCCAGACATCTACAGAGTCATGGGCTACGTAAATCGGAATATCGCCAAATAACAGTACTCCGCGTTCTTCGGCGTATTGTTTGAGCTGCTGCCACTGATAGGCGAAGAGAAACTGTTCGAAACAGACCTGCCGAATGTACTCGATATGACTTGCCCGAGCTGTCTCAAGTGCACTTGCCGAGCGATCCCGGAGCGGTTCTTCCCACTCCCACCAGGGAAGATCCTGGTAATCGAGCTTCAGTGCAGTAAAGAGGGCGTAATCGTCCAGCCAGTCGGCATTCTGAGTTAGGAAATCATCGACGACTTTGGAGAGTGCAGCATCCTCGCCAGCATGTTTCCAGAAACCGTTTGAGGCCTCCATACGAGCCTGCTCGATTGGAATCGTTCCATTCACGGCAGCCTGGCAGGTCGGTTCGCTTAACCAGCCTCTGCTTACGCAATCACGCAGATCCAGAAACTCGGGGTTGCCCGCCAGAGAAGATAACGATTCATACGGGGAGCCGTGACCGTGTGTCGGCCCCAGGGGCAGAAACTGCCAGACTGAGAAGCCGGCGTCGGCAATCGTGTCGATAAAGTTACGTGCCTCCTCTCCAATCACGCCGCGTGGGAAAGGGCCGGGCAAAGCACTGATATGTAAAAGGACGCCGGATCTTCGGCGGTCAACCCAGTGATTCAATTGCATGGCCCTTTAGGAATATAGCTGTGAACCATGGATACCCCAGGACACCCTCTCTTGCGCAAGCGCAATTCACTTTGTGCGGCTTTAGTGAGCTTCGCCAGACCACGTTCTTGCGAAGCGATAAGAGGGCGAGGCAGGGATGCTGAGATCGTGTTAATCAAATTCACGTTTCGTTATGGCCTCTGCGCATGGTGCCGCCCCCCTCTGCTTCGCCACCTCCCCTGGAGATGTTTTCATCCAGTGAGGCCGGTGTTGGCAGGCCGATCAGCAGATAGAGTTTCTTCAGATGTTGACGATAGAGCTGATCAAAATCCCTGACCGCAGCACCCGGATTGTAATCGCCAAACCACCAGCACCAGTCGGATCCTTCACAGATTCTTAACTGCTCGCTGGCGGCCTCCTGTTGTGGTTCGGTCAGTGTCGGGAACACCTTGTCATAGGCATGCTTGGCTTCAATTAACAGCTCCCAGCCGCGTGTTTTGGCTTTGTCGCCAATCCAGGTGGATAGATTGCCGTAGACCCATGAGCCCGATACCAGTTTTTTCAACTTTTCCATTGCAGGTGCTTTGGCAAGGTAGTCACTGAACGTGGTTAGTTCGTACTCCTTGTGCTCAGCGATCGATTGATAGAGGTCGATCAGGAACGGCATGGCATTCTCATGGTAATGTTCCCATGCATTCTCGCCATCCATGATGATCGATACAACCGGATCCTTCATGCCCTGTGTACGATGACGAATACCGGCCAGCTCCTGCATGAAATTGTTGATAGCATCGCGGGTATCCCAACGGGAGTATTCAAAGCCGAGAAGGTCGGAGAGATGGTCATCTCTGAAGAAACATGCAATCTGCTTTTCTCCCTCGCCGACCAGCCACGGGTGATAGATATCTTCAGACTTCCCTTCGCGCACGTTATAACCCAGCGAGTGGTGCAGTACACCTTCGCCGGTTGCACACCACTCAAACCCAGCTTCGCCGAGAAGGGCCAGAGTCTCTTCGGAAACGGCACCTTCAGCAGGCCAGCAGCCGATAGCAGGCTGACCGAACACACCTTCGTGCGATACTTTGGAGAGCTCGATGTGTTCCTTGGCTCGTTCCCTGCCGCCCGGGTATGGCTCTTGCGGAATAATGGCATCCGGCACGGTTTCGAGTGCCGTGTTGAAATCGAGCATGAGCGGTATGATCGGATGTGCATACGGTGTGGTTGATATCTCAATTTTGCCTTCGGCCTGAAGTTTGCGATGTTTCTCGGGAATCTCGCTGAGAAGGGAGGCGATAAGGGTAAGCAGGTCGCGACGGTCCTGATACTTGAAGTCACGCCCCTTTTCAATCAGTCGGCGAGCAACGAAGTTGGTTTTCCGCACGCTCTCACCCAGCCAGCCCAGATGGTACCAGGTCACCAGGTCGGTATAGAAGTGGCGTCCCAGATATTGGGTAGCATCATGGTTTTTGGCGTGCTCGGCCAGATTCCACAGGCGACTGTAATCCGAATAGCGATGCAGGTTACGCTCATGATTCAGCCGGAAACATGTCTCCAGCAGATATTCGCACTCTTCATCCGAGTAGTTGCCACTCTCGTGCGAGAGAGCGGCAAGAAGCGGGTCTGGAAGATTCTCCTGATCGCGGTTTAACCAGTCGCGCAGTTGAACGGCATAATCGTCAATCTGAGCTGTGAGTGACGGAACATAGTTCACCACAGCACGGGCACCGGGCACCTGTTCAAGGATAACGGCCATATCGGTGTAGTCTTTGATGGCGTGCAGATAGACCCATGGCAGATGGTAGCGCCCGCTCTCCGCTTCACGATAGAAGGGTTGGTGCATGTGCCAGTAGAAGATAATCGAAAGGGGTTTACTCATGGCGATCTTTTTTTCTGTTCCTGTGTAAAGTAATGAAGCCAAATATGCAGGTCAGACGGCATAGGTCAAACAATATGCAGATCCTGATCCAGCATGTCGGGGGTGACCAGTACAACACCGCCTTCGCTAACGTGGAAACGTTTGGCATCCTCTTCAGGGTTTTCGCCGATCACGGTTCCTTCCGGGATGATGGCGCCTTTATCGATGACGCACTTTTTAATGTTGCAGTTTCGTTCGATGATAACGTCAGGCAATATGACACTATCTTCAACCTGTGAGTAGGAGTGGACACGTACATTGGAGAAGAGTACCGAGTTGCGTACCGTTGAGCCGGTGATCAGGCAACCACCTGAGACAAGCGAGTCGACAGCCATACCGCGACGATCTTCATCGTCAAAAGCGAACTTGGCGGGTGCCAGTTGCTCCTGGTGTGTCCAGATCGGCCAGTCGGCATCATACATGTTCAGTTCAGGATTCAGTGTGGCCAGATTGATGTTGGCCTCCCAATAAGCATCGACGGTTCCGACATCACGCCAGTAGCCGGGAGCACCTGTGTTGGCGTTCATAAACGGGAAGGCGTAGGCGTTGGCGTGTTGGATGGCATGGGGGATCAGGTCGTGGCCAAAGTCGTGAGTAGAGCCTTCGCTCTTGGCATCCTCGATCAGACGCTGACGCAAATAATCGGCCGTGAACACATAGATACCCATGGAGGCCAGCGCTTTACCCGGATCGTTCGGCATCGGTTTGGGCCTGGCAGGTTTTTCGGCAAACTCAACGATACGATCCTCACTGTTGATCGCCATTACACCGAATGCAGAGGCCTCTTTCAGGCTCACCGGGATACAGCCAACGGTAATGTCCGCACCTTTGGCAGCATGCGCTGCAATCATTTTACCGTAGTCCATCTTGTAGACGTGGTCACCGGCAAGAACGATAATGTATTCGGGGTCGTAGTGCCGAATAATATCGAGATTCTGGTAAACGGCGTCTGCCGTACCCTCATACCAGGCTTCGCCCATGCGCTGCTGTGCGGGCAGAACTTCGAGAAACTCTCCGAACTGACCGGAGAGAAAACTCCATCCGCGCTGCAGATGGCGTTGCAGGGAGTGCGATTTGTATTGTGTCATTACCGAGATACGCCGAATACCTGAGTTAATACAGTTGGAGAGAGGAAAGTCGATAATTCTGAATTTACCGCCGAATGGAACACCTGGTTTGGCGCGCCAGTCTGTCAGTCCTTTAAGTCGTGAACCTTTTCCTCCTGCCAGCACGACAGCAACGGTGTTGGCGGTCAGATGACTAATATTACGTTCGATCTTTCTTCTCATCGGTTCCTCCCGGCGACTTTCATGCAGGTAACGGTGATTCTATCAGCTTTCCATTGGCTCTGCCACGTACACAGAGTGTGGATATAGAAGGCTGCGCTAAGGGCCGAACTCCTGTATAATGGCGACAAGTCGAGTCTTGAATTGAGCCGTGGAGGAAGCATGGAAGTTAGCGTGAGAGTAACCACACCTTTTGAAGGGCAGCGGCCTGGAACTTCCGGACTGCGCAAAAAGGTGACGGTGTTTCAGCAGCCACGCTATCTGGAGAATTTTGTACAGTCGGTCTTCGATGTGATCGGAGATCTCACAGGTCAGACGCTGGTGGTTGGCGGCGATGGCCGTTTCTTTAATCGAGAGGCGATCCAGGTCATTCTCAAGATGGCGTCAGCCAATGGTTTTGGCAGAGTCATCGTTGGGCGGGGCGGTATTCTCTCAACACCTGCTGCATCCTGTGTGATTCGTAAACATAAAGCGTTTGGCGGCCTGATTCTCTCAGCCAGTCACAACCCTGCCGGCCCGGATGAGGATTTCGGCATCAAATACAATATCGGCAACGGTGGCCCCGCGCCTGAGGGTGTGACCGAGGCTGTATTCGAACGCACGCAGGTGATTTGTGAATATAAGACGATTGATTCGGATGACATCTCTCTGGACGAGATCGGTGCCTCATTATTGGGAAGCATGCAGGTTGAGGTCATTGACCCGGTAGCCGATTACGCCGAACTGATGCAGTCACTCTTTGACTTCGATGCGATTCGCTCGCTCTTGTCCGGAGGCTTTCGTATGGCATTCGATGCAATGCATGCGGTGACAGCTCCTTATGCCAAAGTGATCATAGAGGAGATGCTGGGTGCTCCGGAAGGTACGGTGATGAATGGCAAGGCGCTGGAAGATTTCGGTGGCGGCCATCCCGATCCTAATCTTACCTATGCCAGGGAGCTGGTCGACCTGATGTATGGCGGTGGGGAGGCCGGGCAGGAGACACCGGATTTTGGTGCTGCATCGGATGGTGATGGCGATCGAAACATGATTCTCGGTAAAAGGTTTTTCGTAACTCCCAGCGATTCGCTGGCGATTCTGGCTGCGAATGCCCGGCTGGTGCCGGGATATGCCGGTGGAATTGCCGGTGTTGCCCGCTCCATGCCGACCAGTGCAGCCGTGGATCGGGTGGCAGAGCGTCTCGGCATTGATTGCTACGAGACACCAACCGGCTGGAAATTCTTCGGTAATCTGATGGATGCAGGGCGTGTCACCCTTTGCGGAGAGGAGTCCTTCGGCACCGGTTCAGACCATGTGCGTGAAAAAGATGGACTCTGGGCTGTGCTATTCTGGCTTAATATTCTTGCTGTCAGAGAGATTTCGGTAGAGCAACTCGTGACCGAACATTGGGCTCTGTATGGTCGGAATTTCTACTCCCGGCACGATTTTGAAGGGGTCGATGCCAATGCTGCCAGTGAGATGATGGCATATCTCCGTTCGCGGTTTGATAAGTTGCCAGGTGACAGCTTTGAAAACAGAGTTGTGAAGTCGTGCGATGATTTCTCCTATACCGATCCTGTCGACCAAAGCGTTAGTCGCGGACAGGGGATTCGTATCCTGTTCGAAGATGGCTCCAGAATTGTATATCGCCTCTCCGGTACAGGCACCGAAGGGGCGACGGTGCGGATATATATTGAGTCATTCGAAGGCGATCCCGACAAACATGGCCAGGATGCCCAGAGCGCACTTTCGGATCTGATTATGATTGCAGCCACAATCTCGCGGCTGCAAGAGTTTACCGGTCGAAATGAACCCACTGTCATTACTTGATATTACTTTAATATTCGAACTTATTATAAAGGATATTTGATGAAAAAGTTATCAGCAACTGCATATGAGGTCATAGAGGCGCGAAGCCATGATCCTTTCGTCTGTCTCGGCAGGCACGAGGGCGAAAAGGGTGGTGTGATCGTTCGCGCATTTAAGCCGCGAGCCGAAAAGATGTGGCTGCTTGAAGAGGGGCAAAAGGCCAAAGTTATGCCGCGCATCGAGGGGACCGATTTTTTTGAGGTTGGCCTGCCTAAGGGAGGTTTCGCTTCGGGTTATCGCTTTCGAATCGAAAACAGGGAAGGGCACAGCTGGGAGGAGGAGGACCCGTATCGATTCAGTGTGATGTTGGGCGAGCTGGATCTGCACCTGATCGCTGAAGGTAACCACTTCGAAAAATATAAAATTTTAGGTGCACATCTGCGTGAGCATGAGGGTGTATGGGGTGTTGGCTTTGCGGTATGGGCTCCGAGCGCTTCGCGAGTCAGTGTGGTTGGTAACTTCAACCACTGGGATGGGCGCGAGCATCAGATGCGGGTGCGTGGCTCTTCCGGCATATGGGAGATATTTATCCCCTCCTTATGCGAAGGGGAGGTCTACAAGTTCGAGATTCGTGCCAAAAATGGCGACATCTTCGAGAAGGTCGACCCCTATGCCCAGCAGATGGAGGTTCGTCCCAAGACCGCTTGTATCGTCCATAATCCCAGACAGTATCGGTGGAACGATACGGATTGGATGAAGGAGAGACCGCAGCGGCAGTCATTGGACCGACCATTCAATATCTACGAAGTTCACCTCGGCTCATGGCGGCGCGGGGAGCATGGCTACCTCGGCTATAGAGAACTGGCACATCAACTGGTCGAATACTGCCAGTGGATGGGATATACCCATATTGAACTTCTGCCGGTTACAGAGCACCCGTTCGATGGCTCATGGGGCTATCAAACCGTTGGCTACTTCGCACCGACCAGTCGCTTCGGTTCACCGGACGATTTCCGATATTTCGTTGACCATTGTCACCAGAACGGCATCGGTGTTTTCCTTGATTGGGTACCGGCTCATTTCCCGAAGGATTCCCACGGCCTGGCTCGCTTTGACGGTACACCGTTGTTTGAGCACGAGGATCCGAGGCTGGGTGAACACAAGGACTGGGGTACCTATATCTTCAACTTCGGTCGTAACGAGGTGCGCAATTTCCTGATCGCCTCGGCGCTCTTCTGGCTCGATCAGTTTCATATCGATGGTTTGCGTGTCGATGCCGTCGCCTCAATGCTCTATCTCGACTACTCGCGTGAAGCGGGGGAGTGGCTACCCAACCGCTACGGCGGTCGCGAGAATCTGGAGGCGGTAGAATTTCTCAAGCAGTTCAACCATCTGGTACACGAGCGTCATCCCGGCGCCGTGACAATGGCGGAGGAGTCGACCTCCTGGCCGATGGTGAGCCGTCCGACTTATCTGGGAGGGCTCGGTTTCACGATGAAGTGGAACATGGGCTGGATGAACGACACGCTACGTTACTTCCACAATGACCCGATTCATCGCAGCTATCATCAGGATCAGCTCACATTTTCATTGATGTATGCCCACTCCGAAAATTTTATTCTGCCATTCTCGCACGATGAAGTGGTACACGGTAAAGGTTCGATGCCGGGTAAGATGCCGGGCGACGACTGGCAGCGTTTTGCCAATCTTCGGGCACTCTATGCCTACATGTTCACCCATCCGGGCAAGAAGCTGCAGTTCATGGGGATCGAATTCGGACAATGGCCGGAGTGGAATCACGATGAGTCGATCTCATGGGATCAGTCCAATTTCATGCCGCATCGGGGATTGCAGTTGATGATGCGAGATATGAACCATCTCTATCGTGAGATTCCGGCCCTCTACGAGGTCGATTTCGAGCCGTATGGATTCGAGTGGATCGATTGCAGCGATGCTGTCCATTCAACCATCAGCTATACCCGGCGTGATAAGCACGGTGGTTTCGTGGTGGTGGCCGTGAACCTGACGCCGGTGCCGCGGGAGAATTACCGCCTTGGCGTTCCCGAAGCGGGTTATTACAAAGAGATCATGAATACCGACTCCTCCGTATACGGAGGAGCCAATATCGGCAACGTCGGTGGTGTCGACAGTGAGGATCATGCGTGGATGAACCGACCGTATTCCGTTCGTTTGACGCTGCCTCCGCTCTCCTGTGTGATTTTAAGGAAAGTGTAGTTCCAGTGCGAAAAATCGATTTCTATTTCGATTTCATCAGCCCCTACAGCTATCTGGCTGCCGTACAGGCCGGTTCTTTTGAAAAGGAGAACAGTGCCCGTTTTTGCTGGATACCGGTTAATCTGCCCAAGCTGATCAAATACTCGGGGAACGTGCCGCCGGGAACAATCCGCAATAAAGCTGTCTATTCACTGCGCGATCTTAAACGCTGGGCCACCTATCTAAATGTGCCTTTTAAAATGATACTACCCGGTACATTCGACAGCAGGCCTGCCCTTCGTATTGCTGCAGCACTCGATGGCGAGGAGCGGGCAGGTTTTTCGCTGGCTGTTTTCGAAGCCCTCTGGTCGGGGAAGGTCGATCCGGTCTCTACGAAGGGATGGTTGGACGAGGTGTTTGAGCTGAAAGCATTGCCGGAAGCGTGGTTGCCCCTGGCGAACGAGATATCAAACGATGTTCTGGATACCAACACCGAACAGGCGCTGAAGGCGGGAGCCTTCGGTGTGCCGACCTTCTTCCTGCACGGCAAGGGACGGCCCGAGATGTTTTTCGGCGTCGATCATATGGATTTCATGGCTCGCGCCTGCCTAAAAGAATAAGGGAGAGGGCTATTCGAAGCGCTTCATACCGATATGACGCAGCTCTTCGCCAAAATCGGGATACTCAATGGATACATCACTGATGACTTCCAGCGGGAATGCAAACACCGTCACATCGCTTTCGGCGACCACATCGGCAACCGGAGAACTCATGCCTGACGAAGAGATTTCTCCAACAATTTTATGGCCCTCAATTCTGGCAATGGTCTCTCCGCCGCTATCGATACGAACAGAACCGCCGATGATAAGATAGAGATATTCGTTAAATTCACCCTCGGTGATGATTTTCTCTTCCGGTTTGAAGAGGATAGTCTCACTCTGGCGTAGCAGTTTTTTTCTGGCATCGTCCGGTAGCAGTGAAAAGAGGCTATGATTTTGAAGTATCTCTTTAACGGTTTCGCTCATTGCACCACCCTCATTTGGTTCTATCAGCTGATTTTTATGTATAGGCATATTATCGCTGCAGCAGGTTTATAGCGTGATTTGAATCACAATACAAATTCTCAATTAATCCACGCATTTAATCCATCTATACACTATACTCGACACTAGGTAAGTGAGATATATGCATAAAATATTAATCATTGATGATAATCAGATATGGCTCGAAAGTCTGGCGGAGATGCTTCGCGGTGCAGGCTACGAAATCAAGACGGCCGTAACAGGTGAAGATGCGGTTAAGCTTCTTGATAAGGAACCCGTTGACCTGATCATTTCGGATCTTCTACTGCCCGGAATGGACGGTTTTGAGTTGTGTCGACATGTTCGCGAGTCGACTACTCTGCCGGATATCCCATTCATTTTCTGTAGCGGTTTTTTCCCTGCCGAAGAGCAAAAGGAACTGGCGGAGCTTCTTGCCGTTGAAGAGTTTTTCGATAAACCGGTTGATTTCGATCAACTGCGCAAAGCAGTCAAAAGAGTTCTCGCAGAAGAGAGTGACAAAAAGAATGGCCATGATGCCGGCAAAAATACTTTCTCTGATGCACATGCGGAGTTGATACAGTCAAAACTATGGTATGCGGTCGAGCGCGAACGTAAACAGCGTAAAATTGCCGAAGAGCTGGCACGAAGGCTTGAAAAAAACCTTGAAGGCTTCATCGCTGCGGTTGCTAAAGCCGTTGAAGCGCGAGATCCGTATACAGCAGGACATCAGCGCCGGGTAGCCAAACTGGCCTGTGCTATAGGAAGAGAGATGTCTCTCTCGGATGAACAGATTAATGGTATACACTTTGGCAGCCTGATCCACGATATTGGAAAAATTCATATTCCTTCGGAGTTGTTGGTCAAGCCTTCCGCACTTTCCAATATTGAGTTCGAGATGATCAAAACTCATGCCGAAGTCGGTTATGACATCCTTAAGGATATCGATTCGCGGTGGCCCATTGCCGAGATTGCTTACCAGCACCATGAGCGAATCGATGGCAGCGGCTATCCACGTGGCTTGAAGGGGGATGAGATCATTATTGAGGCAAAAATTGTGGCGGTCGCTGATGTTGCCGAGGCGATGGTTTCTCATCGCCCTTACAGGGCCGCTCTGGGAATCGATGCTGCAATGGAAGAGTTATCAAGATACCGTGGTTCGTCCTACGATGCCGATGCTGTGGATGCCTGCTTGAAGGTATTCGAAAAAGGTTTTACGTTCGAATAGCTTTTTCAGGTCTGATTTCTTCGCTCTCTTAAATCCCTGAATACGACAGCAGGTCGGCATTCAAGCTGATGTGTTTTTGCATAGTCGCTACAAAAGTGTGAATTCAGAGGCCTGAGGAACGGATTGGTCTGCTTCTCCAGGGCGATTGTGGATGGGATGGTTGGAAGCTGTTTCATCCGCTTTTGAGTATCGCTACTGATCCGCGCTTTCAAAGCGCTGTTTTCAGGGTCGATAGTGCGGGCGAAACGCAGGTTAGATAGCGTATATTCGTGGGCACAGTAGACTTTTATCTCTTCAGGGAGCGACGCCAGTTTCGTGAGAGAGTTCCACATCTGCTCCATTGAACCTTCGAACAGGCGACCGCAACCGCCGCCAAACAGGGTATCACCGCAAAAGAGGGCATCATCAATCAGGTAAGCGATATGGCCGATGGTATGGCCGGGAACGGAAATAACCTCTGTATTCAGGCTTCCAAGCGAGAGTTTGGAACTTTCCGAAACGCCAACATCGATTCCCGGAATGCGTGCAGCATCGGCTTCAGCAGCGATTACAGTAGAGTCGAACCTCGATTTAAGCGGTTTGTTGCCATCGGTATGATCCCAGTGATGATGGGTGTTGAGAATGTGAGTCAGAGGTTTGTTAAGCTGACTGCATGCCTGCACCACGAGCGCGGCATCAGCCGGATCCACTACAGCGAGCATATCCGAATTGTGATCTTCAATCAGGTAGATATAGTTGTCTTTGAGCGCAGACAGTTGGTGTACGGAAAAGCGTTGATGATGATACGACCACATATGCCTAGCCTAACCGATGGGGAGTTTTAATGTCACATGGTTCAAAGAAGGCGGTGATTACCGCTGTTGCCGGCAATGGCTTTGTTACAATTGCGAAATTTGTCGGATTTGGAGTTTCAGGCTCCAGTGCACTGCTTGCGGAGGCGGTGCATTCACTTGCCGATACGGCCAACCAGGCACTGCTCTATCTCGGTCTCAGGCGATCGGAGCGTGAGGCCGACGAGCAGCACCATTTCGGCTATGGGCAGGAGCGTTATTTCTGGAATCTTGTTTCAGCAGTCACCATCTTTTTTGTCGGTTGTGTCTATACCATCATGCACGCCATCGATAGCCTGAAACATAACCACCAGCCGGAGTTGAATCCGGTAGCATTTACGATTGTCGGTATTGCTTTTCTTGTAGAGGGGTACTCGTTCCTGGTGGCTCTGGATGAGTTTAACCGGCAAAGAAATGCAAATGGAAGCAGCTTCTTTGCCTATCTCAGAAGTTCGAACGATCCGACAACCGTTGCGGTTCTTATTGAAGACTCGGTCGCTATTCTCGGCCTGTTTCTGGCGCTGGCAGGTATGGCGGTTTCTGCCTATACCGGATCGAGTGTTTTCGATGCCATAGCCGCACTTGCAATTGGCCTGTTGATGGGGCTGCTGGCGTTTTTCCTTGCTTCAGTGAACAAACGCTTCCTGATCAATGCCGCCGACCCGAAGATGGATGAACGGGTAAAGGAGATTTGGCAGAGAGATGAGCGCATTCAGCGGCTGCAACGGGTCAATAGCATCGTAATTTCCCCCGAAGATAGTGTGCTGATGGCAGAGCTTGAGTTACGGGAGGAGGAGCTCTTTACCGATATGAGCAGTGAAGAGGTGAATCAGACCATCCGGTTTATGAATCGACTGGATACCATCCGTCGCTCCCTTGAGGCTGAAGTAAGGGGTGAAACGCCACAGGCAAAGCATATCTTTATCGAGTTTGTCGGCCTGCCGGAGAAGAAAGACCCTGAATGAAATAGGGTAGCAGGCACTTTTTCACCTGCTACACTTGCATACATAAATTGTTTCGATGTTTTCAAGGAGAATGAGATGAGTGTATTGGTTGGTAAAGAGGCACCTGATTTTACAGCTGCAGCCGTAATGGCGGATGGCTCCATTAATGAAGAATTTTCACTGTCCGATTATAAGGGCAAATATCTGGTTCTGTTTTTCTATCCACTTGATTTTACTTTTGTATGCCCGAGTGAGCTGATTGCGTTCGATCACCGGATCAAAGAGTTCGAAGCGCGTGGTGTACAGGTGATTGGTTGTTCGATCGATTCGCAATTTACCCATGTTGCATGGCGCAATACCTCTGTGAACGATGGCGGTATCGGCCAGGTTGCCTATCCACTGGTTGCCGATGTAAAGCATGAAATTTGCAAGGCTTACGATGTTGAGTTCGATGCGGCTGGTGTTGCTTTCCGTGGTTCATTCCTGATCGATAAGGATGGCATGGTTCGTCATCAGGTGGTCAACGATCTTCCACTGGGTCGGAATATTGACGAAATGCTGCGTATGATCGATGCGTTGCAGTTTACCGAACAGCATGGTGAGGTTTGCCCTGCAGGCTGGAACAAAGGTGATAAAGGCATGACGCCAGATGCAGAAGGTGTTGCTTCCTACCTCGCATCAGAGGCAGACAAGCTTTAATCCGGTTTAAAAACAATGATCGATAAAAGCGGCCCAGACGGGCCGCTTTTATTATTTGCATGGTGGTTTGGCGGGAGACTATCTGTCGAGGATAGCACGAATATCCACCTCATAGTTTTCATTGCAGTACTGACAGGAGAGAGTGACTCTACCTGCTTCATCTGCAATCTCCCGTAGCTGCTCAGCGGGAAGGGTATGCAGTGCCGCAACCAGTGAATCCGCGCTGCAGCCACACCGGTAGATATAGTTATCTTCACCCACAACTTTACAGTCGAGCCCGGTAAGCTGTTGAACAATGGCTTCCGGTTCTTCTGTTTTGAGCCTCTCCTGAGGAATACGAGCCAGTGCCTCGACAGCTTTGAACCAGTGTTCCTGATCGCAGCCCGGCATTGCTTCAATCAAGATACCGAGATCGCCGCAGAGTATGACGTCGCTCTGTATCTGTGCCGATTGGGTCAGGAAGTGAAGGATGTGATCGGCCATATAATCGGAATCATGTTCAATACTCGATATATAGGGTTGGCCGATACCCAGGTCACGCACCACCGTGGTTCGAATCGGCCTGCCCATCCAGGCTGCAAGATGTTCATCGCGATCGCTTTTGACGATAGCCCCCTCATCTCCCCAGTTCAGATAACCTCGTACCATTCCGGGGCGCGCCTCTGCCAGAATCCTGCTGATCGGCATCTGTGGTTGTCCGGGATGGGAGTCCAGTTGAAGTACCTGCCGGGTACCGCCTTTGCTTACACTTAGAAGCAGAATTGAAGCGATAAGTGCTTTGCCAAGAACTTCGGCTGGCGCTCTGTTCAGGCCATGAAGCAGGGAAGCATCCTCCACGATATGAGAGGCTCGAATGATGGCGCCGCGGGTATGCGCCTGAGGCAGTAGAAAACGAATCAGCCTGTCTTTTCTTTCATCCAATTCAACACCTCATCAAGTGAATCAAAACACAGATTTGCGCCCGCCTCTTTTAGCTCTTTAGCAGAGAATGAGTCGGCAATCCCGATAGTGTAACTTCCGGCACTGGAGCCCGCCTTCATATCGCCGATGCCATCGCCGATCAGAAGCGATTGTACCGGTTCGACACTTAGTGCCTTGCAGGCGAGTCGAACCGGAACGGGACTTGGCTTTTCGGCCCTGCCATCTACACGACCGATGATAGAGCGAAAATACCTTTCCCAGCCGAGGTGGCTGATTTGAGCCTTGGCCCGCTGCTCTCCCTTGCTGGTAACAACGGCCATTGGGATACTCAGTTCCAGAAGCCAGTTAAGGATCCTCTCAGCGCCGACAGCCGGCATTACCTGATCCAGATAGATGGCATCGTGCAGTTCAAGAAAACGTCTGCCGGCCTCCTGCTCATGTTCGGGGAACAGGGGCTTGATGCCTGCTCCGCCATAGCCGGTATGGCGTTTGATCGCTTCAGCACTCATCTCCTTTCTTCCGAACTCTTTCAATGTCCGGTTCAGGGCGGAGATGATGGGTGGAAATGCATCGATCAGTGTGCCATCAAGGTCAAACAGTACAGCATGAAATTTCCCGTGATCGATTATCGGCATCGCAGAGCCTCAAGCTCGTTGATGATAGATGCACGAATCTTCAATGCGACAGGGCCGGGCTGGCCACTGCCAATCGCTTCTCCATCAACATAACAGACAGGGAGCAAGGCATTGGTGGTACTACTCATCATGCACTCAGTGAGGCCTTCTTCACTCAACTTCCACGGGCGCTCTTCAACCTTCAAGCCCTCTGCGGTTGCAATACGAAGCGCCATATCACGCATGATTCCTCCCAGCACCTGATGATCGAGCGGATGGGTGACAACAGTGCTGTTGATAACTGCATAGGCATTGGTGGCACACCCCTCCAGCAGGTGCCCCTTCCGATCCAGCCAGAATGTCTCATCGACCTTACAGCTGTCAGCCTCATACTTACCCAGTACCGAGGCCAGTAGTGCAATCGATTTAATATCACAACGTTTCCAGCGGATATCTTCACGCGTAATAGCGGTGGCACCGTGGGCAAGCTTCTCCTCAGAAGGGCGGGGGAGTTCCCTTACAGTCATGATGAGTGATGGTTTGAGCGTGTTCTGAATATGGTGAGAGCGCGGAGCAACACCACGCGTGATCTGGATATAAAGCATGGCATCCCGAAATGGATTTTTACTGTAAAGTGACGTTGCGATAAAGGCCATCTCATCAAGTGGGCAGGGCAGTGGAATCCGGATGGCTTCACATGAGCGTTTCAGTCGTTCCAAATGAGGGTTCAGGTCGAGAAAACTACCGCCAAGTGCTGCAACAACTTCGTAAACGCCATCGGCAAATTGAAAGCCGCGATCTTCAATATGAACCGTTGCCTGATCCAATGGCAGGAACGTGCCATTGACGTAAGCGACGAGGTTCATATTCAGTCTGCTTTCACAGCTTCGTTGCTGGAGTCGCGCCACCACAAGCGAACCGCATCCCACTGTCTGCCTACCCATGATGCCTGGTCAACAGCTCTTGCTGCCTGCATGGGAACCGAGGTGAGAATCTGTTCCTCCTGGCCATCCTTGATGATTGCTTCGATGCTACCAATCTGTTGATCTTCCGAGATAGGGGCTTTCAGAGGTGAGTTGTAACGCAGCCGGAACGAGACGGATGATTCGTTTCCTTTGGGCACAGTCACCCAGACAGGTGTCGATGGCTTAAGCCAGACCGATTCGCTGGTTCCTTCAAACACCTCGACCTGACGCCTGATATCGCGCTCGGCAGGCCTTAATGTCACAAAGTTGCGGAAACCGTTGAGTAGCAATGTGCGGGATTGTTGTTGCCGGGCTTTATCAGACTCGGTACCGAATACGGCCGAGACCAGCCGGGTGTTATTCCGTTCTGCCGATGCAACAAGGCAGTACCCGGCCGCTTCGGTGTGACCGGTTTTGATGCCATCGGCTTCCGGCATACTCCATAGCAGGCGGTTCCTGTTCCATTGCGTGCGCCCGTCAAAGGTGAAGTTCTTTTCGCTCACCAGCTTGTATTGGTCAGGGAAATCACGCCACAGGGCAGATCCCAGTCTGGCCATGTCCATAGCAGAGCTGTAGTGGTTCTCAGCCGGGAAACCGGTTGCATTGACAAAGTGTGTGTGTGTCAGCCCAAGCTTTTTTGCTGTCTCATTCATACGATCGACAAAGGCTTCTTCACTACCGGCAATAAACTCGGCAATGGCGATGCAGGCATCGTTACCTGAAAGGGTTGAGATGCCGTGTAGCACCTCTTTAACGGTCGGCTTCATCCGGGGTTCAAGGAACATGGTACTGCCACCGATTTTCCATGCTTTCTCACTGACCGGAATACGCTCATCAAGATTGAGGCGCCCCAGTTTGATATCCTGAAAAACAAGGTAGAGCGTCATGATTTTTGTCAGGCTTGCAGGCGGCAGTTCAACTGTGTCATTCACATGACTGAGTACCTGGCCCGATCTGGCATCGATCAACGCCCATGACTTCGCCTCAATCGCAGGGGCCTGCGGCCAGTTGACAGCAGAGGCAGTGAGAGGAATCAGCATCATGATCATAAAAATCATCTGTTGAATCTTAATCTTCATCACCATTGCCAATCCTCCTCGGGCTCTACTCTCCACTCATGTGTTTGTGGCAGGGCGGGAACCTGAACACAAAGTGAATGCGCATGCAACATGAGTCGTGGATGTTTTTTGCCGTCATAGCGGTGGTCTCCAAGAATGGGGTATCCTAGATGTGAAAGATGGATGCGCAATTGGTGGGTGCGTCCGGTATGGGGAATCAGGCGAAGCAGGGCCATATCGCCTTTTCTGTCAATGACTTCAGCCTCTGTGTCGCATGCTCTTCCATGGCTGTCGACACGGTATCGCCCCTGCTTATCGCGCTGTTTGCTGATGGGTAGTGTGATCCGTTTTGACTCCCACTCCGGGATGGGCGAAACCACAGCCAGATAGGATTTGTGTACGTGGCTATGCCACAGTTGCTGGAGATGTTGTAGCTGTTTGGGCTCGGAGCAGAGTAACATCAGTCCGGATGTATCGCGATCAAGCCGGTGTACCGGCCTTAACTGTTTCGCCTTATGGGGAGGCAGGTGAAGATACCGGGCCAACTCATCAGGCAGAGTCCCCAGGCTTCTGTGTAGTGCCTCCTGTGCATACTGACCGCTTTTTTTATGGATCAGGTAGCAGGGAGGTTCCTGCCAGATCAGTTGCTCTTCAATAAACGGAATAAGCGTCTCATTTTCGAGTATAACGATCCGCAGCTTTTCGCCACCTTGCAGAAGAGCACCTGCTTTGCGGCACCGTTTTCTGTTTCTGTAGACGCCACCTTCATCAATGGCTCGTCTGATGCGTCGTTTCGGCAACGGCAGACTGGCTGCGAGAAAGGTGTCCAGTCGCTGTGGTTCGGATAGTTGCGGAACCGTCAGTGTTTGATCCTGAAAACCGGCCACGGAAATCAGTGTTCGATCAGTGCGGCAAGCACCTCTTCATGCGTTACGCACAGCTTCATAAGCTCGAAGGTATGATCAACCGACATGACCAGAGATGATTGCAGTTGCTGAACGTTTTCCGTCCACATCTCGCCATAGAGAATCAGCGGTCTCCTCTCCAGTACGTTGATTGCGAGAAGATCCCAGGTCATCGCCAGCTCCGCCAGCGTGCCGAGACCGCCGGGAAGAACCAGATATGCATCTGCGTCTTCGATAAGTGTCTGCATACGATCAAAGAAGTTTTTGGCGCGAACCTCTTCGCTAAGTGTGCTGTCCGGAGGCGTTGGAAAACGCTCCAGCGTTACACCGCGGACATGCCCGCCGCCTGCTCGAATGCCTTGCGAAAAGGCTGCCATCATCCCCTGGTGACCGCCGGTCATTCCATCCCACCCCAGCTCGGCGATTTTGTTGGAGAGTTGCTGCACATCCTCATAAACCGGGGCATCCGCCCCGATTCTGGACGAACCAAAAGCGGTGATGCGTCTGCGCGATTCGGACACGTTTACTCGATCACCACGATAGCATTGGTGTAGCCCCTCTCTTGAAGGGAGAGGACACGAGACTCAATCGCCTTCTCATCATCAAACGGCCCGATGCGGACACGGTAGATCTCCGAATAGCCACCATTTTTCGCATAAATGGCAGCAGAGGGGTAGTCTGTTGAAAGCTCTGCTTTAAGTCGGTTCGCATTTACTGTCGAAGTGAATGCTCCTAACTGGATATACATGCTTCCGCGTCTGGCGGTGTGTTTGATCGCTACGGGTGGAGCGAACCTGCTTTCAGCGGTACCCATCTTTGCCATCGATGCTGCAACGGGTGTTTTTCTGCTTGATGCCAACATGCTGCTTTGACCCAGTGCTTCGACCCGTACAGGTGCGGTACCCTTTTTGTCATAACCCAGAGCCCTTGCTGCAGCATAGGAGAGATCGATAATGCGGTTTTTTACAAACGGTCCCCGGTCATTCACACGAACGACAACAGATCGGCCATTTTGAAGATTGGTGACACGTACCATGGTTGGCATGGGAAGTGTTTTATGGGCTGCTGACATGGCGTGCATATCGTAGCGTTCACCATTGGCTGTCTTTCGCCCATGAAATTTTGTGCCATACCAGGATGCTGTTCCGGTTTCGTTATAGCCGGCAGCACTGCTAAGCGGGTAGTACCATTTACCGGCAATACGGTACGGTTTGCCGGTCTTGCGAACGCCACCTCGACCACTGGGAAGTTGTGAAGATTGGGAGGGGTAGGAGGATGCTGATGGAGGAGGACCATCATAAGTTCGCGAGGAGTAGGCTACGTGCGATTTACCGCATCCTGACAGGATGACAGCCAGCAGGAGAAGTATGAGGTAGCCCCATGTTTTCATGACTCGACCTCGCAAAGGGAGCAGCCCAGCATTCCGGCCAGTTCGGTGATCGCCATGGCGTAATTATAGGAGCGATTCCAGCGAGTAATCACGTAAAAATTATGGTGAACGATCGCGGTACGCTTACCGTGCTCTGTCTCGCGCTGGATGAGCGCTACTTTATCGTCGTCTTTCCACTGTTCAGGAAGATCAATCGATGCATGTTTGCGAAGTTCTCCCAAATCTCTCCATTTGCGAGTTTCATCGTGCAGCATCCTGGCAAAGAAAACCTTCTTGGGCAGGTGAGGGAGCCAGTGGGCAACCGGACGCTCGCTATCCCAGCCGTATCTGTGGAAATAGTTGGCAACACTGTGAATGATGTCTTCAGGCGATTCCCATACATCCCGTTTGCCATCCCGGTCTGCATCGACGGAGTACATACGAAAGGAGGAGGGGATGAATTGAGTGGTTCCGAACGCACCGGCATAGGAGCCGTTGATCGATGCGGGAGAGCGCTTCTCTTCATGGCAGAGCAGCAGAAATTCACCCAGTTCACGGCGAAAGAAACCGGCACGTCTTGGATAGCCCGATGCCAGCGTGTAGAGCGCATCCAGCACACGATCTTTGCCTTTATAGTGACCGTAGCGGGTCTCCATGCCGAGAATGGCAGCAATGACCTGTGGTTGAACTTCGTATCTCTTTTGCGCCTGTTCAAAGATTTCAGCATGTCGCTTTAGATATGCCGTACCTTTATCTGCCAGTTGCCGGTGGACGAACAGCGGACGGTATTCGGCATAGGTTTTCGATTCGTATGGTGTCTCGATGCGTTCGATAATGGTTTTATCGAACTGCGCCTGATTGATTGCCTGTTCGATATAGCTGCTTTCCAGTCCGGTCTCTTTTGTCAGTTGCTCAATGAGTTTTCTACGTTTTGAATCATTTGAGTCATCCTTGGCGGGGAGGGCCAGCGCAGGCGCACATGTGAGCGCAATCAGTGCAGGTGTGGTGCGGAGGATCAGTTTGCGACGGTTGGCATTAATAACGAAAGGTGCCTTGCTTTTAGTCATGCTGAAACTCTAAACGATATGCGTTGCTATTCCATAGCGGAAAAGTGAGGTGAATGGTGTGATTTTTGAACCGATGGGAAATATCAGAAGATAAATTCGCGTTTCTCCGGCAGTCCTTCCATATCCTGCAGCAGCGTTTCAAAAAGCCCTGTCTCGATGCATGCATCACCCTGATATGCAAAGTGAACAAGTGATAGAAGTGGGTTCCTGCCGATAAAGGCTACCACTTGTCCGTTTTCGTTTAGTAGATTGGTAATGTGTTCAGGAATTTCACTCAGTGCAGCAGTCAGAACAATGACATCGAATTTTCCGCTAATCGCATCAGACAGGGCATCTGCATCCATCGCATTGACCGGAATGACCGTTGCATTTGTGACACCATGCGATTTCAGGTTCTTTTGTGACAGGGCAGCAAGCTCATCGTGAATTTCGCATCCGATCACTTCGGCAGAGCGCATGGCAAGCATGGTGGTCAGAAATCCTGTACCGGTGCCGATTTGCAGAACACGTTCATCACCGGTTAGCTCCAGGCACTGCATGATACTTGCTTCCTGAAGCGGGCTGAGCATCTCCTGGCCACAAGGAAGGGGAACGTGACCCTCCATGTAGGCAAGGCTACGGACATTTTCCGGCAGGTAATCTTCACGTGGAAGTGACTCGATCATATCGAGCAGTTCAGGATCGAGTACTTTGCAGCAGCGAATCTGATACTCCACCATATTCCGACGAGCAGCTTCGAAATTCGCAGTTGTTTCCATGGATAAGACCCCTAGTGAGTTTGGCCGCTATGATGTTCTGAATCTAATGTTTTACCTAATGCTTTAGGTCTGATGCTTTATCGTACCATGTGCTGTGTCTGCGGCGTATATCGAACAGCACCTGCTAAAATCTGCTACAGCAGCAGATGAAAGACAAGGGGTTGTCGATCAAGCAGAATTTATTGGTTGTTTATCGATTGGAATGTAGCTTGAAATCGTGCAGTACCTTTCCACTTTCACCGAGACTTCCGGTGGCAACAGTCAATTCACCATTAATCTCAACCTGAAGCGCTACCGGATTTCCACAGGTGAGGATCAGGTAGGGTGAGGTGTGGCGAATGGTGATGCTTTCGCCTGCACGCAGCAGGGCTTCGCGTAGCAGTGTTGCCTCCTCTTCCTGACTCTCGGGAAGGGTAAGCTGAAGCCAGACATCCGCATCGATAGCCGTGAGTTTATATTCGTGTTCAGGCAGCGGTTCCGGCATTTGCTCTGGTGGCTGTTTCACGACTGTCGGTTCAGTTTCAATGGCAGGAGCAGGAGCTGAAGCTTTCTCCGCGACACTCTCCATGAGGTCTGGCTTTTTGGCTTCGGTCGTTTGATATGGATCGGGTGTTTCAATCTGTTGTGCAGGAGGAGTTTCCGGTCGTTCATCATCGAAAAGATTGAAAAGAATAATGAGTACTATAAATGATAGTGCTGCAATGATGACCCATGTTTTATTGGGTGCGATCGATGGATCCGGAAAGGTGAGAGGTTTGGTCAGTTTATAATGGCCGGTTTTAAGTTTCTCGATACTGTTACTGACATCCACGCCAAGGAAGTTGGCATACTGTTTCAGAAACCCGAGGGCATAGACTTCGCCGGGCATATCGCTCCAGTCTCCGGATTCCAGTGCATCGATGTAGACACCTCTCAATTTCAGGGAGAGTGCGATTTCATCGGTTGTCAGTTTTTTCGATTCACGTGTTTTTTTCAGGCATTGAGCCAGGTCATGCAGGAGCTCTTCACGAGAGGTGGCCTCATCGACATTTTCAGGACAGCTTCCCGTCTGTTCGTTTAGCTGTTCGTCATTCATAATCTTCTGAGCTTGTCGAGCTCATCGTTCGCCCACGCTTTGTCTGCTTTGGAGGGAGAGGAGTCGCGAAAGTTTCTTAGCTGTGCACGTGCTGCCGTATAAGCACGACGAAGTTTCAATATCTTTACCATACCATCAACAATCGCTCTGTTGTCAGGTTCCTCGGCAAGCAACTCCCGGTATACCTCTTCGGCAGCACTGATTTTATTAAAAGCAATATAAGCTTCTGCCTCTTTGACACGTGAAAGTGTCTGTCTCAGGTTGAAAGAGCCGGCCTGACGGTAGGCTTTAATGGCCTGTTCAAGCTGCTTCAGGCCTACGTAGGCATCTCCCAGGTTGATATAGGCAATGTATTGATTACGGTAGCGGGGGTCTTCCAGTGCCTTTTCAAGTCTCTTTTTGGCATCGTCATAGCGCTTCATCTCCAGCAAAAGATTGCCGTAATTGTTATAGGTGGAGGAATCGGCTCCGGCACGAATGGCACGCTTGTAATAGGATTCGGATTTTTCGAGCTCTCCCCGAAGCCGCCATGCATAAGCCAGAGAGCTGAGGGTGTCCGGATTGTTCGGATCGAGTTGATCGGCCAGCATGAACTCTTCGAATGCTTTAGGGAGCTGGTTTTTATTGATGGCATCCCAGCCAATCTGATAGTGAAGTTTCGCCCGTTTGAGTTGAATCTCTTCATCAGCCTTTTTTGTCCCGCCGCATCCGGACAGAAGCAGCATGAATGCGAACAGCATGATCAATCCGAATTTTATCGAATAAGTATTTGCTGGTTTGGCAAGGGTGCTGTTCACAGAAATCTCTCCACAAGTGCATGAATTGGTCGAAGGGCGGCATCGCTTTGCTGCTTCAGATCGGCAAAGATGCCATGATCAAGTGCAGTGTGACACTCACAGTGAGCCAAGTCACTTGCTGTCGCTTTCAGAAAGCTCTTTAGCATTCTTTGTGCTTTCTCAACATTGGATTGCATGACTGCGAGGACCGAGGTGATAGAGACATCCTCCTCCTCTTCATGCCAGCAGTCGTAGTCGGTGCTCATGGCTACCGTGGCATAACAGATCTCCGCTTCACGAGCGAGCTTGGCTTCCGGCATATTGGTCATGCCGATCACATCCATGCCCCAGTTTCGATAGAGGTGTGACTCTGCGCGTGTGGAGAATTGCGGTCCCTGCATCGCCAGATAGGTGCCGGACGAGTGAGTTGTAATATTCTCGGCTTTACAGGCATCTGTAAGTTGTTGACGTAGTCGGGAGCAGACCGGATCGGCCATGGAGACGTGTGCCACTACAGGGCCGTCAAAGAAAGTTGTTTCACGGTTACGTGTACGATCAACAAACTGGTCGACCAGTACGAAGTCGCCTGGCGCGATCTCTTCACGCAGTGAACCAACCGCCGAGATTGAAATGATTTGTGAAACGCCGGCCAGCTTCATGGCATAGATATTGGCACGATAGTTGATTTTATGAGGCGGGATACGGTGACCATCGCCATGTCGGGGAAGAAACAGAACCTCTCTGTCGTGAATGCGGGCGAGTGTGAGCTTGTCGGAAGGGGTGCCAAAAGGGGTCTCAATGGCCAGTTGGTCGATGATCTCGATATCATCAATCGCATAGAGGCCGCTGCCACCAATAATGCCGGTACGTCCTTGTGCCATGGTTAATACTCCCCTGTTTTCGCCTCAGGCAGCCATGCCCTCGGCCTTGAGTTGTCCACAGGCAGCCATAATATCCTGCCCTCGAGATCGCCTCACCGTGGCACGAATCCCTTTAGAAATCAAGTGTTTTGCGAATTCGTTCATGTGATTCTTTGACGATCCTTCGTAAGGATTGCCAGGATAAGGGTTAAAACTGATCAGGTTTATTCGCTCTCGTTGCCGGTTTACGAAGCGGGTAAGCGCTTCGATATCTTCCGGTTGATCATTAACCCCTTTAAGCATGACATATTCCAGCGTGATATGGCGTTGAGCAGCAAGGGGATAGCTATCCAGGCAGTGGCGCAGCTCCTTAAGCGGATACTTGCGATTGATCGGTACGAGCAGATCGCGCTGCTCGTCCGTGGCTGCATGCAGGGAGATCGCCAGGTTGACCGGATAGGCTTCGCCCAGCCGGTTGATCTGCGGTACAAGCCCGGAGGTCGAGACGGTGATACGCCGCTGTGAAAGGTTCAGGCCATCCGCATTCATCAGGATATGCAGGCTTTCATGTAGAGCGGATTCATTGGCCAGCGGTTCGCCCATGCCCATGTAGACGATATGCGTTACACTGGTGTGAAGTTCCCGGGAAACGGGCTCGGTCAGCAGATCATGTTTTACGGCAAGAATCTGGCCGATGATCTCACCCGTGCTCAGGTTACCATCAAAACCTTGGGTACCGGTATAGCAGAAGGGGCAGTCGAGCACACAACCAACCTGTGAAGATACGCAGACCGTGCCGCGTTTCTCGTCCGGAATAAATACACTCTCCACCAGCTTGCCCGCCATCCTGCCGGAGGTGGTTTTGAAGAGATATTTGCGCGTGCCATCATTTGAACACTGTCGCTGCACCAGTTCCAGGGGCTCGCAGATCAGATGCTCTCTCATCTTCTGGCGCAGCACTTCCGGGATATTTTTCATCTCGTCCGGATTGAGCACGCCTTTGTTGCGCCATGAAAGAATCTGTTTGGCGCGGTAGCCCGGTTCTCCCCAGCTTTCGACCTGCTCTTTCAGTTCCGCCAGTGAGAGGGCGGCTAGTTGGGGCAGAATTTGTTGGACGCTGTTCGCTTGCTGCTTTGTTTTCTTGTGGAGCATGGCCGACATTGTACAGGTCTGCATGCGTTAATGTAGCTTTGGCAGCATGTCGATTGCTTCATCCACTCCCGCTCCAATTTCCCGTGCCGACTTCGAGGCGATGTTCGCATTCGCCAAAACCATCTACCGCCTCAAACAGAACCCTGCCTACGTGAGTAAAATGGAGCGCATGCTTCCTGAAGCAGCGAGAGTCAGCCCCGACACACCGGGGATTCTGATGGGTTTTGATTTCCATCTTACCGATGAAGGGCCGAAACTGATCGAGATCAACAACAATGCAGGTGGCCTCTATGTCGGAGATAGATGGCTGCCACAGCCTGCTATCAGCGAGATGCCCGGAACCATTGAGGAGCGCCTGTTGAACATGTTCCCCGACTCGTGGGAGACGATCGCCATTGTCGATGAAGCGATTGAGACACAGTTCATGTACCCTGAGATGCAAGCCTATGCCCGTTTGCTAGAGAGAAATGAACGAACCGTCTTTCTGCGAAGCCCTGAAGATTTGCTACTGAAAGATGATGGGGCCGATGCCGGACTCTACGTCGACTCAACGCGGATCGATGCGATCTACAATCGGCACACCGACTTCTATCTTGAGACGCCTGCCATGCAGCATATCAAGAAAGCGTATATGGCCGGTCAGGTTCAACTGAATCCGCACCCACGCAGTTATGCACTGCTGGGCGATAAGTCGCGCATGTCAGATTGGTGGCATGAAGGCTTACTGGAAGATGTGCTTAGCGAGCAGGAGATCGTCCTGATTCGCGCCATCGTCCCCGAGACCCACCTGATGAACGAATACGATCCTGAGGCTGCCTGGCGTGAGCGAAAAGCGTGGGTATTCAAGCCTTCGGCGCGCCATGGCGGAAAAGGGGTGTTGCTGGGTAAATCGATCAGCCGAACCCGTTTTGACGCGCTGAAGCGTAATGAGACGGTGATACAGCGTTTTGTACCGGCCAGTAGTATTGAGATTGATGGCAACAGTTTTAAGTTCGATGTGCGCCTCTACACGCAGGGTGAACGGCTGATCGCTCTTGCTGGTCGTGCATGGCAGGGGCAGGTGACCAATTTCCGCAGCGAAGGCAGCGGTTGGGTTCCCTTGAGTATTGATGGATAACATATTGCTGTGGCTATCGTCATTCCGGCGACGACTGCATGGATGCAGGAGGTAGAGCAACGCATGGAGCAGTTGCCGAAAGCCGGAATCCATGGATGCCGACAATTTTGCAGGAGCAAAAATTGATCGCCGCTCGCGGCGACCCGGTAAAGTGTGAGAGGAAGGATGCCTCGAATAATCAAGTCCGGCATGACGGCAAGGAAATGCCATACGGTATTACACGTCATTCCCGACTTGATCGGGAATCCACATTCAGGATAACCGTTTGAACACACTTTCAATTGCCGTTGTCGTTCCACTCCTGAATGAGGGTGAGAGACTGCCTCAGCTGCTGAAGATGCTCGAAGGCTTACAAGCTGATGAAGTGGTGCTCGTCGATGGCGGTTCTTCGGACGGCAGCGACCTGCTGCTCTCCGCCAGTCCGTTCAAATGGATTCGAAGCAAGCCGGGTCGTGCCATTCAGATGAATGCAGGGGCGGCACTCTGCAAGTCGGATGTTCTGTTGTTCCTCCATGCCGACACCGAACTGACCAAAGACTCCATCGGTTCAGTCAAAAGCGCCATGGAAGCCCCTGAAATCGTCGGTGGACGCTTTGATGTGGAGCTTTCAGGGGATCGCCCCGGTTTTGCTCTCATTACCTTCATGATCAATCTGCGCTCCCGACTGACAGGTATCAGCACCGGCGATCAGTGCCAGTTCGTTCGCAGGGATATATTTGAGCAGTTGGAGGGTTTCCCCGAACAGCCGTTGATGGAGGATGTCGAGCTTTCCAAACGGCTGAAACGGGCAGGCCGCATCGCCTGTTTACGTGACAAGGTCACGACTTCGTCCCGCCGCTGGGAGCGGCACGGCACTCTCAAAACAGTCCTGCTGATGTGGAAGCTCCGCCTCTACTACTGGCTCGGGGTTGCCCCCGAACGACTAGCTGCGATCTATCGCGATGCCCGCTAAGCATCCATAGTCATCACTGGAAGGATGCATGATCCAATCCGTGTTTGACCGATATATTGAATAGGGAGGAATGATGTCCGTATATATGAACAGAAATCATGAAATTTATTCCTTGTATCTTATCGGCACCATTAGTTACACAACGACATGACCCGGATTGTACTTCTCGGTGCCGGGGCTAGCTTTGGAAGCGAAGATGTTTCGCCCTCAGTTCCACCCCTTGGAGATAAGTTGTTTGATGCATTGGTATCGCGAAAGGGTGTAGCTGCAAGTCTACCCGAGGAACTTAACGCCAAGTTCCGCAAGAACTTTGAAGTCGGGATGGCGGCATTCTATGAATACTCCAACGGAGATGTGATGCGCTTCCAGCGGGAACTCGCACATTACATGGCGGAGTTCGAGCCGGGTTCTGGTAATGCGTATATTCGTCTAGTTCGTGAACTCGATATTGAGCGCTGTATTCTCTGTACTTTGAATTATGACATGCTAATTGAACTGTCAGCATTACATCTAGGCATCAAACCAGATTATAAGGTGACGCCTACTCCTAGGTCGTTGCGACTTCTTAAACTCCATGGATCCTGTAATTTTTGGCCAGATATGCCCGGCTTCACCATTATAAATTCCACCTTCAGGGGTGGTGGTCGCGGTGACATTGGAGCTCCGGTTTGGCCGTTAACTCGAGAAGAAACGATAAGAAAATGTAATACTGAGGATAGCCTCGCTCCCGCCATTGCTATGTACGCAGAAGGCAAACCTGTAAGAGTTTGCCCTGACTACGTACAGAAGCAGCAGCGCATGTGGGCCCAAGCTGTTGCCACAGCAACAAAAATTTGCATTGCTGGTGCACGTATCCATCCTCCGGACACCCATATTTGGGAACCGATATCCGCGACCAAAGCCGATGTGTTCTATTTTGGTTTAAGAAGTGACCGCAAATCTTTTGATGAATGGAAAGAAACTTCGGGGAAGAAAAACGCATGCTTTATTGAGAGTGACTTTTCTGCTGCGTTACCCGAGCTCTCTCGAATAGTAACGTGAATCTAACTAGCTAATCCACTGGATGCGTCTCTACTTCGGATCAGCACTCATTCCTACAAAAAGCCTCTTCATCCAGCGATAGATTTGACTGTTTCAAACGTCTAACCGACGGTTCATGCAAAGCGGGGTGATGAAACGTGAAGAGTCGAATTGATGGCATCCATGCCATCGTTATGTGTAAAGCACCGGTGGCCGGACGGGTCAAAACACGCCTGACACCGCCGTACACGCCTGATGAGGCGGCAACGATTCACAGGGCGATGGCGGAGACTGTTATCGAGCGTGCTTCTGCAATGTTTCCAAACTGTTACATCGCATCAGATGATGTGTCACATCCGTTTTTTCAGCAGTTCGATCTGCCTGTTATCGCACAAGGGGAGGGCGACCTAGGGGCGCGTATGTCGCGCCTGATGGTGGGTGCCTTCAACGATGGTGCAGAGGCGGTTCTTTTTCTTGGAACAGACTCACCGCACATGGAGGAATCGCGTATATTCAAAGCCATCGAAATGCTGGATGAATACGACGTTGTGGTCGGGCCGGTCGAAGATGGCGGTTATGACCTGATTGCCATGAAAACACCTGCCAGTGAACTCTTTAACACCATCCGCTGGGGCTCCGAACATGTGCTGCAGGAGACGCTTGAGCATGCCGAAGAGGCCGGAATCACCAGCGGGCAGTTGTTGGATGTCGGCTTCGATATCGATACGCCCGAGAGCCTTGAACGCGCCAGAGGGCTCTGGGATGCGCCTATTCAGTCTTTGCCGGAAAGATAGCCGGGAAGCTTGCCTTCAGTTGGGCGATATCCTCCGCCAACTGGGTGTAGGTGCCAACATTGGCCAGTGGCAGGCGTAGCGGTTTGTAGAGGAATGACTCCGTTTCAGGAATGTGGGAACGGTAATCATTTGCCCAAACCTGATCTACCCCATCATCTGCCGAGATTCTCTCCTCAACCAGATGCGCCATGTGCACCAGCATGATCACGGCCTGCAGATCGGATGGCCATGAATCCGGCGTATGCCAGTCCGGGTGGTGATGGTAGTAGATAAAGTGGTGAATGCTGCGAGGCAGGCGCCAGTGCAGCGCCAACATCATACCGGCATCGATATGGGTGTAGCCCAGAACATTCCACTCTGCTTTCAGGGCAGGAATACCCGAACGAATCTCTTCACGCAGTGCATCGAGCTTCTCCTGCTCTTCCAGATGCAGAATCACCAGCTTACCGATATCGTGCAGCATGCCGAAGAGGCTGGCAGAACGATTATCGAGAATATGGTTATATTCGGCAAGAGCACGTGTCACCAGAGAGGCCGCCCGTCCGTGATACCAGATATACTGAACCTCGGGATCCGACTTCTCTTTGTGGCCGAAATCGGGGACGACCATCTGCAAAAGAATATCGTGGGCGGTATCCATGCCCAGCCGGGTCAGCGCCAGTGCGACACTGGTAACCTTTTTGCTGCCTGCTCTGCTGTAGGCGGCCGAGTTGCATACCTTCAACACGTGAGCGGTAAGAACGGGATCCTCCTCGATCACTTTGGCCAGGTCGGAGGATGAGGTGTCCGGCGAATTGAGCAACGTCTGGATACGTTGCCAGATTTCCGGCAGCGGCGGGATCGTATTGATCGCCTCTCGCAAACGTTTGAGTACATCCGGTTTGATCGGTGGCGGTGAGCGCAGGTCGAGCGGTGGCTCCTTGGCCGCTTCCGGAGATTCGCGGAAGGCCCAGAGCAGGGTATCGGCAATGACCTCTTTCGAGAGGTTTTTCTCCGAGGTGATCTCGCCACTCTTACGGGGCTCTTCATCGCCGTTACTCTTTTTCCTGCTGGTCAGGTAGCGGTGCAATCCGGAGAAGCTAGCCGCTTTTTCCGTACCCTCTGCAGGTATGAGTGAGAGAGGGCTTGCATCACCCAGTGACTGGATCATGTGTAGTGCTTCATGGCAGTTAGCAGGCCGCTCTTCCGGGTCCTTGGCCAGCAACTGCATAATGATTGCAGCCAGCTTTTCAGATATTTCCGGATTGATCGTCTCCGGAGCCGGAGGCTGTTGGCGTACCTGCTTCTCCATGATCTCGAATTCACCACCACCTTGCGAGATGAAGGGGAGTTTACCGGTAGCCAGACGGTAGAGAATGATACCGAAGGCGTAGAGATCGGTTCGGGCATCGAGCTCGTTGCCGAGAATCTGTTCGGGTGCCATGTAGTAGTAGCTGCCGACAGTGATACCGCTGTTGGTGATGTCATCGGTGGTGTTTTTGGTTTTTGCCAGGCCGAAATCCATCAGTTTGATAGTGCCATTATTGCCGAGGAACACATTGGAGAGTTTCATATCCCGGTGCGTCACTTCATGGCTGTGTGCCGCCTGCAATCCTCCCAGAATACCCTCAGAAACGGTAACGATCTCGCCGATATCCAGAATGCCACGATAGGCTGCATACTCCTTGAGCGTGCAACCCTCGATAAGCTCCATAATCAGCGCCAGCGAACGATGAGTATCGATCGAATCGAGAAGCCTGACGATGTTGTCGTGGTTAAGTTGTCCCTGCATGCGTGCTTCACGGCGAAAGCGCTCCAGTTGCTTGGGATCGTCGATCAGGTGCTGGTGCAGTACCTTGAGTGCCACGTCGCGTTCCAGGTCCTCGTCATAGGCGTGGAAGACCATACCCATACCGCCCTGACCGATCGGAGCGATCAGGCGATAATGGTTAATTTTTGCAGGGGTATCTCCCTTAGTAAGGATATCGCCACAGGAGACACAGAAGGCTTGAGTATCGGCATACCAGGTGCCGCAACTTGGACATTGCATGTGTCGGATTGTTCGTCGCGATGAGGTTAAGTCAAGCTTATTGAGATGCGATCACTTCGCTCTCTTCAAGCCAGCCATGCGAAGCATTGGGTATCGAATCGGCATAGGGAAGATAGGGCTTGATATCGAGCACCGGTGTTCCATCAAGCATGTCATGGGTTGCGATCTCCAGCATCCTGCCTTCGATGCCTGTCAGCTCTACAACCGACAGGCCGATACTGTTGGGGCGGTGGGGGGCACGGGTTGCCAGAACACCGCGTCGAATCTTCGTGCCCCGGGGAGGCATAACGGTCGGATTCCAGCCCTGATTCAGATGCATCCAGTAGATAACCCATATATGGGAAAAGCTATCCAGATCCTTGATCGCCTGATCAAGGTTCAGCCCGCTTACCAGCTCAATCGTCGCCCGGCTCTCATCAGCGGGCACATCACCGGTTGCCTTACCCAGGGCAGGCTGCCGCGGTGCGGCGTAGCGCTCCTTGAAAGGGCTGTGTACGATACCGATCGGCTTCAGCAAAATCTCTTGCGATGCGGGATCGCCATCGTTTAGAAAACCATCGGTATAGTTCTTGGGAGGCTTTTTACCTCGCGGTCTTTCGTTCATGCCTGTCTGTTTAATTATGTCCGGGCGGCAACAGGAA
Organism: Mariprofundaceae bacterium; assembly: GCA_050304695.1. Classification (GTDB taxonomy): domain Bacteria; phylum Pseudomonadota; class Zetaproteobacteria; order Mariprofundales; family Mariprofundaceae; genus WSZY01. The sequence goes on from JBNLEB010000006.1 coordinate 165,671, forward strand.
TCTTCAGATCGATCTCACCACGTTTGAGGCCGACCGTGACTTCGCCACCCTTCTGCAGGTCACCGAAGAGGATAGCATCGGCAAGCGGTTTCTTGATCTTGTCCTGAATGAGTCGTGCCATCGGTCGTGCACCCATCTGTAAGTCATGGCCATGCTCGGCCAGCCACTCTTTCGCCTTGACCGTGACGTTGAGTTCGACCTTCTTCTCTGCCAGTTGCATCTCAAGCTCCATAAGGAACTTATCGACGACATGCAGGATGGTGTCGCGCTCGAGCGGAGAGAAGCCGATGATAGCGTCCAGGCGGTTTCTGAATTCAGGCGAGAAGAGTCGTTTGATTGCCTCCTCATCCGCATTCTCATTCGCTTTTGAGGCGAAGCCGATAACGTTCTGCTGTAGTTCGAATGCACCGGCATTACTGGTCATGATCAACACAATATGGCGGAAGTCGGCTGAACGACCATTGTTGTCGGTCAGTTTACCATGATCCATCACCTGCAGGAGAATGTTGAACAGATCCGGGTGTGCTTTCTCGACCTCATCGAGAAGCAGTACTGCATGGGGTGACTTATTGACCGCTTCGGTTAGCAGGCCTCCCTGCTCAAAACCGACATATCCCGGTGGGGCACCGATCAATCTGGAGACGGCATGCGCCTCCATATATTCGGACATATCGAAGCGTATCATCTCAATACCCATGATACGGGCCAGTTGCCGGGCAACCTCGGTCTTGCCGACACCTGTCGGACCGGTAAAGAGGAAGTTGCCGATCGGTTTGTTCTCCTGGGTAAGACCGGCACGTGAGAGTTTGATACTGGCCGCCAGCTGTTCGATGGCACTGTCCTGACCGAAGACGGAGAGTTTCAGGTTTCGTTCCAGACTCTCAAGGCTACGTTTATCCGATGCCGAAACCTGACGCGCAGGTATCTTCGCCATCGATGCGATAGTCGCTTCGATATCGTGAACACCAAGCTGCTTCTTGCGCCGTTTCTCGGGCATCAGGTGAATGGCGGCACCGGCTTCATCGAGTACATCGATCGCTGAATCGGGGAGTTTTCGATCTGTCACATAGCGCGCTGCAAGCTTGGCTGCGGTCTCGATCGCCGCTTTGCTGTAACGAATCTCGTGATGCGCCTCAAAACGGGATTTAAGCCCGGTAAGGATGGCAACAGTGTGCTCGATCGAAGGTTCATCGATATCGATCTTCTGGAAACGGCGGGAGAGAGCACTCTCCTTTTCAAAAATTCGACGATACTCCTGGTAGGTGGTCGCACCGATACAGCGTAACTCACCATTGGCCAGTGTCGGTTTCAGCAGGTTCGAAGCATCCATGGCACTGCCGTTGGCCGCGCCTGCTCCGATGATGGAGTGGATCTCATCGATAAAGAGGATGGCGTTCCGCTCTTTCTCAAGGGCAGCCAGTACCGATTTCAGTCGCTCTTCGAAGTCGCCGCGGTATTTGGTTCCGGCAAGCAGCGACCCCATATCCAGTGCATAGAGGGCACTATCGGCAAGCGCCTCGGGTACATCTCTGTCAACGATCCTCTGGGCCAGTCCTTCGGCGATAGCGGTTTTACCGACTCCGGCCTCACCGACCAGCAGCGGGTTGTTTTTTCGTCTGCGGCAGAGGATATGGAGACAGCGGGAGAGCTCGTTCTCACGACCGATCAGAGGATCGATTTTTCCCTGTCTGGCCCGCTCAATCAGGTCGACACAGTAGCGTTTCAGCGGTGAGGCCGTGGAGTCGGGATGGTCAACACCGATACCCGGTCTTGACTCTTGCGGCTCTTTTTCCGACTCGGCCATGCTGTGGGAGATATAGGTGACCACATCCAGCCGTGTAATACCCATACGATTAAGGTAGTAGACGGCATGTGAATCCTTTTCCGAAAAGATGGCGACCAGTGCATGAATGCCGGTGACTTCGTGCTTACCGGCAGACTGAACGTGCAGAACAGCACGTTGAATAACCCGCTGCAGGCCTATACTGGCCGTTGTTTCGCCAATCTCTTCCGGGAGCTGGGCCACGTGCTTCTGAATAAAATCTTCAAGCTCTTTGCGTAGCAGAGGCATATCAAGATTCAAACCCTCGAGAACCCTGCCGACTTCACTGTTATCGAGCAGGCCGAGCAGCAGATGTTCAACGGTAACGAACTCGTTACGCCGCATATGTGCGTCACGAAAAATGTCGTTTAGTGATTGCTCGAGATCTTCGCTCAATATTCCCATTCGTTACACCTGTATTTAACTCTGTGCTCAAAATCTTCCGATCTATAAAGCTATCATAGTCGATATCTTGATACTGCCTAGTCTAGGCTCTGCCTGAAGTGGAGCATATTCAATGCCATCACTGAGATGCAACCCCTCAGCTGATGTGGTCGTCGCTGTGGTCTGCCTCAATCTTACACTTTAGCGGGTGGCCATGCGCAGTGCTGTGACCCTCGACCTGAATCACTTTACTCTCTGCAATATCTTTAGGATAGCAGGCACAGACAGCCGCGCCCTCATGATGTACTGCCAGCATGATGCGAGTCGCTTCATCCTTGCTTTTTCTGAAGTAATTCATCAGCAGTTCTACTACGAACTCCATCGGAGTATAATCGTCGTTCAGCAGAATGACCTTATACATCGGCGGCTTTTTTAGCTGCGGCTTTTCTGTTTGAATTTGTGGTGTTTCAATGGTTGGCGTGTCCATACACGAATTTTAGTGTCTCTGCGTCCGAAGTGCGAGTACTTAATAGTCAGGTAGGTGAAAACAATGGCAGATCTGCAATGTATTCTTTGGGATGTCGACGGAACGCTGGCCGATACCGAAAGAGACGGGCACAGGGTGGCATTTAATCTGGCCTTCGAAGAGGCAGGTCACGAGCGAATCTGGGATACCCTGACCTATGGTGAACTGCTCGAAGTCACCGGTGGCAAGGAGCGCATCAAATTCGACATTGAGCGTGGCGATATGCCGGGTATGCCATACGACACCATTGCCGAACTGCATGCCAGAAAGACGGTGCATTACCAGAACCTGATTGCCGAAGGACGTATTCCGTTGCGTCCCGGTGTGCGCCGGCTGCTTGAAGAAGCGTATGCCGCAGGTATCACCCTTGGTATCGCTACGACCACAACGCCGGCTGCACTGGACGCATTGATCGAGCACTCACTGGGTCGCGAGTGGTTCGAGCGCTTCGCCGTGCTGGCAGCAGGGGATATCGTAGCAGCCAAGAAACCGGCACCGGATATCTACACCTATGCCATGGAACAGTTGGGTGTTAAGCCTGAAAACACACTGGCACTGGAAGATTCGGAGAATGGCTGGAAGGCGGCACATGCTGCAAAATTAAAGTGTGTGGTTACCGTTAACGACTATACCCGCAATCACGATTTCACCGGTGCCGACCTGGTAGTCTCCGGGCTGGGAGAGGCTGATGGCGACGCAGTTGAAATCCTTGCAGATCCTCACGGACTTGAACTCCATCATGTTGAACTGAAACATCTTCAGGCTATCGTAAATGCCGCTTGAGTCGGGTTTGCATTGCCTGCTGAGGCGTTTAAATGGGGAGGCAGGAGTATGAAGTCACCATCGTTTTTCGATACACACTGTCATATCGATTTTCCGCACTACAGCGATGATCGCGATGCGGTGCTGACGCGCATGGCAGAGCAGGGAGTCGACTACTGTGTCGCCGTCGGTGTCGATTTCGAGCATCTGGATCGGCTTCGGAGCCTCGCCGAATCGCGGGAGAACGTCTGGTTCTCCGTCGGCCTTCACCCTAACCACAAGGTTTCGAGCGAACCGACAACCGAAGCGTTGTGTGAGATGGCCGATCATCCGAAGTGCGTCGCGATCGGCGAGACCGGCCTCGATTTCTTCCGTCATCATGTCGAACCCGAGGTGCAGGAGCAGCGTTTCCGCACCCATATCCGGGCGGCCCAGAAGCTCGGCATGCCGGTAATCGTGCATAACCGCGAGGCCGATGCCGATTCGATCCGGGTGTTGCGCGAAGAGAATATCGGCGAGTGCGGTGGCATCATGCACTGCTTCTCGACCGATCTGGAGACAGCTTCCGCTGCACTGGATATGGGGATGCATATCTCTTTTTCCGGTAATGTGACCTTCAAGAACAATCAGTCACTTCGCGATGTGGCGGCTCAGGTTCCTCTGGATCGCATATTGATTGAGACCGACGCCCCTTTTCTCGCACCGGTACCGTATCGAGGCAAGCGCAATGAACCGACCTATGTGAAACAGGTGGCTGAGTGCATTGCCGAAGTGAAAGGATTATCGCTGGATGAGCTGGCAGCTGCCACTACTGCAAACGGCCTGGAGCTCTTCGGCATCCAGCCCTGATGCCACATTCCCGATGAAAAATATCTTCGATGCCATCCCCGCCGAGCTGTCGGAAGAGCTGGTTGAACAGATATCAGGCAGCGGGGATATGCGTATCGAACGCATCGTTTCGCATGGACATACTTCACCGGATGGCTTCTGGTACGATCAGGAGCAGGATGAGTTTGTACTACTCCTGGAAGGGGAGGCGGAGCTTGAGTTCGAGGATGAGGTGGTTCGTTTAAAGCGTGGCGACTACCTGACTATCGAGGCTCATCGCAAGCATCGCGTACAGTGGACAACGCCGGAGATGCCCACCGTATGGCTAGCCATTTTCATGAAGTCTGAATGACAGGCTGTCTAAATACTTATTTACGTCGCGCTTTAAAGAAGCGTTTCAGTTGATCGCCACATTCGTTGGCAAGGACACCTGAAACAACCTCTGGCTGATGGTTGAGTCGTTCGTCGCTGAGGACGTGGGACAGCGACTCGACCGCACCGGTCTTGGGATCGGTGGCACCGTAAACAACGCGGGCAATGCGGGCGTGGACGATGGCACCGGCACACATGGTGCAGGGCTCCAGCGTGACGTAGAGAGTGGCGCCGGTGAGGCGGTAGTTGTTTACGGCTTTGCAGGCGTCGCGGATGACGCGCATCTCGGCGTGGGCCGAAGCGTCGTGCGTGGTGATCGGGGCATTGTGCGAGGCGAAGCGCTGACCATCCTCGGTAACCAGCACGGCACCGACCGGCACCTCTCCCTTTTCTGCTGCAATTCCGGCCTGTTGCAGCGCCATATTCATGTAATCGATATCGCTATATTCGGCCATCTTCCCGTTACCGTTTGCTGCTTTTCGGATCGAAGAGATCGCGCAGACCTTCACCGAGCAGGTTGTAACCCAGTACGGTAATCAGGATAGCAAGCCCCGGATAGACAGAGAGCCACCAGGCGATCTGAATGTTGTCTTTGCCCTCGGTGAGCATGTTACCCCAGCTTGGGTCGGGTGGCTGAACGCCAAGGCCGAGAAAGGAGAGGCCGGACTCGACCAGTACGGCACCGGCCACACCGAGCACCGCCGAGACGAGAATCGGGCCGATGGCATTGGGCAATAGATAGCGCCAGATCAGTTGAAATGAGGGGAGGCCGATACTGCGGGCTGCCAGTATAAATTCGCGTTCACGCAGCGATAAAAACTCGGCACGCACCAGACGAGTGACGCCCATCCAGCTCGTTAAACCAATCACGATCATGATGTTCCAGATCGAGGGCTCCAGAAAGGCGATGACGGCCAGAATCAGGAAGAAGGTGGGGAAGCAGAGCACCATGTCGGTTAACCGCATCAGTGCGCCATCAACTCTGCCGCCGTAGTGACCTGCAATGGCACCGAGAAAGATGCCTACGATCATGGCGATGCCGACAGCGACAAAGCCGACGGCGAGCGAAACACGGGCACCGTAAAGCATGCGGGTGAAGACATCACGTCCCAATGTATCGGTACCGCACCAGTGTGCCCACGAAGGCGGTAGCAGAATATCCCGGACATTAATGTTGGACGGATCATAAGGGGCGATCAGCGGCGCAAGCACGGCCAATACGGCGACAGTTGCCACCACCAGTGCGCCGACAAGCAGTAAGGGGTTCTTCATGAAGAGCTCTTTCATCCCTTGCCTCCGTGGCGGATACGCGGATCGGCCCAGGCGTAGGAGAGATCGGCCATTAGATTGCCGATCAGGGTCAGGATGGCGCCGATGACGGTAATGGCCATCACCAGCGGATAATCGCGCGACATCACCGCTTCATAAAAGAGCAGGCCCATACCGGGGATCGAGAAGAGCTGTTCGACAATCACCGAGCCACCGATCAGGCCGGGGATCGAGAGACCGAGCAGCGTGATGATCGGCAACATGGCGTTTTTCAGTGCCAGGCGGTATCGAATCATCCGCTCGGCCACGCCCATGGCGCGTGCAGTGGTGATGTAGTCGGCACGAATCACATCGAGCATGCCTGAGCGCATGAAACGGCTCATACCGGCCAGTCCGCCGATGGCCGAGACGAAGACAGGAAGGATCAGGTGCTTCATCAGGTCGAGTTGCTGTTCGATCCAGCTCATCTGCTGCCAGCTGTAGTCGTGGATACCGGAGATGGGAAGAAGGCCGGTGTTGACCCCCAAACCGATCATCAGCAAGAGGCCGAGCCAGAAGGAGGGGATAGCAAAGCCGATAAAGACCAACACCGTCATGCCGCGATCGAACCATGAGTTCTGACGCACTGCCGAAGCCACACCAATGGGAATAGCAATCGCCAGGATCAGCAGCATGGCGAGAATATTGATCCAGAGGGTAACCGGAAGGCGTTCCATCACCTTATCGAGCACGGGTCTGCCATCAGCTGAAAACGAGTTGCCGAAGTCGAGTACGGCCAACCGTTTCAACCAGTTCCAGTACTGCTCGTAAAGTGGCTTGTCGAGGCCGTAGTAGGCGCGCAGACGCTCGATATCGTCGGCCGAGACCTTGGGGTTGAACTCATTACCGACCACGGAGGGTTCGCCCGGCGCCAGATGCATCATGCCGAAAGAGATGATGGTGATACCCAGCAGCAGGGGGATCATGCCAGTCAGACGTTTGAGCGCATACTGTTTCATTGGGGTGAACTGTAGAAGATAAAGTGTCTGGCTGTAAGTCTCTTGTTATCCGGGAGTTCCACGGCTAAGTTGTTCAACCATATGAGCGCACACCATCACGATCATCAGCACTGTTCCCACGGCGATTCCGGCAGTCATGTTCATGCAGGGCATCATCATGGTCACACTCATGGGCATCTGAACGCAGCATTGCTACTCACCGCTCTCTTTGCAGTGGTGGAACTGGCCGGTGGCCTGATCTCCGGATCGCTGGCGCTGCTGGCCGATGCCGGGCACATGGTCTCCGATGTCGGGGCGCTGGCGATTGCTGCTGTGGCCGCGAGGATCGCTGCGAAACCGGCGCACAAAGGGATGACCTACGGCTACGGCAGGGCAAGGATCATCGCTGCACAGATTAACGGTTTAGCGCTCTGTTTTCTCGCCGGCTGGATTGTCTGGGAAGCAGTCGGCCGTATCGTTTCACCGCCGCAGGTGGATGGCACGATCATGTCCGCCATCGCCTTTATCGGGCTGCTGGTGAACCTCATCGTACTGAAATGGCTGCATGGTGGTGAAGATTTAAACAGTAAGGCTGCTTACTGGCATGTGCTGGGCGATGCGCTCGGTTCGGTAGCAGCGCTCATCGGTGGCGCGGTGATTCTGGCGACAGGCTGGATGCTGATCGATCCGCTGCTTTCGTTTCTGGTCAGCGGCCTGTTGGCATGGGGTGGCTGGCGCCTGATTCGCCTGACCACCTCCGAGCTGATGGAGGCGGTGCCGGAGGGCATGAACAGGGATGAGATTATCGAAGCGGTCAGGGAGATCGACGGTGTGTGCGATATGCACCATGTCCATATCTGGCGCTTGCCGAGCAGGGAACTGGCGATGTCCGCGCATGTGGAGTGTGAAACGGTGAACAACTGGAGCAATATACTTAAGCAGTTGCATAATGCCGTTGCCGTTTTCGGCATCACCCACGGCACCTTCCAGCCGGAAGTGGGGGGCTGCAACGATAAAAAGGCGGGGTGCGACTAAAGTTTCTCTGCGTTTATCTTCATTGCTCGTCATTCCGGCGAACGCCGGAATCCATTGAAAGAAGTGGATGCCGGATCAAGTCCGGCATGACGCAAAGTCCTTACAAGGCATCTCTGTATCTGATCGTCCGGGTCGGTTAGGGTTCCGCTTCCGGTTTTTTGGAGGTCTCATGAAAGAGTCGAGCAGGCAGGCAGACGTTTCAACAACAGATGCAAGACAGCCTTTTCCCAATTCGAAAAAGGTCTATATCGAGGGTTCACGCCCCGATATCCGTGTGCCGATGCGTGAGATTTCACTCTCTCCAACCACCACCGCTGAAGGTGTTGAAGAGAACCATCCGATTCTGGTTTACGATACCTCCGGCCCCTACACCGACCCTGAGGTCGAGCTCGATCTTGAGAAAGGTCTTCCCGATGTACGTGCCGCATGGATCGAGGAGCGCGACGACACCGTTTTTCTCACCGGCCTCTCATCCAAGTACGGCAATGAGCGTCGTGAAGATGAAAACCTCGATCACCTCCGTTTCGCCCATCTGAAACAGCCTCGCAAGGCGAAAATCGGTGGCAATGTCACCCAGATGCACTATGCACGCCAGGGGATCGTTACACCGGAGATGGAGTATGTGGCCATCCGTGAAAATCAGCGCCGTGAACATCTGCGCGAGATCACCAAACAGCATGCAGGCGAATCGTTCGGTGCCAGTATCCCGCATGTGATTACGCCCGAGTTTGTGCGTGACGAAATCGCTCGCGGTCGTGCCATTATTCCGGCCAACATCAATCACCCTGAGCTGGAGCCGATGATCATCGGCCGCAACTTCCTCGTGAAAATCAACGGCAACATCGGTAATTCGGCCGTCACCTCATCGATTGAGGAGGAGGTCGAGAAGATGACCTGGGCGACCCGTTGGGGCTCGGATACCATCATGGATCTCTCGACCGGCAAAAACATCCACGAAACCCGCGAATGGATCATCAGAAACAGTGCCGTACCGATCGGCACGGTGCCGATCTATCAGGCTTTGGAGAAGGTGAACGGCATTGCCGAAGACCTGACCTGGGAGGTGTTCCGCGACACCTTAATCGAGCAGGCGGAGCAGGGGGTGGATTACTTCACCATCCATGCCGGCGTCTTGCTGCGCTATGTGCCGCTGACGGCCAAACGTCTGGCCGGTATCGTCTCACGCGGTGGTGCGATCATGGCCAAGTGGTGCCTGGCTCACCACGAAGAGAACTTCCTCTACACCCACTTTGAAGAGATTTGCGAGATCATGAAGGCGTACGATGTCGCCTTCTCACTCGGCGATGGACTGCGCCCCGGCGCGATTGCCGATGCCAATGACGAGGCCCAATTCTCCGAGCTGCATACGCTGGGTGAACTAACCCAGATCGCCTGGAAACATGATGTGCAGGTGATGATCGAGGGGCCGGGCCATGTGCCGATGCAGATGATCAAGGCCAACATGGATGAGCAGCTCAAGCACTGCGATGAGGCTCCATTCTACACCTTGGGCCCGCTGACCACCGATATTGCACCGGGTTACGACCACATTACCTCAGGCATCGGTGCCGCCCAGATCGGCTGGTACGGCTGCGCCATGCTCTGCTACGTGACGCCGAAAGAGCATCTCGGCTTGCCTAACAAGGACGATGTGAAGTCGGGCGTGATCACCTACAAGATCTCCGCCCATGCAGCCGACCTCGCTAAAGGGCATCCGGGTGCACAGCAGCGTGACGATGCACTCTCCAAGGCGCGTTTCGAGTTCCGCTGGGAGGATCAGTTCAATCTTTCGCTCGATCCGGACACGGCGCGCGCCTTCCACGATGAGACCATGCCGAAAGAGAGCGGCAAGGTAGCACACTTCTGCTCGATGTGCGGGCCGAAGTTCTGCTCAATGAAGATCACGCAGGATGTGCGTGATTATGCTGAAAAACACGGCCTGAACGATGAAGAAGCGATTGAAGCAGGCATGCACGAGCGGGCTGAGGTGTTCCATAAACAGGGAAGCGAAATCTACCATAAGGCATAATCAAAAAAGTTTACCGGAACCCTTGCCGCTCCGGCAGGCTCATCTATGCTAATATTAAGGCTAATATGTAATAGGCCTCATTTCGATTCAGGGAGATAAATATGGCTATTGCGCTCGATATCATGAATCCCAACGCTCCGTTTTGTGAAATTGATACGCCGATTCAAGAGATTATTCAACGCTTCGCTGAAGGTGATATTTCGGGCATGCTGGTGGTCGATTCAGAGAAGCGCCTCTATGGTATCATTACCGAATCCGACCTTGTCGATCAACAAGCCAGCCTGCATCTGCCGACCGCCATGGCTATCCTCGATATGGTGATTCCTATCGGCGAAGACCGCTTTGAAGAAGAACTGGAGCGCATGCAGGCCCTGACAGCAGAGGACCTGATGGCACGCAACGTTAAGACGGTCGGCCCATCTTCACGGCTGGATGAGATCGCCGCCATCATGAGCGAGGCCAACATCCATCATCTTCCCGTCATTAGCGGCGATGTAGTGGAAGGCCTGATCTCGAAGCACGATGTCATCAAAGCGCTGGCCAAGAAACTTCAATAGTTAATGAAGCCCATCCGTCTGGAGAATGAGGCAGCAACCGTTGTCTACGCTCAGAAGTTAGCGAAAGAGATCGAACCGGGGCAAACCGTTGCACTCTCCGGTGAACTGGGGGCGGGCAAGAGTGTTTTTGCCCGAGCACTGATGCGGGCACTTGGAGTAAAAGACGAAGCCCTGCCGAGTCCAACCTTTGCAATCATTCAGACCTACGAAGGCAAAGGTTGCAGTGTCGCACATATGGACTGGTATCGCCTTGAAGATGCCGGTGAGATTGAGATGATTGGCGTGCGCGACTACTTCGAACCCCCGTGGATCACCATCATCGAATGGCCTGAACGGGCACTGGAGTTACTTCCACCCACTACCGTCCATATCGAACTCTCCACCGACCCGACCGATATTGATCGGCGCTATTTGACGAGAGGGTGAATAAAGACAAGAAACGCCATTCAAGCCAGAGTAGGCAGCGATGGCTGACTCCATATCCAAAGAGATGATACGCAAACTTGCAGGCAAGCATGGCTTTGAGCTGTGCAGTTTCTCACGTCCGAAGTTTCCTGGGAAACACTCTGAGGCCCTGGATAGCTGGGTGACTGGCGGCATGTATGGTGAGATGGGTTACATGGCCGAGGAGACGCGCGTGGCTCGCCGTAAGACTCCAGAATCGATGATGAATGGTGTTCGAACCGTCATCTGCGTCGGTATGCGGCATTCGCCACCGTCTTATTCACTGGAACAGTCGCAGATTAAGGACAGGGGAGTGATCGCTGCCTATGCCCACGGTGATGATTACCACAATATTATGAAAAAGCGGCTCAAGACACTGGCACGCGATCTGGATGAGTTGCTGGGAGTGCACGATCAGCGAGTTTACGTCGATACCGCTCCTGTGCTGGAGCATGCGTTTGCCGAAGAGGGCGGACTTGGCTGGCAAGGGAAGCATACGCTGACCATCAACCGCGAAATGGGATCCTGGCTGATGCTGGGCGAAATATTCACCACCGCTGAGATCGAAGCTGATGAAACGGCCAGCTTTCACTGCGGTAGCTGCACCTCCTGCATCGATATCTGCCCGACAAAGGCGATCGTGGCGCCATTCGTGGTTGATGCACAACGTTGCATCTCTTATTTAACCATTGAATATAAAGGCTTTATTCCGCTTGAACTGCGCTCACTGATGGGGAATCGTATTTTTGGCTGCGACGACTGCCAGATGCTCTGTCCGTGGAATGGAAAGGTGAAACCAGTCGCAATGGATCATCTGCGATCCAGAAAAGAGAACCAGTTACCCGAGTTGACCGAGCTGTTTGAACTGAATGATGAGGGTTTCCATGAACGGTTCCGTAAATCACCTGTCAAACGGTCGGGCAGGGCAGGGTTGCTGAGAAATGTTGCCGTTGCCATGGGAAATTCGGGTGATCCGGCCTTCATTCCACAGCTTCTGAATGCCTTAGACGATGATGAGCCGCTGCTCCGTGGCCACAGTGCATGGGCGCTTGCAGAGATTATCCGGAAAAATCCGCAATCATCCAATGGGGAAACCATCGCTAAACTTCAGTATCATCTTGCCAATGAAACCGATGGCGAGGTACTCCGGGAGTTACGCCTCGCGATTGAAATGCTTGGAGCAAGTTCATGAGCAACCCCAGAGCTTTTATCTTCGATCTGGATGGCACACTGGTCGATGCACTGCCGGATATCCGGGCCAATGCCAACCGGGCGCTTAAGCAGTGCGGATACGATTTCCAGATGACACTGGAGGAGACACAGCCGCATATTGGTGGTGGAGCGCAGAAACTGGCCTCCAACGTACTCGGAAAACCGATGGACGATCCGGCTACGATGCAGCTCTACCATGCCTTTGCCGATATTTACGAAAAACATCCGGCAGACTATGGCGCTCTGTTTCCCGGTGTGATGGATGTGCTCAACACGCTGCGCGACAGGGGAATCCCGATGAGTGTCGTGACTGCCAAACCTGCCAAGGCACGTGTGCAGGTGCTCAATAAGCTGGGTATCACACCCTATCTGACCATAGCTCTCTCTCCCGAAGATGGTTTTGCCAAGAAACCGGCGCCGGATATGCTCTATGAGTGTTGCCGTGCCATGGGGGTCGACTCTTCCGAAACCGTGATGGTCGGCGATACCCGTTTCGATGTGGAGGCGGGCTTCAATGCGGGTTGCTTTGTCGTCGCATTTGCTGAGCACGGCTATCAGGATCTGCCTGTAGAGTATACCGATCGCGTATTTTCTCTTCCGCAATTCACCGATCTGCTAAAATTGCTCGAGGTTTGATCGATTACCATGTCTGAAAAGTGTATCGAAGGCATCTATGGCATTCTGCCGGCTGATCTTGAGACGTCCGATCTTCTTCAACGCGCTGAAGCAGCCCTTAAAGGTGGCGTGAAGATAGTGCAGTTTCGCGATAAAAAGCAGGGGTACAAGCATGCCTTGAGGCGTTCAATGGCGCTGAGAGAGCTTACAGCGCGTTACAGCGCAAAACTGATCATCAACGACTCCATCCAGCTGGCTCAGGAAGCTAATGCCGATGGTGTGCATTTAGGCCGTGGCGATATCGAAAACCTTGCTGTTATACGTCATGATATCGGTTCTGAATTGATTCTGGGTGTGACATGCCGTGCAGACGCCACTTTCGGTAAATATGCGCTTGAGGCGGGGGCCGATTACCTCTCATTCGGCGCGGTGTTTTCCACCACCAGCAAGCCGGAGGTACCAACCATCGGGCTTCCCCGCCTTGTCAAGGCACGCCAGCTCTTTCCCGGAGCCGATCTTGTAGCGATTGGTGGCATTACACTGGAGGCGTTACCGGCGGTTAAAAGCACCGGGGTCGACAGTGCGGCTGTCATCTCTGGTCTTTTTGCGATGGATGATATTGAATCAACGGCCCGCGCAATGTGCGATGTATGGAGTGGTAAAAGGTGAATTCTCAAAGGGAAAAACTGATTAAGAGTGTACTGCAGTTTGACTGGAAATTTCTGGTCAAACTCTTTCTCAGCGGTCTATTTACGGCCATCGGCATCTATCAGCACATAGGAGCGGAGAAGCTTGAGCTGGCACTGGCTTCACTCATTCTTGTGCCGGTTATTGGTATGATCTTCACCTACGCCAAGCGGGATATGAGCGAACAGACAGTACGGTTGACCATTATCGTACTGGCGACGATCTTCGTATTGATTACCAGTGAACTATCCATCTTTCTTGCACTGGCATTCTTTATGATGCTTGATGGCGCGACACAACCGGACAGTATCAAAATGGATAGTGCCTTCCGCTGGATGAATGCTGTTGAGGTTGAAGAGAAGCCGGACACCTTAACGAAGCTTTTCAGTAAACATCGCCTCTTTACCAGTATCCCCAAAAAGAGCTGTGAGAAACTGGTGGATGAGGCCGCATTCCTGCGCGTTGAGAAGAACACCAAGTTCATTCGACAGGGGGAAGAGAACACCAATCTCTACTTTATTGCTAAAGGGCATGTGCAGGTTGTAGGTGAAGGTAAGGTGCTGGCAGAGCTGAAACAGGGCGATATTGTCGGTGAAGTATCGGCCTCCGGGCTGTCACTACCGGTGGCAGATGTGATTGCTGTTGACCGGGTTAGTCTCTTTGCCGTATCTCTGGAGCAGATCAACGAACTGGGTGAAGCTTATCCCGAATTCGGTGAACGCCTCTGTCGTTATGCCAAAACCAGAAGGGCTGAGCTTGCAACACGCTCCAAGGTGAAACTGGCTCCGGAATCGGTCTATAAGTTCGTCTCCAAACACCAGCTGTTCAAACTGTTACCCAGCTATCTTCGTCACCATCTTGCCGATGAGTGCAAGGTCTACAAACTGGAAAGGAAGGGGCTGTTGATCAGGCAGGGTGAGTTCAACTCCAACCTCTATCTGATTGCCAGTGGCTATATCCATGTCATGATGGATGGACAACACCTCGCATCGCTCGGTGCGGGCGATGTAGTGGGGGAGGTCTCCACCAGTGGCCTTAGCATGCCGGTAGCCGATGTGATGGCTGATTCTGATGTGACAGCGTATGCATTTCCCGCCGAACAGATCAACCTAATGGCTGACAAATGCCCCCCATTCAGAAAAAAGCTGAGTGAGATTGGTATGTTAAGAAAACAGCAGCGGGAAGAGGCTCAGGAGTCGGCTTGAAGCCGCCTGCTGCTCTCACTATCGGTGGTAGCGATAGCTCTGCCGGAGCCGGCATACAGGCCGACCTGGCCACCTTCCAGGCCCTGCATATGAAAGGGTGCAGCGCCATTACGGCTCTAACCGCCCAGAACCCATCAAAAATCACATCTATCGAGCCTGTACCGCTGGCACATCTGGAGGCGGAGATTCGTGCAGTGTTCGCCTTTTACGATGTACGAGTAGTGAAAATCGGGATGCTGTTTGATGGCGAACGTATTGCCCTGATCGCTTCGCTTCTGCAGGAGCTGCATGGTGATAAACCGCTTGTTGTCGATCCTGTTCTGCTATCCACCAGTGGTACAACGCTTCTTGATAAATCGGCTGTATCCCTTTTGAAAGAAGTGCTGTTTCCTCTGGCAACACTGATTACGCCCAATATTCCCGAAGCAGAATTGTTAGGCGAAGGGGAGGGCGAAATCGATGCCTGCAACCTGGCAAAGCAGTTTGGCACCTCGGTTCTGCTCAAAGGAGGGCATATCTCCGGCGATAAGCTGATCGATGTGCTCTGTATGGATGGTGAAAAAATCATCTTTCCACATGATCGGCTGGAGTGGGATGAGGAGACGCTGCACGGTACCGGCTGCAGGCTGGCTGCAGCGATTGCGGCATCCATGGCCCATGGCGAACCGCTGGCAGTAGCTGTTACACGTGCGGTTCACTGGTTGCAGATGGAGCAATAGCCAGGCAGAGAGCATTTGATGAATATCATCGTGTGAGTCTATAACTGGATTTCCACCTGTTGACGCAATGTCAATATGCGTTACCTTGTCACGTAATAGTGGGGATGCAACATGGCAAGGCAACGTTACAAAATAACCGACAGTGATCGATGGTTTGCCCATCGCTGGGTTGAAAAGAAGCTGAAAAGCCCGGTTTGGCTTGGTGAATATCGTACCTATAAAGCCTCCAGAGCCTTTGAACTGCTCAATGAGAGCGGAATTCATGATCCCACGGAGAGCCTCAACAGATGGTGTGAGACATGGTTGCAGAGCAGGGAGTGGACTCAACTGAAAAATGCCATTCGTGCAAGTAGACGGCGTGCCAACATGCCCGGCACCAAAACCGTTACCTTGTCACACAATGCATGGGTACATCTCAATCGCCTTGCCACACAGGAGGGGTGCACACTATCGGAGGTGATTGAGCGCCACCTTTAGCCATGAAGCTATTTAGGCAGACAGAGGAGGTCTGCTAGTGGGCTTTGAGGTTACTTGGCAAACCTGCCGGAATATTCTCAATCTCACCAAAACGGGACTCATACTTCTGGACGTTTTCAATCAATGCCTGCGCAATGCGTTTTGCGTGCGAAGGGGAGACAATTACACGTGCATTGACCGTACCGACCGGAGGTGTGGCAAGTATAAAATCGAGTACAAACTCCTCCTGCGTATGCGCCACCACCATATTGTTGGCATAAGCCCCCTTCTGAATCTCTGGTGGAATCTGTATCTGCAACTCACTATTGCCTTGTGAAGTTTCCTGCGCCGATTTCTCCTGATCTTTCTTATGATCGCTCATGTTTCCTCCGGTTTTCTTCGTTGTTCGAGTTGTCTTTTTGCTTCCTGGTAAAGTTTTTCCAGGCTCTCAAGATCCAGCTCTGCGAGATTCAGGGATCTTGTTTCTGCAATGGATTCAAGCCCTCTGAAGCGCTCAGCAAACTTGCGGTTGCTATGCATCAAACAGAGCTCTGCATCCAGATCGAGTTTCCGGCCAAGATTCACCAGCGTGAAGAGCAGGTCGCCAAACTCATCTTCAATTCTGGAGGTGTCACTGCCTTGTCGAACTTCATAAGCAAGCTCTGAGAGTTCCTCTTCCATCTTTTCAATCACATCGGCCGCCTCTTTCCAGTCAAAACCGACTCTGGCAGCCCTTTTCTGCTGTTTCAGTGCATAAGCTAGTGCAGGAAGGGGAGGTATACCGTCCATCAGGCTCTTTCGCTCCTGATGCTCTGAATCCTTCAGCGATTCCCATTGTTCCAGTACATCCTCAGGCCTGGCGTCGCCAAATACATGCGGGTGACGATAGATCATCTTCCGTATCAGCGATTCGAATACATCGCCCATGCTGAACTGGCCTTGCTCGTTGGCAATCACCGAATAGAAGGCGATCTGGATCAGCAGATCGCCGAGTTCGTTTTTCAGATCATCCCAGTTGTTCTCATCAACTGCCTTATCGATTGCTTCCAGTACCTCGTGCGTCTCTTCGAGTGTGTAGGTGCGCAGGGAGGAGAGTGTCTGCTCATTGTCCCATGGGCATTCTTTACGCAGTACTTTCATAAGTTCATCTAACTTATCAAAGTAATTGTCTTTATTGTAAATCCTTTCTGGCATAGCCTCTCTTTATTACTTTACATAATATTCATTATGCGACGTTTTATATGTGCTGCAAAGGGTGAAATGGTACGGCAGTCACTGGAATTAGAAATACCCCTCTTTACCTATAGACAGCTTGTTCTGTAAAAAAAGAAAGCACCTGATGAACAGGTGCTGTTTCGATTGGTACTCCCAAGGGGAATCGAACCCCTGTTTCCGGCGTGAGAGGCCAGCGTCCTAACCGCTAGACGATGGGAGCAAAGCGGAAAAATATTCAAATGAGCTTATGCTGTAGTTTCTGACAAAGAGTCAACAAGCATATGAATGCTCTTTAACAGGTTTTCGCTATCAAGCTGCTGTTTCACCAGATATGCGTCCGCACCTGCATCAATGGCACGCATTCTATCCTCAGCACTCTCTCGGGTCGAGATAATTAGAATGGGAAGATCTTCGTACTGCGGCTGATTGCGCAATCGCCGCACCAAGCCAAAACCATCCAGTCGAGGCATCTCAAGGTCAGTTACGACAAGATCAAACGTTTCAGCATCCATCTTGGCCAGTGCATCCATGCCATCGATCGCTGTTTCCACTTCAAAGCCAAGACTTTCCAGAATGCCTTGCTCAACCTTTCTGGCAATCAGCGAATCATCTGCCAGCAACACTTTGAAATTGAATTTTTCACCCTCAGCGGCCTCAATATGAACCTCATCATCAGGAGAAGTCCTTCCCATCTCTTTAATACCATAAGGCTCGAGCAGTAGCAGCACCGAGCCATCACTTGCAATGGTGTTACCCATCAGGCCCTGCGGCTGATAACGCTTGATATAGGGGTCCATATCCCGAACCACGATTTCGTGATCGTCCAGCAACTCATCGATAACGATGCCCACAAAACCTTCAATATGTTCGGATATGAGGAGATATGGAAAATCCGACAGTACGGAATCATCTGCAGCCATCATGCGGCGCAGATCCACGATCGGCACAAGATGACTACCATATTTCACGAAATCCTTGCCGCCAGGCCCTTTTTCCAGTGTCTGGTTATGCAGTGGGATTGCCTGCTCAATCATATGCGTCAACATGCCAAAGCTCTGGTCGCCCATTCGGAATGTCAGGGCATGCTGGACAGCAATCCGGACAGGCAGAGAGAGGATAAACCGTGAGCCTTGCCCTACTTCGGTATGAATACGAATGGAACCTGTCAGTTTTCGCAACGTATCCTGTACCACATTCATACCTATTCCGCGCCCTGCCAGATCATCGACATCGGTATGGGTAGAGAACCCCGGCCTGAAGATCATCTCCAGTATCTCTGCCGAGTCCATGGCATCGGCTTCAGCCTGCGTAGTCACGCCCCGCTCAACTGCTACCTCTTTTACCTTCTCCGAATCGATACCCCGGCCATCGTCAATGACCTCAATACGCACTTCGTTACCGCTTTGACGGGCAACAATGGTGATCTGCCCATCTTCAGGCTTGCCAGCAGATTGCCGCTCCTCCGGTGACTCGACACCATGGGCTACCGCGTTGTTCAGCAGGTGAACCAACGGTTCAACGAGCGCCTCGGCCACACCCTGGTCGATCTCAACACTCTTACCCGCCACCTGAAGATTAACCCGTTTCCCGGAGCGTACGGCCACATCTCGAATGGCACGCGGAAAGGTGGAGAAGATACTGTCCAGAGGCCGCAACATCAGTGAGAGCACCTGATCTCGAAGGTCTGTTAACATGATACTGCTACGCGACTGTCCGTGGCGAAGCTCATCAACAAAGAAACGTGTTTTGCGAACCTGAACATCAAATTGCTCATCCATACCGCGCATTGCAGTATCTATGTTGTCTCTGTTACCTGCCATTAAGGTGTTCTTAAACTGACGCCACTCTCTCCTTAATGCGCGCATCTCCAGATGCAGCGCCTGCAGGTTACCCTCCATAGACTCGCCACGACTCTGCTCGGTGCTCAACTCGATCACATGGTTGGAAAGCTCTTCCAGTCGTTCCGCATCCACTCGTAAATAGCGTCCGGAGCTTCGCCGTTGTCCAAGCACTTTCATCTCAATCTTAGATACGTCCGGCCTGAAATCATCTGCTTCATCAATAGCTGATTCAGGCAGCGGTGTCAGGGCCAGATCTTCGAGACTTTCGTCAATCTCATCAAGCGCCTCGATGTCCTGCTGTGAGAACGTTTCGTCGTCCCCCTGAACGTCAAAAGCGATATCTAACAGGGCCTCTTCAGTGGCACTATCGGAACTCTCCTGTCTGCTTCGCTTCCATTCGCTGGCTTCATCCGCACCGATAAGCCCGGATGCCTGACCACTTTCAACCTGATCCTTACCCTCCCCTGCTTCGATTTCATCAGCATGTTCATCAACAGTTTCAGAGCCGCCTTTTTTGAGGGTGCCGACCAGACCATCAAAGGCCGAGCGCAGCGCATCCGGCTCCAGCAGCTCATTGCCATCCGGGTCTTCCAGCCGTTGAGCAAGTTTATCGTGAAGATCAAAAAGAAACTGAATCATATCGGCCGTACGCCATTCGGGATGGTCAATCAGCACCTGAATGGCATCCTCAAACAGATGACCGGTGCCACCGACATCCTTAACGCCAAGCATCAGGGCGGAACCTTTAATGGTATGAGCATCGCGGCGAAGCTCGACCATCTCTTCTTCACTTATCTTGCCTGATTCGAAATTGACCAGATGCTGATTAATGGAGGCCAAGCGTTCCCGTGCCTCATCGAAGAATGAGGAGAGAAAGTTGGAGAGGTCGAAGTCGGACAATGCCTACCCGCTTCGAACTATACGAGTTTCTTCAGATTGTCTGCTGTATCATTCAGACGCTGTGAGGCCTCTCTGGACTTCTGCATCTGTGCCGCTGAATCCTGCAGGAGGTCAGCAATTTGTCGCATGGTCATCACAAATTCCTGAGAGCTCTCATCCTGTCGTCCGGTTGCCTGAGCAATGGTACGCACCGCCTGACTCGTCTTTTCCGACATGCTCTGCATCTTTTCCAGTGCATCACTGGCGCGTTTCGCAATCTCCACACCCTGTGCAACCTCGGCCAGGCCCTCTCGGGTCACCTCTATCGACTCCTGTGTCGACTGATGCACATCGTTTACAACGGTCTGAATCTCCTCAGTAAACGCTCTCGCACGCTCAGAGAGGCGTCGCACCTCACCGGCCACAACCGCGAATCGCTTACCGAACTCGCCAGCGGCCGCAGACTCGATTGATGCATTCAATGCCAGCAGATGGGTCTCATCGGCGATCTCCTGAATCGAGTCGACCGACTCAAGAATCTGTTCTGCTTTACGACCCGCATCGGTCACCTTCTCGGCAATAGTTGTCACTTCCTGTCGAATCCTGTCCATGTAACCAATCGCCTCTTTCACCGCAGCGGCTCCTTCGTTTGCTGACTGAGTCGTTGCTGCAGCAATTCGTTCAACACTGGATGCAGTGGTTGCGATCTTTTTCGCCGACTCGGACATCTCCTCAAGCTCCATGGTCACACCGGTCACCGATCGTGCCTGTGTATCCGATGCGTTAGCCTGCTGGTCTACCGCACCGAGAATTTCCGTTGAAGAGTAAGACACATCCTGCGCCACATCGGAGATTGTTGTAGAAACCTTGGTAATAAAGCTTCGGCCCATCAGAGCGATGATCACAATAACAAGCACGACCATACCGATATTGACGATAGCCAACTGGGTAATCGCATCCGTCTTGGCGACTGTCTCACTGGTCAGTGCCCTCTCCAGTCGACTGGTCACCCCCTCCATCTTCTCCTGGGCCACAAATACGAGACTCTGCGCCACCACCGTTACGTTACTTGCCATAGCGGTCGGGATTTTTCCGCTAACGATATCGTCCGCGATACTTATCACCTCCTGCATCAGTTCGAACACTTCCTGGAGCTCTTTATTATCCACATCGGTCAGAACCGGCAGGACGGTTACCTCACCATAGAGCTGTAGAAAGTCCTGAGATGCTTCGTCGATCTTGGCAATATCTTCCTGGTTTTGAGTCAGGGTATAATCATTGAGCGGGAGCAACACATTGGGAAGTGACGACCTGAACTTCTCCAGACGTGACTGCTGATCGTAAAGCTGGGAGAGCTCATTAAACCCTTTACCAGCGCGATCGAATGCGAACAGAATCGCTCCGATGAGCACGGCAAAGAGAATAACCGAAAACACAGTGTTTCGATTTGCAAGTTGCCTTAGATTCTTTACTTCTGTTGTTTCAGAATTCGTCATGTCAGTTCTCCCAAACCGCTCTATTTATCGTTATCAAATACCGTCTCAGACCTGAGAGGCATCATGAATTTAAATTCACCATTTTGCAAGCTGTAGTAACCACTTACTCAAAAAATCCCTGAACATTTAGTAGCTTAAATAACTGGTCATTCAATTCGATCTCTCTATGCAAATGTGCATCCTTATCGTTGTCGAACACAGGTAAGTCGTTCTTAGCCACTCGAAAAAGATCGGAAACCTCATCCACCCAGATGCCCAAATGCATTCTTGGATGACGCAATATCAGATAGCGGGTATCCTCATTCCGTTCACCGTGTTGCTGTTTCAGATGCAGCACTTTCCCCGGGTCGACTATACAGACAATTTGCCCACGGATATTGGCCAGACCCAACATATGATCCGGAGCCATCGGAACCGGCGTGAGTTTAATGGGACGTATAATTTCAACCACCTCATCCACAGGAATCAAGAACGATTCACCGTTCATTAGAACCTTCATCAGTTCGACCTGTTCGATCTGTTCGACTTGCTCACTCTTTTCCTGTTGAGGCGCTTCGTTTGCAGGGGTCTCTTTTTCGATCTCTTCTTCTGTCATATCTTCTCTCCCCTACCGTTTGGCCGAGCTGCTAATGCGATCATACATACCGATTATCTTCCTTACACGCGCCTGAAGCTTCATCGGCTCAACAGGCTTGCAGATGTAGTCATCTGCTCCGCTATCCAGACCGATCACTTCATCCTCTTCCTCTTTACGGGAGGTCAGCAGCACCATGGCGATACTATCGTATTTACTCTGCTCGCGCACCTTGGCAACCAGCTCCATACCCGACACATTGGGCATTTCATAATCGGTGAGAACCAGACTCAATGAATCACCGAGTCGCTGAATCATCTCCCACCCCTGATCGCCATCCTCTGCTTCGATTACTTCGTAGCCGTCAGATTGAAGCACAAACTTTACCAGACTACGAATACTTTTGGAGTCATCGATAATCATAATACTCTTTTTACCCGACAATCGGGCTTTACTGCTGCGTTCACTGTCTCTGATCTTTTGCAACTCACCAAGTGACAGTAGTTCACCCGCTTCATTTAACCGATCCCTTACCTTAAAGCCTTCAGGCGGTGTGCTCATACGCATCACCTCTTCAATACTGGTGATACCTTGCAGAGCTTTGTTCAGCCCATCTTCAAACAGGGTCAACATTCCCTCTTCACGCGCGCTCTGTCCCAGTTCACGATCCGGAACGTTACGGGTAATCAATTCGCGTATGCGGTCATTAATATAGAGCACCTCATGTACGCCAACCCGACCCTTATAGCCGATATTCATGCACTCCTTACACCCTGTCGGTTCGTAAAACATCACATCTTCAGGGATATCGAAGCGTTCAGCGATCTCTTCAGAGGCTTTTGACTCTTTTTTACATGCCGGACAAAGCCTGCGTGCCAGGCGCTGTGCCACTACAAGGTTGAGGGATGATGCAAGCAAGGTTGAATCGATTCCCATCTCCAGCAGGCGAGTTACCGTGGAAGGTGCATCATTGGTGTGCAGGGTCGATAGCACAAGATGTCCGGTCTGCGCCGCATGCAAAGCAATTTCGGCCGTCTCCTCATCACGAATCTCTCCCACCATCACAACATCCGGATCCTGCCTGAGAATAGAGCGGAGAGCTGCCGCAAAGGTCATACCCGTTTTTGAATTGACCTGAACCTGATTAATCCCCTTGATCTGAAATTCAACCGGATCCTCAACCGTAATCAGATTGGTCTCCTCATCCTTAATATGATGTAAAAATGAGTAGAGCGTAGTGGTTTTACCACTGCCGGTCGGTCCTGTGACCAGAACTGCGCCGGTAGGTCGGGAGATGCATTCACGAATTCGGTTATCTGCACTTTTCTCAAAGCCGAGCACATCCAGGTTAAGCGAAAGGCCACTCTTATCCAGAATACGGAGCACCACCTTTTCTCCATACATGGCTGGCAGTGTGGAGACGCGCATATCGTAGCCTTTACCCCATAGTTTGATGCGAGTACGTCCATCCTGGGGTGTTCGTGTGTTGGCGATATCGAGCTTGGACATGATTTTGATTCGGGATGCCACCAGAGGATGTGCTTTAACCGGAAACTTCAGTGTGGATCGAAGGCGCCCATCGACACGCATGCGGACGATACTGATTTTCTCACCCGCTTCCACATGGATATCGGAGCTTCCCATTTTCATAGCCTGTACGATGATGCCATTCACCAGCTTGATAATGGGAGAGTCCTCAGCCCCCCGTTTAAGCTCATCAAGATTGGCCTGCTCCTTCTCCTCACTGACAGTGGAGAACTCCTCTTCATCGTTCAGGCTGTTCATGGCGGCATCAAAGGCGGCATCACCCTGATAGAAATCCCTGATCTTCTGTTCAATGACGTCCGGACGAGCGAAGACCGGCTTGATTCGCAGGCCCAGCTTGAACTGCAGAGCATCGATGTTATCGAAATCCATCGGATTGCCGGTAGCGATAATGACTTCGCCCCCCTGTGTATCGATCGGCACAAAGCTGTATTCGGTACATAGGCGTTCGGGGCATTTCTCAAGCAGCTCTTCATTGGCTTTGAAAGCCGAAACATCAAGGTAAGGGACCTTATAGATACGTGCCAGGGTATGCATCAACTGTTCGCTATCGATGTCGGCCATGTCCAGCAGTGCTAAAAGCACAGAGCCTTTCTGACCCTCGTCACTTTGAAGCGCATCGGCCATCTGCTCTTCTGTAACAACGCCACTTTCGATCAGTTCCTGCTGTTGCTTTAATAGCATTCGGCTATACCTGGTAATCCTCTTCGCATTAAATATATCCATTGAAGTATGGGGCTGGTTAACATAAGCAGGCTTATGGTTAAAATCAAGAAAAGCTTTTCAAAATAGGTGATTAAAAAGACCTTTTACAGATCAGCGACAGTAGTTAGTCTGCGTACATGATGCTTCGTCGGCTTCTGCTTTCAACTTTTCTGCTGCTATCCATCGGCAGTTGCGGTTGCGCCCATCAGGAGCAGCAGGCATCGCTCCATATTCAGAACGACGATGAGACAAAGAGCGCTGCTCCCAGCGTCGCTGAAAAAGAGCCGGATAAGATTCAACGAAGCGAACTCTTTGCGGGAATACCCCTCTCCGACATCGCAGCGGCACAGGCTGAGGTGAAACGTCATGTTCTCCCCCACTGGCCAAAAATTGCCGAGCGCTCCCGTTACGTCCGTGAAAGGCTGGTGGCGACACTCAGAGATATCGATGCGCCACTCGGGCTGCAGGCGATTCCGGTAATCGAGTCAGGCTATAATCCTTACGCTCTATCCTATGCAGGCGCCATGGGACTTTGGCAACTGATGCCCAGAACGGCGAAAGGGCTGGGTGTAAATAGCGACGGCGGACTTAATGGGCGCCGCAATGTCGAGATCAGTACACGTGCAGCCGCCAGTTATCTGGTTAGTATGAAGGAGCGATTCGGTAACTGGCCACTTGCCTTCGCCGCCTATCATCTGGGGCCAACTGCGGTGAACAGGCGAATCAGACGCTCCCCATGGAGCCCTGAAGATGGCCTGAGGCGAATGCCTGTTCCGTCGGTTACGCGCGCTTACGTACGCCATGTGATTGGGTTTGCAGCACTGTTGTATATGAAGAGCCTGAGCTTTCCGGAAGCTTTCCCGGCCAAACCCCTGAAACTGACGCCTCCGGTCGACCTGAAAGAGCTCACCGCGTCGTCCCGGATGGAACAGAAAGAGCTGTTTCTCTTCAATCCCGGGCTTGATCATGCCCAGTACCTTAGCGAAGAGATTACCCTCTATATTCCAGATGAACATTTCGATGCCATGCAAGCCAGAAGCAAGGAGATCGCACCCAGGTATATCCGGGTTGCCATCCACTCGGGAGACTCGCTCTGGTCTCTTGCCCGCAGGCATCACACCTCTGTTCAGCATCTTCGCAGGCTCAATCCCGGCCTTGGCTCTCTGCTCACTATCGGTAAAACATTGAAGGTTCCAGCCAATCAACTGGCGCGTGCGAGACCTTCACCCAATCCGCTTCTCTCTCAAGGCAGACGAATCCGTTACAAGGTTCGCTCCGGAGACTCGCTCTGGTCCATTGCTCAACGTTTCGGTACCACACCAGGGCATATTGCCCGCTCGAACCAGATCTCCATGCGTCAGTTGATACGCCCGGGCGATACGCTCTGGATCGTTGCACGTATTCGCCCCATCTGATACATAACGTTGATGATAACCAGAACCTGCCTGTTTCTCCTGCTGTTTACCCTCTCCTCCTGCTCCACCCAGGAGCCTGATCAGGCCAGCCCGGAAAGAGACGGCAACAGTGCTGAATCATCGACCCGGGCTGCAGCACCGGCCCATGGCGATCGATTTGTCGATGCTTCCATCGGCGATGCCTCCAATCTGATCCCGATGGTTGCCGGTGATAACGCGAGTCACGAGGTGGCCGCCCAGCTCTACCTCGCACTATTGAAATATGACCGAAACCTTGACCTGGCCGGGCAACTGGCTGAAAGCTGGCAGGTTTCCGACGATCAGCTGAGCATCACATTCAAATTACGCCAGGGGATTAAATGGACAGATGGCAAACCGTTCACCTCGGCAGACTGCGCTTTTACACTTACCCTTATTCAGGACGAACATACCCAAAGTGCTTACAAATCCGACTATGCCAAGGTGGTTCGCTTCGAAACGCCGGATGAACGAACATTCAGGGTCTTCTATTCCGAGCCCTACTCCCCGGCACTCTCGACATGGGTATCGCTGTCGATGCTGCCGAAACATGTGTTTGAACATGAAGACATCATGAATACGCCGCTTTCGCGGCAACCGAAAGCGACCCTCGGCCCCTACACACTTGCCGACTGGCAAGGGCAACAATCGATCCTGATGCGTGCCAATCCCGATTACTATGATGGCGACGTCTGGATCACAGAGCGTTTGACCCGCATCATCCCCGATCCTGCCACACAGTTTCTGGAGCTCTCCGCAGGCAATATCGACTCCATGGGGCTGACACCGATCCAGTACAGCCGGCTCTTTGAAACCAAGCCGCTGCTAAAAGCCAACTACAAGCGCTATAAATACCTGAATTTCATCTACACCTATCTCGGTTTCAATCTGAAACGCGCCCCGTTTGACGATCCGCAGGTACGTCAGGCGCTCGCCTATGCCATCGATCGGCAGGAGCTGGTCGATGGTGTGCTGCTGGGCCTCGGTGAGCCGCTGGCCACCCCCTATAAGCCGGGCACCTACTGGGTGAATGAGAAATTGAAACCGAGGCCTTATGATATTGAAAAGGCTAAACGGCTTCTTTCACAGGCCGGATGGAAAGACAGCGATGGCGATGGTGTGCTGGACAAAGATGGCAAGCCGTTCAAGTTCACCATCCTCACCAACCACGGCAATAAACAGCGTGCCGATGCCGCCACCATCATCCAGCACCGTCTTAAAGAGGTGGGGGTTAAGGTTGAGGTGCGGCTGGTGGAGTGGTCGGCATTCATCGAGAATTTTATCAACAAACGTAATTTCGAAGCGGTACTACTCGGCTGGTCACTGACTCCCGACCCCGATCAATACAGCATCTGGCATTCATCCCAGACCGGCGCCCGTCAGTTCAACTTTCTCACCTACAGCAACCCCAGGGTCGATGAAGCACTGGTTGCGGCTACACACACCTTCGACAGAGCGGAACGCAAGAAGCACTACGACATCGTGCAGGAAGAGATCTATAAGGATGTACCGATGGTATTCCTCTATGCTCCCTACTCGCTACCCGCCATCCACAAACGCATTCACGGCATCGACCCGGCCCCTGCCGGCATCGGTCATAACAGCGAAAAGTGGTTTGTACCCGAACCGATACAGAAGTACCAAGTGGGCATCGCCCCCTGAACATAGCAGGAGATCAACTCCACTCGTCATCGCTCCAACGATCCTCTTCATCGTCGGGATCAAAAGGAGAAACCCCAACCATAAAACACAGTTCCGAGATTGGAATATGGCGATTTCTTTCACTGATCCATTTCAACATATCCATACGATCGGCGTCGATATCAAGACTCACAAGTGCTGACACGGCTCTAACCTCCGTCAACTCGATAAGAGCTGTTCTGTTTTGGCGAAGCACTATGTAAGGCGAACAAGTCATGTTGGTGACATCCACATGACGTTTTATGACAATGGAGACATTCAATTTGTGCTATGCTTCAGTAAAGTTTTGTTTGGCAATCATATTGCTCGTAAAGCTGATCTGTCGGCTCTTTTCAGACCAAACTGGAGAAGTTGATGCTACCTATTGAACGACTGCTTGAAATTGCCACACAGTTAAGCGCTGAAAGAGATATTGATCGACTGTTAACCCTCATTATCGAACAGACAAACTTTCTCCTCAACTCGGATCGAAGCTCCCTTTTTCTGGTCAATGAAGAAGAGAGCTGTCTCCAGTCGAAAATTGCTCAGGGTTTAAAAGAGAAGGTGATTAGAGTACCCATGGATCGGGGCGTGACGGGATGGGTGGCACGTAATCGAGAGATATTGAACCTCAGCGATGCACAACAGGATGAGCGCCTCTTTACTTCAAACTATATGAGTGATGAGGAGGAAGAGGTCTATCCTGTCCGGTCGATGCTCTGCGTTCCACTTCTGGACGGAGATCAAAAGCTCTATGGGGTTATTCAGACCATGAGGCTCCAGGTAAATCCATATACTCAAGAGGATGAAGCACTTATTCGGGCTGTCGCCTCCCAAGCCACCGTTGCGATCCATAACGCACTGCTTAATAAGCAGATGGAGGAGGCCAACGCCACACTGGAACGAAAGGTGCAGAAACGAACCGAGGCCTTAAGAGAGAAGAACAAACTGCTTGAACAGATCGCTATTACCGATGCGCTGACAGGTGCCTACAATCGACGCTATTTTGAGCAGGTTCTTCTCCAGGAACAGCGCCTTTCAGATCGCTACGGCTCCGAGTTTTCGATCGTGATGTTCGATATCGACCACTTTAAACAGATCAATGACAGCTATGGTCACGATGCCGGTGATGCCGTATTAAACCAGTTAGCCGAAAGAACCCGCCAGACTCTTCGTAATTGCGATTATCTCTTTCGTTACGGTGGCGAGGAGTTCGTTTTGCTGCTTCCCCGAACAGGGTTGAGTGGTGGACAACTTCTGGCCGAACGGCTGCGTGAGGTGATTGCCGGTCACGCGTTCGAGCATCTTCAGCAAAGTCTGCCCGATATCACCATCAGCCTTGGTGTCGCAACCTGGAAAGAGCAAAGGGATGAAAAGGGCGATCAGCTATTGAGACATGCAGACCAGGCCCTCTATCATTCCAAAGAGAGTGGCCGCAATCGCGTCACCTGCGCGGAACAGTCATAAGAACCGATATCAAATTTCGGCCAGAAGCCGATCCATCATCCCCTCGGCCTGCATGGCATACCCACCACCAAAAAGATTGGCGTGATTAAGGATATGATAGAGGTTATAGAGGGTTTTACGCACACTGTAACCATCATCCAGCGGCCATGATTCACGGTAGGCATCGTAGAAAGCGTTTGAGCAACCACCGAACAGCGATGTCATCGCCAGGTCGGCTTCCCGATCGCCATAGTAGACGGCAGGATCGAAAATAACCGGATTGCCTCGGTTATCCACACTGTGATTACCACCCCACAGATCTCCATGCATCAATGATGGCAGCGGCATATAGGAGTTGAAAAAGGATTCCATCTCCGCCATGAGCCTTTCACCCTTCTGCTGAATCGAGCCGGTAAAACCGTTACTCGCTGCCAGCCGGAGTTGAAAGCCGAGCCGATGTTCCCTGTAAAACTCAATCCAGCTATCCGACCAATCATTAACCTGAGGCGTGGAACCGATGGTGTTGTTCCTGTGCCAGCCATAACGATCCGCACTGAATCTGTGCATCCCGGCAAACTGTTGACCAAACAGTGCCTGCGATTGCAGATCACCCCTGCCGAACTCGATAAATTCGGTCACGATCCATGCGTAACCGCCGGTTTTCCCTGTACCTACGGGTTCGGGAACACGTATAGCATTCGCCTTACGCAGTTCGGCCAATCCATCAGCCTCGGCCTCGAACATCGAGCATAGAGATTCACGATTCAATTTTACAAAAAAGGATCGGCTGGAATCGGTTTCAATCCGGTAAGCGGAGTTAATACTGCCACCGCTGAGTGAACGTTTTCGGGTAACAGCACCGATATCAGGAAGCGATTCGGAGATCGCCGCCCAGGTATGCTCAGGATTTTTTTGAAAGAGCATGGCGATTGCGCCATTTGTGCATCACTGAATTACGCCACAGTACCTTGATGGTAAAATAGCCAACCACTGCCGAGAGAACACCAATAACGAAGCAGCCAAGCAGAAAGGGCTGCCAGATCAGACCCATCTCGTGCCCTAACCACTCCAGCGAGAGCTCCATATCGAAGTGTTTAACCTCCCTGCCAAGAAGTAGCGCTCCCAATTTATAAGCTGCATAGAACATCGGCGGCATAGTGATGGGATTTGTGATCCAGACCAGCACGACAGAAAGTGGCAAGTTGGCATGAACCAGGATCGCTCCTCCCGCAGCCAGCACCATCTGGAATGGTACGGGAACCCATGCAAAAAAGAGACCGACAGCAAATGCCTTTGCTACAGAGCGATGGTTCATACGCCATAGGTTAGGGTTATGCAAAAGATCACCAAAACACTGTAAGTGCCTGTGTTCACGAATCTTTTTATGATCCGGCATAATCCTCTTAAGGAACAGTTTCGGCATAGTGTCAGTTTAGTCCATTCGTGGAAAAACAGGTTCGGGTTTACGACACTGGTGCCCGGCTTTCAGGTATCCCCAACCACTCAGGTCATGGAACATCAGCCTGGAGACATCGACATCCTCAGCCATCACCTGGGAGAGCATGGCACCCGCCTTGGCAGGCATGAATGGGGCCAGCTGCAATCCGACCAGACGCAGTGCCTCAACCAGATGGTAGAGCACGGTATTGAGTCGAGCACTGTTCCCCTCTTTTGCCAGCGTCCAGGGGGCATTCTCTTCAACATAGCGATTGCCGTGCCGCACTACTGCGGAGATGCGCTCCAGCGCCAGATGGAAGGCCTGACGCTCCATCAGCTCATCCACCTCGCTCTGCATGGCGGTTACATCGGCGATCAAGGCACGATCCGAAGCCTCTTCCTCTCCCGGTTCACCCAATACACCATCGCTGTATTTATTCAGCATGGCCAGGCTGCGATTGAGAAGGTTGCCGATATCATTGGCAAGCTCGGTGTTGTAGCGCTGTTTCAATGCATCGAAGGAGAAGTCGCCGTCCTGACCAAACGGCACTTCCCGCAGCAGAAAGTAGCGCATTACATCGGCTTCGTAGTTTTCGAGAAGCTCGGCAGGTCGCAGGGCATTGCCGAGCGACTTGCTCATCTTCTCCCCCTCTACTGTCCACCAGCCATGCGCGAAGATACGCTTCGGCAGCGGCATTTCGATAGCCATCAGCATGGCAGGCCAGTAGACCGCGTGGAAGCGGAGGATGTCTTTACCGATCAGATGCAGATCGGCAGGCCAGTGGCGCGGCAGTTCATGCTCCGGAAATCCCAATGCGCTGAGGTAGTTGGTCAATGCATCGATCCAGACATAGACAACATGCTTCTCATCGCCCGGTACCGGAACCCCCCATGAGAAGGTGGTACGCGAAACAGAGAGATCGTTAAGTCCGGACTCGATAAAGCGAAGCACCTCATTTCTGCGCGATTCAGGGGCGATAAAGTCCGGATTCTCCTTGATATGTTCGATAAGCCGATCCTGAAAGCCACTCAGGCGAAAGAAATAGGACTCCTCCTGCACCTTCTCCACAGCGCGTTTACAATCCGGGCATGTTTTAGACTCCCAGCACTCTGCATCTTTCAGCTGTGTTTCGGTCCAGTAGGTTTCGCAAGGAACACAGTACCAGTCCTCATAGAAACCTTTGTAGATCGCACCGGCATTCTCGAGCCTGCGCCACATCGCCTGAACGCCCACCTTATGGCGGTCGGAACTGGTGCGGATAAAATCGTTGTTACTGATTTCAAGCTGAGGCCAGAGGCTCTTATAACGCTCGACAACCGAGTCGGCCAGCTCGATGGGTTCGATACCACGCGACTCCGCAGCCTGCTGTACCTTCTGGCCATGCTCATCCACACCGGTCAGGAAAAATGTATCGAACCCCGACATTCTTTTATGGCGAGCCAGTACATCGGCAGCAATAGTGGTATAGATATGGCCCAGGTGCGGCTCATCATTCACATAGTAGATCGGCGTCGTTACGTAGTATGGCTGCATGGATAGAATAACCTGTCGATGAATTTGGCCCGACTATAGCGCTCCGGACGCTGAAAAACAGCCTCGAGTAAAAATATCTGTCAGTTACTCCACATGAACATGAATCAGTTTACACATTGCCTCACCGTACGAAGCGTGCAGACCGTTCGCAAACTGCAAAACCAGCGTATGTTCACCCTGGGTGAGGTTCAGTACAGTCTCGGTCTGGCCTTTGCCAAAGTGTTTGTGATTCTCATCCTTAGACACTGTTTCACCTGCCGCAATACAGCCGCCACTATCGATCATCAGATGATGGTGTCCTGTCTCTTCAACCACATCACCTGCCGGTCGCACATCCATACCGCAGACACCCATTTTCACGGTAAGCGGACTTGAAACGATATCGCCATCATCCATACCCTTGAAATAGACGCCACCACTGGAACAGTCAGCAGTCGACAGCGCTTTGGAGCCCATGACCAATAGCCTTTTCTTAAAAAGGATGCCATGTGAACAGGCGGCAAGCGTCAAAGCGGTCAAACCCAGGATCAAAAATCTTTTCAAAGCTTTGGCTCCCATACTACAAAAAACATCTGTCCTTCCCGTTTCTGTTAAAAAGTGGGCATGGTCAGGTATCAGGCGATTTAAGAGTAGATCGTACTTCAAGTAGCAATGCCATCAATGCCGGAGCTGCACGCAGGCTGTGACGCACCACTTCACGAGGCCACGCCGCCAGTGACCACATGGTATTCATCAGTAACTCGCGCCGGGCAAATGAGTCGATCCGGTTAAAATGGTTTTTAGCCTCTTCCAGCACCACGTCGACAATAAGCTCATGTGGAACCTGGTTCAGGTGTTTATCCAGCCACGACTGAAGCTGACCCACATCTGCACCTGTAAAGTTACTTAACAGCGAGCGCCAGGCCAGCAATCCATCGGCCACGGCTTTATCCTGCAGACAGGCGATATGTCCCGGTCTGCCACCGGCAACCTCAATGGCCAGTTCCCGTGCCTTTTCAGAGAACTCCATGGTCTCCAGAACACGTTCCAGCTCCGAGCGATTCAGTGGTGAACACTCTCCCAGCATACAGCGAGAGCGTACCGTCGCAGGAAGGCGCATCAGATCATGACAAACGATCAACAGCAGACTGCCAGCGGAAGGCTCCTCAAGCCCTTTGAGTAGTGCATTGGAGGCCTGTACATTCATCAATTCGGCATCATTGAGAAGAACAACACGCTTCTCACTCTCCATACCGCTCAAGGCCAGAAAAGAGAGGGTATCGCGAATCTGATCAACCGAGATATCTCGTTTCTTCTCCAGCCGCTCGACAGCGATAAAGTCCGGATGTGAACCGGCTCGCAACATCCGGCACCCGTGACACTCACCGCACGCCTCTTCACCACCCTGTTCGCAAAGGTAGAGCGCAGCCATGGCCATCGCCCCGGTCGCCTTGCCAATACCTTTAACGCCGTGCAGCAGCCACGCATGATGAAGCTGTCCTCGCTGCAAGGCTGTAGCGAAGCGTTTATGCAGAGCCTCATGGCCGACGGCAGCTTTGAAGCTCATACGATACCCTTGCCTTGTATAGTCGCCTGAATCGCTTCCTGTACGGATTCGATGGTCAGTGAAGCATCGATACGAACGATCCGTTCCGGTTCACTCTTCTGTAACGATGCAAATGCGCCATGAACCGACTCATGAAAGGAGAGAGCCTCTTCATCAAGGCGTGTACTCTCCTCACCCATACTGCTTCTGGAACGTATCCGATGCAGCGCTTCACCGACCGGAAGATCGAGCCAGAAGGTCAGGTCCGGTGTCACACCTATCTCTGCGAAACGGAGCATCGATTCGAGTCCCTCAGC
The DNA here is from genome assembly GCA_050304695.1 of Mariprofundaceae bacterium. GTDB lineage: Bacteria > Pseudomonadota > Zetaproteobacteria > Mariprofundales > Mariprofundaceae > WSZY01. Next base: position 199,197 of record JBNLEB010000006.1, read on the forward strand.
GGCGGATAGCTTTCTGGCCGCCAGTTGATAGGCCATGGTCGAATCGGAATAGCGATCACACAGTACATAAGTTCCGGCAGTGATGGCCGGTCCGATCACTTCGCGAACATGCTGGGCACGATCGGCCAGAAACAGCAGCAACTCGCACTCGGGAACCGGTATATATTCACCTGAGAGAAGCAGCATACGCAGCTCTTTACCCAGTGGTGTATCCCCGGGCTCGTAGGTAACGAGAACATTCCTCCCCTGCTTCTTCAGCCACTTCTCAGTCAGACGAAGCTGTGTGCTTTTACCACATCCGTCTCCACCCTCAAATGTGATCAGATGTCCTTGCTGCTTCATTGCTCATCCCCACTCTGCCACAACCATTCGCCGGTAATTTTCACACCCATCGATGCCGGCATGGATGTAATCCAGGAGTGAAGATCACCTAATTGGTCACGCGTTGTCCAGAACTGTTGTCGTCTCTTGTCGGGGTCGAAGCAACGAATCGTCGCCAGCCCATCCTCACCCTGCAGGATACTCTGCAACAGTACTGCATTAACTGGCGGAAGTTCGAATTCGACGATCATGACATCGCCACCCTTTTCTTCGGCCTCTCCTCTCTCCTTCAATCTCATTTTCGATTTCTCTGGCGTTCAATTCTAATCCATTTTTGCACATTGTCCTGATGCTCTGCGTGCGTGGAAGCAAAGGCATGACCTCCGCTGCCATCGGCCACGAAATAGAGATAGTCGACATTGGCAGGACTGGCAGCAGCTCTGAGGCTCGCTTCACCGGGATTACAAATGGGTGTCGGCGGAAGACCTTTACGCGTATAGCTGTTCCAGGGTGTATCGGTTTTCAGATCCTTACGCCTGATATTGCCGGAAAAGTCACCATCACGGCGCCAGATACCGTAGATCACCGTCGGATCCATCTGCAGTGCCATACCTCGCTCCAGCCGGTTATAAATAGCTGCGGAGACAAGAGGCCTCTCTCTGTCCAGCGATGTCTCCTTCTCGATAATCGAGGCAATGATTCGAAGGCGTTCGATCATCTCCGGTGTCGAAGCAATTTCATGCATCACACTCATCTGAGCCGAGATCATCTGTTTGAGTATCGCCTCAGGATTGACCGGCTTGGCATAGGTATAGGTCTCAGGCAGCAGTCTCCCCTCCCACTCCTCGTTCGCCATCAATGTTTCGGCAGCAAGACGCCACGCCTGCTCTCTGGTACCGGTTCGCTCAGCCAGTAATTGAAGGATATCGATCGTACGAAGCCCCTCCGGGATCGTGACCTGAAAACGCATTACACTACCCGATTCGATTTTATCCAGCACATCGGAAGCACTCATCTGGCCTTCAAAATGGTAAAGCCCCTGCTTGAGCATTCCTGCTTTGTCGGTTAAGCGAACCAGCAGCTTGAAAGGCCACTGTGAACGAATCACGCCTGCCTTCTCCAGCTTACGGGCAATACTTGAAGAGGCATCACCGGAGACGATAGCCACATCTACCGGTGCAACATTACAGGTGCTGTTAACCTGTTGAGCAAAAAACAGAACCGGCAGCAACCCCGCAATAATGGCAACAACAATAAGGTTCCGCTTATCCATTATAACTTCACCCCCGGAAACATGCGCAGCAACTCCTGAACTGCAATCGTGGCACGATGCAGCGGATCAACCTCTCTTCCATCAATCGAGGAGACCGCTTTCGCAAACATAGCACTGTTACTCAGCATGAGCGCCTCACAATCCTCAAGCCATGCCACCGGACACTCGACAATCTCGACAAGCCCCTCCTTAACCAGCAGTGAGCGGACGATTCCCGGCAATACACCTCCGCCCGCATCATCGGGTGTGTACCATTGACCATCTCGCAAAATCAAAATATTGGCGGTCAAAGAAGAGAGGATTCTTCCATCCTTACAGATAAGCGGCGTTTTTCCTGGCTCCATCTTCCATTCATGCATAGCACGCAGCACAAGTGCATAATCACTGGTGAACTTTGCCTGTTTGGGAAGTAGCGCAAACGGCCACTCCACCGTGCTCAACTCAATCGACTGCTCACTTTGTCGGACAGGAACTGTCTGAATATAGATCGTCGACCGAGCATCTTCAGGTCGTAGCAATCCCCACGATGCTTCACCACCTGTGACCGTTACCCTGATCAGGGCATCCTGCTCCCCGGCAGCGCCAAACACCTGCGCTTTTATCGAATCGATATCTCTCTTATCCAGTGTGCAACCGAAAGAGGCCATGCCAAAACGCAGCCGTTCCATATGTTCCTGCCAGAGAAAAACCTCGCCATCGACCCTTCGAAAGGTCTCGAAACAGCCCTCGCCATAGGTAAGTCCGCGATCGAGTTGCTCAACAGTGTCAATTTTCAATTCTGTCTTGGTCACAAAAGTCCTTCATGTTATAACGCCGCATGCCGAAGTTATACCTTGATGCTATCGAACACGCACGTGTCTATGAAGTGGCGCGTGAAACACCTCTGGAACCTGCACCCAAGCTCTCCGTCCGCCTGGACAATGAAGTATTTTTTAAACGCGAGGATCTGCAGCCGGTTTTCTCATTCAAGCTGCGTGGTGCTTACAATAAAATCGCTCAATTGAGCGATGAGGCGTGCAGCCATGGTGTCATCTGCGCTTCTGCTGGCAACCATGCACAAGGAGTGGCCATGAGTGCGCAAAAGCGCGGCATCAGGGCAACCATCGTCATGCCTCGCACCACTCCGGAGATCAAAGTAAAAGCCGTCCAGTCGATGGGAGCCGATGTGATACTTGCCGGAGACAGCTACTCCGATGCCTCCACCCATGCATACAAACTGTGTGAGGAATCCGGCATGGTCTTTGTCCACCCCTACGACGATCCTCAGGTGATCGCCGGACAAGGCACCATCGCGGAAGAGATATTGCGGCAATCACCCGATGATGTTGATGTGGTGTTTATTCCGATTGGCGGTGGCGGACTGGCTGCCGGCATGGCGATATACTTCAAACACTACTCCCCCGCCACCAAAGTTATCGGTGTAGAGCCGGTCGACTCAGCTGCCATGCACGACTCCGTCAAAGCGGGGCATCGAGTCGTTTTAGACCAGGTTGGCATTTTTGCCGATGGTGTCGCAGTAAAGCAGGTGGGTGAACATACCTTCGATCTCGTCAGAAAATATGTTGATGAAATCATCCTCGTCGATACCGATGAGATATGCGCCGCCATTAAGGATATCTATGACGACTCGCGTGCTATTGTCGAGCCGGCCGGAGCGCTGGCTGTTGCGGCGATGAAAAAATATGTGAAACGTGAATCGATCAGGAACAAGGTTCTCGCATGTATCAACAGTGGCGCCAACATGAATTTCGATCGGTTACGTCACGTGGCTGAAAGGGCCGAAGTCGGTGAACGCCGTGAAGCGCTTTTCGCAGTCACGATTCCTGAAAAGCCCGGATCGTTTCTGACCTTCTGCAGTCTGCTGGAAGATCGTTCGATCACTGAGTTCAACTATCGAATATCCGGTCGTGATGAGGCACATGTATTTGTCGGCATCTCTATTCGCGATAATGAAGAGGATGGTAAAATACAGCGGCTGCTTGAAGAGCATGGCTACCCGGTGATCAACCTTATCGATAATGAACTGGCCAAACTCCATATCCGTCACATGGTGGGCGGCAAAAGCCCGCATGCAGAAAATGAGAAACTCTATCGTTTCGAGTTTCCGGAGCGTCCGGGAGCCCTGCTCGAATTTCTCACACAACTGGCCGGACGCTGGAACATCTCACTCTTCCACTACCGTAACCATGGTGCGGCTTACGGTCGTGTTCTTGCAGGTATGGAAGTTGAGCCGGATGAAAAGCAGGCGTTCCAGACATTTCTGGATCAGCTTGGATACAGTTATATGACTGAAGACAACAACCCCGCCTTTAAACTGTTTCTCTAAACAGACAAAAAGAGGAGCCGGATGGCTCCTCCTTTTCTATTCATTTCAACACAATTTAAAGTAGAGGCTTTGTTAAAATCGGCTGAGTAATGACCGGATCCCTGACAATCGGTTGAGTAATGACCGGATCTTTGACAATCGGCTGAGTAATGATTGGCTCCTTGATAATCGGCTCCCTAACAATCGGATCGCTCAGTACCGGATCTTTCACGATGGGATCGCTGACAACTGGCTCCTTGATAATCGGATCGGTGATAATCGGCTCCCTAACAATCGGATCGCTCAGTACCGGATCTTTCACGATGGGATCAGTGACAATCGGATCTCTTGTGAGTACGGGCTCTGTCGTTAACACGGGTTCTTTGGTTAATACGGGATCCTTGACCAAAACCGGATCACTGAGCACCGGATCTTTAGTCAGTACAGGATCACGCGTCAACATGGGCTCCTTGGTCAGGGATGGCGTCGCCAGTAGTCTTGGATCTTTCAGTGCTGGCTTGGTTGTTCCTGGTTTAATCGGGTCGCCAACTTTGACAGGACGTTTTGAGAGAACGCCACTTTTGGGATCAAGTTGATCGGCATTCCTTTTTTCTATGGCTGGACGAAGCGGCTCCATATCCAGTTTCTTGATATCGATTTTTCTGATCGTACGCATTTTCACACGGCCATCTTTGCCGAACTCGGCCATCTTGCCGGGCCTGATAAGTGTAGGTTCCAGCTTTGCCACACTAGGCCCTACCTTCGGCTTACCAACGACCTTACCCTCGAAGAGCATCACAGTTGTCGGCACATCCGGCATATCGGGAAGCTTCAGGTTTGGCTTTTCGGGTGCTGGCACCTTCGGCACAATCACCGCGAACTCCGTACCCCGAACGCCGATGGTAGCCGTCTTGGTTTGAACAGAGAAAGAGGAGGAACCACTTTTAAGCTTGGTTACCAGAAAACGGACTTTGCCCCATAACATACTAAACGAACCGGAGAAAAGACTCCCTCCGCGCATCTCATAATTATCAATGGCAATGCGGCTCTGGCTGCCGACGTAAACCTTACTATCATCCCGCATCACCAATTTAACCCGACCGGACTTGGTCGTTACGACAATATCTCCCGCATCAACGGTATCACCGAGTTGAAGGGAAATTTTCTCGTCACCTCTTTCGACCCATGCATCGCCGCTCAGATACTCGACATTACCTGCAACCGATGCATGTACAACCATAGGAAATAAAGATAAAAAAATTGCAGCAATGATTACCCGAATAGTCACACCAGCCTCCCGTATCAGATATGCCCATAAACTCGACAAACCCATCACCATACAGACACCCCAAGTATAGCATCTTCTGAAGCAAACTCCCACACTCTTTTGATGAAAGGAGCAGTATGGAGCAGGCGCAATGAGTGCAATCCATTGCATTTCGACATCTCGCCGAACATGGCTATACTTGGCCTTTTACGGGGAGGAAAACATATGTTCCGTCTATTGGTTTTGGTCTCAATTCTTATCATGCTATCAACATCGCCACTCCATGCCCAGTCGCTACAAGCGCTGTTAAACGATGCTGTTCGGGACTACCAGTTTCAGGATTTTGATAAAGCCGAAAGTAAGTTTCGTGAAGTGATCAGAAGAGCCCCCGGAAACCAGACATCACACTACTATTTGGGTGTTATTCTCCTGCAGAAGAAAAAACCTGAGGAGGCCATTCAATTTCTGGAATTTGTTGCCAGTTCTCCCGAACGTCCTGACAGTATCGACAAGGTACTTGGGCAGGCCTACGTTGCAGCCGGCAAACCTGAAAAAGCACTTCCCCTTTATAAAAAACTGGTAGAGAGAGAGCCTGATAATGATGCCTATGCCTACGAGTACGCCAATGTACTTAAAGCTGCTGGCGATACCGAATCCGCCACGTCGGTTTATCAACAGTTAATTTCCAGGGACAGTTCATATGCGGATGCAGCCCGCTACCAGCTTGGGCAGATCTATACCGACATGGGCGCTTACGGAAATGCCGTATCGCTATTTCAGGAGGTGGATTCCAATTCTCCCTACCGCAAGGTTGCAGATAGTTATATCAAGGCCCTTGAACGAACTACGCGCCCCATCAGCATCTATCTTTCGGGCAAATATTTTTACGACTCCAACCCGAAATCTAATAACCCCCTTCTACCCAACACATCACAAAGTGGCGGGAGCCAGGGCTTAAACTGGATTGGTCTGATTAGTACGCGTCAGTGGGAAGTCACCCCTGAACTGCGTACAAAAATAGGTTATATGTTCTATGGAAAATACTATCTTCAAAACTTTGCTCAAAGCAGCGATTTTGCTGGCCACTTTCTTAATCCGCAGATCAGCTATCATCCGAGCAAAGAGTTGGAATACCTTCTGAAACTGGACCTGCAAAAATTCTATTACAATCACCAGTTTCTCAGCAATAATATCGGCGCAACATTCACAGGCACCCATAACCTGACCAGCCAGTTTTCATGGAATGCACACGCAGCCTATCTGCAGAAGCGTCATACAGAGAACTATGTTTCCAGTGGTACCACAACATCTCTGGCCTATCTGGATATCAACACCTGGAGCTTGGGCGGTGGCGGCAGCTACACTGTCAAAGACTGGGGGGCCAGCCTGACTGTAGATTATACCCTCAACGATGAAAAAACGGTTGAGACCAATAATCCAAATGTAACGCTGGGCAACAAGGCCAAAGATGGTCGGGCCAGAGAGCATGCTATTCGTGTAGATGCAGATATCCCCTTTATGGGAATGCTGGATCGCTTTTCACTTGCCCCAAGCTACAGTTATTCTTGGAGAGACTACCTTAACACACAGACCGGCGACCTCTATTCGGATGTGATCGGACAGAAGATCACGTCGATACTGCAAACATACGGTATCAAATTGAGGGCAGCCATCTGGAAGCCGTGGAATCTCAAGGCGTCAGCCGGTTATGAATATACTCAAGGTAAATCGGCAACGGCATCCCTCACTTACACTTCACGGAAATATTACGGGGAGCTCTCAGCATCCTACTAAGATTTACGTCTGATCACGATTCACAGCTCAAGCAGTTGAACCCATCTGCCGCCATGTTTGACCTTGAGACGTTTTTTGACCGGAACACCCAAAGCCCGCTCATATGGTTCAGATGGAGAGATAAGTACCGTTCGCCAACCGGCAAAGCGTTTGTGTATTTCTCCGATGGTGACATATAACGCACGAACATCGGCATTAATACGCTCTCCGTAAGGAGGGTTGAAAAGCAACAGGCCCGGAGAAGAGTCGTCTGGCATTTCGAATCGTCGTATATCTCTTTGTTTCAGGTCGATAAACTCTTCGACGCCCGCTCGCTCAGCATTTCTTTTTGTGATGGCGATAGCAGATGGATTGATATCGGAGGCACAGATTGAGAGCGATTCCGGAGCAACATCGATCATGTTCTCGCTCTTCTCTTTGGCACGTTTCCATGCCTTCACCTTAAGTTGTGGCCACACCGCAAATGGAAAATTATGGGTCAGCCCCGGAGAGCGTTTCGTGGCCATCAAGGCTGCCTCAACTGCAAAGGTTCCCGATCCGCACATTGGAACCATCAATGGCTCTTCCGGCTTCCAACCGGCCCATTGAAGAACTGCTGCTGCCAGCGTTTCACGCAGCGGAGCCTTGCCACTCTCAAGTCGGTACCCTCGCCTGTCGAGACGTTCGCCGGAGGTATCGATACTTAAAACAGCACGATTGTTTTCAATACGAATGAAGATCTGCTGTACACCCCCCTTCTCAACCATGGAAAAGCCCTGCCCCTGTAAAACCTCAGCAATCTTGTTTTCAATCTTGCCCGTATGCATCAGTTTCGATGCGTGACAACTCGCATGCACCTCAAAAGTGGCTCCTTGTGCGAGATACGGTTGCCAGTCGACCTTCTCCAATTGGTAGCGAAGCTCGTTGAGTGTCATAGCGGTAAAACGTTTCAGGCGCAGCAATACCCGGGTGATGGTACGGCTTCTTAAATTGACCCGAAACATCGTCTCTACCGTTCCTGAAAAGTGAACACCGCCGTTGTCGCGTTTGATCTCGTGGGCGGAAAGCCGTTCAAGTTCACCGGCTGCAATCTCTTCAAGACCGGGAATCACAACAGCATAGAAACGGTGTGGGGGTACCATGAACGAACTCTATGTCAATTCAGAACCGTTCACACTATGAAGTTCGACAACATAGGTTGCCGCAATCCTTATCATTTCATAGATTAGGCTGAATTTTTTTACCCATCTGCATGACTTGCTGTCTCATCGACTCCGGACAGGCAATCAAAAGAGTCAGACAAAGGATTATCATGTCGTTTTCACTAGAGCCCATTGAACTTTCAGGAAAAGAGGTCCTTCCTCTGATCGAGGGTGGTAAAGGTGTCGCCGTATCGACCGGCGAATGTTCCGGTGCATGGGCTGCGGCTGGTGGTGTCGGTACTGTTTCAGCCGTGAATGCCGACCGGATCGATGAGAATGGCAACATCATCCGCACCATCTACAAAGGCAGGAGCCGCATGGCCCGTTTCGACGAACTGGTGGCACAGGGTATCGCCGGCGGCATTGATCAGGTGAAGGTGGCACATGAGGTTGCCAGTGGCGAAGGGCGCATCCACGTCAATATCCTCTGGGAGATGGGCGGTGCCGAGCGTGTGCTCGAAGGTGTACTCGAGGGTGCCAAAGGGCTGGTTCATGGCGTCACCTGCGGTGCCGGTATGCCGTTCAAGGTGGCTCCGCTGGCGGCAGCACACCGGGTCTACTACTACCCGATCGTCTCCTCAGCTCGTGCCTTCAGGGCGCTGTGGCTGCGTTCCTACCGCAAATATCCAGAATGGCTCGGCGGCGTTGTCTACGAGGATCCATGGCTGGCCGGGGGTCACAATGGCCTCTCCAACTCCGAAGACCCGAACAAACCGCAGGATCCCTACCCGCGTATCGTCGAATTACGAAAAATCATGAACGGTTACGGGCTTGAGAAGACCCCGATTGTCATGGCCGGTGGCGTCTGGTTCCTACGCGAATGGGCCGACTGGTTCAATAATCCTGAAATCGGGCCGATCACCTTCCAGTACGGCACCCGCCCGCTGCTCACACAGGAGAGCCCGATCTCCGATGCCTGGAAAGAGCGCCTGCTTCACCTGAAACCGGGCGACATCAAGCTCAACCGCTTCTCCCCGACCGGCTTCTACTCATCGGCGGTGTACAACAACTTCCTGCACGAGCTCTATGAGCGCTCCGACCGCGAGATCGCCTGTGTCGATCATCCGGCAGGCGACCACACTGAGCCTTTCGTCTTCGGCGTTCGCAACAAAGAGGTGTTTGTCACCAAGCAGGACAAGAAGCGAGCCGCTGAATGGATCAGAGAGGGCTTCACCAAAGCGCTTTCGACCCCCGACTCGACCCTGATCTTCGTTACCCCCGAAAAGGCGACTGAGATTCGTCAGGATCAGCTCGACTGCATGGGTTGCCTCTCCCAGTGCGCCTTCTCCAACTGGGCTGTCGAAGGCGGTACTACAGGCCGCAAAGCCGATCCGAGAAGTTTCTGCATCCAGAAGACCCTCCAGGAGATCGCCCACGGCGCCGACCCGGACACCCACCTGATGTTCGCCGGCCATGCCGCCTACCGCTTCGCCGAAGACCCGTTCTATGCCAACGGCTTCATCCCGACGGTCAAAGAGCTGGTGGATCGCATCGCCACCGGCGATTGATTCAACTCGGCCGGTTTAAACGTTCGATAATAATCTTCGCCAGCTCCTCCGATGGATTCTTATCTGTCAAGATCGCCTTGAGTTCAACAAACTTCTGACGCTGTTTCATTGCAGCATCACCGGAGATGATCGATTCGAGTTCATTGGCGATGTTTTCAACCGTCGCAAACTCCTGAATCAGCTCCGGCATCACCGGAATATCGCCGAGAAGAATATTGGCCAACCCCGCACAATCGAGGCTTACCAGCTTCCGGGCCAGCCATACCATCATCGGAGAGTTGCGATAGACCAGTACCGTCGGTGTGTCCCACAATGCCAGTTCCAGCGTCGCTGTTCCCGAAACCGCCACGGCTGCATCGGCACGCATGGCGTAGCCCTCCTCCATACGATCGATGACGGTGATATCTGCATCCAGCAGAGGTTTCAGCTGTTCGTCGCTGACGCCCGGCGCTTGAGTTGTCACCAGCTTCACCTGCGGATAGCCGGCAACGATCTTCCGTCCGGCTTCGGCCAGCAGTTCGGCATGCCTTGCCAGCTCACCGGGACGACTGCCCGGCAGCAGCGCCAGCAAAAAGTCGTTATCGTTCAAACCAAGACGGGAACGTAGCTCCTCCCGACTCCACCCTCTGGCACATGAAACGGCACTGGGATTACCGACGTAGGTCGCTTCGATACCGTGCCTGGCGAACCACTCCACCTCGAACGGCAGGATCGAGGCAAGTATATCCTGCGAGGCTTTGAGCTTCTTCACCCGCCATGCACCCCATGCCCAGAGCTTCGGCGCAATGTACTGAACCACCGGAATACCCATCTCGCGCAGTTTGCGGCCAAGGCGCATGTTGAAACCGGGAAAATCGACGAGGATGGCGAGATCGGGGCGGTTCTTCTCCGCCCATTCGCAAAGGGAGGCTTCGACACGGCGGATACGCGGTAGCGCCTTAATGACATCACCGATGCCCATGACATTGAGTTCATCCATGCCATGGAGTGTTTCGCAACCGGCTTCAACCATCAAAGGGCCGGCCACGCCATGGAGCGTTATATTCGAATCCAGCGCATGAAGAGATTGAATCAGTGCCGAGCCATGAAGATCACCGGATGCCTCGCCAGCGCAGATAAAAAGTTTAGGAGGCGGCTTCATCCCTGCTCATACCATAGATGGAGATACCGTACCGCTTGGCAAGCCCGCCTATTCTCTCACGTTCAAGCATCAGCGTTAAACCCGCCTCAACCACCAGAGCTTTGCAACCCGACGCATGCATGACATCAAGCGTATCGGGACCAAAGGCCGGAACATCGAAACGAAGATCCTGTTCCGGTTTGGCCACCTTAACCACGACAGCCTTACCATTACCAAGCTTGCCACCTCGACGGATCGCCTCATCTGTACCTTCGATGGCTTCGACTGCCAATACCGCCTGATCCTGCACAACAACCGTCTGGCCGATATCGAGGCCACCGATAGCCAAAGCCTGCGTAAAACCGAACCTGGCGTCTTTTAACTGTTCTTTGGATGGTTTGGGACCAAACAGATGACCGGAGTTCGCAAGCAGTTTTCCGGCATGTTCGACCTGGGAGAGCACAGTGATCCCCTCTTTGGCAAGAAGTGCAGTAACAGCATTGAGGATGGAATCGTCACGCCTGTCCGGAAGCTTAAGCATCGCTTTCACAGCGATCATATCCGGTTTAAAGTTACGAAACAGATGCAGCTTCTGTACTTTTCCGGCCATGACTACTTCACGAACCCCGGCACTCTTGAATGTCTTGATCATGGCACCGATCTGACCGACATGCAGCCAACAAACGGAGTCGACAAGCGATTCGATATCAGGTGAGGTCTCCTCCCTGACCGCCACGACATGCACCCGATGGCCTAGCTGCTTCAACTGTTCTGCCATCTCCAGAGGGAAGGCGCCATAGCCGGCGATTAAGCCTATCGGAGGAGAGTTCTCCACAATCTGCTTCAGTTTTCGCCGGAATCCCGGCGATGAACAGTCATACCACGGGTTGCCGTCCTGACAAACTCAACCAGATAAACTGCATCAACATCGTCACCGGCAATTGTCTCAGCCTCTTTGATCCGCTCCTGGATCTTGCCACTCCCTTGCAGCAGCAAACGGTAAATCTCTTTCAACCGCTTGATCCGCTCCTGATTAAAGCCACGACGTCGCAAACCGACAAGATTGAGTCCGGCAAGCCCGGGGCGATAGCCGCCCGCAGTAAGGCAGAATGGCGGAATATCCTTCACGATACCACTCATTCCACCAATCATTGAATGCCTGCCAATACGCAAGAATTGATGAATCGCGGACATGCCCCCGATAATCGCACCGTCTTCAACCGTTACATGTCCGGCAAGTGTAGCGTTGTTGGCCATAACCACCCCGTCACCAACCAGACAATCATGGGCAACATGCGCATATGCCATCAGTAAATTGCCACTGCCGATACGGGTCAGCATGCCTCCGCCTTCAGTCCCGGGATTGATCGTCACACTTTCACGAATGGTGTTATGATCACCAATCACAACCTCCGATGGTTCGCCGTGAAACTTAAGGTCCTGAGGTCGATGACCGATACTGGCAAATGGAAATACCCGGTTATTGGCTCCGATTTTTGTTCTGCCGGTAAGTACGACATGGGAGATCAACTCAGTAGCATCCCCCACTTCGACATCCCCATCTATGACACAGTAAGGGCCAACTTTTACGTCAGCTCCCAGTTTTGCACCGTCAGCAATGACAGCTGTTGGATGAATCATTCCACTTACCCTGCATCCTTCGGCATCAGAGTCGCCATCAACGTGCCTTCGCATACCAGTTCACCATCGACAAAGGCTTCACCTTTAAACTTCCACATGTGACCTCTCCTGCGCAGGCATGTCAGTTCAAAGATAAGCTGGTCACCCGGACGAACCGGCTTACGAAAGCGAACACCATCAATACCGGTAAAGTATACAAGAAACTCCTGATCCTCAGGCGCTGACTGGAAAGCGAGAATACCGCCAACCTGTGCCATCGCCTCGATAATCAACACGCCCGGCATCACCGGAAAATCCGGGAAGTGGCCGGTAAAGTGAGGCTCGTTCACCGTTACATTTTTCAGTGCTTTGATTGATTGATCAGGGACATAATCGAGAACTTTATCAACCAGTAAAAGTGGATAACGGTGTGGCAGATGTTTAATAATGTCATCAATGTTCAATGTCGGCATATCTATTCCTTACGACTGCTTATTTAAATTTTTAACGGTTTTCCATATTTCGGGAAGCTTCTCGAGTATGGCGGACATTCTTAGCCATGCCCGATGCGGCATTGCTGGCAATCCTGCATAAGCCTGACCCGCTTCCAAATCACTCATCACTCCGGATTTGGCGGCAAGACGAACGCCATCGCCGATATTGATATGGCCTGCAACACCGGCCTGTCCACCGAACTGACAGCCTGCTCCAACCCTGGTTGAACCTGAAATTCCAACCTGACTGGCCATCACAGTGTAGGCACCCACCTCAACATTGTGACCAACCTGTATCTGGTTATCGAGCTTGGCCCCGCGACGAATGATCGTATCCCCAAGTGCGCCACGATCGATGGTGGTATTGGCACCAATCTCAACGTCATCCTCCAGCAGAGCGCGACCCGTCTGAGGAATTTTCAAATGCTCTTTGCCACTCCATGCATAACCGAACCCATCGGAACCAATCACTGCCCCGGCTTGCAATATAACACGATCACCCAGAACAGACTGATGACAAACCACCGATCCTGAATGCAGCAGACAGTTCTCACCGATCACTACATCTGCCTCGATAACACATCCGGCTCCGATGATCGTACCTGCACCAATCGATACGTTTTTCCCAATAACACTATTTGCACCCACTTCAACGCTCTCCGCAAGAAGAGCGGAACTATCGATGGCAGCAGAGCGGTGGCGCTCTCCTGAAGCGACAGGTTGAGGATTAAAATGGCGTTGAAGCCTGGCAAAGGCCAGGTATGGATTCTCGACCCGGATCAGACTGCTTTGACAAGAGGGAGGTATTGACAGATCACTACCGACAAGTATCGCACCTGCATGGGTCGAATCAAGTAACTCCCGGTAGTGCATGTTCGCCAGAAACGAAGCATCGGACTCGCATGCGTTCTGGAGTGTATTCACCCCGGTAATCTCAATGTCGTTGCTGTTTTCTACCTGCCCATCGAGCAATTCGGCTAACTGGTGGATATCCAAAACAGAGTATCCGGACTCGAGGTTATTTTCTATCCAGTAGCTTGGTGATTTCAGCCGTTACGTCATGTGCCTGGCTTGAGAACAGCACAATCTGTGGAGCTTTTGGAAGAATCAGATCGTAACCACCCTTTTTGCCAAACTCCTCAAGTACAGCCTTGAACTTCATACCCAGTGTTCCATCCAGCTTGCTTCTTTCCGAAACAATCTCGTCCTGGGCATCCTGCTGCTTACGACTATAAAGTTTACGCATATCTTTAATTTCCGACTGCTTTTGAGAAAGGCGTTCGGGGGACATTGCCATCGACTGCCCGAGCATATCTTTTTCAGACTGTTCAATCTTCTGCTGAAGGGCATCCAGCTCCTTCTGCTTTTTCATTGCCAGAGACTTCAGGCGATTGATCCCCTGTTTATATGCACTGGTATTCTCGAAGGCGACTTTGACATCCACAATTCCGATTTTCAGTTCAGCAGCATGCACAGCCCCTGCCGAAAAGAGTACGGTTGCCAAAATCAAGCCATAAATCGTTTTCATCTTCATACATTACTCCTAAAAAACTAAATAAAATTAAAAACCCATACCCAGTGCAAATTCGAAATTCCTTTCGAGATCACCCTGCACCTTATTGATTGGGAAGCCCCATGCAAGTGATAAAGGACCGACTGGCGACATCCACTCAATTCCAACGCCCGTAGAGCTTCGGATTTTCGAAGAGGAAAACTGCTCATTGACGCTCAGTGTCTTACCACCCAGTGCGGCATTAATACTGCCCCAAACCGTTCCCGCATCAACAAAGAGTACGCCCCTGAATCCCGATGTTTCCATATATGGAAGTGGAAAAAAGAGATTAAGGGCCATGGTAAACTGATTATCACCACCCAGTGCCTCCTGCGTAACAGGATCGCGCAGTGAAACACCGAAAGAATCAAAACCGCGAAGCGTTCCTACACCACCGATAGAATACCTGCGATAGATAGGTACATCTTTTCCTGAGAGACCACGAATTGCTCTTAATTCCATTGCCGGACTCAGGACAAAACCATTGCCTATATCGAAATAGCTCTTGGTGGAGGCAAATGCTTCATAGAACTTCTGATCTCCGCCCAAACCAGCCACATTAACCCCAACCCTTTCATAATGACCTTCGGTGGTGGCTACTGCCCGGTTACGGGTGTCCCAGGAGATGGAATTTTTAAACTCTCCGGTGGTATGGGTTCCTACCTGCGCCTGCAAGGCGATGGAAGAAGCCGTGCTGACACTTCCCAGTTTGGATCTGTCATACTCGTAACCGACCGAGTAAGTTATAAACTCACTAAGCGGTATCCCAAAACCAACTCCTCCACCGTAACTATCCTGATTATAAGATACCACATCGGTCAGTTTGGCCTGATTCTTATAGATGTTCAGGGAGGCGTAAACCTCGCTATCCAGAAAATAGGGATCGGCAAATTGCCCTGAAAAGTTTTGCGTCGCCCCGCCAATATCACCACTCAAATTGGTTATATAGCCTTTTCCAAGAAAATTTCTCTCCTGAACACTCGCCGTGACAAATATCTTTTCCAGTTGGGAATAGCCCGCCCCCAGTTTGAAACTGCCGGTCTTATCATCCTCGAGTTCCACATTCATGTTAACACGATCCTGATCCTCGGTTTTTTTCAGGTTCACACGAACATCACTGAACAGTTGCAATTTCTGTAATCGCTCTTTACTTCGCTTTACCGCACTCGCTTTATAACGCTCGCCTTCGTTTTGCCTCAGCTCCCTTCTGGCGACGTTATCATTGGTCTTCTGATTGCCGGAAATTTCAATGCGTTCAACGTAGATCTCCCTGCCCTTTTCAATATCAAAGGTAATGGAGAGCTTTTGAGATTCCGTATCCCGTTTAAACAGTGGTGTTACACTGACAAAAGCAAACCCTTTATCTCCAACCTTCTGTTCCATTGCCTGGACACTGTTTCGCAACTCGGTTACCGAATAGATATCGCCTGTCTCCATCGTGAGCACTTCCATCAGCGCTTCACGTGAAGGCACCATATCACCCTGCAAATCAATTTGATCAATGGAGTATTGCGGTCCTTCATAAAGGCTAAAGTTAAGATAAAAGCTCTGCTTATCGGGTGTTAAAGATAGTTGAGCGGACTCCACTTTAATATCGAGATAACCGTGGTTTAGATAGTACTGCTGTAACATCTGGGCATCGCCGCCAAATCGTTCCCGGTCAAACACATCCCTGTCGCTGAACCAGCTACCGAAATTGGACTGCCGGGAAGCAATTTCATCCCGAAGGATATCATCTGAAAACGCTTCATTACCAACGAAGTGAATACGTTTTATGTGGGTTACATTACCTTCTGAAATATTGAGCGTTAGCGCAATTCGCCCATCCTTCAACACCTTTTTCCGGGCATCGATACCCACCTGATAGTAGCCTTTTTTCAAATAGGCTTTCCGGATGGTATTTCTGTCCGCCCGCAAGATGGCCTCACTGAAAACCCGCCCTGGTTTCATCTGTAATTTCGGACGCAGGTCTTTGTCGACAATTTCATCGTTACCGAGAATCGTCAGTTCGCCAATCAACGGATTCTCTTTGACAACATAGGTCACTGCAATACCGTTCTCTTTTCGAACACCTTCTACATGGATGTCCTCAAAATAGCCGGTTTTAAACAGGGCACGCACATCCCGGCTGATCTGTTTTTTACTTAGTTTCTCACCCACTTTGGATTGAACATTGGCCAGAACCGCTGCCGATTCAACGTAACGATTCCCCGCCACATCGATAGAGAGAATTTTATCTTCCCCGGCCAGACTCGGGGATGGCGACAAAAATAGTGTCGCAACGAACAGATAGAATATCCTCAACATCGATTGCGGGTGAACCATGCGCATTTAACCTCTAAACCAGCGTGCCAGATCATTATAAAAAGCAAACAGCATCAAAAAAACGATAAGGCCAATACCGACAATCTGCGTCTTCTCCATCATTGCCGGAGATAGTGGCCTTCCACGTAATTTTTCGAGCCCGATGTATACCAGATGCCCGCCATCCAGAACAGGAACAGGCAAAAGATTCAAGACCGCAAGGTTAACGGAAATCAGCGCCAAAAACGATATAAATGAAACCAGCCCCAACTCCGCTGTTTTGCCCGCCAGTTGTGCGATGGCGATCGGGCCACCCAGATTCTCCGGAGAGATCGCCGCAGTAATCATTTTACCAAACATCTGCAGCGTCATGTCTGTCATCTCCCATGTCCTGACAAAACCGAACAGGAATCCATCAATCAGGCCCATACGATAGAGAACAGGTTCATGCTGTGGTACAGCTGTAAGGCGAACGCCGATTCGACCAAAACCAGATTCGTCGGATGATGGCACCACCGTGAGATTCAGGATTGTCTCATCCCTTTTAACCAGGATATCCACTGCTCGACCATCATGATCGCGAATCACTTCGATTAAGGATCGTATACTTCGTGCGGGGGCATGGTCAGCCTGAAGAATCTGATCTGCCGGCTTAAGTCCGCCCAATTCGGCCGGAGATTCCGGTTCAACAGAATCGATCAACACATGAATACCAGGTGAGATACCCAGCTGTGAATCTGCAACATCAATAAGAAATGCATCTTTCTCAGGAGCAGGCAGGTCAAACTTCAGCGTATATGGGGTTCCGTTACGATCAACCTGGGCACTCACCGCTCCGCCAACCATGGATTTCAGCTGCTCCTCCATATGGCGCCAGGAGTGAACCGAATGCCCATTCACAGCTTTAATCAGGTCACCTTCCATGAATCCGGCCTTTTCGGCAACGGATGCAGGAGCGATATTTCCGATCATCGGAGGCAGTACGCTCTGCCCGATCCAGGCAATGGCCGCATAGGCAATGATGGCAAAAATGAAATTAAACAGCGGGCCGGCCACAGCTACGGAGGCTCGCTTCCACGGAGGCTGTATATCGAAAGAGCGACCTTTCTCCTCTTCTGAAAGCTTCTGTTTGGCCTCTTCCCCCTGCTCTGACGGATTTTCACCCAGCATTTTGACATAACCACCCAGCGGAATCACTGCAATCACATATTCAACTTCCCTGTCACGGCTACGCCATGAGAGAAGAGCAGGCCCGAACCCGATGGAAAACTTTTCAACCTTGATACCAAGTTTTCGCGCAACAATAAAATGACCATATTCATGGACGGCGACCAGCAGGGCTATCGCTACCGCAAATGCCAAAATCGTATGCAGCGTTTCTAACACCTTAATATCTCCTTTTCTGCCAACTCTCTTGCTCGCCGATCATGCAACCAGACCTCTTCCAGACTATCTACGGGAACATTTTCCACCTGCGAGAGAACATTTTCGACAATTCGGACAATCTGCATAAATCCAACCTGTCGATTACGAAATGCCTGATTTGCCACCTCATTGGCAGCATTCATGGCGATAGCAAGAGCATCTTCACCCTGCATAACATGCTGAACCAGACGCATTGCAGGAAAGCGTTCATGGTCAACTGCCTGGAAGGTTAAATTTCCCGCTCCGGCCAGATCCAGCCACGGAATACCACTCTCAAGACGTGCATCCGACTGCATAGCATAGGCAATAGGAGAGCGCATATCCGGCTCAGCCAGCTGTGCCAGCACCGAGCCATCCCGATACTCCACCATGCCATGCACAATACTCTGCGGATGAATAATCGCTGAGAGCTTCGAGGCAGGCATATCGAAGAGCCAGCGGGCTTCAATCAGTTCAAGCGCCTTGTTCATCATGGTGGCCGAATCGACACTGATCTTGGCCCCCATATCCCAGTTGGGGTGGGCGATCGCCTCTTCGGGTGTAACCGTTTCCAGCGTGGCCGGATCGCGGTCGCGGAACGGGCCACCCGACGCTGTCAGAATCACTCTTGTCACCGAGTCGATATCATGCCCTGCAAGCGCCTGATGGACCGCTGCATGCTCCGAATCGACCGGCACCACCTGAGCTCCACTCTCTTTGGCTGCCTGCATAAAAATCCGCCCTGCTGTAACAAGACACTCTTTATTTGCCAACCCCACCCGTTTGCCGCTATGGATCGCAGCCAAGGCGGCCGGAAGCCCGGCAGACCCGACCATCGCAGCCATAACCATATCAACCGACTTTTCCGCTGCTGCCGCAATCGCGGCATCCATACCGAATTCCAGGGCTACCCCTTGCGGTAGTTTCCCCTGCAGTGACCGGGCGGCCTTATCGTCGGTCATGATCACCAGTTCCGGCTTCACCAGCTTCGCCAGTTCCAGCATCTTTTCACTGTTTTGATGACCAACCAGTGCATAGGCGGAGAACCGATCGGGATGTCGCTGCATCACGTCAATCGTACTCTGACCAATGGAACCGGTCGCGCCCAGAAGAGTCAGCTTCATGCGACAGTCATCCACATCCAGATCAAACCGACAACCGGAACCGATAAAAGAAGAGCATCGACGCGATCGAGAATGCCACCATGGCCTGGGAGCATATGGCCACTATCCTTAACACCTACAGCGCGCTTAAGAGCCGATTCGGCAAGATCTCCCGAAACTGCCGCCACCACCAGTAGCAGTGACAGGGGAATCGCTTCGGCCACCTCCAGCCCGGCCTTATTAACCCAGATCAGAGTCGCCGCCAGACAGCCGAAGAGGAGTGCTCCATATAACCCCTCCCTGGTTTTACCGGGACTTACTGCTGCGCAAAGTCTGTTCATACCAAAAGCTCTACCGACAAAATAGGCGGCAATATCGGCAGACCAGACACCCACCATCGCACCTGTGAGAAACCAGATTCCATTCTCCTGACGATGAATAACCATCACCGACCACACAAAGATCAGCAGTAGCGTCATCATCCACTGAATATAGGTAAGCGCCCTGAAATCATCCGCCAGCAACTTCTCATCGGTATGAAAGAAAAAGAGCATTGTCCAGAGAAACATCACAAAGAGAATCGATACGATAACTGCAATAGCGGCTGGAAGAACTGTCCAGAAGACCAGTAACAGTGCCCATGCAAAGGCTGCGACGATACTATAAAGTGGAAGCCGCCGGACACCTATCATCACCAGCATCTCAACACTCATGATCAGGCCTATGACAATCGAGACTCGGTCAAACCATATATCCGGGAGGTAAAACATCCATCCGAATGCTGCTCCCAGAAGCAGTATGGCCGTGATGACCCGTTTACCTAATTCACTCATGCTTCCGCTACCTGCTCACTGGTTTGGCCAAAGCGACGTTCACGAGATGCGTAATCATCCAGTGCTTTCTGCAACTCCTCTCTGGAGTAGTCCGGCCAGAACACAGGGGTGAAATAGAGTTCGGCATAAGCGGCATCCCAGAGATGGAAGTTGGATATACGGTATTCACCACCGGTGCGGATTAGCAGGTCGACAGGCAGCAGCTCATCTCGCCACATAAAGCTGCGAAACTGTCTGGTATCGACCGCATTAACGGCCTTCTGCATATCGGGTTGTTGCGCTGCCCAGTGGCAAAGCCTTTTGGCAGCATCGAGGATCTCCTGCTGTCCTCCGTAATTGAGACAGAGAACCAAATCGATCCGACTGTTCGAAGCGGTCTTTGCCTGCACACTTTCAACCGCTTTACGGGCCCGTTCGGGCAACAGCGTAATATCACCAAGGGTGAGAAGCCGAACCCCGTTTTGCTGCATACGATCCAATTCACGCGGCAGCAATGTTGCCAAAAGCGTCATCAGGCCGCGCACCTCTCTCTTCGGGCGATCCCAGTTTTCCGTTGAAAATGCAAAAAGGGATATCTGCTTAACACCGGCATCAGCAGCCCATTCGACCACGCCCCGGGCTCGTTCGGCTCCCTGCCTGTGCCCCTCCAGACGTGGAAGGCCTCTCTCTTTAGCCCAACGACCATTACCATCCATAATAATGGCGACATGCCCCGGAACTGCGCCTGAGGATTCGTCAGTGGGCCGATTCATAGCTTGTGATTTATACCGTCAGAATTTCTTTGTCTTTGTGTTCAATAATCTCATCGATTTCGTTGATGAACTGATCGGTCATCTTCTGGATTTGATCCTGCATTCGCTTCGCCTCATCCTCGGAGATAGCGTCATCCTTCTTCACCTCGTCATTGGCATCACGACGAATATTACGAATCGAAACCTTTGCTTTCTCGCCTACCTGCTTGACCTGCTTCACCAACTCCTTACGGCGTTCCTCAGTCAGTTCCGGAAGCACAATACGGATGATCTCGCCATCATTACTCGGGTTCAATCCGAGATCCGAAGTCTGAATCGCCTTCTCAATTTCACCAAGCAGGCTCTTTTCCCAAGGCGTAACGGTAATCATACGCGGCTCCGGCACGGCCAGGCTACCTACCTGATTCAGTGGCGTATCAGTGCCGTAGTAGTTGACGTAGACATGATCCAGAAGCGACGCATTGGCACGTCCTGTACGAATCGTCGCCAACTCACTCTTCAGTGCAGTGATGCTCTTCTGCATACGCTCTTCCAGTGCATTAAACATCTTAACTCTCCTCTTCTCTTACGAGTGTCCCCACAGACTCTCCTGACACAGCTTTCAGCATCTGCCCCCGAGTTGTTACATCAAAAACAATAATCGGCATACCATTGTCACGGCATAGAGACAGTGCCGTCGCATCCATGACGCCAAGCTGGCGAGTCAATGCTTCGGTAAAAGTGAGCGTATCGTAGCGCATTGCTTCAGGATTGCTAACCGGATCGGCAGTATAGACACCATCCACCTTGGTACCTTTGAGCACCACATCGGCGTTGATCTCCATGGCACGCAGGCTTGCGGCCGTATCAGTGGTAAAATAGGGATTGCCGGTTCCGGCAGCGAAAATGATGATCCGCCCCTTCTCCAGATGTCGGACAGCGCGACGGCGAATGTAGGGCTCGGCCACCTCTCGTACATGCAGTGCCGAAATAACCCGCACATGTTCTCCCTGACGCTCAATCGCATCCTGAAGTGCAATGGCATTCATCATGGTGGCCAGCATCCCCATATAGTCGGCACTGGCACGATCCATGCCGGATGCCGTACCGCTCATGCCGCGGAAGATGTTACCGCCACCGATGACGATAGCGAGCTCCACACCGCTCTTGCGAACCCCGATCAGTTCGCTTGCCAGACTGTTAATGGTTTCGGGTTTGATTCCATAACCGGAGTCACCCATCAGAACTTCGCCGGAAAGCTTCAGCAACACCCTTTTGTAAGGTGTGGCTGAAGCGGATTCGGCGGTATCGCTCATATCGGCCTCAGCCATTCACCTGGGCAGCCACTTCAGCTGCGAAGTCCTCTTCCTTCTTCTCGATCCCCTCACCGAGCTGGAAGCGGACCATCGAGGAGACCTTGGCATCCGGCTGAATCTTGGCCAGTGCCTTGCCGACCTTCTGATCGGTGTCCATCACGAAATCCTGCTCGAGCAGACATACTTCGGAGTAGAACTTATTGAGCTGCCCGGTAACGATCTTCTCGATGATCTCAGCCGGTTTACCGCTGGCTGCCGCACGCTCGGAGAGTACGGCACGCTCACGCTCGACTGCATCTTCGGAGACATCCTCACGACCGATAAACTGCGGGTTTACCGCTGCCACGTGCATGGCAACACCACGTGCAAACTCACTCAACTCGTCAGAAGCAGCACCATCGATACCGATCAAAACACCGATCTTACCTGCACCGTGAACGTAAGCAGCAACTGCACCAGCTTCAATCACTTCAAAGCGACGGATGCTCATGTTTTCGCCGATGGTCGCGATCAGCTGGGAGAGTGCCTGTTCAACCGTGTGCTCACCGTCGAAGTTCAGCGCGTTCAGTGCAGTAACGTCCGCTGGCTTCTCGCGCAGGATCAGGTCGGCCAGAGAATCAACAAACGAAGTAAACTTGTCGTTCTTACTGACAAAGTCGGTCTCAGCGTTCACTTCAAGTGCTACTGCTGCACCACCATTAGTCTTAGCCAGAACAACGCCCTCAGCGGCCACACGACCAGCCTTCTTCGAAGCAGCTGCCAGACCCTTCTTACGCAGAAAGTCGACTGCGGCATCGAGATCGCCATCGGTCTCAGCCAGTGCTTTTTTACAATCCATCATACCTGCGCCACTCATCTCACGCAGTTTTTTTACATCAGCAGCCGTAATCTGGGCCATTGTTTTACTCCTTCAATCCTTCGCAGCGATTCAACGCCACACTGTTCGATTTATATATTATCAGGCAGCAGCTGCTTTGCCCTTAACCTCGGCACCTGCAGCGGATTCTTCAGTTACCGGCTCCTCTTCAGCGACCTCCGCATCTGCCTCTTCAGTAATGCTCTCTTCAGCAGCAACTTCCTCTCCAGCCTCTTCCACCACATCGGCAGCCATTGCTTCAATCAGATCCTCACCATCTTCGGCATTCTGCAACTGCCACGCCTCTCCGCCTTCGATGATGGCATCGGCAATCTTGCTGCAGAAGAGACGAACCGCACGAATTGCATCGTCATTCCCCGGGATCACGTAATCAACGCCATCCGGGCTGCAGTTGGAGTCAACCACAGCAACAACCGGAATCCCCAGTTTGTGGGCCTCTTTTACTGCCAGCTCCTCTTTACGCACATCAACCACGAACAGGCAGTCAGGCAGCTGGATCATATCGGCGATACCACCCAGAGATCTTTCCAGCTTATCCAGTTCACGCTGCTTCTGCAGAGCCTCTTTCTTGGTCAGAAGATCAAACGTGCCCTCCTCCTTCTGGCGCTGCAGATCTTTCATCTTGCGCACAGACTGCTGTACAGTTGAAAAGTTGGTCAGGGTACCGCCGAGCCAGCGGTGGTTGACATAGAAATGGCCTGCACGACCGGCCTCTTCCTTAATGGCATCACGCGCCTGACGCTTGGTACCTACAAACAGAACGCGGCCTCCGGCCTCTGCCAGATGCTGCATGAATATGTAAGCCTCATTGGCCATACGCAGGGTTTTTTGAAGATCGATAATATGGATTCCGTTTCTCTGGCCGAAAATATAAGGGGCCATTTTTGGATTCCAGCGGCGGGTCTGATGACCGAAGTGTACACCTGCTTCAAGCAGTTGTTTCATAGTAAATTGAGACATAACGTCCTCCGATTGTTTTAATTTCCTCCACGCTTCGTCACCCGGAACTTTCACGGGCACAATGGATCGAAACGTGTGCGAATTTACTGGCATGCGACGGGCGCCTGCCAGCGGGCGCGCTTTCTACAGAAAAGCGCCTTCTAAAGCAAGTATAAATCGGAGATTTTGTCGACAGGGGTCTCTATCGGCAGAACGGTTGACTACCCCATCGCCATGCCGATCAGGGCGAGACTGCCACCCATGACCAGCGGACCGATCACCTTCTGTAAAACACCGAAGATCAGCAGTGCCACGATGATCAGGAAACCATACGGCTCAAGACGGGCCAGCTGATAAGCCATCGGTCCGGGCAGAAGCCCGACCGCCACCCTGCCTCCATCCAGTGGCGGTAGTGGCAATAGGTTAAAGATAAAAAGCACGAAGTTGATCATGATCGATGCCTGGCACATTAATGCCAGCGGCTGCGCTATCCAGAATATCGATTCAGGCATGCGTACGGTAACAGCGAGCAACAGAGCACTAAACAGAGCCAGCAGCAGATTGGTAACCGGACCGGCTGCAGCCACCCAGATCATATCGCGCTTCGGATTGCGCAGTTTGCGGACATCGACCGGAACGGGTTTAGCGTAGCCGAAGAGAAACGGGGAACCGGAGATAAGCAGCAGCAACGGAATCAGCACTGTGCCGAGCGGATCGATATGTTTGAGCGGGTTAAGCGTCAACCGCCCCATAAATCGGGCTGTATTGTCACCCAATCTGTCTGCGACCCAGCCATGCGCCACCTCATGCAGCACCACGGCCAGCACCACCGGAAGTGCCCAGATCGAAATGCTCTGAACGATTGCATAGATATCCACAGTCGAACTTTAACAGCCTCGGTATTGCTGAAAAGTAATAAAAGGGAAAAACACTAATTTATACTTAGTAAGCGTTATGACTGGGTTTTAGCAGTGCAACAGCGGTTCGTATGATGATACCGACATCCAGCCGTATCGACCAGTTATTAATATAAACCATATCCAGTTCCACACGCTGTTTCATCTTCTCCAGTGTCTCCGTTTCTCCCCGAAAACCCCTGACTTGTGCAAGCCCGGTCATACCGGGCAATACGCGATGTCGAGACATATACATATCGATTTTGTTCGAATAATAGTGGTTATGTGTCGTTGCATGCGGTCGAGGCCCGACCAGTGACATATCGCCTTTCAATACGTTAAACAGTTGAGGCAATTCGTCGATACTGGTTTTTCGTATAAAAGCTCCAATCGGTGTAACTCGGGAATCATTCTTTTTTGCCTGACTCACCCCGCCATCCGGATCCTGATGCACATTCATACTGCGGAATTTAATGATCGAAAAGACCTTTCCATCAAGACCATGCCGCAGCTGTTTGAAAAAAACCGGACCCGGTGAAGATATCTTTATCGCTATGGCGATAGCGATCATTACTGGTGACAACAGAATAACCGCAAGAAACGAAAAAACCTTATCGAACGCGCATTTCACATACCGACCGCAACCGTTCAGAGGACTTTCTGACAGGAAACAGAGTGGCAGGCCCGATTGCTCTCTGATACTGGGGTTAAGAAGATGAAAACTAAAAATATCAGGCACCCACACGATATCGATATTGAGGTCCAGCACTTGGGTTTCCATATCCTTAATCAAGCCGGTGTCATGTATGGGAAGCGAAAAATATATCCGCTTGATATCGAATTTCTCTACCACCGGCCTTAAGCTGTCATATCCACCAAGATGGGGAACGCTGTCAACATGGAGAACCTGGTCGGATGAATCATTGAGTACCCCGACAACCTTATGAGAAAGCCATTTATTATTATTGATGTTTTCGACCAGATGACTGCCAAGCCTGGTATCGCCGACGATGACAGCCTTCATACGATCGATTTTTTCTCCGATATAATGCCGATTAATATAATTAATGGCGTAATGGGCAAGCATTAACGCAAAAGTCGAAAAAACATACCAATGGAGAATAAAATCACGTGGCATTTTAATGGCCAGATTGGAGAAGAATAGCAAAACCAGCAACAGAGCGACTACTTTGGACCAAGCCCATAATATACTTAAGGCTCGATAGATCTCGCCCGGAAACATGCGATACACTCCGCGATAGAGAAACCACATAACTACCGGCGTGACGAAAGTCAGGAAATGATATCCTTGTAACGCTTCAGTTTCTAAAGATCTCGAAAAATACCAGAGCAGGCATTCAATAATGGCAACGTCGATAAGAAACTGCAGCAATGATGAAACTGTGTGCGTTCGCCGCAACAGATATTTTGATGACCCCTGGAACATCCCTTCAAGTCCCCTCCCCGTCTCAATCATCTATTCAGATTGTTGTCGAATACTATTTATATCCTTCATTAGTGTAAATATAACAATTGTGATATGGTTAATAAGATAAATTGATCGATCAGCACTTTTAACTATCCGCGAACGGGAAAATTCAGGGCACTCCTGCCCTGATCAGTTCCCTCTTCTGCATCTTAAGCATCGCGGCCAGAATACCAAAAAACAGGTAGAGCACTGCTATACGGTTATCAACGTAAAAATGGTCGAATATATAAAATGCAGTCTGCCCGACAATTCCGGAACAAACTCCTAACGCTATCGAGAAAGAAACCGGATCGGACCAGTTCTTCTCTCTTGGCAGGGCCATCACAAAGCGCCAGAGCATGATAACAAATAATATACCTCCGACTATTCCCGTCTCTGCCATTAGCACCAAATATTTATTATGAACAACCCCTTCCAGTAAATCCTCCTGGTAATCGGCAGATACAGTTGCATAAGATTGCGGAATATTTTCTCTCGCAGCACGATTATATCCCGCCATGCCTACACCCATTACAGGGTATCTTTTAATGATCATCAAGGCCTGATCCATCATGATAAATCTGGAGTCGGTGGAATTATGATCATTTGAGACGATGCGTAGATATATGGTGGGATAAATCAGCAGCGCGGCCACCATGGCTCCACCTGCAAACATGCCGATGTAATTGATGTGTTTTCTGGGGATAGCCCCCCTCTTATAACCGACATATAGCAGAAATGTCGCAGCGAATGTAAAAGATATCCAGCCACCGCGAGATAGAGTCAGAATCAGGACTCCCCCTCCGCCAATCAATAACAGACCCGATAACATCCATGCGACCCTTCCGATCTGCTTTGTTCCAAGACAGGTCAACGCCAGCAGTATGGGCAATACGAATACCATGATATCGGCCAGAGCATTCGGGTGCCCGGTCAGGCCGGATGGCCGAAATGCTCCGGTACCGGCATTCTCAAAAACCAGCTTTGTCGCAGAGGTAAGAGCCGTTTGGCCACCTTGCAGATCAATACTGTGGCCAATGGCCATTTCGATAAACACCACGGCAAATTGCGCACAGGCCCCCAGGGCAAGTCCGTAGATAACCAGACGAACGTGGTGTGTGTGTTTTATGTAATCAGCCAGAAAAATGAAAATCAGGGTAAACTTCGTGTAGGTAACGCACATCAGTACCGCTGCAAATTTATCTTCGGCCACAATGATCGTAATCCATAACCAAATCAACATAAGCAAGGGGAAAGTATGTAGTTTACTCCAGTAAATTTTTTCATCTTTTACTATTTTTTTATCGATAAACCATAAAACAAGCAGAGGAAACAGGAACACGTCTGCCAAGGTAAGAAAAAGCCCTGGCGTGTAAACGCCCCCCTGTACAATCAAAGCTTTTGAGATGTTCATTGAGATGGTAAATATCAACCCGAAAAACAGAACCTGCTTGATATCCTTAACCCACAGCGCCACCACGGCAAACAGCAGCGCCATGAATAACAGAGTGATCCAGACAAATGACAGGCCGGTCGCACTTACGTAGAGAAAAGAGAAAAGAAACAGCCACAATAAATACGTGAAACTGAACGATCTCGTATTACTGTGTATAAACATACATGTACTACCTATAGATACCTGTAGATAAAGTCCGGAATGTAATAAACTTTATTATTGAGCACATCACCGACTATTTTTTCAGCATCGATATCCAGTTCACTCAAGGCATACAGAAGCTTCTCCCGTTTGGTAGCAGTACTTGTAACAAGGAGAATTCCATCTGAAACCCCGGCCAGACAGTTCGCACCCCCTCTGATAATACTTGCCCCGTCAACGATAATAAGGTCGTAATGCGTTTTAGCATCAGCCAGAACCTCTTCTACAATATGCTGACTGAATAACAATCCCGGCTTGGGGCTTTCACCTGCCGGCAAAACATCCAGGTTAGCGAACGCTGTTTGACGATATTCGATTTTATCCACTTTTCTGGAGACCAGGACATCCGAAAAACCATTCGCCTGTTCAACGGAAAACTGTTCATGAATACCCGGGTTTTCCATATTCGAGTCGATTAATAGTATGCGGTTGGCCGTAATAGCAGCCGCATGAAGTGCCAGAGCTTCCGCAACGAATGATTTCCCCTCTCCATCTTCAGCACTGGTAATATATACCACTATCCCCTCTGATGATTGTGATTCGGTCTTTTGAAGCCTGGAGAGCAATCGTATGATGATCTTCCGAAACTTTGTGCTTGCCGGAGAGTTCTCCCATGTCTCGGGTGTTAAACATGTCGCGATATCTTCTTCATCCATCTGGTTGACGGATCCCAGCACATCTATGTCAAACAACCTCCTGAGCTCCTCTTCACTTTCAATGGTGTGATCCAGAAATTCTTTGAACCCGGCTATTCCTATGCCAAAAACAAGACCGGCAAATGAACCAATGATCCCCAGCAGGACATCCTTTTTCAAACTGGATTCTCTTGGTTGATGAGCGGGTTCGATAATATCCCTGACGCCATATTTCTGCGCGCTCATTTCAAGATAAAATCCGATTTCAGACAATCGTTTTCGCAAGTCGAGGTTTTCAGCCAGTCTATTGGCATAGTTATCGGGATTATGTTCCTTCTGTAACTCCTCATCAGACCTTTCGAGACTGCTTTTTACGATATCATATGCTCGTTTACCGGCTTCCTGATTCGAAAGCGCATCATGATCCCGATAGACTTCCATTAACTTTTGCAAAGCTTTCGCCACCACCTGTTTATCCGGAGCCTTCAATTTAATTTCAACTATGTTGGAGGTGGTTTCGGCACTCTTGCTCTTTACAGTTTTTGCCTCGAAACTATTTAAAAACTCTTTGACCGTATCATCAAAACCTCTCTTTTGAGGGTCGGGATCAACACCGAACACAGACATCACCGAATCAAGGAAATCTGCGACCGGAGCCAGCAAGTGCACATACGGCTTATGATAGACATCCCAGTAAGTAAGATTTAAATCTCTGACAACCTTCTCTGCAATCGGTCTGGTTTCTACCAGCTCCAGTTCCGTTTCCATCTTGCGATTTGCCGGACTGGATTGTGATTCCTGCTGATAATAGGAGGCAAGCCCGGAGAAAAAATCCGGAACTCCCTGCTGGTCGATTTTCACCAGGATTTTTCCCGTAGAAGTGTAGACGAGCGGCAACGACATCAAGCCTAACGCTACCAACAACGTAACAACAAGATATGAACTGATGATTATGTGTTTATGTTTAAACAGGATACCTACCAAGTCCCTGATTGTAAAAAGACTCGGCTTTTCCCGTTCATCCAGGTTGAATATCGGTTCCACTTAATTTATTCCCTTCAATGCTTTTCCCGAAAGAGAGCTACCATGCGCGGTTAATGTTATAAACGAATCCAAAAGAGCTGTTCCCAAGCGTCGGAACAAGATCCCACAAATACTGGTGAAGGTAGTCATTCACTTTGGCAATATTTGTTTTCGGAACAATCACTACATCATAAGGTTGCAGTTCGACATCTCCCCTGATCGCCTCTTCCAAGCTGGTGGTATCGTTGTATTCCCACATATCGGATCGCATATTTCTAAGAAACAATTTGGGAGCATTTGCCCTGCCTCTGCGGATAATAATAACCTGGCCCATTTCACCGGTAACATTATGACCGCCTGCCATAATAATGGCCTGCATAGCACTTGTCGGGCCTGTGTATGGGAAAAATCCCGGGTTCTTTACCTCTCCCCCGATAAATACCCGCATCGGAGCGGAGGTTCTTAAAATCACGACCGGCTTTTCAATATCGAGTATTCGCCAATCCATCGCCTGGCCGTTTACATAATATCGTTCACTGGCAAACGTATTGACCTTGACTACCAGCCGCGGCTTGTCGATATGCTTACTGTATTTTTTTACCAGCTCCCTGCCTAAATCTTCCGGGCTCTTGTTTACAACAGTTATCGCCCCAACAAGTGACAATGATATTTTTCCGTCGGGACGCACAACTGCCGACTCATCCAGCTCGGGCTTATAGGCGAACTTAATTTCAAGCTCGTCTCCCACCTGAATTCTGTAGACCCTCTCTCCCTTGCTTTTTGCATTTTTTTCAGACAGTGCACGATATTGGAGAATAATGTCATCCTGTAATTGCTCGGGTGTTTTACCTGCCGCAAGTACCGAGCCGATAAAGGCAAGGGATACTCTCCCATCCGGCCGAACAACGAATTCATCACTCAATTCCGAATGATAAGGAAAGCGGATTTCGATCGTATCGCCAGGAACAATAAAATAGCGATCCTGCAGGTACATGGACTGCGTTTGCCTATTCGAATACTTCGGTGCCTCAAGCTGCTCCACCCGGCAACCGTCAAGCCCGTGTTCCGGACAGATTGCAGACATCTCTTTTTGTGCCTCATTCCTGCTGGAATAACGACCCGATTGCACATAAAAAACGGTCTTCCCACCCATCGTATTCGCTGAAATAAAAGGCTTCAGGGTACTTTCCGGGTCAATATTCGAAATCATTTGCCTGGCATCACTCTCTGAATCGAAGGATTCGAGGCTGATGGTCCAGACTTCCGAATGAGCCGCACTCACAACCACAGGCGGACCGGACCGGGACAGGTCTATATTACGATTCTGCATTTTGCCCGGCACACAACCAGACACCAGCGACAGCAATAGAATCAAAAAAAGCTTTCGCATCATAGTAATCGCTCGTTTATTAAAAAAGATGTCGGCAACAGACAAGTCGGAGCCCCCTCAACACGTTGGAGCCTATGATCAGCTCCATATATACGCAAGATTTATATGCTTTTTTTTATAGACGGCCGGATTCAGATATATGATCTTCCAGCAGATTTTCATATTGCCCGAGAATATTTTCCCAGCCGAACAGCTTATTGAATATGTTTCTACCGGCCAACCGCATCTCTTCAAGCAGAGAGTCGTCCGATAACAGGTGGCTGATCACTTTGTCGCAGTCATCAACACTGCTGAAATACTGCATCCGATTGTCCGTCACCCAGCGATTGAATTTATTGTCGTGGGCGAGAATCGGACAGCCTGCTCCCAGGGCCTCGACCAGTGAAGGGTTCGTCCCTCCTACCGTATGACCGTGAATATATAATCTGGAATAAAAACGGAGGGCCCTGACTTTCTCCGTATCATAGACCGCACCGATGAATTTCACTTCATCACTGGCAGCGTTGAGAATCGACCTGTGATAATCGTTCGTTTCGCACTGGTACGATCCAAGCACAACTAAAAAGCAGTTCCGTCTTTTTCTGGAGAAAGCCTGAACTATTTCCAATATGGAATTTTCGGGTTCAGGCCTGGCAATAAGGATAACATATTCATTGGGAACGACATGATATTCATCCAGATAACGCATGTCGGCAGATTCAACGAAGTCAGCACCATAAGGGATCATGCTGATTTTACCTGTTCGCACCCTGGTGCCCAGATGGGTCTTGATATCCGGGTGATCAGCGATCAAATGGTTTCCTGCCCAACAGGCAATCCTTTCGTTGAGGTAGAACCAGCCCCTCACCGCCCGGGACCACTTTCCTCTTTTCCATTCGATACCATCCATATTGATGATGTTGATTTTCTTC
This sequence comes from Mariprofundaceae bacterium, assembly GCA_050304695.1. Lineage (GTDB taxonomy): Bacteria > Pseudomonadota > Zetaproteobacteria > Mariprofundales > Mariprofundaceae > WSZY01. The sequence goes on from JBNLEB010000006.1 coordinate 231,119, forward strand.
ATAAGGCGGCAATAGAGAGCAAGGAAACCCGTATTGTATCCTAACGTTAGTAATAGAGTGTCATGCCTGCATGCATCCACGGTTGATTTCCAATCGAATATAATCGTACCGATCGGAGAGTCGCTTTTCACCGGAACATGGACGAGTTCCACATCTTGGTACTCACTAACGGACAAAGGGCCTGTACCCTTATACTGGCAGTATACTTTCACCTTCCATCCCTGCTTTACAAGAAACGGGGCAAGATGTTCGACAAAGGTTTCAAACCCTCCGTGCTTGGCCGGAATGCCGCGGCTACCCAGGATAGCCACACTTTTCTCTACATGGTAAGACACGATGCTATAACTCTTCTTCCCGGGAATTAATATACTGCAGACAGACTCAGATCAGACAGACCGATTATTTCAGGCCTGCCAATCTCTGTCTCACAAGGAGCGACTCTGTTGGTCCACATCGAACACATTATCTGAGCTGCATTTCCACGACTGCAAGGCTATGAGGCGAAAGCGTTAATTTCAGAGGAAGGTGATCGCGTACGGTGGAATCTCTCCACGCAACTTTATCATCATCGAATTTATCGAAAGCAAAATAGTTCTTCGCTGTCAGTTCTTTCATATGAATGCTGGCTACCTTTTTGTGCAGTTTCGAAAGGTCGAGAGTGATACTGCCTTTGGCTATCCGATGCTTGTTGATAATCATAACCCGCAATCTGTCTCCCTGGATTGTGGTAATGGCATCCACCAGGCGTATACCTTTTCTTTTAGGGGCGATTCCCGCTCCGGGCGACTGAAATGTCGGAGACTCTACCTCCGTATTTAATACGTGACCGTTCCAGATAGCATGAAAGGCTTTCAGAACATGGTAACTTGGCCTCTTCCTTCCTCTCTGATCGACTGTCCCGAAATACCAGTTTCCGCTTAACGACCAGTAATTTGCCATAAGAAGATCGTCCATCGTCCCCAGCTTCATAAGTAAATCCGCGATATATAGTGCCCCGGTTAAACTGGCTATATACCCATCCTTTTTTCGATTCCCCATGGTGAACATGGCATTATATTCCGTCAAAGCTATAGGAATATGTTTCTCTTTCCGATATCTCTTCAGCTCCGACCTTGTCTGCCGGATATTCTCCATAACAATATCCGGCGAGGACATGGTTGCCAGATAGATTGCTGAATCGCTCGGCGCTTTATCATAAATAAACGGATAATAAGCATTATGGACACTGACGAAATCAATTGCTTCTTTTATTTCCGACAAAACTTTTTTGTTATAGCCGGGAAACGGTGTGGCAGGAAATCCGGCCAGCTTGTCACTCCTCAACGGAATGCCAATCCTGATAGTCGGATCGACTCTTCTCATCTCCCTGATAAACCGATTTGCCCTGCGAGCATATTCGCCCGGCTGTACCGCAAGGGATCTCTGATTATCATCGATCAAATAGGGCTCATTACCAATTTCCCAATATTTTACTTTGGGCAATATACCCGAAGCATCTCTCAATCTTTTTATATTAACCTGCTCCACCCATTCGGCAGCCTCTTTCGGAGAGCCTGTAACAACATTGATCGTAATCAGGGGTTCCGCACCGATCTCCCTGCATATCGACAAAAACTCAAATGTACCCAGAAGAATTCGATCTTTGCCCTTGGCATGGAATCTTCTGTTCGTCTTGCGCTCGCCAGCGCTCCCCATACCATCTTTCCAGTGATAGAGATCGGCCAGTGAACCTCCAGGGTAGCGCAGCACGGAAACACCCAGCTTTCTTACCTTATCCATTACCGCCGGGTTCGGCCTCATAGTCGCTGCCGACAACAGTTCATCTCCACGATCCACCCATTGGACATTGTTTCCGAGCAAATAAGGGTTAACACGACGTGCATTGCCGCCATCAACCATAATTTCTGCAGCGAATGTCTCACGTTCACGCGATGTATTTTCACCCGTATCTTCCGAGTGGCCACAAGCCTGTAGCGGGATGGTAAGCGCCAGCAGGGTTACCATTTCCAGTAGTGGAATTCTGCGCTTAAACTTCATGAGCTATTTCCCTCGAGTAATCGACATCGCCAAGCCAAAGCCTTTCATTTTTGCGGTATAGAGATCGAATACACACCATCATTACGCGCACCTTTCCATAACCGACAAAGTCTGTTTTGCTGCTTTTTCCCATGAGAATTTTTTTGCCTGATCTTCTCCACGCCTGATCAATGTATCCCTTAAATCCGAGCTTTCCGCCAATCGAAGCATGGCTTTTGCAAGCTCGTCATCACTACGGGGGTCTATCAACAAAGCCGCATTTCCGGCCACTTCCGGAAGTGAAGAGGTATTGGAGGTGATAACCGGCGTACCGCAGGCCATGGATTCAATGACCGGCAATCCAAAACCTTCATACAGAGAGGGATACACAAAAAAATCGGCCCGGTTATAGAGAGCCACCAGTTCATCATCTGTCACATAACCGGTAATGATGACATGCCGCTCCACCCGGTTTTTTTTCACAGCATCAAAAATGGCATGACTTTGCCACTGCTTCTGTCCGACCAGCACAAGATCATGAGACAGCAGCCCCTTTTTTCTGAGTTGGGCATACACACGAACAAGCCGCTCTATATTTTTTCTCGGCTGCAAATTGCCAACAGCCAATATAAACGCCTCTCCGAGTCCGAATCTTGCAGTGGCGTCGGCCAATCTGTTTTTGTCAGCAATCACTTGAAACAGATCGGAAACCCCGAGATATGTAACTGTCACTTTATTATCGGGAATATTATATTTTTCGATGATCTGTCGTTTTGAATATTCGGATATCGTAATAACGTGCGCACTCTTTTTCGCAGAATAGGGTATCAGTAACTGCATTCTTTTCCGGGACAATGGGTGAAAAAAATCCGGAAAAAACTCGAAAGAGATATCATGAATTGCCACCGTCGACGGGCATGGCGAAACGGGAGGGATCACATATTGAAAATGTGCCACGTCGATTTTGTCGTATTTCAAAGAGAGAGGAAACCCGATCGGAATTCGTAAAAGAGGATTGTGTGGAACCAGCTTGCGATATGTGGCTTCCCATCGGGGGATACCCACACCTTTTGTATGGTACAGGAAAAAATCCATATCGCTCTTTTTCTGCTTCACAAGATTGCTAACCAGGTTGCGCATATAGGTTTCATTGCCGGTCTGGCGTGCACCTATCGTATGTATGTCGATACCAATTCTCATATGGTCAACGAATTCCGGCAGAGGCACTGGCTCATGACTGCTTCATTAGCTTATAAGTCATTTGTATATACTTCCGGCTGGAACCGGCCTTCGACCCATATCCTTTTCCCGGCTTAAGAAACTCCAGTATCGAATAAGCAAACCAGCGCATAATAAATCCTGTTATGGTCAACCCGTCCACCATCCATACCATCCTCTTGCCTTTGACCATCATATAGAAAGTTCTCAACCCCTTTAGAGAACTTAACAGGATCTCTCCCTCCTGTTTCTGCATGCTTGCACCCTGAATATGAATAATCGAACAAACCGGAGAATAGATCACTCTCCAACCGCTCTTTTTCATTCGGTAACAACATTCCATATCTTCGCCATACATAAAAAAGGTCTCATCAAAGATGAAGTCGCCCAGGCACTCCTTTTTCAACAACATGACTGCACCGGAAATCCAATCCACATCCATATCTTCCGGATAATCCAGGTCGAGATAGAGTGTTGGCGGTCGCAGTGCGGAAGGCAGCAGGCGATCCAGGAACAAATAGTGGCAAGCCACATTCCATAAAGAGGGAAATGCGCCACCGGTCCAACGCTGCAAGGTGCGATCCAGATTCAGCAGGCGGCATCCCATAACGGCTATATTCGGGGTTTTCATCGCATGATCCAGCAGCCGATCAATCGCACGATCCAGTACGATAGTATCCGGATTTAACAGTAATACATATTCACCGCGGCAATCGGCCAGAACCTGATTGTTCGCCCGGCCAAACCCCACATTCTCTTTATTGGCTACCAAATGCACCTGGGGAAACTCCTGTTCCACCATGGCAACGCTGTTGTCACCGGATGCATTGTCTACTACGAAAACTTCGAATTCGTCCTGTGCAAGCAACATCTCTCTGTAAACAGAGGAGAGGCACTCCCGCAGAAGCTCACATACATTCCAGTTTACGATAATAATAGATAAAGCGATACGCTTGATTTCTATGCCTCCTTCAAGCTCGACCTGAATGTTTCAGCCGATCCCCCCAATCAAACCCTTGAACCTGTCCGAAAAACTGCATTCGGCCTTCGCAATACAGTACTACGTCTCCTTATCGGTCTTGGGGTCGATTCTCACCTGCCCCATCATCTTGCTGATTTTTGCAGGATTCCCGATGGCCATCTTTCCTTCCGGAACATCTCTGGTTACAAATGAACAGGCGCAAATCTGGGCATTATCACCAATGGAAATGGGACCCAGCACAACTCCACCGTAACCAATACTCACATCATCGCCAACCATCGGATAACCCGGTCCGGCTCCGACATCGCGGTCCCGTCCGGTTCCGCCGCCAATACCGCCCCCTCCGAACAAAAGAAGCCGATCGCCAACCTTTCCATGTATGTGAGTCCCGACCGAATGCCCGATGTAACACTCTTTGCCAATAATTGAATTCGGAGCAAGGTCAGCACCGGTAAGATAGAGGCCTATTAACCACAGGAAACGGGCAACCGATCGAAAACCTTTCATATAAAAATAGTGCGACCAGCGATACAAATGCAGGCAGAGAAAGGATGGCAGGCAGAATATAAAAGCAGTTTTAAAAAAACCCGGCCCTATATTCTGAAATTGCCTTACCCTGTTCAGGTCGCCTTTAATGTATTGAATTGTTTGCGAAAAAGTAATTTGTCGAGACAAACCATTTTCGACACGCTCTTTCATGATCCTATTCCCCGCCCTCAATGCCTGTACGGCGGCAGAGTAACCGTTCATGACTGCACCGGCAATCTTTGAAAAGGAAAACATCCCCTCGGGAAGGTTCGGAGAAACTCGGTTGGCGGTAAAACTTCAAGCTTTTCTCTTCATTACCGTCCGTTCGCCCGGATAAAGAATCGCATTATCCGGCACTGAACTCTGAACGATGCAATTTGCACCCACTTTACAATTACTGCCAATTTCGATCGCCCCCGTCACCACGGCACAAGCACCTATCATGACATTGTCGCCCAGTTCCGGACAATCACTCTTTACCGCTCTCCTGTCCGGATGTACCGAGCCGGATCCGACAACGGCCAGCGCATACAACGTAAGGTTTTTGCCCGCCCGCCCGTTAAATATGATGCCGACAGTATGCGGTATATACAATCCGCCACCTATCTCACTTGACGGACTGATATCCACCTTATGCAAAAAATAATTCATTCGACATAAAAGCCGGGCGACTGTTTTTAACTCTCTTCGATAAAACCAATGAGCCAATCGAAACAAAAAACAGCACAGTAAGGCAGGTATGAAAAATGCACTTATTTTTCTACCCAGGTTCACATGGGAACCGGAAAATGCTTCCGAGAAAGATATATATTGCAGAATATCCTGGTTGATTAACGACCAGAACCTTTCATCCCGCTCAATCATGGCGCATCGGTAGAAACTTCGGATTTTACTCTGACACTGGACTCCCTCATCTCGATGGTAGCATCACTCGGGACATCGCGGGCGACATAACACCTTGAGCCTACATAGACCCTGTCTCCGATATGAACGGCCCCAAGCACAAATGCACCGAATCCCAATTCCACACCATCACCGAGAATCGGCAGCCCGGGACCGGCTCCGATATCATGATTTCCTCGCCCGCCGCCTATGCCACCATGTCCATACATGGTGAAGTTTTTTCCAATTTTTCCAATAATCACCACACCCAGGGGATAACCCACCACAAAGCCCCCGCCGATATCGGAAACCGGACTTATATCGGCACCTGTCAATAACAGGTTCAGATGCCAAAAAAAACGAGCGAATATTCGATTGGACCTGGTAAAAAAGTAGTGAGATATCCTATGAAGAAAAATGCATAGATATGAAGGATTAAGCAGTAGAATTAACGGTCGTCCCATCCGCTCTTTATCAAAATACTCCAACAGGCGACGTCTGTCGCATTCAAGCCGGTTTCGCGTCTCGGACCATGAGATACTCATCGTGCATTCTCAACAACGGATTCATAAAAACTTTCCTGCTGTGCAGCGATTCCATCCCAGCGAAATCGACTCGCCCAATCGATACATATTTCCGATTTGATTTTCATCTGTTGCTCTGTCAAATCCAGTAGCGAAAGCATAGCACTTTTATACGCATCGATATTATATGGCTCCACTTTTATACAGGCAGGAGATGCCACTTCATTCATCGGTGCTCTATCGAACAAAACCACAGGCTTACCACAAGCGCATCCTTCAGTAATCACCATGCCAAAAGTCTCCTCCCTCGATGGAACGCACACGAACCTGCATTCGTTTATCAATTTGCGTTTCTCAACAGCATTTACCTTGCCTTTCATTTTCACCCATTGGTTCAGCCCTAAATCATTTATCAGGCTTCTAATCATATCTTCCTGAAAAGTGTGGCCGACCAGATAGAGAGGCAGTCGTCTGTCGACAGGTATTTTTGCGTAGGACTCCAGTAACAGGTCCACACCTTTCTGGTGAATATCAACTCTTCCTAAGTACAGAATATAGTCACCAAATCCCCCCCCTCCACCAAACAGGGAATCCTCGATCCCATTCGGAATAACCGTTACCTCGGCCGCCGGATTTCTCAATTGCATCAGCTCTTTCATCTTTTCTGTTAATACAATCATATTCTTGTATAGCCGCACCCCATGCCTCTCCCCGAGATAAAAAGGCAGATGGTATTGTTTAGAGAGGGACTCGGCGAAAAACCACTGTACCGAAGCCACTACCGGAGCTTTTGCAAACAGGGGTGAGAATGCAGTCGCCATAGGCGGCATGAAGTCTTCCACGAGAAGATCATACTCCATTGTCCGAACCGCTTTCGGCAGGCTGAAAAAGTAGGTGATGTGGTGTGACGAACCGTGGTTACGAATCTTTCTCCCCAGACGAATATAGCGAATTCCATCCCGTATCAATTCAGGAGTGCTACCCTCAAATGTCGGGGTAGCAATGGTAATCTGATGGCGTTTGGCCAGTCGCTTGTAAATTTCATAATTTCGTATGGGCCCCCCTCCACTGAGGGGGTTATCCATATCATCGGGATCCAGATGAAGAATTTTCATACGCTACCGCTCTGGGCTACCATCATCTCTTTAAATGCACGTATCTCTTTCTTAGAGATACCCTTTATGGCAAGAAGCAGAAAAATATATACCGCCCAGGACGCTAAAACGGCGTACACGATATTCACACTCATTAACAAATAAGCTGCCCCCCCCATCAAAATCCCCGCGGTTGCTGGTTTATATAAAACCGGTACGGCATCATGCATATCCATCTCTTTTTGAACCCAGTAATACCGTAGCAATAATTTTACGCAGGTCGTTACCAAAGTTGCGATAGCAGCACCGTAGTATCCCATTATCGGAATGAACATCGATAATAGTACTACAAACACAATGGCGCTAACCATCAACACTCTCAAATCCAAGTCTTCACGATGGCCGGCCAGCATCACCGCAGTCAACAACTGATCCAATGCGATAAGCAGGACTGCAAAAGACAATATCTGTAGTACTCCGGCACTGTCTGTATATTCCTGACCGAAAATCAAAGGTATCAGGACGCCGGACAGTACAATCATCGATACAACCACTGGCACTCCGACAATCCAGATGACGCGGAACATAATCTGATACAGTTTTACAAATTTCTCTCTGGATTCGTTATAGAATTTCGAAAAAACAGGGAATAACACAATGGTCATTACGTTGGGAATCATCAAAACCATCTCGTAGACCTTGAACGAGGGTGAATACATCCCGACGTCATGCATGGATCCCAGTATCGACAGGAAAATAAAATCGAAACGACTGCTGACCAAAGAGAGCAACAGTATTCCGAAAAATGTCGGGGATTGTTTAATATAATCAACGATACCATAGAGTGTGGCACTGTTAAAATTAACGATCTTGCCTATGCCGCCGTGAAACCAGTAGATACCAACCGCGACCGCCCTTGCCAAAAGAAACGCCCCAAAAAGTGCCGTAATACCAAAGCCGAGAAGAACCAATATGATGCAGATCGCCACTCTTAGAATATTTTCGACGATATTGACCTTTGCGATGACTGCCATCCTCTCCTGACCAATAAGGACCGCTTCCACCACTGCAGTAAATGCCATCGGAACACAGGCGACACCTACCAGCCAGAATGCCGCATGCATGGATTCCGAATAGAGAGTCTGGCCGACACCCCCCACCAGAAACACCAACAGAATCGAGACAAAAAACGATAAGATAAGTGCATTTGTGCATTGTTCGGTAGTTGTCTCCGGCTCTGCCGCCACCTGACGCGCAATAACTATGTGCAAACCCATTAATGGAAGTTGCAGTAAAAATATAAAATATGTGAATACCGTACTGAATTCTCCCAGCGAATCGGCGCCCCACCTGCGAGCTACAAGGCTGAATAATGCAAAAGAAACCGCTGCAGAAAACAGGCGCATAGCCGAAAGAGAAAATAAATTGTTTATGGTTTTCTTAAAATTAAGCATCTCTCCACTCCCGGGCACCGAAGCTATCAGTTTCGATGTCTGGACAGAAGCAGTGAGATATGTTCCCGGCACACCGGGTATGCCGGTTTGCGATTATATGACTACGAACTGAACAGAACGGCTTTAGATGTTGAACTCTTCCAGATCGGGCATCTCTATCTCGCGACCGGCGTTCATCTCCATGGAGAGAAAAATCTCCTCCAGCAGGGCCATCGTTAACATCCGATTATCCGAACGATCCCGTGCATCGACAGCAAAGAGTGGTATCTCCTCAAGTCCCAGTCGATCCGAAAGTCTATCCAGCGGCATCGCATCGGGCAGATCCTGCTTCGTAGCTCCGACCACCACCGGAAAATCGGGCAACTCCGACCAGACCTTGATCATCTTCTCAGCCTCACTGAGTGCCCGTTCCGAAGCGGAATCGACCAGAAAGAGACCACCCAAGGCACCTTTGGAAAGAATCTTCCACATAAAATTGAATCGTGCCTGCCCAGGTGTTCCGAAGAGATGCAGATCCAGCTCTTCATCAACATGGAGAATCCCGAAATCCATACCAACCGTAGTCATCGCCTTGAACTGAGCCAGATCGTCCGTAGTCGGCACATCCTTGCCACTGAACTGTTCATCGCTGACCTGCTCGATCAGGGTCGTCTTACCGGAGCCGAATGGCCCGGTTACCAGAATTTTAGCAATCATGCGTGCATCCCCACCCTCAATCGCGTCATAATTCGGGATACTACACCCGATCTCACCAGTTCACCGGCCGTCGTCCGCACGCTGTCGGCAGCACTGCTTTCGACAGGCGTGGAGTGTTGTGTCGGCAACTGTACAGGAATCAGATCCCCAAGGCAGTACGCCCCGATCGCGATATTGATCCTCAACCGCAATTCGGAAATCTCGGCGGTATTGGCGAAATATTCGGAGAGGTGCACCCCCTCCTGAAGCAGTGACATCCGATAAAGTTCATGGAAGTGGTGTTGATGTTCCGGATCGGAGCGAAAAATCGAGAGATGACGAATCCGAATATTCGGAAGCCTCTCCATCGCATTTCGGTAGGCGACCATCCGCCTCACCGGCACATTCAGGTTCGGAATCGCATCGGAAAAGACCTTACGCGACTGAACCGTCAGGTTAGCATATTGTGACGAAGCTTCCCCCTTGATCCACTCCATCCTGAGTACAGCACTTTCAAGAATCCTGGCCAGTGATTCCGAAGCATTCGCGGATATCTGCCCCCTGTCGAAAGCGATTTTACAGTTAAACTCGTCGCCATCGAACAGAGCAGTGCCGGTACGCTTCTCGACAATCAGTTTACGAAGCAGCGCCACATGTTTGAATCCGAATTCCCCCTGGGTAATCATTCCTTCACCTCATAAAATATCCCCATGCTAACATGTTGTTGGCGCGACGGAGCGATGTCAACCCCATACCCGGAATCGGTGATCAATTAGCTGATTACGGCCTGAACCGGCCTTGTATCGTCAAAAGTCGAGCTGATCGAGATCGAATGGTTCGCTACCCTCCTGCGGCACATCGCCGGAGAGCAGAATCTCCTGCAACAGGGCCATCACCAGCATGCGATTATCCTCACGCTGGCGAGCATCAACGGCAAAGACCGGGATATCCCCCAACCCCAGGCGCTGCGACAGGGTATCGAGTGCAGTCGCCTCAGGCAGATCCTGCTTCGTAGCTCCAACCACCACCGGAAAGTCAGGCAACTCCGACCACACCTTGATCATCTCTTCAGCCTCGGCCAATGCCCGCTCCGATGCCGAATCAATCAGAAACACACCGCCAAGTGCGCCCTTGGAGAGAATCTTCCACATGAAGTTAAAACGTGCCTGCCCCGGTGTACCGAAGAGGTGCACATCGAGGTCATCGTCGACGTGTACAACACCGAAATCCAGACCGACCGTTGTCATCGCCTTGTATTGGGCCAGCTCATCGGTGGTTGGCACATCCTTGCCGGAAAACTGTTCGTCACTGACGTGCTGAATCAGTGTTGTCTTTCCCGATCCGAACGGGCCTGTAACCAGAATCTTGGCAATCATACGCTTCGTCCTTCGCGGAGCTTACTGAGAATTCGGGAAACAACGCTTACTCTGGCAAGGTCTTCACCTTTCAGCTGCTCCGTGCCAGCCATTGCCGCCGGAGCAGGAACTGAAACCAGATCACCCAGACAGTAGGCTCCGAGCACAATATTCACACGCGTACGCAGATCGGCAATTTCGACTGCGGCGGAGAAATAATCGGTAAGCGAAGCACCGTCAGCCCTCAATGACATCTGATAAAGATCCTGAAAATGTTTCTGATAGATATCGTCAGAACGGAATAACGACATGTGTCGAATCTTGATGTTGGGCAATGCTTCAAACTGTTTACGATACGCAATCATCCGTTTCACCGGCATGTTCATGGTGGCGATAGCTTTGGAAAAGGTGTTTCTGACCGGCATCATCAAGGTTGACTGACGACGGCTTGGATTCGCCTTGTCCCACCCCATTTGGAAAACCGGCTCGCTTAATACCGTACTGATATGCCGGACCACCTCGCCGGAGATCATGCCCCGTTCAAATTCGATTTCACTTCGCCAGTCATCGCCGCCAAACCACGCTGTTCCGGAGCGTTTCTCCAGAATCAATTTACGCAGCAGCGTTACATGCTTAAAGCCATTGGCATCCTGAGTAACCATTTCAATCTACTCCGAAATCAAGGGCAAAGCGGTGCCAGCAGTGCATTGGCACGGCGCATCGATGTCCAGCCCATACCGAGATTGGCCGTTCTGTCTGTAATCAGCACCAGCAGCGCATCGGGTTTGCCGGTCACGATCGACATAAAGTGGTAGGTGCCTGCGGTTGCCATCTGAATCTCAAGAATACTGTTCTTTACCTCTCTGCCTCGCTCCTCCGAAAGCAGTTTCTCGACCGTACGGGTTGTACGCCCCCGAAACATATCTACCGCAGAGGCAGCCACGGCATCGATATACTCCTGAGAGAAATAGGGAACATTGTGATGCGAGGCCAGCATCAGGCCGGAACTCAGATCAATAATGGTACATGCCAGTGCACCGTCAACATCATCAACCAGCTGTTTCAATGTATCGTTTAAAGTCATGATTTCACTCCATTTGCCAGACGCATTTTCATAATATCGCGTTTCACCTTATCAACCAGTGTCGCCGAATCCGTCACCGGCTCACTACCGGATACCGCACCCAGTTTTTCAACCAGTGCCTCGATAACCTGAGCTGTTTTACGCGCGGCAGAGAAGATCATGCCGGTGTTCACATTGGCCCGACCGACAACGGTCAGAATCAACGAACCTGCATGCAACACCACCAGTGTCGAAGATTCGGATTCACTGATCAGTTTTTCGGCACAGGCATTCCCCGCCTGACCCGCCATGGCATCGGCAAGAGACAACATCGAGGCACTCATCGCCGCAATCGAATCCACCTCGATACCACGGATTCGCACTGCACTGGCGACCAACAGTCCATCCTGCGTTGCCAGCACCGCGCCTGCCACCTGATCAAAATCGCTGATAAAGGTATCCAGTGTCTGCTGATAGGCAGACGCATCAAACTTGTTTGTATTTGTCGTAGTCATTACAACCCCCTTTACGGTTAGCATCACAAATAACCACTTACCTCTTTACATATCCCATCCAGTACCTGCTTTGGTTTTGCGGGCAGCTGTGCTGTCCCCACCACAAGCATAAAACTCTGATCGCGCACATCGAAGCTGCGCATTAGCAGTGCATAGTGCCCTCGCTTGGGCATCAACAGCATAAATCCCATGCCATGGCCCAACTGCGCTGCTTTGGCGATATCATCGCCGCTTTTAAGAAAACCGGGCAAACGTGCCGCCAGCTCCGCCAACTCGTCGGCACCGGCCTCACAAATGCTCAAACCCTCGCTGTTGGCAATCTCAACCCACAGGAAGTCGTTCTCATTCAACATCTCTTTCAAACGATTCTTTAACGACATGCCAAGCCCCTTTGCATAGATATAAGCAAGAAATCAGCCAAACACATCTCTTCGGATAGAGGTTTTGACACCCCATTCACCCCTTCCCAAAACAAGCGATCACCCCCTTCCAGCCAAGCAATTTCAGTCTTGTTGGCAGTCAACGCTATAAAAGCAATATGTCCAATCTGTGACGAGAGTCAATATTTCCATAAATATAAAATGGATTAACGGGCGGAAGCAATCCATATAGCTGAAATAAAAAAACATCCAACTAACGCCAGATTCGCCTCACCTTTCTCTGACAATTGTCTGGTCATAGAAAGTACGTAGTCTTGTTGCAATGTCACCGATGATCATCGCCAACATCGTATTTGCCGCCATGAGCGCGGCATTGGGCGTATTTGCTGCGCTGATCCTCCTTTCCAATGCCAAGGTTTACGAAAACCGATCGCTCGGACTGGTGATCTTTCTGCTCTGTAGTGCGGCATTGGGTATCGACGCGCTGTTCGCGGAAAGCGGTATTTATCGGGCTGTGCCGCACATTATCGGTATTCTCTGGCCGTTAAAGCTGCTGCTCGGCCCTGCGATCTATGCCTATGCTCAGGCCATGACCTCGCCCTCCTCTCCGGCCTATTCGTTCAAGAAGATTTTTGCTTTTACCTGGCCGGCGCTGGTTGCCATAGCCATTGCAACACCGTTCTACATTTTGCCAGCAGAGACCAAGGTGGCGATCTATCTGGAGGAGGCCAATGTGCTGAACGGGGCGGCCCAGACCACGGCCGACTATTTGCGAATGGCCTATATCATCCTGTTTCTCGTCGTGACACTGGGTTACCTGACTGCCACAGGTCGGGTGTTGGTCCGCCATATGCGAAGCGTTCGCGATTTCTTTTCGAATATCGAGGACAAAACGCTGAACTGGCTGCGCTGGTTGTTATTGTTCATGGTCGCTGCATGGGCCTGGGGAGCGATCAAGTCGATATGGGTCTCATGGGACGAGGCGGGAATCATCTGTGCCGTTTCCCAGTTCGTGGAGCTGGCCTGGGTAGGATGTTTCGGCTATTTCGGCCTGCGACAGTCCGAGATATTTCAGCAGCCTGAAGGCGAGCATGATCCGGGTACGGACGCGCTGGACGAAAACGAATCGCGCTCATCGAAATACGCCCGTTCCGCGCTTAGCGATGAGGATCAGACGCGAATCGCCGGCCGCCTGAGCCGGGTGATGGAGGAGCAAAAGCTCTATCGCGACCCTAATCTGTCGCTTCGACAACTCTCCGATGCTATCAGCGTTGCCGAAAACTATATATCCCAGACCCTGAACCACTGTCTGGGCAAAAACTTCTTCGACTACGTCAATGCCTATCGTATCGAAGAGGCGGCGCAGCGCATCCGGGAAACGGATATGACCATACTCGCAATCACCTATGAGGTGGGATTCAATTCGCGATCCACGTTCAATCTGGCATTCAGGAAACATCAGGGCACAACGCCCAGTGCTTACCGGGATGCGGTGAAAGCCGCATCCGCATCAACTCCCGAACAGGCAGATCACAGCTAACGATCTTCCATCACGCCTTCGCGTACGAATAAGCATTCGTACGTGCCTCATGTCCGATCAAACCCGTTCGGACGTCAGCTCCTCTCTCCTTCGCTAAGTTCCGCGCCATCTCCACTACGGTGGCAACTTCAGGAGTTTTTATGTTCAGACAATTATTTTCGTTCGGGCTTTCATCCGGGGCTTCGTACAGATTATCCGCATCAAGATGGTGCGCTATATTGATGCTGATAGGTATGCCGCTTGGAGGCGTATCGGCTCAGGAGAATTCGTCGCAGGAATCTGCCGGGAAGCCTTATCAACTATCGATCGGAGCTGGTGCATACGGGGTTCATAATCCCTACAACGGAAAAACCGAGTGGGGCGCACTGCCCTATTTCTCTTTTAACACGGAGTGGATATCGATTGACCCATCGGGAGTGGCCTTGCAGCTCTTCGACCATGAAGGGTTCCGAGTCGAGGCGCTGCTCGCACCCCGCTGGCTTCTGGCCGAGCCGAAGAGTAATACGAAATACAGTCACCTCAGTCGCTCCAGTGGAATCGATACGGGTGCACGTGTTGCTTTGGGTTTTGGTCGCTATGAGGCCTCGGTCGAATATAAGAGGGATATTTCCGGTCACAGTAAAGGTTATGAACTTACCCCCGGTATCGGCGCCGCATTCGAGCTGACGCCACGGTTTATGCTGCGTGTGAAAAGCGGCCTCTATTGGCGCGACAAAAAACTATCCGACTACCTCTACGGGGTGCTGCCCGGCGAGGCGAGAGCCGGAAGCCCGGCTTATAGTCCCGGTAACACACTCTCTCCATTCGTGGGCGTGATGACCCGTTATTATCTGACGCAGCGCACCTCGATCATGGTCGCACTGGAGGGGGAGAGGTTTCCGCAAAAGGTCAAGAAGAGTCCGCTTATGAACAAGCGCTACTCCGTTTCAGCTTTCTCGGCGGTGGTTTATGACTTTTAACCCGTCACTGATTATTCAGGCTCTGGCGCAAAGCCTTTGGAAGCCGGCCATGTTCCTCGGCGTCGTTGCATTGATCATTATCGCGACCCGTTACTTCGTGGTTCCGCCCAGCGAATACGATTTTATCGAACAGGCTTCGGTCTATGCTGAGAACCAGGCGGCACTATTGCTCCATGCAGGTTTTGGTGCTTTGGCTCTGAGTATCGGGTTCTTGCAGTTGTTTCCCTTTCTTCGGCAGAACTTTATATCAATTCATCGAATGGCCGGCGACCTTTACGCTGGCGCAGTTTTGCTCTCAGCAATTGGTGCTTTTCATCTTGCAGAATTTGCCTATGGAGGCATTTCAAATGCTGTAGCTTTTTACATCTTTTGCTGCCTGTGGGTATTGGCAACGGTGTTGGGGGTGTATCACACTTTCCAGTGTAATATAGATGCTCATCGGCGCTGGATGCTCCGCTCTTATGCACTTTGCTTTGCCGCAGTGTCTCTTCGGGCGGAGGTATTCATGCTGACAGCTTTCGGCCAATTGCCGTTTGACCAGGCATATGCAATCGCTTCGTGGACCTGCTGGACAGGTAACCTGTTGTTCACGGAGTGGGTGTTGTTGAATAACAGATCGGTCGGTTTGAACACGATGGCCCCAACCCGATCAGCAAGGAGTGCCCTGTGACCTTTTTTGAAAAACTCTTTTACGAGAAGCGACGGGAAGCCAATATAAAAAGCAGCATTCTCCCGTGGAGGTACGAATACTGCTCTGAAGCGGATATGCCACTGGAGATTCTGGAGATCGACCGCTTTGCCAATCAGAAAGATCTGGAAATCCAGCACGTGGTCAAAGGGCAAATTGAGGAAACCAACTTTGTCTATTTCGACATCTACTACTTCGGTGAAATGATTGATAACACCTATGCCATTTTCCAGAAAAGCTATGTGGCATTTAAAACCAGTGATCCCCTCCCCGACTTCGAAATCGAACCGAAGAATCTGACGTATCGCTTCTATCGGCTGGTCGGGCATGTGTTGGCCCGCATCGAAAAAGAGAAGCTGCCTGATCCGGTTTCTTTTCCGAACGACTCACAATTCAATAAAAGATATGCCGTGAATTGCGACGACGAAGCTTTCACCAAACGTTTTGTCACCGAAGCTCTTCGTCGAAAGCTGAGTGATGACAAAGAGAAGTGGCTCCTCCGGGGGCACGGCGAGTGGGTCGTGATCATCACCGATCATAAAGATTGCCTCACCGGTGATCATCGAGTGAAACCAGCAGAAATCAAAGATCACGTCGAAGAGTGTTATGGCTTTTTCAGGCTGGCTGGCGATGTAAGCGAAGTGCAGCAGAAGACAAGGAGGAAAGTATGATAACTATACGTAAAGCAGAAGAGAGAGGCCGCTCCGAATACGACTGGCTGGACAGCAGGCACACATTCTCATTCGCCTATTATCACGACCCGGCACATATGGGCTTCGAATCGCTGCGCGTGATTAATGATGATCGCGTGGCTCCGGGTGGCGGGTTTGGCACCCATCCTCACGCAAATATGGAAATCATCTCCTATGTGCTGGAAGGTGCGTTGGAGCACAAGGACAGCATGGGCAACGGCTCGGTAATTCAAGCCGGTGATGTGCAGCGCATGAGTGCCGGTACAGGCGTGACCCATAGCGAACTCAACCACTCCGGGGAAGAGCCTGTTCATTTCCTGCAAATCTGGCTTTTGCCAAATGTAAGAGGTCTGGAGCCCGGTTATGAGCAAAAAAGTTTTTCTGTCGCTGACAAAAAGGGAACGTTAAAGCTGGTCGCCTCCAATGACGGGCGGAATGGCTCCGTCTCCCTGAATCAGGATGTGGATATGTACGCAGCGCTTCTGGATGAGGAGGATAGCGTGACACACAGTCTGAAGAATAACCGTAAGGCATGGGTACACGTCGCACGTGGTTGCGTTACATTGAATGGCGAAGAGCTGGGCTCTGGTGATGGTGCTTCTGTGGAAGGTGGAATGATCGAACTGAGCAACAGCAGCGGTGCCGAGGTTATTATCTTCGACATGGCGACTTATAAACCGGAGTAAAACATATGCATATCATCAGTGGTGAGTTCAGAGTGAAAAACGAAAGCCGGGACGCTCTTATCGAGATATCCCTGAAGCTTATCCCTCTCTCTTTGGAGGAGCCGGGCTGTATCTCTTACAGCTTTTACGAAGACAGGGTACGGCCCGGTTATTTTCTCTTTTTCGAGCGTTGGGAAACCCGCGAAGACATTACACTGCATTTCGAGAAGCCCTACTTTAAAGCGTTCGCGGAAAAGTTTCCCGATATGATTGAGGGTGAGGCTGTCATTGAAATTCACGAAATTGCAGAAACAGAGCGTGTCTGAATAGAAGCGACGGAGGAAGTGTTATGACAAACGATAACCGTCACGCCACATGGCTTGAGCTGTTCTTTGATCTAATCTTTGTCGTGGCCATTGCAAAAGCGGCACATGCTTTACAGCACCCGCATCACGGCCACATCGAGGCAGCCACCTATTTCAAATATCTCCTGATCATCATCCCAGTCTGGTGGGCATGGGTTGGTGCAACCATGTTTGCCAACCGCTTTGATTGCGATGATCTATTGCAGCGACTGATGAGTCTGGGCCAGATGTTTTGCATCATCATTCTGGCGGCACATATCAACACGGATTTCGATACTTACTACCAAGGCTTTCTGTTCTCCTATGCAGGCATTCGACTTTTAACAGTGGCGATGTATCTCAGAGCCAGCGTGTACAAAGCCGAAACGAAGAGCGTCTCGAACTTTTTGGCGATCGCATTTGGAATCGGAGCGCTGATCAGCCTGTCATCCCTGTTTTTCGACGGGTTCACCCGTTATATCGTCCTATATGCCGGAATAGGGATCGACATGATGATGCCCCTTCTGGCCAAAAAGCGCCTGAAGGCTGTGCCGGTTCACGCCCATCATTTGCCGGAACGTTTTGGACTGTTGACCATTATCTTGCTTGGCGAGTCTGTTTTGAGCCTGACAAACAGCTTTGATGCACTCGCATGGACGCCATTGTCCCTATCCATGGCAGCCTGCGGTTTTGCGTTGGTTTGCGGAATATGGTGGCTCTATTTTGAGAATATAGAACGGCGTATTACAGGTCGGCACCTGGGACATGGCCACGGCATTATCTACTCGCACCTGTTTATTTATGCAGGCTTGGGCGGAATTGCGGCCATGATCCGTTTCGCAGTTGTACCTGAATTGACGCTGTTTGATTATAAGGTGCTGACCGGATCAAGCGTTTTAACATTTATGCTCGCCCTTCAATTTTTGCATTTCATCTTTTATCCGGCCGATGTGCGAAAACATTTACTGAGAAATGCATTGGCATTTAATATCCTGTTTGTCGGGCTTATTATATTTGCGCCATCCGTTTCCATCGTTATGGCTGGCACCACGCTACTGCTTCTGCTCTATGTGGTAGTGACAGTAAGGAGAGGCCGTCAGAGCGATAAACCAGCTCTTTTGTAGAGCCGCTCGAAATGCATGGCTAGAGTTCCTCCCATGCAGGACAACAGAGATAAATCCACCCTCTATCAACGCATCGGCGGTGAAGAGGTCATCCGCAATCTTGTCGAGAGCTTCTATCGGCACATGGATGAGCAGGAAGAGGTGAAACCGATTCGCGCTATGCATGCCAAGAGTCTGAAGAATGCAAAAGAGAAGCTTTTCATGTTTCTCTCCGGCTGGATGGGCGGGCCGGAGCTCTACGCGGAGAAGTATGGGCATCCGCGTCTGCGTATGCGGCATATGCCCTTCGCCATCGACGCCTCCGCCCGCGACCAGTGGATGCACTGCATGAAGCTGGCACTGAACGATGCGGTCGATGACGCAGCCCTGCGCGACGAGCTGATGGCGGCCTTCTACAATATTGCCGATTTCATGCGCAACCGAACCCATACGGATATCGTCATCGCATTCCTGAACGGTTTTTGCAGTGGCGATATCGATGCCCTTGCCGGGCTGCTGGCTCCCGATCTGGCATTTGCCGGGCCGCTGCACACTTTCGATTCAGCAGAAACCTACATCGATAGCCTGCGCAGCGATCCGCCGATACCTGCCGATTTCAAAATCATCAGCATGAACGAGACGGACGACCTTGTTTCTCTGCTCTACGACTACATCAAACCGGATTCGACGATCCGCATCGAGCAGCATTTCAAAATCGAGAACGGAAAAATCAGCAGCACCGCACTCCATTTCGATCCGGCCGATCTTAAAGAGCACACGCAAATTTAAATGCCGGGAAGACATCGGTGTTCAATATGAACTCGGTTTACCCACTGTATTCGGCAACGAATCGAACTCCCTTCTCTTCTCCTCGAACCATTCATTCATCGCATCGGGGTTCTGCATCAACGTCTGCATCTCCTCCATCGCCTTGAGGTGTGCCGCATCCTGTTGCCGGAACATCTCCATGCCGTGCTGTTTGCTCAGCTCGGCCATCTCCTCGAATGTATCGGCGCTGAACTCCATATCGCAGGCGCCGCCCAGTTGTTTGCATGTCATCGTTTTCATTGCCCGCTTCCTGGTGAAGTTGAATTTCCATGTCTATGCATTCTTTAATCAACGCATTCATCCGCAATGCCTTATGATGTCACTATCTGTTCTACAATCCCGGACGATTTGAGCTTATCAGCAATGGCTGCCACACGCTGGCCATACAGTTGCGCTGTTTCCAGGTCTCCCGATGGTATCTCATCCGGATCGCCATCGGCGGGGCATTGCGCCAGCAGACCAACCGAACCGCCAAGGCTGTTCACATCGTTACGCGTCGATGCTTTTGTGCTGCTGGGAAGCAGGCCAAGGCTCACCCAGATACCACCGTGCTGCGAAGCCAGCGTTTGCAGAGAAATCAGCGTCACCTGCTTATCGCCATTCAGGCTGGCGCTGATGGTAAAACCGCCAAACACCTTGTCCTGCCATCCTCTGGTAAACCACACCTTGGAACTGGCATCGGCAAACCGCTTAAACTGCCAGCTTGGTGCCCCCATATAGGTAGGCGTGCCAAAGATAATGGCATCGGCATTCGCCAGTTTGTCCCATGCACTTTCCGGAATTTCGCCATCGGCATTAATTGCGATCAACTCTCCACCAGCACCGTTGGCCACATGCTCCGCCACAAGCTGGGTATGCCCATATCCTGAATGGTATAAGACAATCACCTGAGTCATTTCCATCTCCTTTCTAAGCGTTCATTTACGTAAATTCAAATCTGTTTCAGATAACTACAAATCGAACCGCTCTGCTTAAAGCCCAACGACTCATAGAGTGTCTGCCCCGATGGCGATGCCTGTAGTGTGCAGTAGCGTGCCTGTTGCGATTCGGCATGGCGAAGCAGATCCATCATCATCCCTCTGGCAAATCCCTGCCGTCTGAAGGCAGGTGAAACGCCCAACATATGGATGCCGGCTACACCACCATGCAGGAATAACATGGCAGCGGCTACGGGTTCACGGTTGGAACGGGACAAAAAGATAGAGACCTCCGGATGGCGAGCGATGGCTCTGATCACATCGATATCGATCTCATAGCCGAACGCTGCTTCATTGATCCGCCCCCAATCGCGAAGATCCTGCTCATCAGTAATAGCAAAAACCGGTTCCGGATCATCCGAATCAACAGACCCTGGATTTACCTTCAGAAACATCGTCGTCTGCCTGAATGCTTCGCTAAAACCACCCTGTGCCAATTCCACAAGCTGGAGCTGCGTATTTGCGGTGTTATCCGACCAGAGAGGAATGGTATAGCCGTCATCCAGCGCCGGGAGATATTTCAGCATTCGGGCTGACCCGCTCTGATCATCCGGCTCCTGCCAAAAACGACGGGGCCATTTTGGAGAGCGCCAGAGCCTGTCAGCCACCTGAATCGCCCCCATCGCGCGCCAGAGTGCGGTCAGGTTGCGGATGTTCGCCAAGTGAATTTCATGCTGAGTCATCATCAGCCCCGGTTGATCATGAATATGCCAGCAATCATCGAAGCCGTTCCCGCAATCTTGATCGGAGAGATGGGAGATGCAGGCAGGTTAAACCAGCCGAAGTGGGATGCTAGCAGCCCAAAGATAATCTGGCCGCTCAGTGAATATGAGAGCATCGAAGCAACCCCCATTCTGGGAATCAGGTAGTAGAAGAGCGCCACGGCAATAGCGCTGAAGAGACCACCCGTAAACCAGAGATAGGCTGGGACAGCACCAAGTGCGTCGACGGACGGGAGGTGTCTGAGAAGGATCATAGCCGCCACCGACAGATAGATGGAACCGCCGATGAATGCGATGAGCGTGGCCAGAAGCGAGCTGGCCACAAGTTCCCCCAGATGGGCATTAAGCGTGCCTTGAAAGGCAATCATTGTACCGGCCAGAATGCTTAAGACGATCATGAGCATCATTCGCTCCTCCGAACCATTGAGATTCGGAAAATTTAATCGGATCGCATCCCCAAGCCATTTACATAGGTTGATTTTACGTTTGTCGCATCGTCCGTCGGATTCGGCTGAGCTGGGTCGGCGTGATGCCGAGGTATGAGGCGATGTGATACTGCTTCAGGCGCAGCTCCAGATTCGGATAACGCTCCAGAAAACGCCTGTAACGATCCGTTGCGCTCTCCTGCACCAGCGAAACCTCGCGTGCCTCCTTATCGATCAACCAGTTACGCTCCAGATAGTGGATGTGAAACATCTTCAGGTCTTCCCGCTCGGTGAGGAGCTTGCGATAACCCTTGAAATCGATCCGAATCACTTCGCTCGCCTCGATCGCTGCGACCTCGAACCGAGAGGGTGCGTTGGTCAGCAGTGCAACCATGGAGCCGGGGAAGGAGTTCTCGCTGAAAAAGATCTTGTTATATTCATCGCCCTCTTCATTGAGCGTAAATACCCGCATCAATCCACGGCAGATGAAAGCAAAATCCTTCGGCACCTCATGCATCGGATAGAGCACACCATCTTTGCCGATGATGTCGAAACGCGAGATGGCTTTGAGTGATTCCCATGTGCTTTCCGACAGCGGGTAATAACCCTCTACCGCCTCTCTCAGGGCCTTGAAAGCAGCACTCTCATTTGACGCTGGTGAACCCTGCATTACAACTTTCCCCTGCTCACCTTTCGCATAGCCAACTGCCTCGCTTCAAACGCATCCTCGCAATTGGCGGGATGGTGCCCGTTGTTTCAGATTGATCGAACCATGAGCGAGAGCAGCTCATATTTCCACTTCGGATGAGGATCGAACGCCTTCCATTTGCTTTTAAACCGGACATTCATTGTATCAGGAGGTTACATAAAACCTGCATCTCTCATGAACGGTTAACTCTTTTCGATATAGTTCTTCATAGAGATAAAGACTTCATTGAGCGTACTATCCATCTTGTTCCGCATCACGAGCTTGTTCAGAAGCGCCCCGAGCAGACCGAATTTCATTTCATAAGTAAGCTTTTGGGTAACTCTCGTCTCAGCGCCATTAGGGAGAACGTTCGTTGTCCACTGCATGGATTTGATCGGCCAGTTATGCTCGTAAAGCTCCATCGTGATCGATTTTCCCGGGTCGACAGCCGTAACACGCTCCCGAATCTTCCCTTCATCTCCGAGCTCGCACTCTCTGGCTGACCCGGCACCGCTCTTATGATCCGATATGTATTTCGCAAACGTCACGGTCGGGTTGTAGTGCTGGACTTCTTCAAGGTTCTCCAGAACCGAAAAGACCTTTTCGGGAGAAGCCTCAATCGTTATTTCATGTTTAAGTTCGGTCATACCGCCTCCAATCAATGTCGATAAAAATATAAGAACAATCATTCCGCCTATGACGGCCGATATCTTTTTCACGGTTCACCTCCGCTCCGTTTTTCAATCGAAAATATTTGCGCACTCCGGCTCAACTGCCGCTGACGAACGATCTGGCCTCTTCGGAAAGTGTTAGCCAGTCAATCGCGGAGGAATCGGGCAGGCTGATCCACTGCTTCATCAGGCGGCCATGACCGGGGTCGAAGTAATTTCCCTGCTTGTCGCCGACCAGTTCATCCACACGCTCTTTCGACAGTTTCACCACCAGCGAACCTTTCACCGTCATCGCAAACACCTTCCCGTTCACCTTCAGTCCGTTGGAACCGAACATGCGAGCAGGCTCGACACCTGCATGGTCCCGAAATGCCTCGGTTATGGAGTCGAATCGATCCGTTTTAATCTTCTTTGCATCCATAGCCTCTCTCCTTTCAAAGGAGATGCAGCAACGACCGTTGATATCCGGATCGAAACTGCGTTATGAGTAACTTTCATTATTAAAGTTACAGCGAAACCATATCCGCATAACTTTCGATTTGCAAGTAACTATGAAGTGGTTAATGTTTGCTCTATGACAACAAGCGATACGAAACCTTTAAGCAGATGTGCAGGCCGCTCTGCATGCCCCATTGCCAATACGCTCGATCTGATCGGCGATAAATGGACACTGGTGGTGATTCGCGACATCCTGTTTTTGGGGAAGCGGCTGTATGGTGAGCTGGCGCAATCCGAAGAGAAGATTCCCACCAACATTCTGGCCGAGCGCCTCAAGCGCCTCGAAAATGCCGGTATTCTGGAAAAGGTTCCCTACCAGCAAAAACCTGTGCGATACGAGTACAGGCTAACGGCCAGAGGGGCCGACCTCTATCCGATCCTCAAAGCAATCATCGGCTGGGGCAACAAACATATCGAAGACACGAATGCTCCGCCGCCTGGCTTTTTCGATCAGTTCGAGAAGCAGCTTAATTCAGATTTCAACCTCGGGTAGCGCCTCGAACTCCTTCCGTTTGCTTTCGAACCATTCATTCATCGCATCGGGGTTCTGCATCAACGTCTGCATCTCCTCCATCGCCTTAAGGTGTGCCGCATCCTGCTGCCGGAACATCTCCATGCTGTGCTGCTTGCTCAGCTCGGCCATCTCCTCGAATGTATCGGCACTGAACTCTATATCGCAGGCACCGCCCAGTTGTTTGCATGTCATCGTTTTCATATTGACTCCTGAACTATTCTCCTTTCGCATACTTAAGCGCCTCGCGGATATAGCGCTCGTAATCATCCTCGTAATCGAGCGGGATGATCACCCACTCCCTGAACCGCTTCTTGGTGAAGTTGAACTCCACCCCATAGCCCTCTTCGATCAACTCGTTCACCCGCTCGGGGGAGACCTTGATGATCAGGCCGTTGCCCTTGCTGAACATCATGGCGATGAATGCGCCTCTGTAGCGAAGGCAGGGCGAGCCCATCATGGTCGAGCGCTCCACGCCCGGCTCCATCAGCAGTCGTTGCACTGCGGTTTCATAACCTATGACATCACTCATGGCAGACTCCTTTGGATGTAGTCCCGTATGTAATCAAGCAGCTCGGGATTGCTATCGAGCTTCCGCGGCCCCATCAGCATGCCGGTCAGTCCGTGGGCCTTGAGGTGGGAGAGCCCGAGCGGGCTCTCCTTGTCGAGAGGGATGGAGAGCGTCGGGCGCAGCTTCATGAACGGCTTTGCCGCCTTTTCCGGTTTCGGCTTGCCTTTCAGGAAGCGATGAACATGCGGCATCACCATGTCCGACGTGAAACCGGTTCCGGCCACCTCGCAGAGGAAGCCGATCTGCTTGTATGGGGCTGCGAGATAGATTAGTACCACATCGCCGGTTTCGACCTTCGTATTCATCGGCCAGAAGGTCTCCTCCTCGGCCAGTGCACCGAGCACGTCGTAATACTTTGTGTTGGCGGGATAGAGCCAGTGGGTCATCTTCTTCTCTGCCATCAGCCGAACTCCTTGCGAAACTCCTCGGCATCGTAATAGACGCGGATGTTCTGAATCTTGCCGCCCTTCACCTCATAGACCTCGGCCATGTCGAAGCTGATCTCCTTGCCGCTCGGTGCAGCCACGGTAAAGACGCCCTCCAGCAGCGCGAAATCACCCTGCCCGAAAGCGGAAACCGGCCGGTATCCCCTGACCATCGGGAAGAAGCCGTTGTTCAGTTCGATCAAGCGATCCTTGCCTCGCACCTCGCCCACGGCAGGGCCGGTGAAGGTGACGTTATCGGCGAGCAGATTCGTCCACTCCTGACTGCCGCCTCCCATCAACTGCTGGTAGTTCTGCACCGTCTGCAAGGCGCTGTTCGTTTTGTCTGTCATATCATTCTCCTTTTTGATGATTGATACTACTTAGACAAATGAGCGACCGATTTCGGACGAAGAGGGCCTGTCAACAGCAATTTCGATGGCGGCGATTCGGCCCTTTTTTCGATCCTGCAAGGCTTTGCGAACGTTACGTGCTAATTGTACGTAAGAGAGCAATAACGCAGCAGGCCGGAAAAATGGTCTATCCCTGTGGGCTGCGCCCCAAATGGGGTCACTCAGCGTTTCTCGGGATTCGTTTGGAATCACTAAACTTCATCCCTCGGGTCTTGATTGACCCCATTTGGGGCAGCAGCGCCAACACCGAAATTGCTGTTGACAGGCCCTAGCACATTTCGTTTTTTGCCCTCTGCAACCCACGCCTCACGGCTCTCCAGCATAAAGATATTCATCAGGCTGTTCGGGGCATTCAGCGGATCGATGGAGCGGGTCAGCGCCAGTCGCAGGTTGAGCAGATGCTCACGATCGGGCGAGTCGCCCTCGCGAACCATGGCGATCTTGTTGGCCTCGACCTGCGCATCCTGCTCCGGGTTCAGAATACCCTTGAGCGCCGTGCACTGGTCGCAGTGGCCCTGCTTGGAGACGAAGGAGCAGCGCTCGTCGAAAATTCTGATCATATTCCTGCGCGCATCGGCGATGGCATGCTTCACCTTGCCCTCGGAGAGCCCGGTAACCCCCATGATCTCGCTCACCTTGAACTCGTAGATCTCTTTGAGCAGCAGGCAGACCTGTTGTTCGGTCACGAGCGTCTTGTTGATGCAGTTCAGGCAGTAGGCGATGTGTTCACGGATTTCGTACTGTTTGTGGGGTGTGGAATCGAACACCTCGCGAAACAGCGCCCAGTGTTCGGGGGAGTGCTGATGCAGCAAGGCGCCGTAGTCCTGACTGTTCTCCTCCCAGCGCTTCTGTCTGCTCATGAGGTTCTTCGCCAGATTCAGCGCAATGGTGAAGACCCATGTTTTGAAGGAGGAGTCGCCGCGAAACGAATCGATGCTCTCATGCACCCGTAACCAGGTCTCCTGCACGATATCCTCGGCGTCCTGCCGGTGCGCCAGCAGGCGGAAGACGAAGGAGAGAAGCTCGCCTTTGATCTCCAGAAATTCCTGAGTGGCTTCGCTTTTACTCATGGCGCGACGGTAAGCAGGATCGGGCGGCCCTTGGTGACCACCATCGTATGCTCGAACTGGGCCGAGAGATTTCCCGCGCCGCTCAGCAGCGTCCAGCCGTCACCTGCCTCGCTGACGAAGCGGCTCCTGGTGGAGAGAAACGGCTCCACCGCAATCACCTGTCCCTCATGCAGCACCCGTCGGTCGCGCGGCTCGAAGTAGCAGGTGATATCGGCAGGCTCCTCGTGCAGGCCGCGCCCGACACCGTGGCCGCAGAGGTTCTTGATCGTTTTGAACCCACGCTTTTTGGCCACGTTCTGGATCGCCTTGCCGATCCTGTTGAGCGGCTGGCCGACACGGATATGGTCGCAGGCACTATTCAGGGCCAGTTGTGTCGATCTAAGCAGGTTGTCCTTTAGATAACTACTCGGCGGCACAACGAAGCTGCCGCCGGTATCGGCATAGTAACCACCCCGTTCGGCAGAGACATCGATGTTGACCACATCGCCCGGCTGGATCACCCGATCCCCCGGAATGCCGTGCGCCGCCTCCTCGTTGATACTGATACAGGTGTGACCGGGGAAGTCGTAAGTGACTTTGGGTGCGGACTGGGCACCGTGCTGCTCCAGCAGCTCCTTGCCGATGGCGTCCAGCTCGGCCGTGGTCATGCCCGGCTCGGCGCTCTCCATCATCGTTTTCAATGTCTGCGCCACGATGCGCCCGACGATGCGTAGTTCCGCCAAGTCTTTATCTGATTCAATTGTCATACCCTGCTCCGTCTTCATCTGCCATCGTCTTTGTCTGTCATCATCTTTATCTGCAATGAGTGGTCAGCCATTACATTGAACCAATCCCGGCAGCCATGCAAATAGAGAAAACATTGCAGAGAAGACAACAGCGAAACAACCCCTAGAGTGGCGCCATGCAGATCAGCAGCGATAGCCGAACCCTCTATGAACGTATCGGTGGCGAAGAGCCCATCCGCAACCTCGTTGAAAGCTTTTACCGGCATATGGATGAACGGGAGGAAGCAAAGATGATCCGTGCCATGCACGCCAAAAGCCTCAAGCTATCGAAGCAGAAGCTCTTCATGTTCCTCTCCGACTGGATGGGTGGCCCGGGCCTCTATATGGAGAAGTATGGTCACCCGAGACTGCGTATGCGTCATATGCCGTTTGCCATCGATGAATCGGCTCGCGACCAGTGGATGAGCTGTATGAAGCTGGCACTGGAGGAGACGGTGGAGGATCAATCGCTGCGCGACGAACTGGCCGCCGCCTTCTACGAGATCGCCGATTTCATGCGCAACCGTACCCATCAGGATATCGCCATCGCCTTCCTGAAACATTTCTGCAGCGGCGATATTGATGCCATTAAAACACTACTGGCGCCCGAGCTGACATTTAACGGCCCGCTCCACAGCTTCGATTCCGCCGATTCATATATTGAGAGCCTGCGTAGTGACCCGCCCGTACCGGGCGATTTCAACATCATCAGCCTGCACGAGACAGCTGACCTGGTCACCGCGCTCTACGACTACATCAAACCGGATAACACCATCCGTATCGAACAACACTTCCAGATCAAAGAGGGTAAGATCACCGGCATCGCACTGCACTTCGACATAGCTGACTACAACGATGGATAGAGAGCACAAAAAGCCCCCTACCGATAAATGAACGACAGAGGGCTTTTATCTTCCTAAAAGGTAACGTCATAAGCATCTCAGATGCAAGGATGTGACGCACAATTCTGACTCATATACGTCATTCTCGCGAATACGGGACAAATTAATTTGGACGCTGCAGGCGGGCCCTTGCCTGAAGGCTACGGATGGCCTGAATCAATCCATGGATTCCGGGTCAAGCCCGGAATGACCAATTAAACTGCGCAACACAGCAGATGTGATGCGCAGTAGTTTTAATGCCCGACTTCGAATTCCTTCATGAACGCGACCAGCGCATCCACGCCCTCTTCCGGCATGGCGTTGTAGATCGAGGCGCGCATGCCACCGACGGAACGGTGACCTTTGAGCGTGATCAATC
Organism: Mariprofundaceae bacterium; assembly: GCA_050304695.1. Lineage (GTDB taxonomy): Bacteria > Pseudomonadota > Zetaproteobacteria > Mariprofundales > Mariprofundaceae > WSZY01. Next base: position 259,616 of record JBNLEB010000006.1, read on the forward strand.
CTTTTTCGGAAGCACCCTTAAGGAAAGCCGCATCAAGCTCAGCATCGGCCAGCGTGAACGGCACGTTCATCCATGAGCGGGCATTTTTCGCCACAGGGCTTCCATAAAAATCGCTGCCATCAATCACGGCGTAGAGCTTGTCCGCTTTACGCTTATTGACCGCAGCCATGCCTTCAAGCCCCCCCTGCTCCTTGAGCCACTCGAATACGAGCCCTGCCACATACCATGAGTAGGTGGTCGGCGTGTTATACATTGAGTCGTTCTCGGCCATCACGGCGTAGTTAAACATAGTCGGGCAGATATCGGAGGCCTGGCCCAGCAGGTCATCACGGATGATAACGATGCAGAGGCCCGCAGGTCCGATGTTCTTCTGTGCTCCGGCGTAGATCATGCCGAATTTGGTAACATCAATCGGACGCGACAGGATGGTGGAAGACATATCCGCCACCAAAGGCACATTGCCGGTATCGGGAATGTAGTCGAACTCGACACCGCCGATGGTCTCGTTCGGCGTGTAGTGTACGTAGGCGGCGTTCGGGTCCAATTTCAATTCAGACTGAGTCGGCACAGCAGTAAAACCACCCTCGCTGGTGTCGGCCGCAATGTTGACGTTGATATAACGCTTGGCTTCGGCAATCGCTTTTTTGGACCACATGCCGGTATTGATGTAGTCGGCGCTCTCTTTATCGCCCAGCAGGTTCAGCGGGATCGCCGCGAACTGGGAGGATGCACCGCCCTGCAGGAAGAGCACCTTGTAGTTGTCCGGGATGTTCATCACCTCGCGCAGGTCTTGTTCTGCTTTTGAAGCAATGGACATGTACTCCTTGCCGCGATGGCTCATCTCCATCACCGACATGCCGGAGCCGTCCCACTCCAGCATTTCGGATTGCGCACGTTCGATCACAGCGGTCGGCAGCATTGCCGGGCCTGCACTGAAGTTAAACTTTCTTGCCATGGTTACCTGTCCCTCTTTTCGGTGCCCTCCTGATGGGGAGGCGTCCGGATGAATTCGTAAGCGCGGGAGAAGATAACCGGAGAGTGGCGATTCCTCAATGCACGAGAAAGAAGATTAGCGGAAGTTCGATATCACTTCACGGGCATGACAACGAACCTCGTCCGGTTCCGGCGGTCACGATACCCCCTATCTCAGATGGCAACGGACCAGATCCATGCGATCAGCGGATAAAACCGCAGCAACATCACTCGACTTTAAACTCGCGCGAAGTGTACTCATCTATTGTCCTGCCCAGTACTTTATGATCCTCTGAATATGCCCGCACGGACCAGGAGTAAAATTCACGCGGCTTCAGCTTTAATCCGATGTCACCGGGTTTCACGGCGTTGCCGTCGACTTTGACCCAGGGGCCATCATACCCGCGCGTCACAGGTTTGATCTCGACCGGTCCACCATTGCCGTGCGAATAGACAGCGATTTTATAATATGCGGCACCCTTGACGGGATGCCACCTGAACTCGATATCCTCCACCTTGATCAAATCTCTGCCAATCGACCCAGTCGTTTGAATGGGATCGGCAAACCCATAGTCGATTGCCTGCACCACCTTTCCATCCCGGGCATCGATCGGAGTCCGCTCAAGAGGCGGAGAAGTCATGATTTTTCCTTTTAACAACTCACTCGCAGCAGGCGGCTTGATTTCATAACCCACGTACTCATATCGGCCTGCAGAAATATTTGCAGAATAGTGCCCGGAAGCGTCCGTCGTCAGCCACTTCGTATAAATATCCGGTGCAAATCTCAGACGAAGCTTAAAACCCCGGACAGGGAGCCCATCGGCCATAACGCTCCCGATAACTTTTGCTGCACCATCGCCGAGCTCCTTCTTTGAACCAAAGTCGAATCCTGCAAGCGCAACGCCCGATGCACCGGGAAAACCGACCGACGGCTGCCTGGCCTGTGGCAATTCAGACTTTTCACATGCTTTTCCCTGCCAACGGTAGGTTAAGTATTCCGGGCGAACGTATTTTAAGGCTCCCTTACCCTCCTCATACCCTCCGGTAAAAGAGTTTGACGAAGGGTTGAATTCAAGTTGCGCGATGCCCCCACTGCTCCAGCCTGTCCACTCGCATAACACAATCCTGCTTTCATGCAAAGTGCATGAATCGAGAGAATATCTGGCGGTATAATCGCCTTCATGCTCTGTAAAAATGCCGTGCAGTTGCTTATCTTTACTGCGCACAATACGAAGCTTGCCATTCACGACGTCGGAGACTATCGAAGCACAATAGGCCTTACCCAGTACGTCCTCCAACCTCCAGCCATCTTTCACTTCAGGCGCATGCTTCACATCGAACTTGTAAGGCTTATTCAAAGCCTTCAATCCATTTTTCAGAATCTCTCCTGTCAATTCAAACTGATCGTTCAAGTATCGACGAATCCAGAATCCGTAAATCCATCCATCGATATTGAATTCCTCACATTGATTCAGAACAGGAAAGCCTTCATGCGCCTTAATGGCAGCGTACTCGAAAGCATAGCGATATGAATCTTGCCCCGCCTTCATAATCTCCTTGAATTTTCCACGCCAGTCGTCCGTCTCTTCAATAACGGATTGATACCGCATCAGCTCCTGGGCGAGCAGAATCATTCTGTCCTGAAATTTCACTTCCGCAGCTCTGCCACTCAGTTTGGATGCAGCGTAGATGAACTGCTCCCAGGGAATCCTGTTTTCCCCCACTTTTCCGTAGAGCATCTGGAAATCCTCGAGCCCCTCTACAAGCGATCTGCACCGCGTCGAATCGGGATAACTCCTGTCACGCGCCTCCACTTTCTCCAGAATTTCGTTCATCTTATCCACATAGCTGGCGGCAGCTTTCGGGTTCACTGGTGTTTCAAGGTTCTTCTCGAACAGTGGTGCTTCACGTTCGGATACGGAACCACTTGCAAAATCAAAATCGATGATCGTTTTTTGCATACTTTTCACGAACCCGCTCGTACCACCCCTTTGCAGATCGACCCTGAAAAACTGCAGATGCCGTGTAGTCCCATCGCGTTGCCAATGCCCGTAAGAGCTGGCTACCGTCTCCGGCATAAAACTATGGTTGTTTGATCCACCTTCACCGATATCGAAAATGTTGATGTAACCGCCACTTGCAGCTCTCAGATAATATTTTGAAGTCGTAGAGCCGGCCCCCCTGAAAGGTTGTTCATGCCAATGCAGAACGACGACGAATGCTTTATCGGGCAGCGAATAGAGAAGATCGACCGAATCGATATACTCTGCCGATTCCACTTGATTCCAATCCACCCGGATATTTTCAGAGGCCTCGAAAAGTTTCCGAATCTTTCCCTGGTCATGCCGAATCGATATAGCAACAGTCCTGGTTCTGTACATGTCGTCAGTCGCTTCCGCAACGTCGGAGAGGATTTGTAACACCTGCCCATTCCCATATTCGATCTTCGTCGGCAGTTGTCCGGTTGCAAATGAAAGGTGGATCAATCCGGCATTCAGTGTTTCCAGCCGGCTTCGATATGCCTGCTCGACAAAAATGGCCTCCACCTGTTTGTTTCTGGCCTTGAGCCAGGCCTTTTGAGAATCGCGCAGCAACTTACTGTCAGCACCGGAGAGTTTTTGCTTGATCACGGAATATTGTGCAGCCATTTGCTGATCCAGTTGCTGTAGGACATCGGAGGAACAGATCAGCTTTTCAACCCGGCTTTTGGCCCGGCTGCAATCAAAACTGGGAGCTGCTTCCGCCAGCCCCGCACAAGTCATCAGCATACACAGGATAAAAATCCGCATCTCGCCTCCCCCTCTAATAAAGTACAGATGTACTTTCTGAACACATGAGAAGTTAGCCACTCGATGACAATTCCTCAATGCACGTTATTGAGCGCATGAAAATATGACGTTTCTATTCTTCCGGTACTATAGTGCCACACTCAACTTACATCTTCAGGGGAATAGGAACTACCACCATGCAAAACATCGGTTTTTTCAAATGCCTGCCCCGGATCGTCGGAGCGGTATGCACAGGCATTATGCTCGCAGGCCTGCCCACCACTCCGGCACAGGCAGCCGATTCGACATGGCCGCCGAGCGGCGTCGAGACAGAAGTCGGCGTACGCTACTGGGCCAATTGGGGTAAAACAGCCAAAGATCTTTATGGCCGCACGCGATCGGATTTCAATTCACGCCTGACCTATGGCTCCCTGTCCGGCAATGCCGGCGAACTCTTCGGCCAGATCAACAGCAGCTCTTATTTCGTCAAAGGATTTGCGGGTTTAGGCAATATCGGAAGCGGTAATTTGCGGGACGAGGACTTTCCACCAGGCATTTCTCCCTATTCGAGTACACTCAGCTCTCAACATGGCGGCTCGATCAGTTACGTCACGACTGATATCGGATATAATTTTATAGACACTTCGACCAGTCGAATCGGCGGCCTGATCGGCTACAACTATTTCAACGAGAAAGTGAATGCCTATGGCTGTACGCAGATGGCCAGCCATCCCGGCATCTGCGTTCCGTCGGTCTCCACATCAACCCGGGTTATTTCGCAGAACAACAACTGGCATTCGCTTCGCCTTGGCATGAATGGCAAGACCCGTATGGGAAACTGGACGCTGAACGGCGAGGCGGTTTTACTGCCTTATGTTTCGCTCAAGGGGACCGATTCGCATCCGCTGCGGATTTGCAGCAGCCCCGGTTGTTTCACCGGACCGGTTCCCGAAGATGGCCGAGGCTGGGGTTATCAATTGCAAGCGATGCTCGATTATCAGGCCACCCCTGACTTCAGCTTTGGTATCGGCATTCGTTACTGGCGCATGGAAACCAGGGGATACACCCACTTCGAAGGCCATGTCGTCGGCGGTGGAATCCCCCAACCCCTGGATTGGAGAACCAGGATTTTCGGCGTAACCGCCCAGACTGCCCTGCACTTCTGACATCCATCGAGTCGCCTTCCGGATAACCTTCGGCAATTTCTCAAACCTCCTGGAATCCCTCCTAAACTCTTTATTCCTTCAGGAGTATTATATTCAGGGACATGAATCAGCCTTGGCGGAAAATATGCCAGTTGAAAACATTCCTGTTTTAAGCGCCTGCACCCAACGGGACAACACTTCATCCATTGAGATGTTTCCTATGTCTGTTGTCCATGGTTCGAAATAACGATCATTATGTAGCAATGCAGTATGGGGCCCTTTCCCGTCGGTTCCTTTGTGGCAATAACTATACAAGCCAGCATGAGATGCGAGACTCAGAGAACGCATCCAAAGTCCCATACCCCGAACCGCTGCGGAAAAATATTTCTGATCGTTAATGTCGGCCGGTCTCATGGCACTGTTTTCCATCAGTTTTGAATCAATCTGATTCACGATATAAAACAGTGGTGTTTTGATATGCCCTTGCTGGATCAGATAAGATGAAGAACTACAGTACCCGGCCTTATCGGCACTGAGCGAACTCATACATGACTCATCGCCAATACTTCCATGAAAGGCACTGCTTTTATCACTTACCAGTGGGAAGAGCGGCCTGAAATTGGCGTCGGAAACACCTAAAACAAGATTATCGGGGTGGTTCGACTTGATGATCTCTGCAACACGGTCAATGCTATTCCTGACCCCTCCTCCACCGGCGGAGCTTCCGCTAAGCAGCAGTAAATCCCCATCGGACAAACTCCTGTTAAACTCCGGAATTTCCGGTATCAATTCAGACCAGTTTTTGGAGAATAAAGGGGACGAGGAATCCATCAAATCTTCAATGACCGATTTTACAATATAGTAGCCTTTGAAATGGACGGTCTTCCCGCCACCAAAGTCCTGATCGGCTGTGCCAATCCAGCCATCGGAGCTGCAATATGGAATATATACGAGGTTGGCTTTACCAATAAACGAACGCTTTGAAAACATTCCTTTCTCGGTAATTGTCTTCAACTGCCATGCAGTCGTTTTGGGATGAGCGACAAGGCGGCCTCCTTTTTTGTCCTCCTTAAATCTCTGAGTACAGGAGTCGACGCTGTTGCAGCCTCCTCCACCTTTCAAAAAGACCACCCATTCATTCTGATAATCCGGATCAACAGCCGGCCGAAAATAATAGTTTGCAGCAGTTCCATCATTACAAACCGCCTGCCGACTAACGGCATCCCGAATATCAACCTGGAATAGTTGTGTCGCCATCGCCGTGGTCACACTTGAAAAGAAAAATACGCCCGCAATAAAACAATACTTAAGTGACATTATCATCCCCTCCTTCCTCAACTTGTCTTCGAGAATAGACCAACTTTTTTCGTCTATCAAACAGGCATATGACAAAGATATCCGGCAATCACAGAGAACTGTAATACCCCATGAAATCTGCTTGCCTCTGCCGCTCCGATACCATGGAATAGCGCATGGCTATCAAATCGACCATCTTCAAGGCGGAAGTCCAGATCACCGATCTCGACCGCAACTACTACGCCGATCACCAGCTCACCATTGCCCGCCACCCTTCCGAGAACGACGAAAGGATGATGGTGCGCCTGCTCGCCTTTATCCTCTATGCCTCCGAAACCCTGCAGCTCTGCAAAGGATTGAGCACCGAGGATGAACCCGATCTCTGGCAGAAGAACTACAGCGATGAGATCGAGCTATGGATCGATCTGGGGCAGCCGGATGAGAAGCGTATCCGGAAAGCTTGTGGAAGAGCCGCGCGGGTGGTGATCGTCAACTACCAGGAGAACAGCGCTGCAGCATGGCGCGAGCAGAACAGAACCCGCCTCACCCGCTTCGATAATCTGGAATTTATCTCCATTCCCGATGCGTCAGTCGCGGCTCTGGGCGCTATCGCACAGAGAGCCATGCGCCTGCAGTGCACCATTCAGGATGGCACCGCCTTTATCACCGATGGAGAGAGGAGTCTGGAGATCACCCCGACACGCTGGAAACCGACCTCCTGAATCTTACCTGTTCGTGATGCGAAGAGTGTTAGTGATGGGACTCGGCATTTTCAAACGTAGCAACATCGGACTGACTCACGGTACAGTTCCGCCCCCTGGCTTTGGCGACATAGAGACATCTGTCCGCGCGCTTGAGTATCTCGGAGAGTGACTCGCCATGTACTGCCATAGCGATACCGACACTGATTGTAATGCTGAACTCACTCTCGGAAGCGCTGAACGTATGTCTGTCGATAGCCTTGCGAATACGCTCACCGATACCGATACAATCCGCCTCCGAGGCATGCAGTAACACCACCAGTTCCTCTCCGCCATAGCGGAAGGCCGGTTCGTTCGGGCGAAGGTGACCCTTGACGATACGCCCCACCTCACGGAGCACAACATCGCCAACCTTATGACCGAAATGATCGTTCACCACCTTGAAGTGATCGATATCGAAGAAGATGGCAGCCAGATGCTGCTCACCCTCCCTCCCGAAGCGGGAGACCAGTTTTGGCCCGATCTCCTCCAGGTATCCGCGCGAATACAGACCGGTGAGAGCATCGCGGATAGCCGATCTGCGAAAAACGTTGATATAGCGTGTCGAGAGCCAGAGCGAGAGCAGAATATTGATGCCGAACAGTACAAAGACCAATGCCGCACCCAGCCAGATCTGGCGCACCGCTTCACTGCGCAGATCATCAACATAGAGACCGGAGCCGATCACCCAGCCCCACGCCTCAAAGGGCAGCACATAGCCGATCTTGATAACCGGTTCCGAGCCGCCCGGTCTCGGCCAGCCATACTCGACGAAACCGCCACCACCCCTGGCCGCGGCGAGGAAGTCACGCACGAAATACCTGCCCTCGGGATCGCGCTGGTCAAGGGTCAATTGACCGACAATCTCCTTGCTGAACGGGTGCATCAGCATCACGCCATCCCTATCGATGATCCAGAAATAGCCGTTATTCAGATAGCGCATCGCCTCGATGTGATCCATAGCGACCTGTTTGGCATCTTCTTCACCGATGAGCCCCCGCCGGTATTCACCATAGGTCTGTCGCACCAGAGAGTGGGCCGACTCCACCTGCGCCCGGATCAGGCTATGGCGCTCTTTGATCACATTGCCCTGCATCTGCCAGACAATGATCGACATCAGCACGATCATGCCGCCAAGACCTGCAAGCGAAAGCATGAACATCTGTTTACGAATGTTAATGTCGTTTATTTCAGCTCTGTCGGGCAAACAACTCTCCTGCCTTCTATCTATCGGCTACAGCCGAAATCAGATTAAACGCCGACTCCCTGTATGTCAGACAAAAACTCCTCCGTCCGTTGGCGTGCCCGGTTCAGGCATGGAAGGGTCCGGCTCGATAACGGGTTTGGGGATGGGTGCCTTACGAATTTCTTCCCTGGCCTTCTCTCTCAACTTCTCAAGCTGATCAACCCTTTTCCGAAGATCTTTAACCTTTTTATAGAGCTCCCACCAGAAGGGTGAGCGTTTGCCATCTACCCGATAGACGAAACCCAGCCAGTCCTCTTCGTCCATTAATTTATCCAGGGTTCTGTCGATCTCTTTGTCAATGCGCTGAATTCTGTTCAGCAGTTTGGCCCTGTTTCCGAGCTCAATAAGTTCCTGCTCGGGGCCATCCTCTTCGTTTAATTCATCATCTGAATGCTTCCCGTTACCCATCTCTGTACCCCCTGTGATAAGCATCTGCTTATATCATGGTACGAATCAACCGGAGCTGCAACTTCACCCCTGCCAGGTCAGAGAGCCTATCCCTGATGATTTCTCAATAGATGAAAAGTGATGTAGATGAAAAGGGGTCGGAGCCCTTTATTCGCTAATGCGACCTTCTTGCCCGGTCCACCCTCTCGATCAGCTCTTCAGCCAGTGGGTTTTTGGAAAACGGTACCAGGCGCATGGGTGGCATAAAGACCAGTTCCTTGCCTATCGGGCCATTGTTCCTTGCACGTATCGCGATTCTTTCAGGTGAAGTCATTTGACTGTAGCCAATGTTAACAATTTCGCTGATGGGAACGCGCTGAACCTTTCCGCCCTTGTGAAACTCCAGCGAATCTCCACGGTCATACACCCGATCAGCCAGATCCCAGACCATCTTCTTGAAAAGAATGAATCCAAAAACAGCCATCAATATGGGTACGGCAAGAAACATCAGCGATGCAACTGCAGGCTCATTCTCCTTACCCTCCATCGAGAATGAGGAAAAAACAAAGAAGGCGAGGAACCCAAACCAGAATGTCGGGAACAGTTTCTTGAAATAGAATGTCGAACCGGAGATTTGCTTCATTTCCATCACCCCTCAATGAAGCAAGGAAGATAGCCCGTCGCTAATGATTCCTCAACGAGTTAAAGCCTGATGCTCTGCGCGTGTTGAAACAGGTTATCGGGATCGTACTGCTTCTTCACCCTCTGCAACCGCTGGTAACCCGCCTTGCCGTAATAGGAAAGCGGCCAATCGGAAAACGAAAGATCGGGGTAGTTGCAGTAATGGTTCCTCAAGCCATGCGTATCCAGCTTTCTCAGGAATGCCCCGACAGCAGCGTGGTAATGCGCTGCTCTTTCAGGCTTCTCCCAGTAGCTCTGAACCTCGGATATGAAATTGGCTTTTCGATGTGCGTATGCCGTATGCGTCCCATCATCCATATCGCCAATCGCACCGCCCACAGTGTTGATCTGGTAGAGCATCCCCGGCGTGGTGGTGATCTGTTGAAACAGATCGGGAGCAATGCCGGCAATATCGTTATAATCGCTGTAGTAGCCAGCCGAGGCATTCTTGAAATAGAGCGGATCGAGCCTGCCGTAATAGCGCCGGATACCATCAATCAGCGGCTCCTTTTTATCCGGATAACGCTTATCGGCCATCTGCTCCAGCCTGCCGAGGGCCGACAGCAGTTCAGGCGAACTCTCTTCAGCGGTGTTGGTGAGCAGTATCGTCAATGTCCGGTGGTTCAGTACAAAGGCGGAAAAGACGCTGTGCGGCAGTGTCGGAGCCAGCTTAAACCAGAGCTTTGCACATGCCTCGGCGCGCCCGGCATCCAGCTTGTAACACTTAAAGAGGTACCTCCACAGATGTTTCGGAGCCTCGAAGGTTTCAAACGCCAGTTGCGTAATCACACCGAAATTGCCATTGCCACCACCGCAACATGCCCGAAACAGCTCTGAGCCCGGGCCGGAACCCTTCTTCACCTGATGGAGATCGCCATTTCCATCTACCATCCGCAGGCTGCGTAGCGCATCACACGCCAGCCCGTGCTGGCGTGAAAAGAGCCCATAGCCGCCACCCAGCGTTAAACCTGAAATGCCGACCATGCCGCACGACCCGAGCGAAAGCATCCGCCCTTCCGGCACCAGCTCTTCGTACGCCAGCATTAACGAGCAGGCAGGGCCAACGGTATAGAGGCCACTCTTGTGTAGCTGCTGCTCCTGCATCTCCGAAACATCGATGACAAAACCGCCATCGTTGATTGAAAAGCCTTCGAAGCTATGACCACCGCTTTTGATAGCTACAGGAAGCTTCTCACGGCGAGCCCTTCGAACAGCCTGCACGACACCGTTTTCGTTATAGCAGACGGCAACAATCGCAGGGCGACGCTTGATGCACTGGTTAAAGAGCGTGGTGTGATAATCGTAGCCTTTATCCTTTGGACGCAGGAACACCACATCTCCATCAATGGCGTCGGCAACCACGAATCCCGGCCAGGCAGCAGCAGCAACAGCAACGGAGCCGGCAATCGTACCCAGAACCTTTCGGCGCCGATGATCTACACACCGATCATCGGAAAATTCAAAGAGAGGCAGCATCGGCTACCTTCTTGCCTGATCGACTCGCTCGATCAGCTTCTCAAAACAGAATGTAGAACCGGAGATTTGCTTCATTTCCCTCACCCCTCAATGAAACAACGAAGATAGCCCGTCGCTATCGATTCCTCAATGCATGAAACGAAAAAGCCCCCTGCTTTCGCAGAGGGCTTGAAACAAATAAGGCACACTGGCCTCATAATCACCAAAGACTATGCGGCCGTTGCCTTTAGATTAATTGCGCAAACGGTTAGAGCCGCAGGCGATGAAGTAATATGGTCTTTTCCGGCAGCTTCCCAGCCACCAACAACAGGTTGTCCATTATTAATCCAGCCACAAATGGGAGAGGAACTGGTCAGGAAATTAAAACAGTTCTCCTCACCATAACCAACCCAGGCTCCACCACCGATATTCTTGCCCGGTGCTCCCAGGCTGGTGGACGGATGCGCAACTTTAGGCGATCGGGTAAAATAGGCTTCCGATGTGAATACGATACCGGCAGCCTGAATACCTATGATGTAGGATGTTACCTCGCCGGCTACCGATTTCTGACAATATTGTGCTCCCGCTTTCCATGTTGAGAACTCAACCGGCATAAGATCGGCACTGGGTTCAGGCGACGATGCCTGAAGCAGCAGGGAGCTGTTATTCGGGCTGACCGACGCACCTCCGCACGTTGGTGTCCAACCTGAATCGACAGTAGCTTCAGCCAGGTTCCCTACTGCTGAGGTTCCAGCCCAAACCTTTTGTTGAAGATTCACAGGCGATCCGTCCTTTGTTACTTTTATACCAATCGCATATACGGTGATTTTCGATTTTGACTCGTGCCAGCAATCTTTACCCCGCCCCTTCCAGCCGGTGTATTTTCCGGCTGAATCCTGTACAGGACATGAGTCTGTAAGCATATTTCCCCAGGCTGGATTCAACTTCCAGTTATCAACGGTACCACCACCAACCAGTGTGTATCCGGAATCAACGAAAACTGTTTCCTCAGGATATTGCTCTTCCTGGCTCGAAGTTTTATAAAAAAAGTTGGTTGTTATTTCTATCGTCATCTCATTACGCTCCATATTTAATAATTAGGGGCGACACACACTGTTCAAATAAAAACAATTACTGGCTCCAGCAAATGACTTCCAAAAAGGAATGCTGCAAGCGCACTATTCGTATATTCAATTGTGGTAGTGTGTTTCCCTTCCCCTATGGCTCATGATATATGCTTTTTGATAGAAAAGAAGCCCCTGCGCTCAATTGATTTAGAATTCTCCCGAATGCAAAAAGCCCCCTGCCGTCCATCACAGGATCGGCAGAGTGGCTGAATTGAATTAAGTAAACTATCCCCGGAATTCCGGGACGGTCTTACCGCCCGCAGGGTGAGAGCCATGGACGGCCCGAATCAATCGAACCTGATCCCGTTGGTTTGGATCGATTACTTATTTAGCTCCTTGATAACTCTTTCTTTGAATTTATACATCAACATCGCATTCGCATCTCCACTGCAATTGCGGTTCCGCAACCAAAACTTAGATGTCGGAGGAGGGCCACCAGGAGGAGTTGAGACTAAATAACCGCCGCTTTCGAAGTCAACGTATCGCGCCAGAACTTCATTTTTTTCTATATCCCATATCTCTTGCCCGTTCCTAACTATGAGCAACAGAGTGGAAACATCCTGTCTGGTCACGACCAAATTGAATCTATCGCTTAGAAGATAGGTTGTAGTTTCGCCGTGTCCCCCATCGAATTGATTGTGGTTAGTAGGCCACACATTGGTACCTGGCAAAGATAGAGCTCCCATCTCACCTGGATTCTCATCCTTCCACTGATCCACGCTTTTATAAACCCAAAAGCCAGCTTCACTGGAACAGTAGTACTTGTGCATCCCCTCAGTCGGCAGCCAATCCCAGAAGATAAGATTGTACAAAACGAAGGCTGCCATAAGCCCCCAAAGTTTAGTGTTCTTTGAATGTTTGCGGGCATATCGAACTGCAATGACCGCAATTGCAACTGATACGATCAAATACGACATCGCAATAAGAGCGATATATATCAAACCCTCAAACGTCATTATGTCACCTCACTCAGTGCAGTGCCAAATGACGGGAGTGGGTCTTGTTTCGTGCATTTCCATCCCCTCTTCCTTATTACAACGCAACCTTGATGCCGCCTGCCGCAGTGGTCGCCTTTTTGCGAGCATCCTCGATGGACTCGCCGCGGGCGAGTGCAACGGCCATACGGCGTTTGCCATGGACTTCGGGTTTACCGAAGAGGCGAAGCTGGGTGTCGGGCTCCGCTAAAGCCTCTGTGAAGCCGCTGAAGGTTACTTTGTCGGAGTCGCCCTCAACGACGAGTGAGCAGGAGGCCGCAGGGCCGTGCTGGCGAATGTTGGGGATCGGCAGGCCGAGGATCGCACGCACATGCAGTGCGAACTCGGAGATATCCTGCGAGATCAGCGTAACGAGGCCGGTATCGTGCGGACGTGGCGACACCTCGCTGAAGATCGCTTTGTCACCCTTGATAAAGAGCTCCACACCGAAGATGCCGTAGCCGCCCAGCGCATCGGTGACCCTCTTTGCAATCTCTTTTGCTGCATTCAGCGCCGTATCAGACATCGGCTGCGGCTGCCATGACTCCCTGTAGTCGCCGTCGATCTGTAGATGGCCGATCGGCTCGCAGAAGGAGGTGCCGCCGGCATAGCGGACGGTCAGCAGCGTGATCTCGTAATCGAACTCGATGAAGCCCTCGACGATCACTCTCCCCTGCCCGGCACGGCCTCCCTCCTGCGCATAGCTCCACACCTTGGCAACGTCCGCCTCACTGCGGATCACCGATTGCCCCTTGCCCGAAGAGCTCATGATCGGCTTGATCACACACGGGATACCGATGGCTTTCACGGCTGCGCTGAACTCATCCAGTGAGTCGGCAAAGCGGTACGGCGAGGTGGGCAGCCCCAGCTCCTCGGCGGCAAGGCGGCGGATGCCTTCGCGGTTCATGGTGAGTTTTGTTGCCCGAGCAGTCGGGATGACGTTGAACCCTTCGCTCTCCAGCTCAACCAGCGTGTCGGTGGCAATCGCCTCGACCTCCGGCACGATCAGGTGCGGCTTCTCACTCTCGATCAGGCTGCGTAGTGCCGCCCCATCCAGCATGTTGATCACATGAGCGCGGTGCGCCACCTGCATGGCCGGAGCATCGGCATAGCGATCCACGGCGATCACCTCGACGCCGAGCCGTTGCAGCTCGATCACCACCTCTTTGCCCAGCTCGCCCGATCCGAGCATCATCACCCGTGTTGCTGTGGGCGTCAGCGGCGTACCGATATTCACTTCTGTCACGGCAGTGCCTGCCGACACCTGCCCACTTTGCAGCAGTCAGATAACACGATCATTACCACCGTCGATCGGCAGCTGAACCCCTGTGGTTTTCGAGAACAGCGGGCCTGCCATGGCGGCAGCCAGCTCAGCCACGTCGGTCGAAGAAATCTCGACGCTGAGCAGGTTCTTGGTTTTGTACTCCTGAACAGTCATACCATAATTGGCGGCGCGCTTCTGCAGCACCTCATCGGTCCAGATCGCCGTATCGAAGACGGCATCGGGATGAAGCATGTTCACCCGCACCCCCTTCTCCGCCAGCTCAAGCGAGGCAACCCTGCCGAGCTGGGTCAGCCCCGCCTTGGCGACCGAGTAAGCGGCAGCGCCCGGCCCCGGCGCAGGCACGTTCTTCGAGGCGATGATCACCACTGCCGGATCGACACCCCGCTCGAGATACGGCGCGGCGAAATGGAGAAGCCGCTGATGGCTGGTGAGGTTCACCGCCATGCTCCTCTCCCACGTTTCGGAACTCATCGCCTCGATACGCTCGCTCAGCGGGAAGATGCCCGCATTGCTGACAATAATATCGAGGCCGCCGAAACGGCGTACCGTCTCCTCGACAGCCGATCTGAGCGCTGCCTCATCGGTAACATCGCACCTGATGCCGACGAAATCGCTACGGTTGAACGTTTCGGCAATGGCGGGATCGATATCGAGCGCCACCACGGCTGCGCCCTGAGCATGCAGCACCTCGGCACAGGCACGGCCGATGCCGCTGGCAGCGCCGGTCACCAGCGCGACCTTGCCCTGATGGATCGGGGCAGAACCGCCCTTCTTAAGCTTGGCCTGCTCCAGCTCCCAGTACTCCATCTCGAAGATGTCCTTCTCGGAGAGCACCTTCCAGCCGCCCATCTTCTCCGCCTGCAGGATGGCGGGCAGGGTATGATCCCTGATATCCGAGATGATATCCGCCGCTTTGACACTGCGGTCGAAACTGACGCAGCCATAACCCGGCCATACCGCCCAGCGCGGCGCGGCATCGAGGCATGTCAGCGAACCGTCGTCGTTGCGCGAGAAATAGCCGCGGTAATCATCGGCATAGCGTTCGACGGAGGCGACGACGTCGCCATCGATCACGGCAGGTGTCGGCTTGGTGCGGATCACATGATCCGGGGTCAGGGTTCCACGGCTGGCGATCTCGGCAACGTTATCGACATTCGAAAACGCCACCGTCCGCTCCGAGGCATCCAGCCGGGCAATCATCGCCGCACCCTTCGCATCCGAAACGGCTTTGCGCATGGCAGCCAGCGCCGCGAGATTCTCCTTGGCTTTGGAGGCTTTCCAATCGACCGCTGCGTTCTTTTCGAGGTACGCCTCGGCCTCGGAGACCAGCGCGATCATATTCTCGTAGCTCTCCCGGGCATCGTCGGAGAAGGTGAACAGGCCGTGATTGAGTAGCACCATCCCCTGATAACGGCTCCAGTCGATGTCGCGGGTCAACTCTTCGATCGTCTTGGCAAGGATGAAACCGGGCATCACGTACGGTACGATGAGCACGCGGTCGCCGTAGATTTCGCGGATTCTCGCCTCGCCGTCCGGCGTGTTGGAGACCGTCACCACCGCATCGGTGTGGGTGTGATCGACAAAGCGGAAAGGGATAATGGCATGCAGAATCGCCTCGACGGAGGGGTTCGGCGCCGACGGATCGAGCATGGCGGCGCGCTGGGCGGAGACCATCTCGCTATCAGTCATACTTTTCAGCATGGCCATCCGTTGCAGCACATCCAGTCGAACCGGGGCAAAGCCTGCCGCCTCGATGGTCGCCAGATCCCAGCCGCTGCCCTTCACGTAGAGCGTCTCGATCTCATCGCCGAAGATATCCGTGGCTGTCGCCTTCACGGAGGTATTGCCACCACCGTGCAGCACCAGGGATTCATCCCTTCCCAGTAGCCGGGAAGTATAGACCCGCAGTTTCAGTGGGTCATCAGCACATGCTTTTGCTTCTTTATCATTCCAATAAGAGTCCATTCAATTCCAACCTTTTTGATATGACCATAAGACTACCAGCATCGATTCCAGTCACGCGCAGCAACCTTGATCAGCCAAGGTAAACTTCCCTGCCATGCTTACCTGCCCCCTCTTTTCACTGAATCTCTGAGCGAATTAAGAACGCGAAAGAAGATAGCCCGCCGCTATCGATTCCTCAATGAGCGAAAAGAAAAAGCCCCCTGCCGTCCGTCACAGGATCGGCAGAGGGCCTTGCCTGAATTAGGTACACTGTCCGAGGGCTCTGTCAGAATGAAGTATAAGCCTGGGGGCTGTCAGGCTCCGTTGCTTTGCCAAAATGCTGCGAGTTCATCTAACGTGCCGTTGAACTGATCCCTGTCACATGGCCCAATGCCATCTACAGTATGGGGCTCCGGCCCCGCTGCGCCATCGGTGTATTGCCACAGTGTCCAGGCAGGCCATATCGCCGGGATTGAAGGCGCTGCACCGTATCGGGCAATCCACAGCCAGCATTTCGAAAGCTCCGTCTGCTCCGCAGAGGTGATGCCGGCGCTCTGCAAGGCCTCCTTCGCGGTATGTCCGGAATAGAGTCCCGGATACTTTCCGGTCGCTGTGAAAACGCGATGGACGAATTGCTCCGCCTCCTCCAGGGACATATCGCCCCCTAGCGGGTTTCCTTCGAAATCGAGAACAAGTAACGAGTCCGCTCCGGCTGTTTCGATCAGATGGTCGGCCTGGGCAATGGCATCCCCGGAGACGCCGAAATGGTATGCCCCAACTTTCATGCCAGCGTTGGTGGCGGCTATCCTGTTGCCTGTGAACATCGGGTCTTTGTAGGTGGTTCCCTGTGTCGCTTTGTGGATGATTCCGAACACACCGGCACTCTTCACCTTTTCAAAGCTTGTCACCGTATTGTGGTGTGAGATATCGACGATTGCGTTGATCATCTTCTTTTCCCTCCCTGTTGCCGGTTCAACATTGCTGGTTTGCCAGTTAGCTTGATCCAACCCGACCCAATCTAAGCAACCTAAATGAATTTAAAAGGGCTCTGACCCCTTTAATCGCCTTTAATTGATTGGAATTAGGTACACTGTCCCCGGAATTCCCGGAATTCAATTGTGTATTTGGTATACTGTCATCGCACCTCGCCGGAAGGAATCTTACCCAGCTTTCTCATTATATCTGGATCAACATCTGATCTCCTTGCGATTTCACCACGTACAGTATCATTCTCCACATCCACTAATTTTTCGATGCCTTCCCGAGAAAGGTTAGGGTGCGTTGCAATGGATCTTAATACATCAGTTGCGCCAGGATTTTCCTTCCATCTATTAATGATTAATAGCAAGACATCACTTGGAGTGTTCCGGTTATACGGAAGTATGCGGTCATATTTCTGACTCTTAACAAGTTCTCTTATCACCGAAACAGGGGTTTTATTACTACCAGCGATCTCGACCACCATACCTTCATCCTCCGAATGGCGGTGATACAATCTGCTTACCACATCTGCATCGGTTTTCGGATTTCTTAAAACTTCCCGTAACACTTCTTTATCAATGATATTGTTTGGATCAAGTAGCCACTCCATAGGCACCTTCGGATCTGATGCCATCTTAGAACCCAAATAAATGCGTTTTTTCCTCTCAACCAGCCGCATAGATTCGTCATGGCTATATTTTGGTGAATATGGAGACATGAGTGTTGCGTAATAACCACCTTGCTCAAATGCCATTGAGCCTCCGCATCTCCTTTGAGGAAGCACCGGCTTATCTATTCTATTTTCACTTTCATCATGTAAATAGTCATACAAGAGCGATACATCAATATCCAAATTGTATTGCATAGCAATAAGTGACGCTTTTAATATCAAGGTTCCATATACATTTCCGTTTTGAGCAGAAAAATAGTATGCGGATTGTTTTTCCGCATCGACATCGTCACCCGTAAATTCGATGCGAACCTTTTTATTATATCCCCTGAGGGGCAACTCCTCTGAAAAAGGCAGGCTTTCCACCGGCACTGAGATGAAACCACCATCACTTACATTCAACTCTAAATACCAATTCATATCGCCATTGCTCATGTTGCTGCCTGATTTTATACGAATTGGGCCAATGTGTTGGTCATGCACTCTATCGTCTGCCAGAAAAAGAGTAGTGCCTCTATCAGTAACCCTTGATGTATTATTTGCATACAAGCTCTTATACAAAATGAGCGGATTATCTTCTCTATTCTGTTTAATGAGCTCGGGTAAGTCTCTTTCAGAGAAACTTCTGGATGTACTGCTTGCTTGTTCACTTACTGTCAGGGGGGAATAGGAACTAACGCTCCCGTTAAAATATCCATGCCTATCGGTTATATCAGTTCGAGTTCCCGGGTCTTGTATCCACCTCAGCCATGAGGGCACCAGATTAATTGGGGTAGCAGTTCTATAATCCATAATAATGGTTGCATCAGAAATTGGAGTACAATCATCGTTTACGTACTGCCCATACAATTTAAATGTTGAGTCTGCCTGAACTTCAATCATTGCGAAGAAATAAATAACGCAGAAAAGAGTTAAGAATGGAATCCAGCCAGGTAGATTAATAGACTTGGATATTTCAATCATACATCGACCCCTCCAGAGCACTAACCATCAATAAACTGAACGGGATAACGGAGTCAGGTCTTGTTTCGTGCATTTCCATTCCCCTCGTCCTTATTACATCGAAACCTTGATGCAGCCTCGAATTACGAATTACGGTGAGAGTTTACTAAATACACTTAATCACAGCCCTTCGGTTTTGAATTCACTGTAACCCTCATAGAAGTAGCTAACATCAATGCCTTTCATAAACAGAGTACGGTCATCAATTTGATCCGTAAGGGCTTGCTTGAGCAACACCTTGATTTCAATGTCCTTCACCACACTACGCTGCATGGCGGAAAGGTAGTCATCTTTATCTACAAGATTCCAGTCCACCACCCTCTTTAGCTCTTGTTTAAGGATTAGGTCCAGCCAGATTCGGGTAGCGCGGCCATTACCTTCGCGAAAAGGATGAGCAATATTCATCTCAACATATTTTTCGATAATTTCATCAAAGCTGCTCTGCGGCAGAGAATCGATATGTTCCAGCGATTGCTTGAGGTACATCAGTGGAGCAAAGCGGAAATCGCCCTTGGCGATATTGACCTCACGGATATTGCCCGCGAAATCATAGATATCCTCAAACAGGTATCTGTGAATATAACTGAGCCCGGTAAATGTGCCGACTCCTGCCTTTGCAATATCACCGGAGTCAAACAGCTGCTTGGCTTTTTGCTTGCTAATTTTCTCCTCAGCTCTGGCTAGCTCTACCTGATCGGTGATATTGAGTCTGTTCTCAAGAATCATGCCGTCTGTCCTTGCACAAAGCGTTTTGTCTGACTCAATTGCATCGCTTTATCCTACAGAAAGTGGTTCAAAGTGTCTTCTGCCATAAGCGAATTTGATCGCACCATCACTGTAGACCTCGGAAAAAGGGTAGCGTCCCCTTTTATCCCCCCGGAAAACCGACGCTGGCTCATGCTGCGAAGTCCTTTGTTGTTAGTCTGAAGATCATGCCGCAAGCGGCGTAACGTCGTGCTCGATCTCTTTGGCTTTGTCCGCCTTGGCAATCTTCAAATCGTAAGCGGTTTGAAGATTGATCCAGAACTCCGGGGTATTGTTGAAAAAGCGGGCCAGACGAAGGGCAGTATCCACGCTCACACCACGTTTCTCACGAACCAGATCGTTGATCCGGGGCGCAGGAACGCGCAACTTCATTGCCAGAGCATTGGCGGACATCTCCAGCGGAGCCAGAAACTCCTCGCGAAGAATCTCGCCCGGATGAATCGGACGCATATTATTCAGGTTTGAAGCAACACTCATTTCAATACCTCCTCAGTGATAATCCACGATTTCGACATCATGCACATCGCCATTCTCGAAACGGAAACAGACACGCCATTGCTGGTTTATGCGAATGCTCCATTGACCGTTACGGTCGCCGGACAACTTCTCCAGCCGGTTACCCGGTGGAGAACGCAAGTCGGCCACATCCGTTGCCGCATCAAGCATTTGCAGCTTTCGTTCTGCCTGCGCCTGAATCGCGCGAAACCTTCGCGGACACTGGCCTGCAAACAGACTCTGCGAATCCTTGCATGCAAACGAACGAATCATG
>JBNLEB010000007.1:0-3208 GCA_050304695.1 Mariprofundaceae bacterium
GATCAGTCACGTCACCACCAGCGCTCTGTTTATCAGTCGAACCACGGAACTTTTGCTATCGATCGAGACGGCAACGGCGGTTCTGGAGCTTAGCAAAGAGAAGAAGCGGTAATCCGTTAAGCCATCAATTCTTTGATCGGCTTTGGTATCAGAAGATATCCTTAATCATGTCGCTGGTAGCCATATAGACGTACCAGATAATAAGAAAACCGAGGGTGACGCTGACAGGTGCGACCAAATCCTTGCCGATCTGGCGCATACCTTTGCCTTTCATCAGGTCGCTGATCACCACCCAAAGCAGAAGTAGCCCTGCAATTGAGAATACGACATAGAAAATAATCATCGGATGCTCATTCATAAAGGGATTATAATCCATTTAACCAGCCGTGTGGATACCCCGTAACAGGGAGTGCAGACGCACACCATGGATGGCGTTTGCGAATGAAACCGATACCCTTCGCCCATGAGCAGAAAAGTGATCCCGATTCAGGTCGCCCCCTCGACGACAGGAAGTGAGCAGCCGATGGCTGGCAAGCCTGCATGGTTGAAGGTGAAGGCACCGACCTCGCCCGAATACCGCGAGCTGGTCAAGCTGATGCGCGACAAGAAGCTGAATACCGTCTGTGAAGAGGCCAGCTGCCCCAACATCGGCGAGTGCTGGAAGCACGGCTCCGCCACCTTCATGATTCTGGGCCGCGTCTGCACCCGTACCTGCGCCTTTTGCGATGTCGAGACCGGTCGCCCCGACCCGCTCGATGCCGATGAGCCGAAGAACACCGCCGATGCCATCGCCTCGATGGGGCTTAAACATGCCGTGATCACCTCAGTGGATCGCGATGATCTGGCCGATGGCGGTGCCGCTCACTATGCGGCCACCATCCGCGCCATCAAGGCACAGACACCGGAAGTAACCATCGAAGTGCTCACCCCCGATTTCCAGCGTAAACCGGACACCTGCCTTGAAACGGTCATCGAAGCCCGTCCCGACATCTTTAATCACAATTTGGAGACGGTCCCCCGTCTCTACCGCTCGGTACGCCCCGGCGCCCGCTACTTTACTTCGCTGCGTCTGTTACAACGGGCCAAGGAGCTTGATCCGAACGTGGTCACCAAGTCCGGCATCATGGTCGGTCTGGGAGAAGAGCGCGATGAGGTGCTGCAGGTGCTCGACGATATGCGCGAGGCCGATATCGATATCCTCACCATCGGCCAATACCTGCGCCCGAGCGTCAACCACCATCCGGTGATGAAGTACTGGACGCCGGAAGAGTTCGAGGATTTGAAATATATCGCCGAGAAGAAAGGCTTCGGCATGGTCGCCTCAGGCCCGCTTGTGCGTTCCAGCTTCCACGCCGAAGATGTTTTTAAAGCGCTTAAATTAAGATCGAAGTAAGGTCATGAAAATCATAAAAGGGGAGGGAGCTAAAGCCCCCCCTCCGATATCTTTTACTTCTGAGTTCCCATTAAACCACGAACGGCTGCGGGAAGATCTGCCGGCAAAAGAATGGTCTTGGCATTTTCGGACAAGCCCATCTTCTCCAGCGATTGAACATAGCGGGTAGCCATCAGGAACATGGCGGGAAGGTCGTTATCTTTAATGGCTTCGGTGACACTGCTGATCGCTTGCTGATCGGCTTTAGCCAGCACGACCTTCGCCTCGGCATCGCGCCTGGAGGCCTCAAGGCGGCCATCCGCCTCCAGAATCGCAGCCGCCTTCTCACCCTCCGCCTGAGTAACCACAGCACGGCGCTGACGCTCTGCAGCAGCCTGCTTCTCCATCGCATCCTGCATGGTCCGGGATGGGCGGATATCCTGAATCTCGACATTTTTCAGGGTAATACCCCAGTCGGTGATGTTGTCGGCGATTCCCTGTTTGAGTTTTGCGCGAATCTCATCGCGGGATGAGAGCGCTTCATCGAGATCGGTTTCGCCGATGATGCTACGTAGCGTGGTCTGTACCAGGTTGATGATACCGATCTCGAAGCTCTCGATACCGTAAACGGCCTTGTGCGGCGAGGTGATCTGGATAAAGGCCACGGCATTGGCAATGATGACAGCGTTGTCCCTGGTGATGACCTCCTGCCCTTCGATATCGAGTACGATCTCTTTGGTGGTCAGTTTGGCGGCAATATCATCGATGAAAGGGATGATAAAGTTGAGGCCGGGGGTAAGCGTCTTGTTGTATTTGCCAAGTCGCTGCACCACATAGTTCATACCCTGCGGCACCACCTTGACGCCGAAGGTGATAAGCAGGCCTATGACAACGGCAATAGCGATGATGATAATGGTTCCCACTCCAATTGTTTCCATTAGTTATTCTCCTTTTTCACGACTTTGAGTTTGTTGCCGATAACATCTTTAATGGCGACACGGTCGCCAGCCGAAAGTGTTTCGTCAGACTCATATGTCCATTCGCGACTGCCCAGGAATGCCGATTCCAGAAGCACCAGCCCACTCTCCTGCACGCTGCCTGACGGAGCAGTTCTGATCTGGTCATCGATGTCGCCGGTGGTGGTCGGCCAGTTCTGTTTTCTGCGATCCATCACCATCTTTACCGGGAAGTAGGTGACGGCTGCATCGATGACAAACAGTAGCAGTTGAGAGGTGAATGATTCCGGCCACCCTGAAATGGCAACCAAGGCAACAACAGTGAATGCGGCGATCGCCATGATAAATGCCACCGATGTGAGGGTAAGCAGTTCGATCACCAGCAGCGCTACGCCTACAATCGACCAGAACATCACCGGGTTTTGTGTTACGAACTCCATGCTGCAGGCTCCTTTCTGTTTCCAGGGACGGATAGAGTGATTGGCGTATGTCGTGGAGCTTTCGGTAGCAGAAAGCGGGAAACCTCTGTTGCCCCTCGTCTTCAATCCGATGGTTATGTTAGTCCACGATAACGGTTTGTCTATCGATGGCTTCCCGAATCTTTCAATCGTTTATGCCTGAAGTTCATTCTGGCCGGAGATATGGAGCGCCAGGAAAACCTCCGGAACATGAACATAGTGTTCCCGGATCGCTGGCGGTTTTCGTTTGTATCATCGGCCGGGCAGTCCGATCCGGCATCGCATATTCATGCGATAGATATGGCTCTTTCAATCGGTAGTGTCATCGGCTTCATGCACAGTGGGGCATGAACGATGGAGAGGGGAAATAAGATGACATCCCGGTTCTATCGATTGCCCTTTGTGTAGGAGAACCGTTGCGC
>JBNLEB010000008.1:0-39473 GCA_050304695.1 Mariprofundaceae bacterium
CAGCGAACTAAATACCAGCCAGCCCTTACTCGCCTCCGTCAGTCGCTTTTTGTTCAGATAAAAATAGACAAAAAAGGTGATGGGAAGAAACAGAAATATGAACTCGAATGAGTTGAATAACACGTCCTGTCTCCTCCCTTAATACCTGCCACAGTCGATTTTCCCCGGTGCGATACCATGGTGCTGTCTCTGCTAGCTTGAAGACTAAGCAAGAGAGGTCTGCATGTATATGGTTCCATGTCTTTCCGACGGTTCAGATGAAAAACAGACGATGTGATTGTCCTGACTGTCCGTATGGGACAGGTCTTCCAATGGAAGCTTTCTTTACGTATCGCATTGTGGAGGATGCACAGATGGAATTCGGTAAGGAAACGGTGGATCATCAGGTGGCCGGAAATGTTATCTGTATTGTCCTGTGCAGTTATAATGGCGAACGCTTTTTGGCAGAGCAACTGGGCAGTATTCTCGATCAATCTATGGAGAACTGGGTGTTGCTTGCCAGAGACGATGGCTCAACAGATGGTTCTGCCGAACTGCTAAAATCGTATGCGGATAAAGATGCCAGGATCGCCGTTATCGAAGACAGTCTTGGGAATCTGGGAGCGGGCGGTAATTTCAGAGTGGTTTTGGAAGAGGCTTTTTCAAAGGGGTACTCCTATTTCGCCCTGTCCGATCAGGATGATGTGTGGAGTCCTGATAAGCTTGAAGCTCTGTTCAAAGAGATGCGGGAAGCCGAAGGCGAACAGATGGATACCCCGATACTTGTCCACTCCGATGCAGAAGTGGTTGATGAGTCATTAAGGGTTTTGAGCCCGTCATTTATGAGATACCAGCGGATTTTTCATGATGGAACGGATCCGTTGCCGGTATTGCTCGCTCAGAATTTTGTTACCGGGTGCACAGTGATGGTCAATCGGAGAGTGCTGGATCTGGCCCTTCCAATTCCCGAAGAAGCCATGATGCATGATTGGTGGCTGGCATTGAATGCAGCAGCCTTTGGGGAGATTCGATTTGTAAACAAGCCGTTAATAAAATACAGGCAGCATGAAAGAAATACGATCGGTGCCAAAACGGCTTTTAGCGTTTTGGCATCAGGTTTCAGACAGTTCTGGAATTCAGGCATGAGTAATTTTCAGAGAAGTCTTGCACAAGCGAAGGCTTTGTCGCAGCGGATGCAAAAGCTTGATTTAAAGAGTAATAAAAGCAGTCTTGTTGCGAATTATGCAGCTGTTCTTGATTTGGGGAGAGTGGAGAGGTTGAGATTGATTGCTCAAAAAAATATTCGTGCTCAATTTTTGCCAAGAAACATTTTATTCAGAATAAGACTTCTGCTTTCTTAGAGTTCATGCTCGGAAAAATGTCTGAGCGCAAGTGGTATGATGTCTTGATGGTCCTACTGTTACAGGCGTGCCTGCCCCTTGTTGAAGAAGTATAATAATTTGGAGTGTAGATGATGGCTAAACGAGCATTGATTACCGGGGTAACCGGACAGGACGGCGCTTATCTTGCCGAGCTTTTGCTCGATAAAGGATATGATGTTCACGGTGTAAAACGCCGGAGTTC
The DNA here is from genome assembly GCA_050304695.1 of Mariprofundaceae bacterium. Taxonomy (GTDB): domain Bacteria; phylum Pseudomonadota; class Zetaproteobacteria; order Mariprofundales; family Mariprofundaceae; genus WSZY01. The sequence continues at coordinate 1,564 of JBNLEB010000008.1, forward strand.
ACTGTTTAATACGGATAGAATCGATCATCTTTATCATGATCCTCATGAAAAAGGCAGGAGATTTACGCTTCATTATGGAGATATGACGGACTCCTCCAGTCTTGTGCGCATTATTCAGCAGGTACAGCCCGATGAAATATATAATCTGGCAGCTCAATCGCATGTTGCGGTGTCATTTGAAGAGCCTGAATATACTGCGGATTCGGATGGGATTGGAGCATTGAGAATTCTGGAAGCGATCAGGATTCTCGGGTTGGAAAAGAAGACACGTTTTTATCAGGCTTCGACATCCGAGCTGTATGGTTTGGTGCAGGAAGTTCCCCAATCCGAAACCACACCGTTTTATCCCCGTTCTCCTTATGCGGTTGCAAAGCTCTATGCATACTGGATCACTGTGAACTACCGCGAATCATATGGTATTTACGCCTGCAACGGCATCCTCTTCAACCATGAGTCTCCGGTTCGCGGTGAGACATTCGTAACAAGAAAAATTACCAGAGCCCTGGCGCGTATCAAGCTCGGTCTTCAGGAGTGCCTCTACTTGGGAAACATGAATGCTCTCCGTGACTGGGGGCATGCAAAGGACTATGTCGAGATGCAGTGGCTGATGCTGCAGCAGGATAAACCGGAAGATTTTGTGATTGCCACGGGAGAACAGCACTCTGTTCGCGAGTTTGTGACAGTTGCAGCGAAAGAGGTCGGTATTGAGATCGACTGGCGTGGCGAGGGCGTTGATGAAAAGGGCTATGACCAGGATGGCAAGTGTATCGTTCAGGTCGACCCGCGTTACTTCAGGCCTGCTGAGGTGGAGACGCTCCTGGGCGATCCTTCAAAAGCAAAGAACAAACTGGGGTGGGTTCCCCAGATAAGTTTTCAGGAACTGGTGACAGAGATGATGCAGGCCGATATGGAGAGCGCTAAACGTGACGCACTTTGTCGGGAATCAGGATATCACACTCCAGATTATAACGAATGAAAAACAGAAAGGCCCTTGTCTGTGGGTTGTCTGGTCAGGATGGTTCTTATCTGGCGCATCTTCTGCTGGAGAAAGGCTACACGGTTGTTGGCACATCCCGGGATATTAAAAAATGCACTTTCGAGAATATCGAGCAGCTGGGGATACGCGACCGGATAGTCTGTGAACCGATGGTTCCAACCGAACTGGATAGCGTCAGGGAGGTTTTGCATAAAGTAAGACCGGATGAAATATACAACTTCTCCGGCCAGAGTTCTCTGGGCCTTTCGTTCCGGGAACCTCTGGAAACCATCGAGAGCCATGTTTTGAGTACGCTGAATTTGCTGGAGTCCATGCGCATCCTTGAACTGGACGCCAGGTTTTTTAACGCATCTTCCGGAGAGTGTTTTGGCAGTGCATCGGGAGAACAGCCATGCAACGAGAATACATGTTTTAAGCCCGGAAACCCGTATGCTGCAGCCAAAGCAGCATCTTTCTGGGAAGTTGCAAGTTACAGGGATACCTTCGGACTGTTCGCATGCTCGGGAATTCTATTCAATCATGAGTCCCATTTAAGAGGCTTGAACTTCGTAAGCAGGAAAATCACTCATAGCGCCGCCCGTATCAAGCTTGGATTGCAGGATGAAATCGAGTTGGGCAACCTGAATGCCAAGCGGGACTGGGGATCTGCAGAGGATTACGTTCGAGCCATGTGGTTAATGCTACAGGGGGATGAGCCCGATGATTACGTGATCGCTTCGGGCCGGTTGCACAGTGTCCGCTCTTTTGTTGAGAGTGCGTTTGAGACGGTGGGGTTCTCCATCGCCTGGCAGGGTGAAGGTGTCAATGAGACAGGAGTCGATCAGAATGGGGTTGTTCGGGTTCGGGTTAGTGAGGCGTTTTTCCGCCCTGTGGATGCCGGTGTTCTGTTCGGAGACCCGGGTAAAGCCAGGGCGAATTTGGACTGGCAATGTGAGAACTCTTTCGAATCCATGGTACAAAAGATGGTTGAAGCTGACTTGAAGCAGTTGAAAGCAGCCGAACATTGAAGTCGTAGTGAGCTTGACGAAGCGAGAGAATAATTTCGATTTGCTGAGAATCGTGCTTGCCCTGATTGTGGTCATGGCTCACGTTGCTATTTTAACCAAAAATGCAGTGTTTATGCCGCTGCTCGATTTTTTCAACTCCAGACTTGCCGTGGAAGGCTTCTTTGTCGTGAGTGGTTATCTCATTTCCGCCAGCTATGAAAACACCTCTTCCGTTCGCAGTTATTTTGAGAAACGGTTAAGAAGAATCTTTCCCGCATATTTTACCGTGGTCTTGATATGTGCTCTGTTTCTCTTTTTCGTTTCAGGTAATTCATTCGGCGATTATTTCAATACGAACTGGATCAAATACCTGTTTTATAATCTTATTTTCTTAAACTTTCTGCAATCAACCCTTCCAGGTGTGTTTGAGGGGCAGGCTTTTTCTGCGGTGAATGGTGCGCTCTGGACGATTAAAATCGAAGTGATGTTCTATATCACTCTTCCGGTAATTATATGGTTAATGAACAGGGTTGGGCGATTGAAGGTCATGATATCCGTCTATATTTTGTCTGTCTCCTATGCGCTGTTTATGAATTCATTGGCTTCGCAGGATGGTGGAGGTATCTATGCGATACTCGCCCGGCAGTTGCCGGGCCAACTCTCCTTTTTTATGTCCGGTGCGCTATTGTACTATTATTCCGGCCACTTCCGCCGTTTCTGGGTTGGATACCTCCTGATTGGAGGCGTCTGTTTCTTTCTGGAGCGCCACCTGCCTTCGATCTATCCGCTTTATCCTTTTGCGCTTGCCGTACTGGTGATCTGTTTCGCTATCATACTTAAACACCTTGGGAACTGGGGAAGGTATGGCGATGTCTCATACGGGGTATACATCTGGCATTTTCCTCTTATTCAACTGTTTGTGGCTTTGGGCTTTTTCCATGCTTCGCCATGGTTGGCATTTGCGATGTTCATGGTATCTCTTTTTGCCATAGCTTTGCTCTCCTGGCACCTGATCGAGAAGCCGTTTTTAAGACGGACTTCACACTACCGGCAGGCTGAAAGCCAGTGAATATGGAGAGTGCACGCTTGTTTTTCCTGCTCCAACATCATTAGTATGTTATGCGTCATAGCAGGGTCAGGAGACTTATGAATTCCATTCCATCACAACGACATCTATTCGATGTTCCTGATGATGTCGCCTACTTTAATTGCGCGTACAACTCTCCGCAGTTGAATGAATCATTGAGCAGGTTGCTTGCCGGTGCTCACACAAAGAGCCACCCTTGGGAGCGCACTCCAGCGAGCTTCTTCGACGATGCTGAAACCATTCGCAACCTGTCCTCCGCTGTCTTTGGCGGAGACGCGGACGGGTATGCGGTCGTTCCTGCAGCCAGCTATGGTTTGAGCACAGCTGCGCGTGCCGTTGAACCGCACCTACAGTCCGGTGACCGGATTTTGGTCATTGCGGAGGAATTTCCAAGTAACGTCTTGCCATGGAAAAGAACGGCACAGGAAGCCGGTGCTGTGCTGGAAACGGTTCCATATCCTGCGGAGGGAGATTGGACGCAGGCGATCCTGGGCAGAATCGAGAGAGGTGTGAAGGTTGTTGCGGTATCTACCTGTCATTGGACAAACGGCGCTTTTATCGACTTGAGGCCCATTGGGAAAGCGTGTCGGGACATTAACGCCGTGCTGGTTGTCGATGCTACCCAGTCGCTTGGGGCAATGCCGTTTCCTTTCGATGATGTTAAGCCCGATTTTCTTGTTGCAGCCGGTTACAAGTGGCTCTTGTGCCCCTATGGCTTCAGCTTGCTTTATGTTTCCGAGAAATGGTGGGGCGCTCGTCCACTTGAAGAAACATGGTTAGCGCGCCACAACGCTGAGGACTTCACCGCCTTGGTCAAATATTCGGATACCTATATGCCCGGAGCACGCAGATTCGATGTGGGTGAGAAATGCGCGGTCACAGTTCTTCCGGGTGCCATCGCTGCACTGGAACAGCTAAAGAGATGGGGTGTCGAGAATATCGCAGCGACACTGTCGAACATTAACTCCACAATCGCCAACCATCTGGAACAACTTGGATTTCATCTGCCGACAGAAATGCAGCGGTGTCCGCATATGTTTGGCGCACAGTCGCCGACGGCACACCCCGCTAATTTCGTGGCTGATCTGAAAGCCAGGAATATCTTCATAAGCCAGCGCGGGAGCGCACTTCGCTTCGCGCCGCATCTTCATGTAAACGAACATGACTTAGATCGCCTCATGGAAGCCTTGAGTGAGTTTGCAAAATGACCGGCATTACGCATAACCCGGCAGCCGGGCGTATCTGCGCGAAACGCCGTGCAGACCGCTCACTTCTCCGGTAGCGTAACTCTCTCTATGAAAAGTGCCCTGACCTCAATTGTTGTTGTAAATTATAATGGCGGTCGCCTTTTGGCAGATTGCGTTCGCGCGACGCTATCCTCATCTGTTCCGGTGGAACTGTTTGTATCGGATAATGGCAGTACGGACGGAAGTATCGAATATCTTCGAAGCCAGATTATTGATGACCGGCTCCATATCGTTATGAACGAGGCCAATCTCGGTTTTGCCAAGGCATCGAATGTTCCCCTGGGGATGAGCAGGGGCGACTACCTTTTGTTTCTTAATCCCGATTGTATCATCGAAGTTGATACCATCGAAAAGATGATCGTCGAGATGGAGAAGAGACCGGGTGTGGGCATGGCCGGATGCCTGATTCGCAATTGGGATGGTTCGGAGCAGGCAGGCTGCCGACGTCGGGTGCCAACGCCTGCACGTACGCTGATCAGGATGTTTCATCTCGATAAACCGTTCCCTTTTCTTCATGAAAAGGGGATGTTGCTGCACAGGCAGACGTTGCCGGAAAGCAGTGTGGAGATGGAGGCCATTTCCGGTGCCTTTATGCTTGTCAGTCGAGATGCGCTGGATGATGTCGGACCTTTGGATGAAGGATATTTTCTCCATTGTGAGGATCTTGACTGGTGTATGCGCTTTCGGGAAAAAGACTGGAAAATTCTGTTTGTTCCCAGTGTGGAGGTTAAGCATGCGAAAGGAGAGTGCTCAACAGGTCGTCCGGTAAGGGTAGAATTGCATAAACACAAGGGGATGGTGCGTTTTTATCGAAAATTCTTCCGCCACCAGTATCCGGCCCTGTTAATGTGGACCGTTGTCGCCGCTGTATGGTGCCGTTTTTTGCTGAAGGCGATCGTCTTTTCATTTAAAAGAGTGTTTTCGGCTCAGGTTGAACCGAGCCCGAATAGTGAGGCGGGCACATTGCACGATCCCGTTACAGATTTATTGGATAAAAAAAGCCCTGATGGCAAACGGGTTCTTGTGACTGGAGCAACCAGTATGGTTGGCGACTACCTTCTGCCGCTACTGGTGAAGAGCGGCTATGAAGTGATTGCAACAAGCAGAGAGCGACATGCATCTCAACAAGGTGTCCGGTGGATCAGGGCCGATCTGAACTCGGATGCCTGGTTTGCAGATGTGGGCAGGGCTGATTTCTGGATCCATTTTGCCTCATTGGAATATCTCCCGGAGCTGTTGCCCCAGGCGGCTCAAATCATGGGTCTGAAACGTCTCATCGCCTTTAGTTCGACGAGCAGGTTCACGAAAACGGATGCGCGAGGGGAGCGTGACAGAGGACTGGCTGTATCGTTGTCAGAGAATGAAAAGCTGGTGGAGAGGGTGTGCGAAGAGATAGGTGTGGACTGGACGATACTTCGTCCGACTCTCATCTACAGTTTAGGCAGGGATAAAAACATAACGCTGATCGATGAGAAAATCCGACAGTTCTCCTTTTTCCCTTTAATCGGACGTAGCCAGGGGCTGCGTCAGCCGGTTCATGCCGAAGATCTTGCCTGTGCCTGTAAACAGCTGCTGGATTCCGAAAAAGGAGTGAATCGGGCATATAATTTAAGCGGAGATGAAATTCTCAGCTATAGGGCCATGGTGGAGCGCCTGTTTGAAAAGCGAAGGATGAAACCGAAGTTTTTGGTGATTCCACTCTGGGTACTTCGTTTCATCATCTCCTTCATCCGGATTCTGCCGAGATATCGATACCTCTCTCCTGATATGGCAGACCGAATGCAGAGGGATATGGTTTTCTCTCATGATTCGGCCACGCGTGATTTCGGTTACTCTCCAAGGAAATTTCGACCTTAAATTCCAGGGAAAGATTGACATTTGTCTGTGAATAGCATGACATGCGTTCATATGATGAACGCATCCGGTCATGATGAGGAGACATCGTTCCAGCTTTTGAAGGTTCTTGAAGAGAACCCGAGCCTGTCTCAGCGTGAATTATCCAGTCGCCTTGGGGTGAGTCTGGGTAAAGTGAATTTCTGTCTCAAAGCTCTGGTTCAAAAAGGGCATCTTAAAGTTAACAACTTCCGAAACAGTCAAAACAAAATGGCATATGCATATCTGTTAACACCTTACGGAGTGGAAGAGAAAACGCGGCTGACCATGGCTTTCCTGAAACGAAAACTTCAGGAGTACGATCGACTTCGTGAGGAGATCGAAGAGCTTCAAACGGAGATAAAATCAACGGTCGGGGATGGTTCCGGCTTATCTCGGCTGCACACACCGGATGGAGAGGAATAATATCATGAATCCATGGAGTGGTAAGCGGGTATTAATTACGGGGGTTTGTGGAACTGTAGGGCAGGAACTGCTTAAACAGGTCGTTGCGAACGGAGCAGGTGAAGTCGTTGGTATCGATAATAGTGAGACCGAACTTTTTTTCCTTAGTGAGGCCTATCAGGCCAACCCGGATGTATACCTTTATCTCGGTGATTTGCGAGACCGGGATAAGCTGATGCGCAAGATGCAGGGCGTCGAAGTTGTTTTGCATGCAGCAGCACTCAAACATGTGATTCTTTGCGAAAAGACACCGAGAGATGCAGTTCAGACAAACATTCTGGGAACCCAGAATATTATTGATGCCGCAATCGCCAACCGGGTAGAGAGGGTTATCTTTACCTCCTCCGACAAAGCGGTGAACCCGACCAATGTGATGGGAACGACAAAGTTGATGGGAGAGCGTTTGATGACAGCTGCAAATGCGCTTCGCCGGAGTAGTGATCCGATCTTTGCCTCAACCCGTTTCGGAAATGTGCTCGGCTCCCGCGGTTCCGTTTTGCCGCTGTTTCGCAAGCAGATCGAATCGGGAGGGCCTGTCACCCTGACCGATTCCGAAATGACCCGGTTTGTCATGACCATCGAGCAGGCAGCCAGGCTGGTTCTTGAATCGGTGTTTATGTCATGTGGAGGAGAGGTCTTCGTTACCAAGATGCCTGTAGTGCGTATTCACGATCTGGCGGAGGTGATGATTCAAAATATAGCGGGGAAGTCCGACCGGGTTAAAATCGATGTCATCGGTAATAAACCGGGTGAAAAGCTCTATGAAGAATTGATGAATGATGAGGAGACACGTCGTACCGTTGAGGTTGAAGACTATTTCATCATCCTTCCCGCTTTTAAGTCTGTCTACGAATCGATTGGCTACCACTACCCGAATATGGGTGAGGTTGGTGTTGATGACCCCTATAACTCCTCCCTGCAGAAGGCGATGGGCAGGAAGGAGCTGGAACGTTATCTGAAGCAGCACAAACTGCTGGAAGCTGAAGCATGAGAGTGCTGATCCTTGGAGGCGATGGATACCTCGGCTGGCCAACTGCAATGGATATGGCCGCGAAAGGGCATGAAGTCCATGTGATCGATAACTATCTTCGCCGTAATATTGCTCGTGAAACCTGTTCCGAGGCATTAATGCCTACGCCGAACCTGCATGAGCGTGCCGCCATCTATCGATCACTGAGCGGTCACAGCATCGATGTGCGGATCGGAGACTGTTGTGACTTCAGAACAATGGCGGATGCGGTTCGTGATTTTCAGCCGGAGGCGGTGATTCATTATGCCGAACAGCCATCGGCTCCCTATTCGATGCGTGGTTTCGATGAGGCCGGCCGCACCTTCCACAACAATCTTGGTGCAACCTTTAACCTGATCTGGGCGGTATTGAAGTACGCGCCGGATTGTCACATCGTCAAGCTTGGTACGATGGGCGAATACGGTACACCTGACATCGATATTGAAGAGGGATGGATCGATATCGAGCATAAAGGGCGAACGCAGAAGTTCCTCTATCCACGTCAGGCAGGCAGCCTTTACCATACCACCAAGGTGCTCGATACGGATCTTCTCTGGTTCTATGTGCGAACCTACGGACTTCGTGTTACCGACCTTATGCAAGGTCCTGTTTATGGCCTTTCCACACAGGAATCCGATATGGATGAGCGCCTCCAGCCCAATTTCCATTATGATGATATTTTCGGAACCGTAGTGAACCGTTTTCTCGTTCAGGCTGTAGCCGGTGTGCCGTTGACCGTTTATGGCAAGGGCGGCCAGACGCGTGGTTACCTGAATCTGAAAGATACATTGCAGTGTGTAAACCTGGCGATGGAGACCCCGGTAGAGAAAGGCGATCTGCGTATTCTCAATCAGTTCACCGAACAGTTCTCGGTGAATGAGCTGGCAGAGCGTGTCAGTCGTGTCGGCAACGGCATGGGGTTGAATGTTAAGGTCAGGTCGATCGATAACCCGCGGAAGGAGCTTGAAGATCACTACTACAATGCAGCGCACTCCGGCCTGATGGAGCTGGGGCTTAAGCCGCACTACATGACCGATGAAGTACTTTCGGCAATGCTGGAGAAGGTGATCGCCTGTCGGGACCGGATCGATAGTGGAAAAATCCTTCCCCGTGTCAGATGGAGCCAGGCAAAATGAGCGAGCATGATGTTCAACTGCCGATGATGGGCAATACCCCATGGCTGAGAGCACGGGACTTTGTCGTTTTTTACCGGCGTCTTCGCCTGAAACTGAAACGTAACTACGGTATGGCCGGAGATATCACCGATAACCTGAAAGATATGCAGTTTACGTTTGATGAATATCCACCATGCGAATGCTGCGGTTCTGCCGATAACAGAGAAGTGCTCATCGCTGCGGATGGAAATCGTGTGGTTGAGTGTTCCGGATGCGGCCTCTGGTTCACCTCTCCCAGGGTCAGTGAAGATGTCTGGACCCGTTGGCTGCTCCGGGATTCCGGGAGGAGTCGGGAGTTTACCGAAAACCGGCTTAAATATGGCGATCCACTGGCGCGAAATATCCCCCTGAGTTTCTCTTTCTGGTGGCGAATCACCCGTTACCGGGCCCAGAAACATGCGCGCGAACTACTCAGGATACATGGCGGAGAGGTTCGGCATATCCACGATGTCGGTTGCGGTGTCGGTTTCTTTCTTAAGGCGTGCGAAGAGCTGGGTATGAAAGTTTCGGGTAACGATCTCAATGGATATGCCGTTAAGCGTATGCAGGAACTTTTCGGTTTTGATGTCTTTACCGGCGAACTGCCCGATTACTACCATAGTAAAAAGGGAGATATCCGGTTCGATATCATCCATATGAACGATTTCATAGAACACACCTATCATCCGTTAAGGGATTTGAAGTGCGCTTTTAATATGCTTAACCCGGGAGGTCTTGTTTTCCTGAGGACGTTCTTTGTGGATAGCGGGAAATTCGCCCGGCTCGGAGAGAGGTGGGATATGTTGATGTGGAATCACGTATACCATTTTACCGAGCGCTCTCTCTCCCGATTGGTGGAACAGGCCGGATTTGCAGTCAGGGAAGTCCGTCGCCATGAAGATACCGGTATCATCGAGCTGTTTGGTATAAAGTCGTCATGAATATTTTACCATCCACGTTCAGGGGCGCGAAAGGAGAAAAGCGATGAAGGCAGTAATACTGGCTGGCGGTCTGGGCACCCGAATCAGTGAAGAGACACATCTGAAGCCCAAGCCCATGATTGAAGTCGGCGGCAAGCCGATCCTCTGGCATATCATGAAAAGTTACAGTGCATACGGAATCAATGATTTCATCATCTGTCTCGGCTACAAGGGGTATCTGATCAAGGAGTATTTTGCCAATTACTACCTGCATACCTCCGATGTCACATTCGATATGCGCGATAATTCGATGAAGGTGCATCAGAGTGAGTCGGAACCGTGGACGGTGACCCTCGTCGATACCGGTGAACTGACCCAGACAGGCGGCCGGCTTAAAAGAGTTGCGCCATACCTGGGCGATGAAAGCTTCTGTTTCACCTATGGAGACGGGGTTATCGATGCAAACCTCGAAAAGCTGATCTCATTTCACAAAGAGAGCGGGACACAGGCCACTATGACAGCGGTACAGCCCCCCGGTCGTTTTGGCGCCCTGAATTTGAAAGGCGATAAAATTGAAACCTTCGAGGAGAAACCGCGAGGCGATGGTGCGTGGGTGAATGGGGGTTACTTTGTACTTTCGCCAAAGGTGCTGGACTATATCGCCGATGATAGTACGGCATGGGAAAAAGAGCCTCTCCGGCAGCTGGCCGAGGCAGGAGAGCTGTCGGCTTTCCTGCACCATGGATTTTGGCATCCCATGGATACCCTCAGGGATCGAACGCACCTGGAAGCGCTCTGGGCCGGTGATAAGGCCCCCTGGAAAGTGTGGTGATCGATTCGGCCTTCTGGAAAGGGAGACGGGTTTTCATTACGGGCCACACCGGTTTTAAGGGTGGCTGGCTCTCTCTCTGGTTGAAAGAGCTCGGAGCGGAAGTGACAGGCTATGCGCTTGAGCCTTCCACTTCGCCATCGCTGTTCGATGTGACCCGGATGGAAAAGGGGATGCTCTCGATCATTGGCGATGTTCGTGATCGGGAATATCTTCGTAGCTGTATGGCGGATGCTTCGCCCGATGTTGTGATTCATATGGCGGCACAGCCTCTGGTACGTTACTCCTATCACCATCCGGTAGAGACCTATGAGACCAATGTGATGGGCACCGTCAACTTGCTGGAAGCGGTCAGAACGGTTGAGTCGGTTCGTGCCGTATTGGTGATAACCAGCGATAAATGTTATGAAAATCGTGAACGTCAGGAGGGGTACAGGGAGGAGGAAGCGATGGGTGGCTTCGATCCTTACTCCAGCAGTAAAGGGTGCGCCGAACTGGTGGTTTCGGCCTATCGTCAAAGTTTCTTCGATATGGGCTTGAAGGTCGCCATTGCTTCGGCTCGTGCCGGTAATGTGATCGGTGGCGGAGACTGGTCGGAAGATCGGCTGATTCCCGATATGGTACGTTCGTTCAGTAGCGGTGAAGCGGTGAAGATTCGTCAACCTTCAGCCATACGACCCTGGCAACATGTGTTTGAAGCACTGCACGGCTACCTGCTTCTGACGGAGCGGATGTGGGAGAGCCCCGAGGCATTTTCCGAAGCGTGGAATTTTGGCCCGAACGATGACGATACCAGGGATGTCGCCTGGATCGTCGAACGGTTTGCCTCACATTGGGGTGAGGAGGCCGAGTGGCTGGTTGAGGGCGATATCGGGGATTTGCACGAGGCCGGCACACTTCGTCTCGATTGCTCCAAGGCACGGGAGCGACTGTTGTGGGAACCGGCCCTCTCCCTGAGCGATGCCCTTGAGTGGATCGTCGAATGGTATCGAGGGTATTACGGTGGTGAAGATGCGCGTGCGCGTTCGATGATGCAGATCGAAAGGTTTCAGGAGTTGATGCACTGATGGAGATAGAGAAAGCTGCGATCGAAGGTGTATCCGTAGTGAATACTTCACGTATCGGTGATGCCAGAGGTTCCTTTTCAAGATGGTTTTGTGAAGAGGAGCTTGGTGCCGTGGTCGGTTCGAGGCGGATCGTTCAGATCAATCACTCCCGAACCTCGATGGCGGGATCGATTCGGGGTATGCATTTTCAGAAAGCACCGCATGCGGAGATGAAACTGATTCGCTGTATCCGGGGAAGGGTACTGGATGTTGCCGTGGACCTGCGCAAAAACTCGCCGACTTTTTTGCAGTGGCATGCTTGCGAACTTTCGGCCGGGAATGATTTGATGATGGTGGTTCCGGAGGGATGCGCGCACGGTTTTCAGGCGCTGGAGAACGATTCCGAACTCCTCTATCTGCATACGCATCCTTACACACCGGAAGCCGAGGGCGGAATTGCTTTTGATGATCCTGCCGTGGCGATTGAATGGCCACTGCCTGTAAATGAAATATCCGAAAGGGACAGGTCCCATCCTTCGATTGACGAAACTTTCCGGGGGATAGAGGTATGAATTGTCGTCATTGCAGCCGGAAGCTGGAGCACCTGTTTCTCGATCTCGGTTACGCACCCCCTTCCAATGCCTATCTGAGCAAGTCCGACATGAAGGCTCCCGAGACCTGTTTTCCGCTTCGCCTCTATGTCTGCGATCATTGCTGGCTGGTGCAGACCGAGGATTACTCCTGCTGTGAAGAGCTCTTTACCGGTGATTATGCCTACTTTTCATCCACCTCTGCAGGATGGCTGGATCATGCCCGGGCCTACTGTGGGATGATGACCGAAAAACTGTTGCTGAATCGGGAGAGTTTTGTCATCGAGGTGGCCAGTAACGACGGTTACCTGTTGAAGAATTTTGTCGAGGCGGGTGTTCCCTGTCTTGGCATCGAGCCGACCGATAGCACCGCTGAGGCGGCCGAGAAGCTTGGTGTTCCGGTGGTGCGCCGGTTTTTCGGAGAGGAGCTGGCGGGCTCCCTCGCCGGAGAAGGGAAGCTGGCGGATCTGATTCTCGGCAATAATGTCTATGCACATGTACCGGATATCAATGATTTCACACGGGGATTGAAACGTGTACTTAAACCGGGGGGTACGATTACGCTGGAGTTCCCCCACCTGCTGCAGCTGATTCGTCAAAATCAGTTCGATACCGTCTATCACGAGCACTACTCCTACCTCTCCCTGAAGACAGTCGTATCTATCTTCGAAGCGTTCGGCCTGAAGGTCTTCGATGTCGAAACGTTGCCGACCCATGGAGGGAGCCTGCGCGTGTACGGCTGCCATGCTGAGGATGGTCGGGATGTTTCCAACACGGTGGCCCGGATTCTTGATGAAGAGAAGAAGGGCGGTTTGCAACAACTCGATACCTATCTCTCATTCCAGAATCGAGCGGACAAGGTGAAGAATGACCTGCTTGCATTTCTGATTGACCAGAAACGGAAGGGTAAGCGGGTTGCTGCCTATGGCGCCGCAGCCAAAGGAAATACCTTGCTCAATTACGGTGGTGTGAAACCCGATCTGTTGGCTTTTGTTTGCGATGCGGCTGCCGCTAAGCAGGGGAAATTCCTGCCGGGAAGCCATATTCCGATCCTTTCGCCCGAAGCCATCGCCGAGCGTAAGCCGGACTTTGTCGTGATTCTACCATGGAATATTGCGGATGAGGTCATGCAGCAGAACGCAGGTGTTCGTGATTGGGGTGGCAAGTTTGTTACCGCAGTACCGGAGTTGAGTATCCGATGATGTCGCGCATTCATTACACGAAGCCATCGATTACCGACCTGGAGGTCGAGTATGCTACCGATGCTGCCCGTAACGGTTGGGGTTCACGTTGTTATGAGTATATCACCCGGTTGGAGGAGTCGTTCCGCTCGCACCTTGGCGTTAATCATACCATTGCTACCTCCAGCTGTACGGGGGCCATGCATATGGGGCTGGCAGCTCTGGATATCGGAGCCGGCGATGAGGTGATTCTTGCAGATACTAACTGGATTGCTTCGGCGGCTCCTGTTACCTATCTCGGTGCTAAACCGGTGTTTGTCGATGTGCTTGCGGACAGCTGGTGTATCGATCCGGAGAGGGTGGAGGCGGCGATTACACCGAGGACCAGAGCCATCATTGCCGTGCATCTCTACGGCAACCTGTGCGATATGGATGCATTGCTCGCTATTGGAGAGCAGCACGGTATTCCGGTGATCGAAGATGCTGCCGAGGCGATCGGCTCCGAATGGTATGGCAAGCGGGCCGGATCGATGGGAGCATTCGGCACCTTCTCCTTTCACGGTACCAAGACCATGACCACAGGTGAGGGCGGTATGTTCGTCACTCAGGATGTGGCGCTCTACGAAAAGGTTCTTACGTTAAGCAATCATGGCCGGGCACAAGGCCAGGCGAGGCAGTTCTGGCCCGATACGATCGGTTTTAAGTATAAAATGTCGAACCTTCAGGCGGCAGTCGGATGCGCACAGGCAGAGCGGATCGATGAGCTGATCGAGGGCAAACGGCGGGTATTCCGGGCCTATCGGGCCGGCCTTGCAGGTCTGCCATTGCAGATGAACCCTGAACCGGAAGGGGTGCGCAACGGCTTCTGGATGCCAACCATTGTAGTGGATGAGGGTGTCCCCTTTAATCGCGAGGCCTTACTGGATGAATTCAGGCGGCAAAACATTGATGGCAGGGTGTTTTTCTGGCCTTTAAGCATGTTGCCGATGTTTGAAGATCAACGGGAGAATGAGGTCAGTTACGGTCTCTATCAACGAGCAGTCAACCTGCCCTCATACCATGATTTAAGTGAGGCCGAGATCGATCGGGTGGTTCAGCTGGTCAGGAGATTTCTGGAGGTCGGATGATTACGGATAGTGAAAAATCGAAATTCAAAGAGGATGGCGTCATTATTCTTCAGGGCTTCTACGACCTGAAGAGAGAGATAGAGCCGATCCAGTGGGCGATTTATGAAATCATAGGGCGCGTTATAGATAAATATGGTTGTCCGATAACGCGGCAACCTTTCTCTCCGGAGACATTCGATTCGGGCTTTAATGCGCTGATTGCAACGAACAGAGGCTACGGTTCGGAAGTCTATGATGCGGTCAAGCAGATTCCGGCCTTTATCAGGCTGCTGGCAAATGAACGCCATGAGCAGATTTTCTCGAAGTTATTCGATACCGACCTTCCCGGTATTGCGGCGGCTGGTTACGGTATCAGGATCGATAATCCCCGGGAGGATCGCTTTCGCGCGCCATGGCATCAGGAGTTCCTGAGTCAGTTAAGAAGTATGGAGGGGGTGGTCTACTGGAGCCCTCTGCTGAAAATTACCGAAGCGCTTGGCCCTGTCGAATTTTGTGTCGGCTCGCAGGTCGAAGGGGTACTGCCGGTAAGAACTTCGGACCCGGACAATCCGGAGAAGTCCGGGGCATATGGTGTAAGAATTGTCGATGAAGAGAGCTACATCTCGAAATATGAACATATCGCACCTTTAACGGAGCCCGGGGACCTGGTCATCCTCGACTGGCATGTACTGCACCGATCCGGAAAGAACATCTCCGACCGTTCCCGATGGTCGATGCAGATGAGATATTTTAATTTCGATGACGAGACGGGCCAGAAGCTGGGCTGGTGCGGCTCCTTCTCGGCAGGGGTCGATGTAAGATCCGTGTTGCCCGAATATATTCTCGATTGAAAATGGAAAGGGATATCGTGATAGAGAAAAGTTGTAATGTCTGCGGAGAAAAGCTGGGTGAACCTGTTTTTTCGACCCCGGGAGAGGTGTCGATCACTTCGTTATGCGAGCTGGTGCCGACTTCAACCCGGGTCTTCTTCTGTGACCGCTGCGGTCATGTCCTGACATCGCCTCTTAAGGATATCGAATCTTACTACTCAAACGATTATAACATTTTGATGGAGAGCGAGGAGGAGGATCAGATTGTTTCATTTCCGGATGGGAGCAAGGCTTTCAGGTTCGATCTGCAGGTGAAAACCATCTTCGATAAAGTTGAATTTCCTGAAGGTGCAAAGGTTCTCGATTACGGCTGCGCTAAAAGCACGACTTTGAAAAAGATGTGTGAGCAGCGAAAAGATCTGCAGCCTTACCTTTTCGATGTGAGCGAGAACTATATTCCTTTCTGGAAAAAGTTTGCCGATCCGGCGCACTGGGCGGTCTTCGAACCCAGGGCTGAGTGGAAAAACCATTTCGATGTGGTGACATCGTTTTTCTCGCTTGAGCACGTTGTCGAACCGATTGAAATGATGAGGCGGATACATGCCCTGTTAAAGCAAGAGGGATCTTTCTATTGCATTGTTCCGAATACGTTTACCAACACGGCGGACTTTGTCGTTGCCGACCATGTGAACCATTTCTCGGTGTTGTCGATGACTGCGCTGCTGGCCCGTACCGGTTTCGAAGTGGTGGAAATAGATTCGGATGTTCACTACGGCGCATTTGTCATTGTTGCCAAAAAGGCCATACAGACGGATGAATATGCGTATCCGTCTACCGACAGGGTCAAAGATAGTGTCATGGCGTTGTCGGCATTCTGGCGTGGCATCTCCGGAAAGATAGAGCGTTTCGAAAGAGAACAGGCTTCCGGTGGGCAGGCGGCCATCTACGGTTCCGGCTTCTACGGAACATTTATCGCCTCCTGCCTTTCCGATCCGGACAGAGTCTCGGTGTTTATCGACCAGAACCCGTTCAGGCAGGGAGGAGAACTGTTCGGCAAAGCGATTGTTTCTCCCGAGCAGTTACCTGTGGATGTGAAGGCGGTTTACGTTGGCCTGAATCCGGCAATCGCACGCCAGAGCATCCGGTCGGTCGATGGCCTGAACGGTCGGGCTATAAATTTTTGTTACCTTTAACGAATTTTGGAGGTTATCTATGATCTATGGAGATAAAGTCATGTTACGACCGCCTGTCGAGGCGGATATGCAGTTTCTCTATCGGTTGAGAAACGATATCGACCTGCAACTGACGCTATTGTCCAGGCCCAGGGCGAATTCGCAGGCGAGGGTTGCAGCCTGGGTTGAAAAACGTATGTCAGAAGAGACATCGCTTTTTTTCCTGATTGCCGAAAAAGAGAGCGAATCGGCCTGTGGATTCATTCAGTTGACGAATATCGATCCGGTTAATGGAACCGGAAGTCTGGGGATCTGTGTGGATCGCGATCATATGGGAGGCGGTTATGCCCATGAGGCACTCAGCCTGTTCGAGGGGTATGTCAGCAGCGTCTTTAACCTGAGAAAGGTAACGCTGGAGGTACTTTCGGGTAATGAACGGGCCATCGCATTTTACCGGAAAGAGGGATTCAGCGTGGCCGGAGTCTGGACGCAGCATGTCTATCAGGCCGGTGAATTCCATGATGTCACATTGATGGAAAAGCTTCTGAACAGATGAATGTTGTCATTTCTCAGCCAATGTTTTTCCCCTGGGTTGGGATGTTCGAACAGATTCGTCTGGCAGACGTGTATGTACACTATTCAGATGTTCAGTTTTCAAAGGGCAGTTTCGTTAACCGTGTTCAGGTCAAAACAGAAACCGGTGTTAAGTGGCTTACCGTTCCACTTGAGAAAATAAGGCTTGGGCAGCGAATTAACGAGACCCGTATCGATGATCGAAGCGACTGGAAGCAGAAGCATCTGATGCTGCTTCAACAGGCTTATGCGGATGCTCCGTATGCCGGTGAGATGTTAAACCTGGTGAGGGCTGTTTATGCCGATCGTCATGAGACGATAGACCGCTTGAGCAAAGCCTCTCTCGCAGCTGTCTGTACCTATTTCGGTTTAAATCATGAACGCAGATTCATGGATGTGGACGATCTGGCCGTGGAGGGTTCCGGTAGCCAGAGGGTTCTGGATATTGTGCTGAAGCTTAAGGGCGATCGCTACATCACCGGTTTGGGAGCTTTAAAATATCTGGATCACCAGCTGTTCGAGCGTAGCGGCGTGAGAGTGGAGTACATGGATTATCGCAAGAGACCCTATTCGCAAATGCACGGTGAATTCACCCCATATGTATCGATTCTGGATCTGATCGCAAATGAGGGAAAAGCCGGGTTGAATTATATCGATTCAGAAACCCTATATTGGAAGGAGATGGCAGATCATGAGTGAAAATGAAAAGTTCCGGGAAGAGGTTCGAAGAAATATAGAAGGCCTCGGTGAAGATGGCGATGTTCAGGCTCTTTCCAGAATCTGGATGAGAGAGATTACCCGTCATAAATATGCTTATAACTTCTCCTGGATGGGGAGGCCCATCATTCAGTTTCCCCAGGATATGATCGCGATGCAGGAGATGATCTGGGAAGTGAAACCGGATCTGATCATCGAGACCGGGATCGCGCATGGCGGTTCGATTATCTACTATGCCTCGCTACTTGAGCTGGTGGGTGGCGATGGGTATGTGCTGGGTGTCGATGTCGATATCCGTGAGCACAATCGCAAAGAGATCGAAGCACACCCGATGAGTAAGCGGATTCAGATGATCCAGGGTTCATCCATCGATCCGGAGACGATCGCCAGTGTGGCGGAACATGTGGAGGGGAAGCAGCGAATACTGCTTATCCTGGACTCCAACCACACCCACGAACATGTGCTTGCCGAGCTGAACGCCTACGCAGGGTTCGTCACCAAAGGCAGCTATGCCGTTGTGTTCGATACACTGCTGGAGGATATGCCGGACGATCTGATTCAGGATCGTCCGTGGGGACGCGGTAATAATCCGAAGACGGCTGTGTGGGAGTTTATTGGGAACCATCCGGAGTTTGAAATCGATAAGAGCATACAGCATAAGCTTCTGATCACCGTTGCCCCGGATGGTTTCCTGCGAAAGGTGGCGGATTGATTCCCGGAAAGGCGGAGGAGAATTTTCCGATGGCCGATGGCTGCCTGCGGAGCTGTTAATGGTTGGGCACCTGAGGTCTGTGTACCATCTTCTCAGAAAGCATGCCGGGCGGCTATGGGGGAGAGCCTGGAGATTACGCAGCATGTTTGTCTCGGCTGAGTCGAAACGAAAATGCGATCGTTTCCTTCATGCACATGAAGCGCATCTTTTTTTTGTGTTCGGTACAGGAAGGTCGGGCACTCAACTTATTTCGGATCTCTTAAGCCGAACCGGCGATGCCTGTGTGTTTCATGAGCCGGACTTTTATGCAGATGTCGAAACCATGGATTCGATGCGTCGGGATAAGAGGCTTGCCGTCGAATATTGGCAAAAATTTCGCTCCCTGCAGGTCTGCAGGCGCTGGCATGCCAACCCGGAATCGCGCCTTTACGGTGAGGTTAACGGAACCATACGATTTCAGGCGTCGGCCATTGCCGAACTCTATCCTGAAGCGAAACTCTTTCTGGTGAGCCGGGATGGCCGGGGTGTCGTGCGTTCGGTTATGGGGTGGCCCCAGTTTTACTCTCCCTCATCAAGGGGTGCATACGCCATTAAACCGTTAATGGATGATCCCTGCCATGAGCGCTGGGATAGCATGAGTCGATTTGAGAAGATCTGCTGGAGCTGGGCGGATGCGAACCGCTTATTGATTCTTACGGTTCGACCGGAGTACCGTCTGCAGCTGGAGAGGCTCTCGACCGATTACGAATATTGCATGGATCGCCTTCTTGAACCGCTTGGAATAGAGCTCTCACCTGCCCAGTGGAGAGAACATGTTTCGAGAAAATCCAGAAACGCCTCTTCATCTTACGCTTTTCCTTCATGGAATGAATGGACCCGGGAACAGCAGCAATCTTTTCAGGATATCTGTGGCGATACCATGGAAGAGCTGGGGTATTTCCAGTGATGAAAACAGATGTCATCTACCCCGGAGCCAGACGAAAGCAGTTGCTCCGAATCTCCCTTAAGGTGCTGGTTTGCCGCGCTTAAAAAGAAATATCGTCTCCAATATTCTCGGTCAGGGCCTGCTTCTTCTTATCGGCCTGATGGCCACGAAACTGATCTATCATCAACTTGGCGATGATGGGCTGGGGATTATCTATTTTGCCATTATGCTAAACGGTATGATCGCTGTCGTGGCCGGTCTGGGCATTCAACCCACCGTCATTCGTCAGGTTGCGGCACACCAGAACAGGGATGACGACTATGTGCATAAACTGATTCAGACCGCATCGTTCATCTTCTGGATCATATACGCCCTGGTCATCATGTGTGTCTATTACGCCATGCCGGCTATCGTGGAGCATTGGGTCAATCTTTCCGATATGGAGCCGGAGAGGGCATTGTATGTGCTGAGGATTCTTTGCATCTCTTCACTTCTGGCCATTCCGCAGAGTCTTTATAAAGCGCTGTTCGATGGCATGCAGCGAATGGATGTTCGTAACGGCATCGAAGTTGTCTCCGTGATAATTCAACAGGCCGGGATTGTCGCCATTCTCTATTGGGGCGGCGACATTGAGCTGGTTTCAGAATGGATTGCCGTCTATTACTGTTTGCTTACGATTGCATTGATAACCGTTTCAATCCGGTTTGTCCCGGAACGGTCGGCTTTGCCGTTACCGCATCTCGATATCATCAAACGTAATGCCCGTTTCTCCTTAAGAATGGCGACAGTTTCACTTCTGGCCCTGCTGCACACCCAGGCCGACAAGTTCTTTGTCAGCAAGTTTCTTCCTGTAGGAGCCCTGGGTTATTACAGCGTTGTCCATAACATTTTATCCAAGCTGACATTCGTTGCGATGCAAGTTGCGAAAGCAGCATTCCCCCAGCTGTGTGAGATGCATGAAAGGAAGGCATTTCAGGAGAGCCTGGCCCGATACGACCTGCTTCAGGAGTTGATCTGCTATGGCTCGATCCCGATGGTGTCGGCGATACTCTATTTTCACGGCGAACTGTTCACTTTCTTGTTCGATGCATCGGTGGCGGAATCGATCACACCCGTGGTACTCATGCTCTCAGTGGCCATGTTTCTCCAGCTCTCCTTTATGATGACACACTATTTCGTGCTTGCTCAGGGGCAGGAGCGACTGACCCTGCATCAGAGTGCAATCAATGTTCTCGTTTCACTCCCGACCGCACTTCTTGCCATCTATTATCTGGGATTGAACGGAGCAGGGCTGGCATTTCTTCTATCCAGACTGTTTGTGTTAGCTTATGCAGTTCCGATAGTTGCCAGGGAGTGTTTTCAGCGCAGTACGCTGCTTTGGTTAAGGCCTCTGCTCGGGGCGCTGTTGCTCGGGCTGGTGAGCTATGGGGCGGTTTATGGGCTGATGAAGATGTTTATCGGATACGGGGGAGTGGAGAGCCTTGTTGCCTACATGGTGGCAACGATGCTGTTTCTGCTGATGGCCTGGAGGCGGATTATTCCATCGCTGAGGAGTCGGATTTGTGTAGAGATTACAAAGTATATTCCATCATGGGGATGATGGTCGGGTTGGCTGATATGAGAACCTGTCGACACAGGGCGGACTGATATGACGACGATCTATGGTCTCTGCAGAAAGGGTTACCGGCTTTACAACCGTCTGCCCGGGCTGGCTCGCAAACATATCCTCTTCTCCTGTTTTCCAAAGAGTGCATCTTCATATGTGTCGCGAAATGTGGCGAGTGCCATGGGATTCCGATACAGATCGTTGACCGAGGCACCGAATTCCGAAGATATCAGGTTGATGGGCGAACAGAATCTGAGTGTTGTGAATACGATCAGGTGTATGAATATGCATACGGTCAGCCAGGCGCACTGTCCCGCAAATGCCTCCAATATCTATGTCGTTAACAACTTTGCGATAAAAAACATCGTTCTGACCAGAGACATTTTCGATGTGGTCGTAAGCCTGCATGACCACATGCTCAATGATCCCAACCAGTCGAATCACTCCGCATGTGTGCCCCACGATTTTCTAACGTTCAGCCGGGATGAGCAGTTCGACTTCATTATCAGGATGATCATACCCTGGTATTTCAAGTTTTACGTGTCGTGGGCGCAGGTTGAACAGAATCGGAGCAGTCGGCTGTTATGGCTGACTTACGAGGAGATGAAAGCGGATGAAATATCCTTTTTTGAAAGAGTATTCGATTTTTGCGATATACAACCGCCTGCCGACCTGCAACAGCGGTTGCGGATCGATAATCAGCCTGCGGGACGAATGAACCGGGGGGTCTCCGGACGGGGGGAGATACTCTCAGGGAAGCAGAGAGACGATATTATATCCCTGACGCGCTTCTATCCGGGTATCGACTTCACTCGTATGGGAATTGCTTCGTCGCCCGAATCATGATGTACCCTGTCAGAGGCGATTGGCCTGTAGTCTGGTTCCCGAGGAGAAGCCATTGAAACATGCTCCGTATTTCTCGGTGCTTATACCCACCAAAAATCGTTCACATCTTGTTGGCTATGCCGTCCGGAGTGTGCTGGATCAGTCATTCGAAGATTTTGAAATCATTCTGGTCGATAATGATGATGGCGATGACACAGAGAGGGCTGTCCGGCTCTTTTCGGATCCCAGGTTGAGGTATTTCAAAACCGGTGGTTTGAATATGTCCGAAAACTGGGAGTTTGCGCTGAACCAGGCGAAAGGGCAGTACGTTACCGTTCTGGAAGATAAACAGGCATATTATCCGTGGGCCCTGGACCGGATTCGAAGTGCAGTCGATGAGAGTGGCGCCCAGGTGGTGATTTGGGAGTGGGACCTGTTCGAAGATAAATTGAAACGGGTCCGAAGGCGTGAGCGATCCGGAACGAACGAGATGGTCTCATCCGATGAAATTTTAACGTTATATACCACGGATCCTTCCCATGCATGGGGAAGCCTGCCGAGGATGCTGAATGCATGTGCCTCATCCTCACTGATTTCAGATATCAGGGAGCATGAGGCGGTCAGGCGTTTCTTCGATGAGCTCTCCCCCGATCTCTGTGCCTCTTTTTATCTGCTGGCATTCGTCGATGAGCTGGCCTTTGTCAGGGATGGCGTCGGACTGGTCGGATATATCCATGAAAGCACCGCACACAAAGCGGTGGTACAAAAAAAGGCTCTGGCTTATTACGGTGCAAATGAAAAACTGCATGACAGGGCAATGGCTTACCTGCCGGTGAAATCGAGAAGGCTCGTTCAAAACCTCGTCTACAGCGATTTTCTGCGAATACGTCAGGAGATCGGAAGAAGGCTGAGCCGTTTTGAGATGGATGAGGTGACCTATGCCGGACTCTGTATCTCAGATGCTGTGAACAATCTTCGCAGGGGTATTTACGATGTCGCCGACTTTCGCCTGATTATCTCCTATTGTCTGGAGAGAAAAATGAGCTTCATTCAGCTGGCGACCCTGTTCATGCATCTCTGCCGGGAGCTGGGAAGGCCACTCTTCAAGCGCTTCAGGCGCGAGAGATATCAGGAGTGGCAGGCCGACAATATCTATGCTGCCGTGCATCGATGTCCTGAGCGTCCATGAAAGTTCTGTTCGTGCATAAGAGCGCTCTGGGAGCCGATGGCGAAGCTGCCATGCACTACTATCCTGCCACGCTCGCTCAGCTTGGCCATGAGGTGATGATGGCAGCTCCGGCAGGTGGTAATTGCGATTTTTTCAGCGATACCGGCGTCAAAGTTCGCGAAGTGGCTTCGGATGAACCCTGGCTGGCAACGATTCGAAATATCGTTGCCGAGGAGAGGCCGGATATCGTGCATGTCTACCTCTATTCCGGCTGTGGGCTGCTACCTTTTTATGTTCGTAGTGCTTCGCCGGAATCCCGTTTTGTCATGGATATTCGGTCACCACTGTTGCGTAGAGGCCTGTTCCGGTTGCTGCATCGTCTGAAAAACCTTTTCGAGCCGCTCTTTTTCGATGCGATCGCTTCTCATGGTATCGAGTCGGCCTGGACCCAGATCGGTCGGCGGGAGGGGATCTGCTGGCTGCCGCCCGGTGTCGACTTCTCATCCATTCCTCCTCGCTCTGCAGTGCAGGAGAGAGAGAACGGCCCGTGCAGACTGGTCTATATCGGTTCGCTCGATGCCATTCGCCAGGTCGATCTGATGCTTGCCGCCTTTATCAAAGCGAGAGAGAGCTCCGATATCACTCTCGATATTTACGGTGATGGAGAGATGAAAACCGCTCTGGAGAAAACTGTTTCCGATCAGCGGCTGGATGAGCATGTCACCTTCAAAGGGAGGGTCGATCGCAACATAGTGTTGGCCGCATTGCCATCTTACGATGCTGGCCTGGCCTATATCCCCGGGGGTATCTACGATACCGCACCGGCGCTGAAAACACTCGAGTATCTCGCCTGTGGCCTGCCTGTCGTGGCTACGAACACCTTCGGCAACCGGATGTTCGTTAAGGAGGGGGTCAACGGGCTGCTGGCCGGCAACGGTATCGATGCGTATGCGCGGGGGCTTTCAGAAATATCCGGTTGCGGAAAATTGGAGGCGATGCGCAGGACGGCACGTGCTTCGGTCGAATCGTTCGACTGGCAGAAAATGACGGCGGAAAGGTTGCTACCCTTGTATAAATCACTGTTGGGAACCCATGCATAACGGGGGGGGAGGTCGAATGGAGGGAGGAACCGCCGCTGTAACCGGTGTACGCGGTGTGATCGGTTCGCGCCTTGTCGGGTTGCTGGTTGGCAGTGGCTGGAAGGTTCGGGGGCTGGTGCGTAGCGAGAGCGACTGTTCCGGGTTGCCTGCTGTCGAGGCGGTGTATGGCGACTTGACCCGTGAGAGTGACCTGAAACAGCTGGTCGCCGGTGCCGATGCCGTGTTCAACTGCGCCGGTGAGCTTCATGACAGGTCGAGAATGGATGCGGTGAACAGTGAAGCGCCGGGTATGCTGGCCCGAGTCTCCAGGGAGGCCGGGGCAGGGTTTTTCTGTCATATCAGTTCAGCCGGTGTTGTCGGGCCGGTCAGCGATGCCTGGATTGATGAAGCGACAGTATGCAGGCCCGAATCCTGTTATGAGCGGAGTAAGTGGCGAGGCGAGGAGGCCTTGCAGCAGGTGGAATCGGAGGGGATGCGAATCTGTATGCTCCGGCCGACCAATGTCATCGGTACTTCATCCCCCGGCATATTGCGAAGCGCGGCGGATTCCGGTTTTCGGAGCAGGCTGTCGCTGATGCTGAAGGGTGGGGAGTGTGCCCACCTGGTACATGCAGCGGATGTGGCTGCTGCAGCCCTGTTTATGTGCAGGAATGAAGCGTGTGACGGCGTCTATTTTGTCGGTTATGACGAAGATGAACGGAATACGGTGGCCGGGGTTATTAATCTGGCCCGGAGTTATACAGGTGAGCATCCATACACCGGGCCGGTTCTGCCTGTCGCTGTTCCATACTTCCTTCGGCGTATATGGCACGGACGCTCGTTATACGGTGGCAGCCGCTTCTCTTCGGCGAGACTGATTGAAGCGGGTTATCGGTTTCGATACGGGCTGGATGAAGCCGTTCGCATGGTCTGCACTGACGAGGCCGGAGCGGAAGCGTGAATATTCTTCAGGTCAACATGAGCCTCGACCCTGTCACGGGTGGCGGAACGGTCGAGCGGGTACGGCAACTGCATACGGCACTGCGTGAAACAGAGGGTGTCTCGTCGAGAATACTCTCTCTGGCGGTGGGGCTTTCTGCAGGAACGGCTGATGACAGAGATATCACGCTCCTGCCATGCCTGAACCGCCGCTGGTACCTTCCGCTGCCGAAGCTGTTGACGATCTGGCGTCAGGTGAAATGGGCCGATGCGGTGATTCTGGTGAATCACTGGACACTCCTGAATGCAGTGGTCTACTGGATGGTGCGCCTGGCAGGAAAACCGTATCTGGTCTCTCCTGCCGGTGCGCTCCTTATGTTCGGTCGCTCACAGTTGTTCAAACGATTGTATAACGCTGTGATTGGCCGCTCCCTGATCGCCAATGCCGATGCAGCCATTGCGATTGCAGCGGATGAAGCGGTCGATATACAGCAATATGGCGTGCCTGCCGATCGCATTCACCATATCCCCAACGGGGTACGTATCGACGATTTCGCCTGTGCCGATGACAACCTGTTTCGTCGCCATGCCGGGTTGGGAGAGGATGTCGACTACCTTCTGTTTATCGGAAGGCTAAACAGTATCAAGGGCCCGGACCTTCTGCTGGAGGCATTTATTCGTATTGCAGCCAGTCATCCGGGAGTCCATCTTGTCTATATCGGTCCTGACGGCGGGCTGCTTGCAGCCCTGAAAGCCAGAATCGAGGATGTGAATCTATCCGATCGGGTTCACTTCACCGGTTATGCCGGTGGTGACCTGAAATCATCGGCTATTCACGGTGCTTCGATGCTGGTTGTGCCATCGCGGCAGGAGGCGATGTCCATTGTGGCCCTGGAGGCAGCGGTCTGCGGTACACCGGTGGTTCTTACCGACCGTTGCGGTTTTGAAACCCTGCCGGAGGCCGGTGGAGGCAGGCTTGTCGAAGCCGGGGAGGAGAGCATTGCCGAAGCGATCGGTGAACTTCTGGATCGTCCCGATCTGCGGGAGGCGATGAGGCAGAGGGGGAGGGAGCTGGCACTGCGTGAATTTACCTGGAGCATTGCTGCCGGGCGTCTCCACACATTAATCGGGACACTGGAGAGGAAGCGGGCTGAATGAAGGTTTTGATTGTGAGTCACTACTTCTGGCCGGAGCAGTTCAGGATCAATGATCTTGCGCTGAGTTTGAAGCAACGGGGTCATGAAGTGACCGTACTGACCGGCATGCCGAACTATCCCGGAGGGGAGCTGTTCGACGGCTACGGTTGGTGGCGCAGGAGAAGGGAGGTGTATGAAGGTGTCTCCGTCTGTCGTGTCCCGCTATTTTTGCGGCGGCAGGGGCGTGGCTGGCAGCTGGCGCTCAACTATCTCTCGTTCGTGCTCTTTGGCTCGCTGCTGGCACCGTGGTATTTCAGGGAACACGATTTCGATGTGATCTTCGTCTACGAGCCATCGCCATTCACAGTCGGTATCCCGGCAGTCGTGATGAGACGGTTGAAAAGGGCGCCGATACTCTTCTGGGTACAGGATCTCTGGCCTGAGAGCCTGGAGGCGACCGGAGCCGTTCGATCCGGAGCCGTTCTGGGAGCGGTGGGTAAAGTGGTGCGCTGGATCTATCGCCATTGCGATCGGGTGCTGGTGCAGTCGCGCGGGTTCATCGAACCAGCCGTGGCAGCCGGTGCTTGCCGCGAACGTATTCACTATCTGCCCAACTGGGCCGAGGACTTCTACCGACCGGTCGATGTGGAAGAGAGTGCGGCGGAGCGAGAAGAGCTGCCCGAAGGCTTTCGTATCGTTTTCGCCGGTAACATGGGCGAAGCACAGTCTCTGGAGACGGTCCTCGCAGCGGCGCAACAGGTGAACGACCTGCCGGACATTCGCTGGGTGATGATCGGCGATGGCCGCCGTCGGCAGTGGTTCGAAGCGGAGATAAAACGGTTGGGACTGAGCCGCTCTTTCACTTTCCCGGGGCGTAAACCGGCAGAGTCGATGCCACGCTATTTTGCCCTGGCAGATGCACTGCTGGTGACACTCAGGGACGAACCGGTCTTTGCGCAGACCATCCCGAGCAAGGTGCAGTCCTATCTCGCTTGCGGCAGGCCGGTCGTTGCGGCATTGAACGGCGAAGGAGCTGCGGTGATCCGGCAGTCCGGCGCGGGGCTGGCAGCCGATGCCGGCGATGCGGCGGGGCTGGCCGATGCGATCCGGCAACTGCATGCCATGACGCCGGCTGAGCGCGATGCGATGGGTGCGGCAGGGCGTCTTTTTTTTGAGAATGAGTTTGCCGCTGATAAGCTTATCGTCCGGCTTGAAGCGTGGATGCTTGAAGCGAAGGAGGAGGGCGTGTGCGAATCCTGATACTGGGCGGGGATGGTATGCTGGGGCATCAGCTGCTGAAAAGTTACAGTGGTCGCCATGATGCATGTGTGACGCTCAGGCAGCCGTTAACGGCATATTCTGAATGTGGGTCCGGATATAAACTGTTCAACGGCGAGAACAGTTTTGCCGATACCGACGTACTCGATTTCGATCGCCTCAGCAGTGTGGTGCATGAATTCAGGCCGGAGGCGGTGATCAATGCCGTTGGTATCGTCAAACAGCGCGATGAGTCGCACGATGCCATCCCCAGCATCGAGATCAATGCGCTTTTCCCGCATCGATTAAGCCTGCTGTGTGCGGAAACCGGCGCCCGGCTGGTGCAGATCAGTACGGATTGTGTCTTTACCGGGGATAAGGGTATGTACAGCGAAGGGGATCGGGAGGATGCCACCGATCTCTACGGGCGCAGTAAACTGCTCGGTGAAGTTCATGATGCACATGCGGTGACACTGCGTACATCGATCATCGGCCTTGAACTGGCGAGAAAGAGGAGCCTGGTCGAGTGGTTTTTAGCGCAGCGGGGAAGTATCAGGGGATTCAGAAAAGCGATCTACAGTGGCTTTACCACAGTGGAGATGGCGCGGATTATCGAATTCGTTTTACTGGAACAGCCGAAACTGTCCGGGCTCTGGCATGTGGCAAGTCGTGCAATCAGCAAGTACGATCTGCTCGGGATGTTTGCGCAGAAGCTGGGCAGGAATGATGTGGATATTGTTGCAGATGACAGTTTCATCTGCGACCGTAGTCTCGATGGCTCAGGATTTGAAACGGAAACAGGTTATATTCCACCATCATGGGATAGTATGCTGGATGAACTTGCAGAGCAGGTTCGGGAGAGAGGGTAGTGATGCTACAGGATAAGGCAGTATTGGTAACGGGCGGTACCGGTTCGATGGGCAAGGTTCTTGTTCGTCGCCTGCTGTCCGGTGAGCTCGGTACACCTCGCAAAGTGATTGTGCTGTCGCGCGACGAGGGTAAGCAACACGATATGCGCATGGCGTATCTGCACAAAACCGTGGCCACGGACGAGGTTATTTTTCGCAACTTTCAACAGGCGCTGGAGTTCCGGATCGGCGATGTCCGCGATTACAGCGATGTCTGCTCGGCGGTCAGGAGCGCCGATATCGTGATCAATGCGGCGGCGCTGAAACAGGTGCCGACCTGCGAATACTTTCCCGACCAGGCGGTGCTGACCAACTGTGTCGGTGCATCCAATATCGTCCGTGCTATCCGTGAGCATGGATACCCCGTTGAAACGGTGGTGGGTGTCAGTACGGATAAAGCGGCGAAGCCGGTCAATGTGATGGGCATGACCAAGGCGATACAGGAGCGCATCTTCACATCGGCCAATGTCCTTAATCCCGATACCCGTTTTGTTTGCGTGCGCTATGGCAATGTACTGGCTTCGCGTGGATCGGTGATCCCGCTCTTCCACGACCAGATCGAAAACGGCGGGCCTGTAACGATCACCGTGCCGGAAATGACCCGTTTCCTGTTGAGCCTCGATCAGGCGGTCGATACGGTATTTGCAGCGCTGCGCACGGCCAGGGCCGGAGAGACGCTGGTTCCTGACGCCCCTGCCGCGACGATTGCGAATATTGCCAGGGCACTGATCGGCGATCGCGATATCGAAATTGAGATAACGGGCATTCGTCCCGGTGAGAAGATGCACGAGATCATGGTCTCCGATGAGGAGTGCCACCATACCGTGCGCCGGGATGACTATTATGCCATCCAGTCGATGTTGCCGGAGCTCGATCCTGAGAGTGGCACGAAGGTGCTGAGCAAGGAGTTCAGTTCGGAGGATGTGATTCTCTCTTATGAGGAGACGGTCGAACTGTTGAAAAGACACAGGCTGCTACCCGGTATGACCACCCTGGCCGAGGGTGGGGAGCTGCTGGCATGAGCGATTTGCAGAAGCTGAAGGTGATGACCATCGTCGGTACGCGTCCCGAGCTGATCAAGCTCTCAAGGGTGATCGCCGAGCTGGAGCACTGTTTCGAGCATGTGCTGGTGCATACCGGGCAGAACTACGACGATGAACTCAATCGTGTTTTTTTCGACGATCTCGAAATTCGTCAGCCGGATCACTATCTCGATGCGGCAGGCGACTCTGCGGCGGAAACGATTGCGCAGGTGATCGCCAAAACGGACAGGGTACTTGCAGATGAGATGCCCGATGCCGTACTTCTCTACGGCGATACCAACAGCTGTATGGCTGCCATTGTCGCCAAGCGGCGGAAGATTCCGGTGTTTCATATGGAGGCGGGTAACCGCTGCTTCGATGAGCGGGTACCGGAAGAGATCAATCGTCGCATTGTCGATCATATCAGCGACATCAATATGCCACTGACAGAGCATGCGCGCCGCTATCTGCTGGCCGAGGGGATCAGGCCCGAGACAGTGATCAAAACCGGCTCCTGTATGCAGGAGGTGCTGGAGTATTATGCGCCGAAGATCGAAAAGTCGGATGCCCTGGCCCGGTATGATCTTAAAGCCCGGAATTATTTCCTTGTCAGTATCCATCGCGAGGAGAATGTCGATGCACCGGAACGCCTTACAGGGGTGCTGGAGTCGTTGAACGCTCTGGCCGAAACCTACGACTGCCCGATTGTTTTTTCGGTGCATCCGCGCACCCGTAAACGGCTGGATGCACTGGCACACGGTAACATCGATTCGTCTGTCCGTTTTATGAAGGCGATGGGCTTCATCGATTACATTCACCTGCAGCAGCAGGCAAAATGTGTCATTTCCGACAGTGGTACGATCACCGAGGAGTCCTCGCTGCTCGGATTCCCTGCTGTCACTACCCGGCAGGCACATGAGCGCCCGGAGGGGATGGATGAGGGTACGCTGATCATGAGTGACCTGGTTCCGGAGCGGCTGCTCAACGCCGTGAGTATCACCCTTGGCCAGCGTGCGCGCGGCTGCAGTGTCGGTAAGGTATCGGATTATGAGGGCGGCAGTGTCTCGGTGCAGGTGGCCCGGGTTATCCAGAGCTATACCGACTATATCCGGCGGACCGTCTGGCGCGAGCAGTGATGAAGCTTCGCCCTGGAGGGGGAAAAGATGCTGTGCGGGTATAGAGATTGATGGCTCTGCTGGTTGTATTCGCCTGCTCCCTGATTTTAACCGTATGGCTGGCCTCATCGGGAAGCCCTTTCAAGCTGCTGGATGCGCCGAACGAGCGCTCGCTGCATGAGAATCCGATTCCTAAAACCGGCGGTGTCGCCCTGCTTCTGGCGCTTTTCTCAGGATGGATATGGGAGTTGCAGCAGTTCGATGTCCCGATGGTGTTTGTTGCCATCTTCCTGGCCGCACTGCTCGTGGTTGCAGTCTCCTTCATTGACGACCTGAAAGAGCTCTCTCCGTTAACCCGTATTACGGTACATGCGCTGGCAGCATTGGTTCTGCTCGGTTCCGGCCTGACAGTAGAAGACTCGGTTCCTGGAAATATTTTCTCCTTCCTGGCCATCATCTGGATGCTCAACCTGTACAATTTTATGGATGGTATGGATGGATTTGCAGGTGGCATGTCTCTCTCCGGCTTTCTGTTTCTAGGTCTGGCCGGCTATTTTCAGGATGAGCCTCTTTTCGCCTTACTGGCCTGGATGGTTGCTGCTGCATCGGCAGGATTCCTGTTCAGGAATTTACCGCCGGCAAAGATATTTATGGGCGATACCGGTTCAGCCACGATCGGGTTTCTGGCGGCAGCCTTTTCGCTTTGGGGAGTCAGGGAGGGTATCTTCGCCCTCTGGTTTCCCCTGCTGGTTTTTTCTCCCTTTGTCGTGGATGCCACGGTAACATTGTTTCGACGACTGGTACGCGGCGAAAAGGTCTGGCAAGCACATCGCCAGCACTACTATCAGAGGGTGGCACTGGCCGGCTGGGGCCATATGAGAACAGTCTTTGCCGAATACGTATTGATGCTCTCCTGCGGCATTTCAGCGATGGCGATGCTGTACTGGCCACAGTCATTGCCTTATGGGTTGGCGATCTGGGTCGGCATCTATCTGTTGCTCGCCTATCTGTCAGAGCGTCTGTCTGTCGGATCGTCTGTCCGGAGCTGATCCTTCGCCTGTTTCGTGGGGGATCGTCCGTGAGGGATCATTCGTGAAGGATAACATCGTTTTTAACTGAAATTTGCCGAATGAAAATATTGGTCTAAAATGCCTCTATCGTCTGGAGGGGAGTCCATACGAAATATATTTTATGGATAAAAAGATATGATAAAAATTAAATCAATGATGATGGCAGCCCTGGTTGCCTGCACACTGCTTGTCGCCCTGCCTGTTCAGGCCGGAGATAAGGTCAATATCAATACTGCAACCGCTCAGGAGTTTCAGTCCGTTAAGGGAATCGGGCCCAAGACAGCCGATGCGATTGTCGCTTACAGGGATAAGCACGGCACATTCAATAGCGTGGACGATCTTGAAGAGGTGAAAGGTATTGGTAAAAAGAGTCTGATAAAGTTCAGGGATGAACTGACCGTTGGCAAACGGGCCAAGCAAGGATAGTCATTATTGAAAGCTGGCATGAAGGGTCGGCATGAAAGTGTCGCATGAAAGGGCGTGGTTTCTACCGCGCCCTTTTTTGTTATCATCCGGCAATGGGAATGCTTTCTACCTGGACATACCGCTGGCTGGCGCTTATCCATGATCTTTCATGGGTTCCGATAGCGCTGTTCCTGTCATTTCTTCTGCGCTTCAACCTGGAGACGATCCCTTCATCGCATATGACTGTTTTCTGGTGGCTGCTGGGCATTGCAATGCCTGTCCAGTTTATGGCATTTCACTATTTTGGCCTCTATCGCGGAATCTGGCGTTTCGCTTCCGTACCGGATCTGATTCGTATTCTTAAGGCGGTCCTGATCGGTGTGGTGATTACGTTCCTCATCATGTTCATCTGGCAGCGTCTCGAGAATGTGCCCCGTTCAGCCATTGTTCTGTATCCGGTTCTTCTTATTGCAGGGCTGGCGATACCCCGGCTGTTCTACCGGTGGTTTAAGGATCGCCGTGTCGGCCTGGCATCCACACAGGGTAAACGCGCTTTGATCGTCGGTGCGGGCAGGGCAGGCGAGCTCCTGGTTCGGGACCTGTTAAAAGATGCACAGTACCAGCCCGTGGCTTTCTTGGATGACAATCGTAAAAAACACGGCCTCGATATTCATGGGGTCCGTGTGGTCGCCGGAACGGAGTCGTTTGAAGAACAGATCGAGAAACTCAATATAGAGATCGTACTTCTCGCCATCCCGACCGCATCGGCAACCATGATGCGCAGCCTTGTCGATAAGAGCCTTGCCCTGAAAATTCCATGTCGGACGCTTCCATCGTTGTCGGAGCTTGCCGATGGCAAGGTGGAGGTCGGATCGCTTCGGGAAATCAGGCTGGAAGATCTTCTGGGTCGTGAAGAGATCAGCCTGGATGATCTGCAGGTGAAAGAGTTTCTCAAAGATAAACGTGTCCTGATCACCGGGGCTGGCGGTTCGATCGGTTCCGAGTTCTGCAGGCAGGTGGCCGGCTACCTTCCCGAAAAGCTGATTATGGTCGATCATGGCGAGTACAATCTCTACCAGATCGATGCGGAGATGCGCAGTTCCGATGCCGACCTGCTCGTGTCACTGCTGGGCGATATCCGTGATGAGTCGAGAATGCGCTGGATTTTCGAACAGTTTAAACCGCAGATCGTTTTCAATGCAGCGGCCTACAAGCATGTGCCGCTGGTCGAAAATAACCCGACCGAAGGTGTGAAAACCAATGTGCTGGGCACCTCCAGGATTGCCGATCTGGCAGTGGAATACGGTTGTGAGAAATTTGTGCAGGTCTCCACCGACAAAGCGGTCAACCCGACCAATGTGATGGGGGCGAGCAAACGTGCGGCGGAGATCTACTGCCAGAATCTTAATGGTCGCGCACCCAATACGGCTTTCATCACTACCCGGTTCGGTAATGTACTCGGTTCGGCCGGCTCCGTGGTACCGCTGTTCGAGAAGCAGATCAGGCAGGGGGGGCCGATCACCGTCACACACCCCGAGATCACCCGCTACTTCATGACCATCCCCGAAGCAGTGCGCCTGATCCTGCAGGCCGGCAGCATGGGGCAGGGTGGCGAAATCTTTGTGCTCGATATGGGTGAGCCGGTCAAAATCGTCGATCTGGCCGAACAGATGATCCATCTCTCCGGCATGGAAGTCGGCAAGGATATCGAGATTCGCTTTACCGGCCTGCGTCCCGGAGAAAAACTCTATGAAGAGCTGTTTCATCAGTCCGAATCGCTGATGGGTACCAGCCACCCGAAAATCATGCTGTCGGCCAGCCGTGAAGTGGAATGGGAGGCGATGCAGGCGCTACTGGAGAGGTTGCGCGGCGCCTGTGCCGAGCGCGAAATCGATACGGTCAGAACCCTTCTGCATGAGATGGTTCCCGAATTCGTGCAGCCTGCCGTTACCGGCGATGCGACCAAACCCGACGGAGCGAAACTGCACTGACCTCTTCATCGGGTAACCCGCAGCTCTTTGTCGATGTGGCCGTCTTCTCACCGCTGCACGGCACCTACACCTATACATGGCCTGATTCGTTAGACCAACCGCAAGTCGGCCTTCGTCTTCGTATCCCGCTCGGCAAGGGGTGGCGCAACGGTGTGGTGATGAAGGTGCACGGCAACGCGCCCGAATATGCCTGCAAGCCGGTGGATGATCGTCTCGAGTTTTTCTCCTCCTGCGGGCCTGCCTATCTCTCATGGATTGAGCGCGCCAGCCGCTACTATCTCGCCTCCTTCGGCGAGTTTCTGGAGACGGCCATGGCGTGGAGCAGCGTTGAGGAGAAGCGCAAGATACGCCTCCTCGATGGCGAGGCCTTACGGAGCAGCGATGCCGAACTGGCAACCATCTTTACCACACGACGCGCCATCTCGCTGAAAACCGTTCGCGAGCGCTGTAAATCACCGGCACTCTTCTACCGTATCCTCAAGGCTGTCGATGCCGGCGGACTCGCCTTTTTCTCCGGGAAGTCTGACGCTGCCTCTGAAACAATGCCGCCAACCGTCAACCTGCCCCTGACGCTGCGTCCGGCCCAGCAAGATGCATGCAGTGCCATTGCGGCCAGCCTCGATAGCTTCACGGCGCACCTGCTCTTCGGCGCCACCGGTTCGGGTAAAACGGAGGTCTACCTCAATGTGGCCGAAAAGCTGGTGAGGCAGGGCAGGCAGATTCTCATTCTGGTGCCCGAGATCGGGCTGACACCGATGTGGCTGGCGCGGCTGAAAGAGCGTTTTGCCAGGGTCGGCATCTGGCACTCCGGCATGGGCGCGCCTGAGCGTTTGAACGTTCTTCAGCAACTTGGTGAGCTCGACGTGTTGATCGGCACCCGCTCGGCACTCTTTCTGCCGCTTACACGCCTTGGTATGGTGGTCGTGGATGAGGAGCATGATGCCTCTTTCAAACAGCAGGAGGGTGTCCACTACTCGGCCCGCGATATGGCGCTGCTGTTAGGCCAGGAGAGGGGAGTGCCGGTGGTACTTGGTTCCGCCACTCCGAGCCTTGAGAGCTGGCGCCGGGTGAAGGCGGGGGAGATGGCACTGCTCGAACTTCCCGAACGTATCCGGTCGCATGGCCCGATGCAGCGAACCATCATCGATATGCGCAATGAACCGGAGGTGATCTCGCCACGCCTGTTCAAGGTGCTGGAGGAGACCCGTCAGCAGGGGCAGCAGTCGATCCTCTTCCTCAATCGCCGTGGTTATTCACCGGCATTGCAGTGCACCGCCTGTGGCGATGTGCCGAAGTGTCATGCCTGTTCGTTGAATCTCACCCTGCATCGCAGGGCAGGGCAGTTGCGTTGTCACTCCTGCGGACTGGTACGGCGCGTGCCCCACACCTGTGAGGTGTGCGGTGAACAGGCGCTGCTGCCGCTGGGTGCAGGCACCGAGAAGCTGGAGGAGATATTAACCGAGCGCCTGCCCGATCTCCGCTTCGCCCGCTTCGATCGCGATGCGATCACCAGTAACAGTCGCCTGAAGGATATCCTGGATGCATTCTCGACAGGCGGGATCGACTGCCTGATCGGTACCCAGATGCTGGTGAAGGGGCACCACTTTCCCCATGTGACGCTGGTCGGTGTGGTGAATGCCGATATGGGGCTTTCACTGCCCGATTTCAGGGCGGGAGAGCGCTGGTGGCAGCAGATGACACAGGTGACAGGCAGGGCAGGGCGCGGCGATCATCCGGGCCGCATCATGATCCAGACCCACTCGCCGGAAGCGGCCTGGTTCGATCGTATCGGCGACGATTCGGCGCGCGAAGTGCTCGATGAGGAGCTTCAACTGCGTGAGCAGCTCGGTTATCCCCCTTATGCCCGCTGGGTGCGCCTCATCTTCTCATCGATGCATCTGCAGAAGGCCGAGGACGCAGCCAA
The DNA here is from genome assembly GCA_050304695.1 of Mariprofundaceae bacterium. Classification (GTDB taxonomy): domain Bacteria; phylum Pseudomonadota; class Zetaproteobacteria; order Mariprofundales; family Mariprofundaceae; genus WSZY01. The sequence goes on from JBNLEB010000008.1 coordinate 37,427, forward strand.
TATCATGGCCGCCCATATTGATCGCTGGGGCAGGGTGCCCTTCAGCGGCCCGATGCTCTGCCCGATCGAGCGGCTGGCCGGGCGTTACCGTATCGAGATTCTGCTGCGCGACAGTTCGCGTAAAATCCTGCCGTGGAAGCTTGCACCTCTGCTGGAGAGTCTTCCGGTGCCGTCCGGTGTCCGTCGCAAGGTGGATGTCGATCCGATGGATATGATGTAATCGTTACCAGATGCCCGGAATCAACCGATAGCGCACCTTTCTCATGTAGTCGTCATAGCCATCCAGTTCGTCAGTGAGCGTCTTCTCCTCGAAGCCGATGCGAAGCTGAAGCGTAAACGAGATAAGCAGTGCAACAGGTAGCGTCCACCACGAACCGAGCGCTAGCGGCAGAGCGAATATATAGACCACAAAGCCGCCGTACATCGGGTGGCGCACACAAGCATAGGGGCCGGAGTCGATCACCCTGTGACCGTGCTCCTTTTGAATCTCGACTATCGGCGAGGCGAAGCTGTTCTCCTGCATCGCCCGCAGGATCAGCCACATGGCGCATATCACGCCTGCAATGCCGACAGCTTCAATAGTGATCGGCACATCCGACCAGCTGTAACGCATGGAATCCAGCCCGGGGAGGATCAGCAAAGGAGCAGAGAAGATCGTGAAGAGCAGGGCGAAAAGTTTGTCCCGTCTTCTAAGCCCCGGCCTGAAGTAGCTCATTCGCTTTTCAAGTAATTCCGGGTCGTGTTTTTTCAACCAGACAGCCATGATGGATGAAGATATAACCTGCACAGCGAGATATGCCCATGCCTCTGGCCAGGCAAATGTTCCGGCCGACCCGAAGAGACAGCCCCCCATAATGCTGAAGGAGACCGCGAAGCGGATAGCCAGTGCGGGTGTTGAGGTCGCTTCCATGTGACGAAGTCGGCTCATGATGTTTCCCATACCTTTAGCATAGGCGATCTTGTTAAAGGCAGGTGCAATGTGGATGTCGATCCGATGGTGTAAGCCCCTTCACAGACTTACACCCTTCGGTGCTCTGATTTACATCCGGTTATTGCTCCACCCATGGAACAGTGAGTATCGCTCGTCGGCTCTGGTAATGAACATGATGTAACGGCTTGCGGTCAGCCATGCAATACCGAAGGAGATCAACCCGACATTCTCGAAGATAAATGTAAGTCGCGGTATTTTGTCGCTGATGCTCCCACCCGAAAATTCATCGAAGGCAAGAATCAATATCGAAGCAACGATGGCGCTGCCGCATAGAGCGTAGATAGCCGCCCTGATTCTGGCTTCCGTATGCCCCTTACTCATGGCTCGCTGGTAAAAGATGCGGCAGAAGATTGCCAGAATGATGAACATGACAGCGGCGGAGGTGCCATGGATATAGGGGAGAGGCACCTGGTGGATTTTGCAGACGCAGGGGAACAGGGCGACACCCAATGCGGCGAACGATGCTACTTTGCTCAGGATCATCTGGTGTTTGGTGATTCCGTTGTAGGAGAGAAGGAATGCAGCGATTGCGAAGAGGAAGCCTACGAAGATATTTCGTGGCCACTCTCCTTCGTAGTAGGAGGCGCTTATCGATTCAAGGCCACCTCCGGACAGGATATTGGTGACGGTAGCGAGAGAGAGTGCGATTAACCCGACGATCAGTTTGCTTGTGTGATCATTGATTTCGCGCTGCTTTGGCTTTGAAAACATGGTAATCCCCTTCACGTTGTATTTTAGAGGGAGGAACATTGAATAACCGTTGATTTCAGGATTCCCCAACCCTCAGCTAAGCCCCCATGTAAAAGGTTAGCACACCGTTTCGGGTGATGCAGCTGGGGGCAACTTAAAGCGCTGATGATACTGGTGAAGCAGGGAACTATCCCCCCCCCCAAAAAAAAAACAGAAAGCGTTATAGCATATTCATGCGATAGATATGGCTCTTTCAATCGGTAGTGTCATCGGCTTCATGCACAGTGGGGCATGAACGATGGAGAGGGGAAATAAGATGACATCCCGGTTCTATCGATTGCCCTTTGTGTAGGAGAACCGTTGCGC
>JBNLEB010000009.1:0-374186 GCA_050304695.1 Mariprofundaceae bacterium
TTCCGTCTGGAACAGAGATGGTGATGCCTGGCGATAACATCTCGATGGATGTTGAGCTGATCACACCAATCGCAATGGATAAAGAGCTGCGTTTCGCAATCCGCGAAGGTGGCCGTACTGTCGGTGCCGGTGTCGTCACCGAGATTACTGAGTAAGGGGGCTGATTGTGGCAGCTACTCAAAGCATTCGTATTCGTCTGAAAGCATTCGATCATCGTATTCTCGATAAGAGTGCCGAGGATATTGTGGCAACCGCCAAGCGCACTGGTGCCGAGGTTCGTGGACCGATCCCGATCCCGACCCGTATCAAGAAGTTCTGCGTGATCAAGTCGCCGCACAAATATAAAGATTCTCGCGAGCAGTTCGAGATCCGTACGCACAAGCGTCTTCTGGATATCGACAAGCCGACGCCACAGACCGTGGACGCGCTGATGAAACTCGATCTTCCATCCGGTGTGGATGTTGAGATCAAGCTGTAACGGGGGTTGAGTCATGAGTGGATTGATCGCCCGTAAAGCGGGTATGACACAGATTTTTGATGAACGTGGTTCTGCTGTTGCAGTCACCGTTCTGAACGTTGAGCCGTGCAAGGTGATTGCGCGCCGTTCTGCCGAGAAGGATGGTTACGATGCCATTCAGGTTGGGCACGGTAAGGCGAAGCGCCATAACTCCCGTGCACTGCAGGGTCATTATGCCAAGCAGGGTCAGGATGTGATGGGCGGCTTGAAAGAGTTTCGCGTTGCAGCCGATGCCGAGTATGAGCTCGGTCAGGAGCTGAATGCGACCATGTTCGAAGTGGGTCAGAAGCTGGATGTTGCCGGTACCTCCAAGGGTCGCGGTTTCGCCGGTGTTATGAAGCGCTACGACTTCGGTGGCGGTCGTGCGACTCACGGTGCCGAGAAGGTTCACCGTCAAATGGGTTCTACCGGTCAGTGCCAGTGGCCTGGACGTGTATTCCCGGGCAAGAAGATGCCGGGTCACTACGGTAATGCGCGTATTACCGTGCAGAATATCGAAGTGGTTCGTATCGATGAAGAAGAGAATCGTATCCTGGTCAAGGGTGCTGTTCCCGGTGCCAAGAATGGCCTGGTTGAACTGCGTCCTGCCGTAAAGGGAGCATAAGAGATGGCTAAGATCGATATCGTAGATCAGTCCAACAAGAAGGTTGGCACACGCGAGCTGAACAAGGCTGTGTTCGGTCTGGATGCGGATGCAGGCTTTGTACATCGTGTCTACACCACGCTGGCCAGTACTCAGCGTACAGGTAATGCAAAAACCAAAACCCGTACCGAAGTTTCCGGTGGCGGCAAGAAGCCTTTCAAGCAGAAGGGTACGGGTCGCGCACGTCAGGGTACTACCCGTGCAACGCAGATGCGCCACGGCGGTGTGCCGCACGGACCTAAAGGCGAGAGCACCTATACCACTCGCATCAACAGGAAAGAGCGTCAGCGCGCCGTGCGTCTGGTTCTCTCCGATGCGGTTCGTGAAGGTCGTCTGGTCGTACTTGACAAGCTGGAGTTCAAAGAGCCAAAGACCAAGAGTTTTGTGGCGGTTGCCGATGCGATCTCTGCAAACAATGGTCTCTATGTTCTGGCTGAAGCGAACAACAATGCTGAGCTTTCCGGTCGCAACGTTCCGAACACCAAGATCGTTCTGAACGGTCAGTTGAATCTTCACGACCTGATGAAGTATGACCGCCTTGTGATGACCGAAGCGGCAGTTACCAAGATTGAGGAGAGTTTGGCATGAGTGCAAATGAACAGCATTTTAACACATTGCGCCAGCCGGTGATTACCGAGAAGAGCTACACTGCAACAGGTGCAGGCAATCAGTACACTTTCCGTGTTGCCCGTGATGCAACCAAGCAGCAGATCAAGGACGCCGTCGAGGCGATCTTCGAAGTTGATGTTGAGAAGGTTCAGGTCATCAACGTTCCAGGTAAAGAGAAACGTCGCGGTTACCACATGGGCCGTCGCCCTGGATATCGCAAAGCCATGATCCGTCTGGCGGAAGGCCAGACACTTGAAGTGGCGGAAGAGGCATAAACGATGGCACTGAAAGTATTGAAACCAATGACCAACGGCGCGCGCGGACGTGTGGCCGTTGTGAATGAAGAGCTGCACAAGGGTGCGCCAGAGAAGGGTCTGACCAAGGGTCTGACCAAATCCGGCGGTCGTAATAACAACGGTCGCATCACTTCCGCACATCGCGGTGGTGGTCACAAGCGCCTCTATCGTGTGGTTGATTTTAAACGTGACAATTTTGGCATCGAAGGTAAGGTTGCGCGCGTCGAATATGACCCCAACCGTACGGCGCATATCGCTCTGGTTGTTTTTTCCAATGGCGACAAGCGTTACATCCTTGCACCGCAAGGTCTTCGCCCTGGTGACAGAGTGATGTCAGGTCCGGATGCAGAGATTCGTCCGGGTAATGCATTGCCGCTGGCGAACATCCGTGTCGGTACCATGCTGCACAATATCGAGATGCGTCCCGGCAAGGGTGGCCAGATGGCTCGAAGTGCCGGTGTCGGCATTCAGTTGATGGGTAAGGAGGGCGATAAAGCCATCCTGAAGCTTCCATCCGGTGAGTTCCGTCGTGTCGAGATTCGCTGCATGGCGAGCATTGGTGTGATGGGTAATTCAGATCATTCCAACCGTAAGGTGGGTAAGGCCGGGCGTTCGCGCTGGCTGGGCATTCGCCCGAATGTTCGTGGTGTGGCCATGAACCCGGTGGATCACCCGCATGGTGGCGGTGAAGGCCGTACATCCGGTGGTCGTCATCCGGTTACCCCTTGGGGTGTACCAACCAAGGGTCACAAGACCCGTAAGAAGAACAAGGCGTCGAATCGCGACATTATTCGCCGCCGTAACCAGAAGTGAGGTAAATCATGGCACGTTCACTGAAGAAAGGGCCATACATTGAGGCTTCCCTGGCGAAGAAAGTCGAGGCGGCTCAGGGCAGTAGCAAAGGTGTGATCAAGACCTGGTCACGTCGTTCTACTATCGCCCCTGATTTCGTCGGACTGAACTTTGCTGTGCACAATGGTAACAAGTTTGTACCGGTTCATGTCACTGAAAACATGGTGGGCCACAAGCTGGGCGAATTCGCGCCAACCCGTACCTACTATGGTCACGGTGCTGACAAAAAGGCCAGGAAGAGGTAAGTCTGATGAGTGAAGAAGTACGCGCTCTGCATAAAGATGCGCAGATCAGTGCCCAGAAGGCACGCCTGATGGCAGATGCCATTCGTGGCCTGAATGTCGATCGTGCCCTGGCAGTGCTTGCGCTGACCCCGAAGAAGTCGGCACGCCTGATGGAGAAGGTTTTGAAGTCTGCAGTAGCGAATGCTGAGCAGAACAATGGTTTGGACGTAGATAGCCTGTTCGTTTCAACCGCCAAGGTTGATGAGGGTGCAACGCTGAAGCGTTATCGCCCGAAAGGCATGGGTCGTATGCGTCAACGTTTCCGTCGTCGTAGTCACATCACCGTGGCTGTGGCCGAACGCGGTTAAAGGAGTTTATCAATGGGACAGAAGGTAAATCCAGTTGGTTTCCGCGTCGGTATTACTCGCGGTTGGGAATCGGTCTGGTATGCAGAGAAAAATTTTGGTGCACAGCTTCGTGATGACATCCGTATCCGTCGCTATGTCAAAGAACGCCTGAAGCACGCTGGTGTTTCCCGTATCATCATTGAGCGTCCTGCGGATAAGGTGAAGGTGACTGTTCATACTGCCCGTCCGGGTGTGGTGATCGGTAAGAAGGGTGCAGAGATCGAGGCGCTACGTCAGGAGCTGACCCGGAAATTCGGCAAAGAGGTCCAGGTCTACATCGTTGAGATTCGTCGTCCTGAGTCTGAGGCGCAGTTGGTTGCTGAGAACATCGCTTTCCAGCTTGAACGCCGTATCGCTTTCCGTCGCGCGATGAAGCGTGCCATGCAGGGTGCGCTTCGTATGGGTGCCAAGGGCATCAAGGTTCAGTGTTCCGGTCGTCTGGGCGGCGCGGATATCGCTCGTATTGAAGGTTATCGTGAAGGTCGTGTGCCGCTGCATACCATGCGTGCGGATATCGATTACGGTTTTGCAGAAGCGAAAACCACCTATGGAATCATTGGTATCAAGGTCTGGGTATTTAACGGCGAGAAGCTGGGTAATGCCGATGAGACTGAAGCGTAAGAGGTTTGTAGATTATGTTGCAACCTAAAAAGATTAAATGGCGTAAGCATCACAAAGAGCTGCAGCGTATCCGTGGTATCAGTACCCGTGGTGCCAGTCTGAACTTCGGTGAGTTTGGCCTGAAAGCGATGGAGCCTGGTCGTATTACCGCACGTCAGATCGAGGCGGCCCGTATCACCATGACCCGTCACATCAAGCGTCAGGGTCGCGTATGGATTCGTATGTTCCCGGATCTGCCTGTTTCCAAAAAGCCTGCCGAAGTGCGTATGGGTAAAGGTAAAGGTTCTCCGGAGTACTGGGTAGCCGCAGTGAAGGCTGGCCGTATTCTGTATGAGATGGACGGCGTGGATGAGGCACTGGCGCGTGAAGCACTTGAGCGTGCTGCTGCCAAACTGCCGATCCGTACCAAGATTGTTGTTCGCGGAGTTGGACGATGAGTGATGTAAAGAAGGCAAAAGAGTTGCGTGAACTTTCAGACGCCGATCTGAAAGAGCGTGTGAACGAACTGGCTGCTGAAGGCATGAAGCTACGCTTCCAAAAGGCCACTATGCAGTTAACCAACACAGCACGGGTTGGCCAGGTGCGGCGTGAAATCGCTCGCATCAAGACCATTCTGGCTGAGCGTTAAGGGGTTAGATGATGTCTGAAGCAAGTAATAAGCGTCGTCTTGAAGGCGTAGTGGTAAGCAACAAAGGTGAGAAGACCGTTGTTGTTCAGGTAGAGCGTAAGTTCCTCCACCCTCGTTATCGCAAGACTGTTCGTTCGCATAAGAAGTATATGGCGCATGACGCTGAGAACACCTGCAACATCGGCGATACCGTACGTATCGTTGAGTCCGCACCTATTTCACGCCGCAAGCGTTGGGTGATGGAAGCGGTTGTCACTCGCGCTGAGCAGCTGTAAGCGAGGTATTGAACCATGATTCAGAATGAGAGTGTTCTAAATGTTGCTGACAACTCAGGTGCCCGCAAGGTCGCTTGCATCAAAGTGCTTGGTGGTTCCAAGCGTCGTTATGCGCGTGTTGGCGATGTGATCGTTGTGGCTGTCAAAGATGCAGCTCCTGACGGTAAGGTGAAGAAAGGTGAAGTGCAGCGCGCCGTTGTTGTGCGTACTGCCAAGGAGTTCCGTCGTAAAGATGGCAGCTCGATCCGCTTTGACGAAAATGCAGCTGTACTGCTGACCAAGAACGGTGAACCGATTGGTACACGTATCTTCGGCCCTGTGACGCGTGAACTGCGTAACAAGGGTTATATGAAAATTATTTCTCTGGCTCCAGAAGTTCTGTAAGTCGAGAAAGAGAGGCAAAAGATGGCGACAAATATCAAGTCCCGAATCCGCCGTGATGATGAGGTGGTGGTGATTGCAGGCCGTGATAAGGGTGCACGTGGTAAAGTGATTCGTGTGATCCCTGCTGATGGTCGCGTGCTGGTCAACAAGGTCAACATGATCAAGCGTCACACACGTGCTTCCCAGGCCGGTTCTGGCGGCATTATTGAGAAAGAAGCTCCGATCGCGATCTCTAACGTACAGTACTACTGCAGTAACTGCAAAGACGGTGTGCGCTTGGGTGCAAAGAAACTTGAAGATGGCCGTAAAGTCCGTACTTGCCGTAAATGCGGCGAAGTGCTGGATCGCTAGGAGTTAGAAGATGGCACGTTTGAAAGAAGATTATAAGGCACGCGTTGCTCCGGCTCTTACTGAAGAGTTCGGTTATAAGAACCCGATGCAGGTTCCGACGATCAGCAAGATCGTGATTAACATGGGCGTGGGCGAAGCCTCTCAGAACCGTAAGGAGATTGAGGGCGCACTGGCTGACATGACTGCAATTGCAGGTCAGAAGCCGGTGATGACCAAGGCTCGTAAGTCGATTGCGAACTTCAAGCTGCGTGACGGCATGGTGGTTGGCTGCAGTGTCACACTGCGTGGTGAGCGTATGTGGGAGTTCCTGGATCGTCTGGTGAACATCGCACTGCCTCGTATTCGTGACTTCAAGGGTGTTTCACCGAAGTCGTTCGATGGTCGCGGTAACTACACACTGGGTGTGAAAGAACAGATCATCTTTCCTGAAATCGATTACGATAAGGTGGATAAGGTTCGCGGTATGGATATCACCATCTGCACTACAGCAAATACTAATGACGAAGGACGTGCATTGTTGAAGCAGTTCAGCATGCCGTTCCGTAATTAAGAGGAGGTTGCAATGGCGACGAAGGCGATGATTGCCAAGTGCAATCGCAAACCAAAGTTTAAAGTTCGTGCGTATACGCGCTGCCAGTTGTGCGGTCGTCCGCACTCTGTTTACCGGAAGTTCGGCATCTGCCGTATCTGCCTGCGTAAGCACGCCCTGGCCGGTGAGATTCCGGGCATGGTTAAATCGAGCTGGTAAGCGAAGCGGATTAGGAGACTAGATTATGATGATGGATCGAATTGCCGACATGCTGACTCGTATTCGCAATGCGCAGACAGCCGGTATTGAAAAGATTGAACTGCCAGCGAGTAACACACTGCTTTCTGTTGCAGAAATCCTGAAGGAAGAGGGTTATATCGCCGCTGTTAAGGCGTATAACCACAAAGGTCACCGTTACCTGCGTCTGACACTTCGTTATGACGATGAGGGTGCTCCGGTCATTCGCGAAATTCAACGTGTTTCCAAGCCTGGTCGCCGTGTCTATTCCGGTGCTGAGGATCTGCCACGTGTACGTCGCGGTTACGGTGTCGCTGTGGTCAGCACTTCCCAGGGTATTATGACTGATAAAAAAGCACGTGCTGCCAAGATCGGCGGCGAAGTGCTTTGCACCGTATTTTGAGGTAAGACGATATGTCCCGTATTGGTAAACAACCCATTACTCTGCCTGCCGGCGTTGAGGTGAAGCTCGCGGTCGACAGTGTTACCGTAAAAGGCCCGAAGGGTGAGATGACCTCTCCACTGTTTGATGGCATTACCATCACTCAGGAAGGAAGCGAGTTGCAGCTTAGCTGTGCAGATCTCGAGAACAAAAAGATGAAGGGTAACTTCGGTCTGGCTCGTGCACTGCTGGCCAATAATGTGACCGGCGTAAGCGAAGGCTTTAAGAAGGAGCTGGAGTTGCGCGGCGTTGGTTATCGTGCTCAGGTTCAGGGTCAGAAATTGAATCTCTCACTCGGTTTTTCACATCCGGTTGAGTATGAAGTGCCTGCAGGTGTTCAGGCAGCTGTTGATAAGAGCAACATCATCATTACAGGATATGATAAGCAGAAGGTCGGACAGGTTGCTGCCGAAATTCGCGCTTTCCGTCCGCCTGAGCCTTACAAAGGCAAGGGTGTTCGTTATGTCGACGAGTATGTTGCAATGAAGGAAGGTAAGAAGGCCTAAGCTCTTCGAGCAAAGGTGCTTCGTTAAAAGTTTAAGCAGGAGATTTAAGAAATGTCTGCAAAGCGTTACGAAAATAGTGCGGCCATCCGCCGTGCACGCCGTGTTCGTGCACGTGTAAAATCAACCGGTCGTCTGCGTCTGAGCGTATTCCGTTCAGCACGCCATATCTATGCCCAGATCATTGATGATGTTGCAGGCAAGACCCTGGCAGCAGCATCGAGCCTTGATAAAGAGATCAAGGGCGGCAATAACCGTGAAGCGGCTGAATCAGTAGGCCAGCTACTTGGCAAGCGCGCAACTAAAGCGGGCATCAATGAAGTCTCTTTCGATCGTGGTTCTTTTTCATACCACGGTCGCGTAAAAGCTCTGGCAGAAGGCGCACGCGCTGCCGGACTGAAGTTCTAGGAGTATATCCATGATCAATGCTGAAGAATTGGAATTGACCGAAAAGCTTGTTGCGATCAACCGTATCTCAACTGCAACTGCCGGTGGGCGCCGCATGGGCTTTACTGCCCTGATGGTTGTCGGTGATGGTAATGGGCATGTTGGATTTGGCCACGCCAAAGCCAAAGAGGTTCCGGAAGCGATCCGCAAAGCCAATGAGATTGCACGTAAGTCGATGATCTTCGTTCCTCGTAACGAAGGAACACTTCACTATCAGGTGACCGGTCGTCAGGACTCATCACGTGTGCTGATGAAGCCTGCCAGTGAAGGTACCGGTGTGATTGCATGTGCTGCTGTGCGTGCGGTACTCGAGTCAGCGGGTGTTCATGACGTACTGACCAAGAGTCAGGGTTCGCGTAATCCGATCAATGTGGTTCGGGCAACATTTAATGGCCTGAAAGAGTTGGAAAGTCCGGAACAGGTTGCCGCGCGTCGCGGTAAAGCTGCCTGATTTATATAAACGTTAACTAGGAGCAGAGGACATGGCCAAGAAGAGCATCATCCGTGTTCGTCAGATCAAGAGCGGTATCGGCTACTCAAAAGATCAGAAGGCGACCCTGACAGGTCTGGGGTTTCGTCGTCTGAATCAGACGGTTGAATTGGAAGATACACCATCCGTTCGCGGTATGGTCAATAAGGTGCGCCACCTCGTACGCATCGAAGAAGCGGAATAAGGCGAGGCAGGGAGATTTGTGATGAAACTAAACGATATTCAGTCAACCCCCGGCTCTCGTAAAGATCGTAAACGTCTGGGTTGTGGTGTCGGTTCAGGCCAAGGTAAGACCGGTGGCCGTGGCCACAAAGGTCAGAAGTCCCGTTCAGGCGGTAAGATCATGCGTGGATTTGAAGGCGGCCAGATGCCTCTGATTCGCCGCGTGCCTAAGCGTGGTTTTACCCCGCTTTCCCGTAACACCTTTCAGTTGGTTAATGTCGGCCAGCTCGAGAAGTTCAAGGCTGGAAGCAAGGTTGATGCAGCCGCACTGTTTGAAGCGGGACTGGTTCGCAATGCCGTTGATCCGATCAAGCTGCTGGCAAAGGGCGAGCTTTCAAAGAAGCTGACTGTGACTGTCGCTGCGGCATCTGCATCGGCCAAAGCGAAGCTTGAAGCTGTCGGTGGTGCCCTGACTGTAGCTGAGGCCGAATAAGATGGCGCAAGCGGGCCAGATGGGAGGACTTGGTAATATTGGAAAGATTCCGGAGTTGAAAAGCCGGATTCTTTTCACGTTGGGAATGCTGATTGTTTATCGACTCGGCGCCCATATTCCTGTTCCCGGTATCGATGCGGCAATTCTCGCTCAGTTTTTTAATCAGGCTCAGAGTTCACTTCTCGGTATGTTCGATATGTTCTCCGGTGGAGCACTCTCCCGTATGACCATTTTTTCACTGGGTATCATGCCGTACATCTCTGCTGCGATTATTCTGCAGCTGATGACTGTGGTGTCGCCCAAGCTTGAACAGCTGAAGAAAGAGGGTGAATCCGGGCGTCGCAAGATTACTCAGTATACCCGTTACGGTACTGTCGGCTTGGCGTTTTTCCAGGCGATCGGTATGTCTATCGGTCTTGAATCAATGAATGTTGGCGGACAACAGGCGGTGATTGATCCCGGATTTCAGTTCCGTTTTATCGCTGTGATCACACTGGTTTCAGGTACCGTGTTTCTGATGTGGGTCGGTGAGCAGGTGACCGAACGAGGTATCGGTAACGGCATTTCGATGATTATCTTTGCCGGTATTGTTGCCGGTCTCCCTTCAGCCATCGGCGGCACATTAGAGCTGGCCCGTACAGGTGAGTACACAGCATTTACTGTGCTTGGCCTGTTTGCTATGGCGATCGTTGTGACTGGCCTGGTGGTCTGGTTCGAACGCGCCCAGCGTCGTATTCCGATTCAGTATGCCAAGCGTCAGGTGGGTAATCGCCTGTACGGTGGTAAAGCTTCATTTCTGCCGCTGAAGGTGAATACGGCTGGTGTGATTCCACCGATCTTTGCCTCTTCACTGATTCTTCTTCCCGCTACCTTTGCACAGTTTACCAAAGGTATGGAAGGGTTTGACTGGCTTGGCGATATTTCAGCCCTGTTAAACCCGGGTGCGTGGCTCTATATGCTGCTGTTTACCGCGTTGATTGTCTTTTTCTGCTTCTTCTATACGGCCATTGTCTTTAATCCAAAAGATACTGCCGACAACCTGAAGAAGAATGGTGGTTTTATCCCGGGTATTCGTCCTGGTCAGAAGACAGCCGATTATATCGACTCCGTACTGACACGAATCACGGTGGTTGGCGCGATCTATGTGGCTCTGGTCTGTCTGTTGCCACAGTACCTGATCAGTGAGTTCTCCGTACCGTTCTATTTTGGTGGTACCAGTCTGCTGATTATCGTGGTCGTGACGATGGATACCATGAGTCAGATTCAGTCTCATCTGATGAGTCATCAGTATGAAGGCTTGATGAAACAGGCACGCCTGAAAACCAGCCGTTGATGAACATCGTTCTGTTTGGACCGCCTGGTGTCGGTAAGGGCACGCAGAGCGACAAACTGGTTGGCGAGTTCAGCATCACTCACTTTGCCATGGGCGATATCCTTCGTGCCGCGGTTAAAGAGGGGAGTGAGCTTGGGTTGAAAGCCAAGTCTTATATGGATGCGGGTAAGCTGGTACCCGATGAAGTGGTGATCGGCATGATTGAAGAGCGGATTATGGCTCCGGATGTGCAAAATGGATTTCTGCTCGATGGCTTTCCGCGCAATGTTTCTCAGGCTGAGGCATTGGCTGAAATGCTTGAAAAACATGGGAAAAGCATTGATCGGGTGGTATTCATGGATGCACCGGAAGATATGCTGCTCGAGCGCCTTTGTGGTCGATTGATATGCAGGGGTTGCGGTTTTGGATTTCATCGGCATTATTCGCCCCCCCGCGAAGAGGGGCGTTGTGATCGGTGTGGTGGAGAGCTCTACCAGCGAGATGACGACAAGGAAGAGGTGATTGGCCAACGACTTGCAGTCTACGGTCAGCAAACGAAGCCACTGCTGGAGTATTACAAACCATTCCCGTCATTCAGGAAAGTGGATGCATCGGGAGAGATGGAAGCAGTTGGCACTGCATTGATTGAGGCGGTTAAAAGCTAGGATGAGAAACTAAGGCATGGCAAAAGAAGATATTATTGAGATGTCTGGGGAAGTGGTTGAGAAGCTTCCCAATGCGATGTTCAAGGTGAAGCTTGAGAACGATCACGAAGTGCTGTGTACGATTTCAGGCAAGATGCGTAAGTTTTATATTCGTATTCTGCCAGGTGATAAGGTGACGGTGGAGATTTCTCCTTACGACCTTTCGCGCGGTCGCATTAGCTACCGTGAGAAATAAATAAACGACGGGGGATAGATCTGTGAAGGTCCGTGCGTCAGTTAAAAAAATGTGTAATAAGTGTCGGGTGATCCGACGCAGAGGCGTGGTTCGCATCATTTGCGATAACCCTCGCCACAAGCAGCGTCAGGGTTAACCTGGCGGGCTTGATTAAGGAGGCGTAAGTGGCACGTATTGCCGGTGTAAATATTCCAACGCAGAAGCGCGTTGTTGTTGCTCTGACCTATATCTTTGGTATCGGTTCAAGCAGTTCTCGTGACATCCTGGCCAAGGCCAAGGTGAGCGAAGATGCTCGTGTGAAGGATCTGACGGACGCAGAGGTTAATGCGATCCGTACGATTATCGACAAAGAGTATACCGTTGAAGGCGATATGCGCCGTGAAGTGACCATGAGTATCAAGCGTCTGACCGACCTTGGTTGCTACCGTGGCCTGCGTCATCGCCGAGGTCTGCCTGTCCGTGGACAGCGTAGCAAGACCAATGCTCGTACCCGTAAGGGTCCGCGTCGTACCGTTGCCGGTAAGAAGAAATAAAGGGTTGTAGGTAGGTATCATGGCTGCACCGAAAGCAAGTAGTAAGAAGCGCGCACGTAAGAACATTGCTAACGCAGTGGCACACGTGAAGGCCTCTTTTAACAATACAATTATCACTTTTACCGATGAGTCCGGTAACGCGATCAGCTGGGCGACCAGTGGTGGTTCCGGTTTCCGCGGTTCTCGTAAGAGCACACCGTTTGCTGCACAGGTTGCAGCTGAGGATGCAGCGCGCAAAGCGATGGATCATGGTGTGAAGAACGTCTCTGTTCTGGTGAAAGGCCCGGGTTCCGGTCGTGAGTCTGCACTGCGTGCAATTGCGGCAGTAGGCCTGAATGTTACCTCTATTCGTGATGTGACCCCAATCCCTCATAATGGCTGCCGTCCACCAAAACGGCGCCGTGTATAAGTCAGGAGTTTTAGAAAATGGCTCGTTATCTAGAGGCTAAATGCCGTCTATGTCGTCGTGAAGGCGAGAAGCTCTACCTGAAAGGTGGAAAGTGCTATTCTGACAAGTGCCCGATTGAGCGTCGTCCGTATGCTCCTGGTATGCATGGCCAGAGCCGTCGTCAGAAGGTTTCTGACTATGGTACTCAGCTGCGTGAGAAGCAGAAGGTTAAGCGTATCTATGGTCTGCAGGAGAAGCAGTTCCTTAGCTACTATAAGGAAGCGGCTCGTTTGCCGGGCATTACCGGCCTGAACCTGCTACATCTGCTGGAGTCTCGTCTGGACAATATCGTTTTCCGTATGGGTCTGGCATCTTCTCGTACCGAGGCGCGTCAGCTGGTTCGCCACAATCACATTAAAGTGAATGATTGCCTGCTGAACATCCCGTCTTATCAGGTTCCTGTTGGTTCGCGCATCGCGATTAATGAGAAGGCTGCTGAACATCTGCGTGTTGGCTCTTCCCTGGAAGCTGCCGCACAACGCGGCACTGCCGAGTGGCTGGATGTCGATCTTACTACCAAACAGGCAACTTATCGTGAGCTGCCTGTACGTGAACAGCTGGATCCGGGCATCCGCGAACAGCTGATCGTTGAATTGTACTCCAAGTAATCATTGAGGGCATAAAGTATGGATCTGATTAAACCACGTTCGATTACTGTTGAAGAGAGTGTACCCGGTCGTAGCGCAAAGATTACCTTTGAGCCGCTGGAGCGTGGCTATGGCACGACTATCGGTAATAGCCTGCGTCGTATGCTGCTATCCTCTCTGCCTGGTGGCGCTGTCACTTCGGTGAAGTTTGAGGGTGTTACTCACGAATTTGATACTGTCAAAGGCGTTCGTGAAGATGTGATGGATATTATCCTCTCTCTGAAAGAGCTGGATATTGCCATGGAAAACAGTGAAACCACATCGATCACCCTTGATGCAAAAGGTCCTGCAGTTGTGACTGCCGGCGATATTCAGTGTCCTGCAGGTGTTGCGGTGATGAATCCGGAGATGGTTCTGGCTCATCTGAACGAAGATGCTGTGTTGAAGTTTGAGGCAATCGTTGAGAAGGGCCGGGGTTATGATCCGGCACAGGAGCGCGAAACAGATGATCGTGTAGTTGGATTCCTGCTGGTTGATGCCTCTTATTCACCCATCCGTCGTGTGGCGACCCGTGTTGAGAATGCACGTGTAAGCCAGAAAACCAACTACGATAAGCTGATCATGGAGATCGAGACCAATGGTTCGATCACGCCGGAAGAGGCGATCGGTGCGGCTGCCAAGATTATTCAGGATCAGCTTGTTGTGTTTTCCGACTTTACCGCACTTGAAGATGAATCTGCTCAAGAGTCGGATGATATTGGTATCAGCGATGTGCTGGCACAGCCAATTGATCATCTCGACCTTTCGGTACGTTCCATGAACTGCCTGAAGAGTGACGATATTTTCCGCGTTGGTGATCTGGTTCAGCGTACTGAGCAGGAGATGCTGCGCACACCGAATTTCGGTCGTAAGTCATTGACAGAGATCAAAGAAGTTCTTGAAAATATGGGTTTGAGTCTGGGTATGAAGCTGGAAGGCTGGCCACCTGAAGAATCGACAGAAGCCTAAGGATTAAAGAGGTATCACACGATGAGACATCGTAAACATCATGGTTCTCTGGGACTACCAACTGGTCATCGCCGTGCAGTGATGGCAAATCTTGCGACTGCTTTGTTAACACATGGCCGTATTGAGACGACTCAGGCGAAGGCACGGGCTGTTCGTCCATACGTGGAAAAGTTGATCACGCTCGGTAAGGCCGGCGATCTGCACTCTCGTCGGCGGGCGCTTTCCAAGCTGCGTCATCGTCCGGTTGTCGATCGTCTGTTTAATGACGTTGCTCCTGTTTTTGCCGATCGCAGCGGTGGTTATACCCGTATCGTCAAAACCGGCTTCAGAGCTGGTGACGCTGCGCCAATGGCGATCATTGAACTGGTGGGTGAGATCGTAAGCGAAGCTCCAGCTGGCGAAGCTGCAGAAGCGTAACATCTCGATTATCCAATTTTCGAGGGCTGCCATTGGCAGCCCTTTTTTTGATACCTGATTTTATTGGTTGATAGCCGCAATATCTCATTGACCGCAAGGGGATTAGCGGTTTGAATGCCGCGCTATGAAAAGAACTCTTCAACTTCATCTTATTGTTATTTTATCTCTGGCGTTTACTGCATGTTCGGATCGGTCATTCCTGTATCCAAACTCCGACGCTGATAAGCCTGCATACGAACAGGGTTCTCAACAGAGCAGTTCAGCTGATTCACGGGCACCGCTTGATGTGCCGCCACAACTAATGGAAGAGGTTGAAGTACCTTCACCGGGTGAGATTGCGACGAAGAATGGTCGAATGAGATCAGCTGACAAGAAACTGGTCGCGGGCAAGTCAGTCTCTCTTGATGCTAAAATTTATGACAATAGTGCTGCGCAGGTTTTCTCCGCAACGGTTGATTCCATGACGGCACTGAATATGCCGGTACAGAGTGTGGATTCTCCCAGCGGGACGTTAACTACGGACTGGATTCGTCAGGAGTCTCTGGAGGCTGCTAATACAGCAATGGCTGCTGTTAGCGGCATGTTTGGTGGTGATGGTGTGATGGCTCTTCGTTATCGCTTTGTGGTCCGGGTGTTGCGCCAGAAAGTAGAGGAGAGAGAGGTAACACGCCTTGAGATTCGAACCGTTGGTCAGGCCTATATAAATCGAAGGTGGGTAAATCGTCCGATTGTCCGTAAAGTGAGCGATGAGTTGTTTTCCGCTGTTGAGGAACGGCTTCCCGGCAATAACAACTGAATCAGCGACTGATTAAGACAGAGGGGCGGCGATTGAATAAATCGCCGCCTTTTTTAATTTTATGACAAAAGCCATTTTAGCGCATTGCCAGGGTTTGGTTGACGCATCAGTGATTCACCAACAAGGAAACCGTAAACGCCAGCATCGTTCATCCGGGTGATGTCATCAGGTGCGAAGATGCCGGATTCGGTGATGACAGTGTGACCGTCAGGGATGTCAGCAAGAAGCGTGAGCGTGGTTGTAAGGCTTGTCTCGAAAGTATGCAGGTTACGATTGTTGATGCCGATCAGTTCCGTACCAAGTTTCAGCGCCCGTTCCAGCTCTTCATCGTTATGCACCTCTGGCAACACTGACAGGCCGAGCTCAGAGGCTGTCTGAGCGAGTTCTGATGCCAACAGATCATCAACCATAGCAAGGATGATCAGAATGGCGTCAGCGCCCATCTCACGAGCTTCTGCGATCTGGTAGGGGTCGACAATGAACTCTTTGCGCAGGATCGGGATTGTAACCTCTCTCCTGATAGCGCGGACGTAGTCATCGGCACCCTGGAAATATTTCACATCGGTTAATACGGAGAGACAGGCCGCATTGGCATCTTCGTAGGATTTGGCAATCCAGACAGGATCGAAATCTTCACGGATGATCCCTTTCGAAGGCGATGCTTTTTTAACTTCTGCAATCACAGCGTTTTGCCGTTGCCCAATACGCTGGCTCAGTGCTCTGGCGAAGTTTAAAGGCTGATATGTTTTACCCTGTTCCAGAAGCTGTTGCTCCGAAACCCTGGATTTACAATCGGCGACCCACTGCCGCTTATAGTCGGCAATCTCGTTGAGGATCGATCTCATCTGTTGCTCTGGAAAGCCTGTTGAGTAAAGCGGGCAAGAGATTCAAGGGTTTGGGCAGCTTTGCCGGAATCAATGGCCTCAGCAGTAATAGCGATTCCTTCTCCGATGCTATCAGCGTGGCGGGTTACCCAGAGGGCGGCACCGGCATTGAGCAGAACGATATCACGGGCTGCACCCTGTTGGCCTGCGAAGATGTGTTTGATGATCTCGGCATTGAATGTGGCATCACCACCTTTGAGTGCATCGGGTGTGGCAAACGGCATACCAAATGCCGACGGGTCGATTTCGAACGGTTCGATATCGCGTCCCTCCTCAACCAGAAAAGCGTCGGTGATGCCAGTGGTTGTGATCTCATCCAGTCCGTCACGACCATGTACGACCAGCGCCCGTTTGATGCCGAGCTGTTTCAGCGCATCGGCAACCAGTTCAAGCTTGTCTGACGAGTAGACACCGAGCAGTTGGTATTCGGCGGAAGCGGGATTGGTCAATGGGCCAAGCAGATTGAAAATGGTGCGCACACCGAGTTCGCGACGAACGGGGCCTGCATGGCGCATGGCAGGGTGATGATTCGGGGCAAAGAGAAAACCGATGCCCACTTCATCGATACAGTCGGCGACCTGCTCAGGTGTCAGTTCCAGCTTCACTCCCAGTGATTCAAGTACATCGGCAGCACCGGATTTGGATGACATTGCCCTGTTTCCGTGCTTGGCAACCGGCTGACCGCATGCTGCTACCACGATGGATACAGCCGTAGAGATGTTGAATGTGCTGGCACCATCTCCACCTGTACCACAGGTGTCGAGCAGGCCTGTTGATCCGGGGTGGATGTGGGTGGCAGCGGTGCGCATGGCGCGAGCAGCACCGGCGACCACCTCTGCCGATTCGCCGCGGATGGAGAGGGCAAGAAGCGTGGCGCCGATCTGGGCAGGTGTGGCCTCGCCCTGCATGATCAGGTTGAAGACCTGTTCGGCCTGTCTGCCGGAGATTTGCTGGTTGGCTTGCAGGTCAAAAATGGTTTTCTGAATGATCTGCTGTGAATTCACCTCACTCATACCGATACCTCCAGGAAGTTTTTCAACATCTGATGTCCGTTCTCGGTCAGAATAGACTCCGGATGGAACTGAACACCGAAGGTTGGATGCTCTTTGTGTTGCAGCCCCATCAGTTCCCCTTCAGTGGTCCAGGCGGTACGAACCAGACAGTCCGGTAGCGGCTCTTCAACGATGAGCGAGTGGTAACGGGTGGCGATAAACGGGGAGGGAATGCCTTTGAAGATGCCTTCACCGGTATGCTCGATCGGACTGGTTTTACCATGCATCAGGCGCGGTGCACGGCTGACTACGCCGCCGAATACCTCGCCGATGGACTGATGGCCGAGACAGACGCCGAAGATTGGAATCTGGCCGGAGAAACGGCGAATTACATCCATTGAAATGCCCGCCTCATGCGGTGTGCAGGGGCCGGGCGAGATGAGGATGCGGGCCGGATTCATGGTAGCGATTTCGTCCAGCGTGATCTGATCGTTACGAAATACCCTGGGTGTGTCGTTTAACTCACCCAGATACTGTACCAGGTTGAAGGTGAAGGAGTCGTAGTTGTCGATGACTAAAGTGGAACTCATGCCGTACCTCCATGTACGGCACCCTTACGGGCGTCCTGCGGGCGTGCAATTTTTCTATCGTGAAAAATTGTCATTATCTGTGCTCCGGAGTGGAATCGTCAGGTTGAAGCTTGGCCAGTGAGACCGAGCGGAACATGGCAGTCGCCTTATTGACGCACTCTCTGTGTTCGCTGGCCGGATCGGAATCGGCAACGATACCGGCACCGGCTTGCACGTTGATGATGCCATCCTGGATCACTGCTGTACGGATGATGATGGCGGTATCCATTTGCTCGCCGCCGAAGGAGATATAGCCGATACAGCCGCCATAGGGGCCGCGCGCTTCACCCTCCAGCTCATCAATGATCTGCATGGCTCTGATTTTTGGTGCACCGGAGAGTGTGCCTGCCGGAAAGGTGGCGGCCAGCAGGTCGAGTGCATCGACATCGCTACGCAGATTGCCCTCAACCTGAGAGACGATGTGCATCACATGTGAATAGCGCTCGATGCACATCGATTCGCTGACAGTGACCGATCCGTAATCGCAGACACGACCAAGATCGTTACGACCAAGATCGACCAGCATGACATGCTCGGCCAACTCTTTGGTGTCCTGAAGCAGGTCGGCTTCAAGGGCTTTGTCCTGCTCGTCGGTTTCACCGCGAGGTCGTGTACCGGCAATCGGGCGAACAATGGCTCGCTTACCCTCTTTGCGGACAAGAATCTCCGGTGATGAGCCGATGAGTATGGTGTCGTCAACATGCAGATAGAAGAGGTAGGGAGACGGGTTGATATGCCGGACTGCCCGATAGATGGCCAGTGGATCGCAGGTCAGGCGGGCGGAGAAACGTTGCGACAGTACCACCTGAAAAATGTCTCCGGCCAGGATGTATTCTTTGGCCTGGGCAACCATCGTCTCATAGTCACTCTGGTCGATATGGGACTGGGGGGTCTCTTCTTCCGGGTTATCGACATCGAGATGCATCGGATCCGGGATATCATTCTCAGCCAGGCTTTTCTGCATGTTATCAAGCAGTTGTTCCGCCTGTTCGGCATCATCTTCCAGCACACAGAGATGCATGGAGCCCTTGAGGCTATCCATGATCACAAAACGATCGATCATCATGAAGGCGGCAACAGGCGCTTCGGTGTCGTGAGCATTCACGCCCGGCTCAAAACGGTGAATGATATCGTAAGAGAAATAACCAACCGCACCACCGCTGAATGGGAGATCGCCGACATCTTCGGCGGCATCACGGGCGATGATCTCGCCACGAATCCAGGAGAGGATGTCGCTACCTGCCTGATGAATGGTTTCTCCACAACGTTGTTTGATTCGTAGAACACTGTTTTGTTCGATCGAAACCTGTGAAGGTTCGAAGCCGATGATGCTGTAGCGTCCCCAGTGTTCCCCTCCTTCAGCACTCTCAAAAAGGAAACATTCGCCTTCGCCGCGAAGGCGTGCAAACAGGGATACCGGTGTATCGCAATCGGCGGAGAGGGTGCGACGGAAGAGTTTCATTTATCTGCCCTCGGATGATGTTGAATAAGGTGTTGAGAGAGTGTTGACACTGACAAATGCTCATGGCTGTATTCGCGACCGCAACGGATCGTCGGATTCGATGCGGTTTGTATCAATCTGGGGCCATAGCTCAGCTGGGAGAGCGCCACACTGGCAGTGTGGAGGTCAGCGGTTCGATCCCGCTTGGCTCCACCAGAAAAAGGGCCGGAAATTGCCACAAGGCGGTTTCCGGCTTTTGTTTTTTCTGGGTGACTCTTCAACACGGTTTTCATCTGCTGCGAAACATACATTTTATGCCACAGCCGGGCTAGGCACAATTGGTGTTTGGATCAACTATAACGTAAAAGGGCCAGGCAAAATGCCCGGCCCCTTTCATGACATTTGTCAGTGTTTATCGTTAGAAGCGTTCGAGAATTTGGTCATTGATAACAATTTCGTGGTTATCACGAACCGAAGCCATCCAGCGGGCAAAGCGAACAGCACCTTTTGACTTCTCTACTTCGAGGCGCATCGACTCTTTCTGCGCATCAAACTCATTTGTGGATGGAGCGATGATCTCTTTGATCTGAACCACAGCAAAACCCTTCGAGACTTCAACAGGAGCGGAAATGGTTGCGCCTTCAGCTACTTTGAATGCACGGTCAAGTATGCCGGGGGTGAGCCAGCTGGATTCATCACCCAGGCCGATATTACGAACTGGCTTGGAGATATACTTCGGTTGCCCATAAGTTTGCGCCAGTTTGTCAAGAGACTCACTGTCGGCTTTTGACAGAATCTCATCCGCCAGCTTTTGGGCTTTGGAGCGCGCAGCGGCAGAGCGAGCGTCGGCATATACCTGCACAGCGGCATCAGCAAAGCTTAGCGTGGCAGGCTCAATGCGTTCCAATACTTCAATGGCGACGAAACGGCCATCATCAAGTTCCTGAATGTTAACCATTTCTCCTGGCAGGGCGGAGAAAGCAGTTGTTCTCAAAGCGTTATCGCTTCCTAACAGGCTATGTCCCAGCGCCTTATTGGCACTAATCGGAGCAATTTCGATTACCGACAGGTTCAGGCTTGCAGCAGCGGTAGCAAGAGAGTCCTCCATACCAAGCGCATTATCTAGGTCAACTGACAGTTTGTAAGCCTCTTCAGCCGCTTTCTCTTTTCTCAGTTTATCGGCCAGCGTGTCATAGACCTCTTTCAGAGGGGTTGTTTTACCACTCTCTTTGTCGGTGAAT
Organism: Mariprofundaceae bacterium; assembly: GCA_050304695.1. Classification (GTDB taxonomy): domain Bacteria; phylum Pseudomonadota; class Zetaproteobacteria; order Mariprofundales; family Mariprofundaceae; genus WSZY01. The sequence continues at coordinate 20,299 of JBNLEB010000009.1, forward strand.
TGTGCCAGGCGATTTTGATAGGCGACTTCAACATCTGCCGAGTCGATAGCTATATCAGAAACCAGTGTCTCCGGAGAAATTTCTACAGCGGTTAATTTCACTTTAAGCGGAGAGCGATAGTTACTTAGATTGGTCTCATAATATTCACGAGCATCGGACTCTGTAACATTAACGTTTTTCGACATGCTTGCCGGATCGACAATAATGGCAGAAAGCACGCGTTTTTCGAACTCACGATTAAACTGGTCGCGAATATCTTCATCGTTAACGCGAGCGGAGCCAACCACCGCTTTTTGCAGCGCATCGACCATCAGGTTCAGTCGCTGTTCGTCTTCATAATCCCGGGTGGTTCTGAAGCCCATGTTGCGTGTGATGATTTTATAGCGGTTTGCATCGAATCCGTTAGCAGATTGAAATGCCGGGTTGGCTTCAACTGCTGCCGTCAAAGCTTTGGCCGGAGCGGTCAGACCCATCCGTTGTGCTTCGTCCAGCATCAATTTGCGATTGATCAGGGTCTGGATGGTCTCCTGCTTCAGGCCGAACTGTTCAACCATCTCTTTGGAGAACTGGTTGCCCAGCAACACCCGATAATTGTTCAACTGGCGTTCATAAGCCTGATAAAAAGCACTGTCGACAATCGGTTTCCCATCTACTTCTGCAACGGTTTCCACCTGCGCGCCCATGAAGTAGTCACCGACTCCCCAGAGAGCAAAGGAGAGTGCGATTCCGCCAAGGATAAATTTTGCAATCCATGATTGTGCCTGGTTGCGCATCGATTCGAGCATGGTTCCCCCACGAAACTTTGAAAATTCCAATAGACTTAAGGTGGCGGGACGCTACTCAAGGGGTGCCTGCTCGGCAAGCCATTGGATGGTGTCGGTTTTGCCTCTGTGGGGATGTCGGTTGCACAACTCGGAATGGCTGGGATGGCGCAGTGATCTGTCACACTTGTAATTCTTTCGGTGACGCTTATAAACACGCCATGCGGACATGGCACTCATATATTGAAGACTGGAACTGGCGTGCTGAACGTATTGGGAGTCTGACACTCAAGCTGCTACGTGGAATCGTGCGGTTTTACCGCCTGTCGTTCGATGTTTTGGGGATGTGTTTCAAAATGAAGTGGCTTTCACGGCCTGCAGTGACTCACGTGGTGATTCGTCAGCTCTACTTTACGGGCGTTCAGGGATTGCCATGGGTGTTGTTTTTTGCCATGGGGGCTGGTGTGGTTGCAGTCTATAATATTGTTGTGTTCGCCCAGCAGATTCAGGATTTGTCATGGATTGGATCGTTGATGAACTGGGTACTGGTTCAGGAGATGGCTCCTTTTTTGGTATCTATTTTTCTGCTGGTCAGGTCGGGTGTGGCTATTGTGACAGAAGTTGGCTACATGCATGTGCGAGGAGAGGATGCGTTTCTTCGCAGTATGGGTGTTCACCCCTACGAGTATCTCCACCTTCCAAGGGTGATGGCCTTTGCGACCAGTGGCCTGATTCTGACGTTTATCTTTGTCGTGGTCTCTGTCTGGGTTGGTGGCCTGGTGCTTTCAGGAACGCAGACGATGAATTTTTTTGAATATATTATTGAAGTTCGGCGCGGAACCACTCTTGAAATGCTTGTGGTGATGATGGTAAAAGGTCTGTGTTTTCCGATGCTCTCATGTATGCTGTTGCTGGATCAGGCCTGCCGGGTTGGGCGTGATCCGAACCAGATTCCGATCCGGGCAACCAACGGGGTGTTGGGAGCGCTTATTTTGATGGTGTTGCTTGATGTGGTCTGGGTGACTCTAAGGAGTTTTATGTGAGCGATGTGCTTCAGTGGAAGGATATACAACTGTTCGGCGATCTGCTTGCGGCCGACAGGGTTACTCGCGGTGAGAATGTTCGTATTGTTATGAATAATCGTTTCCAGTATGCGTTTCTGAGCTTGATGTTTCCTGATATGGGGGCTCAGGGCTCTCTGGCATCATCGATATGGCTGGAGAGTAATGGCAAACAGTATCAGGCGGGTACCCCTGAATTTTGCCTGCGTGTCGGAAGTATGATTCGTCACCGTGGTTTAATGGCTAATATAAGTATTCGCGAAAATCTGTTGCTGCCTTTTCTTTATGCTGCCGATGCCGACATTTTACAGAGAGCCAGAGAGGAGGTCGATGGCGTGGCTGAATTTCTGGGGCTGGAGGGGCTGGATTCGCAGGCTGGTGAGCGGTCCAATTATACCCATGCGCTTGTGAGCTTAGGGCATTGCATGCTGCAAAAGCCGGATATTATCGTGGCTCAGGAAGTACATGTCGGGATGACACCTGAGCGGCTCCGGATGTTTGCAGAGAAGGCCAGAGAAGCGGTGGAGAGACTAGGTTCGGGTGTCCTCTACCTGAGCGGTTCGGTTAATGAAGGATCGGGCCTCCAGTTTGTTCGAACACATGAGATTGTTGACGACTCTGTCCCGGACGTAAGCGGGATATGGTAGGATCGGGCGGATGGATCAGGAAGATTTTGTAGCAAGTACACGTCGTCAGGTAGGCTGGTTCGTCATTCTCGGGATTGGCGTGTTACTGCTTGTGTTACTGGTCTCCAGTATCCGTACCAATGTGTTCTCAAAACAGTTTTACGTCTATTTCTTTCCGCCATCTGCAAGTTCGTTTTACGAGGGGCAGCCGGTAAAGTTTCAAGGGTTCGCGATTGGCCATGTGGATGCGATAGAGCTGCTGGAAGAGGGAAAAGTTAAAGTTACCTTGGAGCTTCTGGATCGGTATCGCAGCATGATACATAAGGGCTCTGTTGCCAAATTGATTAAAGAGGGGTTGATCGGTGAGCAGGTGGTCGAGGTGACGGCCGGAGATGAAAAGCTCTCTCCTGTTAATGAGGGTGACGTCCTTGATTATGAAACAGAGGCTTCATTCGAGCAGCTTCTGGCTGATCTGAAACCGGCTGTAAGCAATGCTAATATTCTATTGCGTGAACTGGCTTCGCTGGCGACATGGATGAACGACCCCAAAGGGGATGTTCGTGTGGCTATGGCAGGGCTGAAAGAGGTCACCAAAGGTGTGAAAGGCGAAAAACTGGAGGCTTTGATTGAGCAGTTCACGGTGACGCTGTCAAATCTGCAAAGTTTTTCCAAAACCTTGAACGATCAACGGGTTGCCCAGAAGCTGGCAGGTTCTTTAACATCCATGGGTGAAATACTGGATGATATGCGCCCGTTAACGGAAGCGATCGGGAAAGATGGAAAGGCTACCGTGGAACATATGAATGCGTTGTTGAAAAATGTCGACCAGCTTTCAAGCTCATTGAATATTGTTGCATCGGATCTGTCCGAATTAACACCTGAGTTGCCGGGATTGGCGCGCGAATCACGAGAAACTGTCGAAGAGATCAAACGATTGATCAAGAATCTTCAAGGTTCATGGCTTGTAGGTGGCGGTGGCGCCAGAAGAGATGATGGTGCTGCGCCGACGGCGCCTCCGGCACTGGATATGCGTCCATGAGAGCAGTGATTTTTGTAGTGGTGCTGTTTGTGCTCGCTTCCTGTGGAGGCGGAAGTCAGAAGCAAGTGGTTGAGAACCCGTATGCTGAGCGCATGAAAGAGCTTAGCCGAAATGGCGTGATTGCCATGCAGAGTGAACGATGGTTGTCAGCCGAAAAACTGTTTGAGCGAGCCCTTCAGGGTGCACAGCTGGCAAATGATCCGGCCTTGATCGCCCAAGCGTGGTATAACCTTGGTGTTATGCATATATCCTCCGGTCAGGCAGAGAGGGGGCATGCCGACCTGGCACGGTCTGTCAGTATAGCTGAAAGGCATGGTTTGCATGTTATACTTACGCGCTCGCGAATTGCGCTGGCCCTTTCCCGACAGAGGGCAGGAGCAGATGCATGGAAACCTCAGCCTTTAAACTCTTCCATGCCACTGGATATGCATTTGAGTGTAGCCCGTCTTGCCCAGTTGCAACAACGTGATGGTGTTGCACGTGATGAATATCAATTTGTCCTGAATAAAAAAAGCGATGACAGAACCACCTTGCTATATAAGGTCGAAGCACATATGGGATTGGCACTGCTGGCAGCGCAGCAGAAAGATGTGGCCGGAGCCAGAGCCAGCCTGTCCAGTGTATTGCGTATGAGTCGTGAAATCGGCGCTCCCAGAATGGCTGCACATGCGCTCCTGTTAAATGCCCGGCTTGGTGACAATGAGACTTCGAAAGTGGGTGATCTTCAGGATGCGTTGGCTATCTATCAGGCTCTGAAAGATGTTCGTGGCCAGAGGGATGCCTTGAATGAATTGATTCTGCTGGCTGAGAAACAGGGCGATGAAGAGAGTTTGAATGCCTGGCGCGCTCGTTTACAAGTACTTGAAAACAACTGATTTATAAAGTTTATTTTTATACGATTTTAAGTATATTCTACGGCCAATCAATATAGAGGGAGCATATTATATTAATGGGCGCCACAGAGATGTTGTTAATTGAGGAGAAGAGCGGACGTTCCGGTCAGGTCGATTTGCATTTGAAGGGTGCTCTCGATGTTGATACATCGCCTCAGTTAAAGCGTATGTTGGAACGTTGTTTTAAAGAGAACCCGGAGCAAATTCTTGTTCGGATGGATCACCTGACGGATATAGACAGCTCTGGTATAGCCACCCTTGTTGAGGGATTACGCTGGAGCAGAAGTTCAGGTGGTCGTTTTATTCTTTCAGGGCTGCAGGATGCGGCCCGGGATTTGATTATTATCTCCAAGTTGGAGCACGAATTTGATATTCAGGACTCTTCGAGAGAATGAGTTTTTCTGATCTCAGGGCATTTATCAGGGAGCTGGAAGATCAGGGAAAACTGATCCGCATCAGTGAAGAGGTAAGCCCTGAGCTGGAGGTGACCGAGATATCGGATCGCGTTTTGCGACAGGGTGGCCCTGCGCTCCTTTTCGAAAATGTCAAAGATCACTCGATGCCCATGTTAACCAATTTGTTCGGTACAGCTGACAGAATTGCGTTGGGTATGGGGCGAAGTTCAGCTGATGAACTTTCGGAAATTGGTGAGCTGCTCGCCTACCTGAAAGAGCCGGAGCCTCCCAAAGGCCTGAAAGATGCAGTTGATAAATTTCCTGTGTTGAAACAGGTGCTCAATATGGCGCCGAAAGTGGTTAAGAAGGCTGCCTGGCAGGAGGTGGTCTGTCGCGGGGATGAGGTGGATCTGACCCGTCTTCCTATCCAGACCTGCTGGCCGGGTGATGCGGCACCACTGCTGACCTGGGGATTGGTGGTTACCAAAGGCCCACATAAAGAGCGGCAGAATCTCGGCATTTACCGACAACAACTTCTTGGAAAGAATAAACTCGTTATGCGATGGTTAAAACATCGTGGTGGAGCACAGGATCATCGGGAAGCCAGGCTGAAGGGAGATGAAAAGTTTCCATGTGCCGTGGTGATTGGCGCGGATCCAGCGACGATTCTTGCTGCCGTGACGCCGATTCCCGACACCCTTTCAGAGTATCAGTTTGCAGGCCTGTTACGAGGAGAGAAGAGCCGCCTGACCGATTGCCTTTCCGTCCCGTTACAGGTTCCTGCCAGTGCCGAGATTGTACTGGAGGGATATATCTCTTTCGACGAATATGCTGATGAGGGACCTTTTGGAGATCACACGGGCTATTACAACGAAGTCGAGCGTTTCCCTGTGTTTACCGTCGAGACCATGGCGATGCGCAAAGATGCTATTTATCATTCAACACATACCGGTAAACCTCCCGATGAGCCTGCGATATTAGGGCTGGCATTTAATGAGGTATTTGTGCCGATCCTGAAAAAACAGTTTCCTGAAATTGTCGATTTCTATCTGCCGATGGAGGGGTGCTCCTACCGGGTGGCCGTGGTGTCCATGAAGAAAGGGTATGCAGGGCATGCGAAACGCGTCATGTTTGGTATATGGTCATACCTGCGCCAGTTTATGTATACAAAATTTATTATTGTTGTCGATGAAGATGTCGATTGCCGTTCATGGCAGGAGGTCATCTGGGCGGTTTCGACACGTTGTGATCCGATTCGGGATTTTACGATGGTTGAGAACACACCGATTGATTATCTCGATTTTGCGTCACCGGTTGCCGGGTTGGGGTCGAAGGTCGGAATCGATGCGACGAATAAGTGGAAAGGCGAGAGCGACCGGGAGTGGGGACGACCGATCGTTATGGACGAGGCTATAAAACGTAAGGTGGATGATATCTGGGACAGGCTGGGGATTGACCAGTAGAGTGCAGGTTGGCTAATCGAGAGAGATAGCTGCTACAATTCTGGAATCGACAGGCTAAATGGGTGAGAGATTATGCAGTTAGTGAAAGTGGGTATCGCGGCGGCTCTGTTTGTTCTGATTGGAGCATTGGTCGTCTACTTTGTGGTTTCTGACGATGATTATGGTGTTGTGCATGATGATGCGGTGGTTTTAGCAAAGTCGGCATTTGAGGATGGTCGTTATGAGGAGGCCTTCCACTGGTTTGAGGATGCTGCCAGGCGAGGCGATGCTGAGGGGCAGTATCAACTGGGACGAATGTATCAACAGGGAAAAGGTGTTGATCGCGATGATGCGCAGGCTGTGCGTTGGTTTCGAATGTCTGCAAAACAGTTGCATGCTGAGGCCCAGTACCAATTAGCAGTCCATATGGATCATGAACGGGGCGTACATGCTGATGAAAAAGAGATGGCGGCATGGTATCAGCTGGCGGCCAATAAAGGAGTAGCTCCGGCTATGTATCGTGTGGCTGCACTTTATGAAGAAGGTCGAGGTTTTTCCCAGAGTGATGATGAGGCATTGCACTGGATTTTAAGGGCGGAGAAGCAAGGGGTGGATGAAGCCCATGCATTTCGACAGCAACTGGTTAACCGTATCCAGAATCAGGCTCGGGACGGTGATGTGGAATCACAGTTTTTATTGGCGGGAATGTATCGCGATGGCAGAGGTTTATCGTCCAATGTGAGTAGTTCCATTCGTTGGCTGCAGGAAGCGGCAGAACAAGGTCATACTGAAGCTCAATATCAATTGGCTCGGGTTAAGGTGTTGGGGTTGGGTGCGGCTGCAGATGAACGAGAGGCGTTTCAATGGTTATCACTGGCGGCTCAACAGGGGCACGTGAAAAGCATCTCTGTTCTGGGCGTTATGTATGCGCTGGGACGAGGAACTCAAAAAAATATCCAGCATTCAGAGACGTGGCTGCTGAAGGCGGCTGAGGAAGGCGATGTTCAGGCGCAATATAATCTTGGCATTCTTTACGCACAGGGGCTTGGTGGCACAAAGGATGACCAGAAAGCAATGCAGTGGTTTATGAAAGCTGCAAAAGCAGGGTCGGCTGAGGCTCAAAATGATCTTGCGGTGATGTATGCAACAGGGCGTTCAGGTCAAAAGGATATGAAAAAAGGCTTTAGCTGGTTACAGAAAGCGGCGGCAGGCGGTAGTGCAAAAGCGCAGTTGAATATCGGTTTGCTCTATGCCCGCGGTGTTGGTGGTGTCACTCCCAGTGATGACGATGCGGCTAAGTGGTTATTTAAGGCGGAAGCCGGTGGTAATGCACGGGCTCATACTGTTCTGGGTCTCTTTTATGAACTTGGACGAGGCGTCGGACAGAGTGCCAGTGAAGCTGCCAAGTGGTATAATCAGGCAGCTCAGTTGGGAGATATCGACGCTATGTATAATCTCGCTATCCTCTACTATAACGGCCAGGGAATAGAGCGCGACTTTACTCAGGCTGCCAAACTTTTCCAGAAGCTGGCAATTCGTGAGGATAGAGCGGCCCAGAATATGCTTGCCAGTCTTTATATGGAGGGGAGAGGTGTCCCTTTTAGTCTGCCTCTGGCAGCGGAACTCTATCTGGATGCGGCTCATGAAGGGTATGTCATGGCTCAGTTTAATATTGCCAACTCATATCGAAGAGGCGATGGCGTCGACCAGAGCGATGGTAAGGCCTTCTACTGGTATAAGCAGGCAGCTGAGAAAGGATATGCTCCAGCACAAAACGCCTTGGCCTATATGTATGCTGAAGGACGAGGCACCGCTAAAAACAGAAAAGAAGCTGTTAAATGGTTCGAAGCTGCGATCAATGGCGGGCTCTCTCTGGCTGACCAGAACCTGGCCAAGCTTAAAGCCAAATCACCTAAATATGTGTTGATGAGTACACAGGTGGATAATGCAATACGTGCCAAAGTATTAACAGAAAAACCTTTTGACCTGGAGCGTTGGCTCGAAGTTGGGAAGTTGCCGCAACTCAACCTATAAATTCTGTAGATTTGCCTCCACTCATCTTTTAGAGTGGGCGCCGCTTCGGGTGCTTCATTGATTTCAACAATCAGGAAGTGAAACGGGAAGTCCGGTGACGGGCCTTGATCGGCCCCATTCCGGCGCAGCCCCCGCTACTGTAAGCCAGACAATCTGCTCGCAACGCCACTGTGCAATATGGCATGGGAAGGCAGAGCAGGTTGGAAGATGGCAAGCCAGGAGACCGGCCCGATGCGAGAAATCTACGGATTTCAACTCGGATTGGGTCTCGGTGGGAGGCTGGTCGCGGATCCCATCTTCTTTTTCGATGATTTCCGACAACCAGGGTTCCTTCCCTTCGATGCTCAGTTCGCAATCAATAAATTGCGCGGCGGGCGCGGAAGGAAGAAAAGATGGATAAACAATCCAATAAATTCAGAAAAAACAGTATCTCTTTTATATTATTCATGGCGGCAGCCACACAACTCTCTCTGCCTGTTCAGGCTGAAGAGGTGATGTCGCCTCTGGTTGTCACGGCAAGTCGTGTGGCCGAAGATCCGGCAGGTGTCAGTTCGGATGTAACGGTTCTGGATCGTGAGACGATCGAACAGTCGCAGGCAAGTTCGGTTGCCGATTTGCTAAGAGGGCAGGTCGGTCTTGATGTGGCTGCATCGGGTGGGCCGGGTAAAACAACTTCGGTATTTCTGCGCGGTAGCAACAGCGGTCATACGCTGGTGTTGGTTGATGGTGTGCGTGTCGGCTCGGCGACAGTGGGTGCATTTGATTGGGGTAACTTCTCGACGGCCGATATTGAGCGCATCGAGATCGTGCGTGGTGCCCAGTCTTCTCTCTATGGTGCGGATGCCATGGGAGGTGTCATCCAGATTTTCACACGCAAGGGTAGTGCTGCCACACAGGTGCGGGTCGATGCCGAAGCAGGTACGTATGGTACTACATCCGGTGGTATGAGTGTTACCGGCACATCCGATGCAGGAGTGAGTTACGCCTTGTCGGCAAATAGTTTTCGAACCCAGGGTGTCTCAGTGGCGGCTAATGGTGTCGAGCATGATGAACATTCTCTTACCACCCTTTCAGGGCGTATAGGCATGACTGTCGGGCAGGGTGATTTGGAGCTTATGGCACGTAGCGCTGAAGGAAAAACAGGGCTGGACGGGTTTGATCCGGTCACTTTCACTTTTGGCGATGTACTGAATTATACGAACACGACCAGACAGACGGTGGGTAGTGTCAAATTGAGCTACCCTTTGAACGATTCGCTTGAGACGACGCTGCAACTCTCGCGTTCAACCGATAAAGTGGTTGGTCGCGATCCGGTGACTGCCTGGAACAATTCGGATTTCAGCACGCGAATCGACCAGATAACATGGCAGAACCATATCGACCTGGAGGGGTTCTCGATACTGCTCGGCGTGGATATGCACAAGGATAGCGGCAAGAGCAGCAGCGCCGGACTGGACAGGTCGATGACACAGACCGCTGGGTTCGCATCGTTGGGCTGGCACGCTGGTTTGGCCGATATCAATGCTTCCGTGAGATATGATCGTAATTCGGTAAGTAGTAATCGAACAACCTACAAGGTGGGTGGCGCGCTCCATCCGCTGGAAGGTCTGAAGCTCTTGGCCAACTTCGGCACAGGATTCAAGGCCCCATCCCTGAATGATCTCTACTTCCCGCCGGACGGTTTCGGTACGATGGGAAATCCCAATTTGCGTCCGGAGACCAGTCGTGGCTGGGATGTGGGTCTGCGTTATGAGTTTGAATCGGATGCGCTGAAGGCCGGTTTGGGTGTCGTGCGCTTTGAGCAGAAGTTCAACGACCTGATCTCCTGGGTATTTGATCCGGTAACCTTTGGCTTCAGCCCGGTGAACCTTAACAGGGCGAATACGCGTGGCGTGGAGCTCTCCGGCGATTTGGCGTTCGGTACCATGTTCGTGCGTGCCAACTGGACATTCCTCGATGCGGTTGATTCGGCGACAGGGGATCGCTTGCCGCGCCGTGCCAGGGATTCAGGTAGTTTCGTGCTAGGTGGAGATTTTGCAGGAGTTCATGCTGAAGCACAGGTCGATGTAGTCGGCCCTCGCTTCTCAACAACTGGAAATTTGGAGCCGATGGTCGGTTATCATAAGAGTGATCTGCGCCTGAGCTACGCCATCAACGATATGTGGAAGGTCAATGGACGTGTTGAGAATATCGAGAATAAAATGTATGAAGAGGTCTTCGGGTACGGCGTGCCTGGGCGCGCATGGTATGCCGGCGTGAGCGCGACCTTTTGATGGCTAAGGAGGTACTGATTTTTTGGCTTCCTGCCAAACATCAGTACGCAAAGGCAAAATGTCATTTTGCCTTTGCTCACAAAGCCGATGGTTTACACCACCGGCTTTGGCGAACCGTCCATGGTTCGCAAGGAAGTGCTGAGTGAACCAGCATTTCTTTGGACAAGGGCATGTACGCTTGCTTGCTGCACTGGTTGCAGCCGCAAGCCTGCATGCTCTGTTGCTGATGCGGGGGGACGATTCGACGCTGACGATCACCACCCGCTCCGCAGGTGATCCGTTGCAGGTGGCACTGCTGCCTCAGGCGGAGAGGCATCATCGGTCGGACCACCCGGAGAGCAAATCTGTAACCGAGATGGGAGCTAAAACGGAAGCCAGACAATCATCGATTGTCTCTCCCGAACCGATTTTGAGGCAGGAGAAGGCGCCTTTGAGTGATTCGGTTTTGCGGGAAGCCGAAGCAAAAGCGCACGAGAGTGAGAACAATATTTCGTCCCGGTCGGAAAAGATTGTTATGGCACAGGTTCCGGCAGCTGTTCAGTCGACGATCCTGGCGAAGGTGGACTACCCGTGGCGGGCCAGACGACGTGGTTTTGAGGGCATAGCCGAGTTCAGGTTCGATGTGAGTCGTCAGGCAATACAGCAGGTGAGTATGCTTACCTCCAGCGGTTATCCTGTTCTCGACAGAGCGGCCAGAAGAGGGATTCTCTCAGCCGGTTCGCTGCCCCTTGATGATGGCAGTTATCGATTGCCGGTGATCTTCCAGTTAAAATGATCCGTCGGCTACGAACTCTCTTTATCGCACTGCTGTTTATCCTGCTCATGGCAGATGCCGCAGAGTCAGGGAGAGAGACAGGGACGATGGCGGGGGTGCCACGAATTCTGGCGTTGACACCTCACGCCTGTGAAATGCTTTATGCCATCGGTGCGGGCGACCGGATCGTCGGAGCCGTGTCGTTTTGCGATTATCCGGAGCAGGCCGGAGAACTTCCCCGTATCGGCAGTTATGAACGCATCAATGTCGAAGCAGCACTACGCCTGAAGCCGGATCTGGCTGTGGTGATCAGCCGCAATGTCGTCGGTGTGGAGATGCTGGAGAAGATGGGTATTACCGTCATGGTTTCCAATCCCGACAGTTTCGAGAGCATGTTTACCGATATTTTAAAACTGGGAGATATCACCCGGCGTCAGGATGCGGCGATGGCGCTGGTCTCCGATTTGCGGAAGCGGTTGCAGAAGGTCCGGGCGTTGCCCCGTTCGGATGTCGCTGTTTTTTACGAAGTGTGGCACGACCCGATACTTACCGCCGGTGGTTCCAGTTTTATCAGCGATCTGATCCATGAAGCCGGAGGCAGAAATATCTTTGCCGATATCGGGGTTGAAACAGCGCATGTGAATGTTGAAGCGGTCATCAGGGCCAGGCCCGATCTGATTGTTATTCCGCTGGAGCAGCGGAATCTGGAAGAGCGTCGTACCTTCTGGGAGGGGTGGCTGGGTAAGGATAAGGTTCGTTTTGCCTCGATCGATCCCGATATCCTGCATCGTCCCGGCCCACGGCTGTTGGATGGGCTGGAGTTATTGCAGCAGGCGTTGCGGGAGGGGCGTGATGGTCAATGAGAAGCAGATGATTCTTGATGACGAAAAAGAGGCCGTTTATCGAGTGATTCATGCCCGACGGGATATGCGTCACTTTATCAAAGGCTGTGTGGAATCGGATACGCTGTTGCGCATCCTTGAAGCGGGGCACGCTGCTCCATCGGTTGGTTTTATGCAGCCGTGGCGTTTTGTCCGCATTACTAAAACGGAACTCAGGGAACAGCTCGTTTCCTTGGTTGAAGAGGAAAAACTGCGCAGTGCGGACCAGATGGACAGGCGGAAAGCTGAGTTTATGCGCCTTAAGGTGGAGGGTATCCGCGACTGTGCCGAGCTGATCGCCGTCGTACTTGCTCCCGACGACGGCACGGTGTTCGGACGCCGTACCATGCCCGAGGAGATGGCCCTTTGCTCAGTTTCGTGTGCAATTGAAAATATGTGGCTGGCGGCACGAGCAGAAAACCTCGGCATGGGCTGGGTCTCCTTTTTTGAGCCGACCGATGTTGCACGGCTTCTGCACTGCCCTGATGGAAGCAAGCCGATTGCCCTGCTCTGTCTTGGTCCTGTCGAATCTTTTTACGATAAGCCGATGCTGGAGAGCGAAGGCTGGCGGGAGCGGGAGCCGTTGAATGTGATTCTTGGCGAGGACTCTTACCCGTTATGAAGGCGTTGATGATTCAGGGTACGGCTTCGGGTGTTGGTAAATCGGTGCTGGTGGCGGGCTTGTGCAGGTTGCTGGCGCGTAACGGTGTGCGCGTGGCTCCGTTCAAGCCGCAGAACATGAGCAACAATGCAGCGGTGACCATCGACGGTGGCGAGATCGGGCGGGCACAGGCGTTGCAGGCCTTGGCATGCGGTATTCAGCCGACAGTAGATATGAATCCAGTATTGATCAAGCCGGAAGCCGATTGCACGGCGCAACTGGTGGTGCGAGGCAAGGCGGTCGGCAAACTGGAAGCGCGGCGCTTTCGTGAAGATCGCATCGGCTGGATGGATATGGTGCTGGAGTCTTTTGCGCGTTTGCAGGCCGAATACGACGTGGTGATGGTCGAGGGGGCGGGTTCACCTGCCGAGCCGAATCTGCGCGAAGGAGACATTGCCAATATGGGTTTTGCCGAGGCGGCTGATATCCCTGTCTGGCTGGTCGGCGATATCGATTGCGGTGGTATTTTCGCCTCGCTCACAGGCAGCCTGGCGATTCTATCCGAGTCCGAGCGGGCACGGGTTCAGGCGCTGTTGATTAACCGTTTTCGCGGCCATCGTGCGCTGCTCGACGATGCCCTGCACTGGTTGGAGAAGACCAGCGCCAAACCGGTTGCCGGCGTGATCCCCTGTCTGCCACTCGAACTGCCGGAAGAGGATGCGCCGTATCGTCATGGCGGTGTGCATGGGTTTGACGAAGCGGGGTTCCATGTTGCGGTCATCGCCTATCCGCGCATGTCCAATTCGGATGATATCGACCCTCTGGCTTCCGAAGCCGGGGTTAGCCTGCGCTTCGTGCAAAAGGTCGATGAATTGTTCCCTGCCGACCTTATCATCCTTCCCGGTTCCAAGCAGGTTTCGGCCGATCTGGCGTGGTTACGGCATGGCGGTTTCGTCGCGGCGTTGGAAAGGCACCTGCGCTATGGCGGCAGGGTGCTCGGCATTTGCGGCGGGATGCAGATGTTGGGGCAGGTGATTAACGATGCTGGTGTGGAGGGAACAACGGTCGAAGGATTGGGCTGGTTGAATCTGGTGACCACCATGCAACCTGAGAAGACCCTCAAGCAGATTGATCAGTCCTCGGCGCTGTTTGGTGATACACGGGTGACCGGTTATGAGATTCATCACGGGTTATCCGATTCCAGTGACGAGGCGGATGATACTCTTTTTCCCTTCGCCGCACGCAGCAGTGACGGGCAGGTGTGGGGCAGTTATGTGCACGGCCTGTTCGAGCAGGGTGCTTTCCGTAAAGCATGGCTGGCAGAGGCAGGTTATGCTGCCGGTGACAGTGTGAATCAGTATGAACGTACGATGATCTCACTCGATCTGCTGGCCGATGCGCTGGAGCAGGAGATTGCTCCGGAGCTGTTAGCGCCGCTGTTTGAGAGGGGAAGGGAGAGAGGGAGGCCTGTATGTCCGTGATACTCATATTGGGCGGAGCGCGTAGCGGTAAAAGCCGCTATGCCGAAACGATGGCCCTCTCTTTTGATCGACACCCGGTCTATGTCGCGACAGCGCCGAAGATCGCGGGAGATGATGAGTGGACGGCGAGAATCGAGCATCATCGCAGTGCGCGTGACGTCTGCTGGCAGGTGGTTGAAGAGGATCTGGATTTGGCCTCTGTGTTGAGCCGTCATGCGGTTGCCGGGCGGGTGGTTGTGGTCGATTGCCTGACCCTCTGGCTCTCCAACCTGATGTTTGCCGGAAAAGATGTGGAGAGCGAGGTGGCGCAACTGTCTGCACTGCTGCCGAAGCTGGCTGGCCACGTGATTCTGGTGGCCAATGAGGTGGGTATGGGCCTTGTTCCTGAAAATGCTGAGGGGCGATTGTTCCGCGATGTACAGGGACGTTTGAACCAGGCAGTGGCTGCGGTAGCCGATGTTGTGGAGTTTGTGGCGGCAGGTTTGCCACTGCGTTTAAAGGGAGAGAGAAGTGACGATTGCACAGGTGAATAGAGAGATCGAACAACAGGCGCGGGTGCGTCAAAACATACTGACCAAACCACAAGGGGCGCTCGGGCGATTGGAGGATATCGCCTGCTGGTTCGCTGCACGTCAGGGCAGGGTGATGCCCGATATGCTGGCGCCGCATGTTGCGGTATTCGCTGGTGATCACGGTGTTTGTGATGAGGGTGTCTCAGCCTTCCCGAGCGTGGTGACCGGAGAGATGGTGAAGAACTTTGCTGCCGGGGGTGCGGCGATCAATGTATTGGCTCGCCAGTGTGGGGCATCGATGAGTGTTGTGAATGTCGGTGTGGCTTCCGATATTTCAGAGGTGGAAGGCGTAGTGCAGGCCGTGGTGTGTACCGGAACGGCGAATCTGTTGAATGGGTCGGCGATGAGTGCGGCGGAGTGTGCCGATGCGATCAGGGTTGGCCGTAACACGGCCAGCAAGGCTATCGCACAAGACGCGAATCTGCTGATCGCCGGGGATATGGGTATCGGCAATACCACCGCCTCGGCCTGTCTGATCTGTAAGTTGGCAGGGGCTGATCCTGAAGCGGTGGTGGGCCGTGGAACCGGTGTGGATGATGCAGGCCGGGCACGCAAGGTGGCAGTGGTAGAGCAAGCACTGAAGCGTATTGCTGGAACAGACGGGCAGGATGTGCTCCATCAGGTCGGCGGCCTGGAGATCGCGGCGATGGCGGGTTTCTATCTGCAGGGGGCCGAGAGTGGTGTTCCGGTGCTGATCGATGGCTTTATCGCTGCCGCTGCCGCCCTGGCGGCAAGGGCCATGGAGCCGGAAGTGGGACAGTGGATGCTGGCCAGCCATGTCTCTCAGGAGAGCGGGCACGCTCTGGCACTGGAGGCATTGGGGATTTCGCCCCTGATCGATTTCGAGATGCGGTTGGGCGAGGGTTCGGGTGCTGCGTTGGTGGTGCCGTTGCTGCAGTCGGCGATAGCCCTGCATAACGAGATGGCGACTTTCGAGAGTGCCGGGGTGACCGATAAAGATGAGTGAACAGGCGAGCAAACCAACTGTCATTGATCTGCTGCGGCATGGTGAAGTCGAGGGGCCGGTATCCGTGGCACGAGGCTGTCGTACCGATCTGCCGCTTACCGAACATGGCTGGCGGCAGATGCAGGTGGTAGCGGATACGTTGCAGGCGGAAGCAGTAGTGAGCGCGGTTGCCAGCTCACCCCTGTCGCGCTGCGCCGGTTTTGCCGAGACGTTCAGTCGCGGTACAGACGCTGCATTTTGTTTTATTGAGGATATGCGCGAGATTGATTTCGGGGTATGGGAGGGCAGACAGGCGCATGAGATCGAAGAGCAGGAGATGCTCGCACAGTTTCTTGATAATCCTGGCGGTGTGCATCCGCCCGGCGGCGAGAGCTTTGAGAGCTTTGCTGCCCGCGTTATCGCTGCCTGGGAAGCGTGGCTGGATGGTGCGAGCGGTGAACATCGATTGCTGGTCAGCCACGGGATGGTGATGCGGGTGCTGCTCTCACATCTGTTGGGCATTCCTTATTCGCATTTCTGGCGGTTGGCACTGCCTTACGGCGCCTGGTGCCGGGTATCGCTGCTGGAGGGTGAGCAGCCACGCCTGCTGTTCATGAACCGGGAGACCGGACTCTGATGCCGCGCGGATTGATTCTCGCCTTCGGCTTTTTGACACGATTGCCGATGCCTGCGCTTCCCGATTTCAAAAAGGAAGAGCTCTCCTCTTCCTCTGTCTGGTTTCCTCTGGTCGGCTTATGCATCGGCCTGCTACTGGCCGCTGCGGTACAACTCGGATCAAATGCCAATCACTGGATGGGCGCGCTGCTGGTGTTGTTGGTCTGGATCGGTATCACCGGTGCTTTGCATCTGGATGGTGCTTCCGATTTAACAGATGCCTTGGGGGCGGCACACCGTGATCCGGAGCGCCTGCTTGCCGTGATGAAAGATCCGCATACCGGCTCGTTCGGCGTGGTGGCAATCGTTATGATCCTGCTGACCAAGCTGGTTACGGTTGCATGGCTACTGGAGCTTTCGCTGGAACTGCCGCATATCGATTTATGGGGGCTGCTGCTGATCCCGGCATGGGCACGGCTGGGAGCGATCTCCTGGTCGCAGTCGCTTACACCTCTGGCACCGGGTAGTGGCGAAACGTTTTCATGGCAGATCGATAGCAACACCCTTTGGATCTGGGCGGCGCTGCTGTTTGCCCTTACGCTGTTGATGGTGTCACTGCCGTTTGCGTTTGCGGCTGTCGCCATCCTTGCAGGCTGGCGTGCTTTTCTGAAATGGCGATTGGGCGGTATGACAGGCGACTGCCTCGGTGCCGGGATCGAGTTTAGCGAGTGCGCCATGTTGCTTGCCCTGGGGTTACTCTGACCATGCGCTGGCTTCTGCTGATTCTGGCGATTGCAGCCACCCTCTTTTTCGGACTGGGGGTTGGCGAGCAGTGGATTAATCCGCTGGCCCATTCGGATGCGGCAACAGAAACACTGGAGAAGACGATCCTCTGGGAGTTGCGCTTTCCACGATTGCTCACCGCCTTTGCTGTCGGCGGCCTGTTGGCGCTGGCGGGGGCATGGTTTCAGGTGCTGCTGGGCAACCCGCTGGCCGAGCCATACGTGTTGGGCGTGGCAGGCTCCGCCTCTGCCGGTGCCGTTAGCGGATTGATGCTGATGCCTGACTCGGCATGGGTGATGAGTGTGGGTGCGTTTGCCGGGGCATGGGTCGGTATCGTGGCGGTGATGTTTTTCTCTCATCTGGGAACGAGCCGGATGTTGCTGGCAGGCGTGGTTCTGGCGACATTCTGGTCTGCCGTGCTGGGATTGCTGTTGGCGTTGCTTCCGGGGCAAGGATTGCTTCGCGCTTTCTCGTGGATGATGGGCGATCTCTCTCACTCCGATCTCCCAATCCCGCTGCTGCTGGTAGCCTGGGGCGTTGCACTCGCTTGCGGATGGATGCTTTCAGGCTCGCTGGACAAGTTGTTGCTTGGCGAGCGCCATGCCGAGGCTTTGGGTGTGGATGTGAAACAGCTGCGTCGGCGTCTGCTGTGGCTTGCATCGGTCGTTACGGCACTGGCGGTCACGGCTGCCGGAACCATCGGTTTCGTCGGGCTGGTGATTCCGCATCTGATGCGGCTGATTTTCGGCTCGTTGCATCGCGCCGTGTTGCCCGCCTCCGCTATCGGCGGCGGAGTGCTGCTGGTGCTGGCCGATTCGGCTGCGCGTACGATGATTGCCCCGGCGGAACTTCCGGTCGGTATCCTTACCGCCATCATCGGCGTGCCGATGTTCCTCTTCCTGCTGTTGAGGCGTAACTAATATGAGTGGTGTGATGAAGTTATCCGGTGTGGCGGTGATGCGCGGAGAGCGTCCCCTGCTCTCTGCTTTGGACTGTGAACTTCGTACCGGTGAGGTGACGGTGGTGCTCGGGCCGAACGGGGCGGGCAAGTCGAGTCTGCTGCTTGCATTGGCCGGATTGATTCCTGCTGACGGAGAGATCGAGTTGTCCGGCAGGCCGCTCACCGATTACGGTCGTGATGAACTTAGCCGCAGCGTGGCGTGGCAGGGCGATCTTCCGCCTGCCGAGTTCGGTTTAACAGTCCGTCAGCGTCTCGAACTGGCGGCAGGTGAGATGCGTGATGCATTCGAATCGGCAGTCGAGGCCATGGATATAGCCCTGTTGTTGGACAGAGCTCTGGGCGAACTCTCCAGCGGTGAGCGCCAACGGGTGGAAATTGCTGCGGTGATGGTTCGCGACTGCCCGCTCTGGCTGCTGGATGAGCCGACGGCGCATCTCGATTTGAAACACCAGATGGCGGTGCTCAGGATGATGCGCGAGCAGGCGGCGAAGGGGCGTACCATCGTTACCGTGTTGCACGATCTGCAGCAGGCAGTCGCGGTTGCGGATTGTGTGGTACTGCTCGATGGTACAGGCGGTGCAGAAGCCGGAAGAGCTGCCGGGTTGCTAACTTCAGAACGTTTGAGCAGCCTGTTTCAGGTGAAGCTGATATCGATTCATAGTGATGGGCAGGCCGTACTGTTGCCCGATTTTCGTTTGTGAAAACAAGAGACAAACGACAGGGGCTGGTCGTCATCAACAGCGGCGAAGGAAAGGGGAAATCCTCTTCGGCCTTCGGTATGGTGTTCCGTGCGGCGGGCTGGGGTATGAAGGTTTGTGTGATTCAGTTCATCAAGGGTAAATGGCAGACCGGCGAGCAGAAGGCGGCAGAGAAGTTCGACAACATCGAGTGGCACGCGCTTGGCGATGGTTTTACGTGGAATACGCAGAATCCCGAACAGGATATCGCCACCAGTCGCGAGATTTGGGAGTTGTGCAAGGCGAAGGTGCGCTCGCATGAGTTCGATATGGTGGTGTTCGACGAGATCAACTACGTGACCGGTTACGGCTGGATCGATGGTGAGGAGATCGCATCCTTCCTGCGCGAGGAGCGGCCTGCGTGGATGCATGTGATTTTGACGGGCCGCAATGCTGCGCCGGAAGTGATTGAGATTGCCCATACGGTGACGGAGATGGGCAAGGTGAAACATGCATTTGATGGAGGCATCAAAGCAGTTCAAGGGGTTGAATTTTAATGAACATTCTATTGGCGCATGGTTCAAGTGATTCAAGGCATGCAGCACAGGCGGAAAAGCTTGCCGAGCGCGCTTCGGCGATTCTGGGAGAGGCCATCGAACTCCATTTCCTGAGCAGCGAATCGATGCCGGACGGGGCGAAGGTGCTGCCGTTGTTGCTGGGCGAAGGCTGGCATGCGAAGAAGGATCTCGTTCGTCTGGCTGAGGCGTCGAACTGCACCATGCTTCCATCGCTGTCGCAGCGGGGCCGGCCGATCGCTTCGATGGCATCTGAGTTGGCGGGCGAAGCCTCTTGTTCAGGCGTCGTTTTCGCACTCTACCACTTCAATGGCTTCGAGGCGGTTGCCGAAGCATTGAAGATGAAAGCTGGCGCATTTGCCGATTTGGAAATCGCATCGATCTACGATTCGCCCGATATTACCGAATCAATTGCGGCGATGCGGCAGCGAGGTATCGAAAAGATCGTCGTGCAACCGCTGGCGCTGTTCGAGGGTAAAACGATGAACAAGGTGCGTGAGATCGTGGCTGCATCGGGTGGAGGTATCGCCATCGGTCGTGAACTGACGGCACATCGGGATTTCCCGGCCTTCATCGCGGGCTGTTTCGGAGGTGACGATGCGGCTTGATGCACCCTTGAAGATCGGTGAGGTGGCGCTGGTCGGGGCAGGCCCCGGCGATGCGAGTTTGCTGACACTGGCCGCGGCAAAGTTGATCGGTGATTGCGATGTGATTGTCTTCGATGCGCTGGTCGCAGATAGCGTGATGGCGATGGCAGATCCCGAGGCGGAAAAGATACCTGCCGGTAAACGTGGCGGACGCCCATCGGCGGATCAGAAAGATATCTGCGAGACGCTGATCAGGCTGGCCCAAGAGGGAAAACGTGTCGTGCGGTTGAAGGGCGGCGATCCGTTCGTCTTCGGTCGTGGTGGCGAAGAGACACGCGCACTGGCAGCGGCCGGTGTGATGTTTCGGGTGATCCCCGGCATTACGGCCGGAGTGGCTGCACCTGCCATGGCGGGCATTCCTGTGACCGATCGGGTGGTCAATGGTTCGCTTGCATTTCTGACCGGTCACGAAGCATTGGATCACAGCCGTATGGATTGGAAGGCGCTGGTGGAGGCATTTCCGGTGTTGGTCTTCTACATGGGCGCTAAAAATCTGCCGCAGATCGCCCGGAAGCTGCTCGATGCCGGATTGGCTGCCGAGACGCCGGTGGGCGCTGTGAATTCGGCAACCCTTGAGGGTGAGATGTACAGTGAGGGGACGCTGGCAGAGGCAGCGAAGGGCAATGTGAATACGAGATCACCCTGTATCGTCATCATCGGTGAGGTGATTTCGGATCGGGTGGCATGGAGGTCGAATGATGTCGAAGCCTGAAATCGAGGCGTATCGATTGCATGCTATCCTGTGCTGCGGCAATAAGTGCACAGAGGGTGATCGTTCGCTTTTAAATTATATGAAGAGTCGCTTGCTTGAGTTGGGAGTGAATGACGTGCGGGTTAATCGTGCCGGTTGTCTGGGTGTCTGTGTGCAGGGGCCGATCATGGTGGTTTATCCGGAAGGTGTCTGGTACAGCAACCTGAATAGCGAGAACATCGACCGGGTTATCGAGCAGCACTTCAGATCGGGAGATGTTGTTGGAGAACTGGTATTTCATCAGGCTAAGCTGGCTAGCTGTTCGTAGATGGGAAAGACGACGATGGCGCCGACAGACCAGTCCAGCAGTGGTGTCGCAGCTATGAAAGCGTGAATGAGGGCCGGATGCTGTTTGATCGTCAGGCGATGTGCCTCAGCCACCCATCCGGAGCCGATCAGCAGCTCGCCGCTCATTTGGCCGGGCAGCGGAACCAGATGCATGATTGCCATACAGAGATTGAAAAACATCAATACTTTGGCCCACCAGTGATGCAGGGAGGGTAGTCCCGCCTGCGGCTGGTGGCCTAAACTCCAGCTATAGAGAAGAAAACCGATGCCACAGAGAATGAGGTGGAAAACGAATCGGATAAAAGCTGCCCTCACGTTTTGATGAACCGGTTGTGAAAGTGCGATAACCATTCCTCGACCGAAGAGAATGGCGGCCAGCCAGGGTAGCCATGTTCCTGCCCAGCCTATGGCATGGAAGGGGTGGGGTGATTCTTTACCTGTCAGTTTCGACTCTGCTATAGAGACGAGCGTTAGCGATATGAGCACAGGCAGGCTGTAGAGGATGCATTGGCGGATTACGTTCTCCAGCCATGCCTCCATGTCTATCTTGTCTCCCCGTTATCAATGTCGTTGATCGTATCGATTTTCATGGTCAGGTCCGGGCCGAAGATACGGTGTTGCAGATTGAACCAGAGCGAACCATCGTGTCTGCTTTCGATACCGGTGATTTCACCGGTTCGATGTGTGGCGATGCGTATCACCTTTTTGCCATCCCATGCCAAAAGTTTGGAGGGAGAGCTGTCATCGGTAATCCATAACCAGCCTCTTTTTTCGTCCCACTCCAGATTGTCGGGGTGGGCAAGATCCGGATGTTCAAGGTAGTGTGAAACAGTTGGCTGTATACCACGATCATCAAGTCGCCAGATGCGCCCTGTTCGGTCTCCTGCGCCGGTCTCAGCCATCAGAATGGTGCCATCCGGTAGCAGTTCCATATCCTCCAGTCTCTCGAAATATGTCCCATGCAGCACTTCGGCCTTGAAGCGGGCATCCTTCGGTGTATTGATCTCAAGCCACCCTTTTTTGCTATGAAAGACCGTTAGTTTTCCACTGCTGAGCTCATATCGGTAGAGGCAGCCCTCTTTCCACTCGTCGGCCAGATAGAGGTAACGATGATTGCCGGAGAAAGCCATGCCTTCATGGGAGAAGCGTCCGGCGGCAAGAACAGGTGCAATGTTCGGATGGCTTGCCACCACCCTTGCCCGATCCACCCGCTGTTCAGCAGCGATACCTTGGGGCGATGAGATTTTATAGACAAGTCCATCCGCTGTCTCTTCTCCCAGCCAGATGTCGCCGTGGCGATCGATTTTCAGCCCGTCAGCACGGTGTAATCCGTAGAGAATGGTTTCGCGTTGTCCGTTTTGGAGGTCGATACGTGCCAAAGATGGAGAGAGCATGTCGCTGTTCGTCTCGCAGCTGATAAACAGTGTTTTGCCATCGTCGGAGAATACGAGCATATCGGGTTTTTCATCCTGCCATTCGCTGATGACACTGACCTGCCAGTCAGAAGCAAGCTCCAGGCCGGTATCTGTGGCACAGGAGGTGGCAAGCATCAGGGTGATGGTGAGCAGAAGATGACGTGGCATATGCCGATCATTGTCGATCCGTCTCGATGCTGCAAGCAGAGGTATGGAGCGCTATGCTCCGCGAATGGTTTCATCCATTTCCCTGCACGCGATTCGTCTCTTCTACGCCGCCTACTTTGCGGCGATGGGCCTCATTCTTCCTTTCTTTCCTGTCTATCTGGATGGGCGGGGGCTGGATGTGGTGACGATCGGTTTCATGACCGGCCTGCTGGCGGTTGCCAAAGTAATTGCACCGCCATGGGTCGGCGTTCTGGCGGATCGCAGGTCGGCAGGACACTCGCGGCCATTTATTGTGCTGGCGGCGGTTGGCGCGGCCCTTTTTTCTATCGCTATGCCCTACCTGCAAGAGGTGTGGCTGCTGGCTTTGGTAGTGCTGGCATTCGGCGTGTTATGGTCGGCCATTTTGCCGTTGACCGATGGCCTCTCCGTGACTATCTCCGAGGCTGCACTGGCCGATTACGGACGTCTGCGGGTGTGGGGATCGGTCGGTTTCGTGGCGGCATCGCTGGCCGGTGGCGCATGGTTGGCTGACGGACATATGGGGCAGTTTCCGATCTGGCTTTTTGGGTTGATGTTGCTGCTGGCATTGGCCGCAATTCGCTTTCCCGATCATCGTTTGCTGATCACTGAACATAAAGATCAGGAGGAGGCGTTTGGCAGGAGTTTTATTCTGCTGCTGGTTGTCAGTTTCCTGATGCAGGTCTCCCACGGCGCCTATTACGGTTTTTTCAGTCTCTATCTGGTCGAGATCGGTTATCAGGGATGGCAGGTCGGCGCTTTCTGGGTGCTCGGTGTGGTAGCCGAAATGGTTCTGATGTGGGGTTGGTCAAAACCTTTGCAGAGGGCTGCTCCTGCATGGGTGCTCTCTGTCTCGTTGCTGCTGGCTGCAGTTCGCTGGCTGGGTATCGGCAGTACGGAGGCCTGGTATGGCCTGATCTTCTGGCAGTTGCTGCATGCAGCCAGTTTTGCTTCGTTCCACCTCTCTGCCATTGCATGGGTGAAACGGCTTGCACCTGTCGGTCGACATGCCACAGCACAGGGGTGGTATTCAGCCAGCGGTTTTGGTTTGGGAAGCACGGTCGGCATTATGGGGTGCGGTGTGATTGTTGCCTCCGGTGGTTATTCAAGCGCATTCTTCATCTGTGCGATCATTGCATTTGTTGGTATGTTATTGGCATGGAAGTTGCCGAGATCAATATGAATATGCCGTTGATTATTCCTGATTTACAGGATTCTCAGATGTTTGCTTTGGCACAGGCTGCAGGGCGTGCGGGTATCCCCGTATCCGGAACTTGTTGGCAAATGGAGCCGTGGGCTATGAAAAGCAAGTATCTGCATAATGTGGTTGAAATGCCGTGTTTAAGCTATGTAAGCGAGAGTATGTACGCATTGCAGTGGAAAGAGTCCGGGCTCGCTGGTGTCTGGCTTCCGTGTGTTGACGACATTACGTCGTTTACTGCTAAATATCATGAGCTATTAACAAACGCAGGTATGCGATTTATCTGTCCGGATAGTGAAATGATTAATCGGGCGGAGCTTATCCACCATGAGAAGTTTTCCGGAATATTGCAACTGCCGGAGTCTTTCACTGAAAAGGTCGGCCTGCTGTATAAAGAGGCTGATCATTTTAATTATCCACTTATGCTGAAATCACAACGTAATCATTTTGTATGTTTTGATTCGGCAAAAATGTTACGTGATTTTTTTGATAAACATGACATGTTAAAGAGGCCCGACACGGAATCGACTCTTCAGTACTATGTTAAGGGCGATGTTTCCCGAATGGCAACGGCAATGGTGTTGTTCGATGGTGATGGGGAGGTTGTCCGTGGTTTTACCGGCAGGCGTCTGAAAGTTGAGAAGACCAGATTCGGACCCTTCGGAGAAACGCTTGCAGCAAAAGCGGAGTGGATACCTGAGCTGTATGAGGGTGCTGTGGAGCTGTTGTCAGCCATAGGCTGGAAAGGTTTTGCCGAAGTGGAGTGCAAACAGGATGAAAGTGGGCAGTGGCATGTGTTAGAGATTAATCCTCGAGTTTCGGGCTGGACCTGTTTGGCAGAAGTCGATGGGGCGGGATTCCTTTCTGCCTATTACCAGATGTGTGTTGAAAATGTAAAGCTGGAGGAGGCATGCCTGCAACGCTCAAAAGCGGAGTATCAGCGCCTGGTTGCAACCAGTTACCATACCCCCGTTTGGATTGAAGGTAATTCTGAAGATGAGCCAATGACTACTCGCCTGAAACCACTCATCCGTATGATGGTGGGGGCTTATGAACCGACTCTCTCTTTTGGTGCATGGGATAGATATGATCTAAACGCAAGCATATTTATTTTATGGCGTACACTGAAGCGTGCCTGGAACAACTATCGACTCAATTTAAAATACTTTTCTTAACGGTATTCCAGGCAGTGTACACATCTGAAAAGCGCAACGTGTAAAAGAGCGTGTCGTTGGGAATGCGTCGGTTAAGCTCCTTTAAGTTGTCAGCTGGAGACATTTGGTGGTGCAAATGTTGAGGTAGTTGCATGAGAGCTTCACCGCGTCGAATCTGTTTCAGGGCGGCAGGTGGGGCATCAGCTGAGTATTCCGGTAAAATAATCCAGCGAGGTTTTATGGGGTTATGCCGGAGCCGTTCCGGTAACCACAGATGAGATGTGATGATTTTGCCATCAGGGTCCGGAAAGCTGAAACAAGCTTTTTTAAATAACCCTGAGGTCAATAATTTCTCCGGGTCAAAAGCGGGATGATCGATTGAATCCCACTGCAATGGCCGTGGAAAAGAGAAGATGTTTCCATGCTGATCAAGCAGCGTGAATTCATCGGTCATATATGCCATCCCGTCCAATAGTGCGGCCGTACAGAGGCTGCTTTTCCCGGCGCCTGAAACACCGGCAAAGACACACGCCGCACCGTGGGTTTCAATACATGATGCGTGCAGTGACAGGAGGTTGTTTGAAAGCAAAACGATTGCCTGTTGATAAAGATGGATTTCAAAAGCGGGGGGAATGTCTCGGCTATCAGTCGTCTCCCACAATATTTCACTATCGATGCTTAGCTTGAATTTATTTTTTTGCGCTTCAAACAGGAATTGAATGTCAGCATGGTCTGTTTCGGAGGCTGGAGGGTACAGTGCTATAATGCTTTGCAGCTCCTCTTTGCAGGTATCTGTGTTGGTAGAGAGGTTAATTGTGAGGGTGGCAATTTGAAAAGTGGCGTCCCAGCTCATTCGTCCGTTTTGATCAGCCCATAAGCGACAAATTCGCTCAGGATAGTTTGCGTGTCACTTAGTGTTTGCTGTTTTTCGGTGTTCAGTGTTTCGCAGATAATATTGGCAATATCTTCGGTGGAATTTTCGCCGTCACATAGCTCGAGAATTGCAGCGGCAAGTGTGTTGACGGAGAAGTTGGAACCGGTTTCGCTATCGACAAAAATCACCTCATCCATACCCTCCAGGTCTTCGCTGATGAGTCCCTCTTTTTTAATGGGTCTTGTCGGCACAGATGTGTTTAATGTGTTATCCATCAGAGCGATCCCCCAGAGCATAAGCAATCATTTGGCAATCTGTGCAGCTTAATCTTTCCTGACAGGATTTCCAGTTGCTTGCTGAGTGTCCGGACAGGGGTTGCTGTTTTATATTCTCCAATATTTCGGACAGACTGTTTTTCCGGAAATTGCCGAGTGGAGTCTGGCGAGAGAATATGCATGGATAGACAAGGGCATCATAACCAAAACAAAGTTTTCCGGTTCGCTCCGAAGGCGCTCGCTGATCCGGCAGGTGGGCAACTGAGTAGGCGATTCCTTCTGCATTTTCAATATTGACGCCGCGTCCTGTTTTTTTGACGGGATCGAAACGAATCTGGGTGTCATCCAAATGAAAGTCATTCAGGAGAAAATCACGTATATTGCTTGCCTGTTGGGCATTTTCTTCCATAAGTGCCACACCGACACGGATATTAAACCCTGCATGTTGTGCGCGTCTGATGGCTTCCGAGGTGCGATCAAAGCTGTGTGCTGTTCCGGATATTTTGTCATGGGTTATAGCTATATGCGAATAGATCGAAAATGCGATATTGGGTGAAAACGGGCGTAGCTTTTCAAGGAGCGTGTCAGAGAGTAACAAGCCGTTGGTATAGATTTCGATACCGGAAAAATTGAGTTGGTACGCATGGGCAACGGCATCGACAAGGTTTGGATGTAGCAGAGGATCACCACCTGTAAATTGTACAAAGGCAGGCCCCAGCTCTCTTGCCTGATCCAGTGCAGATCGGATTTCATCCAACGTCAGGTTTTCAGAGCGTTCCGGATTGGAATCCGCATAGCAATGAATGCACTGCTCGTTGCATTTTGCTGTGAGTTCAACAAACAGCATGCCAAGCTCTTTGCCGATGATAAGTTGCTGAGGTGATTCGGGTTTGGTTTTTGCCTGGGAAAGCCCGGTTAGCCAGAGGTGGGACTTTTCAATTTGTGCAAGCCGGGCAATATCGGTTTGGGTTGCACTGCCAGCTGAAAGTTTTTGCAGGCTGTCAGAAAAAACGCCAGTGAACTGTGTCTGTTCATCTCCCCGTTGAATGGTGGTTGATTGTGAATTGTGGCTAATTAGCAGGGGTGTACCGTTCTGCAGAAATAGCAGATGAGGTGTGTTGTGCATGGCTATTGTTGAGGCGCGTATGCGTTAGTTGCAGCCCCACGTTCCTCCGGTCTTCGAACATGTGCAGCCACAGGCCGCTGCGACTTTGGCGCACTTCTTCTGCGAGTTCTTGGCGGCAAACAGCGCCTGACAGGAAGGGCAATCCAGAAGTTTGCAGCGCTCTTTCAGGCAGTTGTTGGAGGTAGGGTTTCTCACACATGGGCAGCAGGCATTTCCGGCTGCGGAAACGGCATAGGTGCCACCATTACATGTAAACGTTCCTGCAGCATGGGCCTCTTCCTGACCTGCAACCATCACACCAAGAATGGCTGGTGGCACATAAGCCGCCATTTTCAACAGTCTTCGCCGTCCAGTCTGGTCGTGATTTAAATCCGGTGTTCTTTTCTCTTTCATGATGCTCATCCTCTTCTATTTCGGCTGGACAGGTCAATACTTTAGCTTAAAATGCTTGGTCATGGCTAGTTCTGGCGCAAAACAATCGATTATCAGGTATAAATTAGCCCGGATGATATCCGGGGAAATGGATGTAACAGCATCGGATATGCTGGATACAGAGCTGGTTGCATCAGCCTCCCGTGAAGGGGTTTCCGGTCTGTTGATGCATCGGGTCTATTCAGCAGGATTGCCTCTGGATGAAGGCTTGGGCCGGGGATTGAGTCAAGGGCTTCGTGAATCACAATTGAACTATATGAGACTGAAGCATGCCTGCGGACGAATCCTGTCCTCACTTAAACAGGCCAACATTCCGGTTATATGTATGCGTGGAGTAGCTGTTGCCGAGCCATTGTATGATGAATTGGCAGCTTTGCGTCCGATCAGTGATATAGACCTTCTTTTAGATGAGAAGCAGGTGCTTAATGCAAAGCAAGTGCTTTGGGATATTGGCTTTCGCCCGGATCCTAAATATCGTAATATTTATGCCCGAGGCGATATTTCGATTGACCTTCACCATGAACCGTTGGGTATCGAGCGAATCCATGCATGGCAATACCTGACGCCGCTACGTATAGATGATTTTATGAAATATGCCGAGGAGGGGGAGCTTGTTGATGAAAAGACATTGCTGCTGCATCCGAGGGTTAATCTTCCTTATCTCTGTTTCCATGCGTTGAAACACTCATTTGAACGTCTGATCTGGCTTAATGATATTGCGCTCCTCTCCAATCGTATTAATCAGGCGAATGGATGGGGTGAGGTGTGCGAAGGTATTCGGGAGTACGGGTTGGAGCGCCCCTGTTATTATGCGCTCTCTTATGCCAAGACATTTCTTGGGGCGGCAGTACCAGGGGAGTTGCTCGACGAGATCAGGCCAGAGATGAGTTTCGTGGAGCTTAGCCTGTTTAAGCGACATATGAATCATGAAATCATTCCATTTCTGGCAGAGCGATTATTTGCCCGTATGCAACCTGATTTCTCCCACCGTATACGCTTTTGGCGGGAGACGATCTACCCAAGGTACGAGGTGCGTGCCCAGATGGTGGAGACAGGGTGCGTAAAGTGCAACTTCATTCGCAAGCGTATCAAACAGCTTGCCAAAGCCAGTTGGCTTTTTGTCAAAGAGGGCGTGTCGCTGGTTCGCTAGCCAGGCAAATTTTAGTTAAAGGTCGGAATCAAAAAAGTCCGTGGGTGTATCTGTTTGTTGCCCGTTCGATTCTTCAGCAACCGGAGCAGTCCCTTCTTTGAATGATTCCAGGATAGGGGATTGGGTTTCCGCAGTTGCGAGCTTCCCTGTTTTTCGATCAATCAATGCCCATTCAATTCCTTCCGGTGGTGTAAAGTCTTCAGTCGGGCGTCCTTTATGTTCATCTTGCATAAAGGCAAGCCATGTTGGAAGTGCTGCTCTTGAACCTGTTTCATATCTTCCCATTGAGGTTGGTGTATCTCGTCCGGTCCAGACACCCGTTAACACTTGTGGAGTATAGCCAATGAACCATGCATCCACCTGATTGTTCGTTGTGCCGGTTTTCCCCGCCGCTGGCCGGCCCAATGCTCTTGCTCTGCGACCGGTACCGCGTTTGATCACCCCTTTCAACATATTGGTGATGAGAAAACTACTGGTTGGTTCGAGAATCTGCTCGGCCGGACGCATTCCTTCCCCGACAGAGAGAACAGGATCGACGTGGCAGATCATGCATCGGTATCCGGCAACGGAGCGATGCAGGCTTTTGCCATCGCGATCCTGTACCTGCTGAATGGAGACAGGTTTCCATTTTTTGCCGCTGCTGGCCAACGGTATATACGCTTCAGTGAGTTGCTCTAACGGCGCTTCAGTAGCGCCCAGGGAAAGGGCAAGTTGCCTCGGAAAATCATGTTCAAAAGGAAAGTCTCTCAGTTTGTCGGTAAAGGTTCGGATGCCGATATTCTGCAATAATTTAATGGATGCAAGATTGCGTGAATGTTCCAGCGCATCACGTAGTGTGACCGGGCCGGCAAACTTGTTTTTGTAATTTTCCGGTCGCCAGAAATTATCAGTTGATTGGCTATCAAAGACGACAGGGGTATCCATGACGATGGTAGCAGGTGTAAGCCCCTGTTCCAAAGCAGTGACATAGAGTAGCGGCTTGAAAGAGGAGCCGGGCTGTCTTTTGGCATGGCTGACTCGGTCAAAATCCCCAAAGCTGAAGTCAAAGCCACCTACTCTGGCCAACATTGTGCCTCGCTTCAGGTCGATGCTGTACAGGGCTGACTCAACCGATGGAGTCTGGGATAGACGCACACCTCCTTTGCCATCTCCCTGAAGGATTATTTCATCGCCAGCTATCCATTTTCGTGGCCGTTTACCACTCTCTTCCTGTACCTCTTCAGATGGGGTTTCCCATTTCCACGTTGGCTTTGAAAGAATCCATATCTGTTTCCCATTATTAGCCTGCAGATCACCATTAGGTAAAACTTTTTCAATGATCGCGGGAATGACTGCGTGTTTGGGTAGAGGTGTCTCCTTGTTGATATCGGGTGTTGTCTCTGACCATGTTTTCAGTAGTGATGGCCATGTTTCGACCGGATGGTTAACGGGAGTACGGTAAAGCTGACGTTGTTCGACACTGAGAACACCTTCGCGCACGGCCTGAATGGCATTTTTTTCGCTTCTGATGCTGTAAGGGATAACGATGGTCATACCCTGTTTTCTCAATGTGTGCAGCCCGAACTGATCGACAAGCTGGCGGTGAACTTCATTGCCATAGGCATCGGTCAGGGCATTTTCCATCAATGGGGTTACTGTAATCACTTCCTCAAGTGCCTTTTTTACATCATCTGCGTTGGCGAAACTGCTTCGCTCCATCAGGTAGAGTACGGTGTTGCGTCGTTTTTTAGCCAGTTCAGGATTGATATGAGGAGCGTACTTACTTGGTGCTTTGGGGAGTCCGGCAAGAATTGCACACTCGCCAAGTGTCAATTCATCGAGTCTTTTTCCGAAATATCGCCATGCTGCCGATGTGACACCGTATGCTCCGCGACCAAGATAGATATGGTTAAGGTATAGATAGAGGATATCATCCTTGGAGAGGGCCTGCTCGATTCGGTAAGATAGAATGGCCTCCCGAATTTTCCTGGTATAGGTTTTTTCAGCGCTTAGCAGGAAGTTTTTGGCGACTTGTTGAGTGATTGTACTACCACCCTGCACTTTGTGTCCGGCGCGGATATTGGCCAGTGCGGCTGAGAGGATGCGGGCTGGATTGATGCCTGGATGATCATAAAACTGCTGGTCTTCGGCAGCCAGAAATGCATTGCGCAGTTTTTCAGGAATGTCTTCAAATGGTGTCAGTATACGATGTTCATCAGCATATTCAGCCAGTAACTCACCATCGGTATTATAGATGCGTGAGACTAGCGGTGGCTGATAAGCGGAGAGCTTTTTTAGTTCAGGAAGGTTACTGGAGAAGTAGAAATAGCCGATGATCACCGTGATACTTCCGGCGATCAGCAAGGCAAAAGAGGTTTTTAAAATGATCGGGAGAAAGCGCATCGCAGCAAGTCTAGTTATTGACTGATGGATATCGCAAGTCTTTGGCAATCATATATTTTACTCCATAATCTCGAAATGTTTGATATACTGATGAAAAACCGTCCAAGTCTTGTGACTTGAGTCACATGAGCAATTAGGTGATAGTTGCAAAATGTGAGGCGATATGAGAACCATTTTGCGTTATACATTCAGGATGCTGGTCAAGCCATCGCAATCTGCAGTCTTTTCAAAGAGGTGTGGATGGCAGCGTGGTTTTACGCTTATTGAACTGATGGCTACGATCATGATTTTTAGTGTTATTGCGATTATTGCCATTCCCAATATAGTTGAATCAACTCGAACTTACCAGATGATTTCCAAGGTGAGTTTCTGGATGAATGTGCTTAATTATGCTCGAAGCGAAGCAGCGACACAGGGTGCTCGGGTAACGCTCTGTGCCAGCGCAAATGGGACAGCATGTTCGGCTGCTTCTCCTTCTGATTTGCATCAGGGGTTTATTGTCTTCGTAGATACAGATGGTGATGCTGTTAGAGATGCTGGAGAGGATGTTTTGCGCATTTGGACCATGGAAACCGATTATACATATGTTTTAGCAGGAACATCCAGTTCATATCTGAGCTTTATGCCTAATGGGATGACGAAGACAACCGGAAACGCCAGTTGGTCAGGATCAATTACAGTATGTGCCGTTAATGTGTCGGGTCTTACAGGCCGTCAGGTGGTTATTAATGCGGTCGGCAGAACCAGGATAGACGAGACAGGATGCTAACAATGAAAGCCTCTCTCCAGAAAAAAACTGATTCGGGATTTACCCTGATCGAGCTTCTTATCTCTTTGTTAATTCTATCGGTGGGTCTGTTGAGCCTGGCTACGTTGCAGGTAGACTCTATGAGGCAAACCACGACGGCTTACATGCGTACACAGGCTGGTATCGCAGCCACGGAGATGGCAGAGCGTATGCGTGTCAATGTGACCGGTGTTGAAACCAATCAGTATGCCAATATAGCGAGCCCTCCGGGGGCGGTTCCGACAGATTGTGAAACGGGGAATTGTAGCGATGCCCAGATGGCGGCCTTTGATGCCTATACGTGGCTTTTTTCCCTGCAGAGTAGCAGGGACTTGCTATCGGCCCAAGGCACGGTTTCATGTATCGATAACGATGCCTCAGATGCGGATGCTTGTTCTCCCGGCTCTGTTCACGTTATTACAGTGATGTGGGATGGGCGAAGGAATGGGGCGACCGGAACGGGCTGTAATTTTGCCCTCGTGACAGATCTAGTCTGTTATCGAACAAGGGTTCGGCCATGACAAAGGTTTTTGACAGGAAGTATAAGCAGGATCGGGGGTTTACTCTGATAGAGCTGATGCTTGTTTTGATCATTGGAAGTGTTCTTCTCACAGCCGTTTACGGGGTGTTCATCAACAGTAGTCAGAGCTATCGCAAGCTTCAGGGTCTTGCATCGATTCAGGAGCGTGCCCGGATCGCAATGAATATCCTTCATGATACCATCGAGGTAGCTGATTATACGGGTTGCAGATCTGATGTTGCGATTAATAATGTTTTGACCAGTGGAGCGTATGCATACAATTTCGGTGAGGGTATCGAGGGCTTTAATTCAACAGGAACAGCTTGGTCGCCGGCTATCGATGCCAGTATTACGAGTCCGTTGGCCAGTGGTGGGGATGTTATAACGGTGCGTGGCCCGGTAGGTACACCGGCACGGTTAACTGCTGCAATGGCAAATTCATCGTCAGCCTTGACAGTTCCTGCCGGTAGCCCTTTCATTTCAAGTGATATCGTGATGATTGGGGACTGTGCCGGTGGTGCAGATGTGTTTCAGAAGACTGATGCGGGTGGTTTGGCTGTGACTTCCATCGCACATGCAGCATCCGGTCTCAACGGCTCGGCAAATTTGTCAAAAGCCTATGATACGGATGCCCTGGTTGTGAGAGTGGGTACAACAACATTTTACATTCGACGTAATGCCGATGAGCTTCCGTCCCTCTACTGGATTGAAGGTGCCGGAGCAGCCCAGGAATTGATTGAGGGTGTGGATGCAATGGAGATC
The DNA here is from genome assembly GCA_050304695.1 of Mariprofundaceae bacterium. Lineage (GTDB taxonomy): Bacteria > Pseudomonadota > Zetaproteobacteria > Mariprofundales > Mariprofundaceae > WSZY01. The sequence goes on from JBNLEB010000009.1 coordinate 53,619, forward strand.
CTCTATGGGGTTACCACCAACACCGATACGTCTGCCAATTGGTACAAGACGGCTGCTGCCGTGGATGCGGCTGGTGAGTGGGCCGATGTGGTGAGTGTCAGGATCGCACTGTTGATTGCGACAACGACACCTGTTACTCAATCGCTGGATAGCGATCTGTATTCGCTGCTTGGTACAGCCCACGGGCCTTACAATGATTACCGCGTTAGAAGAGTGTTTACGACGAATATCGCTTTGCGAAACAGGAGCTTTTGATGGATCGCTTTGCTATCAATCAATCTTCGTCCTCAGAGAGAGGAATGATACTGGTGGTCACACTTTTCATTCTTTTGATTATGACAGCCCTTGCCCTTTCAGCAGGAGATACGGCCTATTTCGAGCATAAAATGTCCGATAGCCAACTTAATCGAAACACCTCTTTCCAGGCCGCGGAAACAGCCATTCGTCTCGGTGAGCAGTATGTTGAGGGGCTGGCTGCCCTGGATGCTGGCACTGCCAATTGTGATGCCAGCGCTTCTCCCTGTGTCTCTACAATGGAGAGTGTCAATGGTGGCGTTTTCACCCCTGCGACGTCTGCACCCTGGGGTACGAACAGTGCTTATGCAGTGCCGTCTTCTGACTACCTTACCGGAACCGCAGAGGCTGTTTCATCTCCGGAATACGTAGTTGAGTATGTAACCAATCTTCCGGATACCAATAGTTCGTTGGGTATCGGGACCGGTAACAATATTCCGGGTAGTGATTTTTATCGTATTACGGGAATGGGGACGGGCAGAACAGTGACCTCCAAATCGGTGGTTCAGAGTGTTTATGCCAGGCGCTTCTAGTGACTGGGCTCACATCACAGTGGGTAGGTTGATATTATAAGGGCGAATGGCTTTGTAGGGAGAGCAGGAGTTGGTTATGAAAAGTTGGCAATTATTTAAATCGGCAAGTGTATCGCTATTGGCGATGGTCTTTATTGGTTCGTCATGGATAGGTATTGTTGAGGCAGCGCAGCTTAGCCTGGCGACCAAGCCAATGTATCTCGGTAATACCGCCAAGCCTAATCTCGTATTCAATATGGATGATTCAGGCTCCATGGGCTGGAACTACATGCCGGATGAGGCCAATGACAGTAACACCTGTAAGGGTGGGAACAGCTGCCGAGAAGGCAATCCTCCTTACTATGCCAACGAATACAACACCATTTATTATAATCCTGCCCTGACCTACGAGCCGGCTCTGAACTGGGATGAGAGCTCCATGGGCGATAAGGATTCGGCAGCAACCTCTGCATGGACAGCAGTGCCGGAAGATGCATATGGAATCATGACCTCAACTACCACTGATTTGACCAGCGGCTGGCCGGATTACGAATATTGTGAGCTGACCACCGTTTACAGCGGCGCAGCAATGGCCGATGGTTGTGGTAGCGCACCTTGTTGGAGCAAAAGTGGTACGATCGTGACCATGAAGCTTCCAGCGGTTCATGGACTTACAGTTGGAGATACGGTCGATATTACTGACGATGGTGGAGGCTGTAGTAAAAGGTTGAGAGTAAATGGTGCAACGGTGTTGACAACACCTGACACTTTCACTTTTACATATGATGAGGGCGGCAATAGTTCTACTTCAGGCAGTCAGGACTGTCGTGTGGAAAGCCTGGGTAATTGTATTCAGCACGGTATTGGAACCGATAACCCCTTCCAGTATCGATCTCCCCCAGCCGGCGAGGATCCGCTGGTGCATGGTATGCCTGCGGGTGCTTATACCAACTCAAACAACATTACGACCAATGCGTTTTTCTATACTATCATACCAATGGAATATTGCAGCGATGCCGACCTGACGGTCTGTACCGCCTCTTCGGTGCCGACCGGCGCCTATACCTACCCGGCACCGGTTCGTTTCTGTACCAGTCAGACTGATGCCGATGCTGATGCCCCGGTGAGTGATAGCACCAAGTGCCGTGGCAAGCGTCAGACCTCGTCTAACACCTTCTCCCGTATGCGCTATGGCCTCTTCTATCGTGAGGATATCGTGCCGGCCACAACGCACTATAAGAATGTGTTTGTGGATGCTTCAGGCAATACGCTGGTTAGCACCAACTCGACGGAGGCGGGGTATACTATCGCCATTGACCGTACAGGACGAAGCGACTGTGCCACACCGGGTAACTGTACCTATGCCGAGGAGATGACCAACTTTGCCAACTGGTATTCCTATTACGCCATTCGTATGAATTCGATGAAGACCTCGGTCGGACGTGCCTTTGCACAGCTCTCCGGAGACAGTATTCGAATCGGTTATGCGACTATTAATACAGGTAGTCAGACCATTGACGGTGTTTCGAGTACTGGAGCCATGGTTCGGGGTGTTCGTGAGTTTACCGGCACCGATAAGCAGAACTGGTTTACCTCGTTTTATAATACCAATACCAACGGCAGTACCCCACTTCGCCAAGCTATGGAATCAGTGGGCGACTATTACTCTCGTACCGATTCGCGTGGTCCATGGGGTACCTATCCTGAGGATGCTTCAACGACTGAGCTCTCAAGTGCACATGCATCATGCCGTCAGAGCTATCAGTTGCTCTCCTCGGATGGCTATTATAACGGTAGTGATCCGAGCGTCGGTGATGCGGATGGAACTGATGGTCCGGCAATTAGCACACCGTCCAGTTGGGCCAATACTGCTGTGTTGCCATACAAGGATACTGGCTCGACCAATTCGTTAGCCGATGTGGCGATGTACTACTGGAAGAATGATCTGCGAACCAATCTCGATAATATCGTTGAGACCAGCGCGAAAGACGATGCCTTCTGGCAGCATATGGTGACCTTCACCCTTGGGTTCGGTCTGGAGGGCGTACTTGATCCGGATACAGATCTGCCGGATATTACTTCAGGTACATTGTCCTGGCCTTCGGCAGGCAGTCATCAGATTGATGATATGTGGCATGCGGCGGTCAATGGTCGCGGCCAGTTCTTTAGTGTGAGTGACCCATCAGCGCTTGTGACGGCGATTCAGGATGTCTTTAGCGACATTACCGACCGTACTTCATCGGCTGCCAGTGTGGCGATCGATACGGCGGTAACACAGACCAATCGAGCTGTCTATCAGGCTCGTTTCTATAGTGGTGACTGGACCGGCACCCTGAAGGAGTATCCGATCGATCTGGATACCGGTGTCATTGGAAATGAGAACTGGGATGCCCAGACCGAGATAAGTGCGCAGAATTGGGATACTGGTAGGTATGTGGCTACCTGGGATGCTGTTTCTTCACCCAATGATGGTGTGCCTTTCCGTTGGGCGAATCTGAATACCACCCAGCAAACCGCTTTGAATAAGGACTCATTAGGGACAACTGACTCGTTGGGTTCAAGCAGGGTCGACTATGTTCGTGGTGATAGTGTCAGTGGTTTCAGGTCCAGAAGCACCGGGGTAATGGGCGATATTGTCCACTCTTCACCGATCTATGTGGGTGGGCCGAACAAGTCCTATACTTCATCTTCGTATACAACTTTTAAGAACACCAATGCATCCCGAACTCCGGCAATCTACGTAGGGGCTAACGACGGTATGTTGCATGCCATCAAGGCAGCGGATGGTACCGAGCTATTTGCCTATGTCCCGAATGCGATTATCGACCAACTGCCTAAATTGACTTCAACCGGTTATACGCATCAGTACTTTGTGGATGGCCCGGTTACAGTTGAGGATGTTCAGATCAGCAGTGCATGGAAAACCGTGTTGGTTGGTGCGCTCGGCAGTGGCGGAAAAGCAGTTTATGCACTTGATATTACCGATCCGGATTTGAGTGGTGGGACCAATGCGGCTAAAGAGACAGACCTCGCCAGTAAGGTATTGTGGGAGTTCACAGAGGCAGATCTGGGGTATGTTCACGGTGAGGTGGCTATTGCACAGATGGCCAATGGTGATTGGGCAGCCATATTCGGTAATGGATATAACAGTACCGACGATGGTACCGGCACAGGCAAGGCAACGTTATATATTGTCGATATATCCAATGGTTCTATCATCAAAGAATTTAATGTCGGCAGTGGTACTTCGGGTACTCCAAGTGGCATGGCAGCACCACTGCCTGTTGATGTGAATGGCGATACGGTGGTTGATTATATCTATGCTGGTGATCTTGATGGTAATATCTGGAAGTTCGATGTTAGCTCGAGTACTACCAGTTCATGGGGATCGGCGTTTGTTCAGTCAGGTGTCGATAAGCCGCTCTTTACCGCAACCGATGCCAGTGGAAATTCGCAGCCGATCACTTCCCGCGTTGATGTGGGGCGTCACCCCGGTGGAAGTGGGTATATGGTCTACTTTGGTACGGGTAAATATCTGGAGGATGCTGATAATAGCAGTATCGGGCAGAATACTCAGGCATTCTATGGGGTTTGGGATAAAGATACGTCGGATGTTCCCTTCTCTTCTCATGCGGCCACTGTGTACGATCGGGATTTTCTCTTGGAGCAGACAATTGATTATCAGTTTGATGCGACAGCGACTCTTCGTGCAGCCCGTGTGACCAGTGACAATAGTGTTACATGGCACTATGGCACCGGCAACCCAACGATCGTGTCTGGAACGCCGGATGCGCATTTGGGTTGGTATCTGGATCTGCAGAATCCATCCAATAGCAATGCCAATGAGGGAGAGAGGGTGATCACCAACCCTATCCTGATTGCCGGAAGAATTATCTTTGCGACCTTCCTGCCTCCGGAAGATGTCTGTTCCGGAGGTGGTGATAGCTGGATTATGGAGCTGGATGCAGATGATGGAAGCCGCCTGGATGAATCGGTTTGGGATATCGATAAGGACACTTCCGTGGATGGAGATGACTTTTACGACGTCGATGGTGATGGCATAAAGGACTATCAGGTCAGTGGTACCGGCTCCTCTGTGGGTGCTGTGGCTAGTCCGACAGTGGTCAGTCTGCCTGGAGGCCAGCGACAGATTAAGCTTCTCAGTGGTTCAACCGGCCAGATTGAGACTATTCATGAAGCACCAGGCGATATTGCCCGTGGAAGACAATCGTGGATTCAGCTGCAATAAATGAGATCGGCCCGGCCCTGTTCAGGGCCGGGCTCTGTTTTTCCTGTTAAACATTTCTGAAAACTTACCGGAGTTTCGAGAACGCTAGCCGTTAATTGAAGGTAATATCTTGTACCGATGGTTGTATTTCCAGCGTGTTTGTAGTTATATTAACTTGACAATATCCTTTTAGATAAGCTAATTTGCGTCTGTATGTGTGAGTAAAGCATCAACTGAGGAGGGTAAGTGAGTCTCTTTTCAAGAACAAATGAAGGGTTGGTTGGTATTGATATCAGTGCAACCGGGGTCAAGCTGATAGAGCTGGGCCGTACCCGTTCTGGCTACGAACTAAAATCGATGGCAGTGGTTCCGCTGCCTAGAGATGCAATCGTTGAAAATACGATTATTGACTCTATGGCTGTTTCTCAGGCGCTGCTTGATGCTATCGAGATTGCTCACCCTTCAACTCGCAAAGCCGCGATTGCAGTATCGGGTAATGCTGTAATTATTAAGACTGTTTCCATGGCATCGACGACAGAGTTTGAGCTCGAGACCCAAATTGAATTCGAAGCTGACCAGCATGTTCCGTATGATATCGATGATGTGTATCTTGATTTCCAAATCCTTGGTGAGGTTGAGGATAACCATGAGGAGATGGAGGTGGTTTTGGCTGCCTGTAAGCGTGAAATAGTTGATGACTATCAATTGGTACTTAGTGAGGCCGGAATTGAGGCAACATGTGTCGATTGCTCGGTTTTTGCTCTTGAGAATGCAATAGAGTTGTGCGAAAACCAGACTGAAGACTTAATGGTTGACCCGATCGAAGAGGAAAACGCGCCTGCTGTTGCTCTGGTGAATATTGGCGCAAACCTGGTTAATGTGAATATCCTGATTAATGGCCAGATGGCTTTTGTGCGTGACCAGTTCTATGGTGGTCAAAACTTAACCGAAGAGATTCAAAAAGAGCATAATGTTAGTTATCAAGCTGCTGAAGAGATGAAAATCGAAAGATTTTCAGAGATTAGTTCAGAGGCACTTGAACGATTTTATGTTGGACTTACATCGGAGTTGGTACGTTCTCTCGATTTTTATGCTGCAAATCATGCCGAAAACCCTGTCCAGAAGTTACTACTTGCAGGTGGCAGTGCTTTGATTCCTGATATCGCAAATGAACTTGAGCAGCGGTTGGGAATTGAGGCGGAGGTGGTTAATCCATTCATCAATATCAAAGCTTCCAGCAGGAAATTTGATGCGGACTATTTAAATAAAATTGGCCCGTCAATGGTGATACCTATCGGCCTTGCTGTGCGGAGTTTTGACAAATGATTCGCATTAATCTTCTCCCCTATCGTACTCAGCGTCGCCAACTGCAAATTTTACAGCATTTGATTGCTGCAATTGCTGTGATATCTGTTGCAGCGGTTATCGTGTTTGTAGCCGATATGATTAAAACTTCCGAATTAACAGGGTTGGAAGACGAATTTAGTAACCTTCAGGCACAAAATCGCGCATTAAAAAAACGGATTGGCAAAATCAAAGATCTGGACAGACTGCGTGCCGATGTAGAGAAAAAGCTTCAAACCGTCAAAAAACTTCAAGAGGGAAGGTTTAATACGTTTGAAACTTTAAGAAATTTAGCATTGGCAATTCCTGAAAATGTGTGGTTAACATCGTTTAAAGAGAATAATGGCAGCATTACGTTGAATGGCTTGGGAGAAAGCAATAAAGCCGTTGCTAATTTTATGCGGGCACTGGATGAAGATAAAATTTTTTCGAATATAAAACTTTCAAAAATTACGAGAAAGACAGAGAAAGATATTCCCATCCGAAGCTTTATCTTAACGTTCTCTCGTGTTGTGGCTGCAAAGCCTAAAGAAAAAGCTGCTTCCAGGGGAAGAAAATGAACCTTGATGCCCTGAACCTTGATGCCCTTCGGCCAATTCTTCCAATACCCATGTGGCAAAAACTGGTTGCTTTGCTGGCTGTTTTTGTCGTTATTATTATTTCTTATATTTATTTTGGATGGTTACCTCTTCAGGATAAGATTGAACAGCAAAAAGCACAGGTAGAAAGAGAGCAGATTTTACTTAAACGGAATCAGGCGTTGGCAAAAGACTTGCCGCGCAAGAAAGAGGAGTTTGCCAAGCTCGAGAAACAGTTGAAGTTAGCCCTAAATATGCTGCCTAAAAAGTCCCAGATTCCTGATCTTCTGGAAAGCGTTTCATGGGCAGGCAAGGATTCAGGTCTCGAATTCAGTGATTTTACCCCAAAGGCGGAAGTGGTTAAGCAAATCTATGCTGAAGTTCCCGTCTCTGTGAAAGTGACTGGAAGCTATAAACAGGTTTTGACTTTTCTTAAACGTGTCGGAGAGATGTCACGTATTGTGGCGGTGAAAAATTTGAACATGAGAAGTGGAAAAGAAGGCGACCTGTCGATTGACGGAAGTATTTTGACGTATCGATTTGTTGTCGCAAAAGCCAAGCCGAATGTTAGAAGGAAAAGAAGGTAGTATTCGATGAAAGCTTCTCTGAGGAAAGAGCAAATGGTTTTTGGACATGGAGATTTAAAATGATGCCGATAAACAAACAAACAACCTACTTTGAAAAGCTGCCAGAGATAGCATTGCTATTGGTTGCTCTTTTTTCTTTTCCCTTGTTAGCTGCCGCATCTCAGATCAATAGTGTGTCTCTCATGGATTCGGAAAGCGGAGATGTACTTCGAATAGAGGCAGATTCGCCACTCGAATATCAGGTGTTTGATCTTGATGGTCCTCCAAGGGTAGTTCTAAGCTTTCCCGGAGCATCTCTGAATGATGATGTTCAGCCAGTAAAGTCGGATGGATCCGGGGTGGTTGGCATATTCCCGACAATGGATGCTAACAGTGTTCGAATAGAGATTGGCTTGAGTGAAGTGATCGGTTATAAAGTTGAAGAGTCTGGCAACGACCTTGTTTTTCGGTTTGCGGAAGTTGAAAGTGAAATGGGTAGTAGTAATACCACTGCTGCAGTTATTAAGGATATTGAGGCCCATGACAAAGGTGCGGTAACCGAACTAATTCTTCGCGGTGAGAATATGGATGCCAGCCATAACTCGTTTTTATCGAATAACAATCAGACCTTGATTCTGGATTATTGGGGAGGCACATCCTCATTGCCAAAAGAGAATTATGAATATGCCACGCAGCGTATTAAAAATGTAACGGTTGGAGAGGCTGAGGGCAGATTGCGATTGGTAGTGGGTTTGCTGCCTTCAAATCAATTGAATCAGCAGATCGAAGTTAATAAAAACGAATTAATTGTACGTTTCGGTGACGTTGAACCTAAACGCAGAGCGCTCGCTTCAGTGGTTGAGGATGTGTCGTTCCAACCGGATGACAGAATAGCGCACCTGATGATTCGCACGGATGTTGTGAATCCAATCATTAATATTTCTGAGAAAGATAATAATGTGATTATCGATCTTAAGAAGGCACAACTGGCAACAGGACAGGAGCGCTCTCAGGATGTTTCTGCATTCCCTGGCCCGATTAAACAAGTTGACAGTTATACAATTGGCGACAATGTGAGAATTGTTGCCCGCCTGCGAGATAGAGTCGATGTTACCTCTTTCCAGCAGGGAAATGTGTTTACGGTGAATCTTGAACCTCAGGATTTGCGTGTAGCCAAAGGTGGAGAAGAGGAATCTGAGAAATTTGTCTATTCCGGCAAAAAGGTGACCTTTGACTTCAAAGATATTGAGATAAGTAATGCACTTAAACTCATTTCAGAAATGAGCAATTTTAACCTGATCATGTCCGATGACGTTAGAGGTGTTTTGACAATGCGTCTGATTGACGTCCCTTGGGACCAGGCCCTTGACATCATTTTGTCGGCAAAAGACTTGGGTAAGGTTGTCGAAGGGAATGTGATGCGAATTGCTCCGTTGGCTGTACTGAGAAAAGAGAATAAAGAGGCGCTTGAGGGCATGAAAGATGTGGAACTGCTCGAGCCGCTGGTGACAGAACCGATCTCTTTGAGTTTTGCCCGGGTTGAAGACATTCAGAGAATGCTGGAGCTTTCAAAGAAGAACACGGCTTCAAATAGTGGAGGGACAGGTGCTGTCGATGATGGGGCGACCATATTTTCACCACGTGGTTCCTACCTGGTGGACTCAAGAACAAATACTTTGATTGTTACCGATACCGTTAGAGCCATTAATAATGTGAAACGTTTTATAAGTATTATTGATAAGCCGATCGAACAGGTATTGATCGAAGCACGAATTGTTGAGGCCACCGATAGCTTTACCGACGAATTTGGTATTCGATGGGGTGGACAGGCAACATATAGAGATGGGCAAGCCAATGATGGTGGGCCTCAGCTACAGGTGGGTGCAGCTAATCCAACAGCCAGCAATGGTTTTCTGGTTGACCTCCCGGCTGCTTCCGCGACAGCTTCAGGTGGTGCGCTTGGGGTGAGCTTTGGGGCTATTAGACATTTGATCAATCTTGATCTCGAATTGTCTGCTGCTGAAATTGATGGCACTGCTAAAATTGTATCAAGTCCAAGGGTACTCACATCTAATGGTGGAAAGGCGATCATTTCGCAAGGTAATGATGTACCTTTTGTGACGCCAGCATCCGGCAGTGGTCCTGCAACAGTGGATTTCAAAAAAGCTGAATTGAAACTGGAGGTGACTCCTCAAATTACTGCCAACAAGACGGTAATTATGGAAGTAAATATTACGAAGGACGCCCCAACCGGAGCAACAGTTCAGGGCAACCCGATTCTTTCTACCAAAGAGGTAAGTACTAATTTACAGGTGAAAGATGGAGAGACCATTGTGATTGGCGGTATCTTTACTCGTAATAAATCGGAAAATGAGAGTGGTGTACCTGGTTTCAAAGAGATCCCAGTATTGGGTTGGTTGTTTAAGACCAAGAACAACACAGATGACAAGACTGAGCTTCTGATATTCCTGACCCCTTCGATTGTTCAGGGAAATGGTAAGACGACAGGAAGTATTTAATTCGGATGAAGCGATCTTTTTGAATTGACAGACAGTGAACACGGGAATCGGGAGGTTAAAACCTCCCGATTTTTTTGTTCGTCTGGAAACATGAAGAATGACTAGAAGTTGGTAGTGGTTATCTGTCAGTATTGCCCAATGAGTTTAGCAAACATTTATCGAGTCGATCTTGGTGAGCGTTCTTATGACATCCACATTGAATCCGGATGTTTATCATCAGTCGGGAACGCACTGGGTGAACTGTTTGGCAATCCATCTCGATGCCTGGTTGTAACCAACGAGGTGGTCGCTCCACTCTACCTGAATCAGGTTACCGCATCCCTTGATGCAAGTGGCTGGAAGGTCGAAACCTCGATTCTCCCCGATGGAGAGCGATACAAAAATTCTGAGAACTGGATGAAGGTGATGGATGATCTGATGATATCCAGACTTTCGCGTGGTGAGCCGATTATTGCACTTGGTGGTGGCGTAGTTGGAGATATGACTGGATTCGCGGCAGCCTGCTATCGTCGTGGCATCCCCTTTATTCAGGTGCCAACAACTCTGTTGGCACAGGTGGACTCCAGTGTGGGTGGCAAGACAGCTATCAACCATCCTCATGGGAAAAATATGATCGGTGCATTTTACCAGCCTCGTCTGGTCTGGATTGATCCCGCGGTTTTAAAAACATTGGAAGAGCGCGAGCTTAAAGCAGGTATCGCTGAGTTAATCAAATACGGCCTGATTCGTAATGTGGAGTTTTTCAACTATCTGCAAAAAAACGTTCAAAATGTTTTGTCACTCGACTCGGAAGTGATCTCGCATGTAATCCTTACTTCTTGCCGACATAAAGCCGAAGTGGTGATGACGGATGAGACAGAGCAAGGGCAACGTGCGCTACTCAACTTGGGGCATACGTTTGGTCATGCTATCGAGTCGATGACAGGTTACACAGCATACCTGCATGGGGAGGCGGTGGCATTAGGAACACTGATGGCAGCACGCCTTTCCTATATGCGTGGTGCGAGTGACGATAACCTTGAGCCGGAGATACAGGCGCTCTATGAACAGGTCGGGCTACCTGTCACGATTCCACAGTTTTCGTCCGATCAGTGGCTGGATACTATGGGTCATGATAAGAAAAATGTCGGTAGCAAAATTCGTTATATTTTGCTGCGCTCTATTGGCAATGCTTTCATCGCCGAAGATGTCTCTGATCAGGAGATCAGAGAGCTGGTTGCTTCCTACAAGGGCTAGACCAAATAGAAACGGCCTCTCTATGAGAGGCCGTTTTAATAACGGCTTTGAAGCCCCTGGCTACTCGTCTCCCAACACCCCGAACAGATAGAGCAGATGTTCAAAAAGAAGGAACACGTCCAGATAGAGTGTTAGTGCTGCGGCAATGAATTCATTGTCCGGATAGTCGCGCAGAATGGCTGAGGTGTCGTAGAGAATGAAGGCTGAGAAAAGCAATACACCCATACCACTAATGGCTAGTTGAACCATTCCGGATTCAAAGAAGAAGTAGTTGGAGAGACTTAATACAATCAAAGCAATCAAGCCTGTCCAGACAAACCCTTTCAGAAACGAAAAATCTTTGCGTGAAATAAATGTGTAGATCGTCAGGCCGGCGAAGGCAACAGCAGTGGTCATGTAGGCCTGTGCAACCAGCATACCCGACTTGGCGGCGACAAAACCAACAAGTGGCGAGATTGCGACACCCGTCAGGGCACCAAAGGCCAGCAGGGCGGCAAAGTTGATGACTGGCATGTGACGCATTGCCTGCACCGCGAAAATGCCGCCAATCATGGCAAAGAGCATCATCCATGGATGTTCATACGGGAATGCCATTCCCATGGAGAGATAGGCTCCAATGCTTCCTGATGCGATGCACAGGGCAAGCATGCCGTAGGTTTTTCCCAGAAATGAGATTCGTTCGTCAGCGCGCGAAGATGAAGCGGTTAATTGTGGTTGCATAGGGACCTCATATATTTGATTTGTAATGAACGTTGCATAGTTGCTATGAAAGCGTCAAGCGAAAGCATTAAGGCAGCTTTTGTCTGTCCGGATCAATCACTTCAGCCTCAATAATGATGCTGTTTCCCTGCCGTTTCTGAACCATGAAACGGCTCACAATCCGGCCTCCGATCCATGTTCGAATGATAGGGATAAGCAGTATGAAGCCAATTACATCAGTGATAAAGCCGGGAACAAACAGCATGATCCCGGAAGCGGCGATCATCATGCCGTGCAGCATCTGCTCGGCAGGCGGTTGTCCCTGCTCCATCATCCGTTTGGATTGAAGCAGCGTCTGCATACCTTGAATGCGAACAAGAACTCCGCCGATTGCAGCGGTAAGCAGGCAGAGAGCAATGGTTGAGAAGCCTCCAATCCCCGAGCCGACTTCAATCAGCAGATATAGCTCGGCAAGGGGAAGTAAAATAAAAAGTGCAAATAAAAATTTTAGCATAATGTGTATATGGGGGCTGCGACTCCGGTTTGCAAGGCTTAGGTTGAAATATCCGCTAAGCAGAGCGAGGCGAGTGTGATAACGCCGGATTTCATCGCCTGCTCGTCAATGTCGAAACAGGCATGATGAAGTGGGTATCTTGTGGCAGGAGAGCTCCCGGTTCCAAGTCGAATCAGACAGCCGGGTGTATGCTGCAGGAATTCGGCAAAATCTTCACCACCCATCGATGGTTGCTCTATTTCAATGAGCGGGATCTCCGGAGCGACCTCTTTAAGTCTCTGGCGAACCTCCTGAACGACATCCGGGTCGTTTTTAAGGATCGGTGTGGCATGGCGCATCTTAAATGTTGCTGTGGCACCCCACGTCTCTGCAGTCTGGCGAATGATATGATCCATGCGGGTTCTGATCTCTTCGTGGGCATCCGTATCAAGGCTGCGTACCGTACCGGAGAATTGAATCTTATCCGGCATGACATTGGCCGCATGCCCTGCATTGATCTGAGCGATGGTCAGAACAGCTGGATGCATCGGATCAACGCGCCTGCTGATAATGTGGTGGAGCGCTTGAATGATATGGCTGGCCACCAGAATCACATCGATGCATTCATGAGGGCGTGCTGCGTGACCGCCATGTCCGCTGATTTCGACTTCGAACATATCGGCAGCTGCACACATTGCACCTGCCCTTAATCCAATACTACCGGCGGGAAGGTAAGGGTAGACATGTAGTGAATAGGCACGGTGGAGCTGTAAGTCTTCAAGTACGCCATCACTGATCATTGCCGAAGCGCCTTCGGTAATCTCTTCAGCTGGCTGAAAGATGGCGGCAACCTGAAACGGAAGTTCGGCTTTGAGTCTGGAAAGAATCATCATGGCACCCAATAACATGGCGCTGTGACTGTCGTGACCGCATGCATGCGAAACGCCGTCAAATTCCGAAGAGTAGTCACTCTGCTTCATATCCTGAATAGGAAGTGCATCCATATCTGCACGCAGCAGAACTGTTTTGACTTCGCCAGGGCGGGGCGTTTTTTCCGGTCTGAGCAGGGCAAGTATACCGTGCCCCCCGATGTTTGAGCGCACACTCCAGCCAAGCTGACGGCACTTCCCGGTAATATAGGCAGCGGTCTCCCCCTCTTCTCCGGATAGCTCGGGGTGGCGATGAATGTCTCTTCGAATAGTTATTACATCATCCATCACTTCGTTGGCCATCCGGGTTATCGCTTCCTTGCTCATGCTGTTAACTCCAACCATCATTTTGATACATGTGTGCGACAACGTCCTGAAGTGTACCGCTGTGTTTCAGCATATTGCGCTGTCGTGTTGCTCCGTCTCCCTCGCCTTCCCATCTGTCAATCTGCTGATGGATGATATTGATGTCGGCACGATCCGCCCCATGGTCAAGTAACCATGCCAGTCGTTTGTTGAGCCACGTGAGTAGCTTGACCGGTTCTTCGCTGGCCGGATCGATGATCTCAGCCTGAATCCCATATCGGCAAGCTCGCCAGCGGTTTTCACGAATCAGCGAAGGGTGGACTCGCCTGGATGACTTTGAATGGATGGCGGAAATGGCCTCTGAACGTACGTAGGCAACGTATGCGGTTGCATCTGCTCTGTTTCCCGGCATATCGCCAATGCGAATCTCAAGTGTGCCGAAATCGGGATGGGGTCTCATTTCCCACCAGATATCACGAACCGAGTCGATACTTCCTGTTGCCAGGAGACGATCTGCACAGTGTTCGAAATCTTTCCAGTCCTTGAAGTAGAAGGGCATACCCCCCTGGCTTAAGCCTTCGAATATTTTGACACGGCTTGATGAGAGCCCGGTGTCATCACCCTGCCAGAAGGGGGAGTTAGCCGACATTGCCAAAAACACAGGAGATATGGGTAGTAGCTGATTCAGTGTATGAATACAGCTATCGCCATCCGGCATGCCGATATGCACATGAATACCGAAGATGTTGAATCTGTAGGCCATCCATTGAAGGCGTTCGAGTAGTCTGTCATAGCGCGGATCGTCCGATGTTTTCTGGTCGCGCCAGCGCGAAAACGGGTGTGTTCCCGAACTTAATAGAGCGGCACCCATGCCTTTAAGTTCATGGTTAACCTGGTTGTGAAGTTCGGCCAGTTCACCCATGCAGCTATCGGTGTCAAAATGAATATCCGTATTAACCTCGATGGTCGAGGTAAACAGTTCCTGCTTGATACGGGGGGTTTGTGGAATGCTGGCCAGAAGGTCGGGAGCAACAGGAACCTGTTCACCTGTCTGCCTGTCAACGGTGATCCACTCCATCTCAACACCTGTCGAACCGGGAGTGGATGGTTGAAATGGAAAAAGCTTAACCTTTTTTGCTGTCATTACTGATGAGTATAGCTGTTACAATGTGATGCTTGAAGTCGTCGAGGAGTCAGGGAGAGAGAATAAAGCTAGAGGTTTTGATGTCTCAGCCAGGCATTCAGGGCCTTTTGCATTCGCTCTGCCCGATCATATTCACCAAGTTTGTTCAATACATCGATCAGATGCTGTCTGGTATCCGGGTCGGGTTGAATGGCCAGGCTCTTCTGGTAGCTATCCAGAGCATTGTCATACTCTTTATTCTGAGACTGAATGTCACCCTGAATCGTCATGCATGAGGCGCACTCTGGTAGAAGGGCGGTGGCGCGCCTGGCATGTTTAAGTGCAAGTTTCAGCCTGCCATATTTTGCCAGGAAACGTGCATAGCGAATATGAGAAAAACCGTTCAACGGATCGGCACGCAGTGCCTTTGTATAATGCTTTTCCGCTTGCTTGGAATCACCCTTGTCCTCATCGATTTCAGCCAAAAGATAGTGGACGGTTGCCTCATATTTGAAACGTTTTGACGCTTTTATCAATACAGTTTCTGCCGCTCTGTTATTACCCTGTTGGCGGTAAATGGCAGCCAGATTGACGACGGTAGGAAGATGCCAGCCGAGCTCCATGTTTTTTTGATATAATCTCAACTCTTCATCATGGTGTCCGGCCTGTTGGAGAAGCAGGGCAAGGTTGTAACGAGCAGCAAGATTCTTCGGGTGGGCTACTAGTTCGGTTTCAAATGCACGTCTTGCTTCAGTCCACTCACTTTTTTCAAGATGTTTATATGCCTGCTCCTCCATCGATATGGCGCCAGCGGCGAATGGAAAGAGAAAAAGAGCAAGAAGGATACTAATGCGATGCAGAAGAGGCTCCCATCTTACCTGTGGTCAACAGAAGCTCTTCCATTTTAGCCTCGCGATCACGTTTGGATGGCGGAACTTCAGGTTTTTCGTTCATCAGCTTCCACGGGTTACGCTTCAGGTCATCTGAAAGTGCTTCAAGATTTTCTGCCGCTTTACGGAGTTCAAATATCATACGGTAGAGGTTTTCACGGTTATCAATGATGGCAGCGTTACTGTTTTCAAAAAAATCTTTGCCGACCGCGACCGTCGAAGGCAGGTCTTTGCTTACTTTGGATAGTGCCTTTAATGTGGATGGGAGTTCCTTGTTTAATACCTCACTTGTTTCACTCAGGTTGTGGATAGTGGTGTGCAGATCGGCTCGATTCTCTTTAATCATGGCCGAGAGCTCTTCGACGGCCTGATTGGTTTTGGCAAGAAGGTTTTTCAGGGAGCCTGTCTGGTTTTCACCACTGAACATTTCGGTCAACAGAGAACTTAGTTTGCGAATATCCTCGGTGATACCACTTGCCTGGGCCATAAATGTGTTGATATCGCCCGCTGGCTCCGAAGGGATGACTGCACCTTCCGGCAGCCAGTCCGTATCTCCCGGTTTGGCAATCAGAGCGAGGTTTTTTTCTCCGACCAGTCCACGTCCGACAATCGTGGCATAGGTGGAGGCCGGCAGACGAATGCCCGGGTTAAGTGCAACGCGAACGACAGCACGATTATTACGCAACAGAATCTCCTGAACGATACCGACCTTGACGCCAGCCATGCGAACAGGCGATTGAATATCCAGTCCCATCAGGTCATCGAATTCGGTTTCGACGACATTGACATCCTCTTTTATCCAGACCATGTCGCCGATTCGGGTCGTCGCGAAACCAAAGAGCACTAAAGCTATGAGTACAAAGGCACCGAGCCTTGCTTGCTGATTCATCGATTCACTGCCTCCTCTATCTCTTTGCCCCAATCGCTGCAGTTGATCGGTCCTTCTGCCCGGCCTTCGATGAACTGTCGAAGAACGGGATCTTTATCGGAGTTTAGCTGATCGGGGGTAACTTGACGATGCATTCGCCCATGACAAAGCATGGCGATGTTGTCACTGATCATCGCGGCACTTTTCATGTCGTGGGTGATCGCCATGATGGTGGTTCCCGAGCTTTTGTGCAGGCGCGCGATCAATCGGTTGATCACATCCGACATGATCGGATCGAGCCCGGTTGTCGGCTCATCCAGAAATACGATGTCAGGCTTATGGCAGATGGTGCGGGCGAGTCCGACACGTTTGGACATGCCACCGGAGAGCTCTGCCGGCATCTTATCCTCAATATTTGGCAAGCCGACCCACTCAAGTACTTCGCTGGCTTGTTCCCGTGCCTCTTTTCTGTCCATTCCCCGTTCCAACAGGGCGAAGGCAACATTTTCCCATACTTTGAGCGAATCAAACAGAGCCGCACCCTGAAAGAGCATGCCTACCCGTTTCATACGATCGAGCTGTTCATTCTCCGACAGCTCCAGCCAGTTTTCGCCATCCACATAGATCGCGCCCGAGTCGGGTTTTAACAACCCGAGTACACACTTGATTAACACACTCTTACCGGTGCCGGACATGCCGATCACGGTGGTCGATGTGCCGGGCATGATATCGAGGCTGACATCCTCAAGAATGATCTTATCACCAAAACGTTTGCTGACGTTCCGGATGCTGATGCGGGGCAAGGTTTGATCTGTCTTCTTTTTGCTCATCCGAACATCCACGCAGTCAGGAAGTAATCGGAGATCAGGATGCTCATGCAGGAGATCACCACGGCCCGGGTGGTGGCACGCCCTACGCCTTCGGCACCGCCCTTGCAGTTGAATCCCTCCGAGCAACCGATAATACCGATCAACATGCCGAAGAAGGCGGCTTTCACCAGGCCGGAGTTAAAGTCGATCAGTTCCATAAACTGGGTGGTTTTCTCCATGTAGACCGCCGGATTCTGGTCAAGCAGGAAAACACTGATGGCATAGCCACCGTAGATCCCGATGAAGTCGGAAACCACCACAAGCAGCGGCATCATGATAATGGCCGCAATAACGCGTGGCATAATAAGATAGCGCAATGGATCGGTAGAGAGAGTCCATAGCGCATCGATCTGTTCGGTAACCCGCATCGTGCCCAGTTCGGCGGCGAAGGATGCGCCGATACGTCCGGCAACCATCAGGCCGACCAGCACAGGCCCCAGTTCCCTGACCATGGAGAGGGAGACGACAACACCGATCATGCTCTCAGCTGCGAAGCGGTGGAATACGATGTAGGATTGAAGTGCCAGCACCATGCCGGTAAAGAGAGCTGTGAGAAGTACGACAGGAAGCGATTGAACGCCTACCTCTTCGGCCTGAGCAAAAATCAGCCGAGGGTAGCGGGGAGATGAAAGCATCCGTTTGGAGACCTCTCCCAGCGTAGTGGCATACATCCCCATTTGGATAAGAAGGAGTTCTGTCACCGCCCCGACCCTCTGCAACAGATTCATTTCGGAAGACTCATGCCGGACTGTTCATGTGCGCTCACCTCACACTGCCCTTCGACATACCCTTTTGTCGGTGCCGGTGAAGAGTTCGTAAGCGATGGTGCCGGTCAGTGTGGCAACTTCGTCGGCAAGTTGCTGTTCACCCCAAAACTCCAAGGCGTCGCCGATCCCGATATCATGACCTGTGACATCGACCAGGCAGAAGTCCATGCAGACCCGACCAACAATTGGCAACTTGTTACCCTGATGGATGGCTGAACCGATGTTGGACAGGTGACGCGGAAGTCCATCGCCATAGCCGAGGGAGACGATGGCGATCCGCATATTTTCCGGCGCGGTAAAGCTGGCTCCATAGGAGACAGTGGTTCCCCTGCTTATGGTGCGAGTCTGCATCACCTGGCCTGTTAGCGTCATGACAGGCTTGAGCCCCATCGGTCTGTCACTGACGGGCTCCGAACCGTATAATGCGATGCCGGGGCGGATAAAATCGAAGGTGTAATCTGGTAGCGACACCACTCCTGCACTGTTAAGTAAAGATGCATTAAGATCGGATGTGAATCGCCTGCGTACCTTCGAAAACGCTTCCGCCTGTGTTTTGTTCAGTGGATGTTCGGGCATATCGGCACAGGCAAGGTGTGACATGATGCCGGCAACCTCTATACCATGATGTTTGCACTGGGCGATCAGGGTTGCCGGATCATTGGCGCCAAGGCGTTGCATGCCGGTATCAATTTTGATCCAGGCACCTCCTTGATAGCCTGCCTGTGACAGCAGTTCGATTTGATGCGATTCGGCAAGAACCGGTGTGAGTCGATGCTTTGCGCTTTGTTCGGCATCGTCTGCATCGAAGATGCCTGAAAGGAGTACGATACTCTCTGCAGCCGGTAGGAGCTGACGCGCTTTAATGCCCTCATCCGCATCTGTTACGGCAAAGTGGCGGCAGTTTGCGTCAAACAATGCTGGTGCAACTAAATCCATGCCATGCCCGTAGGCATCGGCCTTGATGACGGCCATGACAGCCGCACCACCCGCTCTGCTCTCAAGCAGGCGAAAATTGTGCTTCAGGTTAGCGAGGTTGATCTGTGCAATAGCAGGGCGCATGGCGTTAGTGTTATGGTAAGGGGTAATGGCGTCAATTATGGTATGGCTCCACAAACCTCCCTGCCATTTCGATTTCGGGAATTGCGTGGGCAGATCGTTTTGGACGGCGGTCATATGCTCTCGTCAATCACTGATTCAAGGTGAGTTAGCGAGAGAATAAGATGAAGCCTCTCTGCCTCACCGGACTCCTCTTCAGATTCGCTAATCAGTTTGGTTTGACTCACCTCCTGAAGATCCAGCCAGTGTTTGTGTTCGGACCAGAGGCTGTTTCCCCGCTTGATAAATGCCCCATTCTTTACATCCAGTAACTTTCCTGTTGCACGCTCTTTAAGAAGTGTCAGGCGATGCAGCCACTCACGCCGTAGTGAGTGAGCCTCAGAATCTGCCCATGCCGCTGAACGAAGAGAGGACTCAAGCTTTCGGAATGGCAATAGGTGTATACATGCCTGAGTTGCTTTCAGGCAGCGATTGAGAGGCTGCTGTTTTGAAGCGCTGATGTGTACCGCTGTTGCCATTTGGGTTAGCTCCGGCATAGCCGCCAGGTGTGCTGAGTCTGTGGACGGAAGTCCTGCCTGAGATGCTGATTTCAACAACTCCAGATATCGACTGTTCTCCTCGCCTCCGATCCCTAGTGCACCCATGGAATTCCTGAACTGGCGCAGCCCTTTCTGCTGTTTTTCGATCCATGCAGTGTCCAGTTTGTGTACATCGCACAGGCGCAGAAGCTCTTCAGCGAAGTGCATGGTCTGCTCCTGAATGTGATACTGTAAACGGGTGGCAATCTCTTTGTTGCCAACGGTAAGCCAGATACGTTCACGCAGCTGATCCGCGTCAAGCAGTACCTCGGCCAGAAGCAGGGAGTGGACAATACTGCTTATAGAGTGGTCGAGCAGGCTCTGCAGATGATGCACCGCGGTTAGTCCGATATGATTAACAATGTGGTTGGTTGCCTGAGTATGGATGATGCTGTTCGTGAGCGGGTGCTCCTGCATCGCTCTGGCGTAACGTCGCCATAACGTTTCCGGGAAATAAGCTTTTAACAGTGGCAGGTTAAAGCAACTTCGAGTACTGAAACCTTCACGATCAAGAGCGTCATGAATACGGTTTTTCTCATGCCCCAGAAGTACAGCCAGTTGGGGTCGGAGCGGGAGTGTTTCATCATCTTCGATAGCCGGATCGGTCTGCGCATCGATCCGTTTTTCTTTGGCCAGGCTGTCGCGCAGTCTCGCCAGTCGCGGCTGGTGTTTCGTTGCATCATGGGCAGCAAGTGTGAGGCAGCGCGATTGCAGCAGGTTGTTGTCCAAACACTGTTCGGTCACCCGGCTCTCTACCTGTTTGAGTACCGTATTGCGTTTTGAGATAGATGTTTGAGCCAGTGATGGCGTGGAGAAGAGAATCTTCAGATTCACTTCGTGGTCGGACATGTCGACTCCGGCAGAGTTGTCGACAGCATCGGTGTTTATCGTTCCGCCGTTTTTGGCGAACTCAATGCGGGCACTATGGGTAAAGCCGAGATTGCCACCTTCGCAAACAACGGTTGCCTTTAACTGGCTGGCATTAACGCGGACATTGCTGTTGGACGGATCCTGTACATCGAGATCACTTTCATGGCTGGCCTTTACATAGGTGCCGATACCGCCGTTGTAGAGCATCTCCACCTCTGCCGTTAGCAGAGTCCGGATCAACGCCTCGCCGGACAGTGCCGACTCTTTCACGCCAAGTGCCGTCTGTGCCTCTCCGGAGAGAGGGATCGATTTGCTGTTGCGTTGAAAGACACCGCCGCCGCGGCTGATCAGTCTGGTATCGTACCGGTCCCAGCCGCATGCCGCTTTAAACAGGCGCTGTCGCTCTTTGAATGACTTTTTTGTATCCGGGTTAGGGTCGAGGAAGATATGAGCGTGGTTAAAGGCACCGATCAGTTTCATGTTGGGATTGAGTAGCATGCCATTGCCGAATACATCGCCACCCATGTCACCGATCGCTACAACACGAATTGGATCGTTGTAGGCATCCTTGCCGAGCAGTTCGAAATGGTGTGCGGCGCAGACCCATGCACCGCGAGCCGTAATTCCGATAACTTTGTGATCGTAGCCCTGACTGCCGCCACTGGCGAAGGCATCATCGAGCCAGAAACAGGCCATGCGGGATTCCTCATTGGCATCGTCGGAGAAGCGGGCTGTCCCTTTATCGGCTGCTACCACGAGATATGGGTCGTTGACATCATTATCGTTGATACGCATGCCATCCGGAGCAATGGGTTCTCCATGTAACAGGTTGTCGGTCATCTCCAGTAGTGTGCGAATGAAGATGCGATACTGTTGCAGGATAAAGGGTGCGCCAGATCCGCCACGAATCACGAATCCGCCTTTGGCCCCCGTTGGCACAATCTGGCCGTTTTTTACTACCTGTGTCGCCATCAGATCGAGCACTTCGGTGCGGAAATCCGAAGGCCTGTCCGAGTAACGGATACCACCACGAGCGATCGGTCCGCCGCGCAGATGGATACCTTCCACATGTGCGCCATGTACAAAAATTTCGCGGTAGGGCCGTGGTCTTGGGGCAAAGTCGAGAAGCTCCGGATCGATTTTATAAGCGAACGGTTCACCTGTCTTTCGTATAAAGGCATTGGTGCGAAGCCCTGCCTCGATCAGTTTTTCCAGTGCTCTGAACCAGCGGTCATCGGTCAGGCTCTGCACATCCGTCATCGCCTGTTCAAATTCCACTTTTGCCTGGTCGAGATGGCTGTTTGTCATGGATGGCTGGTGACGGGAGGCGAAGATACGCAGCAGGCGTTCTGCGGCAAGCGGATAGCGTAGCAGCATCTCCGATAGAGGTGTGGGTGCAGCATCGCTCATGATCTGGATCAGGTGATTGCGTAGTCCGATCAGCATGCCGATCTGGTCAATATTCATCGAGGTGGAGACAATCAGCGCATTGAGCGGGTCATGATCTGCCTCATCGTTGAAAACGAGCTCCAGTCCGCGCTGAAGCCGTTGCATATCCTCCTGATGCAGAGGAGTCAGTGCACTACAGTGCAGGCAACTGATGCGAACGGAGTGTTCCGCTTCACCGAAATCGACCACCGCCTCCTGAATGGCAGTCAGCCCGAAGGCCTGAACCCTGTCCACCAACTGCCCGAGTGGCATCGGTTTGCTGGTGATGATATGCAGTTCGATATCTCCATCGACCCCATCTCTTTGGTGCACCCGAACCATGGTTTTACGACTGGAGAGGATCGATGTGCGAGCCTCAATATCGGCAAGGAACTGAGTAGGAGGGAATAGCTCCTGATAGAGAGCGGGAAGCTGTTCGAGCTCTTTGAGCGTGGCGGGGATATCAATCTCTTCCGCATGGCCAAGAACCTCTTTTTTGGCCAGGTCTTTCCAGAAGACGATGCACTGCGACACGCTTTCGGCAATGCCATCGAGTATGCTGTCGGGCGTTTGTTGAATGGCGAGAATGATCACTCTGAAGGGGCCGATACCCATCGACTCAGAGCCGTGTACGATCACATGATGTTCACCGACCTTGACTTCAATATGGTGCAGAATGTTGGGGCCGAAGCGGTTGGCCTGCATGGCGATAAGCAGATATTCGAGGTTGCCGACTGTGGGTTTCAGGTGCGATGTCGTTGTCTGCGTCGGTGCATTCATGTCGATAATACTCTTCAGCGGAGCAACCCACGTTTCCGGTGCGATTGAGTAGAGCAATGATTTGGGAAGGCGATCGTAAATCGTGCGAATCTCGCGACGATAGAAGGCAGAGTGCTGGAGTATGGATAACTTTTCCAGGGTTTGCCAATGCTCGCTCAGGAAAGGAACCTGACTGGAATTTACATGTCTGGCACTGCGTGAGAAATGGCCGACAAGGATGGCATGGTTCAGCTCCTCTCTACCATCCTGCCAGCAGATTCGAATCACCTTCACATTAGTGGAGCTGTAGAGGTAGTGCTGGCATGCGGCCAGGTGCAACCATTCGATGCCGGGGGCGGTTGGCGCTTCCGCTTCGTCGATCTCCTGATGCAGACCGGGCGCGATACGCTCCATGGTTCGGTAGTCACGCATCAGTCCGAGGCGTTTATCATCGATTCTCAGGCCAAACATGATATATCGATCATCGTTCATCCATGCCAGCAGTTCGGCAGAGGGGTGATGATCGTGCCGCACCATCCCGATAATGGTGTCCAACTGATCGCGCATCTCTCCAAAATCGCGAACGGAGAGATCAACACTGCGAAGAATGGCGATGATATCTTTGCAAACTCTCTGGCATTCGGGAACAAGCGTGGCCGAGAGATGCAGGGCAATAAACATGAAGTTGTCATCGGAGTGCTGGTCAGGATGGCGCAAATAGATATCGCAGAGTTCATCATCGCAACGCATGGCGGCCACCATCGTTTGCTGATTGATCGGTTGGATGTTGCTGCGCAAAAGATATCCTTTGACCGCATCGAGGTAGAAGGCCTGATCCGGGCAGCGGATGGTGACCAGATGACGATGCAGTGAGCCATGGCTGATGGTGCGAAAGTGGAGATCGACACGCTGTTTGCTGGCCGCTCTTTCCGGGTGGGGTAGTAGATGCAAGGCATCGTGAACCAGTGCTGCCTGCACGCGCGCGGGCAGTTCCAACAATCCCTGTTGCTGGCGTGCCTCTTCCAATAGTTCAATCAGTTGTGCGCGAAGTGTTCTCATGGTTAGGAAGTATTGGCTCCTATGTTGAATGTGGCGGCGAGGCTATTTTTTGTTTATGCAAGGCATCTCGATCAGTAAGTGATTGCTGCATAGCTGTGAGAGATAACACAGCAGAAGGAAAAAATAGCCCGCCCCACAGGGCTGTGCGCCTAATGGCGGCACCCTGCGTTGCTCGTCGTTTATTTGAATTAATCAAATCGCACTCCTTGCGTCTTGATTGGCCTCATTGGGCACAACAGCGCTTCAATTTAACATAGGAGCTAATACTCCCTTATCGATTGTAATCCTTTTTCCAAAGATTTGCCTTTCCAACCATAGTTATAAAAAAAGATTGTGGCCATGATCTGTTTGACGTTACCCGATTGATACGCTTACATCAGGATGGTTTCTAATGGCAGGGGGCAGATGTGACAACAGCAGCAGGACATCGGGAACGGTTGAGGGAACGCTTCTCCGGAAGTGGCTTCGAGGGTTTTCATGATTATGAAGTGCTGGAGTTGTTGCTCACCTATGCTATCCCTCGCGTCGATGTGAAGCCGATCGCAAAAAGATTGCTCAAGGTGTTCGGCACACTGGCCGGGGTCTTCGATGCACCGCTGGCCGAACTTAAAGAGATCGAGGGGATGGGTGAGCGGGGGGCGGTTTTTCTGACGTTAGTGAGACAAGTCGAGGTGCGTTATCTGGCATCCGATCTTCCCGGTAAGTCGGTGTTCGATCGGCCTGAGAAGGTGAGGGCACACCTGCGTCTGCTGGTGCAGGGGCGTGGCATGGAGTGTTTTGGCGCTATCTTTACCGATCAGCAGAATCGTCATGTGGCGACGCAAATCCTGTTCGAAGGCACTGTGGATCGTGCGGCCGTCTATCCGCGCAACCTGATGAAACGCGCTCTGGAACTTGATGCCAAAGGGATGATCCTTTTCCATAATCACCCCGGCGGCACCCCGCGTGCCAGTGATGAGGATATCCACCTTACCCGCCGTATGGCCGAGGCCGGGGCACCGCTCGATATCAAGGTGCTCGATCATTTTCTGATTGCCGGAACTGAGGTGCTTTCATTCAAAGAGAAGGGATGGTTCTGAGTGTGTAAGGGAAGTGGAAGTGGCTTGTTTTAGAGTTTTTTCCAAGTTAGTTGAGAGACGTTCAATAATCTGATTTCACAAATTTTGCTGGTTGGTAGAGTGGCCGCATGACACAGGTGATTGCCGGAATCCATGCCGTAAAACATGCCCTTGATGCAGGGGAGAGCCTTGATGAGTTGATGATTGAGAAGGGGAAGAAACACCCGCGTCTCAACGAGTTGATTCATCTGGCGAAGAAGGCAGGTGTGCGCGTCTCTTTTGTGCCGAGGCAGGCGCTGGAGCGCCATGCCGATGGTGTGCCGCATCAGGGTGTGGTGGCGCGTGTTGCTTCATCATCAACTGTGCAAAAACCGTCGTTCGATGAATGGTTGAAGGCGCTGGATATGGGCGCTTCACCGCTGGTATTGCTGCTCGATCAGGTGACCGATCCGCACAATCTCGGTGCTTGCGTGCGTACCGCCGAAGCGGCCGGATGCGCCGGGGTGGTGATCCCGAAAGATAACGCGGCTGACCTGAATTCGCCCATCGTAGCCAAGAGTGCTTGCGGAGCATTGGCAAGGTTGCCTGTGCTGACCGTAACCAACCTTGCACGTGCTATCGAGCAGCTACAGGAGGCGGGTTTCTGGGTCTGTGGGCTGGCCGGTGAAGCGGAGTCGAACCTCTATGATGTCGATCTTAAGGGTTCAACTGCGCTGGTGATGGGTGCCGAGGGCAGAGGGATGCGAAGGCTGGTGCGCGAGAAGTGCGATCAACTGCTTAAAATTCCGATGCCGGGGAGTGTGGAGTCTTTGAATGTCTCGGTAGCGACCGGTGTGTCGCTCTTTGAGGTGGTGCGTCAGCGTTGGGCTGACGAGCAAAATTGACGAGGTGAAAGGATGGATCAGGCGGCTTCGGCCTTCTCTTCAACCTGTTCGAAAATCTGGCCGCAGTATTGGCATTTGCCCTTACCATTGCTTAGTTTGATGTAAACCAGTGGATGCTGTCCGTTATCGGAGCATGATACGATCTCTTCGGTTACTTTAATTGTGTCTGAAGTCATGAAACCTCCCGGAGTCCGTCGTTCAAAAAGGCGCGAATTGTGTGTGGTTTAAGCTTCGTGTCAAGGTTTCGCTGTGGGTTTTGTCCGGAAGCAGGATAGGAGTTGATGATGAATCGGTGTGATTATGTGATGATTGAAGGGCTTGAAGTGCGTACGGTAATTGGTATTTACGACTGGGAGCGGGAGATCAGGCAGACAGTTCGGCTTGATCTGAAAATGGCGTGGGATATCTCCGAGGCGGCTGCCAGCGACGATATTACGCATGCGCTCGATTACAAATCTGTATCGAAACGGCTGATCTCCTATGTGGAAGCCTCCAGTTTCGGCCTGATTGAAGCACTGGCGGAGGAGTGTGCCAGGATCGTGATGCAGGAGTTCCATGTGCCGTGGGTGAGGCTAAAGATGTCCAAGCCGGGGGCGGTGCGCGGCTCCGAGAATGTGGCTGTGATTATCGAACGCGGCGAGAGGTAAGGTGTGACAATCGCCCTGATCGGCATGGGTTCGAATATCGATCCCGAACAACATCTGAGCGATGCGGCAGCAGAGATTCGCAGCCGTTTCCCGAACTGCAGTTTTTCCGCTACTTACCGTTCCAAAGCGGTTGGTATGGAGGGGGATGATTTTCTTAATGCCTGCTGTCTGATCGAAAATGTACCGCTTCGGGAGGAGCTGGTCGGCTGGTTCAAGCAGCTGGAGGATCGGCATGGGCGGGATCGCTCCGAAGGCTCATGGAAACCGAGAACGCTCGACCTTGATCTGCTTATCTATAGCGGTGAGGTGCTCGATAATGATCTTTTTCGCTATCCACACATCTATGTGCCGGCATCGGAGCTGGTCGAGATGGATTTCCCAACCCCTGAAAACGGAATGGTTTTAAAAACCGGGCTAAACTTGTAAAAGACGCCATGCAGCCTAAAATGCGCGATACCTTTAGTTGCTTCAATGAGTCGCTATGAAACAGTCGCCATGAAAACCCACCAATCAGGCTGTAACCATCAAGGGAGATGAAATGCGTATCGCAATTCCAGTTGAAACCTTTGCCAATGAGACTCGAGTTGCGGCTACGCCTGAGACGGTAAAGAAGTATGTTGCCGCCGGTTGCGATGTGTTTGTGCAGCGCGGTGCGGGCCTGGCATCCTCGATTCCTGATGAAGCCTATGCCGAGGCGGAAGCGAAGCTGACCGACTCCTTTGCCGACACCTGTAGTGCAGCCGATCTGGTGCTCAAGGTGCGCGCACCCTCGAAGGATGAGATCGGCTCGATCAAAAAAAGCGCCGTCGTTGCAGCTCTCTTCTCGCCATTCACCAATCCGCTATTGAAGGATTACAACGCTGCGGACTTCGGTTGTTTTTCGATGGAGATGATTCCGCGTATTTCACGTGCCCAGAGCATGGATGTGCTCTCATCCCAAGCCAATATCGCAGGCTATAAGGCGGTACTGCTGGCGACAGAACATTACCAGCGCTTCATGCCGATGATGATGACAGCGGCCGGAACCGTACAAGCCGCACGCGTGCTGGTGATGGGTGCCGGTGTGGCAGGTCTGCAGGCGATTGCCACTGCACGCAGACTCGGTGCAGTGGTCGAAGCATTCGATGTGCGCGCGGCGACCAAGGAGCAGGTGGAGAGTCTGGGTGCCAAGTTTGTCGAAGTTCCGGTTGAGGAAGATGCCGAGGATGCCGGTGGCTATGCCAAAGAGATGTCGGAAGAGTACAAGCAGAAGCAGGCGGAGCTGATTCACCAGCATGCCGCAGCGGCTGATATCATCATCACTACGGCATTGATTCCGGGTAAACCTGCGCCGGTACTGGTCGCAGAGGAGACGGTGGCGGCGATGAAGCCGGGTTCGGTGATTGTCGATATGGCCGCCGAGATGGGCGGCAACTGCCCACTGACCGAAGTTGATCAGGTAGTTGAAAAACATGGTGTGACCCTGATCGGTATCAGCAACATTGCGGCGCTGATTGCTGCCGATGCGAGTAGCCTCTATGCGCGCAATATGTTCAATTTTATTGCTCCGATGATTGATGGTGAGAGCGGTGCGTTGAAGCTTGATATGGAAGATGAGGTGATTGAGTCCTCTCTGCTTTGCCGTGATGGCGAGATCTTGAAACCACAGTTTTTCAGCACTCAAAAGGAAGGGGGTGAAGCATGAGTCAGTCTATGGCCGAGGCGGCAGGGCAGGCGATCGAGCATGTGGTACCACATGCCACACAGACTGCTGACCCGTTCATTCTCTCCTTTACCGTGTTTGTGCTGGCGATCTTTGTCGGCTACCACGTCGTCTGGAATGTGACTCCGGCGCTGCATACGCCGTTGATGAGTGTCACCAATGCCATCTCCAGTATTGTCATTGTCGGCGCCATTCTGGCGGCAGGTCCGATGGAGATGAATCTTGGTACGATTCTGGGACTTGTTGCGGTCGGTCTTGCCGCGGTCAACATCTTTGGCGGCTTTATGGTGACCCAACGCATGCTGTCGATGTTTAAAAAGCGGAAATAGGAGGAGGCCCTGCCTGTGTACATTCTACTTGCAGCGCTGTTGCCCCAGATGTGGCTGACCAAGGCGCGAGGAGAGAGATTTAATGTTATTAAATGAGCGACGAGTAACGCTGGACAGGAGCATTTGGGGCACAGCCCGAAGGGATAAGCTATTTTCAGGTGCAACTTCGTTGTTTTTCACTCATGTGCAGCTAGTACATCGCGTTCAAAACGCCTTGTTGGACACTGAAAATCGTCATATCGCTGCAAGTAGAATGTACACAGGCAGGGCCTTGGTATGAGTGCAAACATGGTCGCTCTGGCCTATCTGATCGCAGCAGTGCTGTTCATTCTGGCTTTGAAAGGGCTTTCATCGCCGACAACATCCCGTCGCGGCAACCTTTTCGGCATGATCGGCATGTCGATTGCCGTGGTGGTGACGCTGCAACTCCCCGGTGTCAGTAACTATGTGTGGATTTTTGCAGCGCTCGGCATCGGTGCGCTACTCGGCGGTTCGGTTGCCCGCAAGATTCCGATGACCCACATGCCGCAGCTGGTGGCCTTCATGCACTCACTGGTTGGTCTGGCTGCTGTATTGATCGCCGTCTCCGCCTTCTACAATCCGGCGGCGTACGGCATTGCCGCATCTGATGGGGGCTTGCATCTGGCAAGCCGGATCGAACTCTTCCTCGGCACCTTTATCGGTGCCATTACATTCACCGCATCGATTGTTGCCTTTGCCAAGTTGCAGGGGTTGGTGTCGGGCAGGCCGGTCGTCTTTTCAGGGCAGCATCTGCTCAATCTTCTACTTGGATTGGTGATGGTCGGTTCCGGCATCGTTTTCTGTATGGATCAGAGCTGGGTGGCCTTTCTGCTGATGCTCTCCGTTGCACTGGTGCTCGGTGTATTGCTGATTATTCCGATTGGCGGCGCCGATATGCCGGTGATTGTCTCCATGCTCAACTCCTACTCGGGCTGGGCGGCGGCCGGTATCGGCTTCACGCTGGGCAACAATATGCTGATCATTGCCGGTGCTCTGGTTGGCTCTTCCGGTGCGATTCTCTCCTACATCATGTGCAAGGCGATGAATCGTTCGCTGTTTAATGTGCTGCTGGGCGGTTTTGGCGGTGATAGTGGTGCTGCGGCTGCTGCTGCGACGGTGGGTGATCGTCCTGTCCATGCAGGCGCTGCCGAAGATGCTGCCTTCCTGCTCGCCAATGCCGAGCGGGTGATCATCGTGCCCGGTTACGGTCTGGCCGTGGCGCGTGCACAGCATGCCCTGAAAGAGGTGGTGGATGCCCTGATTGCCGAGGGTGTGGATGTGAAGTTTGCCATTCATCCGGTGGCTGGACGTATGCCGGGGCATATGAATGTGTTGCTTGCAGAGGCCGATGTGCCGTATGACATTGTCTATGAAATGGATGAGATTAACCGGGAATTCGGTGAAGCCGATGTGTCGTTGGTGATCGGTGCTAATGACGTAACCAACCCTGCCGCCAAGAGTGATCCGGCAAGCCCGATTTACGGCATGCCGATTCTCGATGTGAGCAAGGCTGAGCATGTGATTGTGGTCAAGCGCTCGCTTGCTGTAGGATATGCAGGACTGGATAACGATCTTTTTTACATGGATAAGACCATGATGCTGTTTGATGATGCCAAAAAGGCGTGCGAATCGATTTTGCAGTCGCTTGAGGGATAGTGATAGAGGGCCGGGCTTGATCGGGGAATGACTCGTCGGTTTTGGAGATTGAGCCAATTAAATTAACGTTTTAAATGTAGTGATAGGAGTCACTGTTGCTGCTGCTGGTGTATACAGCATGGCATCATTTCAAATGAGAGAGGCTGATATGTTTAATCATGTGACCAAGATAATACGCTATTTGATGGTTGTTCCGATGTTGATAGTGGGGGGGCTGGTTGCACAGGCGGCAACAATGGAAGAGGTGGAAAATCGTATGGCTGAAGCCGAACAGCTTCGTGCCGTTGAATTTTCTCCGTCCTATTACGCCAAGGCGAGAGCGACTTTGGAGAGCGCAAAGCAATATCAGGCCTCTGGAAACAATGTTCAGGCCAACGCCGAACTGGATCAGACTGCTCAGTATCTCGCTAAGGCAACACGTGCTGCTGAGACTATGAGTAATCAGTTTTCCGGACTGGTCGAGTCGCGTGACCGTATGCAGATGACAGATGTTCAGTATCTCCGTTCCGATCTGGTCGAGCGTGCCGAGCGCGATTTTGCAAAAGTTGTCGAGATGGTTGAAGAGGGTGATATCGATAAGGCAGATAAACAGGCAAAATTTACGCTCGATACATTGCGTGCCGCACAGGTGGTGGCATCGCGTGAGCAGTTCTCCCGTCCGATTGCTAAAGGCGTTGCGGCGGCGCGAAAAGTACATGCCCGCGAGCATTCGCCGAAATCATTGAATGAGGCCATTACTGCCCAGAAAAAGGTTGAGGCCTTAATTAAGGACGATCCGGATGCCCAGGTGAAGATGTATGCCGCATCTAAGCAAGGTGAATATAAAGCAGAGCGAGCCATGAAGATCGCCGCTTTGGGTGAACAGATTCATAAAGAGCCGGCTGCAATTGAGACCATGGTGGATGCCGAGGAGGCACGTCTACGTTTGTTGGGCAAGCGTTTGGGGGTCGATCTTTCCAATGCTCGTAATGCAGAAGAGCAGGCTGCTATGTTGAAACTGGCTATCGAGGAGATGGAGAATAATTACAAGGCTCAGTTGACAGAGTCTGATAAGCAGATTGCTGCTCTGAATGCCAAGCTGGGTACTTATGAGGGTGATCTGGCCGATATGGCAGAGATGCGCCGTAAGTTACAGTTAACGCGTGACGCAGAGGCAAAAATCAAGCGTTTGACCAAGCTGTTCAACAAAAATGATGTTGAGATTCTGTTAACACCGGATGCTGATGTGATTCTGCGTATGAAGAGTTTGAACTTCCGAAGTGGTAGTGCGGTGATTCCCCCAAATGCCTATAGCATGCTTGATAGTGCAAGCCAGGCGATGATTATGTTCCCTGATCGTGCTGTACGCGTAGAGGGACATACCGATTCAGTGGGCGCCAATGTCTATAATCAGAAGTTGTCCGAGCGACGTGCCGGTGCAGTCAACACCTATTTGTCGGAAAAACTGGAAAATAAACGGGTGATTCAGGCCGTTGGTTTTGGTGAAGAGAAGCCGATTAAGAACAATGAAACCGCAAAGGGACGGAAGAAGAATCGTCGTATCGATATCGTTCTGTTGGCCCCCCGATCATAATGTGAATTGAGGTGAGTTGTTCGATTTGGACAGTTTGTCGATCATCTGCTTAACTAAGAGTAGGATGGCTGTTGCAAGCAGGTTTTGCTCGAAGGAGATGATATGTTTCTCAAAGACAGAAATAGTGGAGACTTGGTAGAGGTACTTGATACGGTACAGTTAATTGATCCCAATCAGAGTGTGGTTAATGTTGCTCTGCATGCAGGAGAGGAGAAGGGTGACCCGATTGACGTTGCGAAATCCACGCTCTCTTTTCCCTCTGGCGAGGCGCTGCCTCTCTGCTGGCAGGACCCGCATTACAGAACAGATTCCTAGATCATCCCACTCGGATGATAAAAAGGCGACACGCTTCAACGTGTCGCCTTTCTTATATCTGTTTCTTCTGTGCAGCAACCTGCTGTAGAAGCCAGTTCTGGAATGTCTGAATGCGGGGCAGGCTTTTAAGTTTATCCGGATAGACCAAGTAGTAAGCGCTTTTATCGGCCAGTGTTTTCGGGAACGGTGCGACCAGTCTTCCCGCCTTGATCTCTTCGGCAACAAGCGATGGGTCGACAATAGCGATGCCGACGCCGTCAACGGCAGCTTGAATGGCGAAATTTCTTGTCTCGAATATCTGTTCGTGTTGCGGTTGAATATCGCCAGCGTCGACTGCACCAAGCCAGACGTGCCAGTCATCGGGGCGTAGTCTCGCATGCAGTAGAGTCTGTGTTGCCAGGTCTCCGGGCCGTTTGAGCGATTGTGCCAGTTGTGGATTGCAGACCGGGGTAAAGGTTTCGGCAAAAAGATATTCAGCATGCAGGCCAGGCCAGTGACCGCGGCCGGAGCGTATGGCACAATCGATATCCTCCCGCTCGAAATCGACTTGGGATATAGAGGTGGAGATGCGCACCTCTATTTCGGGGTGTTTGTGTTGGAAATCGGAGAGTCGCGGGATAAACCAGCGCATGGCGAAGGTGGAGAGCATACTGACGTTCAATGCCTCTTTCTCACCCTGTTTATCAAGTTTGGTCAGTGCCTCTCCGATTCGGGTGAATGCATCGCTGATATCCTTGTGGATTAACTCTCCGGCAGCAGTGAGGTTGAATCCTGACTTACTGCGACGAAAGAGTTGGGTTCCTACGCTCTCTTCGAGGCTTTTGAGTTGATGGCTCAGGGCCGAGGCGGTAACGAAGAGTTCATCGGCGGCATCCTTCAGGTTGCCGTGTTTGCCGATAGCGACGAATGCACGCAAGGCATTAAGCGACGGGAGCGGTTTACTCATGAGTTTTTCTCAATCATATTGGGAGAATATTTCATTTTGAGCTTATTGCAAGCCAATGTATGGTTCGCGTCCGACATGAATTGTTGAAATAAATTTAATCATGTCAATGGTAAGGAGATGTGTATGGCAAAAACACTGTTCGATAAGGTATGGGACCAGCACGTGGTGAAAGCCAATGATGACGGTTTGGTGCTGCTCTATATTGACCGTCATTTGGTACATGAGGTAACCAGTCCGCAAGCCTTTGAAGGATTGCGACTGGCCGGGCGTAAACCGTGGCGAGTTGGTGCAGCTATCGCGACTCCGGACCACAACGTGCCTACTGTGGACCGGGATAAAGGCATTGAAGATCCGGTCTCCCGTACACAGGTAGAGGCGCTGGACGCTAACTGCCAGGAGTTCGGTATCACCGAGTTTGGCATGGATGATATTCGTCAGGGTGTCGTACATGTCGTGGGCCCGGAACAGGGTTTGACACTTCCGGGGATGACCGTGGTTTGCGGTGATTCGCATACGGCGACCCATGGTGCATTCGGTGCTATTGCCATGGGTATCGGTACATCTGAGGTTGAGCATGTATTGGCGACCCAGTGCCTGATTCAGAAGAAGCCGAAAGTGATGCGTATAGTCGTCAATGGTGTGTTGCCTGCCGGTATCACCGGCAAGGATGTCGTGCTCTACATTATTGGAAAAATCGGTACGGCAGGCGGTACGGGCTATGCTATCGAGTTTGCCGGTTCGGCTATTCGTGCGCTCTCCATGGAGGGGCGGATGAGTGTCTGCAATATGGCGATTGAGGCGGGTGCACGCTGTGGCATGATCGCGGTGGATGATGTCACCATCGATTATGTGAAAGGTCGCCCTTTCTCACCGACAGGTGAGGTTTGGGAGAAGGCTGAGGCTTCTTGGCGAGAGCTCTACTCCGATAGCGATGCGGTGTTTGACCATGAGATTGTGTTGGATGCGACCGATATCGTGCCGCAGGTCTCGTGGGGGACCAGCCCGGAGATGGTGTTGCCGGTTACCGAAGCGGTGCCCGATCCTGCGGCGGCGAAGGATGCTGTTCAGCAGCAGGGATGGAGTCGTGCACTTGAGTACATGGGACTTGAGGTGGGCACATCAATTGAATCAATCAAGGTGGACAAGGTGTTTATCGGTTCATGTACCAATGGTCGCATCGAGGATTTTCGTGCTGCTGCCAGAGTGGCAGCAGGTTACAAGATGGCATCTTCGGTCAAGCAGGTGCTGATCGTGCCGGGTTCCGGTTTGGTCAAGGAGCAGGCCGAGGCCGAGGGATTGGACAAGATATTTATTGATGCCGGTTTCGAGTGGCGTGAACCGGGTTGCTCGATGTGTCTTGCCATGAACGCCGACAGGCTTGAGGCGGGCGAGCGTTGTGCATCCACCTCAAATCGTAACTTCGAAGGACGGCAGGGAGCCGGTGGGCGTACCCACCTGGTTAGTCCGGCGATGGCTGCGGCTGCGGCGATTACCGGACATTTTGTCGATATACGCAATTGGGATTATAAGGAGTAAATCATGCAACCATTTACAACATTGAAGGGTCTGGTCGCACCATTGGATCGTGCCAATGTCGATACCGATGCGATTATTCCGAAGCAGTTCCTCAAGAGTATCAAACGAACCGGCTATGGCCCGTTTCTTTTCGATGAGTGGCGTTATCAGGATGTTGGGCAGCCGGAGATGGACTGCACCCATCGTCCGAAACGGGATGGGTTTGTTTTGAACCAATCTCGTTATCAGGGGGCATCGATTCTGTTGGCACGAGAGAACTTCGGTTGCGGTTCATCGCGTGAGCATGCGCCGTGGGCACTGCTCGACTATGGCTTTCGTTGTATCATTGCCCCGAGCTTTGCCGATATCTTTTACAATAACTGTTTCAAGAATGGTATTTTGCCGATCACGTTTGATGATGCGACAATGGATCTTCTGTTTGAAGAGTGTGTTGAAAATGAGGGTTATGAACTCAATGTCAGTCTGGAAGGTCAAACGATTACAACGCCTTCCGGCCAATGTTTTTCATTTGAGGTGGATGCATTCCGTAAACACTGTTTGCTGAATGGATTGGATGATATCGGTCTGACACTGCAGGGTGCGGATGTTATTCGTAGCTATGAAGCAAAGCGTAAAACCGAAGCGCCTTGGCTGTTTTAATACCCCTATATTTTACATATAGCATATTCATGCGAGTTACAGCGTTATTTCGATTGATTAAAGTTGCCCGCCTCTAGGTGGGGATGAGAGGCGTACGCGATTGGGGAATAGCGTACGGATAGAAGAGGCAGTTATGTGAAAGCATGGCTGCCTCTTTTGTTTTGTTAACGTAATTATTGGCATAAGGGTGTACTGTTTCCACTTGGCAAACATGGCGGATATCGTGATCCTGAGCCGTCTGTATGGGCGATTAATTTAGCATGCCTGAATCTCTTTCGCTGTTATGATTGCTCAAATTTTTTACTGAATTCTCAGGAGGAATAAAATGAAAGCTGTTGCTGGTATGATAGTGGTCGGAATGCTGGTCGTCGGTTGCGCAACCAGTCCGGACGATCCAAACAGGAATACAAAAGAGAAAGCTGCAGCCGGTGCGGCGATTGGTGCAATTGCCGGAGCTATTATCGGGCATCAGCAAGACCACTCCGGAGGTGCTCTTCGCGGTGCGGTTATTGGTGCGGCAGCAGGCGGTGCATTGGGAGCCGGGGTTGGTGCTTACATGGATAAGCAGCAGGCCGAGTTCGAGCGCAAACTGGCAGCAGAGCGCAATGCTCACCAGATCGAGGTGGAGCGTCTGAAGAATGAGAACCTGAAGATCACCATGAATAGCGAGGTCTCTTTTGACTATGATTCGGCAGCGATTAAACCCTCGTTCACACATACACTTGATAAGGTAAACGATGTTGTGGCTCGTTACTCGCGAACCAGTGTAAAAGTAATCGGCCATACGGATAATCGCGGATCGGATCACTATAACCAGGTACTGTCTGAGGATCGTGCGCAGTCAGTAGCTGTCTATATGGAAGATGGCGGTGTGGCACCACGACGTATCTCTACCGAGGGACGCGGAGAGCATGAGCCTCGTGCAACCAATGAGACAGAAGCTGGTCGTCAGCTGAATCGTCGGGTGGAGCTGTTGATTATTCCTGATTCGGATATTCAGTAACTAACAGATTATCTGTCGGATGATTGGAGGGGCGACTCTTACAGGGTCGCCCTTTTTAGTGGACCGCACATTCCTTATCCGTTGCATGCAGGCTCACTCATTGTAGTGTAAAGCCATGTCCTATCTTGTACTGGCCAGGCGCTGGCGTCCGAAACAGTTCTCCGACCTGGTTGGTCAGAATGTGGTGGTGCGCACGCTGCAGAATGCACTTTCAGGCCAGAGCCTGGCGCATGCCTATCTGCTGACGGGGATTCGGGGTGTCGGTAAAACGACAATTGCTCGTCTGATGGCCATGTCGGTTAACTGCTCCAATACCAGCAATGGTGAGCCGTGTACTGAATGCGATGCATGCAGTTCAATCATGGCAGGGAGCAATCTCGATGTTCAGGAGATGGATGCGGCAAGCCATACCGGTGTCGATGATATCCGTGAGATACTCGATGGGGTCCGTTATCCACCCTCTTCGTTGAAGTATCGTGTCTATATCATTGATGAAGCGCACATGCTTTCGAAAAATGCCTTTAATGCGTTGTTGAAAACGCTGGAAGAACCGCCATCGCATGTTCTGTTTATTCTGGCAACCACAGAGATCGAAAAACTTCCGATTACCGTGCGTTCGCGTTGTCAGCGATTTGATCTGAGAAGGCTTGGTGTTGACGAAATATCCGGCTATCTGGAAGAGGTGCTTGCAAAGGAGAGTGTTAAATCCGATCCGGCAGCGCTACATGCTATAGCTCGTGCGGCAGACGGAAGTGTGCGAGATGCGTTGTCACTGACCGAACGAGTGTTGGCATACTCCGGTAAAGAGGTGGGCGTTGAGGATGTGCAGCATGCACTCGGTCTGGTTGGTCCCGAGCTGATTCGAGCGCTTGCGACATCGGTGTTTGCCGGCGATTCGCTTGCTGCGGTCACATGCCTGCGCGATGCCGTGAATGCGGGCTATGCTCCCAGAACATTACTGCAGTCATTGGGTGAGACGATTCATCGTTTGTGCTGCCTTAAGGTTTCGGAGGCACTGATGGATGACGAGTTTGATCCGTTAGAGTGCGAATGGCTGGCTTCGATGGTCTCCTCCTGGGAGTTGCCATCGCTCGATCTTCGGTATCAGGTGCTGATTCACGGGTTGCGTGATTTTGCCATGGTGGATGAACAGTGTGGTGCAGAGATGCTGGTGATGCGACTCTGCCATTTGAATGAGATTTCGGCGCCATCTGATGGAAAGGCTATTGTGCCGGAAGAGGTGCAACAGCCGAAAAAAAAGTCTGAACCCGCTCCTGTAGTCGTTGAAGTAGCGGCATCTGAACATGTTGAACCGACTAAGCTTGTGGATGAAACAGCGCATGGTGAGCCTGGACACCGCTTCGCTGATTGGGAACAGGCGCTGGCTGCCTATCATGAGATCAAACCGGGTGTGACAGCGATGCTCGAGCATGTGGGGTTGCTGGAGTTTGGCTCAAAGATTCGATTATCACTCGACAAACATCAACAGAATGCGATTGCGGTGGCCGATCGTTTAGCATTTCAGGAGTGGATAGGGCGAGAGGTGTTCTGGGAGGCTGCGCAGGATACTAAGGTTGAGAGTCTTTCGGCCAATAGAACCAAACAGGCAGAATCGGAGAGGCGGCGCCTTTGGGATCAGGCTGAGAGCGATCCACATCTCAAGTCGGTGATAGAGAGACTGGATGTTCGCTTGACCGATGTTCGTGCACCGGGTGTGGAACACAGCGAGTAGTAATTTAAGAGTTTAACTAAGAAAAAGTGTGATCGAAGGATTTGATCGGAGAGTAAAATGAATATTGGCAAGATGATGCAGCAAGCGAAGAAAATGCAGGAAAACATGCAGAAGATGCAGGACGAGATGGCCGAGATGGAAGTTGTGGGTGAGTCCGGCGGCGGCATGGTGAAGGTCACGATGACCGGATCGCATCAGGTCAGACGAGTGGAAATCGCCCCCTCCCTGTGGGATGAGCAGGATAAGGATTTGATTGAAGACCTGGTGACCGCTGCCTTCAATAGTGCTGCACAGAATGTTGAAATTAAGGTGAAAGAGCGTCAGCAGGAGATGATGGCCGGGGTGCCATTGCCGCCAGGATTCTCGCTTTGATGGGTTCTGTTTATGGTGGGCTGCCAGGTATGCCGCCGCCTCTGGCAAGGTTGGTGGAGCATCTCGGTTCGCTGCCGGGCATTGGCCCGAAAAGTGCCATGCGCTTAGGGCTTAGCCTGTTAAGCAAGCCTTCCGATGAGGTGAAACAGTTGGCGGACTGTCTGGCCGAGTTGCATGAAACCATGGGGTTTTGTGAACGCTGCGGAAGTTTTGCCGAGCAGGGGCACTGTGGTATTTGCGATAATCTTCGCAGAGACCCTTCCACCATCTGTGTCGTGGAACAGCCGGTCGATGTGTTGATGCTTGAACGGGGGCGTGGGTTTTCCGGCCACTATCATGTGCTGCATGGTCGGCTTAGCCCGATCGATGGTTTGGGTCCCGATCAGCTACGTATCAAGGCACTGGATAATCGTATTGCCGACAAAGGTGTGCAAGAGCTTATTTTGGCGACCAGCGCTACCGTTGATGGAGAAGCAACTGCTCATTTTCTTGCACGCCGGTACGTTGCCAGTGATGTAAAGGTTTCCCGAATTGCCCGAGGAGTGCCGGAGGGTGGGGAACTTGAGTATCTCGACGAATATACCCTCTCCCGTGCCCTCGATCAGCGTATTGTCTGGAGCTGATGTGTCAGGGGCTTTGTTAGGGAAGGTTCTTCAACACTTTGGCTGGAGAGTGGAGGCGATCGATAACAGTATCGGTGAGGCTTGCCGGCCAATGGATCTCGGGGAAGCTTATGAGAAGCAGTGGCATGGCGTGCCATCTCTTTTCGTTCTCTCTACCGGTCGTGTTGGAACTGAGACATTAACCGCACTGTTAAATCTTTCATCTGATATCGATGCCTGCCATGAACCGCAACCACGATTAACCAAGGCCTCATATGATGCATATATGGAGTCACAGGAATCGCCCGATTTGGATACATGGAAGCCACGGTTGCTTGCTGCAAGGGATGATATGATCATCAGTGCTACTGCTCGTTCAAAGATATATGCTGAAACCAATAACCGGCTCACATATTTGGCTCGACCACTAAGCCGACTCCTCCCCGATAGTAAATTTATCCATCTCTATCGACACCCTTACGATGTGATTCGTTCCGGGATGAGGCGGGGATTTTATCGGAATCACCCATGGGACTTCTGTCGAGTCAGACCGCGCCGTTGTGATGTGGCCTATGACCGATGGGACAGATTCTCCCCTTTGGAAAAAGTGGCATGGTACTGGGCACGTATCAACGAAGAGTCTCTCCATTTCCTGGAAAATCTACCGGACTCAAGAGGCTACTCCCTGGCATCTGAGGCCCTGTTTGACGGTGAAACCGAAACAGTTGAAACCCTTTTCCGTTTCGCAGGCGCCAGGCCGCCCTGTCAGAGTGATGTGAAAAGAGTGCTTGGTTTCAAGATGAATGCTCAGAGATCGGGTGACTTTCCTCGTCCGGAAGAGTGGTCCGATGAACAGCTAAAGCAGGTAAACGTGATTGTGAACGATGTTGCCTGCCGTTTAGGCTATCCCTTAGATTTGTAGGCGCTGTGGATAGGGGGAGCAGACCTGACTCGTTAGCGGGAACCATCATTCGCGGTGGTAGTATCACTTCGCTTGGAACCATTTGTGAGAAGCTTCTGGCAATTGCCCAATTAGCCATTGTTGCGCGTCTGCTTGAGCCTGACGATTTTGGTGTTTTTGCCTTGTCCGTGGTTCTTCTTCTTGGTCTGGAAACACTTACGGCCATTGGCACGGAGCGGATGCTGGTTCACAGGAAAGTTTTAACTTCATCGTTTATCGCTTCCGTTTATATGGCGAACCTGTTACGCGGACTTATAGTAACCGTTTTTGTTCTGATGATTCTGCCACTCTACGCAGACTGGATAAACTCGGAGAGAGTCGATGAGGTTCTGCTTATCATTGCATGGTCTCCACTGGCTGTGGGGCTTCTCTCGCCCAATCGTTTTCTGGCCGAACGACAATTTCAATTTGTGCGGATCGCCTGGTTTCAGGTATTGATCGCTTTGCTGAACTTCACGGTGACTGTCTATCTGGCATATCGGCTGGGTGATGTTGCCGCACTTGCATGGGGGCAGCTCTCCATGGCGCTTCTTGCTTCAGCCATTTCATGGTTCTGGTTCGGTATTCCCTCGATGAAACTGCCTGTTATGGAAGAGTTAAAAGAGCTTTTGCATACGGGAAAGCACTATATCTTCATAGCTCTGGGGACATTTGTGACTACACAGGCGGATAACCTGATTATTGGCGGAATGCTTGGCACGGCAATTCTCGGTATCTATGTATTGGCGTATCAGATAAGCCAGTGGCCAATCGACCTGCTCGTTAAGGTGATAGGAAAGTTATTGCTACCTGCCTTTAGCCGGTTGCATGGGGACGCACACAGGATCTGGAAAGCCTTTTCAAAGAGCCTGAAAGTTCAATCGTTGATCCTTCTTCCCATGTGTGTTGGCGGTGTCGTACTGGCTGAACCGCTGATTACCGCACTGCTGGGGGAACGCTACCAATCGGCAATTCCCGTTTTACAGATTTTAATGCTCCTGGCCTTCTCCAGGGGCATGAGCCAATACTTAAGTCTTCTTTTCCTAGCCTTTGAACGTGTCGAACTGGCCAGCAGGGCAAAGGGCATCGAGGCTGTCGCATTCATACTGTTTGTCGGTTCCGGAGGATATTTCGGGGGTGTTACCGGAGCTGCGGCAGGTGCTGCCGGAGCGTATCTTTTAGGTTTGATCGTTCGTGTTGCATCTGTTCGCAGGCTTACTCACTGGGGTATACAGCAGATGATTTCACCGATGTACGCTGCACTGGGCTCTTCTCTGGCGGCTGGCCTTGTGGCCGGCCTGCTGTCTGCATGGCTGAATGTCTGGGCGCCTGTCGAGTTGCTGCTGCTTCTGTTCGTTTATCTGCTTCTCTTTGGCATATTAATGCTGTTTCAGGATCATTCCGTATTAAAAGAGATCAGGGAGGCATTGATGTCCGGCAGTA
This sequence comes from Mariprofundaceae bacterium, assembly GCA_050304695.1. Classification (GTDB taxonomy): domain Bacteria; phylum Pseudomonadota; class Zetaproteobacteria; order Mariprofundales; family Mariprofundaceae; genus WSZY01. The sequence continues at coordinate 94,988 of JBNLEB010000009.1, forward strand.
GTACGGCTGATAAGGAGAGGGGTTTATGAGTGATTCCATCTCGCCCTTAGGCAAGCCTGCACCTCAGCGTTATGAGAAGGGCTCCTGGCCGGAAGCACTGCTTGAGCGAATGGCATATTGGGTTTCCGAAATAAAAACGGATGATTTTCATACGCTGGATATCGGTTGCGGTGAAGGAGCTTTACTGCACCGGCTGGGTCTCTCCGGTGTGGGTGTCGACCTTAACCCGGAGCGGTTGCTGCTGGCAAAAGAACGTAAACTTTCCATAGCGCGTGGGGATGGATGCAGTCTCCCGTTTCGCGATCGACAATTCACGTCCGTGGTAAGTATGGAGGTGCTGGAGCACGTCCCTGACATGGAGCGGGTGATGCGGGAGGTAAACAGGGTTCTCGAAGCCGGGGGACACTGGGTTATCTCCGTACCAAGTGTCACGCTGCGCTCCCGCTATGAAATGTGGCGAGAAAAGCGACCCTATTATTGTGATGGGAGTGAGCACTACCGTGAGTTTTCGGAAAGTGCTATCGATGGTTTTGAGCATCGGTTTATGGCTGTTTCGGACTTTATTGCCATGTTTGAGTCATGTGGTTTCGTCCCTGTTGAGAGAGACGGGGTTCGTTATGTTTTTCCGCAGTGGTTTTCTCGTATTCCCGGGTTGCAGCGATGGCTGGAGTCTTCAAAACGAGATCGTTTATGGTCTCGCATCCCCTGGATTCGAAAGTTTCCGTACTGGACCATTCTGGTATTCAGGAGAAGCGCATCGTGAAGTCGCATGGTCTGCTGATTGTATCCAAAGAGTCCTGGGGGGATATTCGCTGGGCCCGAAAGCAGTGGCTGCCCTACTATCTTTCCCGGCAAGACGACTTCAAAAGAACGATTTATATGGATCGTCATAGCGCCTGGTGGCGTGGAGAGTCCGCGCATCCGCCGGGTTGCCATCAGAAGGTGGAGGTAGTTCAGGAGAGACTAACCTTTCCATTTGAGCGAAACCCAGGCGTTCGACGGTGGAACCGGGAGAGAATCGCCAAACGAATGACAACGATGCTTGATGAAGAGCTGATGTGGAGCACGATCTATTACCACCCGTTCGATGTTGTGATGATGCCGCATTTGGCGAAAAGGTCGGAAGTGATTTTTGACTGGACTGAAGACTGGGCGGTGTTTCATGACGATACTGAAATATCTGAACTGCAGATCAGGTCCGTCAGGGAAGCCGATGCCGTTATCACGGTGACACAACAACTTTACGAAAGAGCGGTAACGATAAGAGGAGGCCGTGAAAGTGTATTTCATGTTCCCAATGCAACAGCATTAGAGCGCTCGGATGAGAAGAGCGGGGAGCCTGAAGAGCTCGAACAGCTTGGTCACCCCAGGATAGGTTTTATCGGCCATGCCGGCCCATGGTTCGACGGGCAACTGGTGGCCGAGATCGCCGGTCAGAGGCCGCATTGGCAGTGGGTGATGGTTGGAGGGTGTGGAGAAGATGCTGCTCGACAGTTGTATGGCTTATCCAATATCCACTGGCAGGGTGTTCAGCCGCCTGAAAAGCTGCTCTCTTTTATGCAGCACTGCGATCTGCTGGTGGCCCCCTATAAAAAAGGTATCGAGGGCGATGCGACCAAGCTCTACGATTATCTGGTAGCAGCTAGGCCAATCATCACCATCCCATGCGAAACGGCGGAGCTTCTGCAGCCATGGGTCAGTATGTGTCAAAACAGTTCGGAATGGATGGCTGCACTGGATCATCTGTTGTCCGGGTCGGGCGCCTCTTCATACGAACCATGCCCGGATGAGGTGACATCCGCTCATCACTGGCATGCACGGGCAGAGGTTGTAGCCAAAATCATAGCAGGTATGCGAGATGACTGAATCCGTATCGATCCTCATCGTTACACGAGATCGCAGAGAGATGCTGGATGCACTTCTTTCGGATCTGGTTGCCCAGGATTACCGGGGAACTATTGAGATTGTTGTGGTGGAAGAGACCGATACTCCCAGAGAGATAGCCGGGGTTGTCTATGTGCCGCATCCGGTGCGGAACAGAGGGATTGCCTATGCCAGGAATTTGTCCGTACAGCATGCCAGTCATGATCTGCTGGTGTTTGTCGACGATGATTGTCGTGTGGCTCCGGATTGGTTGGGTCGGCTGGTCGCGCCGTTTGAAGATTCGACAGTGTTGGGCGTGCAGGGCGGTGTGAGCGTGCCTGAAGATACCAATGCCATTGGCTGGGCAGAGACACTGCTTGGATTCCCCGGGGGCGGTTACTCAAGAGTCGTGCAGGCGAAAGGTCAGCTGCAGGAGACGAAAGAGGTGTCGACCCTCAATGCGGCATATCGAAAAGCTGCGGTTGTTGAGGCTGGGGGTTTTTCAGACAGAGCCCGGTTTGGCGGTGAAGATTTCCTGTTGGCGAAGCGGGTGGCAGAACAGGGGCGTTTGCTGTTTGTGCCTGAAGCCATGGTAAAACATGCGGCGCGGGAGTCTTTGCCGGCGATCTGGTGCTGGTTTATCAGAAGAGGGAGGGCCGAATATGAACTGTGGCATCACGGCATCGCATCCGAAGGATTTGGATACTGGATGTTGCGTGCTTCCCTGGGTGTAAAGCTGATCCCGTTGTTGCTGCTATGCTACTGGAGCTTCTGGCCTCTTTTGCTGTTTCTGGCACTGATGGTCACTGTCAATTTGTGGCGATTCCGATGGGTGCCCGGACAAGCGGATATACCTTCTGCGGCCTGGTGGCTTCTTCCCTGGCTGCGGATGTATATGTCACTGGCCAGCGATGTCGGGAGAGTGAAGTCGTGGATGGGCAGGCCATGATACGGGTTGCTTATGTTTCACTGTTTCCTGATATGGTGGGAGGAGGCGAGTACTCTTTGCTGGAGTTGCTGAGCCATCTTCCCGCTTCAATCAGCGGTGAACTGATCGTGCCTGTTGACGGTGAGCTCAGCAGATTGGCGAGTGAAGAGGGGCTTCCGGTCCATCACCTGCCAATGCCTAAACTTGGAGTGGCAACCGTTCGGGCGCTTTGGCAGTGGCGAAAATGGATGCGAGAATGCGATTACGATGTTGTCCATGCGAATCAGTCGAGAGCTGCCTTTTATGCCGGTATAGCAACGCTGGGGTTGAAAACGAAGGTGGTGTTTCACTGCCGAATTGCGGCAAAAGACGGCGTCATGGATAACATGCTTCAATGGCTGGTCGATGCGATTGTCTGTAACAGTAAGGCTGTGGCCAGGCGGTTCGGGGGCTTTGGTGGCATTCTCAGGGTGATTTATAACGGTGTTGTGTACAACGATGATCGTACAGCGACTGCTCCGGAGTTGTCCGGCGATGCAAGCCTCCTTCTTTTTGTCGGTCGGTTATCATCCGAGAAGCAGCCCCGGCTGGCATTGGCTCTTTTTGAAAAACTTGCCGATAGATATCCGGATCTTCACTTTGCCATGGTTGGAGGGGATGACCCGCATGATCCGAAATTTTCCCAATCGGTAAGGCATCGTGTTGATGTATCTGCATTTGCTGATCGAATCCATATGCCAGGTGCTGTGGATGATGTGGCAGCGTGGTACCGGCAGGCATCGGTGCTTGTGCTGACCTCCAGGCACGAAGGCTTCGGCAGAGTGCTGGTGGAAGCCATGGCAGAAGGGGTCGTGCCTGTCGCATTTTCAGTCGGTGGCGTGCCGGAAGTGGTGGAGCATGGTGAGCATGGCTTTCTTGTCCAGGCCGGTGATATCGAAGCCATGCAGCGATATGTTGGCGAACTTCTGGATGACGGGTCGTTGAGGGAGAGGTTGGCAGAGCGGGGAAGAGCACGGGCCAGATTCTTTTCCATCGAGAATCATGTCGCTTCGGTTGAAACCCTTTACCGGGAGCTACTGCAGCATGTGTAGAAGCGGAAAAACAGTGCTTATCGATGGGCGGGAATTTGTCACCGGTCGTCGGACGGGTATTGGTCGTTTTCTGGAAGGGCTTCTGCTTGCGGCTGCCGAGCTTCATCCTGAGTGGAAGTTGCAGATTCTGATGACTTCAGGCTGCACGCTTCCCGCAACACTGGAGGGTCGGGTTGAGGTTGTTAACGTCGAATCGGCAGGCGATATCGCTTTTGGATGGCACTGCTCGAAACTTTCCCGGGATGCGGCTCTTTTTTTGAGCCCCTATCCGAAATTGCCGCTGACAAAACTCCACTGCCCTGCCATCCATACGGTACATGATATTCTCTACCTGACTCATGAGGCATACCGGAGCAATGCGCTTCAATACCGGATGGACAGATGGCGGTTGCAACTGGCATTGAAACATTCCGATCTTACCTGGTTCGACTCCGTTGCAACCGAAAAAGAGATCGGAGAGATGTTCATCCTCCGTGGTGAGACAAGGGTACGCTATCCGGCCATCGAACCACTGTTTTCTGCTGCGCATGAGAGCGTTCCGGTTGACGGAGAGTATTTTCTCTATGTGGGAAACGGACTGCCTCACAAAAATATCGATATCCTCTTAAAGGCCCTTGACGGTATGGAGGGACGGCTGAGATGCGTGGGTGTTAAAGAAGAGTTTGCAGAAAGGCTTCTTGCCGAGACCCCTGCCGTTCGTGACAGGGTAGAGTTTCTCCAGCAGGTTGACGATGAGATGCTGCTCAACCTTTATCGCTCTGCGGCAGCTCTGTTGTTGCCGTCGATGGCAGAGGGCTACGGTTATCCGCCGCTGGAAGCGATGGCTTGTGGTACGCCTGCCATTGTTTCCGATATACCGGTGTTGAGAGAGACTACCGGCGGCTTTGCCCGCTACTGCCAGCCCGGGGATGTGGCGTCGTGGCGTCAGGCAATGTCTCAGGTTGCGATGGCACATCGCGATCGGAGTTTGGGAGGGAAGGTGGAGAACTGGATTGCAGATCGTCAGGGAACTCACGGTTGGCAGCCGCATATCGATGACATGGCAACAGTGATGGGGGTGAACTGATGTGTGGATTTGTCGCCATCCGTGGAAAGAGTTCCCCACATGAGCTTCATGCCATGGCACAGGCCGTGGCGCATCGTGGACCGGATGATCATGGCGACTTTTTTTCCGATGCCTTCTCCGCCATCCATCATCGTCTCTCCATCATCGGCCCGGACGAGCGTGGCAGACAACCGTTCGTATCGGGTGATGTGACGACGGTTTTTAACGGCTGTATCTACAACTATCGTGAGCTTCGCAGGCAACTGGAGGAGGAGGGGATCCGGTTCACATCCGAATCGGATACCGAGGTGTTGCCTCATCTCTATCGTAAGTTCGGTGTAGGGATGTTTTCGCTGCTCAATGGCATGTTCGCCATTGTCTTGTGGGATGCACGGGAGGAGTTGCTGATTGCAGCCCGCGATCCTTTCGGGGAGAAACCCCTGTTTGTCTGTGAGCAGGGTGGTCGCGTGGGGCTTGCCTCGACGCTGGATGCATTCGAGCATGGAGAGTGGAGCCTGACACCGAACAGACAGGCGGTGGCGGATTTGTTGCGTGATATGCGTCTGGAAGCGCCCCGGACACTCTATCGCGAAGTAAAGCAACTACCTGCCGGATGTTATGCGGTAGCCGGTCGAGGCAAGTCGTTCGATCTCAGGCGTTACTTCTTTCTGCCGGAAGCCGACCAGCCGCAGGATCTGGCGCCCGATGAGATCGAGGGAGAGGTGGAGCGACTGCTCAACGATGCCTTCGCACTTCGCACGATGTCGGACAGACCACTCGGTGTCTTTCTCTCAGGTGGCGTGGACTCCTCCCTGATTGCCGCCTCACTGGCAGCTCATTCGGATCGACCCCTGCATACCTTTTCCGTTCGCTTTGCCGGTGGTGGTTCCGATTATGATGAGAGCGGCTATGCGCGCCGTGTTGCCGACCATATCGGCAGCGAACATCAGGTACTGGAGGTGGCGGCCGATGCTCATCAGACGCTTGATGAGCTGGCACGCGCATTCGATCAACCGGTGATGAACACGGCGGCACTGCCCACCTACCTGATTAGCCGGGCGGCCAAGCCTTTTGTGGATGTGGCGCTCTCCGGTGTGGGTGGCGATGAGTTGTTTGGCGGCTATCCCCGCTATCTTGGAATGCACTGGCATGCGCGCTTGCGAAGCATGCCCGGGCGGGGTATTGCGCACGCCATCGTGGCCATGTTCGGCGATAGCGGTTCAAGTCGAAATCTGCGGGGAAGGGTGCGCCGTTTTTTGCAGGGGCTGGAGCTGGGCGATGCCGAAGCCTACCGCAGATGGATGCAGACGACCGATGTCCCCGGCTCCGCTATCCTCAAAGTCGATCCCGTCGATGCAGATACACTCTGGCCTTCGGCAGCCGGGTCGATGGGGGGCTTGCCCGGCCTGATCGATCGCTTTGGCCCGGTCAATGGCGCGATGGCTTACGACGTGCTTACCTATCTGCCGGACGATCTTCTGGCTGTCGGGGATCGGATGAGTATGGCGCATGCGCTGGAGCTGAGAGCCCCGTTTCTCGATACCCGTCTCTTATCGCTGGTGTTGACGCTCGATGCCGATACCAAAGTGGACGGATGGCCATGGCAGGAGAGGCTGAAAATCATGCTCAAAAAGATTGCAGCCGGAAAACTTCCCCACGATGTGGTGTATCGTCCCAAGCAGGGATTCATGGCTCCGGTCAAACACTGGCTGAGAGATGAGTTGAAAGATGAGGTGAAACGTCTGGCCGAGGGAGATGTCATGGGGGGATGGGTCAGCACGGACTTTATCCGCGCTCAGTGGCAGGCGCATAACCGGGGCCATGATCGTTCCGATATTCTGTGGGGGCTGCTGCTTATGGATCGCTGGATGCAGCAGCATGGATGGAACGATTCTGCATCGCCGGAGGGGGAGGCGTGAGGGTTTTGGTCGTTGCCGATGTCTCCGCTGAGATGGTACATGGCGGGGCTGAGCGCATGCTGACGAACCATCTGCGGGCGCTGCGTGAAGCGGGCCACACGGTCACACTGCTTACACGCCAGCCGCATCATGATGCACCGCTGGATCTGGTCGTGTGTGGAGATGTTCGGGAGCACCGGCTGCCTTATCATGGCGATCGGGGCTGGCAAGGGCTTTCGCAGCTGAAGGCGGAGGCCTGCAAGTGGTGGGCGAGTCATAAAAACGATTTCGATGTCGTGGTTTCCGAGCAGCCATTCACCATCTGGGCCCTGGTGAAGGCCGGTTGTCATCTGCCCAGATTGCAAGTCTGTTACTCCTTCGCATTCGAAGAGTATCTGACGCGGCATGCCGGCCGCTGGAACCTGAAAGATCGATGTGTCGCCATGGCGATGAAGCATCTGGAGTTATCCATCTATCGCAGCTCGGACTCGCTTCTTGTGTTGAGCCGGTATACCGAGCAGAGGCTTGCGGAGGCGTTTGGCATTGGCGGTGATAACGTCACTGTCTCTCCCGGCGGTGTGGATGTGGCACAGTTGCCGGACATGCCGCGAAATGAGATCAGGGTCGATTTGGATTGGAACGGGCCTGTCGTTGTGACATTGCGAAATCTCGTGCCGCGCACCGGTGTCGACCTGCTTGTTGCGGCTGCCGGTCTGCTCAAAGATGAGTATCCCGAGCTGCGTTGGTGTGTGATCGGAGAGGGGGCATTGATGGGTCAACTCAAGTCGCAGGCGGCTCGGATCGGTGTGGCCGATCGAATCGAGTTCGCCGGTTTCCTGCCAGAGGCTGAAGTGCAGAGACGACTTGTGGCAGCCGATCTCTTTATGTTGCCGACCCGGGATCTCGAAGGTTTCGGACTGGTGACGCTTGAAGCCAATGCCAGCGGCTTGCCTGTCGTGGCAACACCGGTGACGGCCAACAAAGAAGTGGTCCCATCGCTGCCGTTTAATATGCTGGCGGATGCAGTGACGGCTGAAGCACTGGCAGATGCCACCCGGAAGATGCTGCAGCAGAGGTTCGATGATCGTTCACGAGATGAGTTGCGACATGCCGTTGAAGCGAAATATGCATGGCGGCACCACGATGCCTGTTTTATGACTGCGATTGAGGTACTAGGGCGTGTTAACACGCCCTGAAGCATTGGCAGTGAATTGCCCGTATTGTCATGCGGAGAGTTCGAAAATATTCGAGCGCTTTTTGCGCCCCTATTATCGCTGTAGTGGGTGTCGTTTGGTGTTTTCGACACAATTGGCTCTCGATACGGGCTATTTTCACAAAGGGTGGCTGGGATCGGGCCGGGAAAGCATTTTTGCAGAGGTGTTATCTCAGTTGGAGCCTGTCAGGAAAGGAAGGTTGCTCGATGTCGGTTGTGCAGGAGGACTTTTGTTGAGTATGGCTGGGAAAGAGGGTTGGGAAATTTGTGGTGTCGAGCCATCCATATGCGAAAGTCGGTGGATGCATGATGGTGTGCGCGAGAAAGTGATAAAAGCTATGTCGGAACTCGATCGGGACTGTTTTGATGCGGTCGTGGGAGTCAATGTGATTGATCAGGTCAAAGAGGCATGGAATTTTTTAAGCGAGATGTCCGGTCATCTGAAAACTGGCGGGATCATGGTTGTCCGCATCCCTAATGGACTCCTGCATCGATGGATACTTCGGTTGGCAGAACTGATGCCGGGGAAAATTTCCGAAAAATTGCAGAATCTGGCGGTTATGCACAATTACGGGCTTGAACGCAAGGCGATCATGAGAATGTTTTCCGATGCCGGGCTGAAAAATGTCCGGATTCTTTCATCTACACCGAGTACAGGGGATATTTATAGCCATGGAAGTGTCGCGGCGTGGTTGAAACGGTTCCTCGTATTGATGAACTGGCTGCTTGTCCGGGCGAGTTTGGGACGTCTGGTGATGACTCCCTCCATATTGGTCGTTGCGAGTAAGGCCTGATGAGAATCCTGCACCTGATTACCCGTATGGATCGTGGCGGCTCGGCGGTCAACACCCTTATCTCCGCTACCGAACAGGTGGAGCAGGGTCACCATGTCGTGCTGGCCATGGGTCTTTCGGCCGAATCGGAGATGAGTGCCGAGGAGTCATGGCGTGTCGAGGAGGGGGTCGAGGCGTTCAAATTGATGGGTGGCAAGGTGCACTGGATTCCATCGTTGATGCGTCGAATCGGTTGGCATGACCGGGTTGCCTACAGGGAGATATGCAGCCTGCTGGATGAGGGATTCGACATCGTTCATACCCATACCTCCAAGACCGGTGTGCTTGGCAGGCTTGCCGCGAAAGGTCGCACAGAGGGCAGGGCGAAGGTGGTGCATACGCCACACGGCCATATCTTCCACGGCTATTTTGGCGGCCTGAAAACATCCCTGTTTATTGCTATTGAACGATGGCTGGCGAAAAAGAGCGATGCGCTGGTTGCCCTGACCGAGGCTGAGAAGCGCGATCACCTGCAGTTGGGGATCGGTGATGAGAAGCAGTGGCATGTGATCCCCAGCGGTGTCGATGTCGACTCGATCCGTGAACGTGTCGAATCGTTGAGAGCGGGCCGCGATCATCGTAGATGGGATGTTGTATCGGTAGGGCGGCTGGTGCCGGTCAAGGGTATGGATCGCCTGCTCAATGCATGGGCCAGAGTGGTTGAGAGAAAGCCGGATGCGAAGCTGGCGATTGTCGGAGACGGCGGAGAGCGGGAGACACTTGAGCGGCAGGCTGCCGGGTTGGGTATTGGCGATCATGTTCACTTTGCGGGCTGGGCCGATCCGCTTCCCTATCTGGCCGAAGCAAAATCTTTTGCCCTGCTTTCCAGAAATGAGGGGATGGGGCGTGCCGTGGTTGAGGCATTCGCTGCATCGCTTCCCTGTGTGGTGAGCAATGCCTGCGGCCTGAACGAACTGGTGGATGAGCAGGTCGGCCTGGTGGTGGATGCCGAAGATTCCGCTTCGGTGGCAGAGGCTCTGCTTACCGATTGGAGTGGTGCGCATTCCGAGGCCGCATGGCTTCGGGCAGATAGTTACTCCGTGGCGGCCATGATCGATGGACTGCAGCAGTTATACGAGCAGTTGAGGGATGAACGTGCATAGGTGTTTATGGTTGATGATCGCGCTGGGGTTTGTGGGGAGCTCGCTTCATACACCTGAAGCTTTTGCTGCAAAGGCTGCTGCTGACATATCGCTTGAACAGCTGAAGCAGATGATCGATGCCTCGGCCCATCTCACCGAAGAGGAAGAGGTTGAGAGATCGGGTGGGGGATCGGGTAAGGGGTCGGCTGAGGGGCTGGAGGGAGAGAAAAGAGTCGCTATGCAGGGTACGACACTGGAGGCGCTCGGTGATCTTCCCCGATCCCGGCGTGTTCTGCTCGATGTGCGCAGCAACCACTCCGATGGTGCGCACGATATGGCTACACTGGCGGCACTGGCGCAGAGACGCGGTATCGATGTGCTCACCTTTGGCGAACACGATCGTTACACCATCCGCCTCGGCCTCGATCCGGTTGCCGGAAAACTTGGCATCTCCCAGGAACATCCATCGCTCTATGAGACCGGCCTGGAAAACTTTTTTACCGACCTTGCACGGGTGAAAGCGAACCATCCCGGTATGACGTTTATGGCGGCGACAGAGTCGACACCCGGTTATCACTGGAGCGGTACCCCCTTTATCGACCTGACACTGCACGATGCCGAGCGTCATATCATCGCGTTTGGTGTTGAGAAGCCGGAGCAAATTAAGGCACTACCCAGCTATGACATGCGCAATATCAAAGGGAATTCCATGCTTTCGGCCACTTTCTGGACACTCGTTGTATTCCTGCTGCTGGTCTGGACGATCCGTAAACGAAACAGAAACGTGGCGCTGCTGCTGGCACTCTCCTGTATCGCCCTTATGGCCATCTGGATGATGCAGAGGCAGGTCGACCCCGATGTCGATTTTATCGAGGAGGCACGTGAGCAGGGGCTGATGACCATCTGGGCGCATCCGGGGACGCTCTCTGGCGTGCGTGATGGGCCGATGGGTGTCAAACTGGATACGCCGCCTTACAATAGACGTGTTTTTGAAGCGCCGACGGCGGATGCTTTTGCTGCGGTTTATGGCGATACCGACAGCAATACGGTTCCCGGCGGTATGTGGGATCGATTTATGATGGACTATTCGATGGGTTACAGGGCGCAGCCGATCTGGGGCGTGGCAGCAGGAGATTACCATGCCGAGGGCCAGGCCAACGAGTATCTCGGCAACTATCCGATGGATGTGTGGGCGGACTCCGGCGATGGCAAGGATATCCTGAAAGCGGTGAAGTTGGGGCGAAGCGTTAGCTGGGCATTGCCGAAGGATCGCAACCTGAGGATGGTGGCGCTGTTTGCCAAAGATAGCACGGGTAAACGCTATCTTCCGGGGAGTGAGGTTGTTGTCAGCGGTAACGTCACGCTCTATGCCGCGATCAGCGAGTGGGTGGCGAAAACAGGGCAGGTCAAAGGGGTGGTCAATCTTCGGGGTGAGTGGATTGTCGATGGGCGGGTGGTCGCATCGGTGGTGCTTCCTTCGGATGGCACGGTGTCCGTAACACCGGTTGAATTGCCGCGGGGGGTGCATGTGGTTCGCCTGAGGATTCCGATGCAGATGGGTATGCGCATGGAGGCCAACCCCTTCCTGCTGAAGGTGCACTGATGCTGGTCACCATTCATCAACCCAACTATCTGCCGTGGCCGGGATTCTTCCATAAGTGGCTGATTTCAGATGCCTTTGTCATTCTGGATACGGTTCAGTATCACAAAAACGAGTGGCAGAACCGGAACAGGATCAAGACAGCCCAGGGCGCACAGTGGGTAACGGTTCCGGTGGCCTATCGGTTTCCGCAGACGATCATGGAGGTTACTGTTGCGCAACCGAACTGGGCTCGCAAACAGATCGCTGCGATTGAGCAGGCCTATGCCAAAGCTCCCTACATCGATGCCTGCTGGCCAAGGCTCCGTGAGGTGTTGCAACAGCCGTATGAGAAGATCGCCGACCTGAACATAGCTGTGATCCGCCTGCTGGGAGAGATGCTGGGATGTGAAGCGCCGCTGCACCTGGCTTCGGCTATGGAGACGGTTTCGGATGATCCGACCCGGCGCCTGATCTCACTGTGCGAAGAGCTGGATGGCGATGGTTATCTCTCCGGCCGGGAAGGGCGCGGTTATCTGGAGAAAGAGAAATTTTCCGATGCTGGCATTGAACTCTGGTTTCAGGAGGTTGAGGCTCCACGCTATCCACAACTACACGGCGACTTTATTTCACACTTGTCGGTTGTCGATATGCTGTTTAATGTAGGACCAGCAACATCGGAGATGATTCTTCGTATGGGGGAGAAGAGAAAATGAGCAGAATTCTTGCACTTGCACCACACCCGGACGACATCGAGATCGGTTGCGGAGGCACCATGGCCATCCATGCCGAGCGTGGTGATGAAGTACACCTCTTTGTCGCCACACAGGGAGATGTCGGTGGTGATGCCAATGTTCGCAAAGCGGAGCAGGAGGCATCGGCTAAAATCCTGGGTATCTCACAGGTTCACTGGGGTGTCTTTAACGACACATGCCTGCCACAGCAGGCGATGGCACTGATGGAGATGCTGGAGCAGGTGGTACAGAAGGTGCAACCGGCAACCGTTTATGTTAATCATCGCGACGATACCCATCAGGATCACCGCGTACTGGCACAGGTGACCAATTCGGTCACGCGATATGTGCCCAATGTCCTTGCCTACGAGACACCATCATCCATCGGGTTTGAGCCGACACTCTTTATGGATATCGACAAAACAATGGAGAAGAAGATTTCCGGGCTTGAGGCTCACGCCTCACAGATCGAACGCACTCATGTTAACCTCAATATCATTGAAATTGCCAAGGCTACGGCACATTTCCGGGGTGTGCAGGGTAAGCTTAGCTGTGCTGAAGGATTCATTCCGATCCGTATGCGCCTCTGAGACTTCGTGTTTGCTCCTCTGCTTCGTCAGGCTTTTGCTCATGTGCTTCAGCACATGTCGCTCAAAATGCCTTGTTCCGCATCAGACATCTCCAATCACCTACTCTTTGTAAAGGCAATAGTTTCTAAATGATTCCTCACTCGCGCCCGATATTCGGGCAACCGTTTGTCGATGCCGTGCAGCAGGTGGTGGCTTCCGGTCAGATTGCGATGGGTGGGAAGGCAGCGGAGCTGGAGGCGCTGGTCGCTTCATGCACCGAACGTGAGGAGGCTGTCGCTGTCGATTCCGGCACCGCTGCGATCACACTGGCCCTGCGTGCACTTTCAGAGAAGCAATCCGTTACCAGGGTCGGCATTCCGGCCTATGTTTGCAGTTCGGTGCTCTATGCGGTTCAGGCTGCAGGTTGCGAACCGGTCTGTATGGATTGCGGTGATGACCTTCACCTGATTCCGGAGACCGCTTTGAAACAGGCCGAATCGCTCAATGTCGTGGTTCTGGTGCACCCCTTCGGCATGGTTGAGCCACTGGCGACGGCATCGTGGCCGTGCCCGGTGATCGAAGATATTGCGCAGGCTCCCGGCGCTGGTATCGAGGGGTGCCCGGTCGGTAGTTTCGGGGATGTTGCCATCGCCTCCTTTTATGCCACCAAGCCGTGGGGTGGTGCCTATGGCGGTATAGTGCTGACCGACGATCCTGAATTGGCAAACAGTGTTCGAACGATGCGTGACCCGGATGGCGCAACCGAACTGCACCATTATGCAGGCCATCATCAGCTATCCGATCTGCATGCCGCCATGGCGATTATCCGGATTGGCCGGGCAGACGAGGAGATGGCCGCACGCCAGGTTCGGGCTACGGTGATGGACGGGTGGTTCGGAGGTGGCCCTGTCAAACCTGTAAGAGGCCTGCACCAGGGCAATCTCTATCGCTATCTGATTCGGACAGAAGGGGATGCCGAGCAGTGGATCGACACTATGCATAGCCGTGGGGTTATGGCGATGCGGCCTGTGGCTTCGCCTGTCAGCTCCCTGCTGGAAACCGATGCTCCTGGTGCTTCGGCAGCGTGGCGGGATGTTGTCTCTCTCCCTCTGCTGGCGGATGCCTCCGAGGCCGAGATGGAGAAGATGCATGGGGCGGTTGACCAATGTATGAGCTGATCGACAGGCCTGCGGTTCGCGCCATCGCCCTGCTGGCCGGTTTTGTACTGTCGTTCCCATTCGAGTTGCATGGCCTGTTTACAACCAGCGCTAGGCTTGCCGTTTCCGCAACCCTGATGACCTACGGCCTGATGCCGATGGTGATCGCTTTTGCTCTGAAGGTCGGTGCCATGGATATACCGGATGCGCGCCGGGTTCATAGCCAGCCAACGCCAAGAATTGGCGGCCTGGCGACACTCATCTCGGTGAACCTGACGCTGCTGTTGAACTTTAACTACTCCATCGAGCTGAAGGGTGTCTGTATCTCGGCGCTGGTCGTGGCGGCACTCTCCTTCTGGGACGATCTGCATGAGCTCTCTGCGCGCATCAAGCTTGTCGGCCAGCTTCTGGCATTAGTGATCCTGATGTATTGCGGTGTCTATGTATCGATTGCACCGGAGACATGGTGGGGAATGGCGATCAACTATGCTGTCACGGCACTCTGGATTGTCGGTATCACCAATGCATTCAACTTTCTCGACGGCATCAACGGGCTGGCAGGTTCGCTCGCTGCTGTGGTCAGTATCCTGATGGCACTGCTCGCGTGGCACACCGGGCAGGTCTATATGCTGCTGCTCTGTCTCTCGCTGGCCGGAGCGGCGATTGGGTTTCTGCCCGATAATGCCCGCTATGATCGTCCTGCCCGAACCTTCCTCGGCGATGTCGGCTCCACCTATCTGGGATGGATGATGGCTGCCGTGGCGGTGATGGGGGGCTGGTCTTCCGAAGGGGCGCTCAAAGCCTATTCGGCACCGCTATTGATCTTCTCGGTGATGATCTTCGATATGATCTACACCACGGTGGCGAGAATTGCCCGGGGAGATGTCAGCAATTTCCGTGAGTGGCTCGAATATGTCGGGCGCGATCACCTGCATCATCGCCTGATGGCGATGGGCTGCTCGCAGGCACAGACTGTGAAGGTGGTGGTAGGCATGTCCCTGATCATGGGTCTGGCTGCACTGGCACTGGTTAAAGGCTCGATTTTTACCGTTGTCCTCTTGTTGGCGCAGTCGGTGGTGTTTTATCTCTTTTTAACCCTGCTGATGCTTTGGCAGGGGCGCCGTGGATGAGTCCCGGGTGAACTTTCATATCTCCCTCCATACGGATCCTGAATGAACGAGAAGTCACTTACCGAACGCTGGCAGGCCTTACATGATGAGGTGGAAGGCAGCGGCGCGAAGATGCTGGCGGTATCCAAGTATCACAGCGATGAAGAGGTTGCCGCGCTGGCAGCTGCCGGGCAGGTCGATTTTGCCGAAGCAAGGCCCCAGGCACTGCGGGATCGGGCGCAAAAATTTCCTGAGCTTCGATGGCATATGATCGGCCCGTTGCAGAAAAACAAAGCCAAATATATCGGCCAGTATGCATCGATGTGGCACAGCCTTAGTGATGCCGGTGTGGCGGAGAGAGTGGCCGGGCATGTGGTGGATCGGGAGCTTCCGGTGCTTCTGCAGGTCAACATATCGGGCGAAAGTCAGAAGTTCGGCGTTTCACCGGATGCGGTGCCGGAGCTGCTAAAGAGCGTTAAAGCGATTCCGAAGCTCAAGGTGGTTGGCCTGATGGGCATGGCTGCGAAGAGTCAGGACGATGATGAGAATATCCGTAGAAGCTTCAGGGAGTTGCGATACTTGCGGGATAGGCTTGGCGATGCGAGCCTTGGCGAGCTGTGTATGGGCATGAGCGGTGATTTTCGCATCGCCATGGAGGAGGGGGCGACGATGGTGCGCCTCGGCACAGTGCTTTTCGGAGCGAGGAGCATCAATCCATGAAGAAGGAATCCATGAAGAGTCTGAATATTGCATTTATCGGCGGTGGCAACATGGCCGAGGCGTTGATCGCGGGGTTGACCGGCAGCGGTCACAAGAAGGGTAAGATTACCGTCACCGATGTTCGTGCCGAGCGGCTGAAGGCGCTGGCCGATGCCTACGGTATTACTACGGCTGAAGAGAACGGCGTGGCAGTTGCCGGAGCCGATGTCGTGGTCATGGCGGTCAAGCCGCAGCAGATGCGCGAAGCGCTGATCTCGCTGGCTGCGCAGCTTAAAAAGAATACAACACTGATCAGTATTGCAGCCGGTGTGGAGAGCTCCACCATCAGGGAGCATGTTGGCCGTGATGATATTGCGGTCGTGCGTGTCATGCCCAACACACCGGCACTGGTCGGCGCTGGAATGTCGGTGCTGTTTAGCCAGTGCGAGGAGCCGCACTGCAAGCGTGCCGAGTATATTATGGCAGCATCGGGTGATATCGCCTGGGTCGATAGTGAAAATATGTTGCATGCTGTCACGGCTGTCTCCGGCAGTGGCCCGGCCTACTTCTTCCTGATGGCTGAGATTATGCAGGCTGCAGGGGCTAAACTGGGGCTTTCGGAAGAGCTGGCTGAGAAGCTGGCCTCTCAAACGGCAGCCGGTGCCGGTAAGATGCTGGCTGAGAGTGGTAGAAAGGCTGAGGAGCTGCGCCATCAGGTGACCAGCCCCGGTGGTACCACACAGGCGGCACTCGATGCCATGTATGAGCATGGACTTCCCGGGGCGATTCGTGCCGGTGTCGTTGCCGCATCGAAACGCTCGAAAGAGTTGAAATAGGAAGGGGGCATCGTGTTTGTTCTGGGTTACTTTCTTCAGGCATTGGCGGGAATGCTGGATATCGTCCTGACCCTTGCCATGATCGTGGTGATTGCCCGTGCGATTCTCTCCTGGGTCTCCCCCGATCCGTATAACCCGATTGTTCGCATCATTAACCAGCTCTCCGAGCCGATACTCTTTCCAATACGCAGGCGGGTTCCCTACTTCGGCGGTATCGACTTTTCCCCTATTATCGTGCTGCTGATCATCTTCTTCCTGAATGAGTTCGTGGTCAATTCACTCTACCGTATTGCCGCCCCGATGATTCATTCATGATGATATTGCTTATAATGGGCTTATGACGAGACACCCATGACAGGTCTACCGTTCCTGACGATAGGGAAGGGCGGCATCTATCTGAGTATTCATGCGCAGCCCGGCGCGAAGCAGGCATCGTTTCGTGGATTGCATGGCGATGCCGTTAAAATCGCCGTGAAAGAGGCGGCGCAGGATGGCAAGGCCAACAAAGCGATCGAGACCTTCATCGCCAAGTCGCTCGGTATTCCCAAATCCTCCGTCTCCGTCACTTCCGGCCACACCTCCCGCGCCAAGCGCATCTTTATCGATGGCGAGCCGGAAGAGCTTTCCGGTTTAATTCATCAATGGCTGGAATCCGCCTGAACTGTTAAATATCTACTTTTGACCAAAAATGGTCATTCACAAACTTTCGCCAATCGGTATGGTTTGAAGTCCAATCAAGTTAACAGGAGACGATGATGAGCAGAGCAACCGCACGGCATATATTAGTAAGTACGGAAGAGCAGTGTAACGAACTGAAAGCTGCCATCGAGGGTGGTGCCGATTTCGCCGAGCTGGCGAAGGAGCACTCAAGCTGCCCGTCGGGTCGTCAGGGTGGCGAGCTGGGTGAGTTCGGTCCGGGCATGATGGTTCCCGAGTTCGATAAGGTGGTCTTCTCTGCCGATGTCGGCACGGTGCAAGGCCCGGTAAAGACGCAGTTCGGGTATCATCTTTTAGAGGTAACGAGTAGGACTTAATAGCTGTACTTCGTCATGCCGGACTTGATCCGGCATCCATCTTCAACGTTCAAGCATGGATTCCCGATCGAGTCGGGAATGACGGGAATAAAGAAAGCAGGCGCCTTCGGGCGCCTGTTTTTATTTGAGGTCTCTGTGAAGGCTGCGGATACGTATGATGTCGGCAAACATCAATGCCGGATCGGCCAGCATACGCACGCGTGAATTGGGCTCGTTGATCCACTCCACCGGAATCTCCACCGTGTTGAAGCCGAAGTGGTTGGCCAGCCAGAGCAGTTCCACGTCGAAGCTGAAGCCGTCGAGCTTCTGGATCGGGAAGATGGCATCGGCGGCCCTGGCCGTGAATGCCTTGAAGCCGCACTGGGTATCCTCCATCTTCAGGCCGACCAGCGAGCGCATCAGGAAATTGAAGCTCTTGCCCATATGTTCGCGCAGCCACGACTGGCTCACCGAGATATCCGATTCGGGATGCTGGCGTGAGGCAACGACCACATCGGCACCGGCCTCAATGGCGGGGAGCACCTTGGCCACTTCCCGAATATGGGTGGAGTGGTCGGCATCCATAAAGAGTCGAATATCGCCTGTAGCCTCCAGCATGCCGCGCCGTACGGCGGCACCCTTGCCCCTGTTTTCAGGCTGGACCAACAGCTTTAGCTGAGGGTGTTCGGCAATCATCGTATCTGTTTTCTCTACGGTGCTATCCTGACTGCCGTCATCGACCACGATGATTTCGAACGCATCATCGATATTTTCAGTTAGCCACGCATAAGCAGCTTCAATGGTTGCAGGCAGGCGCTGTGCTTCGTTAAAGGCGGGTATGATGACAGAGAGCTTCATGGGGTGCGCTTGCTATCAGGTGTGATGAGATACATCAAAAAACCGCCCTGGCTTATGGTTGGGGTCACGCGTTGCAGGTGGGCCACCGATGAGCGTGATTCGCTGCGCATGATCAGGGCATAGGGTCGATGATTTTGAGCGAGTTTTTTTAAGCCCGCATCACCCAGCAGAATTTCGTAATTTCTCCCTGCATAAAACGATACGGAGGGATAGTTCAGGTTATAGCTGTAGACAGGAGTCTCTTGTGGCAATGCTTTGACTGCTTCGGCGATGCGCATGGTCGGGGCCTGCACCAGTTGACCGGCAAAGGTTCCCAATCCGATCAGCAGGGCACTCTGCAGGGCAGCGCCAACCACGGTGAAACGGAAAATATGTCCGCCAGCCGGATGTCTGCCCTTCCAGAAAAGCCAGAGCAGGGCGAGCAGCAGCACCGCGCCCAGGTATCTCATCCACCCGGGTGGCGAAATATCCTGATTGACGATGGCGATGGCGCGCGGGTGGCGCACCAGCTCGGTCAGTGTCGGATAGATTTCGGGGAATATGGTCAGGACAGCCGCAATCGGCAGCAATAAGAGCACGGTGGCCCGGTAGATGCTTTTGGGTACGAACTCCCGGTTACCGAAGTGGAACAGGGTGGCGGTGATCACCAGCGCCGTACCCGGATAGATGGCCGAGATGTAGTGCGGTAGTTTGGTCTGGGCAAAGGTGAAGAGAACAATCACTGCAATCGTCCAGATCAGTCCCAGCTTGGCAATGGCGATAAGCGTGTCGCTGGAGTCGCGTTGCAGCCAGGCCTGCCTGCTGCTCCAGACGAACCATGCCAGCCACGGAAGCACCGAGGCGATAAAGACGACAATATAGTAGTGCCAGCCGCCGCCGTGCCCCTGCATCGGGCTCATGGCACGGCCGATGTTGTGTACGACGATGAACTCATAGAGAAATTCCGGCCCGTGCATCGCCAGAATCATCAGGTACCACGGCGTTGCGGTAAGCAGGAAGAGAGCGGTGCAGGGCAGCCACGGAATCTCTCTCAGGGTTGAGAGGAGATCGCGGGCCAGCAGGCGATCGATGACGATAATCAATACCGGAACAACCACACCGACCGGGCCTTTGATACTGACCGCGGCCCCCATCATGGCAGCGGTAATCAGTGCATGTCTCTTCTCTCCAAACTGTCTCCATAAAAAGTAGTAGAGCAGGGAGCCTGCGATAAAGAAGTTGAGCACCGCATCGAGGATGGCTGCATGGGCCAGCAGGCCTGTCTCCAGCATGGTGAGGAAGACCAGTGCAGCACTCAGACCGAAGGTGGTCGAGTGAACCCTGTTACCGAAGCGGAAAAGGAGCAGGGCAGTGAAGAGGGTGAAGAGGGCCGAAGGGAGACGCGCAGCGAATGCATTTTCACCGAAAGCGATGAATGAGAGATCCATCAGGTAGTAGGTGAAAGGGGGCTTTTCGAAAAACTGCATGCCGTTGGCAGTGGGTACAATCCACTCGCCCTGACGCATCATGTCGATCGTGGTTTGTGCGTAGATGGTTTCATCGTAATCGAACAGGGGAGCCAGCCCCAGTGAGGGAAGTGTCAGTATGGCCCATAGCAGAATGAGCCAGTAGGAATAGTGCGCTTCCGGAATGTTCGATAACTGTTTCATTGATTCGCCTAACTCTAGGCAAGCTGCGCTAAAGTATCCATGTTTCAGAGCTTTCTCTGTTTCGTGTCACGGGTGTGTGTTACTTTTCCGCCGTCCATGAAGAGAGAACATCTGTTTTTTATCCTGAAACTTCTGCTGACCACCGCACTGCTGGTGGCAGTGGTGCAGTATGTCGACCTGGCAAAGGTGTGGGAGCTTATCCGTACGGTGAACCCGGCCTGGCTGCTGGCTTCGCTTAGCTGTCTGGCGATTGGCTATGTGATGTGCGGTGTGCGCTGGGCATGGATTGCCGGGGGACTCGGTATCGAGGTCTCCAGAAGGCGGAAAGTGAAGCTCTATTTTCTCGGCATGTTCGCCAGCCTCTTTCTTCCTTCCACCATCGGTGGCGATGTGATTCGTGGTGTGCTGCTTGCCAAAACGGGTGGCCGGAAGGGTATCGGTGTCACTGCCGGGGCGAGTGTCATTCTCGACCGGGTGAACGGCATGTATGCACTGCTTCTGCTGTTGACGATCTGCATGCTTTTTTTCGACTGGTCGCTCACCTGGTGGATGACCTGGCTGGCTGTTGTGGCCGCCGCGTGGGGAGGTATGCTCTTCTATCCGCTGGTGGATCGTTATCTGGTCAGCCGATTGCCGGAAAAGCTTGCGAAGCTTAAATCGCTTCCGCTGATGGAACCAGGTTTTCAAAAGATGTGGTGGCGCAGTATGCCGGTATCGTTTCTGTTTCAGCTGTTGATCGTGCAGGCCCACTTCTTTCTCGGGATGGCGGTCGGGCTTGAGATGAGCTGGGCCGCCTTCTCCATCATGGTGGGTCTGGTAGCACTGGTGGCGACACTGCCGATCTCTCTGAACGGTTTCGGGGTACGGGAGGCAGGCTACGTCAGTTTCGCTGTCTACTTCGGTGCCAGTGGCGACGCGGCGACAGCCATGGCGGCACTCTGGGTGATTGTGCTGGGTGTCACATCGCTTCCCGGCGCCTGGGTGTTGTGGCGTCTGGGTGGTGTCAAGGCTGTGGTGTCGGAGCGATAAGCAGAAACGAGGCGGGGATGAGGCAGAAGAAGTCGTGTCTCAGTTCATGTTTTCACGCAGGCGTGCCACGGTCCTTTCAGAGCGCTTGTTGATATAATGTTCCAGCGTTTTAAAGGTTTGCGGGTGCTGATCGTGGATCATCTTCATGGAAGATTTGTCCAGCGTCAGAATATCCACATCGCTTGCGGCAACCGCCGAATAAGCCAGCTCGGTACCGTTTTTGTTGGCCACTTCACCGAGCAGATCGCTATCGCGACGTATCTCAATCAGGCGCTCTTCGCCTGCGCGGGTGGTGTAACGTATCTCCACTTCACCGGAGAGAATCAGGTAGACCCCTTGAGGTGTCTTCCCTTGTGTAAAAATCCGGTCATTACGATTGTAGTCATTTACCGGAAGTTTGTGAGAGAGCTCTTTCCGGTCATTTTCCGGAAGTCCGTGAAAGACGGGGTGGCTGGAGAAGAAGCTGTCGAGAATGCGACGAATCATTAATGCCTGTAACCGTTCGTGGAATTGACTGTCGGCTTCCAGTACCTGCTGAATGGCCGAAAGTTCGACACGGATAATGATGCTAGGTTCGGCGGTGAAGACGGATGCATAGCGTGATTTTTTGCGCAGGGCACCGAACTCCCCGTAAATTTCGCCGGACTTCAGCTTGGCAATTACCTTGAGTTGCGTACCCGATATCCGTCCGATCGACATGGTTCCCTGCTTGATGAAATAGAGGTCGTGCGGGGTATCACCCTCGTGCAGCATCTCTACACCCTTGGATACATGCATCAGCTGACTGGCATTGTTGAGAATGCGCATACTGAGCGGGGAGAGACCTTCAAGAATCGGAAAGTCACCTGCTGAGAGTAGCTCTTTCTTGCTGGCATCGCCGTGGATGCCGGAGAGATCAAGAAATTCGTCGCTCACTGGTCTAACACCCCTCCGTGCATGGTTTTTTTAAGCACCTCGAATTGTAGCACATTTTTTTTAATCTGATGAACAGATTGATATATATTGTCTGTGATTCGGTGTGACTATTCGATTTCCAATCTTCGCCGGTGACACGTCAGGTTGCTGTGTCCATGTTTACGCACCACCACCATGTCCTCGATTCTTACACCGCCAACTCCCGGATAGTAGAGCCCGGGTTCGATGGTGATGACATGTCCGCTTTTCAGAACATCATTACCGGTCGAGATACGCGGCGCCTCATGAATCTCCAGCCCGACACCATGTCCCGTACCGTGAAAGAAGCCAACCTGCTTGCCGCGGACGACCCCGGTCTTATATCCCTGTCGATCGAAATGGGTCGTGATCGCCCGGTGGATCTCTGCGCCGGCCATACCATCGCTCACCATATTCAGCCCGATATCCTGTCCCTCTTTGACGGTGCGATAGAGCTTTTTGATCTCCCGGCTTGCACGCCCTTTGACATAGGTGCGCGTCATATCGCCCCAGTAACCGCTACTTAGCAGGCGAGGGAAGATATCGATGATGATCGGCTGATGTGCGCGAAGATAACCGTGACCTGTGTTGTGCGGATCCGCGCTCTGTTTGCCGCAGGCGACAATGGTGTGAGCGGGCATGGCACCGTTCTGAACGAGGTGGATTTCGATGACTGCACGCAGGTGTTGCGATTTTACCCTGCCATGCACCGAACGGTGCCTGAGGAAATGATCGTCACCAATCGAACATTCAGCCAGAAACATCTCCGCCCGGCGCATCGCCTGTCTGGTCAGGCGCTCTGCCTTGGCCAGTTGTCCGATCTCCGCCTCCGTTTTGATGATACGCCGTTCAAAAAGAGCACCGCTGACGCACTCGACGTTGAACCCCCAGCCTCGGAACTGCTCCGCACAGGCCAGCGGAAAGTGGCCGGGAACCCGCAGGGCCGGGATGCGGTTCGCTTTCAGGAATGCAGCAGCGGCCGATGCCAGCCCGGCTTGCCAGCCGAGTGATCCGGCCTCCTCTTTCCAGGGCGTGTCGATATGCACCTGGTCGAAGGATGACTCCTTCCTCGCCCGGTCGACCTCCAGCGGTGAGAGGAGCCCGTGCCACTCTCCTTCGATTTCAATGGCGATGAACGGGTCGGGCACGAACATGCCGGATATGTAGAGCATGTCCGCATCGTGTTCGGATGCGGCGATCATGACGGTTGCTTTTTTCATGGGTGAGTCTGGTTCATGAAGTGATCACTTCCTCTTCGTCCTCGATCTCTTTTTTCTCTTTCTCCATGAGGTCGCGAAGCGTCAGCGATTCGAGCAGATCGTCCTGTTCACGATTCATGCGAAAATAGATGCCCGAAAGTGTGCGTCCAATCGAGGATTGTCGCCACTCTTCGGGAACATCCATGGCACTGGAGCTGAGCGCATGGCAGATGGTATTGAGTGTCAGGCTGTCGGCATCCGTGCTCAGCACCCATGCGCCCTGGGCATCGACTACCTGTTTGAGCAGGGAACGTTCGCAGAGCATATCCATCATCTCCTGCAGGATATTGTCAGGAACCGATGTTTCGGCAGTCAGCTCCTTCAGATAGACGTTTTTTCCCTCATGCATTGCCTGGGCAGCACGCAGAAGAATCAGGTGGGCATAGAATTTCCGGATGCCGGGCTGGAGAAAGAAGCGCCCCTGCTTGTGCGACTGTTCGGGGTGTTGCAGGCAGAAGACCACCTCAGCTCCGATCAGGACGACCACCCAGATCAGGTAGAGCCAGATCAGGAAGACCGGCAGGGTACCCAGCGCTCCGTACAGCTTCTCATAGTTGGCCAGCTCCGTGATGTAGAAGGCGAATCCCAGCTTGGTCAGCTCGAACAGTGCCCCTGCAGCAAGGCCGCCAAGAATAGCGTAGCGGAAAGGAACGGAGGTGTTGGGCAGTGCAATGTAGAGCACTGTCATGGCCGTGGAGGAGATGAGCCATGGGATCAGGAAGGGGATGCTCCCGACCATGCTGGCACCCTCGGCAACATCGCGCATTACCGGCAGTGCAGCGAAGTAGGATGTGATGGTCAGCGATGCACCTATGAGAATGGGGGAGAGTGTCAATACCGACCAGAAGGTGATGAACTTGGAGAGCCATGACCTTGATCTGGAGATGCGCCAGATATCGTTGAATGCCTCCTCCATGGTGTTGAGCAGGGCTGTTGCGGTAAACAGCAGGCCGAGAATACCGAAGATCGAGAGAGCGGTGGCCTTGTCGGCGACCTGGCCAAGGTAGTCCTCGACGGCCAGCTGGCTGGTGGGGAGCAGATACTCCAGCAGTGCTCCGCGCACATTCCCGGCAACCACATCGAACGCCTGGAAGCTGGTGAAGATGGAGAAGCCGAGTGCGACCAGCGGTACAATGGCCAGCAGTGAGGCGTAGCCGAGAGCCGAGGCACGCTGGATACACTTATCCTCGACAAAACGGTTGATGATACGCCATGTCAGGCGCAGCAGGCCGAAGGTGTAACGTTTGAGTGCGGGAAGGCTTGCAACCTCGGTTACATCCATCTCCATGGCTCGCCTGAACTGGTTTTTTAGTGTTTGCGACATGGTGCATTATCCTTTGCCCTGGTATCCAGCAAAGTTATAGCACGATATGGAAGGGAATGGCATGCCATTTTTCTTTCAGGTTGGCCGATACCGGCAGAGAAGTTCGATGGTTTCATGTTGAATCATTACTTACATATGTCATATTTTTGATCTATTGTTTGAAACAGGGACTTGAGGGGATTGGCAAGGTGCACACACAATACCAATGATCGCGCTTAAAACTGCTACTGCTACAGACAACAGTTCACGCTGTTGTATTTGGGCGCGAAACTGGCACAGATTATGTTTATCCGATCCAACTTGCCTGACCGATCTTACATGCCTTGGTCAAGACGCTCTCCTGTCCGTGGGAACGGCTCCCGCAACGGTGGACGGCGCTTTTTCGGAAAAGTGACTGAACAGAGGCCCGGCAACGAGCGTCCGTACAGAGAGGAGGTATCCATACTGAACGATCCTGATAAATTGCTTGAGGAGTATCTTCCCCTGATACGTTATCACGCCGACCGGTTGATGCGGCGCACCCCCGATTCTATTGAACTCGATGACCTGATCGATGCCGGTGTAGTGGGACTTCTGGATGGTGTCCGGCGTTTTGATGCAAGCCGGGATGTGCAGTTGAAAACATTTATCTCCTATCGGGTGCGGGGTGCCATGATCGATTACCTGCGTACTTTTGACTGGATGCCTCGCAGCCTTCGGGATAGCTCCAAAGAGTTGCAGCGTGCACTGCTTAAACTTGAGCAGATACATGGCCGCCCGGCCAAAGAGAGTGAAATTGCCGATTATCTGGGTGTAACTCTGGATGAGTACCGGCACCGGCTTGACCAGGTGCAGACGATGTCGGTGATCCATTTCGATGACCTGCCGCCAGTGGGCGGAGATAACGATGGTCTTTCGGTATTTGAAGTGTTGTCAGGCGATCCGGAGATGATGCCGGAGAAGCAGACTGCGGTGAACGAGTTTGTCGGACAGCTGGCTGATGCTATTGAACAGCTGCCGAAGCGAGAAGCTGTTTTGATCACGCTCTACTACTATGAAGAGCTGACCATGAAAGAGATAGCACTGATTCTGGGATTGACCGAATCGAGAGTGTCGCAGATTCATAGCCAGACGATGCTGCGTATCCGTGGAATCCTGAAGCTGGATTAACTGTATATTCCGGATGTCGGATATGCGGTTGGCCCGCAGTTTGTCGGTGAGATTGGAATTACGGGGAGTCCTCGGGGCTATTTTTGCCGTAGAGCTTTTGGAATTCGGATTCACGCATCATCACCGGATCGGCAATGCCGAGGTTCTGCAATCGTTTCCATGATCGGGTGGCCTCGCTCTTCTCCATCGGCTTGAAGACGAAGCGGTAGGCCGGGATCACCACGGTTCGCTGCTCATAGCGGTAGGGCTTGCCGATGCGTTTGAGTCGCTCCTGCATCTGTTCGGCGTAGGAGGTGAGGTAGAAGCGGCCAAGCCCGACGATGTAGGTGATCTCACGCTTCAGTACTTCGGCTTCGACCCTCTTTTTACGCCACACTGTTTTGATCTTTTCAGCTTCAGCCGCTGTTTTGAAGACACCCGGATCATCGAAGGCGTGCAACTGAATCGGTTCATGTTTGACGATCAGCTTCGTTTCGAAGCCCTCCTTGTAGAGGCGATCCTGCATAGTCGCAATCGCCTTCTTCCACACCATGCGTTTGGTGACGATACGCCACATCTCCGGCCCTGCATCGATGTTTTCAGGGAGATTCCGCTTAATCGTGGTTTGGGGTCTGGAGAGTTCCGGCGGCTGCCAGGCGAACCAGGCCAGCCAGCCAGCAAGGATAATCGCAACTGCCGCCTGAAGTTGTCGCATTACTTGAAATGATGTTCGGCAAGCAGGCGCAGCCCATCGAGTGTCAGGTGTGCCCGGTGAGCTGTAATCTCGGGGATATCATCCAGCAACTGGCCGGAGAGACCGCCTGTCGCGATAACCGGTGCACCTGCATATTCATCGACATCGTGCAGCCGTCGGATGATGCCTTTCAGGCCATCCACACAGGCCCAGTATGCACCGGCCTGCATGCTGCTGACGGTGTCCCGACCGATCAGTGTGTCGGTTCGGGTGATTGAAACTTCAGGCAGTTTGGCGGCCCGCTGCGATAGTGCCTTCAGCGAGACCTCCATGCCGGGGATGATGAGGCCGCCACCGTAGTGCCCTTTGGATGAGACCAGATCGAAGGTGGTGGCAGTACCGCAATCCAGTACGATGACCGGTGTACCGAACGCCGCTTTGGCAGCTACAGCATTGGCGATCCTGTCCGCACCGACCTCTCTGGGATTCTTGTAATCGATCGCCATGCCTGTTTTGACATCCTGTGAACCGATAAAGGCAGCCTTGTTACCGCAGACCCGCTCGCAGGCGGCAGCGAGGATGGTGTCTAGATGGGGGACAACGCTGGCGACCATGATGCCGTCCACCGCATCTGCATCCTGCTGAAACTGTTCGAACATGCCGTGCAGTTGCCATGCCAGCTCATCGGAGGTGAGGTGGTGATTGCTGGAGAGGCGCCAGTGGCAGAGCAGCTCTTCACCATTGAAGATGCCGAATACCATCTGCGTGTTACCGATATCTACAACCAGAAATCTTTTCATGATGCTTTTATTCATGTCGAGGGCCCCACAGGGCCATTATTGATGAGTTCCCCCATGAGCTCAATATCTCCGGCAACAAAACGTTGCAGGTCACCGTCTACGCGCATCAGTAGTGCGCCATCCTCATCAAGCGCCTCGGCAATACCTTCGACATAGCCGTGATGGCCATGGGCACGTACCCGCTGGCCGCTGGCTGCATGGGCACTCCACCACAGTTCCCGAATGGGTTCGAAGCCGTGGCTGATATAGGTGTCGTAACATGCATCCAGTGCCTCGATCAGTTCAGCGGCAATCTGAAGGCGGGAAACAGGCTTGCCACTGGCCGAAGTCAGATCGGTGATGCGCTGGCCGATCTCTTTCGGCCACCCCTTTTGGGGTTTGCGAATATTCAGGCCGATACCGAGCACCACAGCGTGGACTTTGCCCGGTTCGGCACGCATTTCGGTCAGTATGCCTGCGATCTTGGCATCGTGAACGAGAAGATCGTTGGGCCACTTGATACGGATATCAGGCAAATGTCGGGTCAATGCCCGATGCAGGGCGACAGCGGTAAGCAGAGAGAGCTGGGGCACAGCTTCAGGCGCAATGTCCGGGCGCAACAGGATGGAGATGGCCAGCGCATCCTGACCTGCCGTGTGCCAGCTTCGCCCAAGCCTTCCACGCCCCTCCGACTGATGTTCGGCGATCACAACCAGCCCCTCCTCTGCACCCTCCTCGGCCTGCCGCATCACTTCACGATTGGTCGAATCGGTCTCCTCAAGTACCACGATCTTTGTGCCGATACGTTGAGGCTTCAGTTTGTGAGAGAGCATGGCAGGGCTCAGCACATCCGATTTCAGCAGGTAACCGCGTCCGGGGAGGGATTCGATCTCGATACCCTGGTCGCGCAGGCTTTGAATATGTTTCCAGATTCCGGCCCGGCTCAGCCCCAGTTCATGCGCCAGGTTGTCTCCCGAGACGGGGGTGGAACTGTTGCCCAGGCGGGCGAGGATGGCATCGCGGTTGGCATTCATGGTTTCGATTGTTCCGCAGTAACGCGCATGGAGAGATCGAGGCTGGGGGCGGAGTGGGTGATGGAGCCGATGGCGATGCGGTCGACACCGGTTTCGGCATAGCTACGTGCATTTTCGATCGAGATATTCCCCGATGCCTCCAGCAGCATCGATTCGGGTACCAGTTTTCGCGCCATGGCAACCTGCTCGGGCGTCATGTTGTCGAGCAGAATGATATCCGGGCAGGCAAGCACTGCCTCTTCGAGCTCTTCGAATGTTTCGCACTCCACTTCAACCCAGATATTTTCGTTATGGGCATAACATTTGCCGATCGCTTCGGTGATCGTGCCGCACGCTTCGATATGGTTCTCTTTGATCAGCATGCCCGATGCGAGATCCATACGGTGATTGGTACCGCCGCCGTGGACGACAGCCTCTTTTTCAAGGTGACGCATGCCCGGGGTGGTCTTGCGGGTGTCGGCAATCTTGCAGCCTGTTCCTTCGACTGCATCGACAAAGGTGCGCGTGGCCGTGGCGATACCGGAGAGGTGTTGCAGGAAGTTCAGGGCCGTGCGTTCGGCAGCCAGCAGCGCATGCATCGGGCCTGTCAGTTCGCAGATGACATCGCCTGTCTTGACGCGGTCGCCGCTATGAAACTTCCACATTCGGGCAATGAGTGAATCGACCAGTTCGAATACGCGGTCTGCGGTGTCGATGCCGGAAAGGGTGCCGTCAGCTTTGGCTGTGATCGTCGCACTTCCGTCTTGCTTCGGTTGCAGTGTTGCGATGGAGGTCATGTCGCACTCGACAGCATCTTCACTCAGAGCCATTCGAATCAGTTGATCATGGTTCATCCTGCTCCTCCCTCTGCCCGGTTGCAGTGTTTCAAAGTAGCCACAGCACTGTTCCGATGGTCATGGCTGAGGCGGGAAGCATCATGTTCGTTGCCGAGAAACCGCGTACTGCCGAGGCGGCCATACCGGCAATCAGCGTGGCAATCAGCAAGCGTTGCCATCCGATGCCGTGATAGATATGGATGCTCCAGATACATATCAGGGAGATGGCAATGATCAGGCCAAGGTGACCTGCCAGCGTTTGTTCAGGATGCAGCGGAAAGGCCAGTTTGAAATATTCGGTTCTGTCCAGTAGCGCGGCAGCAGGAAATGCCAGGCAGATCGATAGCCCGATCCCCAGGCCGAATTCAGGTGCGCGCTGGAAGAATGCAGCGGCGATGGCCAGGGCAGTGAGCAGCGAAACATAGAACCATAGGTGGGGTAGTAGCGTCCCGTTTTCACTGGCCGGCACGGTGCCGGACCAGGCGATGCGAAGCTGTTGCCAGAAGAGAAAACCGGTGCCATAGCTCATCACGATAGGGATACCCAACAATATAATGCCGGCCCATAACCAGATAGAGTGCTCATAGAGCGGCCAGAGAATCACCCAGATCGCAATCAGTGGCGGGAGTGCCGCAGAAATGACCGAGGGTGCGATATGCTTGCGCAGTAGCATGACCGAAAGCCAGACGACCTGAGCCAGGCCGACGCCAAACAGCAGGGTCAGGATGATGTCGATTCTCGAAGTGAGCATGGCGGCAGCATAACCTAGTCGGTGTGGCTGCTCCAACTTCCGTGATGTTCAGTATCTAATTATGCTGAAAAAGAGGATGAATTGCTCTAATGTTGGCAATCATTAAATTGTACCCGATAGAGGAGCGTGTCATGACACAGGATGAGATGAAGAGAAAGGTGGCCGAAGCGGCACTGGCCTATGTGATTGAAGGCACTGTCGTCGGCGTGGGTACAGGCTCGACAGCCAATATGTTTATTGATGCGCTGGCGACGATGAAGGATAAAATCAAAGGTACTGTTGCCAGCTCCGAAGCAACGGCAGAACGTCTGGCAGGTCACGGTATTCCCGTGCTGGATCTGAACGATGCACTCTCTCAGGTCGATTCGCTCTCCGTCTATATCGATGGGGCGGATGAGTTCGATGGTGGCAAGAACCTGACCAAAGGTGGTGGCGGTGCGCTGACGCGTGAGAAGATCGTGGCTGCAGCCTCTGACAAATTCGTCTGCATTGTCGATGAGACCAAACGGGTTGAGTATCTGGGAGCATTTC
The DNA here is from genome assembly GCA_050304695.1 of Mariprofundaceae bacterium. Classification (GTDB taxonomy): domain Bacteria; phylum Pseudomonadota; class Zetaproteobacteria; order Mariprofundales; family Mariprofundaceae; genus WSZY01. The sequence continues at coordinate 125,421 of JBNLEB010000009.1, forward strand.
CGTTGCCGATTGAGGTGATTCCGATGGCGCGCGAGCTGGTGGCCGGCGTGGCCCGCAAGCTGGGTGGCAGTCCGGTGCTGCGTGAAGGTTTCACGACCGATAACGGTAATGTCATTATCGATGTGCATGGCCTGACCATCACCGATGCGCGCGGTCTTGAGGATCATCTGAACTCGGTTCCGGGTGTGGTCACCAACGGTATCTTCTCGCATCAGGGAGCGGATGTCGTATTGATGGGAACACCGAACGGTGTCGAGACCATCACTTAAGTGATTTCGTTGCACACGGCCTTGGAGCTTCCTGCCCTCGGCCTTGTCGTAAGCCAAAACATGCGAGTTTTAGCTTGCTTACACAATTCAGCAGGAAAGCTGAATTGGACGCCAAAAGGCCGGATGGGAGTTCCAACAAACTATAGGTAAGGAATGATTTGATTTCGTTGATCTCTCCAGGGCGAAATAGTTATTCCTCTTTGTTATTAAATACGTTATGCATATCAACGATTTCGATTACTCACTTCCCGACGAACTGATCGCCCGACAACCACTGCCCGAGCGCGATGCCTCACGGTTGCTGGTGGTCGGTGAAAACGGGTTTTCGGACAGGGGGATCGCCGATCTGATCGGGCTGGTACGGCCCGGCGACGTATGGGTGATCAACGATACCCGTGTGATCCCGGCCCGTCTTCTGGGAGCAAAGCCAAGCGGTGGCAGGGTCGAAATCCTGCTTTTGGAACCCGCCGGAGTAGAAAATATCTGGCTGGCCTGGGGCAAGGCCAATAAACCTTTGAAACCGGGTGACATGGTCACCTTCGCCGAGGGTTTCGAGGCCGAGATCATCGAGCGGGAGGGTAAAAACGTTCGGGTTCGCCTGCTGGCCGATGATGTGACCGCTGCCATCGAGAAGCACGGCCACATGCCGCTGCCCCCCTATATTGACCGCCCCGATTCGGAAGAGGACAAAAAGCGCTACCAGACCGTTTTTGCCGACAAGCCCGGTGCCGTAGCGGCGCCGACGGCGGGACTGCATTTGACCGAAGACCTGATGGGAAAGATGGAGGTGGCAGGCGCTACGTTTGTGCATGTGACGCTGCATGTCGGCCCCGGCACCTTCCAGCCGGTGCAGGTCGACAATATCCATGAACATGTGATGCATGAGGAGGCGTACCACATCTCCGAAGCGGCGGCAGAGACGATTAACAGCGCTAAGGCGGAGGGATGCCGGATTGTTGCGGTGGGTACAACTTCACTGCGCACGCTGGAAGCAGCAGCTTCCGAAAACGGTGTTGCGGTCGGTTCCGGGCGTACCGACATTTTTATCTATCCCGGTTACCGGTTCAAAGTCGTTGAAGCATTACTTACCAATTTTCACCTGCCGAAATCGACCCTGTTGATGCTGGTGAGTGCATTGGCCGGACGCAGGCGTATGATGGCTGCCTATGAACATGCGAAAGCGCAGAATTACCGTTTCTACTCCTATGGCGATGCCATGTTTACGTGCAGGATGAACGGAGATGTTTCGTGAGAGTGATTTCATGAGGATGGGCGAATGAAAATCATGCTGGCGCAGATCGCTCCGCGTGTGGGTGATATCAACGGTAATATTAAGCTGATACTCGATGCCGCGGCCGAGACCGAAGCGGCCAGGTGCGATCTGATCATCTTCCCCGAGCTGGCGGTGACAGGTTACCCGCCGGAAGACCTGCTGTTCAGGCCCGCCTTTATGCAGGCGGTTGAATTTGCCGTCGATGAGCTGGTGGCAGCCAGTGGCAATTGCGCCATGGTTTTTGGGGCTCCCAGGTATGATGAGCAGGATCTGAAGAACAGCGCTTTCATTGCCAGAGCAGGGGCGCTAATCGGCATCTATGATAAACAGAGTCTTCCCAACTACGGTGTTTTCGATGAACTGCGCTATTTCAAGCCGGGCAGTGGCGAGTCGATTCTTTTCGATGTTGACGGCTGGAAGGTGGGGGTCGGTATCTGCGAAGATATCTGGAGTGATGCGTTGGCCGAGAAGCAGGCGGGGCTGAGTGCCGATGTATGGCTTAACCTCAATGCATCGCCATTCCATATCGACAAACAGTTCGAGCGCGAGGCATTGATGGGCAGACGTGCCAAACAGTTCAATGCACCGGTGGTCTATGTGAATCCCGTTGGCGGACAGGATGAGGTGGTCTTCGATGGCGGTTCTCATGCGGTGGATGCCGCCGGGGGACTGCTTTTGCGTGCGCCACTCTTTGAAACGGCGCTTCCGGTTGTCGATCTGGAGAAGACGGGGCGGATGTCGATCGCAGAGGTTCCGTCCACTATCGGCCAGATTCACGATGCGCTGGTACTGGGCGTTCGGGACTATGTTCGTCGTAACGGATGCAGTCAGGTGGTGATCGGACTGTCGGGCGGTATCGATTCGGCGGTGACGGCAGCTATCGCGGTCGAGGCGCTGGGCGCCGAACAGGTGCTGGGTGTATTACTGCCGTCAAAATTTTCCAGTGAGCACTCGCTAAACGATGCAGCGGCTTTGGCAGAGGGGCTTGGTATCGGGTATATCACCCTGCCGATCGCCGATATGGTCGATGCCACCGAGGCGACACTGGCTGAGACCTTTACAGCATGGGGCAAGCGTGCTCCGGATGTGACAGAAGAGAATATTCAGGCCCGTTCACGTGGTATGTTGTTGATGGCGATCTCCAATAAAACGGGACGTATGCTGCTGACCACGGGCAATAAGTCGGAGATGGCGGTCGGGTATGCCACGCTTTACGGCGATATGGCCGGTGGCTTTGCCGTGCTCAAGGATGTCTGGAAAACCGATGTTTTTGCGCTGGCGAACTATTTGAACAGGGAGCGTGAGGTGATTCCGCAAAATACCATCGATAAACCGCCGTCGGCAGAACTCAGGCCGGATCAGAAAGATTCCGATTCGCTGCCTGGTTACGATCTGCTCGATGCGATTCTTAAAGGGACGATCGAGGAGCGGTTGTCGGTGAAAGAGATTGCAGCACAGGGTTATGATCTTGCCGAGGTGAAGCGTGTGGTGGGGATGTTGCACAGGGCCGAGTATAAACGGCGACAGTCGCCGCCGGGTGTGAAGATCACCCGAAGAGCGTTCGGTCGCGATCGACGTTATCCGATTACGCACGCCTTTCATGAGGCCGATTAACGGTTGATTATGGCGCATCCGATGTCGTGCCCATTGCCAAATCGCCTACGGATTGAATGGATTTGCCAACGGCATCGTCTTATGCAAGTCTGCCATCTTTCAAAAATATGGATGGGTCTATATTTTTCCCAATAGGAGACAATTAAGTGAGCGACGCAATTAAAAAAGTCTTCGAAATGATCGAAGAGAACGAGTGCGAATTCCTTGATGTCCGTTTTACAGACACACGAGGCAAATGGCAGCACGTAACATTTCCAATTCACGAGTTGAGCGAAGATAGCTTCGAAGAGGGCTTCGCCTTCGACGGATCGTCCGTAGCTGGCTGGTGTGACATTAATAATTCAGATATGGCGCTGATTCCGGATCCGGAAAGCGCGAAGATCGATCCATTCTTCGAGGCCAGTACACTGGTTCTCGTAGCACAGGTGATCGATCCATTGACCGGGCAGGACTACAACCGTTGCCCGCGTCAGGTGGCAAACCGTGCCCTGAACTATATCCGTTCAGCCGGTATCGCAGACACCGCATACTTCGGCCCTGAGCTGGAGTTCTTCATCTTTGACGGCGTAACCTGGAGCAACGAGATGGGTGGTTCCGGTTACCAGATCGAATCAGAAGAGGCGGCATGGAACTCCAGCCGTAACTATGCCGATGCATCGGAAGGCATGATGCGTAACTACGGCCACCGTCCACGTGTGAAGGGTGGTTATTTCCCGGTTCCTCCGGTCGACTCTCTGCATGAGATTCGTAACGACATGTCTCTGGTCATGTCCGACCTCGGCATCCACATGGAGTGCCATCACCACGAAGTGGCGACAGCCGGTCAGTGCGAACTTTCCATGCGTTTCGGTGAAATGATCGACATCGCGGATCGTGCCCAGTGGTACAAGTATGTTGTACACAATGTAGCCCATGCTCACGGTAAGACTGCAACCTTCATGCCTAAGCCGATCTACAACGACAACGGTACAGCGATGCATGTGCATCAGTCCCTGTGGCTGAAGGGTAAAAACCTCTTCGCAGGCGATAAATACGCCAACCTGTCGCAGGAAGCGCTCTACTACATCGGTGGTATCATCAAGCACGCTAAGGCTCTGAATGCATTCACCAATGCATCCACCAACTCCTACAAGCGCCTGGTTCCAGGCTTCGAAGCGCCGGTCATGCTGGCTTACTCGAATCGTAACCGTTCTGCTTCGATTCGTATCCCGGCTGTAAACTCCGATCCGGCTCGCCGTATCGAGGTTCGCTTCCCGGATTCGACCGCTAACCCATATCTGGCATTCACTGCCATGATGATGGCCGGTCTTGACGGTATCGCCAACAAGATTGATCCGGGTGAAGCTGCGGATAAGAATCTTTACGACCTGCCGCCGGAAGAGGAAGCGAAGATCCCTCAGGTTTGCGGCTCTCTGGAAGAGGCGATCAATGCGCTCGACGCAGACCGTGACTTCCTGAAGGTCGGTGGTGTGATGGACGACGACATGATCGATGCCTATATCGCTCTGAAGAAAGAGGAGAACGATGAGGTTCGTATGCGTCCGCATCCGATGGAACTGGAGCTCTACTACTCTGTTTAATCAGAGCCTGTAAGTTCGGTTTCGACCAAAATGAAAAGCCGCTCTGGAAACAGGGCGGTTTTTTTTGTCGGCTTTGCTCAATGGCGAGATAGTCACACTCCTGAAATGTTTTTGTGATACAAATCACTTTCTAGCGTTAGTTATCAAAGTACGAATATGCTATTTCGGAAAGGGGTTGGTGATGCTTCACGTCGTTGATGATCAGCCGGGTTTGGCAGAATTGATATGTGAAATTCTTGAAGCTATGGGCCACAAAGCTGTGCCGTTTACATCTCCTCAACAGTATATTGATTATGTTATTTCTGATGATTTCGTCATGCCGCTGGGAACGATCACAGATGTCGACATGCCGGTCATGAATGGGTACGAAATGATGGATCGGGTACATCGAATTTATCCCGAAATAAGGTTTGTAATTTTCTCCGCTGAGGGATCCATCGATCATCTATATAAAACGATGGCGTGCATGTATTTCACCAAACCGAAAAGTGCAAAGGTATATACCACCATTTTTGAAAAGTTGCTGTGCTGTCTGGAAAAGGGTTCATCCGAAGAGATCGGTTGTGTCAGTTGTGACGACAGGAAGAGTTTTGGCCTGAAAAGCTGGTCTTGTCCACATCTGGCCTGAGCAGGATTTGTTTTGATTGATTCGGAGCATCCATGTCTCTCACCCTTCGGGCGGACGCCCGTCCAAATTGGCTATCCTGCCAATTTGTCATGCCTTTGCCCTACGACGTTTTGCGAATTGCGTGGAATTCATAAAACCTACTAAAGCCACCTGTCCATGGGCGGAGAAGGTGTGCCTGCTTCAACCTTTGTTCCGGGCCTGATCCGAAACCATCTCTTTGTCTTTGCTTATTCTTATGTGCCCTCGATGGTGTAGCTTTTCTTTTTGGTTTCATCCGCAAAAGAGCCTCCTGCCTTTTGCTTGTGGAGCATCAGGAAAAGCATGGTTTCCCCGATGCTTCCGAATCCTGGCGGGTTCGCCTGCCATCCATGGCAGGATGAAGGTGATCTGTTCTTGGTAGTGTCGAGAGACGCTCTTTTCTTTTTGTCTTTTTTGATTATCTTCGGGTTCTGAGAGAGAAAATGATATTTTTTTCAAATCAGGAGCCAGATAAGGAGCCATCAATGATCGAGATTTCAGTCAAGGCGGGTAGTGCCCACAAGCAGCGTGATGATGCGGTGGTATTGCCGCTGCTAAAGGGGCGTAAACTGACCGTGTCAGGTAGCGAGCTTCAGGAGCATAGCGGCAAGAGTGTCACCTCATATCTGCGTAAGTTCGACCAGCAGGGCGAGTTCGGCGAGTTCGGCACACTCTACGATGTCGAGGGAACCTTTACTCAGCGAGTGGTTTTTGCCGGTGCCGGGGAAGAGAAAAAACTCAATCTTCATGGGTTGCGCCGGTTGGCCTCAAAAGCTGCACGTCAGCTGGAGAAGAGCGGTGCTCGCGATATCTCACTCTATCTCTCTGAATTAAACATCAAAGGAGCCTCTCTGGCTGACAAGGTGCAGGCCGTGGCCGAAGGTGTCTGGCTGGGGCTCTACACTTTCGAGCGGCATATGAGCGAAAAGAAGGAGAACAAGCGTGCCTTGCGTAGCGTGACCATCATGGTCGCCTCCCGGAAGGATCTCGATGCGGCGGAAGCCGCCGTTGAAGTGGCAAGAGGTGTTGCGACAGGAACCAATTTTGCCCGCGACCTTGCCAATGAACCGGGCAATATCTGTACCCCTGAGTTTCTGGGCGATCAGGCTGCTACACTGAAGCATAAGAAGTTAAAAGTGACCGTCATGGATAAGAAGGCGATCGAGAAGGCCGGGTTTACGGCGCTACTGGCGGTGAATCAGGGTTCGGCCAAGGAGCCGCGTTTTATCGTGCTGGAATACAGTGGCGGCAAGAAATCGGAAGCACCGGTGGCACTGGTCGGAAAAGGCCTCACTTTCGATGCCGGTGGTATCTCGATCAAACCGGGGCAGGCGATGGATGAGATGAAGTTCGATATGTGCGGTGCCGCTGCCGTGCTCGGTATCTTCAAGTCGGCCACCGAACTCGATCTTCCGGTCAATCTGCTCGGTGTCATTTCTTCCACGGAAAACCTGCTCGGATCGGCCGCCTACAAACCGGGAGATATTGTGAAGACCTACAAAGGTTTGACGATTGAGGTGCTCAACACCGATGCGGAGGGACGGATTATCCTCTCCGATGCATTGGCTTATGCGGCGGAGAAGAAGCCTGCCGAGATCATCGACTTCGCCACGCTGACCGGGGCATGTGTGATTGCACTCGGATCACAGGCAACCGGCCTGATGGGAACCGGTGAGAAGGTGAAGAGGGGGTTGAAGGCCTCCGGTGATAAAACCTATGACCGGGTCTGGGAGTTGCCGCTGTTTGAGGAGTATCAGGAGCAGATCAAGAGCAAGATTGCCGATATCAGGAATATCGGTGGTCGTGAGGCGGGCACCATCACCGCCGCATGTTTTCTCTCCCGCTTTGTCGATGATATTCCGTGGGCGCATCTCGACATTGCCGGAACGGCCTGGAACATGAACGGTACGGACATCTCCCCTGTCGGTGCAACTGGAGCCGGTGTGCGTCTCGTGGTTGATTACCTGAGAGGGAAGAGCGCCGGGTAGTCGGGCGTTTTTTTGTAGAAGGTGTGCCTGTTTTGAAGGTTTCCGCTTTGCAAGTTCGGGCTGCGGTACAGCTTCTCTCGATTATGCTGCTCTCAGTGGTACAGCTCTCATGCAGCGTAAAAACACCTGTAGATGGACAGGGGTTTGATGAGCGTGACAGGCAAAAAATCGTTCAGCTTGAAAGCATGCTCCTCGGGCTCGGTGAGAAGGTCGATGCTGAAGAGGCGAGACAACTGGCGGATGAGTCGATTGCTTATGCCTACCGGCTGGCCGAGCGGTACGATCTGGTCTGGCCCCCTCTGTGGCACAATACGCTGGTGAATCTCGGCATGAAAGAGCGCGGGCTTTGCCATCAGTGGGCCGATGATATGCTGGCGTATATGAGCAGACGTTCCTTCGATAGTTTCGATTTCTATCTCGGTGTTGCAAGGCAGGGTACGCTCTGGGAGCACAACACGGTGGTAGTCAGTGCGAAGGGTATGCCTTTTGAGCAGGGTGTGGTGCTTGATCCGTGGCGGGATTCAGGAGAGCTCTATTTTGCGAGAGTCAGTGAAGATGAAAAGTACAGGTGGCAGCAGAGAGATGACTAGCGATCTTTTCAGAGAGTGTCATTGATGTATCCGGCCTGCTATCGCGGAGTGCTGTTCGGTATGGTTTTTATGTTGGTTGCTGTTCCGGTTGGTGTCTGGAACCATGAACTGTTTTCCCTGCTTAACGGGGCCAACTCGACTGTGGGTGATGTTGTAATGGGTATTATCACCGGCTTTGGTGATGGCCTGGTGGTGGCGTTGATGATCTCCTGTATCATGCTTTTCAGGCTGAGGCTTGGATTGGCGGCACTGATTGCTTTTGTCGTTTCCGGTCTGATCGGGCAAATCCTTAAACGAATATTCGATATGCCGCGCCCACCGGCGGTGATGGAGAATGTGCACGTACTTGGGGCGGCGCTTCAATCGCACTCGTTTCCGTCCGGCCATGCTACTTCATGCGGTGTTATGTTTTTGCTGGCATTGGCACTTTGGAGGAGGGATCAGTGGCAGGCATGGGTCGGCGCGACAGTGTTTGCTGTGGCTGCTTATGGCCGGGTATATGTCGGTGTCCATTTCCCGTTCGATGTCTGGGTCGGGTTCGGAATCGGTATGTTCTGTTTCTCGGCGGCACGCCACTGGATGATGTGTTTGCCGAAGGGAGATTGGGAAACGAATGAGTGGGGATGGAAGATTCCGGCGACGATTCTTCTTGTCGAGGCGGCTGTTTTAGGCCTTGGCTACAGGATACAGCCATCGACAGCTGACCTGCTTACGCTGGTCGTTCCGGTGGCCGCGCTGGTTATTCTCATGCAATTCTGGAAAAGGAAGTCTGGTGATGAATCCACAGAGTGATGTAGAGACCAAAGTCCATTTCGAACAGCTGGAACAGGCGGATCGGGTAGAAGGAATTGCTCAGCTGTTACTGCGACGAAACAGACTGAGGCCACATGTGCTGGTGCTCTGCCCCGATCCGGCCTTCATGGCGGCGCTGGATGAGCGTCTCTGGACCGTACACCCCGAATCTTTTCTGGCACATGCCACCGCCGGTGAAGATGTCGAGATGAATGCCCGGCAACCGATTCTGCTGGCAACCGAGATCGTTCGGGATAACCGGCCGGAGGTTCTGATTAACGGTTGTCTTGAGGTGCCGACTGATCTCTCCGGTTTTTCCCATATCGTCGATTTTGTCGATGGGTGGGATGAGGGGCTGAAGCAGGCGGCCAGGGAACGTTTCCGTACCTACCGGCAACTTGAGCTGGAGCCGACTTATCTCGGCGCCGGAAAAAATTAACCGCAAAAACTGATTATCCTTTGCCCATTGCGGCGTGCTTTCGTACCATGCGACCGATGAGCAGTGAACGCGATATCGATGATATCCTCGAAAGCCTGAATCAACTCCTTCGCGAGGGTGAGAGCCATAACGATGATCATGTTGAATCCGAAGCCGTCGCAGGGGCCAGGGAGCTTGATACGACGACGGAGATGGTCGAATCCGAACTGCAGCAGTTAGATGCAACAGAAGAGAAGCCATCATCAGATGGGAACGAAGCCGCTGAAATTTCGAAAACCTTGGGAGAGCCGACAGAACAGGGCAAAGCGGTTGAGGTGGATGAGGATGCCGTTGAAGAACATGCTGGCAGGGAGGATGCAGTCGAAAGCATCTCGATTCAGCGGGTTGTGCTGACTGAAGAGATGCTGGTGGACAATCCACAGGGTAATCTTCTCTCTCTGGTGAAAACGTCCGGGCCGGAGCATGAAGAGGGCGGCAATAGCAAAACCGAATCGACCGGTAAAGAGATCAGCGAAGAGCGTATTGAGATGGTGCTGAAGCAGGTATCTGCCGATGTGATCGCCGATGTGATCAATCAATTGCAGAATGTCCTTCCAACACTGATAAAAAATTCACTTGAACGACATCTGGTACTGTTAAAGCAGTCGCCGGATCAACCAGAGGAACAGAACGAAGATGAGTAACCAAGCTGCTGAACCGGCCAAGACATACGATCCACAAACAGCGGAACCCGCCGTATCGGATCAGTGGCTCAACTCGGATGCGTTCAAGCCGAAGTCGACTGATGGTAATATAGAGAATTACTGCATCGTTATTCCACCACCGAATGTGACCGGCAGCCTGCATATGGGGCATGCCTTCACTTTCACTATCCAGGATATACTGATCCGCTGGCAGCGGATGCAGGGCAAGTCTGTACTTTGGCAGCCGGGCACCGACCATGCCGGTATCGCCACGCAGATGGTGGTCGAACGTCTTCTCGATGCGGAAGGAGTTCACCGTCGTGATCTTGGCCGTGAAAAATTCCTCGACCGCGTATGGGAGTGGAAAGAGCATTCCGGCGGCACCATTGTCGGTCAGTTGAAGAGGCTGGGAGCCTCCTGCGACTGGAGTCGGGAGCGTTTTACGCTGGATGAGGGGCTATCTTCGGCAGTGAAAGAGGTATTCGTTCGTCTCTATGATGAGGGACTGATCTATCGCGGCAAGCGGTTGGTGAACTGGGATCCTGTTCTGGAGACCGCCGTCTCCGATCTGGAGGTGGTGCACGATGAGGAGCAGGGACACTTCTGGCATATCCAGTATCCCTATACAGATGATCTTTCCAAACATGTTACCGTGGCCACGACGCGTCCTGAAACGATGCTGGGCGACTCGGCTGTGGCGGTGAACCCGAAGGATGAGCGTTATCAAGAGCTGATCGGTAAGGAGCTGATCCTGCCGCTTTGCGGTCGCACCATTCCCGTGGTTGCCGATGAGTATGTCGATCCGGAGTTCGGTACCGGCTGCGTGAAGATCACTCCGGCGCACGACTTCAACGACTACGAGGTAGGCAAGCGTCACGACCTGCCGCTGATCAATATCTTCACCAACCGTGCCCATATCAATGACGACGAGATCGTGCCGGAGCAGTATCGCGGGCTGGATCGCTACGAGGCGCGCGAGCGGATCGTAGCTGACCTTGAGGCCGAAGGGTTGCTCTACAAGGTGGAGGAGCATGCCCACAACGTCGGTCGCGGCGATCGTTCGCATGCGGTGATCGAGCCCTACCTGACCGATCAGTGGTATGTGGCGATTCAGGATCTGGCAGACCCGGCCATCAAGGCGGTCGAGGATGGCGATATCCGTTTTGTGCCCAAACATTGGGAGAAGACCTACTTCGAGTGGATGCGCAACATTCAGGACTGGTGTATCTCACGCCAGCTCTGGTGGGGACATCGCATTCCGGCCTGGTATTGTGAGGATTGCGATCACACTACCGTCAGTCGCGAGACACCTGAGTGCTGCGGCGGTTGCGGTGGCACTTCGATCCGGCAGGACGAAGATGTGCTCGATACCTGGTTCTCCTCCGGGCTCTGGCCCTTCTCGACGCTCGGCTGGCCGGAGTCGACGCAGGAGCTTGAAAAGTTCTACCCGACCAATGTGCTGGTGACCGGCTTCGACATCATCTTCTTCTGGGTCGCCCGGATGATCATGATGGGACTGAAGTTCACCGACAAAGTACCTTTCCATGATATTTACATCCATGCCCTGATCCGCGATGCGCAGGGGCAGAAGATGTCCAAGTCCAAGGGTAATGTGATCGACCCCCTGGAGATTATCGACGAGTATGGTGCTGATGCGCTGCGCTTTACGCTGGCGCATATGGCAACGCCGGGCCGTGATGTGAAGCTCGATGTCAAACGTATCGAGTCCAACCGCAACTTCATGAACAAGATCTGGAATGCATCCCGTTTCGTCTTCATGAACCGGGATGATGTGCAGCCCGATGCCGATGTGAAACCTGAATCCGTGGTTAATCGCTGGATTCTCTCCGAGCTGGACTCAACGGCTGGCGAGGTGGAGAAGGCTTTGGCTGAGTACCGCTTTAATGAAGCGGCAGGAGCACTTTACAGCTTTATCTGGGGTACTTATTGCGACTGGTATGTCGAGGCGGCAAAGGTCTCTCTCTACAAAGGCAGTGAGGCGGAGAAGCGTGAGACACAGGTGGTGATGCTGACGGCACTCGATGGCTGGTTGCGACTTCTGCACCCGATCTGTCCATTTATTACCGAAACACTTTTTCAGGAGCTGCATGGTGCAGATGCCCGCCTGGTGACTGCCGATTGGGCTGGCAGCTTTTGTCACGACGAACAGGCTGTATCCCGCATGAACCGGGTGATGGATGTGGTTACGGCGATTCGTTCTATTCGTGGTGAGATGAATGTTTCGCCGGGCAAACGCATTGTGGCGCAGATTGCCGCCTCCGAAGCTGTGCGTAGCGAGCTGGAAGCGGAGCAGCAGTTGCTGATGAGTCTGGCGAAGCTCGAGTCGCTTCAGTGGCTTGCCGAAGATGCCGATGTAGAAGGCGCTGCTGTAGCGCCGCTATTCGGTGCAACGGTATTCCTGCCGCTTAAAGGCCTTGTCAATGTGGCTGAAGAGATGGCTCGCATTGAAAAGAATATTGCTAGAATCGAGAAAGATGTGGCTGCTCTTCAGGGCAGACTGTCCAATCAGAAGTTTGTTGATAGCGCACCGGAAGCGGTGGTGGATAAGGTTCGCAGCGATCTGGCTGAAAACCAGGCCAAGCTGGATGAGCTGAAAGCATCTGAGGCCAGGTTGAAGGCGCTGTGATTATCAGATACGGATAAAGCCTCCCTGCTTTATCCTTTGAACGCCGAACGAATTTTGCGAAATCCGTTCGACTCACTAAAGCCGCACTTCCATGTGCGATTGTGGAACTCCGATGTTGAACCAGGAGCTTTCCCACCCATGGATGAGTGGCTTCAGCGAGCGGAGCAGAACCACGGTTCTGCATAGCGAACAAGGCCGAGGACACGACTGCATGGATGCAGGAGGTAGGGCAACGCATGGAGCAGTTGCCGAGGAGCCCGAGGCCGTATGGTTTGAGATATTCGCAAAAGGCTCCTGCCTTTTGCTTGGACGCATCGGAAAAAACGTTGTTTCCCCGATGCTCACGAACCCTACCGGATTCGCCCGCCGTCCATGGCGGGTGGATACGGCTCCCACCCATGGATGGGTGGCTTCAGCGAGCGGAGCAGAACCACGGTTCTGCATAGCGAACAAGGCCGAGGGCAGGAAGCTCCGAGGCCGTATCTAAGGAGTACCCCTCATGCCGAGTTTTGATATTGTTTCCGAGATTGATATGCAGGAGATGGATAACGCCGTTAATCAGGTGAGAAAAGAGATCACGACACGTTACGATTTTAAAGGGAGCGGTGCGTCGATCGAGCTGGCCGGTGAAGTGATCACCGTGGTGGGCAACACCGATTATCAGGTCAATACGGTCACAGAGATTCTTCGGGCGAAGATGGTGAAGCGAAAGCTCGACTCCAAATGCCTTGAGTATGGCGATATGGAAGATGCCAGCGGTGGTAACAAGCGACAGCATATTGGTATTAAGCAGGGAGTAAGTACCGAGCTTGCCAAGAAGATCGTGAAGCTGATCAAGCAGGAGAAGATGAAGGTACAGGCCGCCATTCAGGGTGAACAGGTACGTGTGACCGGCAAGAAACGTGATGACCTTCAGGAGGTCATGTCATTGGTTCGTGGTATGGATGCGGATCGGCCTCTGATGTTCAATAATTTCCGCGACTAAACAAACGGCACCTCAAAACCTGCTGCGGGTACGGCTTGCTGCGTTGCGCGGTGCTCGTTCACTCAACATATACACAGGATATGCCTCGATCACTGCGCTCCGTGCGCCTTGCCATCCAATCCCTCTCGACGGTTTTTTTTGAGGTGTCCGAACCTGCACGAATAAGTTCCAGCTTTGGCTATTTTTGTGAGATGAGCTACATTCACCGCTTCAATGCACCATAATAGTGGCGCATTTCGAGATTCGAAGGCGAATTCGGAGGGCAAAATGGCGAAACGGAAAGAGGATAACCTTAAAGTTGTTCGCGACAAAGAGGCTGAGGACCTTATAAAGGCCTTGGAGAACGATTCGACCATGGAGTTGATTGCCAGTGGGGAGGGATCGATTTTGCCGCAGCTGGCCGCCTCAAGGCCCGTAAACCAGTTAGACACAACACTCCTGGACCTGGATGCCATCATCGAAGACGTTGCCAATGTCATCGCCACGACGCCAGACCATTATAAATGCATTATGTTTACCGATCTCGTCGGCTCGACCCAGTATAAGCGCGAGATGGGCCACACCAAAGGTTTCATGCGTAATCGTATGTTTTGCGATATCTGCGAGCAGGCCATTGTGCGCAATCATGGCACGGTGGTGAAACGACTGGGCGATGGCGTGATGGCGGTGTTCGAAACTGCTATCGACGCTGTGCTGGCTGCGATGCTGATGGTCAACAGCATCGATGCTGACAGGAAAAAGTTAAAGAAGATGGTTGGTAAAATGGATTGCCGGATCGGCATTACCTGCGGTTATGTGAAAGAGATTCCAGGCCCATCGAAAGATTATATCGGCCATGCGATGGATAAGGGTGCCCGTATTGAGGGAACTGCCAAGACCAACCAGGTGCTGATCGATGAGATTGTCTATGGCCTGATTCACACAAAGATCCGGGACTATTCTGACGATATCGTGATCGGCCCGCCACGTAACCTGACGCTCAAAGGTATTGGTGTAAGCACGTTGTATGAAGTGTCACCGAAGAGACGCGGGCTTGTTGGCAGTGTGGGCTACAAAATCCGTCATCTTTTCGACTGATCTTCGACTCTCCGTATATCCGTACATTAGCTGGCTATTCACACCTTTTTATATCGCTGAGTTGTCTGCCGATATTTCACCTGTGAAAAACCCATGCCGTGCAGGCAGGAGGTTTTACTGCCATTCAATTCCCCTAATAACCTGAAGGGTTTGTTCACTTCCGTTTCACGCTTTCCAAGTCTATGCTAGATTTTATCATAACGACAAATCTGCATGGAGGCTTATATGAAAGTACGTGAGGCAATGAGCAGTGAAGTCGTATCGATCTCAAAGGACGATACGCTGCATAAGGCAGTAGCACAGATGGTAATGCACAACAGCGCACAGGTTACGGTCGCCGATGCAGATGGAAAACTGATCGGTATTGTGACCGTTCGTGATGTGATGTTACCGCTCTATCCGCAGCAGGGTGACTACGTTCATGATAGCCTGCACGCCCGCGATTTTGAGGCGATGGAAGAGAATTACGGCAAGGTTTTGCAGATGACAGCCGGTGATGTGATGACAGCCAATCCGGTACATGTTTCGCCTGATGATTCCGTGTTGAAGGCGGCCTCTTTCATGGGTTTGAAAAACCTGCGTCGCATCCCTGTGGTGGTGGATGGCAAGCAGGTCGGACTGCTCAGTATCGAGAACATCAATAATGCACTGTTTTTGAACCGTTAATCGTTCAATTTCCTGATTTCAAAGAGGGCCGCTTTCGCGGCCCTCTTTTCTTGTGATAAGCTAAAGACTTCCTGTCTTTAGCTTTTGTTGCTTCAGTGGCGCATGTCCGCTTTCGCTTACGAGCTCATGATATTCGCTCGCCGCACATCCATGTGCGGAATCTTTCAGGATGATAGAGATAGGTTGACCTTGCTTTGCATGCATCTACCATGCTCTCTCTATGATTAAAGCCGATCAGCTTTGCAGGAAATTCGGGGAGACCTACGCAGTTGAAGGGTTAAGCTTCCATGTTCGCAAAGGCGAGGTGATGGGGTTACTAGGGCCGAACGGTGCCGGCAAGTCGACTACCATGAAGATGCTGACCTGCTTTCTTCCCCCCTCATCGGGTGAAGCTACCATTGCCGACATCCCTCTGCAGGATAGCCTGGATGTACGCCGGAAGGTGGGTTACCTGCCGGAGAATGCACCCTCCTACAGTGATCTCGATGTGCAGTCACATCTGAAGTTTGTCGGTGCCATACACGGGCTTCAGAATGCAACACTGGCGGATCGTATCGGTGAGATGAGCCGGGCATGTGGCCTGGAGCAGGTGATCTGCCGGCGAATCGATGAGCTCTCCAAAGGTTACCGGCAGCGTGTCGGCCTGGCGGCAAGTATGCTGCACGATCCTGACTGCCTGATTCTCGATGAGCCGACCACAGGACTTGATCCCAACCAGATTATCGAGATTCGTCATCTGATTCGCCGCCTTGGCGAGAGGAAGACGGTGCTGCTCTCTTCCCATGTGCTGCCTGAGGTCGAGGCAGTCTGCGATCGTATGATGATTGTTGACCGGGGACGTCTTCAGGTAGTCGGTACTTCAACTGAACTGGCTCGTCAGGCGGAAGGGGGGTCGGAGCTTTATGTTCGTCTCAAAGAGACCAACGATGCGCTCTTCGATTTATTGAAGCAGGAGTTTCCTGAGCTTGAAATTAAGCCGGATGCCGAGCCGTTTGCTTATACACTGACACATCCGGAGGCGGACCTGCCGTTGGCTGAAAGGGTATTCCATGCAGCGGTTGCATCCGGTGCTGTGATTCTTGAGATGCAGTCGAAACAGACAACGCTGGAAGATATCTTCCGCAAACTGACCGGAGGTGACCAGTGAACCGGATTCTGGCGATTAGCTGGAAAGAGTGGCGTGTGGCGCTGGATACCCCACTGGGATATGTGGTGGCGATAGCCTTTCTGCTCGCTACAGGCTTTTTTTTCGGTAACCACCTCTTTCTGGTCGGACAGGCGGAGATGCGTGGTTATTTCAGTGTGATGCCGTTACTGATGATGTTCTTCATCCCGGCGATGACCATGCGTATGCTCTCCGATGAGCAGCGAAGCGGCACCTTCGAACTGCTGGCAACGATGCCGGTCCGTACGATCGATATTGTAGCCGGAAAGTTTGTCGCTGTGATGTTGCAGGTGTCGATGCTGCTGGCACTGACCCTCTTCTATCCGGCGACACTCTCACTGATCGGTAACCTCGATGGAGGTCAGCTGGCTGCCGGTTATCTGGCGCTCTGGTTGTTATCCGCCTGCTATATTGCCATTTCACTCTATGCCTCGGCCCTGACACTCCATGCCGTGGTCGCCTATGTGATTGGCTTCGGCATGCTCTTCGCTCTCTTTATCACGACTCAGGCGATGGCAACTTTTTCCCCTGCCAGTCAGGATTTCATCACGGCGGTCTCTCCGGTCGCCCACTATCAGTTGATGTTGCGTGGTGTAATCGGACTGGGCGATATCGGCGCGTTTGTTTCGGCCGCGGCCCTGTTTCTGGCGCTGACATGGTTTCAGCTCGAGCGCAGGCGGTGGCGCTAATGAGTGACGTGGAGAAGATGGACGGAACGGAGAATAGGGCAACGGATCGGCAGGATAGCCGTAAAGCGATCCGTATCCGCTCATGGATGATACTGCTCAGCGTAGCGGGCGTGGTACTGCTGCTGTTTCTGGCGGCTTCGCTCTCGCACCTGCGTAGTGACTGGACGGAAGGGCGAATCTATACGCTTTCCGGCTCGACACTCTCCGTGGTGGAGCAGCTTGAGGAGCCGATTCTGATCCGCGCCTATATCACCTCCGGCCTGCCGCAACCCTATGGGCGTTTGAAAGTGTTCATCGAGGATATGCTGCGCGCCTATCATGAAGCGGGTCACGGCAACGTTGGTTTTGAAGTGGTTGATCCGTCCGCTGATGCCAATATACCGGCCGCACTTACCGCTATGAAGATTCCCAAAGTACAGGTGCAGGTGGTCGAAGATGACCAGGCGCAGGTGAAGCAGGGGTATCTGGCCGTTGTGATCGAGTATCTCGATAGCAAAGAGACGATTCCGGTTGTGCAGAGCGAAGAGGGATTCGAGTATTTGCTTACACGCAAGATTAAAAAACTGACAGGCAAAGGGCGTGCAAAAATCGGCGTGTTGTCCGGATTCGGTGCAACCGACCTGTACCAGTTGCACAGGTTGCAGGAGCTTGTACGCGATGATTATGAACTGGTTGAGGTGGATGGGAAGGGTGCCATCCCATCCGGTCTTGTTGCTATGGTGGTTGCCGGATTGGAGAAGCAGCCTTCCGAAACGTTTCGTTATCGTCTCGACCAGTTTCGCATGCATGGTGGTGGTTTGCTACTACTGGCGGGCAATGCCAAGCCGCTGCTTTCCAAAGGTTTCGAGGTGCAGCCGATCGATGCTGCTGCGAACGAATGGATGAAACATGATCTTGGTGTTGCCATCGAGTCGGGACTGGTGATCGATCAGCAGGCCACGCGCGTTACCGTGAATCAGCAGCAGGGAGGCTTTATGTTTCGCTCACTGGTGGAATATCCGTTTCTGCCCGGTGTGACAGATCTCAATCCTGTACACGTGGTAACAGCAGGGCTTGAGAGTCTCTCTGTGCCTTTTGTCTCTCCGCTTGTCCGGGCCGGTGGCGATGGCGGATATGTTGAGTTGATGCGTTCATCCTCGATCTCTTCCGTGCAGTCCGGCCCGCCATTCGATGTCAACCCGCTGGTGAATAGTGCTGAACGTTTCAGTGGTATGACCATGCGATCATCGTTGCTGGCTCTGGCGTTCGATGGGGCAGCCGACTCGGCATTTAAGAAAGCACCTGAATCGGTGACGGATGAAGCGGCAGCTTACATCGGTCATGCAGACGTCTCCCGCATGATTGTGGTGGGCTCTCCCTCCCTGCTGGATGATGAGTTTATGGATGGCGGTAACCTGGTGGGGGTTCTCAATATGTTCGACTGGCTCTCCGGTGATGCGGGTCTGATCGAGTTACGCTCACGTGGCGCTACCCAACGGCCCCTGGAGACGATGAGCAGCGCAGGACGCTCCCTGTTTAAAGGGTTATGGATGTTTGCACTGCCGTTACTGACTGGCCTGTTCGGTCTCTGGCGCTGGTGGCAACTGAAAAAGCGGCGTGCGATCAAGCCTGCCTGAGTCCTCGGATGAATAGATCTATTACGTTGGCTATTACACTGGCCCTGATTCTATCGCTGGCAGCTATCGTTATATGGCTCGCCTCAAGGCCCGATGCTGCACCCCAGCAGATGCCGGAGCTGGCCGGCTTCGCGACAGAGCGCGTTTATAGCATTGAGATTATGCAGCGAGATGCTTCACTGCTTACTTTGAAGCGCAGTCGTGAAGGTTGGCAGTTGCAGCTGGCTTCCGGCCAGGAGAGTCGTGCGGACAACGATGCTGTAGTTCATCTGTTAAACGATTTGGCGGCGATGAAACCGGTCCGCGTGGTGACGCGTAATCCGGAGCAGTATGAGAAGCTGAAGGTTGGCCCAGGTGCAGCGAAAGTAACTCTGCAAGATCAGCAGGAGAGCACTCTGTTTGAGGTTTTGATCGGTAAACAGGGCAGTGATCTGCTCTCAACCTATATCAGGATTGCAGAGCAACCGGAGGTGCTAGCTGTTGATCGCTCGCTGCTCTGGCAACTGCGGCGTCCTGTCGAAGGGTGGAGAGCGAAAGTGGAGGCTGCTGCACCTGCTGCCGGGAAAGAGCATGAATAACGGGGATAGCGAGCCGCACCTGATTCTTTTCGATTGTGACGGGACGTTAACAGACTCTCATGGTGCAATCGTCAAGGCGATGCGACAGGCGTTTGCCAGTTGCGGGCTGGATGCACCTGCCGGGAGTGATGTGTGCCGGGTGATCGGTCTCTCCCTGCAATCGGCAATCGAAATACTGGTTCCGGTCGGTTTGTCAGGTGAGTGCCCGCCTGTCGAATCGATTGCCGAAGCCTATCGGCAGCACTATCTGGTAGCCGAGGAGACACTGACACTCTATCCGGGAGTCACGGAAACGCTGGAGAACCTGAAACAGCGCGGCTACTGGATGGGTGTGGTTACCGGTAAATCGAAACGCGGGTTGCTGCGGGTGCTGGAGAAGTTTGAGCTGAGCAACTATTTTTATGCAGTTCGTACAGCCGACTGTTGTCCATCCAAGCCACATCCGGCGATGGCTCTGGAGTGTATGCAGGAGCTGGGTGTCGATGCTGCTCAGACGACGCTGGTGGGTGATGCGTTGTTCGATATGCAGATGGCAAAGGCTGCCAGGGTGAGAGGCATTGGCGTTTCGTTCGGTGTAGAGAGTGCCGATGCGCTTTATGCCTCCGGTGCAGAAGAGGTGGTGGATGACTTTTCTCAGCTTTTGGAGCATTTTCCACCCTTGAAATCGGGCACCGCTCCAGTCACGATCTGTCTGCAGGGAGAAAGGTAGAATGGTACAATCATGGTAAAACGAACCGTTAAATACAGTCTGGGTTTGCTGGCAGTCGTGATGATTGCGCTGGTTATCGCGCCGTTTTTTCTCGATGTGAATAACTACAGGTCTCAAATTGAGAATGCGGTCGAGGATGCTACGGGAAGAAAACTTCAGATTGGTGAGATTGAGGCATCCCTGTTCCCATGGGTCGGTGTGCGGCTTGAAAACGTCACGCTGGCCAACCGTTCAGGGTTCAGTCAGCGGGAGTTTCTTAAGGTCGAGAGCCTGGATGTGCAGGTGGCACTTCTGCCGCTGCTCAGTAAAGAGATTGAAATCAAACAGTTCTCCCTTGATGCACCGGAGCTTTTTCTGGAAAAAAATGCAGCAGGTGAGGGGAACTGGGAAGACCTCCTCAGTAGCACAAATACGACTGATGCTTCAGCAACCGGGGAGGGTAAGGAGCAGAAGAGCAAGCCGAATGCACTGGCTGCTCTGAATGCGGAGTCCTTAAGTCTGAACCATGGTCGTTTTATCTGGGTGGATGCGGTTACCGGCGGTAAGGTCGAACTTGCCGATCTGAAAGTCGAGTTTAACGATGTCCAGACCGAGCGCCCCATCGAAGTCGCCGCCTCTGCCAGGCTTGGTTCGGATACGATCCGGCTTACTGCACGCCTGGGGCCGCTGGGTGATCTGGCTGCTCTGGATGTTGAGAAGCTTCCGCTCCAGGTAAATCTGAAAAGCGACCTGTTGCACTTAAGGCCACTGGCTGCCTGGTTGCCGGAGCTGCCTGGGTTCCTTGGTAAAAAAGAGGATGCAGCATTGCAGCTTAACCTGCAGGTAGAGCAGCGACCGGATGGACTACGCCTCTCTATCGGTGATGCGGTACTGATCGCAGCCGTAAATGCTCAGGCGAACTGGAAGATTGAGATGCCCAGCCAGGGTAAGATTCAGTTGCAGGAGTTTGCAGTCGGACTCCGTAACCAGCCTCTGATGTCGGCTCAGGGTGAGCTCTATCTGGGTAAGAGTCCGCACTATCAGTTGACGATTAAGAGTAACACGATCAAAAGAACCTGGCTGGCGGCGTTACTGCCGGATTTAAAAACAATGTATGCAGGTCATCCATCGCCCTGGCAAGAGATAAAATTTGGTGCGCTGGTTTCCGGAGATGCCGAACGTCTGGATTTGAGGGATCTGCAGTTCATGCTGGATCAGGAGGCGATTCAGGCATCAGGCGTTGCATCCATTGGGGGAAGTCCGGATGTCCGCTTGCGTCTCACTGCCCGCGAATTGCATGCCGATCCATGGCTGCCTGAACCGGCGAAGAAAAAGGCTGCTCCCGCCTCTGTTCAAACGGAGCTGGCAAGTCGTTCCGTAGAGTCACAGGAGCCCGATCTTCGTTTCCTTAAAAGCTGGCGCATCAGTAGTGAGATGCAGGTTGAGAAAATGCACCTGCGCGGTCTGCGGCTGACACACCTGCGTGCGACGTTCAATGGCAGTCGGGGTCTGTTTAAGTTGAGTCCCCTTCGTTTTGATCTTGCAGGAGGTCAGGTGAGTGAAACCGCATCGCTGAACGTAGCTGTCTACCCGGCCCGCTGGACTGAGTCTGTCCATATGAGCGGTGTACGTGTCGGTCCGGTGCTTAAGTCACTGGCAGGTGTCGATATGCTGGAAGGGGTGTTGCAGATGGATACCAACCTGAAAGGCAAAGGACTCCTGCCCGAAACAGGTGTAAAAAAACTGAATGGCAGGGGGTCGGTCCTGCTTCGTAACGGTAGTGTGAAGGGGTTCGATATCGCCGGTACGCTGCGAAGCCTGACCTCTCCTGGAAAAGGAGGAGGGCCGAAGAAGACCGATTTTTCTCAGTTGCAGGCCAGCTTCAACATCAAAAGCGGTATTGTGAAGAACGATGACCTGTTTATGGCTTCGCCGCTTTTCCGCCTGACCGGTAACGGTGTGGTCAACCTTCCGCAAGGATCGCTTGACTATCATGTGAAACCGAAGCTGGTTGGTACCCTGGCTGGTCAGGGCGATACCGTAACGGTACGAAAAGGGTTGTCGGTGCCGCTGCGTATCAGGGGGCCGTTTGCATCACTTCGCATCACGCCGGAAGTCGATCCTGCAACACTGATTGAGAATATCGGTGTGATTCAAAAGGGAGGGCTGGGAAATATCCTCGGGGGTCAGCCTGCGCAGAAGAGCGGCAAAGCCAAGCAGAAACAACAGAAGAAGATGACACCCGAGCAGCAGATCAAAAAGAAGCTGGAAGGGTTGATGGGATTTTAATTCGCTCTGAACGGATGAACGGAGAGTACTGATGCATGTATATGAGCGCTTGCGCCTTCATCCGGAACGACCGCAGGTCAGGCAGATCAGGCGTGCTGCCGAGCTTTTACGACAGGGCATGTTTGCCATTGTGCCAACAGAGACAACCTATTCGATGATGGTTCTACCTGAGTCACTGGATGCTCAGGAGGTGATCAGGAAGGTCAGGAAACTCGATGAACGACATCTCTGGGCGCTGATCTGTTCCGATCTGTCACAGGCTGCTCAATATGTGCGTATCGATAACAACGCACATCGAATACTGAAACGCCATCTTCCCGGTCCCTACACCTTTATTCTTCCGGCCAGTTCAAATCTCTCCAGGCGTGTTTTCGGCAAACGACGTGATGTCGGCATTCGTATTCCCGATTCACCGATCTGCCAAATGCTTCTGGAGGAGCTGGGCACTCCTCTGCTGGCGACCTCGATGATTTTCCCCGGTGAGGCGTTGGTGACGATCGACTCCGATCTGCTTCATGAGCGGTTAAAACATCTTAACTGTGTGTTGATGGATATTGGCTGGAGTGGTGTTGTGCCGACGACGGTGATCGATCTGTGTGAGGAAGAGCCACACTTGCTGCGTAGCGGATTGGGAGAGTGGGAAGCATAAATGTCACGCCAATTCATACTGGTTTCGCCTTCGATTCGCTTGTGTGCAGTTGACTTTGAGCTTTAGTATCGGGCGCCTGTAAAATTATACCCGGAGGATTTTTCCACATGAAAGTTTTTTTTGAGAAGCTGCTTTGGAGCTCACGCTACATGACGCTGCTGGCGGTCTGGTCATGCATTGCCGGTATGGCGATGCTGTTTGTCCTCTCAGCCGTCGATATGAGCAAGCTGCTTATCGAGTTCGTCGATGTCTATTTCCTCGGGCATGAGATGGAGAATTTTCATACCGTGGTTGTCAGTCATGTGATTACTGCCGTGGATGATTTCCTGCTGGCGATGGTGCTGCTGATTTTCGGACTGGGAGTCTATGAGCTGCATATCAGTAAAATCGAATTTGCACGTGAAGACGATTCGGCCGGAGCGATTCTGCAGATCAAGAGCCTGGATGATCTGAAAGACCGGCTGGGCAAAGTGATCCTGATGATTCTGATCGTTTCATTCTTTAAAAACGTACTCAGCGTAAAGTTCGATGATCCGCTCAATATCCTCTACATGGGTGGAGGCATTGCACTCGTTGCCCTGGCAGGTTACCTGGGCCATAAAGGTTCAAGCCACTAGAGCATGAGTATGGAGAGCAGGCCATTGCTAAAGCGAGTCCTCGATGGTCTGCTGTTCGCTATAACGCTGGCTGCGGTTATGGTCTCTTTCTGGGGGGATGCTCCGGACTGGGCAAGCCTTTCCATATTGACCTCTTTCGTTGTTCTTTTCTTCGTTCGCTACTGGTACAGCGACCATCGTATTCAATACCTGAAGAACAACTGGCTTGATCTGGCACTGGTCGTGCTGCTCTCCTCACCTCTGTTGCGACTGTTTGCAGCATTGAAGGTGGCGGGCCTGGCGCCGGCATTGAGGCTCGGCACACTGATTCGTGCCAATAGAGATCGCCTGATGAAACTGGTGATTCTATCCGGTGAAAGCTTTCCGGTAGCGATGTCTCTGGTGTTCGGCATCGTCTTTGTTTTCGGTGCCATGGCTTACATCATCGAGCATCCGTACAATCCCGGTTTTGCAGATGTGAGCGATGGCCTCTGGTGGGCCTTTGTGACACTGACCACGGTCGGTTACGGCGATCTCTATCCTGTCACTTCCACCGGTCGTGTGATTGCTGTCTTTACCATGATATTCGGTATTACGATTTATTCGCTGATTATCGCCAACCTCACCTATTATGTGGAGCAGATGGGCCGCGAACGAGAGGCGATGCAGGGGCGGGCTGCCGGTGTGGATCGAGTTGTGGATGAGTCTGCGGACGAATCGTCTGTTCAGAACGACGATGCGTCGTAAGTAACCTTCATACTTCTAAAGAGGAAGCAACTATCCCTGAGAACTCTCTTTAATGCGGTAGACACCAACGCCTGATATCAGGTCGTGCAGAGCCTGGCGGTGCGGTGTCAGCATCATGCAGAGTATGCTGATAGCGGGAAGGCTTGCAGCAATCATGAAAAGCGGATGGCCCGTATAGTGACCGAACAGGTAGAGCAGGGTCATGGCCATTGCCAGCCAGGTGATCATCAGGCCGAAGAAGCGGACAGTCGCTGCAGAGAGTGAAACGGCATCTCCGGAGTTGACCATGGCCAGGCGCAATTTCCATGGGCGCATACCGGTGGTGGCGCCATCCTTGAACCAGAAGCCGACGAAATAGGCGAAGGAGACAGTCATGAAGAGCAGCTGTTTAATCCATGCAGGAGCTTCGCCGACATTCTGTTCAACGATCGAGACGGGGATGAAGGTGAGGAACCCTATACCGACCAGCAGAGCTGCATCGTAGCCGCCAGCCATAAGACGGATCAGGATTCCTGCGGTTTGTGCTTTTGGACGCGCTGTTTCAGCCATGCTCCCCCCCAGTTAAGTATAAAGATACAGCATAGTGCCAGTACGATGGTGGCGCCGGATGGCCAGTCCCGCTCGTAGGAGACGAGAAGTCCGGCCAATGTGCCGCAGATCGAAAAAATAACACTCAATATCCACAACCCTGCAAGCGACCTTCCCCAGAACCACGCGCAGGCGGCAGGCAGTACCATCAGGCCCGTGGTCAGAACGATGCCCGCCAGCTTTACGCACATGATCACAGTTAGTCCCGTGACGCCATAGAGAATCACTCTCATGGATGAAACCGGCAGGCCCGATGCAGCAGCGGTGACCGGATCGAAGGCGATGCTCCACCAGGTGCGGGCCAGTAGTAACAGGGTGGCGATAATGACAGCGGCAATAAATAGCAGCCACTCTGTTTCGCCGGATGAGATGGTAAGGATGTTGCCGAATAGAAGGCCGAACAGGTCAACCTCATAACGGCTTGCGGTCGAGATCAAAACAACGCCGAGTGCCATTGAGCCGGCAAAGAGCATACCTGTTCCGGCATCTTCGGTGATTCCCTGTTGTCTGGGTGTGGAGGCGAGCAGTATGGAGATCAGCAGTGCGAAAAGGGTGGCGGTTGGCAGCAGGGGCAGGGAGAGGGTTACAGCCAGTCCCAGGCCTGCTAGTGATGCGTGTGAAACGCCGACCGTCAGGAAAGAGAGACGGTGAGCCAGAACCATCACCGACATGGAGGAGGCGACACATGCGATTAACAGTGCCGGAACAATGCTTTGCTGCATCACCGGGCTGGCTATGAATTGACTGATCATCTCCATCACTTAATTCTCACCTGGGTGCCTGCAACCGATACAGCCGGCATCGTGCGCTACGATATGAACATGATCGCCATACATCTCGGTCCAGACGTTTTCGGGGATTTGATCCCCATGCATGGCATGGTAGTGGATACGACGATTCAGGCAGGCCACGGAATCGACATAGGCAGTGATGGCGGCAATATCGTGCTCTACCATGATGATGGTCATCTTCTGCTCGGAACTCAATCGGCGCAACAGGGTATAGAGTTGATCCTGACGTTTACTGTCCAGTGCCGCTGAAGGTTCGTCCAGTAGTAGTAGTTTCGGATCGCGAACCAGTGCTCTGGCCAGACGAACACGTTGACGCTGGCCACCGGAAAGGTGTCGGAAATCGTGGTCGGCAAGTTCCGCCATGTCGACCTGGTGGAGAGCATTCATGACTGCTTCATGGCAGTCGAGCTTTTTCCAGAGAGGGGTCGTATAATTGGGTGTGCCCATGGCAACCACTTCGCGCACCCGTAGCGGCAGGCGGGGTTCATGGTCATGAAGCTGGTTGAGGATGCCGACCTGTTTGAGCAGGCGGTGACGATTAAGTTTGCCGAGCGGTTTGCCGAAGAGCCTGATCTCACCCTGGGTGGGTTGTGTGAGCCCTGCAATGAGTGAAAGCAGCGAGCTTTTACCGGCGCCGTTGGGGCCGATGATTCCCATGAAGTGTCCCGCTTCGAGTGTGAGGTTGATCTGTTCAAGTACAGGTCGACCAGATGGACCGAAACTGACATCGGAGAGGGAGAGAACAGGTGTATTCATCGTTTGAGAATGCTCTCGATATTGTTTTGCATCAGGGCTTCCCAGCTATCGCCACAGTTGCCGAGCGCATCGAGGTAGAGCACCTTGCGGGCACTCTGGTTAGCCAGCCATTCGAGAGAGCGATTGCTATGCCGGACATCTCCAATGAGCGTTATATCGGGGTGTTCTTCCAGAATTTTCAACGCTTTTTCAAGGTGGCGGGGACCATGCTCATGGCCATGGTTCGATGATTCCAGCACCAGCATGACCGGTATATCGAAGTATTCAACACTCTCTCTCCATGAGGGGTGCTGCATAATCGAGCCGCTACTGCGTAGCGAGATCATGGAAGCCTTCAACTCTTTTTCAATCCGGTCGACAGTCGCCTGAGCCCGGTGGAGTCGCTCAAGAATGACTTGTCTCTTTTCCGGGGAGAGCTCGATGAGTCGCCCTGCCAGCCGGGGCAGAGCTTTACGAACGGCATCGGGGGTGAGCCATGCGTGTTTTCGTGTCGGCCAGAGGTTTGTCACCGGGATGTTCGGGTTGAGCTGCATCCAGCTGCCATCGTCTTTCGAACTGCGAACAAGAAGGGCCGCGCGGTTAACGGTTTCAACCTGTCTTGGAGAGAGTTGGAAGTGGTGCGGATCGCTTCCGGCAGTGAGGAGACAGGAGATGTCTGACTGGGGGTCGAGCATCCGAACAAGGCCAGCCAATGGCGGGATCGTGGCGATGATTTCGTTTGCACGGAGGTCGGATGGTGTGACAAAGCCAGCGATAACGACTGCCAGTAACGACATTTTCTTGCAAAATCGACCAGTTATAGCTATGAATCCGCTGTTCGTATTCAAACCTTTTCGAGGAGTGGTCAAAATGTCAGCTGCTGTTATCCACAATGATGAGACCATAGCGACGGATGCTATGTCATCCTCTATAGTGCGACAATGCAGCAGATGCCAATTTGAGAGTATGAACTGATGTTATCACCTGATTTTTTCGATTTCCGCTGGAGTTGGTACCGTCCGATTATTAATCGCGGCGAGGTGCCGTCCGGTCGCTGCAAGGTCGATGTACGCCGTCTTCCTGTCCGGATTCCCGGGGAGGATGCCAGGGAGTATATCCCTTATGCGGTTCATACTCAGCTGTCGCAGGCATTTTCGATCTCTATCCAGCGCCTGAATGACTATGCGGACAAATATATGATCAAGGGTGAGAAGGTTTCAGGTCACCAGCTACCGCAGCTGGACGCGGTTTCGCGTGAGATGGCGATGCACCTGCGTAAGCGTTATCCCCATTTCCCGCATACCCTGGTGCATCATTGGTGTGGTGATGAGAACGGGGCGCCGGCACTCTATAAGGCGTGGCAGAATATGTGGAAGCAGTCGTGGAAGCAGGATCAGGTGGATGTGGCTCCCTGGGTGCCAGCTGTGAATGTGCTGATTCTCAAGCTGGTTCGAGAGGCGATTGGCAGGGTCTCGACCGAGCATCCGGCTCATGCCGATCATGTGATGGTCTGTATGGTGGGTGGCCTTTACGACTGGGCCGTACAGCGCTTCCTCAAACGTTATCTCGATGGTGCGGTCGAGGTGACGCGTATCTCCACCTACGAGTCGATGATTATTCCGGCCACGCCGATCGCTTTTTTGTATCGCCAGCCTGATAATTCGCTGATTGCCGACGATCGTTTCGTGATCTCATCTTATGGACTGGAGGCGGATCTGATTCCCCGGATGCGTGTGCTGCGTGAGAAGGTCGGGGCCAAGAATGAGGCGGGGATTCTCGCTTTGCTGGCACGCGACAAGATGGGCGAACACTTTCTTAAAAGGAGCTGGGCACGACTCTCGCTTTGGGAGATGGCGGAGAAGGCGAATCAACCGGTCTGGATGCAGTGGGTACTGGATGCCAGGAAGTTGGATCAGTTGCTCTCCCGACCGGAAGCACTTCCCGATAACATTGCCAAACAGCTGGAATCGCATCGCAACAAGTATCCGATTGCTGCATGGATTCTGGCGCATAAAGCAGGTGGCCGCTCGGCGAAGAATGCAGGCACCCCATGGCTTCAGGATGATCGTGTGCTGATGGCGTTCCGGGTGTTTGAAGAGGATGTAAAGGTTGAGGTGGAGCGCCGTAATTTTGAACAGTTATGGCTGGATCAGCGCAGTGCACTTTCAGGTAAGGCCGCAGGCGCCGAATCCAATAAGATGCTTGAGGCGGCTTATAACGAAGGGAAGCTGGTCTATTTTCAGCCCGATCCGGAGAAGTCACTGCATAGTGGCGCCTCGCTGGCTGCCAAGCAGGCATGCCTGCGAGTGGAGTGGTCCGATTATCTGGCGGCCATGACGGCTGCACATGGCGGTAGTCAGGTTTTTCTTGAGAAGACCTTCCTGCCGGGACTGACAAAACTTGTCTCTGGTAAAGAGAATATGTTTATGGATAGCTGTTCCGGCTCCGGCTGCCTGCTGAGAGGCGCGGTTTCGGAATTGACTCAGGTGTCAGTGATGCTGCGTGTCTATATGCGCGAGTGGTACAAGGATGCGGCTGGTACGAGCGAAGAGTTTCATATGCCGGCCGTTTCAATGTGCATGGCGCTTATGGGCGACTGGGATTTTGTCCGTTTTGAAAATAAGGGGAGTGACCCCCTGAAGGTGGCATTCAGTCTCGCTGTGGCTCAGGCTGATTCGGGCGTCTCCAGAGATTGTGGCGTAGGGCGGCTCATTGCCTATCGTGATCATAAATTCGATTGTAAACCTCTCGGTGGTGTTCGTGTCGAAAAGGTCGATACGGGTACGGGCCAGAGTGTGCAGGTGCTCTATAATAATGGTATCGCCCTGACCGGGGCCGCTGTAAGCGAATTGACCTCATCGATGCGTCACCGGGCGTCAGTGAAAGAGTTTCGGGTGGATCCGAAGTCAGCCGATGCGGTACTCTCCAAATACCGCTATTTTGGTGACGGTCTGGAGTTGATCTGTATTGTGCCCAATGGGGATGAGGAGAATCCGTTACTTCTGGTGAAGGCAGGTCGCCCATGTCTGGCGGGTGTGGATCTGGATGTTTACGAGTTGATGGACAAAGACTCCGCTGCATCGAAGCTTATTTTCTCCGAGGGTTTGAATCGCTGGAGCTAAAGAGGTCTCCGGTTATCTGTCTGTTGTGAATGCTTCTCCTCTATTACCCCAGGCGGAGTCATGGATCGATGGCACTCTGCTGTCCGGATTGATGTCGAAGTCTGCATCCCGGCGAATCGCTGTCGGCTGGTCCGGTGGTGCTGATTCGACACTGCTGCTGCTGGCACTTAACGGACTGGGTTTCGATACGGAGGCATGGCATGTCGACCATGCATGGCATGAAGCATCAGCCGAACACTCAGGCCGGTTAAGGCGTCAGGCTGAGGTGTGGCGTATCCCGTACCGCTCTGTTCGGCTTAAACATCCCGGAACATCCAATCGTGAGGCGGCTGCCAGGGCAGGACGGTATGCTGCATTTGAACGACTCTCTGCCGAGTCAGGCATAGAGATCGTCTGTCTGGGGCACCATCTTCTCGATCAGGCAGAGACGGTATGCATGCGCATGCTTCAAGGTGCAGGCGTGCATGGTATTCGCGGTATGCAGCAGGTTCGACCACGTGACCGGATCACCATTTGTCGACCATTACTTTATCTGCCACAGTCCGAGATTGCCGCTGCCCTGCAAGCAGTCGGTGTTGCATGGCATGAAGATCCCAGCAATGAGGATTTGACGCTTTGGCGAAACAGGCTGAGAAAAGAGTTTTTTCCTGCAATTAGCCGGGCAGGCGTTGATCCGGTGCAGCTCTTCACGCGATGGCAATATCAGGCAGAAAAGATTGCGGGGTTGATTAACCGGCATCTCGACCCTATTGATATAGAGTGTGATGATAAAGGTTGCTGGCTGGATTGGCGTGTATGGCAGGCCCAACCGCCTCTGATGCGCGCCTATCTGCTACAGCGGATGATGCATAAGTTGTTCGGCGGCGGTGTGGTGGCAGGTCGTCGCCATATTGAACAGGTGGATGCCTGGATGCAGAAGGGTGGCCAGGGTGGCTTGGACTTGTCACGCAGTCGCCTGATGCGTAAGGATGGGCGACTTCAATTGTACCGAAAGGCACAGAAAGACGAAAAATGCATAATTGTTTCATAATACTTTAATGCGTGTGGTTTTAAGTTTGGTTCGGAATGTTTAGTATTGTTGATATTGAGGTGAACAGATGGGTAAAAACGTAATTCTCTGGTTAGTGATTGGCCTGACGATGATGAGCCTTTTCAACATGTTTAATGCGCCAGCTTCAAGGAGCCACACCCTCTCCTATTCAGCATTCATGGATAAGGTGGAACAGGGTGCTGTCGATCGCATTACCATCCAGGATAAACATCTGACCGGCCAATATCGCGATATGAAAGGCAACATGACCACCTTCGTCGTGCAAGCACCGGATGATCCGAACCTGGTACAGCGTCTGCTCGATAATAAGGTCGAGGTCGATGTAAAGCCGCGCGATGAGATGCCGATGATTCTGCAGGTCCTGATCAGCTGGTTCCCGATGCTGCTTTTGATCGCCGTCTGGGTCTTCTTCATGCGCCAGATGCAGGGAGGCGGCAAGGGTGGTGCCATGTCGTTCGGCAAGAGCAAGGCCAAACTGCTCAACGAGAATACGAACCGTGTCACCTTCGAGGATGTCGCCGGTTGTGACGAAGCCAAGCAGGAGGTCACCGAGGTGATCGAGTTTCTGCGCGATCCATCCAAGTTCACCCGACTGGGCGGCAAGATTCCGAAAGGTGTATTGCTGGTCGGCCCGCCGGGAACCGGTAAGACCCTGCTGGCCCGTGCCATCGCCGGCGAGGCGGAGGTTCCCTTCTTCTCGATCTCCGGCTCCGACTTTGTCGAGATGTTCGTCGGTGTCGGTGCATCGCGCGTGCGCGACATGTTCGAGCAGGCGAAGAAGCATGCGCCCTGCATTGTCTTCGTCGACGAGATCGATGCCATGGGTCGCCATCGCGGCGCCGGTATCGGCGGCGGCAACGATGAGCGCGAGCAGACCCTGAACCAGATGCTGGTGGAGATGGATGGTTTCGAGTCCAACGAGGGCGTGATCCTCGTAGCGGCCACCAACCGTCCGGACGTACTCGATCCGGCGCTGCTGCGTCCGGGCCGTTTCGACCGTCAGGTGGTGGTGCCCCGTCCCGATCTGCTCGGTCGTGAACAGATTCTTAAAGTTCACATGAAGCGCGTGCCTCTGGGCTCCGATGTCGAGGTGAAGACGCTGGCACGCGGTACGCCTGGCTTCTCCGGTGCCGATCTCGCTAATTTGGTTAACGAGGCGGCGCTCAATGCGGCACGTTATGACCGCGATAAGGTCGGCAATGACGATTTCGAGAGTGCCAAGGATAAGGTGATGATGGGCACCGAGCGTAAGTCGATGGTGATGAGTGAGGATGAGAAGCGTCTGACCGCTTATCACGAGGCGGGCCATGCACTGGTCGGTATCCATATGCCGAAGCACGATCCGCTGCATAAGGTAACGATCATTCCGCGCGGACGGGCACTGGGTGTCACCATGAATCTGCCGGAGCGCGATCGGCTGAGCCAGTCGCGCATCGAACTGGAGTCGCGTTTGGCATCGCTGTTCGGTGGCCGCATGGCCGAGGAGCTGGTCTTCGGTAAAGAGAATATTACCACCGGAGCCGGTCACGATATTCAGCAGGCGACAGGTATCGCCCGGGCGATGATCACCGAGTACGGTTACAGTGAGAAACTGGGCCCCTTGCGTTTCTCCGAAAACGAGGAGGAGGTCTTTCTCGGTCGTTCGGTGACGCAGAGCCAGCACATGTCGGATTCGACTGCGCAGATGATCGATGAAGAGGTGAAGAAGCTGGTTGAGGTAGGGGAAGCCAAAGCCCGCGAGATTCTGACCAAACATCGCAAGGATCTCGATAAGATCGCTGAGGCACTGCTTGAGTATGAGACCCTTTCAGGTAAAGAGGTCGACGAACTTCTCAAGGGGGGCAAGATCGTTCGTGATGAGAATGGTGCTGCCAGTGATGCTGAAGAACCCGGGTCCGAAAGTTCGGTTGAAGCTGTGGATGCCGGAGCAGATCCCAAGGATGACGAGGAGATTCACGGCAAGGGAAGTGAGCAGGGAAGCTGATGTCGGCCTCCCGCTGGCATAGGCCGTCGGAACAACCAGCGTGGATCATGGGGGTGCTTAACTGCACCCCCGATTCGTTTTCGGATGGCGGCAAATTCGTTCGCGATCGCCTTGATGTCGATGCGGCGGTTGCACATGCGCTGCAGATGGTCGAGCAGGGCGCTGTCATCATCGATGTGGGTGGGGAGTCAACACGCCCCGGCGCAAAACCGGTGGCAGAAGAGGAAGAGCTGGCAAGGGTGATTCCGGTAATAGAAGAGCTTGCTTCGCAAAAGATAAACGTCTCCATTGATACAACCAAAGCCGGAGTAATGCGGCAGGCCATCGAGGCTGGTGCCTGTATGGTGAACGATGTTTCAGCGCTGACCGCTGATCCGGAGAGTCTTGCGGTTGTGGCGGGATACGGTGTCGATGTATGCCTGATGCACATGCAGGGAGAGCCGCAAACGATGCAGCAGAATCCGAAATACCAGCATGTAGTGAATGAGGTGGTCGGCTATCTGAGGGCTCGTGTCGAGGCCTGTTTGCAGACCGGGGTGAAGGAGTCTTCTGTAGTTGTCGATCCCGGCATCGGCTTCGGAAAACGTCTGCAGGATAATCTTGAACTTATTGCCGCTATCGACATCCTGAGGTGTGAACTGGGGTTACCCGTGTTGATGGGCGTTTCCCGCAAATCGTTCCTCGCAGCCGTGACAGGTGCCGATGTCGATTCACGGGAGATCGAGACTGCAGCCGCAGTTTCAGTCTGCTGTTTTGCCGGAGCGGATATGCTACGCGTGCATGATGTCGGGTGTCAGCGGAGAGCTGTTGCAATCGGATCAGCCTTGCGCGATGCCGCTTTACGGATAGCTTGAAGCGATGGATGGATGGCAGTTTGAGGCACTACAGTTTGGCACACTACAACTAGGCGGTTGGCAGTTCGGTCTGCGTGATCTGATCGATATCATGCTGGTGGCGATTGTGATCTATTATGCCCTGCGCCTGATCCGTGGTACACGGGCGGAGCAGATGCTGATCGGTGTGGCAGTTGTCCTTGTGGTCTATGAGCTGGCACGGATGTTTAATCTGCTCACTATCGAATGGATATTTTCCCAGTTTTTCTCCGTTTTCATTGTGATCATGGTGGTATTGTTCCAGCATGAAATCCGCCGTGGTTTGATGCGTGTTGCCATCAATCCGCTGGCATCCGGTGCTTCCCCCAGAGATGTCGTTGTCGATCTGATGGTAGAGTCGACGATGGCACTGGTGCATCGGGGCTGGGGTGGTCTTATCGTGATTGAACGGGAGACCGGCCTGAAGCACCTCTATGATTCGGGCGTAGAGATGGATGCGGCACTCAGGCCGGATATGGTGCAGGCGCTCTTCTGTCCTCAAGCGCCGATGCATGATGGTGCGATTATTGTATTAATGACAGAGCGCGGTGCCCGCATTGTCGCGGCGCGTGTGTTGTTGCCGCTGGCTCAGGCGGATGCACTGGCAGGTGGCTTTGGCACGCGCCACCGGGCAGCGGTGGGTTTGAGTGAAGAGAGCGATGCACTTGTCCTTGTTGTTTCCGAGGAGCGCGGTGATATCCATCTTGCCAAAGAGGGGAAACTGATCGGCCCGCTCAGCAGTGCCGATCTGCGTAAGGAGCTGGAGCGGCGCCTTCACCTTATCCCTTTGCGCACGCAGAAACGTAGCATCTCAGGCAGGGTATAAAACGTATGCGCCGATTCGTTTCACTGTTGCAAACCAAGGCCTTGCATCTCTGGGCGGTCCTGATTGCCGTAGTTCTCTGGTTTCAGGTGCATGGTCAGGGTGAAGGTACCCTCACACTTGAAGTCGGATTGCAGTTACGGGGACTTCCCCAGAACATGGTGGTGGTCAATGATCTGCCCGATACGGTGCATGTGACGCTCAATGGCCTGCAGGCGAGGTTGAAAACGGTTAAGCCGCAGGATGTTTATGTTCCGTTCGATGCTTCCGGCCTGACCTTGCCGGGTGTGGTCGAGCGCGTGGTGAATAGCAGCGATATTCGGCTGCCTGTCGGTCTGGAGATTGAGAAGATTCAGCCGGACAGGATTGAACTGCAGGTGGACAGAATCGTGACGCGCTCGATTGGTGTCCTGCCACGTATGGAACTTCCTGAAGGGTGGCATGCCGAGGATGTTTCTGTAGACCCACCTCAGGTTGAACTCTCCGGCCCTGAAGTATGGCTCGATTCATTGACCGAGGTGGAGACCATTGCTATTCATCCGGAATTTAAAGCAGGGCCGTTCGAGGCGAAAACGGGGGTTGCTACGCCGACGGGCAAGGCGATCAGGCTTGTGAATGAGAACGCACAGTTTATGGTTCGCGGAGTGTTGGTGGCAGCTGAAACACCCGCTGTTAAAGAGGGGGGAGGGGAACAGAAGTGAGACACTATTTTGGTACGGATGGCGTTCGCGGCACGGTCAACTGCGATCCGATGACGGCCGAGTTTGCACTGCGTCTGGGGCGTGCTGCCGGCCATGTTTTGACACGCCATCTTGATCACAAGCCCCATATCCTGATCGGTAAGGATACCCGCCTCTCCGGCTATATGATCGAATCTGCACTATGCGCCGGGCTAACCGCACAGGGTATGAATGTCCTGCTCGTCGGGCCTGTACCGACTCCTGCCGTGGCCTACCTGACTCGTAGTCTGCGTGCTGATTCCGGTGTAATGCTGTCTGCCTCCCATAATCCGGCTGGCGATAACGGTATTAAATTCTTCGGTGCTGACGGATTTAAGTTGCCGGATGATATTGAGATGGAGATCGAAACCGCTTTGGATGATCTGCCATCGCTTCCGGATGCGATGGAGATCGGCAAGGCGGTTCGTGTCGATGATGCAAGAGGGCGCTATATTGAATTTCTCAAGGCCTCATTGCCAAAA
This sequence comes from Mariprofundaceae bacterium, assembly GCA_050304695.1. GTDB lineage: Bacteria > Pseudomonadota > Zetaproteobacteria > Mariprofundales > Mariprofundaceae > WSZY01. The sequence goes on from JBNLEB010000009.1 coordinate 160,854, forward strand.
GGGTTGCGCCTGGACGGAATCAAGGTGGTGGTCGACGCCGCCAACGGTGCGGCTTATGACGTAGCACCACGCATTTTTGCCGAACTGGGATGCGAGGTGGTCGCTATTCACGATGAGCCGGATGGTTATAACATCAATCTGGAGTGTGGCTCTACACACCCCGACTCCATGTGCGAGCGTGTTCGTTCGACCGGTTCCGATATCGGTATCGCACTGGATGGCGATGCCGATCGCCTGATCGCCTGCGATGCAGATGGAAATGTGGTCGATGGTGACAGGGTGATCGCTATTTTGGCTGCCCATCATCTCCATAACGGCACGTTGAATGGTGACGGTGTGGTGACCACGCTGATGAGTAATATGGGTCTGGAGCGTCACCTGGCCGGTATGAATCTCAAAATGTATCGCGCTGATGTGGGTGACCGCTATGTACTGGAGATGATGCGCGATAAGCGGTGCAATCTGGGCGGTGAACAGTCCGGTCATCTGATTATGCTCGATTTCAACACCACCGGGGATGGGTTGATGAGTGCACTGCAACTGCTCTGTGCCATGGCCGACCGGGGTAAGCCGCTGGCCGAACTGGCTGCGGGGATGGAGCTGTTTCCGCAGAAACTGTGGAATATCGTTATGCCGGAGCGCAAGGATGTGCTGGCCGATAAAGATGTACAGGCGGCGATTATCGAAGCGGAATCAATGCTGCATGGGAATGGTCGTATCAATGTGCGTCTCTCCGGGACCGAGCCGAAAGCGCGTGTGATGGTCGAGGCGGAAGATGAGGCACTGATGCTCCGCGTCGGGCAGACAGTTGCCGACCTGATTCAGGAGAAGTTCGGCGCCTGATTTGAGGAGGGAGAGATGAAAATGACGGCGAAACTCTCCAGATGGATCGGGCTCAGGGTCGTTGCTGTTGCCGGGGTCTATATTGTTGCCTGCTTCGTGATATATCGTCTGCCTGCCTCCAGCGAAATAGAGTTCGTTGAGGGGGAGGTTCTCTATCAGCTCAACGAGACGATTGAGAGCAATCGCGGCTTTTTCGAAGAGGCCCTGATGCAGAACAGAATTCTGCGACTGAAAGGCAATGGCATCTGGTACCTGTCGAAAACAGACCATGCAAAACTGTGGCCGGAAGACCCGATCTCAATGTATAAAAAGGGCTACACATTCAAGGTTAAATTAAAGGTAAAGAAACTGCTCATGGGCGGTTATTCGGATGCGGATATTGTCGAGTATCATAAACTCGATAAAAAGCCGACGGTCTGGAAATGATATCTGAAGGATGCGTCCTTGACCGGGTAATAGCTCGGCAATACTCTTCGCAGCCCTCGCAGAGGTCACTCGCGGGGTTACCCATAAACACAGGCTCGTAGCTCAGGGGTAGAGCACCACCTTGACATGGTGGGGGTCGGCGGTTCGAAACCGCCCGAGCCTACCACTTCCAAAAGGCTCCGGTCATTCCGATCGGGGCCTTTTTCGTTTTCATCTTTGAATGACCAAAAGCGGCCAAAAGCAGACGTTCACCTATAAGTACAAAAAAGGGCGCAGCCTTGCGGCCACGCCCTTTGAAACAATCTTAAGCGGTTAGCTTACAGAGTGGTTACATTCTCAGCCTGAGGGCCTTTCTGCCCCTGGGTGATTTCGAACTCAACCTGCTGACCTTCGAGAAGAGTCTTGAAGCCTTCGCCGTTGATTGAGTTGTGATGCACAAATACGTCCGGGCCGGACTGCTGCTCGATGAAGCCGAAGCCTTTACTTTCGTTGAACCATTTTACGGTGCCTGTAGTCATAATATTATCCTGTTATTCGATATAAAATTTCAACCCTGTAAACAGGGCTGATGATGTTGAAGGTGCTGCAATTAATTATGAAAATCAGGACGAGGAACTACTGAAAGGACATCGAAATGGTACGCATAAACAAAAAGCGAACTTTCAATTCCCGACCAAGGTATAGGGTTTCTTCCGGAAGTCAAACAGTTTCGGGCGAACAGGTGCAGATTCCACTCGAAGTCGATACCTGATTACAATTCAAAGCGGTAGGTGATTGCGTTCCAAAGAAGCGCCCTGCTGCACTATTCCGAATGCCTGCTTTTGGCCTTCACTTCAAATGGTCGATGCAACACAGGCATTAAATCTCTCTGCCGGGGTTTCGTAATTCAAGGTCATTCTTGGTCGCTCATTCAGACGTCTGGCAATCATGTCCAGATGCTCCTGCGAGTGAACCGAGAGATCGGTGCCCTTGGGGAAATACTGGCGTAGCAGTCCGTTGGTGTTTTCGTTGGAGCCTCGCTACCATGGACTGTTCGGGTCGCAGAAGTAGACCTTGATGTCCGTTGCCAGAGTGAAGCGCTTGTGATCGCTCAACTCCTTGCCTCGATCCCAAGTCAGCGATTTGTAGAGCTCATCAGGTAGCCGTTTGCTGTGCTTGATCAGCGCATTGATGACCGTCTCTGTCCTTCTGTTAGCCACTTTCATCAGCATCACATATCGGGTATGGCGCTCAACCAATGTGGCGATGTAACTGTTCTTGCTTCCTGCAATCAGATCACCTTCCCAATGACCTGGAAGTGCTCGATCCTCAACCGAGGCCTGGCGTTCGCTGATCGATATCATGTCAGGAATCTGACCGCGCCTGTCCTGCTCCTTGCCGGTATGGAGAGATTTACGGATAGCGCGTTTGGAGCGCAGGTGTTGCTGTAACTCCTTCTTCAGTGCGCCTCTGGCCTGAATAAACAGCGTCTTGTAGATCGTCTCGTGTGACACCTGCATCTCCTCATTCCCCGGATGCTCACGCTTGAGCCAGCAGGATATCTGTTGTGGCGACCACTCCAGTTCCAGCTTGATGGAAACAGCATCCCTTAACTCGGGGTTACATGCCAGCTTACACAGCTTTGGGCGATGCGCTCGATCCCATGCCGCCTTATCAGCCTTGGTTGACCGGTAGCGATTAACTCCGCCGTTGCGGTTGATCTCTCTGCTGATGGTCGAAGGTGAACGGTTCAGACTTCCCGCTATCCATCGCATCGACTGGCCGACTGCCAAACCTCTGGATATCTCCTCGCGTTCGGAAGGCGAAAGAGCAATGTCTGACCTCTTCCTCGGAGCAGGGCGTATGCCGCCCGTTGGTTCAAGCTGTACGAAGATTGACGACGAGGGCCGGTCAAAGACACGGCCTATCGCACGATAGCGATTCACCTCGCTTCCAGCGATCCCATATCTCCGCCTTCTGTTCTTCACTATATTTGATTCGCTTTCTGTAACTCATGATCAACACTCCATCTGTTCATTTTAGATAAAGTGTTGCATCCACCATTTGAGACCACCGCCAGAAGTGGACGTTCAGATTAGCCGGTGGTTTTCCACTCTCCACCCAGTGCCTTGTAGAGCGCAGTCAGGTTGGTCAGTAGCCGTTCCTGGCTGAGGATCAGGTTGATGCGTGCATCATTGAGGCTGCGCTCGGCATCAATCAGGCTTAGGAAGCTATCTTCTCCAGCCTCGTAGCGTAGCCGGGCGATTTCAAAAGCCTTTTCCCTGACCATGACGACATCCTTGAGCTGGGTCAGCGTCTTCCACTCCTGTCCGTACCTGAACAGCGCATTCTCGCTATCCTCCAGCGCCAGCAGTATCGCCTGCTCGTAATCGGCCAGTGCAGCCCGCTTGCCCGCTTCGGCGGCATCGACCAGCGATGAGTACTTTCCGGCGGCAAAGAAGGGCCAGTTCAGCGCGGCGCCGACCGAGTGGGTGATGGTTCCGGCAGTGAAGAGATCGCCGAACATGTGTGTGGTTGAGCCTGCACTACCTGTCAGTGAAAAGTCCGGAAAGAGAGCTGCTTTGGCGACGCCGATATCGGCTGTGGCGGCAGCCAGTGAGCGCTCTGCCAGACGGATGTCCGGACGTCGCTCAAGCAGTTCCGAGCGGAGCCCGAGCGGTACACGATCCTTCGGCTCGGGAAGCACGGCATCTGTTCTGAGCGCTTCTATCTGGAACTCCGGTGCTTTACCGGTCAGTACGGAGATACGGTGAATGCGGGCTGCGATATCGGCCTGAAGATTGGGGCGTTGCGATTCGAGGTTTTGCCGCTCGCCGCGGGCGTGCAGAAGATCGACTTCGCTGATTACGCCTGCATCGAGCTGGGCCTGTGCGATTGCCTCTACCTCCTTCAGCAGTTCGATGGTGTGCTCGGTATTATTCAACTGCATCTGCAGGCTACGCAGCTCGAAGTAACTGGTGGCTGTTTCGGCCAGTACGCTCAGCATTACTCCGTCATGTACAGCAATTTCGGCATCGATGCGGGCATCGGCGGCTTCCACCTCGCGCCGGATGCGTCCGAAAAGATCGATCTCCCAGCTGGCATCGGCACCGGCCGAGTAATTGTTGCGGGTTGTGCCGTTGGCGAAGTTACCCTGGGAGCTGTATTTGGTTCGATTGCCCGATGCGCTGGTATCGATCTGCGGCCAGAAGCTCGAGGAGGCGTTGCTGCGTAGCGCACGTGCCTGTTCGATACGGGCCAGCGCACCTTCAAGCTCTCTGTTTTCTGCAGCTGCCATGGAGATCAACCCGTCGAGAACCGGATCGTTAAACTGTTTCCACCATACGGTGCTAACCGACTCGCCCGTCTTTTGCGGTGTGGCAAGTTCGGCATGCCAGTTTTTCTGGTGGGCGAACTCAGGCTGCCTGTAGTCGGGGCCGACGGCGCAGCCAACAAGCAGGAGCGGAGTCAGCATCACGTAACAGCTTTTTCGAAGTCCGGTCATACCTGTTCCTCGTGCTGTTCCAGCTCGCTTTCGAGACGGTGACTTGTCGCCTTCGGCGACGAGGTGTGCTGTGCCCAGAGCCGGTAGATCACCGGCACCATGAAGAGGGTGAAGAAGGTGGCGACGATGACGCCTGAGAAGATCACCGTGCCGATCACCAGCCGTGTCTCGGCACCCGCACCGGTGGAGAGGATCAACGGCAGGGCACCGGCAGCTGTGGTAATGGCGGTCATGACAATCGGGCGCATCCGTTTGCCGGTGGCATTGAGAATCGCCTCATCGAAGTCGTGCCCTTCATCGCGCAACTGGTTGATGAATTCGACGATCAGGATGCCATTTTTGGCGGCGATACCGATCAGGATGATCAGGCCGATCTGGCTGTAGATGTTGAGGCTCATGCCGAACATCCAGAGTGCAGTAAGCGCGCCGGTGATCGCCAGAGGCACGGTGAGGATGATGATCAACGGGTGGATGAAGCTCTCGAACTGACCGGCCAGCACCAGAAAGACCACCATCAGTGCCAGAGCGAAGACAAAATAGATCGATGAACCGGAATCGATGAAATCCCTCGATGCTCCCTTGTAATCGATCGAGGCACCCGGTGGCAGGTCAGTGCGAACGATGTTCTCCAGAAAGTCGAGCGCCTTACCGAGCGAGTAGTTGCCGACCAATCCCGCCTCAATGGTAATAGCGCGCTGTTTGTTGAAACGGTTCAAGCCTTTGCTATCGGCAAACTCGTGGATGTCGATCAGGTTGGAGAGAGGGATCAGTTTGTCGCTTGTTTTCGACCGCACATAGGTGTTGGCAATATCTGAAGGACTTGTTTTCAGCACCTTCTCGCTCTCCAGTATGACGTCGTACTCTTTGCCGCGATCCATGAAGGTGGTAACGATGCGACTGCCCATCAGCACCTCCAGTGTATGGTTGATCTCGGTGATCGAGACACCGAGGGCATCTGCGCGATCTTTGCGTACAGTCAGGCCGATCTGCGGTTTGGTCTCGTCATAATCGTGATCGATACCGGTCAGCCCCGGATTCTTCGAGGCTTTGTCGATAAGGATATTGCGCCAGTTTGTCAGTTCCTCGTAAGTCGGGCCGCCGAGTACGAACTGCACCGGCTTGGCTTCGCCGCCACCGAAGGGCTGGCGCACAATCGGAGAGATGAACACCCCTGGCATGTCTGCGGTCAGTTTGCGCACCTGACGGATGTAATAGCCAATCGGTTTGCGCTTGCTCCAGTCGGAGAGTACGACGATGGCACGCGCATCACTGAAATCGGCACTGGAGCTAAAGCTGCCCGGTGCCCGCATCAGCAGTCGCTGGAACTCGCCGCTCTTCACGAACGGCATCAGCCGTCGTTCCACCTCATCCATGTTTTCACGGATATAGTCGTAGGAGACACCCTGCGGCCCCTTGATCATGATAAAGAAGACGCCACGATCTTCCCTCGGTGAGTACTCCTTCGGTGTTGCCCAGACCAGCAGAATGGCGGCGGCCAGCATCAGAGCCAGCAGCATGAAGGCATAGCGAGGATGGGCAAGGGCGCGCTCCAGTGACTTCAGATAAGCATGACGAACTGCATCGAACCGGCGATCCATCGCCTGTGTGAACCGGGATGGGTTCTCCTCCGGATCGAGCAGTTTCGAGGCGAGCATTGGCGCCAGAGTCAGCGCCGCGAAGCTGGAGAATATGACGGCAGCAGAGATGGCGACGGCGAACTCGCCGAAGAGGCGTCCGGTATCGCCCTCCATGAAGGTGATCGGTACGAAGACGGATACCAGAACGGCGGTGGTGGCGAGTACGGCGAAGCCGACCTGCCGCGTTCCCCTGAAGGCTGCCACCATACGCGGTTCCCCGAGTTCGATACGGCGGTGGATATTTTCGATCACCACGATGGCGTCGTCGACGACGAGGCCGATGGCCAGCACCAGCGCCAGCAGGGTAAGCAGGTTGATGGTGTAGCCGAAGATGGCGAGCACGATGAAGGTGCCGATCAGCGATACCGGTACGGTGACAGCAGGCACGATCATCGCCCGGACATTGCCGAGGAAGATGTAGATCACCAGTACGACAAGAATCACGGCAATGCCCAGTGTTTTGTAAACCTCGTCGATGGCGTTGTCGATGAAGACGCTGGAGTCGTAGCTCTGCCTCAGGCGCATATGTGGAGGGAGCGTTTCGTTGACCAGCGCCATTTCGTGTTTGGCGAGCTTCGCCACTTTTAAAAGATTGCCCTTGGACTGTTTAACGATACCGACACCAACCATCGGTTCGCCGTTGCCGCGCAGGATAGTGCGTTTTTCGATGGCGGCGATCTCAATACGGGCAACCTCACCGAGACGGATAAGATGCCCGTTTGCCCCTTCACGGAGTACCAGCTTCTCGAAATCGGCCGGGGTGCGATAGTTGCGCAGCATGCGCACGGTGAAATCACGCTTTTTCGATTCGATGTAACCTGCCGGAAGTTCTACGTTTTCGCTTCTGAGCCGCTGCTCGATGTCGGTGACCGTCAGGTTGTAGGCGGTCAGTTTGTTGCGGTCGATCCAGATACGCAGCGACTGCTCCTCGCCGCCGCCGACGCGAGCGCGGGCAACGCCATCAAGCGAGGAGAAGCGGTCAACGACATAGCGTTTGGCATAGTCGGTCAGCTCCATCATCGTCATCCCTTTACCTGTCAGGTTGAGCCACATCACCACCCGCTCGTCGGCTTCGGATTTGCGCGTCTCCGGCGGTTCAGCGCCATCGGGAAGGTTGTTCATGACGCGGGATACGCGATCCCGGATATCATTGGCGGCGGCATCGATGTCGCGATCGATGTTGAACCGGATGGTGATATTGGAGCGTCCATCGATACTTTGTGAGGTGATGTCGCGGATACCCTCGATACCGGAGATACGATTCTCGATCACCTCGGTAACGCGATTCTCCACCACGCTGGCCGAGGCGCCAGGGTAGTTGGTGACCACCGAGACAACCGGCGGATCGATGTCTGGGTATTCGCGCAGTGGTAGGTTGGTGAAAGAGAGAATGCCGAACACCACGATCAGTAGATTAAGCACCAGGGCCAATACCGGACGTCTTACGCTTGTATCAGAGATCCACATGGCCTGTCTCCAGTGGATGGGCTGCGTTCCGAATATCGCCATACGGCGTTGTCCTCAGCTCATTTGCATTCAGCAAACTTCGCTTCGGTCGCCTTGTCTGGCTGCATTCGTTTTCGCAGCGTAATTTTTTCATGAGTATATTAATTGACCTGCGGAGCAGAAAACTGGCTATCGCGTATCGTCTCCCAAGTCTCTGCCGGCTTGACCGCCTGACCCGGTTTGACGAAGCCCATACCCCGTACAATCACAAGTTCATCGGCTGCAAGCCCATTGCGAATCTCTACGATACCGTCATGACGTGTACCGATGGTGACGGCACGAATTTCGACTTTCCCTTCGCTGTTTACCAGCGTCAGAAAATGATTTTTGCCCTTCTGCGTGATCGACTCTTCCGGAACGATCAACGCTTTGCGTTCGTTCTGCAGGATAGTGATATGCATCAGCATACCGGGAATCAGTGCTCCATCACGATTGGCGATCTCGGCGCGGGCGAGGATGGAGCGGCTGGCCGGATCAATATGGGAGTCCAGTGCCTTGATAGCTCCCTTCAGCTTCATGTCGGGGAGGGTGTCGGGCCACGCCTCGATGGCGGTGCCGACGGCGAGTCCATGCAGTTGTGTGGCCGGGATGGTGAAGTCGAGTTTGATCGGATCGGTGGCGTCGAGTGAGGTAATCACCTGACCGGGCTGAACCAGTTCTCCTAAGCTGACACGGCGGATACCTAAGGTGCCTGCGAAGGGGGCACGGATGGTCAGGTCTTCGATGCGCGCTTCGATCTCGGCCACATTGGCAGCAGCAACCGCAGCTAGTGTCTTTCGCTCGTCCAGATCGCGAGCGGATGCTGCTCGTTTCTCCAGTAGTTGTTTCAGGCGTTTTATCTCGCGCCTGTGCTCAGCCAGTTGTGCTTTGGCCGCAGCGAGTTGCCCCTGCTCCTCACCCTGGTCGAGGGTGATGATGATGTCACCCTTGGCCACTTTCTGGCCGTCCACAAAGGCGATGCTCTCCAGTTTGCCGGACGACTTGGCGGTAATGTCGATCGATTCGCTGGCATTGGCTGTGCCGAGTGCTTCAACCCGATCATGCAGAACCTCGCTGTAGGCTTTGAGCGCCACAACAGGTTTCATGGGTCTTTTTTGTTGTTCATCACTGCCGCATCCGGCCATGAGCAGTGCCGGGATGGCAATAAACAGGATTCGTTTCATCCGGCTGATTTTCACCGGATGCCTGTGACATGCAAGGCCATTTACATAAAATTACCATTATTTCATGGGGTGGCATTTCGTCGCACCCTCCGCTTTTAGTTGTTCCCGGTTGAGCATATTTCGATGAAGGTCTATGTTTAAATCTGTTTTGGGAAGATGATGGGAGGGAAATATGGTACAACTCGAACCCAAACCGTTACCGACAGACTTGTCGTTCGATGCACTGTTTCTTCCCAATACCACCTACGACTATCTCAAGGATGCTGCCTCTCAGCCGTTCCGTTTCGAGGCGGTCGGTTTCGAAATGGTCAATGCCTGGTGGCTGGCCGAGCTCTCGATGCTGGTCTATGTCACGGATCATGAGTTTGTACGCGGGAAACTGGCGGCGGCCGGGCTTCCGCACTGCACCTTTTTCGAGAACAAAGCCACCAATACTCAGGCATTTGTCTGTCATAACGACGATTTCGCTATCGCCTGTTTTCGCGGCACGGAGATGAATATCCGCGATTTCCTTACCGACATCAATTTCCCGCTTGTGGATAGCGATATCGCAGGCCGGGTGCACCGCGGTTTCAGGAAGGCGCTCGATTCGCTCTGGAGCGACATGCATGCTCATCTCGATGGCCTCAAGGATTCCCGGAAGATCTGGTTCACCGGCCATAGCCTGGGAGCGGCGCTGGCCACGCTTGCCGCTACGCGTTATCCGTATACCCACGGTGTTTATCCGATTGCAGCCCCCCGTTGCGGCGACAAGGCGTTTTGCAGTGCTGTGATCGCCAATCACTGGCGTTTCGTGAACAACAACGATGTGGTTCCCATGTTGCCGCCCCGAATCGTTTACCGGCATGCCGGCCATCCGGTCTGCATCACGGCGAAGGGCAGAGTTGTGGTCAACCCCTCGCTGGCCTTGCGGGCCCGCTCATGGCTGCTCGGCCATATCCTTCATGCCTTCACCATTCTCCGCTGCTGGCGCCGGGGCGATTTCAGCGCCGTGCCGCTGGACGATCTGAACGATCATGCGCCGATCTATTATGTGGTCTACATCTGGAATGATTACATTCGCCATCTTGGGAAATAGGTATACTGTCCCCGGAATTCCCGGAATTCCGGGAAAGTGATGGGAGGGAAGATGAAATCCGTGAAACAAGGCCTGACCCCAAATACACTGCTGCGCTATAAAAGGAATTTCATTTGGTCTTTCAGGTTTTGTCTAATCGTTTTGAGTTTATGGACACAAGCTTGCAGTGGATCGCCTCTGTATGGTTTGGTGATCGATCAGCTTGGCAATCCTGTGTCCAACGCCAAAGTGATATGCGGCGCGACGACACCAATATTTCTTTATACTGTTTCTCATTCGGACTGCAGCACAAAAACCAATAGTAAAGGCATGTTTTATGTAAGAGACAGTGCTGCTCACCTCACCATTTATGGGGTGCAAGGGTATGAGTCAAAGCAGATGAGTTTCAGGCGGCATCAACAAGGAGGGTGGTTTCCGTCTGGTTCAATAAACTCAGGGCCAACCACGAAGGAAAAACCGTATATCCTCCACGTATGGAAAGGAGACCCTGCGCCACTTATCCATGTTGATGAGTATTACAGGTTTGAGCGGGATAGTTCGGTCTATAGTCTCAGTTTGACTTCCGGGGAAAAATATCCAAATGAGTTTCTTGACGATATTCAAATACAGTTTGTGGCTGAGCAAGGGAAGGAGATAAAGCGTGCAGATTGGAAAGTGATTTTCAGGTCAAAGAGTGGAGGGATGCTGGAATCGGATGAGCCGTTTATGTATCTCGCTCCCGAAGACGGGTACCAACAGAAAATCATTGTTGAACAGCATAAAGATGATCCTGAGTTTAAAAGCAAAGTTAGCAAAAGATACTATTTGAAGTCCCGCTCAGGAAAGCTGTATGCGCGTCTGGAAATGGAGATAACCCCTTTTTATAATGATTACTCTCTGATTTATATGAGATACTGGGTAAATCCGAATGGTTCCCGGAATCTGATGTATGACGAAATGAAACGCTTTCAAACTACTGAAGACGTTTACTATGAAGTTGGAAAGAAACTGTTTGATATGGGAGAATATGATGCTGCGATGTCGGAACTTCTGGTTGCCGCCAATCATGGCGACAAACGCGCCAGCACGTTTATCGGACATATCTACTATCGTGGCCTTGGCATAAAAAAAGACATTCAAACTGCACGGAAATGGTATTTGCATGCAGTAACTTCTCCTGACTTACGAGGAGCTAGGCACTACAACGATATTGCCTACTTCGTTAAAAAGAAAGTTATCGACGAAGCTGCATATATGCTCGGCGTTATGTCTCAAGATGGAATAGGTGTTTCAAAGAATGTTGAAAAAGCGATGGCTTGGTTCAAAGATGCAGGCTATCGGGGGACATTTGCATTAGGCGAACATTATTCAAAAAGCACAAAAAAAGAAGATTTGGTGATGAGTTACTGCTGGTTGAGAAATACAGAATTCTTCACCAAGCCAAGTGACAGTGAGAAATTCGGAAAGCTTGGGAATGCGGAGTATTATCAACGTGCAATTGCTTTGAGAGAATTGGTATCAAAGAGGCTGACCAGTGAAGAGATCAAAGTGGGGGAGTCAATGTCATTCCAATGTGGGCCTCCGGCGGCACATGTGGAAATAGTCAGACCTTAATCGTATGGATGACTCGCTTGATTTCTTGTCAGCGTATTGAGTCCATTGCCTTGACCGTTTTCGGGGCGGTGACTAGCTTGCCCGACCTTTCAATCAGCACAGTTCAACGTTCTGAAATTTAACGATTCACGGGGTGAGACAAGCATGGACATTCGATTGCCGGACGGCTCATCTCGCACCCTGGAAGATGGCGCAACTGCTCTGCAACTGGCCGAGGATATCGGGCCGGGTCTGGCACGTGCCGCCATTGCTGCCACTGTAAACGGCAAGCAGTGCGATCTCTCGACCCCACTCTCCGATGGCGACGAGGTTTCGCTGATCACCGAAAAGTCCGACGAGGCGCTGGAGATCATTCGTCACTCCACTTCGCACCTGATGGCCATGGCTGTGCAGGAGCTCTTCCCCAAATCGCAGGTGACCATCGGTCCGGTGATCGAGGACGGCTTCTACTACGACTTCTCGTTCGAGCGTCCGTTTACCCCGGACGATCTGGGCAAGATCGAGCAGAAGATGCGCGAGTTGGCCAACAAGAAGATCGAGATCGTCCGCGAGGAGTGGGATCGCGACAAGGCCGTGGGGCACTTCGAACATATCGGCGAGAGTTATAAAGCAAAACTGATCGGGCGTATCCCGGCAGGCGAGACCGTCAGCATCTACCGTCAGGGTGAGTGGATGGATCTCTGCCGTGGCCCGCACGTGCCGAACACCGGCTTCCTGAAGCATTTCAAGCTGATGAAGGTCTCCGGCGCCTACTGGGAGGGCAACTCGGAGAACGAGCAGCTGCACCGTATCTACGGCACCGCCTGGGCCTCCAAAGGCGATCTGAAAGATTATCTGCACAGGCTTGAGGAGGCGGAGAAGCGCGACCACCGCAAGCTGGCCAAGTCACTGGAACTCTTCCACCTGCAGGAGGAGGCACCGGGTATGATCTTCTGGCATCCGAAGGGTTGGACGGTCTGGCAGGTGGTCGAGAACGAAATCCGCGCAGTGATGCGCGAGAACGGCTACAAAGAGATCAAGACACCGCAGGTGGTGGATCGCAAGTTGTGGGAGAAGTCCGGTCACTGGGAGAAGTTCCGTGAGGATATGTTCACCACCAATACCGAAAACAGGGACTACGCCATCAAGCCGATGAACTGCCCCTGCCATATTCAGGTCTACAATCAGGGACTGCACTCCTATCGCGATCTGCCGTTGCGACTGGCGGAGTTCGGTTCATGCCATCGCAACGAACCATCCGGTACGCTGCATGGCCTGATGCGTCTGCGTAACTTTGTACAGGACGATGCCCATATCTTCTGTACCGAAGGGCAGATTCAGGAAGAGGTGTGCAACTTCATCGATCTGACTTATGAGGTTTATAAACGTTTCGGCTTCGAAGATGTGATCATCTTCCTCTCCGATCGTCCCGAGAAGCGGGTCGGCACCGATGAGCAGTGGGATAAGGCGGAAGCGGCACTGCATCAGGCATTGCAGTCCAAGAACATCGAGTATGGTGAGAATCCGGGCGAAGGTGCCTTCTACGGACCGAAGATCGAGTTTTCGTTGAAAGATTGTCTGGGGCGTGTCTGGCAGTGCGGTACGATTCAGGTCGACTTCTCGATGCCGGGTCGTCTGGATGCCGAATATATTGCTGAAGACAACTCCAAACAGACCCCTGTGATGCTGCATCGTGCCATCTTGGGATCGCTGGAGCGTTTCATCGGAATCCTGATCGAACACCATGCCGGCAAGTTCCCGTTCTGGCTGGCGCCGGTGCAGGCAGTGGTCTGTAATATCTCCGAAAGTCAGGATGAATATGTGCAAAATGTGGCAGATCGACTGCAGAAAGCGGGCTTCAGAGTAGAATCGGACTTGCGAAACGAAAAGGTCGGCTATAAAGTGCGCGCCCACACGCTGGCAAGGGTACCTTATATTCTGGTTGCGGGAGACCGCGAAATGGATGAAGGAACCGTCTCGGTTCGCTCCAGAAACGGTGATAACCTTGGCAATATGCGTGTGGAAGAGTGGCTGGAAGAGATGAAAGTCATACAAAGCGAATACCGATAGGGGGCTCACATAGCCAAGAAAGAGTTAGCGACCAATCATGATATCGAAGCGGCGGAAGTCCGTGTTATCGGCCATGATGGTGAGCAGATCGGTGTTTTAAAGCTGGCAGAGGCCATTGCCAAGGCGGAAGCGGTCGGGTTGGACCTCGTGATGATGTCACCCAACGCCAAGCCACCTGTTTGTAAGATTATCGATTACGGTAAATACAAGTACGAACAGAGCAAGAAGGCCAACGAGGCCAAGAAAAAACAGCACGTGATCCAGATCAAGGAGATCAAGGTTCGTGCAGTGACGGATCAGCACGATCTGGAAACAAAGCTCAAGCAGGTGCGCAAGTTCCTGCAGCAGGGCAACAAGGTTAAACTCAGTGTCCGCTTTCGTGGACGTGAGATGGCTTATACCGAGCGCGGTGCAGAGCAGTTGAAGCATGTGGCTGAGCAGGTAGAGGATTTGGGTAAGCCTGAGAAGATCCCGAATCTGGAAGGGCGTCAGATGATTATGATCATCGCGCCGAATAAGAAGTAATTGGAAAGGTAGAGAACCATGCCAAAGATGAAATCAAATAGTGGCGCTGCAAAGCGTTTTTCCAAGACCGGAAGCGGCAAGTGGAAGCGTAATAATGCGTTTGGTAATCACATTCTGACCAAGAAGTCGCCTAAGCGTAAGCGCAACATCCGTGGCAGCGAAATGGTTGCCCCTTCTGATGTGAAGTCCCTGAACCGTCTGGTTCCGGGCCGCTGATTTCAGGTTTAGGTTAAGTAGGAGCATAAGATGCCTCGAGTAAAATCCGGTGTACAGGCGCATGCGCGTCATAAGAAAGTTATCAAGGCAGCCAAGGGTTACCGTGGCCGTCGTAAGAGCTGCTTCCGCGTAGCGACCCAGGCGGTCGATAAGGCGCGTCAGTACGCCTATCGCGACCGTAAGGTTAAAAAACGTGATTTCCGCAGCTTGTGGATCGTACGTATCAACGCGGCGGCTCGTGCCAATGGGCTGAGCTACTCACGTTTCATGTATGGCCTGACTCAGGCGGGTATCGAGCTGGATCGTAAGGTTCTGGCTGATATCGCGGTTCACGATGCGGATGCGTTTGCGAAGCTGGCAGAAACAGCTCGCGCCCAGATTCAGTAAGAAACATTAAACTTGCCGGTTCGCCGGTATTGTTGAATGAATAAAGAGGCAGAGCTGTATGGCTCTGCCTTTGTTTTTTTTGATACGGCCTCGGAGCATCGTGCCCTCGGCCTTCGGCGCAATCGAAAAGCGTGGTTTTCGATTGTTTGCTAAAGCCGCTCGTCCATGGACGGAAGTGGCAGTTAAAACTGTCAGGGAACTATTTGAATATAGATTTCTCTGTGTACTCTGTGCTCTCTGTGGTGAGACAAAAGTGGGGATCGAAATGAGTAGTGAAATTGATGCGCTGAAGAAGCAGTTGGAGAGTTTGCAGGCCGAGGCGCTGGAGGCTTTTACTGCGGCAACCGATATGGCGGGTCTGAATGATCTGCGTGTCCACTATCTGGGGAAGAAAGGATCTTTGACCGAAGTGCTCAAGGGTGTCGGCAAGCTTGCGCCGGAAGAGCGTCCGGTGATTGGCCAGAGCGTGAATGCCGTGAAACAGGCGCTGGCTGAAGCACTCGATGCGGCTGAGATGACACTTGGCGAGGCAGAGAATGCAAAACGTATCGAGGCAGAACGGGTTGACGTGACCATGCCAGGCCGCACATCAAATCGTGGTTTCAAACATCCGGTGCAGAACGG
This sequence comes from Mariprofundaceae bacterium, assembly GCA_050304695.1. Taxonomy (GTDB): domain Bacteria; phylum Pseudomonadota; class Zetaproteobacteria; order Mariprofundales; family Mariprofundaceae; genus WSZY01. The sequence continues at coordinate 176,385 of JBNLEB010000009.1, forward strand.
GCTGGATGAACTTACCGCTATCTTCACGCAGATGGGCTTCGATATTGCACAGGGCCCTGAGATCGAGGATGAGTTCCACAACTTCGATGCGCTGAACATTCCGCCGGAACACCCTGCGCGTGCGATGCACGACACCTTTTTCCTGAAAGAGCTGGCCAGTGGAGATGATGGCGGGCCGATGCTGCTGCGTACCCACACTTCGCCAGTACAGATTCGTGCTATGAAACGTTTTCTTGAAGAGGGGGGCGAGCCGCCGCTGGCGGTGGTAGCTCCCGGTCGTGTCTACCGTTGCGATTACGATGTGACCCACTCGCCGATGTTTCATCAGGTCGAGGTGTTCAAGGTGGATCGCGATGTCTCGATGGCCCACCTGAAAGGGGTGCTGAAACACTTTCTTTCCGCCTACTTCGAGAAGGATGTTTCGATCCGTCTTCGTCCGCACTATTTCCCGTTCACCGAACCGTCTGCCGAAGTCGATATCGGTTGTGTTTTCTGTTCCGGCAAGGGTTGCAGAATCTGTAAGAACAGTGGCTGGATCGAGATCCTGGGCTCCGGCATGATCCATCCGAATGTGCTGAAGTCGGTCGGTATCGATTCGGATATCTACTCCGGTTTTGCCTTCGGTCTCGGTGTGGAGCGAATGGTGATGTTGAAACAGGGGATCCCCGATCTGAGGCTCTTCTTTGAAAACGATGTCCGCTTCTTAAGGAGGATGGGATCATGAAGCTGCCTCTCTCCTGGCTCAAAGAGCATACCCCGTTGACTGTACCTGTCTCCAAGATTGCCGACGACCTGATTCGCCTCGGTCATGAGGTTGAAGGTGTTGAAGAGCCACGTGCTGCTGTGAAAGGCGTGCGTGTCGGCCATATCATTGAGAAGAGGCCACATCCCGATGCCGACAAGCTGAGTCTGCTGAAGGTGGATATCGGCGAGTCCGAACCGCTCGCAATCGTTTGTGGCGCCTCCAATATGGGCGAGGGCGACAAGGTGCCCGTCGCCACCATCGGTACGTCGCTTCCCAACGGCCTGACCATCAAGAAGGGCAAGATTCGCGGTGAGACCAGTTTCGGCATGTGCTGCTCCGAGACGGAGCTCGGTCTGGCCGATGAGTCGGCCGGGCTACTAATTTTGCCTGCGGATGCACCGGTAGGTGAAGAGGTGGGTGAGTTGCTGGCCATGGAGGAGGCGGTATTCGATCTCTCCATCACACCGAATCGTGGCGACTGCATGAGTGTCCACGGTCTGGCTCGCGATCTGGCGGCCGATGGTGATCTTGAACTGATTGAACCTGCAGTTGATCCGGTTCCTGCCGATTTTTCGGTCGCCGTTCCTCATATCGCTATGGAGTCCCCTGAAGGATGCCCCCTCTATCTCGGGCGCCGCATCGAGGGGGTGAAGGTAGGGGATTCACCTGCGTGGATTCAGGCTCGCCTGATTGCTGCCGGTCAGCGTCCGGTGAACGGTGTGGTCGATGTGCTCAACATGATCATGCTTGACCTGGGTCAGCCGATGCATGCTTTTGATGCGGACAGGTTGAATGGGCAGATCTTTATTCGCACCACTTCGGAAGATGAACCTTTCGAAGCGCTGGATGGCCGCAAGCTGACACTGCCTGCCGGTGATCTGGTGGTGGCCGATGAGTCGGCTGTGATAGCGCTGGCAGGGATTATGGGTTCCGAACCGACTGGCGTAACCGAAGCCACGACCAATATTGTGCTGGAGTCGGCCTTCTTCAAACCTGCCCGAGTCAGTGAAACCCGCCGCCACCATGGCATGGTTTCCGAAGCATCGATGCGTTTTGAACGCGGGGTTGATCCGGCGATGGTCTCCGTTGCAATGGAGCGGGCAACCGCACTGATTCTGGAACTGTTCGGTGGAACAGCGGGATCGGTCTCAATCAACGGTAGTGCCGACGGTATCAATGCAAAAGAGCGGATGACTTTCGATATCTCCCGTATCGAAAAGCGTCTCGGTATCGAAGTGCCGGGAGCAACCGACGCTGTATTAATGCGTATGGGCTTTGGAGTCAGTCGCAGAGAAGGAGAGGTGAGCGTCTCGGTTCCGACGCACAGGCACGATGTCTCTATCCCTGAGGATATGGCTGAAGAGTATGCACGTGTGATCGGCTTCGATGCCGTGCCTGAGATACTGCCGCCACTGGCAACGACGAAACCGGCAGCGGTTGGTCGCACTGTCGACATGGCTGTAGCCGACGGTTTTATGCAGGTGATCAGCTACGCCTTCATCTCCGAAACCGAGCAGCGGATGTTCATCCCGGACGATGGTAACGACATCGTATTGCAGAACCCGATCTCCGAAGCGATGAGTGTGATGCGCCGCAGTGGCTGGCCGGGGCTTCTTGGTAGCGCCCGCCACAACATGAACCGGCAGCAGCCGGGTGTGATGCTGGTCGAGCAGGGGCGCAGCTATGAGCGAAGCGATAAAGGACACCGTGAGACCAACATCATGACATGGCTGATGTGTGGTGAAATTCAGGTGGATGAGTGGTATGCCAAGGCGCGCCATGCCGATTTCTTCGATATGAAGGGTGCGCTGGAGTCCTGGCTTGCCTCAAATGGGCTCACCGGTCGCTTTATGGCGAATGATGAGATTCAGGGGCTGCAGGCAGGTCAGTCTGCCGAGCTCTTTATCGGCAGGTCGATGGCCGGACGGTTGGGCAAGGTGGATGTAGCCATTGCCGATCATTACGACATCGACCTTCCGGTTTTCGTAGCCGAGATCGATCTCGATGCGTTGCCGGCAGGCAAAAGGGCGAAGTTCCAGCCGTTGCCGGAATTTCCGGGCGTAGAACGTGATCTGGTCTTCCTGTTTGATAGGAGCGATAGCATTGATGCGATTCTGCAGGCTGTTCGTAAGGCTGGCGGTAACTTGCTTGTCGATGCGCGCGTTTTTGACCGCTATATCGGTCAGGGCGTGCCCGAGGGCAAGGTGAGTCTCGGTATCCGTTTTGCTCTTCAGGATGCGAAACGGACCCTGACGCAGGAGGACTCCGATGGTGTATCCAATGCCATCGTCGAAGCCATGTCCAAAACCTTCAATGCGCCACTCCGTGGTTGATTTGAGTCGATTCGCCCTCGGAGCATCCTCGGCAACTGCTCCATGCGTTGCCTTACCTTCTGCATCCGTGCAGTCGTGCCCTCGGGCTTTGACGCTCGGCAAAAGTGTGATTTTGCCTCGCTCACTAAAGCTGCCCATCCATGGGCAGTAGTGTGGTTTCTGGAACCCTCCTTGCGGGGGTGGACGAAGTAGGGCGTGGGCCGCTGGCGGGGCCGGTGGTGACTGCGGCGGTGATTCTTTCACCGGACGATCCCTATCTCGGCCAGTACCGTGACTCCAAGAAGGTCGCCGAGAAGAAGCGTTTAAAGCTCTACCATCATATTCGCCAATATGCGGTGGCCTATTCGGTGGCGCAGGCGAGTGTCGAGGAGATCGATTCACTCAATATCCTGCATGCGACGATGTTTGCCATGCGCCGGGCAGTCGATGGTTTGTCTGGGCAACCGAGCGAGGTGGTGGTGGACGGCAATCGTTGTCCGGAGATGCCGGTACCGGTATCTGCCGTGGTTGGCGGCGATGACAAGGTGCAGGAGATTGCTGCTGCCTCAATTATGGCTAAGGTAGTGCGCGACCGGTTGATGCGGTATCTCGACTATCGACATCCGGTTTATGCATTCTCCAGACATAAAGGTTATGGTACGAAAGTGCATATGGATGCCTTGCGTGAATATGGCCCGTGTGAGGTGCATCGTCACAGTTTTGCTCCGGTGATAGCCGCAGTGAAAAACTGAGCTGTTAAAGCCCTAGTATATTTGTGGGTTACTTTTCCCCTTAATTGTATTAATATCCGCAAATTGAAGGGGAAGAGACTTTCAATGTTTATCGCTATGACCCGATATTTTTTCGATGGCGTTATTGGCGACGATCAAACCTGCTGATTATATTCAGCGGGGTAGAGAAAACCGAGGCGACATATTTGCCGAGGTTTAGGCCCGGATAACGGTATGCTGATACCCCTTCCCTTCCCCTCCCTTCAGTATACCGCCGGGCCGCTTTTTCATACAAAGCCGAGGTGCTCACGCCCTCGGCTTTGTCGTTTCTGCTCTGCTTCCAAACTATTTTCTATGATCGCTAAAGTCTCGGCGAATCTATGCGATAGATAGGGGTGCGCAGTCCAGAGACTGCAAACAATTGGCCCGGCCGGTATGCTGATACCTCTTCCCCTCCCTTCAGTGTGCCGGCGGGCCTCCTTGTTTGTCGGATGCGGGATGCGGGCATCCATGCCCTTACCCTTTAACGCATCACGAACTATGCGAAGTTCGCGATGTTCCCTAAAGCAGGCCATCCATGGCCTGTGATTAATGCACAATTTTTTTCTTTGGCTTTTTTTACGCTCCGCAAGAGCGTGGTCTCGCTTCGCTCACGGCTCACGATGTTGATTCGAACCATCCATGGTTCTCGCCTTACTGGCGGCTTTCAGCCGTCCAAACGACATCCTGTCTTTTTGTCGCCGCCGCACATCCATGTGCGGGAGGGCGGTTCGTTCTCGGTTGGCTTTGATCCCTGTCAATCTGCTACCGAAGCAAATAGAGAAAATGGGATAAAGCAGCAACGTCGCGCCCATTTTCTCTGTGTAGCGGAGGGAATCCGAAGGAGAGCAGATTCCCGGGTGCCCTTTCTTTGGTTCAGTTTCTTTGGGCAAGCAAAGAAATGAACAAAAGTCGGGCTTAATAATTGCTTCTCCTATCTTTATCGATAACTACCCCATGCAGTTGTCGTGGCTACAATTTTCTCTTTTGCCGAATTGAACGGGCTACTCCGTCCAAAGGGTGAGTGACATGAATATATCGCATCAATCAAACATGGATAGTTACCGGATCGTTCACTAACCTAGCGCCATGGCGAAAACGGCAGAAAAAGCTTCCCATACACCGATGATGCAGCAGTACCTCTCGATCAAGGGAGAGTATGCCGATTGCCTTCTGTTTTACCGTATGGGCGATTTCTACGAGATGTTTTTTGAGGATGCTGTCGAAGCATCGAAGATTCTCGATATCGCACTGACCAAACGTGGTAAGTCGGGCGGTGATGATATTCCGATGGCAGGGGTTCCGTGGCATCAGGCGGAGAACTATCTGTCCAGACTGGTTGCAGCCGGTAAACGTGTCGCGATCTGTGAACAGATGGAGCCTCCCGACGGCAAAAAAGGGCCGGTCAGGCGCGAGGTGGTTCGGGTGGTTACCCCGGGCACGATCACCGAGTCGGAGTTGTTGAAGCAGGAGAAGAGCGCACCGCTCGCGGCACTCTATCGATCGGGCGAAAGCTGGGGGCTGGCTTCACTCGATCTCGCTTCAGGTCACTGGAAACTTTTTGAAGGTAGCGGAGATGCCCGGCTGGATGAGCGGCTTGATGTACTTAAACCGGCAGAACTGCTGATTCAGACAAGCAGCGATCAGACCGGTCATGAGATTGCGGTATCCTGCGGCACCTACCATCCCGGCGACTGGAGCTTCTCTCCAGACGTAACGCGTGAGCAATTGCAGCAATATTACGGCATTAAGGATTGGCAATCGCTGAACCTTGAACCGCACCCGCACGTATCGGCAGCAGTTGGTGCGGTGCTGGTCTATCTCGGGCAGACGCAGAAGATTGCGATCGAGAATGTCGGTGAGCATCTCTCACTACCGGTCTTTCATGAGAGTAGCGAAGGAATGCGTATCGATGCCCGCTCGCGCAGAAACCTGGAGGTCTATGCATCGCTTGCCGGTGATTTCAGAGCCGGGTTGATGCATGTGCTCGACCAGAGCGTTACCCCGATGGGAGCGCGTCTGCTGCGCGACTGGATTGATCATCCACTCACTGACATCCAGGCGATCAGTGAGCGTCAGGATGCGGTGGAGAGCCTCTATGGTGACAGGGATATGCTGGATATGTTGCGGGCGAGCCTCAAACATATCCGTGACATGGAGCGAATCCTGACCCGTATCGTGCTTAACCGGGCGGCGCCACGGGATTTCCGCGGTCTGGCCGAGAGTATGGATGCGCTGCCGGAGCTGGCGCAGTTGCTGGAAGGGCGCACTGGACTGTTTGCAGAGATTGTGCCATCGCTCACCGGGCTTGAGGGTTTGACGGAACTGTTGGATCGGGCCGTGGTTGAAACGCCGCCTGCACTGTTTCGTGACGGTGGTGTGATCAGTGACGGGTTCGATGAGGAGCTGGATCGACTGCGTGGACTTGCAAAAGATGCAGGCGACTGGCTGAAAAATTATGAGGCGAAGGAGCGTGAGCGAACCGGCCTTGCCAATTTGCGGGTGAAGTATAACAAGGTGTTCGGTTACTTTATTGAGATATCCAAAGCACAGGCAGCATCCGCGCCACCGGAGTATGTGAGAAAGCAGACGCTAGTGAATGCCGAGCGGTTTATTACCGATGAGCTGCACACCTTCGAATCCGAAATTCTCGGTGCACGCGAGGAGGCGATGGCACGTGAAGAGGCGATGGTCGAGCATCTTCGCCAGCAAATCGCTACACACGCACGCCGGATTCAAACGGCGGCTATGGCCGTGGCGAAGCTCGATGTGCTGGCCTGCTTTAGCTATATCTCCAGGGCATTTAATTATACCCGGCCGGAGGTGCATGCAGGGCGAGCGATGAAGATCGAGGCGGGGCGTCATCCGGTGGTGGAGCAGTGCCTGCAGGATGATCCGTTTGTTGCCAACGATACGGAGATGGATTTTAAGAGCAGGCGATTCATGTTGCTGACCGGCCCCAATATGGGTGGTAAGTCGACCTATATGCGGCAGGTCGCGTGGATTGTCTGGCTGGCACATACAGGATGCTTCGTGCCGGCAGACTCGGCCCGTATTCCGTTGACCAGACGTTTGTTCACCCGCGTGGGTGCCGGCGACGAACTCGCCTCCGGGCGTTCGACTTTCATGGTGGAGATGATGGAGACGGCGGCGATCCTCAATCAACTTGAGCCGCGCTCACTGGTTATCGTTGATGAGATTGGGCGTGGCACCAGTACGTGGGATGGTCTGGCGATTGCATGGGCTGTGGCAGAGAAACTGATGGATGTCAGTGAGGTTTTCACCCTTTTTGCCACCCACTATCACGAGCTGACAGAATTGCCGGATAACTTTAAACAGGCTTTCAATGCATCGGTAACGGTGCGGGAGTGGAATGGCCAGGTCATCTTTATGCATAAGGTGGTCGAGGATGCCGCCGACCGCTCCTATGGTGTTTCGGTTGCCCAACTGGCCGGGCTTCCGCCGGATGTGGTTCGACGGGCGCGTGAACATCTCTACAGGCTGGAGCATGAGTCGGAACTGCATGCCGAGAGTGGACAGCCTCAGCTTGGTCTGTTTGCAGAGGCTGAACGCAAACGTCAGGACAAGGAGAGTGCCAGGCTTTTGAAGGTTTCCGATGAGCTGGCTGTTACGAACGTCGATGAACTGCGTCCACTGGATGCTATCAACCTGCTGGATCGATTGAAGCGGTTGGCGGGTGGGGAGATGGATGAGTAGTCCGGTGCAGGAGAACACAAAGAAAATCAGCGAAGCACAAGAGATGCTCAGGAATATTTATGCCCGGGTTGAAGAGATGTTTCATCAGGGTGCCGGTGGCGATGTGCTGGTTCACTACATGTGTGTCGGTGTGGATAAGCTGCTGGTCGAGTTGTGGCGTCATCAGGCGCCACATGCCGCGGAGCAGGTCGATCTGGTCGCTGTGGGTGGTTATGGTCGTGGCGAGCTGGCGCCGCAGTCGGACTGGGATATCTGGTTTCTGGTGCCGGAACAGCTTTCACCGGAAGTTGAATCGGAAATCGAAGCTTTTCTCTACATGCTTTGGGACCTGAACGTGAAGCTGGGGCATGCTGTGCGTTCGGTGAAAGAGACCATGGCGCATGTTAAAGAGGATTGGGACTCTGCCACGGCGGCTCTGGAGTCGAGACTGATCTGCGGCCATGGTGAGTTGCATGAGAGTGTCGATAAAAAGCTGACGCAATTCTTCAAGCGCCGTCGCAAGGCATTCGTTGAGGCCAAGTTCGCCGAGCTGGAAGCGCGGCATGAGAAGACTGGCGGAACAGCATTTTTGATGGAGCCCGACATTAAGGAGGGGCAGGGGGGATTACGGGATATTCAGGCACTGTTCTGGATTGCCAAGGCATGGTATAGCTCGGAGGTGGAAGAACTCGTCGATGAGCAGATTATCTCTCCAACGGAACATGACCAGCTGATGGCGGCTCAGATATTCCTCTGGCGCTGTCGTGTCGGATTGCATCTGGAGACCGGAAGATCGGGAGATCGTCTCGGCTTTGAGCAACAGGCCGCATTGACGGAAACACTTGGTTATCAGGGTATCGATGAACGCCCGGCAGTTGAAGTTTTCATGAAAGAGTATTTTCGCCATGTCGGGCGTGTGGTGCGGGTGACGAGTATGCTGCTGCTCCATTTTCAGGAACGTCTGCACCCACAGCTCTTTTCGCTGACCCACCATATCGGCGATGGCTTTACCCTTGAGGGTAAGCGGGTCGGTATCGAACATGACGATGTGTTTAAGCAGGATTCTTTGCGATTGTTACGTATCTTCCATGTGGCGCAAAAGGATCATCGCAGACTTTCAAGTCGGGCACTGCGCCAGATTCGTGCCGATGTGTTGCTGATTGATGATACGTTCCGTGATAACTCCGAAGCGCATAAGAGTTTCCTGGAGATTTTGCGGGACAAACGAAACGTGGCATGGGCATTAAAAGAGATGAACGATACCGGTGTGCTGGGGCGGTTTATCCCCGAGTTTCGGGAGGTGGTGGGGCTTGGTCAGTTTAACCGCTATCACGCCTATACCGTGGATGAGCATACGATTCGTGCCGTCGGCGAGGCGCGAAACATGTTTCACGAAGAGCGCCAGACCAGGCTGCTGTTGGCACATGAGGTGTGTCACAAGATCAGCCGGCCTGAGTTGCTCTATATCGCTCTGATTTTTCATGATATCGCCAAAGGGATTGCCGGCGACCACTCGGAGAACGGTGAGAAGATGGCTATGCAGTTTTGCCAGCGTATCGGGCTGAGTCGGGATGCAACGGAGCTGGTTGCATGGCTGGTCAGGGAGCACCTGACCATGGCGATTGTTTCGCAGCGCTCCGATCTCTCCGATCCTGAAGTGGTGCGCGAGTTTGCTGATAAGGTGAGTGATGTTGAGAGATTGAACTACCTGTTTCTGTTAACCATTGCCGATATTGCTGCGGTGGGTCCGAGTGTCTGGAACGATTGGAAGGGATCGTTGCTGCGTGAGCTTTACCAATCAACCCAGCAGGTGTTGATGGGTGAGGATGCTGTGGGAAGTGAGGCGCTGAAGGGACGAATCGAAGCCCGGATTGAGAGTACACTGGCCAAAGCAACCGATGAGCGTGATGCGATGTCGAAGATTCTCCAGGTACTGCCCTGGCGATGCATTATGCACTTTCCACCGAGACACCTTTTTGCCATGGGGCAGATGTTGCTGGCCTCCGGTGATGGAGATGGCGTCGAACTCGTGCCGGATCAGAATAACAATGAAACCATGGTGATGGTGGTGGCGAAATCGCGCTCCGGCATCTTCTCGGCGCTGACAGGGTGTATTGCATCGGGTCATATCAGTGTGATGGCCGCGCAGGCTTTTGAACTGCTTGACGGACGTGTACTCGATGTGTTTCACATTCAAAATGCCAAAGGCGATGCCCTGACACAGCAGGGGGATCTGGTGCGCCTGAAAGATCGGATCGCCAAACTGCTTGCCAGCGATGATATGTCGGTTCGTCCATCGATTCCGAAAGTGAAGCCGACATTGCTGATGCGCGAAGTGGAGGTCGGCGCGAAAGAGTTACCGCATGCATCGAGTCGGCAGACGGCCATTGAAGTGACAGCTGCGGATCGCCCCGGCCTGTTGGCCCAACTCTCCGATACAATCACAGGACTTGGTTTTGATATACGGGGTGCCGCGATTTCTACCTTTGGCGAGCGGGTGGTCGATGTCTTTTTTCTTCGCGGTAAGGAGTCGTGGGGTCTTTCGACAGATGAGATAGAGCTGCTATGCTCGAAGTTGATTGAAGTGGCGAAACTACCGGAGGGTTGATGAAAATATTTCCCGGCCTGTTTAACCGTTTCCGCAAACCCGATGGTTTTGTGCTGGCTCTCGGTGGTGGCGGCGGTCGCGGCCTGGCTCATCTGGGTGTGCTGGAGGTGCTGGAGGAGCATAAGCTTCGCCCTGCCGCCATTGTCGGAACCAGTATCGGCGCGCTGTTCGGTGCGATGTACGCCCATACGCCCGATGCCGAACGTATTCGCAATCGTGTGATTCGCTTTCTGAATTCCGAGAAGTTCTCTCAACTGAATATACCCCTGATTGACGGTGTTGAGGTAGAGGATGCAAGCTGGCTCTCACGCCTTGCTGCAGTGGCACGACAGTCGATTCTCTATACCCGTGCGGCGACGGATATTGCGGTTGCCGATATCAATTCGTTGATCGAGATGGTGAACGAGCTCTGTACGGCCGAGGAGTTTTCCGAACTCAAGATTCCGATGCATGTGACATCGGTACAGTTTCCTACGGGCGAATGCCATCTGATCTCCAAGGGCGACCTTGGTCGGGCTATCGCGGCCAGTATGGCGGTGCCGGGAGTATTTGACCCGGTTGAGATCGAGGGCGGTCGCTTCGTCGACGGAGCCCTGGCAAGCGAGGTGCCTGCCCGCGAAGGCAGAATGGTGGCGACGATGGAGCAAGTCGTGGTGGCCGTGAATGTCGGTTCCCGTCCGGATCCGACCGGTGAACCAACCCACCTGATCGGTATGATCGATTGGGCTACGCAGGTGAAAGCACTCTACCTCAGGCAATATGAGAAGAAGCATGCCGATGTGTTGATCGAGCCGCTGGTCGGCTTTACCCAATGGCATGATTTTTCCAATCCCGAACAGGAGATTCAGCGTGGCCGCGATGCGGCACTGGAGATGATGCCGAAACTGCTTAAGAAGCTCGGAAACGGATAGCGGCGGCGGTGTGTTGATGGTGCAGGTTGACCGTGCCGTTGTGTTGGCGGCGGGATTGGGAACCCGGTTGAAGTGGTTGACCGCAGGTCAACCCAAAGCGCTGATGGATGTGGCTGGCGAACCGGCCATTGTGCATGTGATCCGCAGGCTGGCAGGGCAGGGGATTGCCGATATCGCCATCAATCTGCATCACCATGCCGACAAACTGGTGGATTACCTCGGCGATGGATCGAAATTCGGTGTACGGCTCTACTATAGTTTCGAGAGTAAACTTCTCGACTCCGGTGGTGGGGTGAGAAAAGCGATGGAACTGCTTCCCGGCAATGGTCCGTTGCTTGTTCATAATGCCGACGTGCTGGCAGATATCGACCTCAGTCGTTTGAACGGGCAATTGCCGGAAGCGGGTGCCGTCTTGTCACTCGTACCGAATCCGCTGCACCATTCAGAGGGTGATTTTGGTCTGGTAAAGGGGTTGATTACCAATCAGAACATGCCGGGGTTTACCTATGCGGGTGTCTCTATCTGGAATGAGCAATGTTTTGATGCATTTCCGGTCGGTTCGGTTTTTTCGCTGGTTGAGCCGATGTGGAAGCTGATGCGCATGGATCGACTCGCTGGCGTGCTTCACTGTGGCGACTGGTTCGATATCGGCAGACCGAGGGATTTGATGATGGCAAGGCGGTCGGGTTACCCATACAACTGATTCGTCATGACGTGCAAAATGTGGTTATCTTTGATATACTGACTTCCTGAGTTAACTGAATATCTGTTCTCATCGGTTTGGTGGAATCTGAATCTGGTTGATGCGGAGGGTCTATGCAGTTTCGTTTTTGTCTATTTCTGTCTCTTATCGTCACGATGGCTTGTACTGCCCCGGTACTGGCGGCCTCCGACCTGTCTCAGGCCGACCTGTCTCAGGCCGACCGGATGATTCGAGAGGGAAAGGCCAAGGCCGCTTACAATATGTTAAAACCCTACGAATTCGAGCGTTCCGGAGATGTTCGGTTTGATTATCTCTTGGGTTTGGCGGCCCTGGAGAGTGGTCGTCCGGATGAGGCGACCCTGGCCTTTGAACGCGTCCTGATTCAAAATCCTAATTTTTTGGGCGCACGCCTTGATCTGGCAAGAGCGTGGTTTGCGCTTAATCTTTACGACCTTGCCAAAGAGGAGTTGCAGAAACTCAATGAAATGAATCCGCCGCCATCGGCTCGGAAAGTGATCGATCGCTATCTCGTGCTTATTGAGGAACGGACAGCCGTAGCCGGGCCGGGAACTACATTTTCGGGATATCTTGAGGGGCGATATGGCCGCGATTCAAACGTGAATGCATCTCCCGGAAATTCTACCGTCTACATTCCTGCATTCGCTGGCAATATTACCCTGAATGCCGATAGTGTCGGATTGGCGGATAACTATTACGGCCTGGCGTTCGGACTGAACGGGGCCTATCGAAACAGTGCCGGAAACAGCTTCCTTGCAGGTATCGAAGCAGTGGATAAAAGGCTTAGAAAACAGACGGCATTCGATACGACGGATTACAAGGGGATGATCGGAGTGTCACATCAGTCCGATCGTTCCGGATACAACATCGGCATACAATACGACCAAATGATGCTCAATGATCTGAGCTACCGTAAAACGACCTCTTTTGGTTTTGACACACAGTGGGCATTCGATCCCGTTTCAGCACTGTTTCTGTTCGGTCAACTTGTTATCCAGCGATATGACGGCCTGGTAAACAATGCCAACGATTCCGATATTATTCTGGCGGGTGTCGGCTACGCTTATGCCTATGGTGAGGATGAAAAATCCAGTCTCTATCTAAGTCTCTATACCGGCAGGGATATGGCCGTACGTTCCCGTGTGGATGGCGATAAAAATCTGATTGGTCTCAAAGGAGGTATCTCCCATGCGATTTTACCTTCACTGACCGGCCAGCTTAATGCCGGTTATCAGCATGGTGCATATGACCTTTCCAATGCCCTGTTTCAGGTTGGCCGACGGGATCAGCTTATTGAGGCAGGTGCCGGGCTTGTCTGGCAGTTTGCAAAGGGCTGGAGTTTCAGGCCGTCAGTCAGCTATTTACAGAGTAACTCGAATATTGCCATTTACGATTATCGCCGTACCGATCTGTCGGTGGCTTTGCGATATACATTTTGATATGAGGAAAATTCTGCTGATGTTCGGGCCGTTGCCATCAGAACGTCATAGGAGGAGATATGAAACAGCCTGAATATGCCCGGATTGTAATACTGATTGCAGTGTTGCTGATTGCATCCCCGGCTTTTGCCGCTGTCGCTGGACATGTCCAGTTTGTTTCCGGTGTCGTTAATGTCATCAATGATCGAGGTGTTTCCCACATTATACGTAAAGGGGATACGATTTATGCGGGAGATATGATTCAGACAGGCGCAACCGGTAGTGCACAGCTTCGGATGGTGGATGATGGATTCATCTCTGTTCGTCCGAGAAGTAAATTGAGAATCGATGAGTATCGATATAATAAGACAAAAGATGATTCGAGCTTTTTTTCTCTTCTGCAAGGGAATTTTCGGGCCTTGACCGGCCTGATCGCCAAATATAATCGCAAGGCATGGCAAACACGGACGAAAACAGCCGTTCTCGGAGTGCGGGGATCGGATGCGGATATCGGATTTAATCCGGGAAACAATCTGACCGCCGTCCGTACGTTTACGGGAGGCTATACTTTAACGCCGAAAGATAAAACGCTTCCTTCCCTGAATGTGGATGCCGGAGGTATCGGTGTTTTCACTCCCGGAAGCCCGCCAAGGATGGCGTCCCGTTTTCCGTTCGGTCCGCCTGCACCATCTCCGCAACCCAATCGCCAATCTGGCGGAGACGATGGTGACGCTTCCGGCGGTGAGGTAGATGAGGATGCTCCTCTTCCCCCGCCGCCGACTGAGGTGGAAGGTGTCGCATCTCAGCCAACCTCTTCCGGAGATGGAACGACTTCAACAACACAGACTGCCTCCACTCTTTTGCCACCCCTACCGGCTCAGCTTCCGATCTCCTCCGGAGGTACTGTGCTCTCTTCTCAGACGACTACAAGCGGTCCTGTACCAGCACCAACCGGTTCCGGAGGTGTAGGTGCTTACATTGCCCTGGATCCTTTTAGTCGACAGCCTTCGCCGAATAGCGGATCGATCGTTTTTAATGGCACAGCAACCAGGAGCGGTACTATCAGTGCAGCCGGTGAACTGTTAACACTCAAAACGACAACACTCGATGGAGCTTTTGCATTCGATGCAGGTACAGCTACTCATATTGCCGGGGCTGTTTTTACTATTCCGGCTTTAAGCGGTAATACGAGTTACAGGGGTAACTGGGGCGTTTGGTCCGGAAATTACTCGGTTGTCGATTTTGGGGCTTCTCAAACACCGATCGGAAATTTCTACTATGCATGGGGTGAGAAGATTACGACAGCCGCGCAACTTGCGAGTTTGGCTAACACTCGCTTTACTTTTAGCATGCTTTCCGGTGCAGCAGGTAATGAGACAGGAGCGGTGGCTAACGGGTTTACGGTGGGTGCAGTCGGGACGTTTAGTGCGGCGCAGACTCTGGGAACCATTACTGTCACCGGCAACGCCAGTTTTGCTGCCGGAAGTTCGGGCTGGTCTTTTACCGGAACGGGTAACATTGCGGATCTGATCAATCAAAACACGGGACTTTCAATGTCGGCGACATGTCGGGGCTGTTCCACTGCTTCCGGTATGGCCAACGGGCAGTTTGTCGGCGCTCAGGCTGAAGGGTTGGTTATGAGTATCCATGCTTCTGACTTTGTCGGGAAAGGAATGGTTGGAGCGGCTATTCTGAAACGTTAATGGAGTTGCTGACCGGAGAAGGGATTGGCAAACAGCCAATCCCTTTTTACTTTAACAGGGTTAGCCGATCCAGAGCTATGTGATTCGATAGAGGATTGAGGGGCTGGAATGATTCAAAAAAGTGAACAGATGTTGATGTGGCTGATGGTTGTCGCCATCGTTGCCGGATTTCTCTCCAGTTATATATGGGGTGAGATGATGGTCAGCGTAAGCTGGATCGGAGAGTTCTTTTTAACGGCGCTGAAGATGTTGATCGTGCCGCTGGTGGCGGCAAGTGTCATCACCGGTGTGGCAGGGCTGGGTGATGTCAGAAAGCTGGGGCGACTGGGCGGTATCAGTGTAGCTTACTATGCTGTAACCACTCTTATAGCAGTGACCATCGGCCTGCTGATGGCCAACCTCTGGCAGCCGGGTGTCGGTGTGCCGCTGGGCGAGTTGCATGAACCTGTGCGCAAGGCCGGGGATGTTGGTGTTACGGATCTGATTCTTTCGCTGGTTCACCCCAATATTGTTGCGGCTGCAGCAGAATTGAAGCTGCTACCGATCATTGTCTTCTGCATCTTTTTTGCTGCTGCCGTCTCGACGCTGGGTGAACGTGGCCAACCGGTAATTAACTTCTTCGAAAGCCTGAACGAAGGAATGATGAAACTGGTGGAGTGGTTGATGTGGTTGGCGCCAGTGGGTGTCTTTGCATTGATCGCAGCCAGGCTAGGTGCAGCCGGTGGTGGCGAAGCATTCTTTGCTCAGCTGGCCGGACTGGCCAGATATGCATTGGCGGTGCTCTCCGGTCTGTTGACCCATGCTGCGGTTCTCTGCGTGCTACTTGCGGTCGTAGCGCGACGGCAGGTTCTCGAATATTTCGAACATATGACTATGGCCCTGCTTACAGCCTTCTCAACCGCCTCTTCCAGTGCGACTTTGCCACTGACCATGGAGGGCGTGAAGAATGCCGGGGTTTCGGAAAGTTCGCGTCGTTTCGTGTTGCCGCTCGGCGCCACGATCAACATGGATGGTACGGCACTGTATGAAGCGGTTGCTGTGCTTTTTATCGCACAGGCGATGGGTGTCGACCTGACCTTTGGCCAGCAGCTACTGGTGCTGCTCACCGCAACCATGGCCGCCATTGGTGCGGCCGGGATTCCTGAGGCGGGGCTGGTCACGATGGTGATTGTGCTGGAGGCCGTTGGTTTGCCACTGGAGGGTATAGGCCTGATTCTGGCAATTGACTGGTTTCTGGATCGTTGTCGAACCAGCATCAATGTTTTTGGTGATTCGGTTGGTGCAGCGGTGGTGGAGAAGCTTAATCGTCAATAATTTGCGAACCCCTTATCCGTTACCAATGTTGGCAGCTTGTGGATCGTCCGGACAAGGTGGGGAGATGAAGATGAAAGCGACCCGGAAGCTTCAAATAACCACCCTTGATACCGACCTTGATGAATTAAGCTGTGTGAATAGAATCCAGCACCTTTATAAGACGGACGGCTCGGAGGCGACATGGCGGATAATATAGAGGCGGTTCTTGAGACGATTCGGGAAGGCCTGACATTTGATGATGTGCTACTGGTTCCCCAAGCCAGTCAGGTGATGCCGAAATCAGCAGACACCTCCTCCCAGCTGACCAAAAATATTCGATTGAATATCCCTGTGATCTCAGCCGCGATGGATACGGTGACCGAATCCGGGACTGCCATTGCACTGGCGCAAGAGGGTGGTATCGGTGTCATTCACAAAAACCTTACCAACAAACAGCAGGCCGCCGAAGTTCGCAGAGTGAAGCGTTATGAAGCTGGTGTGGTTCAGGATCCACTCACCGTGACCGAAGATATGAAGCTGGCCGATGTACGTAAGCTATCCGCTACCCATGGCTTCTCGGGATTTCCTGTTCTCGATGCTGGCGGCAAGGTTTGCGGCATCGTGACCAATCGCGATATCCGTTTTGAATCCGACAGCAGTATGGCTGTCCGTGATATGATGACAGGCCGTGACAAGCTGGTCGCTGTGGTACCGGGCACGGAACTGGATGAGTGCAAGCAGCTTTTCCGTAAACATCGCATCGAGAAACTTCCTGTCATCGATGCCGATGGTTCTCTTCACGGGATGGTAACCGTACGTGATATCGAGAAGGCTTCTGCTCACCCCAATGCGGTTCGTGATGATTTGGGACGCCTGCTGGTGGCTGCCGCCATTGGTGTTGGCCCGAAAGAGATGGAGCGTTTCGAAGCGCTCTTTGCTGAAGGTGTCGATGCGGTGGTGGTGGATACGGCACATGGTCATTCGGCCGGTGTGATCGAGCAGGTGCGTGAGATTAAACGTCTTTACGGCGACAAGATTCAGGTGATTGGCGGTAATATCGCTACCGTTGAAGCGGTGCGTGACCTGGCTGATGCCGGAGCCGATGCCGTGAAGGTGGGGATCGGACCCGGTTCCATCTGCACCACGCGTGTGGTGGCAGGTGTCGGTGTGCCGCAGTTAACCGCAGTAATGGATTGTGCCAGAGCGGGGCGCGAGCTGGGTATCCCGGTGATTGCCGATGGTGGTATCAAGTTTTCCGGTGATTTTGCCAAGGCGATGGCAGCAGGCGCCTCTACCTGTATGTTTGGCTCGATGTTTGCAGGTACCGAAGAGGCGCCGGGCGATAAAATTCTCTATCAGGGTCGTACCTATAAAGCCTATCGCGGCATGGGCTCGATCGGTGCGATGAAGAAGGGCAGTAAGGATCGCTACTTCCAGGGTGATGTGGATGAGGCGATGAAGCTGGTGCCGGAAGGTATCGAGGGGCGTGTGGCTTATAAGGGCCAGTTGAGCGATATCCTGCATCAGCTGGTGGGTGGCCTGCGTGCCTCGATGGGTTATGTTGGTGCTGCCTCCATCGAGGAGATGCACAGTCGTGCCAAGTTCGTACGCATTACCGGCGCCGGCTTGCGCGAGTCACATGTTCATGACGTTACAATCACGGAAGAGGCACCGAACTATCGATTAGATTCGTAAACGAATCGATACGGCCTCGGAGCATCCTGCCCTCGGTCTTGGACGCTTTGCGAATTGTGCGAAATTCGCAAAGCTAACTAAAGCCACCCATCCATGGGTGGAAGGGTGGTTCAGGGACCACCCGGTCCCCACAGGAGGTGGGGCGGCTGAATGAAATGAAGCCGTAAGTGAAGCAAAACCGACACAATTCTTCAGGAGTGAAGAATTGGACGCCTGAAAGGCGCAGCGAAGCTGGGCGAGGCATGGAGGCTGAGCATCACTTTTGCATAACGATACCAGGCAAAATATATGGACATATTTTGCGGATGTAAGGAACCTCATGGAAAAGATACTGATTCTCGATTTCGGCTCCCAGTATACTCAGCTCATTGCACGTCGTGTGCGTGAAGCTCAGGTCTACAGTGAACTGCACCCCTACGACATGAGTGAGGATGAGGTTCGTACCTTTGACCCGACAGGTATCATCCTCTCCGGTGGTCCGAACTCCGTCTATGAAGATGAGACGCCGAAGGCGCCACAGGTGGTGTTCGAACTCGGTGTGCCGGTACTCGGTATCTGCTACGGCATGCAGACCATGGCTGCTCAGTTGGGTGGATCGGTGGAGACAGGCCATGTACGCGAATTCGGTTATGCCGAGATTGAATCGGTGGGTGACTCAACGCTGCTGGACGGTATCGAAGATAAGCCGGGCGGCAAACTCGATGTCTGGATGAGTCACGGCGATAAGGTGGCTGCGCTGCCGGATGGCTTTGAAGTGATCTGTCGAAACGAATCGACACCGATTGCAGCAATGGCCGATGAGTCGCGCCATTTCTATGCCGTTCAGTTCCATCCCGAAGTAACCCATACCCACCAGGGTAAGGCGATACTTTCCCGTTTTGTGCATGACATTTGCGGTTGTGGACGCGAGTGGACGATGCCCAACTATATCGATGAAGCGGTTGAGAAGATTCGCCAGCAGGTGGGCAGTGAAGAGGTGATTCTCGGGCTGTCAGGTGGTGTCGACTCCTCTGTTGCTGCCGCACTTCTGCACCGTGCCATTGGCGATCAGCTCACCTGTATTTTCGTGGACAATGGCCTTCTGCGTCTCAATGAAGCCGAGCAGGTGATGGAGACCTTCGCCGGTAATCTTGGCGTGAAGGTGGATCATGTCGATGCCTCCGAGAAGTTCCTCGGTGAACTGGCGGGTGTCTCCGATCCGGAAGCCAAGCGAAAGATCATCGGACGCGAGTTCGTTCACGTCTTTCAGGACGAGGCCGAGAAGATGCCCAATGCCAGGTGGCTGGCGCAGGGCACCATCTATCCGGACGTGATTGAGTCGGCCGGTTCCAAGACCAAAAAAGCACACACCATCAAGAGTCACCACAATGTCGGCGGTCTGCCCGATACGTTGCATCTGAAGTTGCTGGAGCCGCTTCGCGATCTCTTTAAGGACGAGGTGCGTGAGCTCGGTGTGGCGCTTGGGCTGCCGCACGATATGGTCTATCGCCATCCGTTTCCCGGCCCCGGCCTGGGTGTACGAATCCTTGGTGAGGTGAAAAAAGAGTATGCCGACCTGCTGCGTCAGGCCGATGCGATCTTTATCTCCGAACTGCGTGAGTCCGGCTGGTATGAGAAGACTTCGCAGGCATTTGTTGTGTTCCTGCCGGTGAAATCGGTCGGCGTGATGGGTGATGGCCGTACCTATGAGTGGGTGGTGGCACTACGTGCTGTAGAGACGCAGGACTTTATGACCGCCCACTGGGCTGAGTTGCCGCATTCGCTGCTGGCCCGTGTCTCCAATCGCATCATCAATGAGGTGCGCGGTATTAACCGTGTGGTTTACGACGTGTCGGGCAAGCCACCGGCCACTATCGAGTGGGAATAGGGGACGCTGCCTTGTGCACTCATGCTGCGTTGCACCGTCCTCTCCGATCCTCACATATTTCCAATATGCTGTGGTCGTTGAGCTACGGTGCGCCTTGCCTGAGAGCCCCAATCGGCGTTTCAGTTGAGTTGTCCTGATGTCCCGGAACATGATCCATCCTTTTATTTTTGTGATTGCGCTCCTTCTGCTCGCAGGTTGCACCGACTTCGAGGCGCAGGAGAAACAGGCGGAGTTGAATCGTCAGCAGGGAGCCGCCTTCCTCGCTGCCAATCGCAGTAAATCGGGTGTGAAGCTTCGACCCAGTGGTTTGCAGTACCAGGTGCTGCGCGAGGGCAGCGGCCCGAAGCCGACGATTTCGGATAGGGTAACCGTTCACTATCGCGGCACGTTGATCGATGGCACCGAGTTCGATAGCTCCTATGCCCGCGGTGAGTCGACGGCATTCGCGGTGGCCGGAGTTATCCCCGGCTGGACAGAAGGACTGCAACTGATGAGTGTCGGTAGCCAATATCGTCTGTTCGTTCCGGGAGTGCTCGGTTATGGCAGCAGCGGAGCGGGCGACAAGATCGGCCCCGATGCAACCCTGATATTCGATGTTGAACTCCTGGCTATAGAGGACAGGGAATAAAGAGAGGTATTAAAATATGAAGCACATGTTTGTAGCGGTTCTGATGGTGGCGGCGCTGGCTGCCTGTTCCCAGCAGGAAACAGTCCCTGAGCCGAAGGCGGTGCCGCTCGAATCGGAGAAGGCCAAGCTCGGTTATGCCATGGGTATCGATGCCGGACTCTTCTTCAAGCAGATACAGAATGATGCCGAGGCCGATGCCTTCGTGGATGGCTTCAGGGCGGCTGTGAACGATGATTCGCCTCGTCTTTCGCTGGAAGAGGTGAATCGGGTCAAGGATGCCTACTTTGCCAAAATGAAGAAGAAGGCCGAGGAGCGACAGAAGGCGGAGCTTGCAATCCGGAAAAAGAGAGAGGAGATGCAGGCCAATGCCGATGTATACAAAAAAGAGAGTGAGGCCTTCCTGAAGGCCAATGCCAAACGCGATGGCATTATAACAACCGCCAGCGGTCTTCAGTATGAGGTGGTTCTCCCCTCCGAAGGAGCGAAGCCAACGGTATTGGACACCGTGCGTGTTCACTATCGCGGTACCCTGATCGATGGTGAAGAGTTCGATAGCTCCTACAGCCGTGGTAAGCCTGCTGAATTTCCGCTGAACAGAGTGATTCCAGGGTGGATCGAAGGGCTGCAACTGATGGGTGTAGGCAGTAAGTACCGATTCTATATTCCATCCGACCTCGCCTATGGCGAACAGGGGGCGGGAGTGAAGATCGGACCCAACATGGCGTTGATCTTCGAGGTTGAGCTGCTCGATATCGTTAAGCCCAAAGTTCAGACAGAGGAGATGAGTAAGTAACCGTGTTTGATCGTCTGTCCGAGAAACTTGGAAATATAACCAACAAACTACGTGGCTCCGCCCGTGTATCCGAAGCCGACCTCGATGCCACACTGCGCGAGATGCGCATGGCCATGCTGGAGGCCGATGTGGCCCTGCCTGTCGCGCGTCATCTGATGGATGAGGTGCGCGAGCGTGCATTCGGTGCCGAGGTGGCCAAAAGCCTCAATCCAGGGCAGGTAATCGTCAAAATCCTGCATGATGTACTGGCCGAGATTCTCGGCGGCCAACGCCGCGATCTCGACACCTCAAAAATCCCGTCGGTGATCCTTCTCTGTGGTCTTCAGGGTGCCGGTAAAACGACGACAGCCGGTAAACTGGCTCGCCTGCTTACTTCACAGGGTAAGAAGGTGGCGCTCACTTCGGTTGATGCGACCCGTCCTGCGGCACGTGAGCAGTTGCAGATTCTGGCCGGTCAGGTCGATGTACCTTACCTGACAGGCGAGGGATCAACGGCGGCCAAGATGGCTGCTTCAGCTCTGAAAAAGGCACGTACCGGTGGCCATCATGTACTGATTCTCGATACCGCAGGTCGTCAAGTGGTCGATGACGACTTAATGCATGAGATTCGTGAGGTGGGCGAGAAGGTCAGCTCTACCGAGCGTCTGCTGGTGCTCGACTCGATGACCGGTCAGGCAGCACTCGGTATCGCCGAGCAGTTCCATGCAAGTCTCGATCTGACCGGCTGTATCCTCACCAAGACCGATGCCGACGTGCGCGGTGGTGCAGCTCTCTCGGTGGCTCGCTCTACCGGTGTGCCGGTTCGTTATGTCGGTACCGGTGAAAAGATCGAAGCTTTCGAACTCTTCGACCCGACCCGTATGGCAGGGCGTATTCTTGGGCAGGGTGATATTGTTGGTCTGGTTGAGAAGGTACAGGCCGGTGTCGATCGGGAGAAAGCCGAGAAAACCGCTGCCAAACTGAAGAAGGGCAAGTTCGATCTGATGGATTTTGCCGAGCAGCTGGATCAGATGCAGAATATGGGTGGCATGAGTTCGATGCTCAAGATGTTACCCGGAGTGAACCTGCCGCAGGAGGCATTATCGCAGATCGATGATAAGCCGATGAAGCAGATGCAGGCGATGGTCTACTCAATGACGCCAAAAGAGCGTGAACGCCCAACGCTACTTAACGGCAGTCGTAAACGGCGTATTGCTGCCGGTTCCGGCACCACTGTTCCTGAGCTGAATCGCATGCTTAAGCAGTTCACCCAGATGCAGAAGATGATGAAGAAGATGAAGGGCAACAAGGGCAAGCAGATGATGCGCGCCCTGGCTGGCAAGATGGGCGGCTTCGGCGGTGGTGGTATGCCTCCGGGTGGTATGCCGAAGTTCTGATTCAGTTTTTCCGGATTGGCTAAATATTTATCTTTGATCTATAACTGTAGAATGGATATAGGAGGGTGAGTATGGAAACCAGAAATCATCATTTACTATTAACCGTTTTTACAATCTTTATTGTGGTTGTTTTTGCAGGTTGTGCGGGATCGGGCATGCATGCCAAATCCAAGCCTTCGTGCAAGCCTACCAATAGTGCTGATCATACGATCAGTACAGGAAGTGCAACTGGAGAAGGCTGCACCAAGCCTGATGCGAAAGCCGATGCGGAATTCAATTACGGGCAAAATGAGTGTGAGGGTTCAACATCCGATCCGGGATGCCCAAGTAATGGCTCTTGTCATGGCAAGGCGAAGTGTAAAACCACATCGAGCGCTCAAAGGGCACTGGTAACCTATAAGCCGATCGATCTGGAAAAGTGCAAGCCATCTGGAAAGGGTTGGGAAGCAACCCTTTCTCCGACATCGACCAGGAGAGCACTCTGTAAATGTGCATGTAAATGAGATAATCGCCGTATAAAAACAACTCCGGCATCGGGTTGTTGAGTCGAAACGTCGTATTGTTCATATTCAATGATGACATTTTGATTTCAGACGTTATAGTCCGCCGCCTGATTTTCGGAGGTATTGTTTTATGGCGACCATGATTCGCTTGCAGCGCGGTGGACGGAAGAAGCGTCCTTTCTATTCAGTAGTGGTACTGGATGGACGGAAACGTCGTGACGGCGCGTTCATTGAAAAGCTGGGTTACTACGACCCTTGTACTGAACCTGAAGTAATCGAACTCGATCTGGAGCGCGTAAAAGCGTGGACCGATCTGGGTGCTCAGGTATCCCCGCGCGTACAGAGCGTGATCGAGCAGGCGAAGATCGATCCTGAAGTTCGTGCCAAGGCAGCTGCCGACAAGAAAGCCGCTGCTGAGAAGGCAGCCGCTGATAAAGCTGCGGCGGAGAAAAAAGCTGCTGCTGAAGCTAAAGCCGCAGAGGAAGCAGAAGCGAAAGCTGCCGCTGAAGCCAAGGCCGCAGAAGAGGCAGCCGAAGCCGAGGCTTCGGCTGCTGAGGAAGCACCGGCAGAAGAAGCTGCTGAGGCAACTGAAGAGACCCCTGCTGCTGAAGAAGCTGCTACAGAAGAGAAAGCTGACAGCTAATCAACTGCTTGAAGTCGGTGTCGTCACCGGGTCGCATGGCCTGAAAGGTGCACTGACAATTTTTTCGCATACCCGGCCTGCCATTGGCATCGCCGGGTATTCTTTTTGGTGGGTTGGAGATTCATCCGATACCGCTGTCTCCTATAAGGTCGAACGTTGCTGGCAGCATAAAGGCTCTAGAATTCTGGCGATGCTGGAAGGGGTGGATAATGCCGAACTGGCCGATGCACTCAAGAAACAGAGTATCTGGGTTGAGGCCGATTCGGTCGAAGTTGATGAAGATGAATACCTCTGGGATGAACTGACCGGATTCAAGGTCGTTACGGCTGACGGTGAACCTCTTGGCACGGTTACCGGGCTTGCCGAGTTCGGGGCGCAGGATAATCTCTGCGTCGCAACACCTGCCGACGCCGATGTGGCGGGTGAGTGGATGATTCCGTTTATCGAGGATGTCATCGTTGAAATCAATGATGTGGACAGGGTCATCAATATCGAGATGCTGGAGGGAATGGAAGCATGTTTTACGCCCAGATCCTGACGCTTTTCCCTGAGTTTTTTGATTCGCCGCTCTCCTGCTCTATTCCGAAGCGGGCCATCGAGGCCGGGATCGCCAAAGTCGACACCATCCAGATTCGCGACTTCTCCACCGATAAGCATCGCAATGTTGATGATACACCCTATGGCGGCGGGCCGGGGATGCTGATGAAGCCGGAGCCGGTGGTTGGAGCGATCCGTGAAGCGCGCAAGCATGATCCTGATACCCACGTGGTGATGCTTACCCCTTCCGGCACCCCTTTCACGCAGGAGAAGGCCCTCCAGTACGCTGCAAAGCCAAGCCTTACCCTACTGTGTGGCCGTTACGAGGGGTTTGACGAGCGCATTGTCGATTATGTCGATGAAGAGCTCTCCCTTGGTGACTACGTGCTATCCGGTGGCGAACCTGCAGCGATGAGTGTGCTCGATGCGGTGATCAGGCTGCTTCCCGGCGTGCTCGGTTCACCTGAATCGGCCGTGCTCGACTCCTTTACCGAGGATGGCATTCTCGACTGGCCGCACTATACCCGGCCTGAGGAGTTCGAAGGCAAGCGCGTACCCGATGTGCTCCTCTCCGGCAACCATGCGAAGATCGAAGTATGGCGCCGGAAGCAGGCGATGATCAGGTCGGAGAAACGTTCGAAGAAACGGTCTGAATCCTGATTGAGTACTTAATTGCTTTAACCTTTGTGATTCAGTCTTGGTGATTCTGAACCGTTGGCGGAATCACATCACCGGATGCCTGCATGGCGATAGCTTCCGGGTGTGCGGTGTAGTGGCGACGTACCACTTCGGCCAGTTTTGTTTTGGTTGTTTCATCGACTGGTGCCGGATTCTCCTGCGGTAGCGCATCGATCAACCCCTTTAGCAGCTCATCCTGTGGCGGTTGCATGTGACCGATCCACGATTCGAGCAGTTTTTTGTCCACATAAGCCGGAAGTGAACCCATGATGCCGACATCGTTCTGGTTATGAACCAGTAGCCCGGTGGTGGTGCCGCGATCCAGTGTTAGTACCTGGAAAAAATAGAGGGTGTGGTAGGCAAGTTGTCTGGCGTACGTTACATCGTCTGTCCGTTCGTTACCGCTCAGATGTGAGGAGAGAATCTCCACATAACCATCGATGGCTGCTTCGCCCACCGCTTTGGCCAGCCGATAATCCGCTTCACGATCACCCGTGGTGTAGTTCTCCAGATAGAAGTGGGCCACGCCTCTGTGTCTGTTCAGAACTGGGATAAAGAAGTAGCGCTCACCTTGTGCTGTTGCCTCGTCAAATTGTTCGGGAGCCGCATTTTTCAGATTGGTGAGAAACTGTTCGCGATCCGTATCGATTGCGTTGGAGGGGTTGAGGTCGGCCATGATGCGCCAGTAACCGGAGCCATCTTTCATCTCTGTCCAGCTGATGTGAATATGCACCGAAGGGGCGAGTGGGTTAACTGGGTGGATAATGGTGGAGATGGCACTGGCCGAACCGAGCCTTTTCTCAGGGTTGTCATCGTAATGCACTTGCGAGACGTTGACCGAACCGCGCCCGAACAGATCGCCATCGGCTGTTTCAAAACGAATACCACCGCCATGTATACCCTCATCGCGGTACCATTTAACCGGTGTAAAACGCTGTGAGCTTCCGTGCATCTCTGCCAGCTTTGTCAGCTTGTCGACAAAGCGCTGTTGCAGAGATGAGACGAGTCGATGGGCGCGGGTTGCACTGGTTGATAAGGCAGTTGTTCGTTGCATGGTGAATACCTCAATGTCCGGGCACTGTTTCGATGGTGGGAAACTATGAAGGATGAGGAAGAAGGTTCAACCACGAGGAGGGCAGCCACGGAAAGGGTCGCCATAAATGGACTCGGCTGAAAACGTGAAAAGGCCCGCCGGGGGAGGGGTGGCAGGCCTTTTCACGTTTTTTGTTGAGGAAATTTCGCTGCACTGGCGTTGCGGTCTATAACGTACTGAACCCTTCAAGCCAAGGTGGGCGCCGCAGCTTCGGTATCAGGCATCCCCACCTGGAGGATTCGCACAACCGAACCATGTAAGCCCCCGTTCAGTGCGTATCGGCTCAGAATTATAAACCGCAACGCCAGAACAACGAACCGGTCGAAAAAGTAGTTACTGAAACTTTTGCGACCACACCATAATTATAGCATGCCTTATGCCAATCACCAATATTTCGCTTCCGATATGTGCGATAGGCTATAGTGAAGGTATGGGAGGGGAGAAAAGGGGATCGCATGACTGAACCGGTCAGATTAAAACGAAGCATCACCCTGCCGATGGTCATCCTCTATGGCCTTGGCACTATTATCGGCGCCGGTATCTTCGTTCTGATTGGCGAGGTGGCAGGTATCGCCGGCATTTATACACCGTTCGCCTTTCTGGTTGCATCGATCATTGCCGGTCTTACCGCCTTCTCCTATGCCGAGCTATCTTCCCGTTTTCCCAAGAGCGCCGGCGAGGCGATCTATCTTGAGGAGGTATTCCACTATCCGTGGCTCTCTGTCGGCACAGGTGGTGCCGTGGCGGTCATCGGTGTGATCTCCGCTGCGACCATTACCAACGGTGCTGTCGGCTATATCCGTCTTTTTATCGATTTACCACCGTGGCTAATCATCTTGCTGCTGGTTGCCGGGTTAGCCCTCCTGGCCGCCTGGGGTATCAGCGAATCGGTTGCCGTGGCCGCTTTTACCACGGCTATTACTATCATCGGCCTGCTCGCAGTTATTGCCATCAACGGTGATTCGCTGGTGTCAGTGCCGAAGCGGTTACCGGAGTTGATACCACACGGAGCCGAGGTATGGGGCCTGATTCTGTTCGGTGGTTTTATCGCCTTTTACGCTTTCATCGGTTTCGAGGATATGATTAATATTGCCGAGGAGGTGAGAAAGCCAAGCCGTAACATGCCATTGGCCATTGTATTGACACTGGCGATCACTACGATCCTCTATCTGCTGGTTTCACTTGCTGCTGTACTGTCGCATGAGCCGGAACTGCTAGCGGCCAGTAACGCACCCCTGACCATCTTGGTGGGGGAGGAACGCCATTCGATAAAGGTGATTATCGGCATCATCAGTGTTCTCGCTATTGCCGACGGTATTTTGGTTCAGATTATCAAGAGCGCACGTATTCTCTATGGTATGAGCAGTCAGCGATTGATTCATCCGCTGTTTGCTGCAGTGCATCCGTTCACTCGAACTCCGCTGGTAGCCACGGTAACCGTGGCACTGGCCGTTTTGATTCTGTCGCTATCTCTGCCGTTGTTGACGCTGGCGGAGATCACCAGCTTCATTACGCTCACCATTTTTGCCACTGTCAATTTCGCCCTGTGGCATTTGAAGATAAAGGGTAATGTAGCAAAATCGGAAGCGATGAACCTTCCTGTCTGGGTACCTGCTATTGCTTTTCTTCTCTCATCTGCTTTCGTACTGGTTCAACTGCTGTTGTGACAAAGCTTGTTGGTTCCATCCGTGAGGGTTAGCAGGCGCCATGTGCTTTTCGGCTACAGCCAGTTTTATCGTCGGCGGTTCGCTCACCATTGCAGGAGTGGCAACCCTGAAGCTGGCACGAGAACGCACCGAATTTCCCTTTGCCTCGATCCCCCTGTTCTTCGCTATCCAGCAGCTTGTCGAGGGCTTGCTCTGGTTGTCGCTGGAGAATGATATACCGCAGTTAAGAACTGCTATGACCTATATCTTCACCTTTTTTTCACACATTCTCTGGCCGGTCTTTATCCCCTTTGCCGTGGCTAGTATGGAAGAAGGGCGGGCAGCTATCGAACCGTGGCGTACCGATGCTTTGTGGGGGTTCCGGGTGGTTGGTATGGTGGTGGCGATGTTCCTGCTTAAGCTGGTGGCTACCCAACCACTCGCTGCCGTGGTGGATGTACATATCATCTACGTCACAACATTCTTCTACGATTGGCCGATGATGGTGTTCTATATCGCTGCGACCTGCATTGTATGCTTCTTCTCCAGCTATCCACTGATTCGTCTCTTCGGTCTGATGGTGCTGCTCTTCTTCTTTGTCACCTACTGGTTTTACACGCATGCGCTCTTCTCTGTCTGGTGCTTTTTTGCGGCCATTCTCAGTTTGGTGATCTATCTTCATTTCAGGAGAATCCGCATTTCAACGTAGAATCTGTCGAGTTCGACTCCGTATTAGCTTAGTCAGTATGTATAATGATTAGTTGCCTGAAAGGATCAAAATCTGCTACAAATAGACGGAAGCAGGAGAGGGCGATGAAATATATCGAATGTATCCACTGTCAGAAACGCTATCCGGCTAACCGAAAGCTCGAGGAGGCGGCACTTCGCAAGAAGGTGCGCTGTACCGAATGTGGCGGTTCTTTCCCGATCGTGATTTACGAAGTACGAACTCAGCAGCTCAAATCCGGTTCAACCGAGGAGGTTGAATAAGTCGCTTGTAAGTGCGCGCCATGATACAAGGTGTGTGTCAGAGGTGGATATACTCTGTGCTGCCTGTCTGCGGTGCCGGGATAGTGCGGGAGATCAGTTTTGCTACCCGTTCCGACTCTTTGCGATAGGTGGTCAGTTTTCCACCATAGATGGCGAGATAGGTGGGGTGTGCTTCATCATCGCAGAGGATGATGGTTTCGCGGCTGGCGGCGAAGGGTTTTCCTGCGGTTTGCGGCAGCACGCGCAGGCCGCAGTAGCTGTCGATGATGTCAGATTCGTTGCAGGAGTTGTCAGGGAAGTAGTGGTTGTAGGTGGCGAGAATATCGCGAACCTCCTGTTCGGTGGTTGTAGCCTTTGCCGGGTCTCCTTCGAATGGCGTCTCGGTTGTACCTGCCAAAGTCTTCCCCTGCCATGGCCTGAAAAACATCACACGTCCATCCAGTGATTCGGTATAGATAAAGCCGGGTGACGGGCGGTTTAGCAGCAGGTGACTGCCCTGTACCAGGTGCACCTCCATACCCGGTGGGGCAGGGGTGATAGTGCTGGCAATGCGGTTGATCCACGATCCTGCTGCATTGACCAGAATCTTTGCCGATATCTCTTCACCGGTGGAGAGCATTACCTGCCACTCTCCACCATTGTCGTTAAGCGCATTGAATATGGCATGCTCGACAACTACCCCTTCACGAATATCGCAGCCCAACGATTGGGCCGATGCGGCAACGGCGCGGGTAAGTGCCGCATCGTCAGTGGCGGCATCTTCATAGGCGAGGACGGCTTTAAGCCCTTTTCGGTTCAGCTTCGGGAACTTCTCACGCCATTCGGGTTTCGACAACCATCTGAAACGGGAGCGACCGCCGGAGAGGATAAAGTAGAGCAACAGTCCACAAGCAATCATCAATGCCGGTCGTTTGCTATCTTCGTACACAGGGATATGGAACCACTCACGACTGACAAGATCGGGTGCCAGCTTCAGTAGCCGTTCTCGCTCGCTCAGGGCTTCATAGACCAGTTTCAGGTTGAACTGCTCCAGATAGCGCAGGCCGCCATGGATCAGTTTGGTCGACTGGCTGCTGGTGCCGGAGGCTATCTGTTTCTGTTCTATAAGGGTCGTTCGATAACCGCAGGCACTGGTAGCCTGGGCAATACCACAGCCGTAGATGCCGCCTCCGATGATGAGGATGTCGTAGTCAGACGTTTTCATGTCCGTCTTTAGGTTCGTTGAGTAACCGGGAGAACCGATCGGTCTCGATCAGGTCGGCACCGAGTTCGATCATCTCGCAGGCCAGCGATATCTTATTAATGGTATAGAGGCCGACTTTCACGCCTCGCTCATGCCATGCGTCGATCGCATCGGCTTTGCTGTAGGACATGAAAATATAATCCAACTGTTTCTCCAGCTCTGTGCCTGGCCTGTCTACACCCTCGGCAACCCAGCCGATGGAGCACTTTGTCTCCTTCCTGCATGCCTGAACTGTGCTGGCCGATTCGCTGATCAGCACGATGTGGGAGAGAAGATCGGCGGGTATCTCCTTTTTCAGGTGTTTTGCCACCTCTTTGGCGCTCAGGCGGGAGAGGATGTCGGATTTAATCTCGATAAAGAGGGTGAGTTGTGGCTGGTGCTTTAGCCAGAGCATCAGTTTTCGCAGGGTGAGTAGTTTGAAACAGGGATAACAGAGCTCTTTCAGGTCAACCAGATCAAGCAGCGATACATGCAGTGCCAGGTCACAGAGTCGTTTGAGGTGGTCATCATGAATAACAACCGGTACCAGGTCGCGGGTAAACTGAATATCACACTCGGCGAACTGTGCACCGGCAGCGACTGCATCGGAGAATGCCTGCATGGTGTTTTCGACAGCATGTTGCTGGTCGCCCCGGTGGGCGACAATCTGTTGAATCGTTGGCCCCATACCCTGAGCATGGACGCTGGATAGTGAGGCTGCAACTTAAGGTTAGTGTTCGCTAGCTGTACCATTATCTGGGATTGAACGTGTTTCAGCGATAGCGTATCGCTATGAGTGGGCATCATGGGAGATCGTTATGAGTAGGGTAACTTTTGCAGTGGCGTTGGTGCACCATCCGATTCTGAATCGGAAAGGGGAGCGTTCGACCACGGCAATCACCTCGATCGATATCCATGACTTCGTGCGTACCTGTGCCATGTTCGATGTTGCACCGGTCTATCTGGTGCATCCGGCAGAGGGGATGCATGCACTGGTCAAAGATGTAGCAGGGTACTGGCTGGAGGGGGCTGGCGAAGCACGAAATCCGGGGCGAAGCGAGTCGATCAAATCGCTGAAACTGGCCAAATCGATCGAGGAGGTGCTGGATGACGGTGACTATATGCTCTGGTATACCTCGGCAACACCACCTGAAGGTGAGCTGACTGATATCGGTAAACTATCGGAAACAAAGGGAAATCATCTGATTGTTTTTGGTACTGGTTCAGGGCTGGATTTCGAGGAGATGCCGAAGCCAAATGGATGGTTGTCACCGATTGAAGGTATCGGTATGGTTCGCCACCTTTCTGTAAGGGCGGCCTTGGCTATCTACCTTGATCGCCTGTCCGGAAAACGACTGGAGGCTTTGTAAAATGCGTGCTTTGGATGATGTAACTAAAGATCAGATTCGTAGCGATATCCCGCAGTTCCGTGAAGGCGATACTGTGAAGGTAAATGTGCGCGTGGTTGAGTATAAAGACCTGAAAGGCGGTAAGGTTGAGAGCCGTGAGCGTCTGCAGGCATTCGAGGGTGTGGTGATTGCCCGTCATAACAAAGGCATTTCAAGCAGCTTCACTGTACGCAAGATTTCTAATGGAGTCGGCGTTGAGCGTGTATTCCCGCTGCACTCGCCGCTGTTGGAGAGCGTGACAGTGACCCGTCGTGGCCGTGTTCGCCGTGCCAAGCTCTACTATCTGCGTAACCTGTCAGGTAAGGCTGCACGTATTCGCGAGCGTCGTTACTAAGAGCGGCTTTTTAGATAATCACACCACAGCAACATCGCCGTGGAAAATATTTTCGAAGAGGCCCATTATGGGCCTCTTTTTGTATCAGAAACATGTTAGGGAGTTGAAATATCATGTCCGACCGTTCCGAATTTTTCCAGGCAGATTTAAGCGACGAAGTTGTTGTGAATGCTATTAGGGAGGAGCTGGGCCGCCAGCAGCATACGCTGGAGCTGATCGCCAGTGAGAACATCGTTTCCAGGGCGGTGATGCAGGCGCAGGGCTCGGTGATGACCAACAAGTACGCCGAAGGTTATCCGGGACGCCGCTACTACGGCGGCTGCGAGCATGTCGATAAGGTCGAAGCGCTGGCACAGGAGCGCGCCTGCGAAATTTTCGGCGTCAAACACGCCAACGTACAGCCGCACTCAGGTTCCCAGGCCAACATGGCCGTCTACATGGCGGTGCTCAATCCGGGCGACACCATCATGGGCATGGATCTTTCGCATGGCGGGCACCTGACTCACGGCTCGCCGGTCAACTTTTCCGGCCGTCTCTACAATGTGGTTGCCTACGGTGTGCGAGAGTCCGATGAGTTGATTGATTACGACGAGATGCAGGCGATGGCCGAAGAGCACAAGCCGAAGATGATCATCGGTGGTGCATCGGCCTACGAGCGCGAGATCGATTTTGCCCGTATGCGCCAGATCGCCGATTCGGTCGGCGCCATCCTCTTCGTCGATATGGCCCACTATGCTGGCCTGATTGCAGCAGGGGTCTATCCGTCGCCGGTCGGCCATGCCCATGTGATTACCACTACCACACACAAGACGCTGCGTGGTCCGCGCGGTGGCATGATCCTGACCGATGACGATGAACTGGCGAAGAAGCTGAACAGCCGTATCTTCCCCGGCATTCAGGGCGGTCCGCTGATGCATGTGATTGCGGCGAAAGCCGTGGCATTCGGTGAGGCGCTGGGCGATCAGTTCAAGGCCGATCAGGCGCAGGTGATCAAGAATGCACGGGCATTGGCCGATACGCTGACGGCCGGTGGCCTGCGTGTGGTCTCCGGTGGCACTGATTGTCACATGTTCCGTGTCGATGTGCGACCGCAGGGTATCACCGGCAAGGTGGCCGAAGAGGCGCTGGAGGCCTCCGGCATCACCACCAACAAGAACACCATTCCGTTCGACCCGGAATCGCCGTTCGTTACCTCCGGTATCCGGATCGGTACGGCAGCGATTACCACGCGTGGCATGAAAGAGGGTGAAGCCAAACTGATCGGTGAGCTGATCCTGAAGGTGTTGAAATCGCCCGAGGATGAAGCCGTGCACAAGGCTGTGAACGGTGAGGTCAAGGCACTAACCGACAGATTCCCCATCTACGCGGATTGATTGATGTGCAATAAAAACATCCATGTTTTTATGCTTGGACGGCAGTGAAAAAGTGTCATTTTCCACTGCCTCCCAAATCAGGCTGGTTTCAGCCTGATTTGCTGCCCATCCGTGGGCGGGATGGGGAATAAGAGATGCACTGTCCTTTCTGCGCCAACGATGACACCCGCGTGATCGACTCGCGCGTGGTCGAGGATGGCGCTGCAGTGCGCCGCAGGCGCGAATGCGAGGTGTGCGGCAAGCGTTACTCCACCTACGAGCGGGCGGAACTGCGCATGCCGATGGTGGTGAAGAAGGATGGGGCGCGGCAGGCGTTCGATATCGAAAAGATTCGCACTGGGCTGCAGAAGGCGCTTGAAAAGCGACCGGTCCCGGCTGAGAAACTGGAGCAGGCGGTGAACAATGTGCTCCGTTCGGCGCAGGAGATGGGCGAATCGGAGGTGCCGGCCGAGAAGGTGGGCGAGTGCGTAATGCACGAACTGCGTGATCTCGATGGTGTGGCCTATGTGCGTTTCGCCTCGGTCTACCGTGAGTTCAAGGATGTGGATGACTTCCTGGCAGCCGTAAAGAACGCCATGGGGGATGGTAAATGATTGATGCGAACAGCAACTTCACTGTTGCTGTTCGTTAACGAGATGCCAAAAGTGCGGTTTCGGCATCTTTTACAAAACCGGTCAAATTGCCCGGTTTTGGGCAACCCGACCATGGGTTGCATGCGGATTTGAATAGGAGCTTCTGATGAGTGTGAAGATTGCAGTATTGCCGGGTGACGGCATCGGGCCTGAGATCGTCGGTGAGGCGATGAAGGTGATTCAGGTGCTGAACGACTCTTTCGGTCTGAATGCCGAGTGGGAGGAGGCGGTAATCGGCGGTGCCGGCTATGACGAGGCGGGCGACCCATACCCGGAAGCGACGCAGAAGCTTTGCAAGGCGAGTGATGCGGTGCTGCTCGGCGCGGTCGGCGGCACAAAGTGGGAGCCGCTGGATAAGCCGCTGCGCCCGGAAGCGGGGCTGCTGCGCATCCGTGAGGATTTGGGACTCTTTGCCAACTACCGTCCGGCCAAGGTGCACGACCAGCTGCTGAACGCCTCGACCCTGAAGCCCGAGGTGATCTCCGGTGTCGATATCATGGTGGTGCGCGAGCTGGTTTCCGGTATCTACTTCGGTCAGCCGCGCGGTATTGAAGAGGTCGGTGGCGAGAAACGTGGATATAACACGCTGGCCTACAAGACGAGCGAGATCGAGCGTATTGCCCGCAAGGCTTTTGAGGCAGCGCGTCTGCGCTCCAACCGCGTATGCAGTATCGATAAGGCCAATGTGCTGGAGTCGACCGAATACTGGCGTGAGGTGGTCACCGCCCTGCATGCGGCCGAATACTCCGACGTGGAGCTGTCGCACATGTATGTCGACAATGCTGCCATGCAGTTGATTCGCAATCCGAAGCAGTTCGACGTGATTGTTACGACCAACATGTTCGGTGACATTCTATCCGATGAAGCATCGATGCTGACCGGTTCGATCGGTATGCTGCCGTCGGCCTCCATCGGCGAGCAGTATGGCATGTACGAGCCGATCCACGGTTCGGCCCCGGACATCGCTGGGCAGGACAAGGCCAATCCGCTGGCCACGATCCTGTCGGCGGCAATGATGCTCCGCTTCTCGCTGGATCGCGCCGATCTGGCCGACAAGGTGGAGGCGGCGGTCGAGAAGACGCTGGATGACGGCGTGCGCACCGTCGATCTGGCAGCGAACGGCGAGGCGTCGGTTTCATGCTCCGGCATGGGCGATGCCGTCTGTAAGCGTCTGCAAACACTGGCGTAGCTTGTTTGATGCTGATGGAAGAGCTTCCTGCCTTCCATCAGTTCGCACAAGTAAAAGCGCGGTTTTACTTGTGCTACAAAATCAAAATTTAATTTTGCGCAGCACGTCCATGTGCTGCGGAGATTGTTCAAGAGGTTGGTAACGATGAGTGCATTTCTGCCGAAGAAAGATGGTTATGTGGTTGCCGTGGTCGGTGCGACCGGCGCGGTCGGTGCGACCATGCTCGAGATTCTTGCCGAGCGGGATTTCCCGGTCAGCGAACTGATCCCTGTGGCCTCCAGCCGCAGTGCCGGCTCCACCATTGAGTTCAAAGGCAGGGATTACGTAGTCCGGGATCTGGAGAAGTTCGATCCGGTCGGGTGCGATATCGCGCTCTTTTCGGCCGGTGGCACCACTTCCAAAGAGCACGCCCCGCGCTTTGCCGAGGCAGGGTGCTATGTGGTCGATAACTCCAGCGCCTGGCGTATGGACGAGGAGGTCTGCCTCGTCGTGCCCGAAGTCAATCCGCATGCGCTCGAAATGGCGAAGAGGAACCGGATCATCGCCAACCCGAACTGCTCAACTATCCAGATGGTCGTGGCGCTCAAGCCGCTCAACGATGCCGTGCCAATCAGTCGTGTTGTGGTCTCCACCTATCAGGCCGTTAGCGGTGCCGGTGGCAAGGCAATGGACGAACTGGCGAAGCAGACTGCTCAGCTTCTGAACGGCCAGAGCCCCGATGTCGAAGTTTTTCCGGCTCGAATTGCTTTCAATGTGATTCCCCAGATCGACGTCTTCATGGATGACGGTTACACCAAGGAAGAGCGCAAGATGATCGATGAGACCCGCAAGATCATGGAGGCCGATATCGCCGTGACCGCGACTACCGTTCGTGTGCCGGTTTTCTACGGCCATTCGGAGTCTGTAAATATAAGCTTTGACGGCGAAATGGATGCCGACAAGGCGCGCGCTCTGCTGGCCGAAGCGGAGGGAGTCTGTGTTGTGGACGATCCTGCGACTGCCGATTATCCGATGCCGTCGGAGGCTGCAGGTAGTGATCCGGTCTGGATCGGGCGAATTCGAAATGACAATTCTTTCCTTAATTCCTTGCACTTATGGATTGTTGCTGATAATGTACGTAAAGGTGCGGCTCTAAATGCCGTGCAAATAGCGGAAATTTTAATTCGGTAGTCAGGTCGTTCGTATTAAAGCGCTTGGTTGCCAGATTAGCGGGAGGATAGGCATGTTGAATCGGATCATGCTCTCTTTTTACGGACTTATCTTTAGTGCTTTGGCATTTGCCGGTGTGGCTAATGCGGTGTCGCTGGGCAAGATCGATGTTGCCAGCCATCTTGGAGAGCCCTTCTATGCAGAGGTTCCGCTAACTCTTGATGAAGATGAGGCAATCTCCAGTGTCTATGTGGAGCTGGCTGCACCTGCCGATTACAGAATCCTCGAAGTTTACAGAGACCAGGCACTTAATTCGATTCGTGCCGATGTTGAGAATGACAGCCGGGGCAGTCGTGTTGAACTGACTTCGCGCGATGTGATGGATGCACCTTTCTTTAATCTGGTTTTGAAAGTTCGCCATGGTCGTGCAACCCATTATAAAAAATATCCTGTTTTTCTTGATCTTCCCCGTGCTGCACAACCAGTGAAAAAAGTAGCTCCTTTGCCAACGGTAAAGGTTAAAGATGCATCTCAGGTAACACCGGTAGTGACAGCGGTTGTGCCTGTTCAGCAGATGGCCAGTGAACCGCAGGTAGAGGAGACAAAAGAGTCTTCCGCGACATCATTCATGCCATACGATGGCTGGGCTCGCACTTCTCATTACGGGCCAATGGTCTATGGCGATACTATTTCGACTGTAGCCGATCGCTTGCGTGTCGATGATCGCTATACCCGCAATCAGGTGATGGTGGCTATTTTTGAAAAGAACCGAAGTAAATTTGAACAGGATAATGTTAATTTGATTCAAGCGGGCACCCATCTGGATATTCCGTCTGCTGCCGAAGTTGAGCGCATCCATCCGGATGAGGCAGGAAACCTTATCAGGGAACACAATCAGCGCTGGAAAGAGTTGGTGAAACAACCACGGTATGCGGCGGTGAAAGAGGCACAAGAGACTCGCTACAGTAAACGTGTTCGTATTGGTAAGAGCGTGACAGGTGCCGCTGCAGCTCCGGTCGCCGGACAACAGGATGAAGAAGGGTCTACAACTGGCGAGTCGATGGGAGATACAGAACCGACTTCGATGATGAATAAGGGGAGTGTGGGTGGCTCTGATCTTGGTAAGGGAGATGCCGAGGCAGGCATGCTTTCGGAGATGGTGGAAAAGCTTCAGGAAGAGAATGCCGCACTACAGGCAAAACTAGCTGAAACAGATGCCAAGCTGGCAAAACTGGCTGCGGTAGGGCCTGCTGATGCGCAAGTGGCAGCCGAGGCAAGAATCAAGAAACTGGAACTTAAACTGGCTCGATTACAATCGGAACTGGATAAGGCAAAACAGAGTAGTGTGGAAAGTGCTGGCCCGGACTGGATATTGTTGATTGGCAGTGGTCTGGTGATGCTGTTACTCGGTGGGGGTGCAGGTTATCTGTTACGTCGTGAGCGTAAACATCCGGCAATGGTTGAATCAGCTGTTGATGACTTTGCGATTGAGAGTGCTGCTGCCATGCCGGAAGAAGTTCCGGAAGAGATTGAGGTTGAGGCGGTTGATGAGTTTTCACCTGATGCGACCGAGCAACTGAGTGCGGATGATTTTGAACATGCGTTCTCAGACTCTATTCCTGATCTGACCGATGAAGAGACAGGGGAAATGGAAGCTTTCAAAGAGGAGTTTGAAGAGGAGCCGGATCCAAACGTTGATTACCTTTCTGAAGCAGACGTCTACATGCGATACGGCATGGAGGATGAAGCTGAGAAACAGGTAGAGATGGCATTGAAGGTCAAGGAGAATAATCCTGACGCTCATGCGAAGCTCGTTCAGGTGCGAAAAGCCAAAGGTGACGATGCTGGTGCTGAAAAAGCGATAGAGACCGCAAGAATGGTATTGTCGGATGATCTTCTGAATACCTTTGAATCGACGGTGGCAAGCCTGACAACGGGTGGAACTGTTGCGGAATCTGCTTCCCTTGATGACACTCTGCCACCGGGTGGACTGGATGTGTCGACTGATCCGCAGGTGGATGAGGGGTTGAATAGTTTCGATGAAGAGACATCCGACCTTAGTGATATTGAGTTTGGCGATGAAGAGGTGAGCCCGACCGATGCAGGGAGTGCTGTGGAAGGAGCGGCTGCTGATACAGGTGATGATACTTCTGCTAACGAGGAAGCTGCTTCCGAGACATTGGAACTGGGTGATCTTGAGTGGCCCGGATCGGATGATACGACGACGGAAACTGGCGCGACGGATGAAGAGACGATTGTTGAAGGGCCTGCAGATGCTCCGAATGAAGAGAGTACCGGAGCTTCTTCTGAGGAAGAAGTTGATGCTGGTGGTCTTGATTTCGATCTTTCCGGCCTTGAGTTACCAGATGAAGAGGTGTCTGGTATTGCTGAATCTACAGAAGCCAGTGACTTACCTTTAATGGAGACTGGAGAAGAGGTTAAACCTGCCAAGCAACCAACTTCTGATGCAACAGAAGTGATGGATGACGATGGCCTGAATCTTTCCGAACTCGATCTTAGTGGTGAAACTGAAATCGAAATCCCTGCTGCCGGTGCAGCTAGTGAACCGGATGATGAAGTGATGACAGCCGATTTGGATAAGACGGTTGTAATGGACTGGTCGAAAGAGACACTGAGCAGTGCTGAACACAATGTCGGTAGCGAGAGTGGTGCCGGAGATATCTCATTTGATGATGTTGAGCCGACACCCCTGACCGGTGGAACTGCTGACGTTGCAGAAGAAGATGCTGCTCCTGCTAAGACGGAGGTTGAAGAGCCTGCAGAGAATCTTAGTAGCGTCGAGTTTGATCTGGAAGACTTGGATGTCGATCTGGAGACACCAAGTAGTAGTGATGATCCGGATGATTTTAGTAGTACCATTCAGACTCATGTGGGTGAAATTGAAGATTCGGATGGCTCAGAGACTGATGAGAAATCGGATGCGGCCGATAAACCCTCTGCAACCGAGCCGGATGTGGTCGGATTGGATACGGCCGAGTCAGAGATAGATGCATTCGATCTCGAACCGATCTCGGAGACAGGAGATGGCACAATCAGCGCCGATGGACTTGAAGATGCTTCCCTCGATCTTTCCGACAATGCATCGCTGGAAGACCTGATCGAGAAGAGCGAAGACAAGGACTTCGATGCAACGTTGGAGCTGGACAGCCTGCTGACTCAACTAAGTGATTTGGACGAGGACGAGGAGAAGAAGAAAGACTCTTAATTATAGTCCGACACTGCCTGCCTTCGCTCATTTAATTTCAGGAAAGTGGATGTGCGTCGAATTTGTAATCTTTCTGAAAGAGAAGTCTGTTTGACGTATCAGAGATAGACACGCCATATGCTTCGCGCTTGTATTACATGGCAATGGATTTAGTAATAGAAACGATCTACTCAAGTGCGGATGTGTTCTCCCGGCTTTTTGTGGGTATCACCCTGCTGTTGACTTCGATTCTTAATCAGGAGTCGACAGTGGCGATGGTTCAGCTGACAATTACTTTATGCCTGATAATCGTACAGTTTCAGGGAGTGAAGCTGCTACGACGAGCTATGAAATTACTGATCTGGCTGTTTGTTCCCATCCTTTTGTTGCATGCACTGTTTACTCCCGGTGAACTCATTGTTTCCGGTATGTTGTTGCCCGTCAGTTTCGAAGGGTTGAAAATGGCTGGCTGGCTGGCACTGCATCTCGCAGCCATCTTTTTCTCGGCACTGCTACTGTTCAGATTGTTGACTCAAAAAGAGTGGATGCGGCTTGTCACCCGGATTCCCATGTTGGGTCATAAATTTATGGCTTACACTGCGTTGCTTGAGACAGGCTGGGTGAGCACGAAAGAGATGATCATACAGGAGAAGGAAGCGTGGAAGAGTGATAAACAACGGTTGCGTGGATTTTTTTTCCGCATGGCGAAATTGCCGGCCAGACGCTTTCATTCCAGCCGGGACGATGCCAGTGAACTCTGGAATAACTGGGAGCAGCGGATGGCACTGATGCACTCATCGGATGGTGATATGCGTAGATCGGTTGTTGCTACACTTGCCATGATCTGCAGTGGACTGTTGTTATGGGGTCTCTATGTCAGTGGGCTCTGATCTGCCAACCCAGCGTATAGGGATGGTGATAGAGTTTGATGGCAGTGCATTTCATGGCTGGCAACGCCAAGGGAACGCTTTTTCGGTGCAGGAAGCGGTTGAAGATGCGCTCTTCTCTATTGAACAGAGAACGGTTAAAACGGTTGCAGCCGGTAGAACCGATGCGGGTGTGCATGCCGAGGCGATGCTCATTCACGCCGATGTCAATGCTGCACGCTGGCAACGATCCATGCGCGCCTACACGCACGGATTAAATCAGAAACTCCCTGATGTGGTTCGTATCACCGGGGTGAGAGCAGTGTCACCAGAGTTCCATGCTCGTTTCGACTGTTTGGAGAGGCGTTATCGCTATAAAATCTGGAACCGTTCGACCCCTTCGGCCATATATCAATGGCGCCACTGGTGGCTGCCAAGAGCGTTGAATGTCGATCAGATGACGAAGGCTGCTGAGAGTTTGATAGGGCGTCATGATTTCAGTGCTTTTCGCGCATCCGGCTGCCAGGCAGCATCTCCGGTTCGGGAGATTAAGTACATTGCAATTGAGCAGACAGGTTGGGAGCTCTTTATCGATATTCACGCTGATGCATTTCTCTATCATATGGTTCGTAATATTGTTGGTTCGCTTGCGGAAGTGGGTACGGGAGTATGGGGGGTGGAACGGGTTGCTCAGGTGTTGGATTGCGGGGATCGTAGTCAGGCAGCAGCAACTGCACCGGCACATGGACTCTATTTTTGTGATGCTCTCTACCCCGGGTTCTCTGCCCGCGATATGATCGGAAAAGAGGTGGCTTCTATTCCATCTTCTACGCTGCTTTCTGCATAAGGGCAATCGTATGACTCAGTTTTTTGAATGTTGCAGGCTTGTTTAGAATCTGGATTCCTAACTCCTTTGTTTTTTGAAGTTTTTCAATGTCGCCATATGCGGTAATGATCAGGATAGGTAGTTCTGGATCCTGCTCGCGCAGCTTTTCGGAGAAGTCCATACCATCCATGCCTGGCATCTTGTAATCGGTAACGACCATCTCAATCTGATCTGCATGTTTGGTGTAAATCTGAAGGCCGGTGTAGCCATCTATAGCGGTCAATACGCTGTGCCCCATCCTTTCCAGTTGGGCCTGATGGACGGCAAGCACCTCCGGGTTGTCATCCACCAGAAGAACCATTGCCGGGTTGGGTTCCAATGACTTCAGCGGTTCGCGTGGAGGTGTGGGTGTGGAGACGGGCTCTGCAACCGCAGCATTCTGCTGTACAACGCGTCTGCCGACCTGAGGGAGAAATATTCTGATATCCGTTCCTTCTCCTAAATGGGAGTCGATTTCTATTCTGCCCTGATTGTTGCGAACAATTCTCTGTACCATAGCAAGCCCAAGGCCGGTGCCTCCCTTATCTCTGCGCGAAGTCCAGAAGGGTTTGGTAACATCTTCTACGGCATCCTCCGGAATACCGTTGCCATTGTCCTGAACCTGAATGCAGAACGACGGATCGTTATCGTTTGTTTGTGATTCCTGTACTGCAGTGTAAATACGTACCCGGATATGCCCGGTTTTAGGAATTGCCTGTGCTGAATTGCTAATCAGGTTGGTTACGATCTGTTCAATCTCGGTTATGCTAACTGCAACCGAAGGCAGCTCTTTGTCTACATCGAGATGTAGCTGAATGTGGGGAGGCAGGTGTATCCGCATCAGACCGATAATGCTGCTCAGGGACTGGCGGATCATATCCGGGGTTAGCAGCCCTAATCCCTCTTTATGTTTGCCTTTGCTCAGCTCCAGCAGATGAGCTGTCATGGCTGAACCACGCTCTCCGGCATCCATGATCAGTTTCAGTTGATCCTGAATTGCTTTGTCTTTGACACTGAAGCCCATTACTTCGGCTGTACCGATGATACTGGTCAGGATGTTGCGGAAATCATGCACAATTCCGGCAACAAGTGTGTTCATGTAACTGTCATGAATGGATTGTTTAAGCTCATTGCGTACAGCTTCACTTTGGCTGATATCAAGAAGGAAACAGACGCCAACCCATTTGCCACGCCAATGCAGACGCATGCTCTGGCCCAGAAGTTGTAAAATTTTATCATTATCGTTACGCCCTCGAATATAGAAACGGCAGGGATCATGATCCTCCTCTTTGGAGAAAACCTGCTGACAGGCACGAACAATCTCTTCGCCATCTTCCATCAAAGCGAGCACATCGACTTGTTTTCCAATCAGTGATGAAGGCGTTTCGCGGTGAACATTCTGCATAGCGAGATTGGCATGCAGAATTTGCGGCATTCCCTCTTTATCAAGGTGAAAGGTGAATGCAGGAAGGGGACCGTACTCAAGCAGTCCGAAAGTGGCCTCTTCAGCCTCCCGCTTCTCTTTTATGGCGAGAGTGGCTTGCCGCTTAATCTGAAGAACATAGGCAGGCACAGCGATCAGAGCGATGCACTGCATAGTGAGCAGGGTACCATCCAGATTAAGTTTAAGGCCGAACAACGTTGTCAAACTAACCGAAATGATGCCGATAATACTCAGTGCCTGGCAATAGAGCAGCATGCTGTTGCCGAAACGAACCGCATTACCAAAAATGATGACGAAAAAGATGAGATAGAGTCCACTCGTCTGTCCTCCATCGACCATCATCCCGAGGCTGACTACCCATACGTCCAGAAGTGGTCCGAAAAGCATTCTGAAAGCGGAGAGTGGCGTTCGCCGGATATTGTAGAGCGTCAGAACATTATAGGTGAAGTAGATGGCTGCGGAGGGAAGAAATATTGACTCGTATTGTGTAAGGAATTTACCGTGTAACCAGAGATAGAGCAGACCGCCGGCTCCAAACAGAATGCGTGACCATGTCTGCTGGATCTGGCCGGGAATAAGCCCTCTGACCTGAGAGTTTGCACCTATAAAATGGTTAATAATGCGATTTTTCAGATGTCACCTCCACTTCAATACACTATTAGAATTATAACGATTAATCACAACTTTTGTATATGGGTGATTTTAAGGCGATGAGGGTCTAGTGTTCGCAATTCAACCTCTTGGGGTGAGATTACCAACTGGAGTCACGAGTGCTGTATGTAGCTGTGCGCGCTGCCCGAAGGGCAGGGGATATGATTGCCCGTAGTTTTGATGAGCGTGATCAAATCAATATTCAGGAAAAGCAGGATCGCGATTTTGTCACCGACATTGATCGCAAAGCTGAAAGTATGATTATCCGCGATATTCAGCAGCATTATCCCGATCATGGGATTGTGGCCGAAGAGTCGGGTAGTACCAATGAGAAAGCTCCTATTCAGTGGTATATCGATCCGCTGGATGGTACCACCAACTTCATTCATGGTTTGCCGCATTTCGCTGTCTCCATTGCTGCATGGCGTGGAGGCAAGCCCCTGTTGGCAGTGATTCACGACCCTATGCGCAATGAGACTTTTGAGGCACAGAATGGCAATGGCGCTTTTTTGAATCGCCGCAGACTGCGCGTCGGCAATCAAAAAAAAGCATCACATGCACTGTTTGCATCCGGTATTCCCCCTTATAGACGAGACCAGATGGATCTCTTCCTGAAACGTATGGATACGTGCATGCACGCATGTGAAGGTTATCGACGTGGCGGCTCTGCAGCACTGGACCTTGCATATGTTGCTGCCGGTCGACTTGATGCATACTGGGAGGCAGGGCTCAAGTCTTGGGACATTGCAGCCGGTGTACTGATTGTGCAGGAGGCGGGCGGCATTGCGACAGGCATTGATGGCAGCTCCGTCAATCTGGATAAGGGTGATGTGCTGGCCACGAACCCCTCTTTGCAGCGAGAGTTTATCAAACTGTTGAAGGCGGTTTGACACAAGCGCAAAAGAGCATCCCGCCTTTTGCTAAACAATGTAACACGGCCTCGGATATCCATATCTCTCGGCCTTTAACGCTTCACGAATCGTGTGAAATTCGCGAAGCTCACTAAAGCCGCACATCTATGTGCGGGAAGGTGACTCGTTCTCAGTCGGCTTTTGATTCCCGTTAATTTGCTATCGAAGCACCCGGTTCCCTACATGGATGTACCCCAGGGCACCCTCTCTTGCGTAAGCGCAATTCACCTTGTAGGGCGAGTGAATATCATGAGCTCGCAAGCGGAGCAAAACCACGCTTTTGCACAGCGATAAGAGGCGGAGGGCAGGAGCTCGAAGCCGGATTTAACAAATCCCTACTTCCCTTCCCGATGCAGTAGCAGGAATCCGGCCAGACCGCCAAAAATAAGGTTGGGTAGCCATGCTGCATAAGTGGCAGGGAGTTTGTCCCCGCTAGCCAGTAAACTGCTGGCATTACCAAGTACATAAAAGGTTAATCCCAATACAATGGCGGCAATGAGACCTTTGGAAGTGGCCGAAATGCGACTCCCCATATTCATGCTCAGTGCAACCGCCAGCAGCACCATGATGATACAGGCGAAGGGGGCGGCTAGTTTCTGATGCAGTGTTAAGGTGAACCCGCTGGTGGCCAGGCCGGCCCGATCGAGGTTTTGTGCATAGCGGGCAAGTTCTATCAACTGCATATGTTT
This sequence comes from Mariprofundaceae bacterium, assembly GCA_050304695.1. Classification (GTDB taxonomy): domain Bacteria; phylum Pseudomonadota; class Zetaproteobacteria; order Mariprofundales; family Mariprofundaceae; genus WSZY01. Next base: position 220,950 of record JBNLEB010000009.1, read on the forward strand.
CGGGCTGGGCGGGTCAGCGGTATCCGGCCCGATCAAGGAAGCAAATGATACCTTCTTCTTATAATGTAGCTCCATCCCTTCACTCGCAGAGGGTGTGCTGATATGCACATCTTTCAGATGCCATTTCCCCTTCTGGTAGTATGCCTGGGAAGCGTCCATCCGTTTTTTCCAGCCACCTGCCGTATTTTTCTCCAGCATCAGCATGGAGAAGTGGTTCTGAGTTAATGGAGTAAGGCGATAGAAACGTGGACCGTCTTTCAGCCATTGGACACCATGATGGGGATCGGGGCGGTTATGGATGCTGACCTGTTCAATACGATCCAGACGCTGATTGGTTGTGGGGGTTACCCACTCACCGATAGCGAAGTTAAGCAGGGAAGCCAGCAGGCCGATGCTGAGCAGAGGCAGGAGTAATTTACTCATACCAAGTCCTGCGGCTCGCAGTGCTGCAAGCTCCTGATGATGCGATATCTCCGAAACATAAATACTGGCCGATATGAGAAGAATAACCGGCATGAACTCGCTGATCATGTAGGGGGTTTTAAGCAGTAGGTACTCAATCAGCAGGGCGCTGTTGAGTCCGTTACCGAGATAACGCGCTTTATCAAAAAGCTCGATAATCACAAAGATTGCCAGTAGCGCCACCATTGTACCCAGTGCACGTCCAAGATAACCATAAAAGAGCCAGCGAAAAAGAGTCGGCATGGCAAGCAGGTTAGCACTACCGGACGAAGCTGGACAGGGTTATAATGATGGAAATATCAGGGGTGCATTGCCTGTAGTAGCTGCTACACTGCCCGCTGTTTATGTGATTGAGACGGCAAATTGATGGCGTCCTAATAGTTGGAGGATATCCATGCCCTGGAATCAGAATCAACCCAATAACCCATGGGGTAACCGACCTCAAGGCGGAGGTGGGCAAACACCTCCCGATATCGATGAGGTCATCAAACGTCTGCAGGAGCGCTTCGGCGGGTTGTTCGGTGGTCGTGGTGGTGATGGCGGCCAGGGTGGCGACCTCGGTAAAGGGGTGCTTGGTGGTATTGCGGCGGTTGCCTTGTTGCTTTGGCTGGCAACAGGCCTTTATGTTGTTGCAGCAGATGAAGAGGCAGTAGTACTGCGTTTTGGTCAGCATACCGATACCAAGGGGCCAGGCCTGAACTGGCACCTTCCATATCCGATTGAGACAGCAGAGAAGTTGCCGGTAACGCGTGTTCAGCGTCTGGGTATCGGATTCCGTGACTTTGGCGAAGGAAGGGTGCGTAAGGTTCCACAGGAATCGCTGATGCTCACTCGCGATGAAAATATCGTCGATATCTCATTCATTGTGCAATACAAGGTCAATAGTGTTGAACAGTATCTCTTCAATATCGACAGCCCGGAGAAAACAGTACGCGATGCGGCCGAGTCTGCCATTCGTGAAGTGATTGGCCGTACGATGATCGATGATGTGCTGACCACCAAGAAGGCCGAGGTGGAAGTAGAGACGCAGGGTCTGATTCAGTCGATTCTCGATAGTTACAAGGCCGGTATATCGGTCACAACGGTTAAACTACAGGATGTGCAGCCGCCAGAGCGTGTCATTAAAGAGTTCAAGGATGTGGCATCGGCCCGAGAGGATCGCGAACGCGCCAAGAACGAGGCACAGGCCTATGCTAACGACATTATTCCGAAAGCCCGTGGTGAAGCCAAAAAGATGATCCTTGATGCCGAGGGTTATGAGAAAGAGGTGGTTGAACGTGCTGCAGGTGAGGCAGACCGTTTTGAGCAGTTGCTGAAAGCTTACAGGCAGGCGCCGGAAGTGACGCGAAAACGTCTCTATCTGGACACCATGCAGGAAGTGATGAACAAAGCAGATAAGGTGATCATTGATGGTTCGGTTTCCAAGCAGGTGTTGCCATATCTGCCACTTGATCGCGCCGGAAAAGTGGAGGTGAAGAGATGAGCCCGAAATTAAGTTTTGCAGCAATCCTTCTGATTGGCGCGGCGATCTTGTCGAGTATGTGTGCATTTGTGGTTGATCAGCGCGAACAGGCACTGGTACTGCAGTTCGGTAATCCGAAAAATGTAGTGGTCGATGCGGGGCTCCATTTCAAACTGCCGTGGCAGAGTGTAGAGAGTTTTGATCGCCGTTTGCTGGAGAGCGATGCACTGCCGAATGAGGTAATCACCAAGGATAAGAAATCGATTCTGGTCGATAACTACACCCGCTGGCGTATTACCGATCCGCTGAAGGTCTATCAGGTGGCTCGTACCCAGTTCGGTGTAAGTTCGCGTATGCAGGATGTGGTGCGTGGTAAAGTTCGAGAGGTACTTGGCCAGCATACACTGCATGAGATTGTCTCCGGTGGTGATAAGGAGAATCTACGCGCTGAGTTAATGGAGTCGATTCAGAAACGTGCTGCTGCCGATGCAAAAGAGCTCGGTATTGAGGTGGTGGATGTGCGCATCAAGCGTGCCGATCTTCCACAGGAGAACTCCGAAGCCGTGTTTCAGCGCATGAAGGCTGAACGTAACCGTATTGCCAAGGAGTATCGCTCCGAAGGTGAGGAGGCCGCCCGTGAAATCCGAGCCAAGGCGGAGAAAGATGTGAAGTTTCTGGTCGCGGATGCCTATAAGAATGCTCAGATCATCCGTGGTCGTGCCGATGCCAAAGCAACCAAGACTTATGCATCTGCGCATAAGCGCGATCCGAAGTTCTATGCGTTTGTCCGCTCGCTTGAGGCCTATAAGCAGTCTGTGGGTGAGGGAACGCGCCTGGTGATTTCACCTGAGTCTGAATTCTTCCACTATTTCGAGCGATCCCGTAAATAGGCGAACTCCACTTAAGGCGAGTTAATTGTGGACGATCTATGGGTTGCACTAGGGCTGGTTCTGGTTCTGGAAGGCGCGATGTACGCACTTTTTCCCGGCCAGATGATGGAGATGTTAAAAAAACTTCCATCCCTTCCCGTATCCATGCTGCGGATATCCGGTCTTGCAGCGATGGCAATGGGGTGGCTCATTGTTTGGCTGGTACGAAGTTAGGTCAGCTTCGAATCTTACTACTTAGACTCCAGAGGTGGCAGGGTTCCTGTCGTGAGGGCTTTGGCCTCTTCATCATCAATGATATTACGCAACGCTTCCAGGCTGTGTTGTAGTTTGTGCTGCACACATGCATAGAGCGAGTAGCCGAAGTCGGAGTAACGTTTGCGCCAGGCCTGGATCGAATCGTTATTGAGCATTAACAACCGCAGGGTTGAGGTGGCCACGACCGTGGCAGCATGCGGTTTGTTGGTAATCACCGAGATCTCACCCACTTCATCACCTGAAGAGACACGGGCAATGACAATCTTCTTTTTCGGATCACGAGGGTGCTGCATTGAAATTTCGGCTTCACCCGCCAGTACAATGTACATAAAGCGAGTATCTTTATCTCCCTCATTCATCAATACATCGCCGGCTTCGATCGAGATGAACTGGCCGTTATAGAGGGCGACCTCGCGTACTGCCATCGGCAGGGTGGCAAAGATCGGATTCACAGCCAGGGCACTGGCGGCAGATCGGCGTTCGGCAATCTGCGAAATAGAGCGCATGAAACGTTCATTGGCATCGAGGATTTCTCGTACCTGCGGCGCTGGAATCTGAAATAACACAGTGGGTTCAACCGTACGCACCTCAGCGCCTGCAGGTGAGTTGTAGAGCACGGACGCCTCACTGAAAATATCGCCAGGTGTGATAGAGCCGACCTCAAAAATTTCGTTGCCGTGGCGTTTGTTTACGCGCAACACACCGGATTGAACAAGGTAGAGATAGGGGCTTAGCTGGCCCTCTGAAATCACTGCTACATCGGCCGCCAGCTCAACTGTGGTTGCAATTGAGCGAAAAAAGTGGAGCTCATCTGGGAAAAGAACTGCCAGAATCGGATATGATTTTCCGTCAAAATCGGGAAGGATCTCTGTAAACTCTTCACTCATTGGGGCGAGTATGGATGTAACTTCTCAATATCGCAAGATTAGTAGCAATGACTATGTTAGCTTTTCTCCATGCCGGAACTGCCAGAGGTTGAAGTTGTTTGCATGGGATTGCGACCGCTATTACAGGATCGACGCATTCTCCGGGTTGATCTGTTGCGTAGTGGTTTACGGTATCCGTTCCCACCATCCATGCAGGAAAAGTTGACAGGGCTTGTTTTCGAGTCTGTTTCGCGTCGCGCCAAATATATCCGTTTTCACCTCGATCATGGTGTGATGCTACTCTGGCATTTGGGAATGACAGGTCAGTTTCATCTGCTAAATCGTGATATGCCAGTAACCAGACATGAGCATGTCCGTATGGAGCTGGATGACGGCAATGTTCTCTGCTATCGCGATGCCAGACGTTTCGGTTATGCCGGGATCACAACTGAAGATGCGTTGCCGCAGCATCCATGGTTTACCCGGCTTGGGCCTGAACCGTTGGGCGAAGCGTTTGATGCCGACTACCTCTACCGGCAGTGCAGGGGTAGTCGTGCACCGATCAAGTCCATTCTGATGAACGCCACGGTGGTCGTCGGTGTTGGCAATATTTATGCCAGCGAGTCGCTGTTTATGAGTGGTATTCATCCGGCCAGAAAGGCAGGAAATATCTCTTATAAGCGGATCGAGGCTCTGGTTGCTGCTGTGAAAGAGGTGCTTGAGAGGGCCATTGAGGCTGGTGGCAGCACTATTAACGACTTTGTCAAAGCTGATGGCAAGCCCGGCTACTTTGCCCATCAGTTCCAGGTGTATGGTCGCGAAGGCGAGCAATGTTTTTGCTGTGGGGGCACAGTGCGCCGGACGGTGCAGAGCAGACGCAGTTCTTTCTACTGTTTGGGCTGTCAGCGATGAATCGTTATGTGTAACATGCGCTATTTTTCGGAGGTCACGTGAAACAGTCGCTAGAACAGGTATTGCAGCATGCAGTGGATACACTACTCAAAGAGAGTGGTGTTGAGGCAGATGTTGCGGTACAGCTAACGCGTCCCAAGCAGAAAGAACACGGCGATTATGCAGCGAATGTGGCGATGCCACTGGCCGGTCGCCTGAATCAGCCGCCACGTGCTGTTGCCGAAAAGATTCTGGCTACGGTTAGCTGGCCCGATGCGGTTGAAGGTGCGGATATTGCGGGCCCCGGTTTCATCAATATTCGACTGAAACAGGCCTCAGAGGCAGAAATATTGAAAACCATTGTGAGTCAGGAAGGCAACTACGGAACAGTAGAAATGGCTGTTGATGCTCAGAGGATCAATCTGGAATTTGTCTCTGCCAACCCGACAGGCCCGATGCACGTGGGTCATGGTCGAGGTGCTGTGGTTGGGGATGCATTAGGGCGGATTTTGCAAGCCCGTGGTTACGATGTGCATCGGGAGTATTATATTAACGATGCCGGTGCCCAGATTGGTGTGCTGGCCAGCTCGCTGTGGAAACGTGTTCAGCAACAGGCTGGTGTTCATGTTGAACTGGCAGACGATGAATACCCCGGAGAGTATTTAATTGATGCTGCTAAGGTCCTTTTAGAAAGATATTCGTTCAATGAATTGGCTCAAATGGAACATAATACTGAGACTTGGCCAATTTTGGTTGATTTTGCCATTGAACATATGATGGAGATGATTCGAAATGATCTGGCTTTTTTAGGTGTTCACTTTGATCATTTCTTTTCAGAACTCTCATTGCATGAGTCTGGTCGTGTTACTGAACTGATTGAGAAGCTGAAAGAGGATGACCTGATCTATCTTGGCACGCTCCCGCCTCCAAAAGGTAAAGAGGTAAAGGATTATAAGCCGGTGGAGCAGTGGCTGTTTAGAACGACGAAGTTTGGTGACGATGTGGACCGTCCTCTTGCCAAACAGGATGGTACACCTACCTATTTCGCGGCCGATATTGCCTACCATGTCGATAAGTTCGAGCGTGGTTTCAAACGTCAGATCAATATCTGGGGTGCCGATCACGGTGGTTATGTCACACGCGTTCAGTCGGCTGTTAAAGCGCTGACAGGGCTCGATAAACAGCCCGAAGTGATACTGGTTCAGATGGTGAACCTGACCCGTGGCGGTGAGCAGGTGAAGATGTCGAAGCGTGCAGGCACCTTCGTGACGCTACGCGAAGTCGTGGATGAGGTGGGGTCGGATGCGGTCAGGTTCAACTTCATGACCCGGCGTGTTGAGAGTCAGCTCGATTTCGATCTGGAGACAGCCAAGCAGAAGAGTGACGAGAACCCTGTCTATTATGTTCAATACGCCTATGCTCGTGTCTGCGCTATTCTCCGCAAAGCAGACGAGGAGGATGTGAAATCTGCCGAGGTTGACGATGTTGATTGCTCCCGGCTGGTTGCAGATGAGGAGAAGGAGCTGGTTGCATTGCTACTCTCATATTCTGAAGTCCTTGATAAGGCTGCAAAAAGGCATGAAGCGTATCGACTTGCCACATATCTGATGGAATTGTCACGCTCACTACACGGATTCTATCATAAGCACCGTGTAATCAGTGATGATGCTGAATTGACCCAGGCGAGAATGTTACTGGTTCAAGCTGTTGGTCAGGTACTTCGTAATGGACTTGGATTGCTCGGAGTTTCTTCTCCGGAACGGATGTGATCGGGAGGGAGTGATATGGCCGAACAGGATTTCGCCAATCTGAATACGCCAAGCGAGGAAGATGTCCGGCCGATGAGCCAGACAAAGGTGCTTTTTCTTGTGCTGTTGGCACTTGCTGTGGTGGCTGGCGGTTTTGTGACTGGTTTTATGCTTGGTCAGGAGATAGGCGAAGAGAAGGCGAGCAGTGAAGAGAAGGAACGGCTGGTCAAGCAGCTGAAAATGCAGCAGGAGGAGTTGGCCAGGTTGCGTGCTGAGGCCAGGAAACAATTGCCGCAGGTTTCGACAACCCAGGTGGGTGAGCTGACCTTCTATAATGAGCTGCCAAAGCAGTCGGTTGAGCCGGAACCGCTTAACCCCGATCGTAGTGTTCCCGCGCAGACAGATCGGGAAGAGTCAGTTCCAGATCAACGGCCGGACAAATCGAAGTCATCATCAGAGGCCCTGCTCAAACAGATTATCGAACGCGAACTTACGCAAGGCAGTAAGCCGGAAGCGGTAAAGTCGTCCAAGGCGGAGGCGGACGGTAGCTACTATCTGCAGCTGGCGTCGTTCCAGAAAAGGAGTGATGCGGAAAAGTTCTATCCGAAACTGGCATCTGCAGGGCTTAGCGGTGTGGTGAAGCAGGTTGAAATTCCCAAATTGGGTCAATGGTATCGTGTCTATGCCGGTCCTTATGCTTCCAGAGAGTTGGCAGAGAAAGCGAAGCGGGATGTGAAATCGAAGATGAATATTTCGGGCCTGATTGTTAAAGGTAGTTGATCAGGTGGTCGATCTTCGTGCTCAGCAGGCTTGCCAGTGGGTGGCCAGTCAACTGCATGATGAATGTCGGGTAGAGACACTCGCCGGAGATGCCTCGTTCAGGCGTTATTTCCGTGTTGTTCACGGGGCTGAAACATTCGTATTGATGGATGCTCCGCCTGAAAAAGAGTCGGTCGATACTTTTCTGGCGGTACGAAGCTGGCTGGAGCGTGCCGATGTTCGGGTTCCCCGACTAATTGCCGAGGCGCGTTCGGAAGGATTTTTGCTGCTGGAAGATTTCGGTGACATGACCTGGGCTGTCTGCCTCTCCTCTTCTTCGTCCAAAAGTATGGTGGATATGCTGTTTGAAGATGCACTGGCTCAGCTTCGTACACTACAGGCTTCAACAGCTCCCATCACCCTGCCTCGCTTTGATATTGAGAGAATGCAGCAGGAGTGCAGTCTCTATCTCGACTGGTATCTCCCCTATGTGGCCGGCTATTCTCCCTCGACAACAGAGCGAGAGAGCTTTCATGATGCTCTGCTGCCGATCCTGAACGAACTGTTCTCCCTGCCGATGGTGCCGGTACACCTGGATTACCACAGCCGCAATCTGATGCTGCCCGCTGAAGGCTTGCCGCTGGGCGTGATCGACTTTCAGGATGCGGTGAGCGGACCGGTGACCTACGATCTGGCCTCATTGTTGTACGACTGTTATCAGAATTACCCCGAGAAGCAGAGGGTGTTGTGGAGTCGCCGCTATTTCGATGCTCTGGAACCGGCAATCGGTGAGCAGTTTGCCGATTTTGAGGCATGGCATCACGCACTTCGTCTGACAGCAACACAACGCCATATCAAGGCAATCGGTATTTTTGCACGGCTGGCATTTCGCGATGGTAAAAGACAGTTTCTCGACGAGATTCCATTAACACGCTTGCATCTGCACGATGAGATGCAGGCACTGGGTTTGAATCATCCGGCTCTGCAGCTACTCCAGATTGAGCCGAAAGTGAGCTGTCAGGCATGAGCACGCCGAAGCATGAGAATGATCAGGTTGAAAAGATGCAGCGCGAGATGAAACGTCTTCTACGCCTTTTGTCGCATGACCTGCGTAATCCGCTGGTAAATATGCAGGCACTGATTCAGGAGATATCACTGTTGTCAAAGAAGGCTCGCCGGAATAAAAGCAGTGATGCTTTAGACAAAGAACTTGCCGAAAACATCGGTATGCTCGCCCAGAGTGTCGATCAGATGAGAGAGATGATTCATGGTGTTAACCAGTTGTCACAGGCTATGTTCGATGATGTAGAGTGTGAAGAGATTGACCTCCGGGAACTGCTTGAGAGAGTCAGAAACAGAATCGAACCGGGTTCAGGTACGCATATATCGTTTGGCCATCTCCCTTCCGTATGGGCTGATCCATTGGCGGCGTTGCAACTGTTTGAATCTCTGTTGGGCTATGCGGTTGAGGTTATCGGTGAAGCAGAAGGAACCATTCATGTTGAAGCCGGGGAGCATGCCGATGGGGCTCTGGTTACGGTCACCTGTAAAGGCGCAGATATCGACAAGGGTAAAGTTGTACGACTGTTTGAATCGATCAATGATGTATCCGCGGATGGGATCGGATTGACATTGGCAAAAGCTCTGACTCTGGCGCATGGTGGAACGATTTCTTGTGAAGCGTTGACCGACAATGGCTTTTACTTCTCTGTCATACTTCCGAAACGGATAGCCTGAACAGAAACCGAGTGAATAAGGCCGAACTGTCAAACCTAAAAGGTTTAGACACACTCCTTGAGACCGGTGTCGATCTTCATGATGTGGTTGACCAGCCAGCTTTCGAGAAAGTCGTGTACTTTCTGCACCAGCTCATCGCTAATGCCTTCGTGTTCAAACTTTTCTTTATAAAAGGTGAAGGCTTCGAGCAACTTGGCATGTTGCTCTTTGTTCTTGGCTGCAACCGGGCATTTAAAACGGCGCATGCAGATCTCTTCGTAGCAGAAGTGGCTGCGGGTATAGAGGCCAAGGTTTTCGAATAGATTGCCAACGTAACGTGCATCGATGCCCGACTCCATATGAGATTCAAGATCTGCCAGGTATTTGAACAGAATTTTATGCTGTTTATCGACTTCCGGTTCGCCGGTGCTGTACTCATCACTCCAAACTAATGCCATTCGATAGCCTCCTGAGGGCCTGTAACATTAGGACTCAACGGTGCGACATGCAAGAGTGTTTCTATCTTTACGATGGCTCCGTGCGATAAACAGCTCCCCTGCTTATCCCGGCAAGGTCGTGATAGTGATAAAGTTGCGTAAGATGTGGCGAATGAGAGGGAAGGCCACAGGTACCTGTTTCGACGATGAGAAACCCTTGTGGTTTTAGCCATTGATGACATTCGTTAAACAGAATGGTGAGGTAGTAGTGACCGTCTGCCTCATCTGTAAGCGCGCTGCGCGGCTCAAATGCGAGTTCAGGTTCCAGCGACCGCATCTCATTCCGACTGACATAGGGCGGGTTCGAAAGAACGGCATCGAAGGCTGGTATATCAGGCTCAAATGAAGTGAACATATCACTGTTTTTAAATGTTATACGATCGGCAACGCCAAGCCTGTCGGCATTGGCTTTAGCTACCCGTAGTGCATCATCGGATATGTCTGTGGCAACAATTTCCGCATGAGGAAATTCACATGCCACTGTGCAGGCGATGCATCCCGATCCGGTGCCAATATCGCAAAAACGGTAGTATCCATTCCTGTTCGGAAACTCTTTTAGCAGCGCTTCAATCAGGTGTTCGGTTTCAGGGCGAGGAATCAGGACACGAGAATCGACGTGGAATGGACGGGACCAGAACTCTTTCTCACCAACAATATAGGCGATCGGTTCTCTCTGTTGTCGTCTTGTATGCAGCGACCAGAACAGTTTTACTGTTGCATCGGGAACATGCTCATCGGCGCGTGTGATTAATGCGGTTTTATCGACCTTCCATGCATGCATGAGAAGAATTTCGCTATCCAGTCGGGGTGAGGGTATGCCCACATCTTTTAGCAGTGATGTCGCCTGCAGTAGCAGTTCCCGTACGGTCATGCGTTTTGCGCGGTTAACAGGTCTGCCTGATGTTGGGTAAGCAGGGCATCAATCAGTTCATCCATCTCACCATTGAGTACCTGTTCCAACTTGTAGAGTGTGAGATTAATACGGTGGTCGGTGATGCGTCCCTGCGGAAAATTGTAGGTGCGAATTCGCTCGGAGCGGTCACCGGAACCGACCATTCCTTTGCGTGCCTCAGCACGCTCGGAGTGCGCTTCGGACTGCTCCTTATCCAGTAGCCGTGCCTGTAATACCTTCATCGCCTGCGCCTTGTTTTTGTGCTGGCTGGATTGATCCTGGCACTGAACGACAATGCCTGAAGGGATATGAGTAATACGCACGGCCGATTCGGTCTTGTTCACATGCTGCCCGCCGGCACCCGATGCACGATAGACATCAATGCGCAGGTCTTCCGGTCGGATGTCGATATCAACCTCTTGTGCCTCCGGCAGAACGGCGACAGTACAGGCAGAGGTGTGGATACGTCCCTGAGTCTCGGTGCTGGGCACACGCTGTACGCGATGAACCCCTGACTCAAATTTAAAGCGCGAGAAGACACCCTGTCCGCTAATCTGGGCAACTATCTCTTTGTAACCACCGATATCGGTGCCATTGCTGGAGAGGATTTCGACTTTGAAGCCCATACGTTCGGCGTAACGGGTGTACATACGGAACAGATCGGCTGCGAAAAGTGCTGCTTCATCACCCCCGGTACCGGCTCGTACCTCGAGAATGATATTACGATTATCATTCGGATCTTTCGGTAGCAGCAGCAGGCGAAGTTTTTCGGAGCTCTGTTCGAGCTGCTCTTTCAGTTCGGGAAGCTCGAGCCCGGCCAGTTCACGCAGTTCTGCATCGCAGTCGGGATCGGCGAGCATCTCCTCGTTATCGGAAATTTGCTGTTCAATCGCTTTGAAATGAGCCGCCTCATCAGCCACCGGGTCTACTTCGGCGAATTCGCGTGATATCTCGGTGTACTTGCTGGCATTGGAGGTGATTTCAGGGTCGGCAAGCATCTCTGCGAGTTCCTGCCTGCGGTGAAGGATGTCATCCAGACGACTGTTCATCGGACTCCTTATCCTTGTTCGATGCAGTTTGCTCCGTATCGAAAAGTCTGCGGGCTGCGCCCATCAGCAGATCGCCTTCGATATCATCGGGTAACGTTTTGAGTGTACGCAAGGTCGGGTGAAGGAAACGTTTCATCAGGGCACGGCTGAATCGTTCCACCATCTCCTGCTGCTCCTCATCAAGTCCCTTCATATATTTGGAGGCCTTTTCCAGCTCATCCCTGCGCCACAAATCCGACTGCTCCTGAATGGCACGAATCAGTGGAACCGACTCCAGCGACTTCAGCCAGCCAAGCAGTGCCTGGGCCTCTTCTTCCAGTAGTGCTTTTGCCTGTTCCGACTCTTTTTTACGTTGCTCCTGATTGCCCTCAACCACCTGTTGCAGGTCGTCGATGTCGTAGACATAGGCACCATCGATTTCGCCGATTCTCGGATCGATGTCGCGAGGAACGGCGATGTCGACCAGAAACATCGGCTTGCCTGCACGTTTTTTCATCGCCCGCTCTACCGCTTCCGGTAGCAGGACATAGGTCGATGCACCGGTACTGGAGACGATGATATCGGCTGAATCAAGATACTCCGGCAGCTCTTCCAGCGTCAGGGCATGCCCCTCGAACTCAATGGCCAGATTGCGGGCACGCTCCAGCGTACGGTTGGCCACCAGAATGCTGGTACAGCCGTTGCCGCGCAGATGGCGCGCCGCCAGTTCGGCCATCTCACCGGCACCGATCAGCATCACGGTTTTACCGGTAAGGTCACCAAAGATGCGCTTGGCCAGCTCGACAGCACATGATGAGATGTTCACCGCCTGTTTACCAATAGCTGTTTCGCTGCGGGCGCGCTTGGCGGCTGAGAATGTCGATTGATAGAGACGATGCAGGATATGCCCGGCGGTTTCGGCTGCCAGTGCCTGTTCATAGGATGTTTTGACCTGTCCGAGAATCTGCGGTTCACCCAGCACCAGAGAGTCGAGACCGGAGGCAACAGCAAAGAGATGTCGAATAGCATCGTCGGTGGTGAACGAGTAGAGATGCTCGCAGACGGTTTCAAGTTCCATGCCCGATTTACGGGCAAACCATTCGTGCGCCACAGCAATCGCCGCATCAGGATCATGGGTGACCATGGTCATCTCGACACGGTTACAGGTGGACAACAGGGCCGCTTCACGAATGGCGGGTTGAGCGATCATCGACTGCAACGTCTGTGGAATCTCGGCCTCGCTTACCGCCAGACGTTCACGCAGCTCAACCGGAGCTGTTCGGTGGTTCAGACCAACGTGGCAAATTCGCATGGGGAAAAACTAACCGTTCTTCGCCTGCTGTCCATCCTCGACGAGCAGGAGTGGAACAGAACAGAGATTATCTCCATCAATTTTACAGGCGAATGCCTCCAGGCACCCCGCCGTCCCAAGAAGTAGTGGCATATAAATTGGTGAATTCCGTTGAGGGATAGAAGAGAGTCGTGCCAGCGGTTCCCGTAAGACTGAATCAAGGGGTTTCAGATCTTTTAGCTCGGGGATTTTGCCAAGTCGGGTGGTGAAATAGCAACCGCAAACCTCAACGCCCTCGTCGTGCCAACGTTGCACGGTGTGTTGTATGTCACTGTTTTCAATATGGGGCAACGCAGTGTTACCCGTCCCGGAAGTGGAGATCGGCGTGGCATGGCGGATGGTTGAATCGTTGTCGGACAACGGTTTCAAGCCAATCAGGCCAAAACAGAGTCCCGCTTTGCTATCCATCGCATGGCGCAGAATAAGCTGCACGGTGTGTCGGGCGATAGATATAGGGGTGTCGAGTTCACAATGGTGTGACATTTGCCAAGCATAGAGGGTGCGGTGAGATGGTCAAACTGTGAATATTATTACATTTTTTGCTTGACTATGGCGGTAATTGACCATAGCAAGCGTTGTTCTGGCGGAGGAATTTGAGAGAGTGAGTCATTTTTCAATCATGTTGGTGCCCGAATCGGGCCAGATCAAAAGCTATCGAATCGATCGGAGATGGGTGATTGCATCACTGTTTCTGATGGTCTTACTTGTCACCTTTGGCAGTTGGGGTGCTTACGGTGTTTATCATACTCAAACCATTTCCAGTAAACTAAAAAATAGTGAACAACAGCTTGAACTCGCACGCTCCATGCATGAACAGGAGATGATCCGCCTGAGTGAACAGGTGAGCGCCGAGCAACAGAAGGCAAGTGTCTATGCCCGTACACTGGGTCAGATGCAGGCGCAGATTTCCCGTCTCGATTCCCTGGGTGAAAAGCTTGTTGAAGTTGCCTCCCTTGATAAGAAAGAGTTTGATTTCGGTCTGCAGCCCGCATTTGGTGGTCCGCGTCTGGCTCAGTCCTCAATCAATACAGATATGGGCATTAACGAACACATGCAGCATGTCAGCTCTCGTCTCTCCAATCTGGATACACAGCTGGCTGCAATCGATTACCTGCTTCAGGGCACACGTGAAGAGAAGAATGCACGTCCGCATGCCTGGCCGAGTGAAGGTGGCTGGTTAAGTTCTCACTATGGCCTGCGCGCCGATCCGTTTACCGGTGAGAGCGCTGTACATCGCGGTGTTGATATTGCCAATCGTTTCGGTGCGCCTGTACTGGCAACCAGTCGCGGTGTCGTAACGTTTGCCGGCAAGATGAAAGACTTCGGTTATATGGTCGATGTAGAGCATGGCTACGGTTACAAGACCCGTTACGGGCATCTCTCCAGCCTGGCCGTGAAGGTGGGTGACGAGATCAGTGATAACCAGTTGATCGGTCGTGTCGGCTCATCCGGTCGCTCTACAGGCCCGCATCTGCACTATGAAGTACACCGTAACGGCAGATCGCTTAATCCGTCGAATTTCCTGCCTCGCGGTTAATTCTCTCATCAGTTTGAATTCAATGCCCGGCTTAGCCCGGGCATTTTTTATTTGTGGTGTTCCGGAACTTAGTTGTCGGCGGCTCTGGCAGAGGCGATAGCAGCCAGATTGACGATGTCATCCACCGAAGCACCGGTCTGTAGTACATGCACCTGCTGTGGCAAGCCGACAAGGATCGGGCCAATGGCTCTGCCCCCACCTAGTTCACGTAACAACTTGTAGGAGATGTTACCGGCCTGCATGGTCGGGAAGATCAGTACATTAGCAGTCTCTTTCAACTGGCTGAATGGATAGTGGCCGAGAATATCGGCGTTGACCGCCGTATCTGCCTGCATCTCTCCATCGACAATGAGACCGGGATACTCTTTATGTAGCAGGTCGACCGCTTCAGCGACCTTCTTCGTTTCCGGATGCTGTGAGCTGCCGAAATTGGAGAAGGAGAGCATGCCAACGCGGGCAGAGGTACCGAGCGATTCGGCGGTTTCTGCGGCAAGCACGGCAAGCCGGGCCAGTTGCTTGGGAGTCATCTCAACGTTGACGGTACAGTCGCCAAGGAAATAGAGCCCGTTATCCATCACCATCATATAGAGGCCGTAGACATGGTGTCGATTTCCGGCGTCATCATGTCCCAGCACCTTCAGGATTGGGCGTAGGGCGTCTGGATAGTGGTCGTTACGTCCGGTCAGCATACCGTCGGCAAGCCCCTGACGAACCATCATGGAGCCGAGGATATTACGATCATGACGCAATGCTTCGGCTGCGTGGTTACGCAGCTCTCCCTGACGTTTACGGTCGGAGTAGTAAGCCTCGGCCAGAGAATCGAAACGGGGATCCTCCTTGTTCGGATCGATGATCTCGATCCCCTCCATATCCAGATGCATCTGCTCGGCGTGTTCTTGCACAATGTCGGGTGAACCGATCAACATCGGTCTGGCTACGCCGTGATCGCGCATCACGGCTGCTGCACGTACAACCGTGGCATCTTCACCCTCCGGCATTACAAGTGAGACCGGTTTATGGCGCGCCTTATCCGTAATCAGGCGCATGAAGGTGCGTGATTGATCGATACGGCCTACCAGAGAGCGGGCGTAGGCATCGCTATCCTCAATCGGAGCGCGTGCCACACCGGTTTCGGTAGCCGCTTTGGCAACCGCTGTTGGAACAACTTCGATCAGGCGCGGATCGAACGGTTTGGGCAGGATATATTTGGGCCCGAACTTGAGTATGTCGTTTCCATAGGCGCGCAGTACCACATCGGGCACTTCGCGACGGGCCAGCTCTGCCAGAGCGTAAACAGCAGCCTTTTTCATCTCCTCATTAAATGTCGTAGCGCGTGCATCGAGTGCACCGCGGAAGAGGAAGGGGAAGCCGAGTACATTGTTCACCTGATTGGGGTGATCGGAGCGGCCAGTCGCCATAATCAGATCGGAGCGGGTCTGCATGGCAAGGTCATAATCGATTTCAGGTGTCGGGTTGGCCATGGCAAACACGATCGGGCGCTTCGCCATACTGCTAAGCATCTCAGCCGTGACCATGTTGCCCTGTGAGAGGCCGACAAAAACATCGGCACCCACCATCGCCTCTTCAAGGCTCCGGGCAGGGCCTTCGGCTGCGAAGTAGGCTTTATGCGGTGGCAACTCTTCATTGCGATCCTTTGTGATGACACCTTTGCGATCGAGAAAGAGGATGTTTTCGTGTGTCGCACCGAGCTCTTCGATCAGTTTCATGCAGGCGAAACCGGCAGCGCCTGCACCGAGGCAGACAATCTTCACATTTTCGATCTTCTTCTTCTGCAGAATCAGGGCGTTGATCAGACCGGCAGCGGTAATCACGGCCGTGCCGTGCTGGTCATCGTGCAGCACAGGAATGTTAACCCGCTTCTTCAGCTCCTCTTCGATGATAAAACATTCAGGCGCCTTGATATCCTCAAGGTTGATACCGCCGAAGGTGGGTTCGAGCCGGGCTACGGTTTCAATAAATGCTGTCGGGTCGGTCTCGTCCACCTCGATATCAAAGACATCAATATCGGCGAATCGTTTGAAGAGCACACCCTTGCCCTCCATGACCGGTTTTCCGGCCAGTGCACCGATGTTACCGAGGCCGAGCACGGCGGTTCCGTTACTGATCACACCGACCAGGTTGGCACGCGAGGTGTATTCGTCTGCCAGATCGGGATTCTCTGCAATATCGAGGCATGGCTCGGCTACGCCGGGAGAGTAGGCGAGTGAAAGGTCGCGCTGGCTCAGGCAGGGTTTGGTCGGGCGGATGCTGATCTTGCCCGGCTTGGGAAGACGGTGATACTCGAGTGCTTCTTCACGCATCGCATTCTTTGCAGCATCCTTGGGCATTAATCTCTCCTGACGGTGAATTGGAATGAACGCGGCACTATAGACCTAGTTGCGACGATTTGCAGTAGCGGGAAGATGAAATACCGAGATGGAGGCGTGGATGAAGGTTGGTATCGCGGGCGCCGGAGCTGTGGGGTGTCACTACGGAGCCATGCTGCAACAGGCTGGAATGGATGTCGTCTATCTTGCCCGTGGTGAGCATCTCAAGGCCCTGCAGCAGAAGGGGCTGACCCATGTTTCAGGTGGCAAGATGCATCATTATGATGTCGCGGCCAGCAGTGATGCGGTCATCCTGGCCGATTGCGATATCGTGCTGCTGACGTGCAAAACCACCGTGCTGGAGCAGATGTGCGTTCAGATTGCGCCGGTTATCAAGCCGGATGTGTTGTTAATAACGATGCAGAACGGCGTTCTGGCTCCCGAACAGGTGGCCCGTTACTTTCCGTCAAATCCTCTGGTTGCAGCTTCGGCGTTTATCGGTGCACGTATCGATGAGCCGGGAGTGGTGATCCACTCGGCGGCCGGTCATCTGCGCATGGGGTGGTGGCAGGGCGAAAATGAGCATGCTCTCTCTCTGTTGGAAGCACTGTTATCGGCATGGAACGTTGCCGGCGTGGATGCACAAGAGGTTGACGATATGCCGATGATGCTGTGGCATAAACTGCTATGGAACTGCGGTTTTAATGCCATTACGGCCCTGACCCGACGTTTTGCCAAAGATATTGCAGCCGATGAGGATTTGGCCCGCTGGGTGAGGGCGGCGATGCAGGAGACGGTCGATGTGGCTGCTGCGTGCGGTGTGACGCTGCCGGAGGATGCCATGGAGCAGCATATCGGTCTGACGATGCAGGCGGGCGAGGTCAAAACAAGCATGTGGCAGGATATCGAGTATGGTCGCCCGACGGAGATTGAGGCGATGAACGGGTATGTGGCAGTCATGGGCATAGAGCTTGGGATTGCAACGCCTGTGAACGATATGCTGTCGAGTCTTGTTAGATCGGCCGACTTATCCAGGCATGAGTGATCTGTTCATTTCTTTGCTTGCCCAAAGAAACGAACCAAAGAAAGGGCACCCATACCTGCCATCCCTTCGGGTACCCTCAACGGCATCTGAAAACGGGCGCGACGTTGCTGCTCTATCCCGTTTTCAGATTTGTTTCGGCTGCCAGCTAACGGGATATTAGTTTATGCAACATTACGACGTGATGATCATCGGTGCGGGAGCTGCAGGGCTGATGTGTGCCATCGAGGCGGGCAAGCGCGGGCGGCAGGTTATCGTGCTGGATCATGCCGGGAAGGCGGGAAAAAAGATTCTCATCTCCGGTGGCGGACGTTGCAACTTCACCAACCTCTTTACCGGGCCGGGTAACTATATCTGCGATAATCCCCATTTCGTGAAGTCGGCACTCTCCCGTTATAACCAATACGATTTTATCGCGCTGCTGGAGAAGCACGGCATTGCATGGGAGGAGCGCGAGCACGGCCAGCTCTTCTGCAGGGATTCAGCAAAGCAGATCGCGGATATGCTGCTGGGTGAGTGTGAAAAGTTCGGTGTTCGTATCCAGTTAAATTGCAGTGTTGAGAAGATAGTCCGGGAGGAGTTTTTCAAGCTGGAAACCTCTCAAGGAGTATGGCATGCCGAATCACTGGTTGTTGCCACGGGTTCCCGTTCCATACCGAAGATGGGGGCGACCGGTTTCGGCCATCAGTTAGCCGGACAGTTCGGTATCGGGGTGACAGAGCTTCGGGCCGGGCTGGTGCCCTTTCGGCTTACCGGGGGTGAACAGGAGCGCGTCAGGGCGCTGGCAGGCATCTCTCTTGAAGTTGTCGTCAGTTGTAATGGCCAGGCTTTTCGTGAGCAGATGCTGTTTACGCACCGCGGCATCAGTGGGCCGGCCATGTTGCAGATATCCTCCTACTGGCGCGAGGGTGATGCGCTTTCGGTTAACCTGCTGCCGGGTGTTGATGTCGCGCAATGGTTGCAACAGCTTAGAGAGGAGCGTCCTAAGGCACAGTTGCACACGGTACTGGCGGAGAAGTTGCCGAAACGGCTGGTTCACTACCTGTGTGAGTCAGTGATTGAAGATGAGATGTTACGGCGTTTGCCCGACTCCCGGATCGAGCGCATTGCCGGGCAGCTACAGGGCTGGAACATCAAACCTGCAGGCACGGAGGGGTATCGGACGGCTGAAGTTACGGTTGGCGGTATCGATACCGATGAACTTTCATCGAAAACGATGGAGAGCAAGAAGGTTTCGGGCCTCTATTTTATCGGTGAGGTGGTCGATGTGACCGGTCATCTCGGCGGCTTCAATTTCCAGTGGGCATGGTCATCGGGCCATGCCGCTGGACAGTTTGTTTAAGGTCTTGCTGTTTTAGGAAGAAGGTTTTTTGTCGATCACGCAATCCCGGCTATAGATGCAGTAGCGGCCTTTGCCGCTTGTTTTGGCCTGATACATGGCAGTATCGGCCTTTTTCACCAGGTCATCGACCTCGTCACTGTCATCCGGATGGATGGCAATGCCGATACTCGCATCGACATTGCAACGGTGTTCCTCAATGATAAGCGGCTCATCGAACAGTTTCAGAATCTTCTCCGCCATGTTGGTTGCATTTTTAAGCGAAGTGACATTTTCAAGGATAATCACAAACTCGTCACCACCGACACGGGCCAGTGTGTCGGATTTTCGAATACATTGACTCAGGCTGTTGGCAAGCGTGACCAGCAGTTCATCACCAATGTCGTGCCCGAACTCATCATTCACCGCCTTGAACCCGTCAATGTCGATAAACATCAGCCCGGACTTCTGCTTATAGCGAGGATATTGATTGGCCAAATTCGTTAGCCGGTCGGTAAACAGGGCCCGGTTTGGTAGTCCGGTCAGCACATCGTGATGAGCCATGTGTGCCAGTTTCTGTTCTACCTGCTTCTGTCGGGTGATATCGGTGAAGAGGCTTACAAAATTGGTAACCTTGCCTTTGCTGTTGCGGATCACTGTAATGGAGAGGTATTCGGGATAGATATCGCCATTTTTACGGCGGTTCCAGATCTCGCCTTCCCAGTGATCTTCATCCAGCAGGGCCTGCCACATCTGTTGATAAAACTCTTTGGATTGGCGGCCGGAAGAGAGAATCCGGGGGTTTTTACCGATCACCTCTTCGGCACTGTAGCCGGTGATCTCGCTGAATGCCGGGTTGATCAGCAGGATATTTACATCCTGGTCACAGATCAGAATGGCGTTGGAGTCGTTCTCCATCACTTTGGCGGCAAGTTTCAGTTCACGCTCTGCCTTTTTCTGCTGGGTGATATCCCGGCCTGCCAGAACGATACCGAAACTCTCCTCTCCCTCCTGCTTCAGTTGTGAGAGTGTCGCAAGAACAGGAATATCCTGCCCGCTTTTGCTTTTGAAGGTGCACTCGATATTTTGGGCCTTACCACTGTTGAGCGAACTCTCGTCAGCTTCTCCGGTCATGAAAGATTTACTCGTTGTCAGGTACTCCATCGGTTTGCCGAGGAGTTCATCGCTGCTGTATCCCAGTGTGTCGGTGACAGCCGGATTGATGGTTGTGATGCGTTGCTTTTTGTCGGTCACGAACACCATCTCACCCAGCGAGTTCATTACACTCTCAACATACTTTTTTGAAACCGTGGTGGAGCGAAGGCTCTCGGTCATATGGTTGAATGATTCTCCGAGAATGCCCAGCTCGTTATGGCTCTGTACTTCGACCTGAGCATGAAAGTCGCCGGATGCGATGCGTGATGTGGCCGAGGTGATCGCCTCCAGCGGAGATAGAATCTGGCGGCGTATAAACAGAAAGAGTAGCAGCCCGATAATGATCGAGGTCAAAAGGCCATACGTGACACTGTTACGCCGCGCTTCACTGATCCGCTGCTGGGCCTGAGCTGTCGATGTGGTGATACGAAGAACACCGCGAATTGATGCATCCTCATAGCCGTGGCAACCCAGACACTCCTCTTCGCTATGGATAGGGAGCAGGAAGGTGAGGTTTTCGCTCTCCTCGTTCAGAATGCTCTGCTCTTTACCGCTGGCGGCACGGGTGAATGACTCCCTGGGAAGATCGCTGATTCTGTTTGCCGGAAGGGCAGGGCGCTTGAAAAAGTCGGACTCCATATAGGCGTTTACTTTGTTGATTGTTTCGTTGTCGAGAAAGGCTTCGCTGCCGTCTCTTCTTATGATCTGCAGCGATTGAATTTCGGGGTTCTTTGACAGGCGAGCGATCCAGTCACGGGCGTGGTCGCCATCGCCGGAGAGCATCAGCGTCTGCAGGCTGCTCATCAGGCCGTTGGCAAGCAGTTCGGCCCGTGATGATTCCTCCTTGATGATTGTGGCTTCGAGCCTGGAGAGAATCAGGTACTGGCTGAATGCCAGCGTGATCAGCAGCACCAGTGAAACAGAGATGATAAAGCGGGTATTAAGACGGTTGAGCCAGTGGATTCCTGTCTTTAATGAACGCTCGCTTTTCAGTAATGATGATTCGATACCTGCTCCCGGATCTCTCGTTTTTCATGTTTGTCGGCAACCGCCTGGGAAGCTTAACCTTTTAAGCGAGATATAAGAACTCTGTTTTGAAGGGTTGTTCCGGAGGACTATTCAGAGGTGAGATGCCTCTTCCAGCAGTTTCAGGGTCTGATGATGAAGTTTTTTACGCCCTATCAGCAGACGAAAGTGGCCGCCGCCATGTTGATGCCAGAAGTGTGCTGCCCGTATGCCGGAGAAGAGAAGCGCACGAACCTTGTTGGTGTTGACGCTCTGTTTAAGGTGCTCCGGTTTCCCGCGCACGATAATACTGGGTTTGAGCGTGCTGATCGTGTTGCCGTAAAGATTTGCAATACCGCCGATGACGCTGGTATGTGTCACACTGCCGAAGTAGTCGGACTGCTTTTTGCTTCGTTGCATTCCTTCAGCGACGGTGGTGAGCATCATCTTGTTTTTAGACAGTTTTTTCTCCAGGGCCATCATTCCGGCAGCGTAGGTGAGGATGGGTTTGGCCTGCTCGATATGGGTGCCGGCAAGTAGCTTGGATGAGAGGTGAAGTCCGGCTCGTAAGGGATAGAGGCCACCATAGATGGCGGAAACATGTTGGCTGTTCTCGGCAAACAGGCTACCGATCATGGTCTCGAAATCTTCACTGTCACAGCTGCCGTTTCTGGCAATACTCTCGACCAGTGATGCCGCCTGAGTCACTGCGGCAAGGGCAACGGCACGGTTGGCTTGCGCTGTAGCCTGATTTGCGTGAATGTGTGGTGCGTCGGACATGCGCGGATTGTGTCTGTCGCAACCCTTTCTCTCAAGTCTCGGAGTGGCCTTTGAACAATCTTTTCGAATCTGTACGCGATGCCTTTATGACCGGTGACGTCGATGCCAAGCTGAAAAAGGTTCGGGATGTTGCCACTGCCTGTCGTGCCGGAGAGCTCTCCATGGAACCATTCGGAACACCTGTATCGGTTGAGAGACCCGGCAGACCGGAAAGGCCTCTGTTGGTTCGGGCCAAACATGTACCCAAACGGGGCTTCGGCACCAGAGAAGGCAGAGCTATTATGATGCATGCCATCGCCCATATCGAGTTTAATGCCATCAACCTGGCGCTGGATGCCGTTCAGCGTTTCGACTCGATGCCGGAGCCGTTCTATACCGACTGGCTGAAGGTGGCTGAAGAGGAGGTCTATCACTTCGAATTGATTCGTGCACATATGCGTCATCTCGGGGCTGATTATGGGGATTATAATGCGCACAACGGACTCTGGGAGATGTGCACCAAAACGGCGCACGATGTGATGATCCGTATGGCGCTGGTGCCACGGGTGCTTGAGGCGAGAGGGCTCGATGTAACCCCCGGAATCCAGAAGAAACTGGCGCAGGTAGGCGATGATAATGCGGTTTCGTTGCTCGACATTATTCTGCGTGATGAGATCGGGCATGTGGAGATCGGTAACCGCTGGTTCCGTTTCTGTTGTAAGCAGCGTGATTTAAAAGCCGAACCCACGTTCCGTGCACTGCTTGACGAATATTATCCCAAAGGGCTGACGGGACCCTTCAATCTCGGTGCGCGCGAGCAGGCCGGGTTCTCCGATTATGAACTGGAGCTGCTGACCAAAAACTAAGGCCTATCCCCTTTTTGCGGGATTTTCACCCATCGGGTTTTGATCACTATCTCAAACAGAACTGTTTTTTTGGGCTCTGTTTGGGGCTATATATAGTGAAAAAGGTTCTTATGTGAAAGGATTTGCATATTAATATATTCAAATAGAACCTGCTATGATACATGGAAGGGCGTAGTCGGGGTTAGTTATGTTAAGCACAGATGGCGCATATATACTCGTGGTGGATGATGATGCAGTGAATCGGCATCTGTTGACCGGTCTGCTTGACCAGGAAGGTTATAAGACCAAAGAGGCGGAGAGCGGTGAACTGGCCCTTGCAAAGGTGAAGCGCGATCCTCCCGATCTGATTCTTCTCGATGTGATGATGCCCGGCATCAATGGCTTTGAAGTGGCCAGGATGTTGAAGGAAGATGGCGGTAGCGAAGGTGTTCCCATTATCATGGTGACTGCGCTTGGCGATGAAAAATCCCGGGAAACCGGTCTGCGCCAAGGGGTTGAAGAGTATATTTCCAAGCCGATCAACCCTTCCGAATTGAAGATTCGTGTGCGGAATTTACTAAGGCTGAAAATGGCTAATAATCTCCTTAAAACTCATAACAATGTGCTGGAGGAAGAGGTGCGGCGGCGCAGTCAGCAGCTGCGAAGCTCTTTTGAAGAGGCGCTCTACATGCTGATGCGAGCCGCTGAATATCGCGATGATGAGACAGGCGGCCATATTCGCCGTATCAGTTACTACACCCGGCTGCTGGCAGGTGAACTCGGCATGGATGAGGAGTATTGCGATACCATCTTTTTAGCCAGTCCGATGCACGATATCGGCAAGATCGGTATTCCCGATCATATCCTGCTGAAACCGGGGCCGTTTGAGCCGCATGAGTGGGAGGAGATGAAGAGGCACACCATCATTGGCGAAGAGATTCTTGCCGATGGCAACTCTCCCTTTGTGCGTATGGGGCAGGAGATCGCCCGTTCTCATCATGAGCACTGGGATGGCAGCGGTTACCCTTACGGCCTTTCCGGTGAAGAGATTCCGCTGTCGGCACGTATCATGAGTATTTGCGATGTGTATGATGCCCTGCGTAGTGAGCGCCCCTATAAACCGGCCTATGACCACGACAGAGCCGTGGAGATCATCAAAGATGGTGACGGGCGTATCATGCCATCCCACTTCGATCCGAAAGTGTTAGAGGGTTTCCTCGCCAGACAGGCCGATTTCGCTAATATTTTCGATTCGATGAGCGACTAGGGATGAGTGGCGAACGTCGCCCGCAGGTCACCTAAACAGATCACCTAAGCAAGCAGCTCCAGTACTCGATCCAGACCGCCCTCGTTGATGGTGTAGGGGGCAGCCGCCTGCACCTTCGGCTTGGCATGAAAGGCGATGCCCATACCCGCCTCGCCGATCATCGGCAGATCGTTGGCGCCATCGCCGATGGCAACAGTCTGAGACATCGGGATATCGAAGATATCCGCCTGCTCGATCAGGGCGAGGCGTTTGCTCTCGGCACCGACAATATCGCCGACCACGCTGCCGGTCAGTTTGCCGTTATGAATCTCCAGCACGTTGGAGCGGGTGTAGTCGAGGTTCAGGCGGGTTTTCATCTTGTCGGTGAAGTAGGTGAAGCCGCCGGAAACGAGGCCGACCTTCCAGCCATGCTCTTTCACTGTGCTGATCAGCTTCTCCGCACCATCGGTCAGTTTGATGCGCTCTTTGTAGACACGCTCCAGCACCGAGGCGTCGAGCCCTGCCAGCAGTTGTACCCGTTCGGTCAGTGAGGATTCGAAATCGAGCTCGCCGCGCATGGCGCGTTCGGTGATCTCGGAAATCTGGTGTTTGATGCCGAGGAAGTCGGCGATCTCATCGATGCATTCGCACTGGATAAGAGTGGAATCCATATCCATGAAGAGCAGTCCGGGCTGAGAAAGTGTCGGGCGATGGCTGTTTGTGTTCATTAGCGAGTTCATTGGTGCGAATCCTGCCAGAGTTCTGATCGAAAACCAGATGGATGAGCAATGGCAGGTTTGCCGTCAACCATAAGGGCAATCTCAGGGTTAAAATTCCGGAACAACCTGTTTATAGTGATCGGGTATATTGTGCTATACACCTGTAGCGATGATGTTTATTTTTGCTTCTTCGGTGTAGTAAGAAGCTATTCAAAGTTCAGGAGTGGTGTGAGAAAGCTTGTGAGATATATTGAGTGTAGCCATTGTCAGAAACGATATCCCTCAAACTCGAAGTTTGAGGAGGGAGCACGCGCTAAGAAGAGTGTACGCTGTCCCGAATGCAAAGAATCATTCCAGATCGTCGTCTATGAGGTGAAGGATGGAAAAAGCGAAGTGGTCAGGTTTGAGCCCCGTCCGGTTTCCGAAGACAAGTTCCTTACCACGATGATCAGAAAAGCCAGAATCGACGATTGATCCCGGTTCTCAAGCATAGTTAAGCGAAAAGGCAGCCATCCGGCTGCCTTTTTTGTTGTGAATCAAACTGTCAGAGCGAATCGAGGAAGGCGATGCAGGCTTTCAGCCGTTCGCGCTTGTTATCGGACTGATGCAGCAGGGTGAGGTTGCCGTCGGGCGAGAGGCGGTAGGCGGATGGCTCCTGCTGCACCTTCATCAATAGTGATGCCGGATCGATCGGGGAGTCGGCGGTGAAGGCGATACGGATACCATCATTTGAGGACGAGATTTTTCCAATCCGCAGTTTGCGAGCCCGCCAGCGGATACGTGCGGATTCAAGCGCAAAGCGCGCCTCTTCCGGCATCTTGCCGAACCTGTCTGTCATCTCTTCAAACAGCAGCGTGATCTGCTCATCGTTCTCCGCCTTGGCGATACGGCGATAGAGGGCAAGGCGTTCGCCCACCTGCGGAATGTAGTCCGGTGGCAGGATGGCATTGACACCCAGATGCAGGTCGAGCGGTTCAGCTGGCCTGATCGGTTCACCCTTCGCTTCATGCACCGCCTCGCTGAGCATCTCCAGATAGAGATCGAGACCGATGGCATCGATCTGGCCGCTCTGCTCTGCTCCCAGAAGATTACCGGCACCGCGAATCTCCATATCCTGGCGTGCCAGAAGGAAGCCTGCGCCCAGCTCGGTGTGTTCGGCAATCGCTTGCAGCCGTTCACGTGCATCTGGTGTCATCGCTCTCGCATCGGGTGTGAACAAGTAAGCGTAGGCCTGCTGATGACTGCGCCCGACCCGGCCACGAATCTGGTGTAGCTGAGCAAGACCCAACAGGTCGGCACGCTCCACAAGCAACGTGTTGGCGTTGGGTACATCGAGCCCCGACTCGACAATGGTGGTGCAGACAAGGATATGCAGACGCCCCTCATAGAAGTTGAGCATGGCGCGATCCAGCTCAGCCGGGCTCATCTGGCCGTGGGCAATGCCGATCTCCGCCTCCGGGATGCCGTTACGCAACCGGTCGGCAATCCGGCCGATACTCTTCACATGGTTGTGCAGGTAGTAGACCTGCCCGCCGCGGTAGAGTTCTCTTCGAATCGCCTCGTTGGCCAGATGCGGATCGAAGCTGGTGACCATGGTGCGGATCGCTTCACGCTCGGCAGGCGGTGTACTGATGATGGAGACACTGCGAAGGCCGGAGAGGGTCTGGTGCAGGGTGCGCGGGATCGGCGTGGCAGTCAGGGTAAGCAGGTCGACACCGGTATGTAGCGATTTCAGCTTCTCCTTGTGCTTCACACCGAAGCGCTGTTCTTCGTCAATAATCACCAGCCCCAGATCGGCAAACTTGAATTGATCGGAGAGCATGCGGTGGGTGCCGACGATGATACGAATCTCGCCGGACTTCAGCTCTTGTGTAATGCGATCGCTCTCACTCTTACCCTGCAGGCGGGAGATCAGCTCCACCTTCAGATGGGTGCCGGAGAAACGCTCGGAGAAGCTTGCGAAGTGCTGATTGGCCAGCACCGTGGTGGGTGCCAGCACGGCCACCTGACGCCCCGACTCGGCAGCAATAAAGGCTGCCCGCATGGCGACCTCTGTCTTACCGAAACCGACATCGCCGCAGACCACGCGATCCATCGGCCGGGCCTTGGCAAAGTCGGCGATGATACTGTCGATGGCACTGATCTGGTCGTCGGTCTCCTCGAATGGGAAGCGGGCGGCAAACTCCTCATAGCTGTTTCGAAGTTCACCTTCAAGCAGGCATGGCTCACGGCTGGACTGGCTGCGGGCGGCGTCACTATCGATCAGCTCGTGTGCCATCGCCATCAGATCGCGCTGCACTCGCTCGCGTGTCTTCTTCCACTTCTCGGAGCCGAGCTTGTTGAGTGTTGGTGCCTCTTCACCGGTATAGCGGTGCAGGCGATCAAGCTCCTCCACCGGCAGATAGACACTGGCATCACCGGCATATTCGATATGCAGGAAGTCGGCCATGACATCGCCGGACTCCATGCTGGCAAGCCCTTTGTAGCGACCAACACCGTGATCCTCATGCACCACCGGATCACCGATTTTCAGCTCCTGCAGCGATGAGAAGAGATCGGCACGGATGGCGGCTGAGCTGCGGCTCCGTTTTCTCGGCAGGCGCTGACCCAATAACTCCTGCCCGGTGAGGATCAGCAGCTTCCGATCTGTCAGTGCAAAGCCGTGTTCAAGAAAGCCGATGGCCGTGGCTAAGTGCGAAGTCTCAGGCATCTCATGCAGGCCGTTGCAGTGGGGGATATCTCCCTGAAGTTCAGCGAGCGATTCACACATCCGCTCCTGCTGACCGGGGCCGTGCGCCACCAGCAGGATACGCCAGCCATCCTCGACTCTTTTCTCAAGCGTATTGCGCAGGGCGTGTAGCGGCTGCTGCTCCTGCTGATAGTCACTCAGTGACGGGGCTGCTTCGATGTTACGATTGGTAGAGAGTGGTGATGCCGGTATGGCGGTCTCGGTGGCATAGAGCTCCTGCGGTGAAATCACCGGCTCGGAGCTGGCCCGCACCATCGTGAACTGGCCACGCACCTGTTCGGCGAAGGCCTCGCGCCTGCTCTCGACATCATCTGCCGAGATGATCAGGGCATCATCGGGCAGGTAATCGATCAGACGTGCGGTTTTGGCGTAGGCAAACGGCAGAAGGGATTCGATGCCGGGGTGAGGGCGTCCGGCCTGTGCAGCGGTCAGCATCGGGTGTTTCCTTAGCTGCGGGAAGCGTGCCCGGAAGGCGGCGGTGAAATGTTCCTGTCCGGTCTGATCGAGGATGACCTCGCGCACCGGCACCGAGGTGAAGTGGTTCAGGTGTTCGCCCGAGAGCTGGGTCTCGACATCGAAACGGCGGATCGATTCGATCTCATCGCCGAACAGGTCGATCCTGAGCGGCGACTCCTCGGTGGCAGGCCAGATATCGAGAATGCCGCCACGAGCGGCAAATTCACCCTGTGCCAGTACCCGCTCTGCCGACTGCATACCGGCCTCGGCCAGGCGCGCTTTCAGGGCAGCGATGTCGAGCTGTTCGCCGATCTTCAGTTGCCAGACATGGGCGGCAACACTCTCCGGCGGCGCGATACGCTGTAGCCAGGCAGGCAGCGAGGTGAGAATCAGCCCTTTCGGGTTGGGTGTGTGGATCAGGCGGCTTAAGGTCGAAAAGCGCTGGCCGACGATGGCGTGATGGGGCGATACGCGATCGTAGGGGAGCACCTCCCAGGCCGGGAAACGCCACAGGCGTTCGCGCCTGTCCTGCAGGAAGAAGGAGAGCTCTTCGGAGAGGGTTCGGTAGCTGCGAAGATCGGGGCAGATATAGACGGCCAACTCGTCCGAACCTGCGATTTCGGAGAGTTGCCAGGCCAGTCCGGGCTGTGCGGACGGCGGATTCAGGTTTGCTGTTTCGGCGCTGCTGTTCACGGCAGCGGCATACTGCCGTAAGCGCGGTGAATCCTCCACATATGCGTCTGGCGGTTGCAGAGGTTGTGAAGTGTTGTCGTAATCCCGTTTTCGTTGAAGAGAGAAATCGCGTAGTCTTGTGGAGATGGAAACGCATTTATCACTGAAAGAGGAGATCGATCTTCTGCCTGCCGAACTGTGGCAGGAGTTTATGCAGTATGGCAGGACAGCCCTCTACCCGGCTGGCGAGTGGCTGCCCAATGCCAGCGATGGCTTTGTCGGTATGCGACTGATCGAGGATGGCGAGGTGGTGGCATATGCTGTCCAGTATGCCGGGAAGGTCGAGCTTAGCCGCATTGGCCGCGGTGAGTTTATCGGTGTGCGTAGCATGTTGAGTCCGGAGAGCCTGCCGGCGATAGCGTGGCAGGCCCAAGGCGATGTGACCTGTATCGAGTTCGAACAACGTGATGTGATGCAACTGTTTCAGGACAAAGAGGGTTTCGAGTTACGGCGGGTGATGGAGCGGGCGGCTCGCGAGCGCGATTATAGCGTGCTGATGCTGCTGCATCCGCTGTTCCGCTCTCTGCCACGCGACGAGCGTAAACACCTGCTTGCCGGAGCACATCCGGTCGGTCTGCTCCCCGGAGAGCGGCTGTTAAGGCAGGATATTGAGAACGATACGCTCTACCTGATCTCTCGCGGCAGGGTGAAGGTGTTGCATGACGATCAGCTGGTTGCCCACCGTGAGGCGGGCGAGATCGTTGGAGAGATTTCGGTGCTGGAGCCGGACGGTGTTGCAACGGCCGATGTCGATGCTGTCGACTGGTGTGAAATGCTCGCCTTTCCGGGGCAACTGGTTCGTGAATATTCGGCCAAATATAGCGATTTCAACGAGAAACTGACGCAAACTTTATAATTTAATCAACATCACTAACGTTCTTCGTTATGCTTTCGCCAAATCTTTGAAAGGAGGCAGGTGCGTGGAGATCGAAGAGAAAAAACTTAATTCTCAAGACGCCCTGACTCTGGTTGAGGAGAATCCAACGCTCCTCTCCGAGCTGCTGCTGGAGATGCACAGTGCCGAGGTGAGTGAGATTCTGCTCTCCTGCCGCGACGATCACGAGCGGCAGTTACTGATCCCTTACATTTCCGAAACCATGCTTGGTGAAACGCTTTTGCAGCTTCCCGAAGGTATGCAGGAAGACCTGCTGTCCGATTTCAAAGTCCACGAAATTGAAGAGGTGGTCGAACATCTCGAGACGGATGATGTCGCCGATATTCTGCAGGCAGTCGACAGAGAGGTTGCCGATGAGGTGATCGAGCGCCTCGAACCGGATGAGCGGCGTGAGATCGAACCGCTGATGGAGCACGACGAGGAGTCGGCGGGTGGCCTGATGCAGGTCGAACTGTTCAAGGTGAGGGATGACTGGACCGTTGAGAAGGTGCTGAATGTATTACGTCGCTGGGGCGAAGAGATCGAAAACCTCAACTATGTCTATGTGGTCGATAGTGAAGATGTGCTTGTTGGTGTGGTTCCGCTGCATGCGCTGCTCTTCTGCGAACTCGATACGCCGATTGTCGACATGATCCGCAAAGACTTCCCGCGCGCATTGGCCGGAGAGGATCAGGAAGAGGTGGCACGTATTTTCGAAAAATACGATGTAATGGCACTGCCTGTCGTTGATGAAGATGATGTGCTGGTCGGTCGTATTACCGCCGATGATATTCTCGATGTGGTTCAGGAGGAGGCGACCGAGGATATGTATCGTCTGGCAGGCCTCTCCCATCATGATGACCTCTCCGAACCGGTCGGGATCACCGCCTGGCGCCGCGGTATCTGGTTGATGGTTAATTTGGGAACAGCCATCCTGGCTTCTGTGGTCATTGCCCAGTTCGAGGCGACCATTGCGCAGATCGTTGCGCTGGCGATCCTGATGCCGATCGTTGCCAGTATGGGCGGCATTGCCGGCACCCAGACGCTGACGGTGATCGTGCGCGGTATTGCGCTGGGGCGTGTCACCTTCGACAATGCCAGGCGTGCACTGGTCAAAGAGGTATCCGTGGCCGTGATGACAGGCCTCAGCTTTGCTCTGCTGATAGGGATTGTCGCTTCACTCTGGTTTCCCGATTTCGGTGCGAAACTGGGTGTGGTGATTGCCGCGGCCATGCTGGTGAACCTCTTCGCGGCAGGACTGGCCGGTGCCTTGATTCCATTAACACTTCAGCGGATCAATATCGACCCGGCGCTGGCATCGGGAACCATCCTGACTACGGTCACCGATGTCGTTGGATTTATGTCTTTTCTTGGTCTGGCGACACTGTTTTTGATTTGATTGATACGGCTTCGGGCTCCTGCCCTTCGCCTTAATCGTTACGCAAGAGTGATGCTCAGTATCCTACCTCGCCCAGCATAGCTGCGCCTTGCAAGCGTCCAATTTCTCAGTCCTGAAAAATTGTGTCGGTCTTGCTCCACTTACGGCTTCGCGTTGCTCAAGCGCCACCCGTCCATGGGTGGGAGGGGCGGCTTCTTTAGACGCAGATATGCGTAGATTTCGCTGATGAACTCCTCCGTCATTCCCGCGAAAGCGGGAATCCAGTTTCTAAGATTTGGTGAGTATAGGATTCGCCACCCATCCATGGGCGGGTTGGTTGAAGCAGTTTCGGATTCCGTACCCCTGAACATGAATATGTCGCGTTTCGGACATTGATTCACGGCTTTTCATGGCTAGGTTATACGCCTCATTTCAAAGGAGCGTTTCCATGTCCGATACCCAGCACCATCGTCTTATTATTCTCGGCTCAGGCCCTGCCGGTTATACCGCCGCCATCTATGCCGCCCGTGCCAACCTTAATCCGGTGGTGATTCAGGGCATTCAGCCCGGCGGCCAGCTCACTACGACGACCGATGTCGATAACTACCCCGGTTATAAGGATGGTGTGCAGGGTCCTGAGATGATGGCCGATTTTCAGGCGCAGGCCGAACGCTTCGGCACCGAGATTATCTGGGATCACATCAACGAGACCGATCTCTCCAAACGTCCGTTCACGCTTAAGGGCGATGAAGGCACCTACACCTGCGATGCACTGATCATCGCCACCGGCGCTTCGGCCATGTATCTCGGCCTGCCGTCGGAGGAGGCGTTCTCTGGCCGCGGCGTCTCTGCCTGTGCCACCTGCGACGGTTTCTTCTACCGCGATAAAGAGGTGGTCGTGGTTGGCGGTGGCGATACCGCTGTCGAAGAGGCGATCTACCTCGCCAACATCTGCAGCAAGGTGACCGTGGTTCACCGTCGCGATGAGTTGCGTGCCGAGAAGATCATGCAGGAGCACCTCTTCGCCTGCGAGAATGTCGAGATGGCATGGGATAGCGTGCTTGATGAGGTGCTGGGTGACGATTCAGGTGTGACCGGCGTACGCCTGAAATCGACCAAGGATGGCTCCACCCGCGAGATCGATGTGCATGGCGTCTTTATTGCCATCGGTCATAAGCCGAACACCGGTTTCGTCAAAGGCCAGCTCGACATGGATGAGACCGGTTACCTGATCACCGAGGGTAAGACCACGGCCACTTCGGTGGATGGTGTTTTCGCTGCCGGTGATGTGGCCGATCCGATCTATCGCCAGGCGGTCACCTCAGCCGGTGAGGGCTGCAAGGCGGCTCTGGACGTCGAGCGCTGGCTCGGAAAACAAGAGTAATTGAGCACTACGGGATGCGGGCGTCCTGCCCTTACCCTTTTGCCGCCAAGTCAAAAGCGTCGTTTTGACTTGGCTCACTAAAGCCACACATCCATGTGTGTGGGGGTATCATGGGAAAATCAAAGAATGAGCAGGTTCAGGCTTTTCTTGATGATATGATTGTCAGCGACCCCGACAGATCGGATATCATCGAAAAACTTCGTGAAGTGGTGTTTCAGGTCGATCCGTCCATCAGTGAGCGGATAATGTATGGTGGCATTATGTTTTCAAGTGAAGGGTCCTCACGCGAAAAGGACTTCGGAGGCATCTTCGCTTATCAGAAACATGTATCGTTTGAGTTCTCATCCGGGGCGCAAATGGATGATCCGGCCCGGATACTGGAAGGAAATGGCAAATTCCGCAGACACATTAAAATTCACTGTCTAAGCGACATCGAGGATAAGGGTGTCGTATCCTTTATCGAGCAGGCACTACAGTTATCGTCAGGTGATCACCTCAGCCGGTGAGGGTTTGCGGCGGCTCTGGACGTGGGACATAACGGATCGTTTCCTGGTATGGAGAAGCCGGGGGAATGAGATTAGTAACCGCTGATCGAAAAGTGCATAAAATCCTTCTGTCTTCCTTCGATTTCACCGCCCCATTGTAAACCGATGGAGCGCATCACCTGGACAACTTCACCGTCGGGTACCAGGCTGGCCGGGTCCGAACCGGGGCGCCATGCTCCACCCTTGAGCAGCCTGCACTGCGGGCCAAAACGGATGCAGTTGCCATAGAGGCCATTGTGAGCCGGGTTGATGTCCAGGGCCGTACCGAAGGCGTGGTTGCTGAATATGGTGCGATTGCCATCGACATCGGTGTTGCCGCGCGATTTGCCGGGCCGATAGCCGATAATGCGTTCGATGTGTACACCGCTCCGGATCAGGTATGTGAGAGCCGGCTTCAGTTCGGGTGCCAGTTTGCGGCAGATCGGAAAGGGGGGCAGGCCGGCGATATTCACTTCGACCTGATCCTCACTGCAGACCGTACAGCCTGTGTGTGGATCGACCTCCTCCCTTGCCAGCTGGCTATAGGGGTGACTCACATGGGCGAAGTTGACGGCCTTTTTCTGATGCACATTCCAGCTGTAGCTATCATAGGAGCAGGTAAGAGGGATGCTTTCGGCTGAACCGGTAAAAAGCAGTGCAGGGAGCAGCAGCAGGGCAAGTCGTCTCATCACTCGCCTGATGATAGCCGGTTACGCCGCCCAGAAAAAGAGAAGGCCGGGCAGACACCCGGCCCCGGAAAGTCGAAAATCCGCTTGCTTAGACGTTGAACCTGAAATGCATCACATCGCCATCCTTGACGATGTAATCCTTGCCCTCCAGACGCATCTTGCCCGCCTCTTTCGATTTGGCTTCACCACCCAGTGCAACGTAATCATCGTAAGCGATGGTCTCAGCACGGATGAAACCCTTTTCGAAATCGGTGTGGATCACACCGGCGGCCTGCGGAGCGGTATCGCCACGGTGGATTGTCCAGGCACGTACCTCTTTGACTCCGGCGGTGAAGTAGGTGATCAGGTCGAGCAGGGTGTAGGCCTCACGGATCACAGTATTGAGTCCCGGTTCGGTCAGGCCGAGGTCTGCCAGGAACTCGGCTTTGGACTCCTCATCCATCTCGGCCAGCTCCGATTCGATCTGGGCTGAGACAACTGCCACGC
Source organism: Mariprofundaceae bacterium (assembly GCA_050304695.1). Classification (GTDB taxonomy): domain Bacteria; phylum Pseudomonadota; class Zetaproteobacteria; order Mariprofundales; family Mariprofundaceae; genus WSZY01. Next base: position 254,992 of record JBNLEB010000009.1, read on the forward strand.
GCGCGCCTTCGCCACCGGCATGCTCGCGCACCTGATCGACGAACTCGTTGCCGTCCGGCAGTGAACCGTCATCGACGTTGGCGACGTAGAGTACCGGTTTGCCGGTGAGCAGACAGAGATCGCGAACCTGTTCCTGCTCGCTATCGGAGAGTCCCTGACGACGAACCGTGTTACCATCTTCCAGCCCGGCCAGCACTTTCTTGAAGATCTCGACCTGAGCCTTGGCATCCTTATCGCCGGTGCGGGCCAGTTTTTCGACGCGAACCACGGCTTTCTGAACGGTCTCCATATCCTTGAGCATCAGCTCGGTATCGATGGTTTCGATATCGGAGAGCGGGTGCACTTTGCCGGAGACGTGGGTGACGTTGTCATCGTCGAAGCAACGGACGACATGGGCGATGGCGGCACATTCACGGATATTGGCGAGGAACTTGTTGCCGAGCCCTTCACCGCTGGCTGCACCTGCAACGAGACCGGCGATGTCGACGAACTCGACGACGGCATTTTGTACCGCTTGCGGCTTGACGATCTCGATCAGCGGTTTCAGGCGAGGATCGGGAACCGGCACGATACCGACGTTCGGATCGATGGTGCAGAAGGGGTAGTTGGCCGCTTCGGCGCCACCGCCGTTCAGCGCATTGAAGAGGGTCGATTTGCCTACATTGGGAAGGCCGACGATGCCGATACTTAGTGCCATGATAATTCCTCTAAATGTTTGTCTTAAATCTAATCGTTCAGTTTCAGGTGGATGCGGTTGGCCGCTTTCTGCGCTTCGCCATCGAGGATGGTCTCAATCTCCGGCAGCAGCGCATCGAACACTATGTTTTCCGAAGCGCGGTCAGCCTCATCGGCACGACCCAATACCCACGGCGTCACATCGCCGGAAGGGGGGCGACCGATACCGATCTTGATGCGGGTGTAGCCCGTGCCATCCAGATGCTGGTTCAGCGATTTCAAACCATTATGACCGCCGTGGCCGCCCTCGTGGCGGATGCGAATCTTTCCGGCAGGAAGATCAAGATCGTCGAAGACAACGAAGATGTCCGATGTGGCGATCTGATAGTAACGAGCCAGCTGGCCGACCGATTCACCGCTGTTGTTCATGAAGGTTTGCGGTTTGACCAGCATCACTTTTTCTCCGGCAACTTCCCAACTGCATGTTTCGGCACGAAAACGAGGGGCTGCGGCAAAGCGCAGCCCCTCATGTTTGGCTAACAGGTCAAGAAATCGGAAACCGATGTTATGACGTGTATCCTGGTATTTGTCGCCGGGATTACCGAGTCCAACCAGAAGTTGCATGATTAATGAAGCTCCGACAAAACCTGCATGGATGCTTTTTCAGAGCTTCCTTTACTCTTCAGAAGCCTCGGCACTATCTTCAGCTGCAGCTTCTGCCGGAGCCGCTGCCTCTGCACCCTCTTCTGCTTCGGTCGCTTCTACCTCAGCCTTCTTCGGAGCTGCCATGTTGATCACAGTGAAGTTTACATCATGAACAACTTCAGCGCCTTCAGGCAGGGTGATGTCATCGATATGGATGGTATCGCCAATCTCGAGGTTCGAGCAGTCCACTTCGATGTGCTCAGGAATGCTGTCTGCACGGCAGGTCACTTCCAGTGAGTGACGAACAACGTCCAGCAGACCACCGGCAACAGAGCCAGGGCACTTCTCGTGGTTGATCGCAACAACAGGAACTTCGATATGAACGGTGTCAGACGAGCTTACACGGAAGAAATCCATGTGCTTGGCAGTGTCGTAGATGGGATCCCACTGTGCATCTTTCAGCAACACACTGTTTTTGCCTTTGGCGCCTTTTACATTGATCTCGAGGATCGAGGTGAAAAAGTGCTCATCCTTCAACATATTTGAAGTGGCGTTGAAATCGAGAGTGATCGGAAGATCAGGTTTGTCACCGCCATAGATGATGGCAGGAATCTTACCCGCACGACGCAGGCGACGTGTTTCGGCTTTGCCGGTTTTTTCGCGGAGTTCCGCTTCAATTACAAAATCAGTCATTTTACTACTCCAAATATGATGATCCGGCGGGTCTGCCCGTGACGGATTCCGGACAGTTCCTGCCCGAAGGCGGCGCACTCTATGGATTTTTCAGGGATTGGGAAGGTTTGGTTGTCCGATCGGCGCGGTCGGGGCTTGTGGCGGGCGCGATTTCGGATGGTCTATAATCAAAATCACTTACTATGAGTATCGATATGCCTGCAAAAAACGCCGTGAACCATCGCCTGTGGTTATGGGTCTCCATTGTCGTTTGGACGACGATCGTATCCGGTTCTCAGCTCTGGAACCTGCATCTGAGCGAGGTGCAGATGATCGCACTGGCTGCCAACGAAGCGAATGCCTATTTCAATAAGGATAAGGCGATCCGGATCTGGAGTGCTTCTCATGGCGGCGTATACGTTCCTGCCGACGAACGGACACCTCCCAATCCTTATCTCTCTCATATTCCCGAGCGCGATGTTGTCACCCCGTCCGGCAAGCAACTGACGTTGATGAATCCGGCCTACATGCTGGCTCAGATGATGGATGACTATAACCAGTTGTATGGTGTGAAAGGAAAAATCACCTCCTTTCCCGAGATGCTTCTGAATCCGAAAAACATGCCGGATATGTGGGAGTTACATGCACTGAAGCATTTCAGGGACGGTTCCTCGGTAGAGTCGGGACTATCCATGTTGGGCGATGACGATTATTACCGACTCATGAGGCCGCTCTATATCCAGCAGGAGTGTATGAAGTGCCATGCTTTCCAGAACTATCACGTTGGTGACCTGAGAGGCGGGGTGAGTGTCTCCGTCTCGATGGCGCCATTCAGAGAGGCGGCCAGTGCCTCTATTAATACGCTCTATCTCAGTCACGCTTTCCTGTGGTTGTTCGGAGTGGTGCTATTCGGATATATCTACCGGCTGGCCAGGATTCGTGAGTTCGAGAGACGGCGCGGAGAGATAAAGCTGCTGCGATTAAATAAGAAACTTAAAGTTCTGTCATTTCTGGATGGATTAACGACTATCTCGAACAGGCGATCTTTTAACAAAGCTGTGGATCGGGAGTGGAGGCGCTGTCGAAGAGACAGGAAACCCATCTCACTGGTTATGATCGATATTGATAAATTTAAAGATTACAATGATCTATATGGGCATCTGTTGGGCGATAAATGTCTGAAGGATGTTGCTCAGGCGATTGCAACTGTATTGAAGCGAGCAGGTGATATGGTTGCCCGTTACGGTGGAGAGGAGTTTGTTCTGTTACTTCCCGGAACAGCATTGGAACAGGCGATATCTCTGGCGGAAGAGTGTCGCCAGGCTGTTTTAGGGTTGGCAATCGAGTTTCGCTTATCACGAGTGGTCGATGTTGTCTCTATCTCTCTTGGCGTGTGCTCGACAACGCCTGCTGCAAACACATCACTGTATGACCTGATCATAAACGCGGACAAAGCTCTCTATCGAGCCAAGGAAAGCGGACGCAATCGGGTTGAAAGTGCTAGTTTTTAATTGCCCGGTTTCAATCTGGAGTGTTTTATGTCTGCTCACTATCAGTATGTCATAAGATAGCAGAGAGAAGGTAGGCTTCTCCCTGCTATCGCTTTTTTAGACACGCGCTATTTTATCGAGATAATTGGCGGTGATGTAGGGATTGCAATACAAACGTCTTCAACAGGATGATTCGGATTAATATAGTCAAATCCAATGCTTCTGTTATTTATATACAGTCCCAGCCCCGACCCTGTGTAGTTTGTTCTCAGGTTGGTAATGTAGGTAATAAATGTTGAATATGAATTGTTCCCCAGCAAGGCATTGGAGATTAACGCTGAATATTCACTCATATCCATCACCCAATCGCCAATATTGAACTCTAAAATTCCTAAACCGGCAGCAGGGTTGATAAGGTTGGTTATTAAATCGAAGACAGAGACCGGATCCACATTCATAAATGCTGTGATTGTGCTTTCACCGTCGATCTCATCAATTGACTTGATTGGACTGACAAGGTTGATGATATGTGGATTGAAGTTATCAAACTTATATTTATCGACATTTTTAATAAAGGCTATCGTATCATTCGAGCGGATAGAAAACTCTTTTTGTTCGATGATGATTCCGTTTTTGTCTTTCAGAAACATCCGGCCACTTACTTCTAATGTAGAATAAGGTTTGATTGCTTCAAGTCCTTCCGGGCCGAGCCAGTCAGGCAGCGATACTTCCGGGATAATATTCAGAAGGTCAATTAATAATTGAGACAGGTTTTCTCCTCCCGTTATTTCAATTGAAGTGAGCTGCATCTCAATGGTTGAGAATGACTGGGGAGGAGGATTGGTGCCTCCACCGCCAGGAGGGTTGGTGCCTCCACCGCCAGGAGGGTTGGTACCTCCACCGCCAGGAGGGTTGGTACCTCCACCGCCAGGAGGGTTGGTACCTCCACCGCCAGGCAAACCGTCACATGGACAACAACAAATAGTACTTCCCATTGCGCCGGCTTTGGCTCTGTCCAGAGAGGAGTGTGGGTTGGTCGGTATCGGTTCAGGATTATTGCCGATACCATCCAGTGCATTAAGCGTGGCTCCCCGCTCGGTGGGGCTGGATGGCATGGCAGCCAGAGAGTTCTTCATCGCTTCAGAAGTCAGAGATGTCACCTGTTCACCGAATTTAACAGCCGCATCCAGTGCATTAGCTGCAGCTTCGCCTGATAGTTTCCCGGCAGTTTCAGCCACGCTGGCAGCAACATCTGAAAGTTTATTCAGAACACCGGCAAACTCTCCGGTCTTGGACATGTCGCGGAACATATTCCCATTTTGCACCGCACCCAGTACATCACTCAGGCCGGTCGGCATCGGATAATTGGTTGGAGGTGTTACCGGTAAGTTACTATCCGGAACATTCGGATCCAGGCTGTCACTGATCTCTCCGGCCCTCTGTTGATTCAGGTCAATGGCCATGATCTGTGGAGCGGCATTCGGGATCGGCGAGTCCTGCCAGTTATAGAAACGGCGTGCATCGATGTACTCCGAAGCATTAGAACGACCGAGAATAGCCTCTCCAAACACGCCTGCCGATGGGAGAAAGATTCTCTCCCTTAGCGGTTGCTTTTGAATCGCCGTTTCATATTCGGCGATATCGGAGCAGTAGTTATTGACATCCGAAACGATGGACAGCTGTTCCTGCCTGCCGAATTTCCTATCGATCTCCAGATCGAATTCTTTCAGGCGGGCAGGTGCATTCGTACCTCCTGCCTCCACGTTCATGATCGGTACTTCACCGTTTGTTGAAAAAACGTTCTCTTTGGCGGCGACCATTGCCCCTCTGGTTTCACCTGCAAGCGTCTGGGCAGCCAGCAGAGTGTCCAGTCCCTCGCTTTGAATGGATATTTTCATTTTTTTGGCATCAGGGTTTTTGGTAGTGCCGGTAAAGGGAACTTCATAGTCCCTGTTGATCAGCCCCCAGCGCCTGCTGAGTTTGATCGTACCGTCTACCCGGTAGTTGCCTTGCTGGTCGGGCTTGTCGGAAAAATGGATGTCGTAGTTGAACGTGTTGCTGACATCGTTAATACCGTGGCTGGAGATATATCCGCTCATCGCCATCTGGCTGTTTTTCGACATGCCTTTTGGTTTTTGCCTGCCTCGACCTTTATTGCTACCGAGTACTTTACCGCTCTCTTTTTCACGAATTTTGCTGCCGTATTCGAACAGTATGTTCGATGCGAACGACTGGGTCTCATTGGCAGTGCATTTGAGCCGGAAGATCATCAGGTTGTCGACGATGCCAAGCGGTGAAGGATCGATAATCTGTGTTAATGGCGTGCTGGTCAATCCGCTCTCCAGCTCCAGGTGTTCGATAATGTCGACAACCTGTTCCTTCTCCAGATAGCTGAGCAGGTATTTGGTATAGCCGTATTTATGGAACTGAAAGTGCTGCTCGATCTCCTCGATCACATCGGTGGTGTTGATGTCGGAAATATTGTTCAAATAGCTCTCAATAGCATCTGTCGCATTGGCAATTTCTTCTGTGATACCACTGTCGTGCAATTGTTCATAGGTATATGAAACGGAAATCTCCTGCTTAACCGTTTCCGTGTTTCCGGCTTCATCCATCACCACGAATTCGACATCCATAGAGAGGTCGATTCTGTCTGTGGGGTTCATGATATTGTACTTCCCCTGATCGACGTAATCTTTCAGGTTGTCTTCGTTGTTGAGCTTATGAATTTCGTTGAATTCCAGTTTGCTTTCAACAAGTGTTTTCGGAGCATCATTAATTAACTGTTTCAGTTCAGATCGCACAGTCGATTTGAATGAAGAGGCGTCGATGATGAATCGTACATTCTCCGAAATGGGAATGCCCAGTCCGCTGAAGTTGTCCTTACTGTTTGTCTGCACCCCCCAAATTTTGTAATCCAGGTAGGTGCTGCTCCCTTTCATGGAGAGATCGATACCGGAGTTCAGGTCATCGTTGGCAATGCGGAACTTAACGACAGGGTTGGCTACGGTAATTTTTGCCTTGAATTTGTCCGAGTGTACCTTGGTGCGGGTGATGTTGACTGAACTGATATAGATGGAGCCGCTGGTGTCGAATGCCCCATTGCTGGGGCTGAAGTCCTTGATCACCCTGTCGTATTTCTTGGCTTTTCTCGGCAGTGCTGTCTCCAGGGGAGTTTTCAGGATATGCCAATACTCTTTGATCGTCTCAATCGTGAAATCGAGAGGACGGAACGGAACATAGAGTACTGGTGAGAGAGATTCGGTGAAGGTCTTCACCTGATAGCGATGAAGAACCTCATAATACTGAACTGTCAGGGCATGCATGTGATTGTAATTGGTAACATTCCGTGTTTGCGAACTTTGGCTACCGGACTGATCGTCTTCGACGACAACAGTTGACATCAGAGAGCGTACATTGGATGCATTCTGTACCGTGGCGTCGGAGATATTCTGCTGCAGCTGGCCTGTTGCTTCGCGAGTGCCGGATGTTTCACTTTGCAGTGTGCCCTGAACCTTGGTGTTGGAGTGAACCAGGCTGGCGCCAAGCGAGCCTGCACCTGCAGCATTGCTTCCCTGGCCGCTGGTTGCACCTACGTTTAATGGTATGCCGATCAGGGCGGTCAGATCTGCCCCGGCTGAGGCTCCTGAGGCTTGGGCGGTTCCTCCTCCGGCACCTGCTCCGGTCGTTAATCCGAAACCGGTCGTTTTGGTGGTTGCATCGATCTCAGTAGAGCCGTACTGATGTTCCTGAGCCGTTGCCTGTACGACTTCATTTACCGCGCGATTTTGAAAAAACTCATTGGATAGTTGTTCTGTTACATCGGTGCTTTCACTTCTTGCACTCTGCTGACGTTTAAACCAATCCAGTTGAGCTATATTGCGCGATTCTCCGGGCGCCAAAGCCAGGCTATGAATAATTTCTCCCAGTGAACTGCCTGCACTCACCCAGCGTTGTTTCAGTGCAGCCAGGTAACCAAAGTGAAATTTCGCTTTGTTACGGTAGAAAAGAGCCATTAAAGCATCGTCCGGAAGCGGTTCGTCCTGATAAGCTCTATGCACCAAAGCATGATTATATTCGGTCTCATGCTCTTTCACGTAATTGCTATAGCGAAAGGCACTGTAAGTGCTGCCAACCATGTTGGGGAGTAGTTCATCGGGGGCCGATGGATTTTCTTTAAAAACTTCGTTCGCCTGCTTGGCAATCAGCTTTTGTGCTTCGAGATAAAGGTCAAACTTCGCCAGCTGCGCCAGCGTTTCAATGGTGAAGTGCTCTGCCAGGAGTGAAGCATGTTCATCGGATAGTGTCGTCAGTTGTGCAATTGAGATGTCAGGCAGGTTCTCTTTTTCCGTTTCAGTAAGCGGTTCGTCGAAGTAGAGGTTGCAGTCCAGATCATCCAGCATTCCGCTCTCGAAAAAGCCGACCAGCAGTTCTGAGTGGCTGCACGGCAAATATGTTGCCATATCCCGCACTGAGATAATGCCCATTCTTTCCAAAACAAGTAATGTTTCAGTTGATGCGATTTCGCTTAAAGCAGCGATGGATGAATAATAAGACATGAATTTTTCCCCTCTCCCTTATCATGCGATGAATGATCCCGCTGATTTTATTAGCAGGTAAAGGTGAGCAAGTCAAGAAACGTCAACTCGATGGCCGAAAGGTTGATGGGGATCGATAAGAGCGTAAAGCGTTGTTAAAAGGAAACTTTTCATTGCCCCTTTTGAGGGGTGATATGATGGTTAGAGATAACGCGAAGGGATGTTTGCCGGTAAGTAAAAGGGCAAAAGATAGTTATTCGTAGAGGCTGCTGATCGAGCGGGCATCGTAGATGCGTTTGATCGCTTCACCGACCAGCGGGCCGATACCAATGACGCGAACCTTACCGGAATCGAGAACACTCTGTGGCTGGCGGATACTGTCGGTGACTACCAGTTCGTGGATATTCGAGTTGGCAAGGCGCTCTGCTGCCGGGCCTGAAAGCACACCGTGTGTGGCATAGGCGCTTACCTTGGTGGCACCAGCCTCCAGCAGAGCATCGACAGCACCACAGAGTGTGCCGGCCGTATCGACGATGTCATCGATCAGAATGCAGTGTTTGCCTTTGATGTCGCCAATGATATTCATGACCTCGGCCACATTCGGGGCCGGACGTCGTTTGTCTACAATTGCAATATCAGCATGCAGTTTCTTGGCAAGAGCCCGGGCGCGAACCACGCCGCCGACGTCCGGGGAGACGATAATCGTATCCTTCAGATTGTTGTTGTCTTCGATGTCCTGCGCAAACAGCGGCCCGGCGAAGATGTTATCCACCGGAATGTTGAAGAATCCCTGAATCTGGCCTGCATGCAGGTCCATTGTCAGTACGCGCGTAGCGCCAGCCGCGGTAATCATATCGGCGACGAGCTTGGCAGAGATCGGTGTGCGTCCGGCACTTTTGCGATCCTGTCTGGCATAGCCGAAGTAGGGGATGACCGCACAGATGTAGTGCGCCGATGCGCGCTTGGCGGCGTCGATGGCGATCAGTAGTTCCATTAAATTATCGTTGGCCGGCGCTGAGGTACTCTGAATGAAGAAGAGGTCGTGGCCGCGAATAGTTTCCTGAAACTGCAGAAAGATTTCGCCGTCGGAGAAACGTTGGGTATAGATTTTGCCCGAAGGAATGGCGATATGATCGCAAATGCTCTGTGCCAACTCCGGATTGGAGGTGCCTGAGAAGAGCCGTAGTCGCCTTTCAATCATACCCGTTTCTCCTGGGAGGTTTTTTCAAACCGAACTGTGCCGTAAACCGGCGACAATTCCAAATAAGCATTATTGGCAAATAACCATTACTGGCAAACGATCAATAAAACTGGCTGGGGCGGCAGGATTATTCGTCGCTTCGCTCCTCACCCCGATGGGGCCGGCGTCGCTCTGCTCCTCCGTTCCTTCGCACCGTGTGCTCAGGTCGAACCTGCGGTTCTCATCCTGTCTTTCCATGCATGATTTTGCTTTGCAGCGATCATGCGAATCTGGCTGGGGCGGCAGGATTCGAACCTGCGCATGACGGGATCAAAACCCGCTGCCTTACCGCTTGGCTACGCCCCAATAGGTTATATTTAGATACGGCTCCGGGCATCCGTCTCGACTGAGCTCGTCGCAGGCTTCCCTTCGCCTTAACCGCAGCATGAACTTTGCGAAATCCATGCTGTTCACTAAAGCCACCCATCCCTGGGTGGATCTAACTTTTAAAGCATCCCCTTTAGCGGATGCTCCCTGATCAATCGACCGACATGTGTCCATGTTGCCAACCCTTTTTCGATCAAAACAGCGGCAGCGTTTTCTGCCTGCTGACGATCGGTAAACAGGGCGACACAGGTCGATCCACTTCCGCTCATCCATGTCCTGTCCGATCGTTCGCGCATGGCGATCAGCAGTCTCTCGACTTCGCCGGACAGAGTGCATGCACAGCTTTCAAGATCGTTATGACCGATGGCTGCCCCGGAAAGGTCGCGGATGGTATCGGCGCTATCATGGTGGGTCAATCCGCCTGCTTTTTCCATCGCTTCATCATAGCATTGGAAGACAGCAGGCGTGGAGAGGCCTCTGCCCGGATAAGCGAGGAGCAGGTGCCGTGAGGGCAAAGGATTCGGATATCGGATCAGCTTTTCACCAATACCGGTGGCCAGACTCGCCTCACCGAACAGGAAGCAGGGAATATCGGCACCCAATGGCACTGCGAACGAAATCAACTCATCGGTAGAAAGGTTCACCTCCCAGAGGTTGTTGGCAACTATAAGCGCTGTGGCGGCGTCAGACGAACCTCCGCCTAACCCTGCTTGATCGGGAAGGTGTTTTTCAACGTGAACCGATAGCCCTTCCTGGATACCGTGCTGTTGCCGAAACGCTTCGAGTAACTGATGAACAAGGTTGTTGGCACCATTGAAGGCCGGATTGGAGCAGGTGACGCTTAGTTGCGCTGCCGGGGCTATCTCAAGCCGATCCCCGACATCGACATAGGCGAAGCTGGTATCGAGTTCGTGAAAGCCGTTTTCAAGAAGTCGGGTAACTTTCAGATGAAGGTTGATCTTTGCCGGTGCCGGAAACGTATTCATGGCTGGATAATCAGTGTGGCTTTTCGGCCTTGTGAAATGTCCATCAACTCAAGGCGGTGCTGTGAAGCGAGCCACTTCATCTTCAAAAATGAGCCATTGATTTTTCCTTCCCATTCACCCGATTCTTTTTCAGTGAAAGATGGCGGTATATGTCCGGTAAGAATTCCGGCCAGTTGTTGTGGCGGCAGGATGATGCCGTGCGTGGCAAGCTTCTCCTGAGTGATGACCTGCCAGTGATCTCCGGCTTGCTGGTTGTCTCGTATACGTAGCAGTTCGCCCTCCCATGCAAGTTCGACAATACGCTGGGTGGCAGCATGGGTAAGACGTACAGTTCCTGAATCCGGATCGCCACGCCATTGAACCGTGACTTGCCAGCGATGTTTCGGCTCCATCACAATGAGACGACCGCTGAACTGCGTATAGGGGCCGATCGAGGCGGATTCAGACAGCTTCTCGCCAGTCGTGGCACAGGCTGAGAGGAGAAGCACAACGACAACGGAGATAAGGCCTCTCATCGCTTTCTACAGGCCCTTAATAATTTTTTCGTTCAGCAGCTTTGGCTGTTGATGGTCGAGTTCGATCGCACGTTTCCAGTGGTTTCGCGCTGCCTCATGCTGGTTGTCCTTCCACAATATATCGCCCATATGTTCATACATCACCGGATCATCTGCGATCTTTTCGATAGCGGAGGTTTGCAGTTCGATCGCCTTCTTATAGTCACCCCTCTGGAAATAGACCCAGGCCAGAGAGTCAAGGTAGTAACCATCATCGGGTTTCTGTTTCAGTGCTCTTTTAATCAGGGTTTCGGCTTCGGTGAGTTTGAGACCCTGCTCGGCATAAATGTAGCCTAGAAAGTTAAGCGCCTCTGCATGTCCGGGATCGGAGGCAAGAAGCCGCTGCAAACTTTTCTCTACACCTTCGAACTCCTTAAAATATTCGTAAGCAATGGCACGATTAAAGAGGAGGCGAGAGGTAATTTGTGGTAGCGATAGCGCACTCTCGGTTTCATCGAGCAGTTTCCGGTATTTGCCCTGTACCAAATAGATACTGGAGAGGAGCGTATAGCCATTAGCATTATCGGCATCTGTTTTCAGAATCGCTTTGGTTCTTTTTTCAGCGGCTCTGAACTCCTTGGCGGCGAACTCCATGTTTGCCAGTCGTAGCTGTGCATCGGCGTAAGCGATACTTTTCCTGTTGATTCGCATATAGAGCTGTTTTGCTTCTGCTGTTTTTCCCAATGCCTCCAGTGAAGCGGCCAGATAGAAACGTGATTGCTCGCTGGAACTGTTTTTCAGAGCCTGTCGAAATTGCGCCGCCGCATTTTCGTACTCTTTCGTCTGATAGTAGAGGAGTCCGAGTGCCGAGAGGGCTTCGGATGTCCCACCGGTATCGCGTACCAGGCCTTTGTATATACCGATAGCTTCTTGCAGTCGGCCCGACTGAACCAGAAGGCGTCCGAGAGTATTACGCACCAGAATCGATTCCGGTTGTTGTTCAATATAGTCGCGCAGGATTTGTTCGGCCCGGGCAGATTTATTTTGTCGCAGTGCGATCTGATGAAGCAGGAGCACAGGCGTTTCATCATCGGCATCCAGTTTTCTCATTGCCTCAAGTGAACGAACCGCTTCATCCAGGCGGTTTTGTCGAATGAACAGATCGGCTTGCAGTTTCCAAAGTTGCGGAGATTCGTTACTGCGCAGACCTGCAACGATTGACTGGTGTGCTTCATCCGGACGTTTCAAGCTGACCAGGATTGTGACATGTAAGAGCCTGGCGTTGAGCAGGTCGGGCTGTCTGGAAAGTAGTTCTGTCAGGATATCCAGCGCAGTTTCGCTCTCTCCGGACATCGCAGTAGCCCTGGCACGAAGAATAAACGGCTCGGCCTGATCGGGCGTTGTTGCGGAGTCAGGTGTGCTCTCTCCCAGAACGGCATCGATATGGGTGATCGCTTCATCTACTTTGTTGGCGTGCAGCAGTAGTTCGGCCAGCTGCAGCCGTGGCAGATTCTGATCCGGACTTTTCTTTACCAGCATACTAAGGAACTGAATCGCCAGCGCCGGCTGTCCTTGCCGGAGAGCATCCTGTGCGGCCAGATAGAGGAACTCTTCGCTCATTTGAGAGAGGGGAGTGTTTGCGGATGCTTCCTTACTGGGGGTGCCTAACTGTTTGCCTGCACATCCGCTACCCAGAAGGGAGGTGAGGCAGATAAGCGTGAGCAGAAGCCTGTGCAGAGTCATGATACCGAATCCTGATCGGGAACAGAGATAAACTTGTTGCCCTGAGTGTTCAGGGTCCAGTTTTTTTGATCGGCGGCAGCACCATCGCATACACTGATGATGGGGTAGAGAAATCCCTCCCATGCATTTATCAGGTCGGTGGGCGAGGGGCTGGCCGGGCAGTCGGGGTGTGAGTGGAAGACGCCGATGATCTCCTGACCGCTGCCGCGTAGTTCACGGTCGATGCTCTGGTAACCTGCCGGATCGAGCTGAAAACGGTCAGCGGCACGCTCTTTATTGAGGTTCTCGACCCGGCGAGCCGATTGAACATGCCACTGTTCATCCGAAAATATGCCGATCAGAAGACCGCATGCCTCGTCGGGATAAGCAGTCTCAGCAGCCTCTTTCATGGTTGCGATGGCCGGCTCGGAAAAGCTACAGCACAAAGTGGTGTCGGAGCTGTCCAGTACAGCAAGGTACTCGGCGCTTCTGAAGCGTTCGGGTTCATACATGGTCGGTTATCCTGTCTTCCGTCTCTCGGGTATGTCCAGCATCAATGGAATGAATAGTATAGATGCTAGATCACCTTTGAGTAGCGAACCTCTTGCTGCTTTTTGCGCAGGTGTTCATCGAAGAGCATGGCGATATTACGAATCAGCATGCGTCCGGCGGGCAGTACATCGAGCCGCTTTTCATCTACGGTGACGAGACCATCTTCCTGCATCGGCCCCAGGTCTTCGATGGCATCGGCGAAGTGGCTGTTGAAATCGATGTTGAAATGCTCTTCGACCGCACTGAAATCGAGTGCGAAATCGCACATCAGCCGCATGATGACATGGCGACGAAGATGATCCTCTTCACTTAGTGTATAGCCGCGGAAGACGGAGAAGTTACCGGCATCGATGGCGCTGCTATAGGCATCCATCTCTTTGGCATTCTGGAAAAAGCTGCCGCCGACATAGCCGATGGAAGTCAGGCCGATACCAATCAGATCGCAATCGGAGTGGGTGGAGTAGCCCTGGAAGTTGCGGTAGAGCTTTCCTTCGCGCTGGGCGATGGTCAGTTCATCGTCAGGTTTACCGAAGTGATCCATACCGATGAATTCATAGCCGGCATCCAGCAGGCGTTTGATACTATGCTCGAGGATATCGAGTTTCTGCTGTGGCGTTGGCAGCTCTTCGACATTGATTCTGCGCTGTGGCATGAACATGTGGGGAAGATGGGCATAGTTGAACAGGGCGATGCGATCCGGCGAGAAGTCGATGATGGTAGAGAGAGTGCGGTCGAATGTTTCGACCGTCTGCAGCGGTAACCCGTACATCAGGTCGATGTTCATCGACTTGAAACCGTGAGCTCGCGCTTCATTCAGTACGCGCAGTGTCTCCTCCCTGGATTGAATGCGATTCACAGCCTTCTGAACGTTTTCATCGAAATCCTGAACGCCCATCGACATGCGATTGAAGCCGATTTCACGCAGGGTCTTAACCGTCTCTTCACTGCATTCGCGAGGATCCATCTCAATGCCGTATTCACCTTCACTATCCGGAACAAAATCGAACCGCTTGTGGAGATGGTCGGTGAGCCTGCGCATCTGGTCATCGTTAAGAAATGTCGGTGTGCCGCCACCGAGGTGGAGCTGGGTGACAGGCCGTGATGTATCGAGCCTGTCTGCGACCAGATCGATCTCTTTTAACAACAGCTGCAGGTAAGGTTCGGCACGCTCGTACTGTTTAGTGGCGATCTTGTTGCAGCCGCAGTAGTAGCAGACAGTGTTGCAGAAGGGGATGTGGATGTAGATCGACAACGGCCCACCGGCCCTGCCCGCCGCCTTCAGTGTTTCGGCATAAACGTCGCTGTCAATGCCTTCATGAAACATCGGTGCAGTTGGATAGGAGGTATAGCGGGGGCCTGCCTGATCGTACTTCTTGATCAGGTCAAGATTAAAAAGAGAAGCAGCCCTCGCTCCGGAAGAGTGAGGGCTGCTGCTGATCTGTTTGGTCACTGGGTCTTTTTCCTCAAATAAGCAATGATATCCTGGACATCATCGGCTGAAAGTTTCTTGATGGAGTCGCGCCCTTCGCGGTCGACGTGACGTCCGTGGCGGATGCGCAGATCAAGCATGTGATCATCCAGGTCGGAGATCTTTTTGTGTCTGACAGCCGCATTACCGATGATGTGAATATCGGCTGGAGTGGCATGACAGGTTTTGCAGTTGGCAGCATAAAGTTTGCTACCGACTTTTGCGTTACCAGCGCGTTTGAGCGAATCGACATAGTTGGCAATATCAGCGATATCGACGTTACTCAACTGGTGGCGTTTGGCCTTCATCAGTGTGCCTGCACGACCATAGCGGATGGTGTGAACCTTCTCTTCAAGCGAGAGCTTGCTGTAGACAAGGTTTTTGGCGCCTACACCGGTCTGAGCACGGCCATCGGTACCATGGCAGGAAGCACACACCTCTTTAAACCGCTTCTGGCCGTTGGCCAGGTTGGGTTTATAGGTGAAGGTTTTGATGTAATCGACAACGGCTTCGATCTCGAGTGGATCAAGCACATACTTCATAGCCTTCATTTTGGTTTTATGGGTACCATGTGTGACGATCCGGCGAAGTTCGTCGCTGCTTGCATAAGGTGCAATAGCTCTGAGATTTCGCGCTGGAAAAGGTTCCAGCTGTTTCCCATGACTGCTGACCGTGCCATCACTGCCATGGCAGGTAGCACAATTCTTTGCAAAGAGAGCCTTGCCATCCAGGATATCAGATGCGGTAGCTGTACCGGTCATGATGGCCATACAAGCGGCGATTACAGTAAAAATTCTAAACATGCTTCCTCCAAGGCTTTATTTAAACATTGTTGTCTGTTGCTTATTCTCCCTGCTGCTCCTTCAGGTATATAACAACAGCGTCGATCTCTTCGGCGGAGAGTTTACCGGAATATTTTGGCATCATCTTCCTGCCGTCCGCGATGACGGAACGTAACACCTCAGCATCGGTATTCATAGCTTTGACTGCAGGGCCAACCTTTTTCTTATCGACTTTGTGGCACATAGCGCATTTTTTCTTGAAGATTTTGGCACCGTCCGGCATGTCGGATGCGAGTGCAGGAGTGGCCAACAGGCCTGCTACGGTGATGGCCGCAAAGATTTTTGAGGTTGTATTCATTTGAAGTCTCCTTTGAGTGTAAATATAAACTAAACGGTCATACGGTGACGAGTACCGATTATTCCTCGGCAGGGCGGAATATCCGCCCTGCATCTCAGCTTTCACATCTCAACAGGTTCCGTTTTCGGTTTGTAGAACCACATCTGATAGAGTGAGACGAGAATCTGGCCGCCCAGTGATAGCCCCATCAGACCACCGGCGATCACTACGGCATACGAGAAGCCCGGAATCACCTTGGTTGCATACCATGAGAGGATATCGAGCAGAATGGCGACAAACGGAACAAGTACCATGACCCGTTTTATGATGGGCTGCATCTCACATAGGATGAAAATACGCCCGACAAAAAAGAGGATAAAAGCAATGCCGAACAGATGGATGTGCGATACCCGAACCAGGCTCTGAACGGAGGCGCCGGTATCTGACTGGGTCAGCTTTATGGTCTCTTCGTAATTGGTCAGTGGCGGTAGATTCATGCCGGACTCTTCAGAGTGACAGCCGATGCAGTTCTCGTTCAGGATAGGGGCGACATTGGTGTTGAATTCATCGACATCGCTGCCGTTTTCAATCCATTTGAAGATAATCTCTTTTTGTTCCGGAAATTCCAGATTGCCGCCCATCGAACCATTGAGTGCGGCACCAAGACGGGTTTGCTGGTGCTCACCGTAGTAAGCGATCTGTACATCTTTAACCGAGAGTCCGGGTTCGCCGTCACGCCCTTCATGCGAGAAGTAGGTGTGAGCCAGTGCAAAAAGGTAGCCGAGCCCAATGGTGATCAGAAAAATGGAGTCCAGAAGCTTTTCGCTGACGGAGCAGTCTTGAAACCGACGGTAGGCAGGCATAGGGAGACCCCTTTATTGAAGCTTTTGTGAAGGTATCGGTATTATAGATATGGATAAAAAGCATGTAAACAGACCGGATGACAAATACGTTGGATGGTTACTGTTTCGACAGCTTTTTCGCAAGCCATATCCGGGCTGAATCCTCATCATGAAACTCCCCGTCGAGCTGTGCCTGATAAGCGTTCTTTAATATCTCTCCCAATGCCGGCCCCGGTCTCTTTCCCATTTCAATGAGCATCTTTCCGGTGATGATCGGAGCGGGCTCATTCAGGTGGCTTTGTATCTCTCTGGCCTGCTGGAGCCACTCCAGTGCCGGCCGCGACGCGGCGGCGGGGGCTCTGCCGGAAGCATCCGCTTCGATCAGAGCTTCCCACAGTTCAACCGTAGCCGGTGCCAGTCGATGTGCAAGGTGGCGGACAGCCCGGGGGGTGGGGTCACCATGCATGTGGGTCATATGTTCCTGAACAAGCGGCAGGATTGTCATGGCAAACCGTTTGGGCGCGAAGATTTTGTTTAGAAAACGCTTGCTGTCTGCCATACCCTCATGACAGTGGCCCGGAGACTTGATGACCCCATGATCGTCAGTGAATGTGCAGATCGGTTTGCCCAGATCGTGACAGAGAGCGGCCAGCAGGAGCTGTTCGCGTAACTCACTTTGCCAGTTATAACGCCTGGCGATGCCTGCCGCCCGGTCGACCACCTGAAGCGTATGTGCCCACACATCCCCTTCAGGGTGCCAGCGGCGATCTTGCGGGCAGTCGATCATCGCTTCCAGCTCGGGGTAGAGTGTGATCCAGTTGCAGTCACGAAGTACCTGCAGACCATAGGATGGATGATCTGCATGACACCATTTTTGCCATTCGCCCCAAATACGTGAGAGAGAAAGTGTGCCGGCTTCAGACAGGAGCGCATGACAGAGTCTGGCGGTTTCAGTGTCCATGGTGAGTTTGAAGCGTGCAGCAAACTGCATACCTCGCAGTACTCTGAGAGGATCTTCTGCAAAGGCAGGCGATACATGTCTGAGCTTTCCTGCTTGGAGATCGCTTCGACCACCATGGAAATCGTAAAGCCTCTCTTCGACAGGATCATACATCATGGCATTGATGGTAAAGTCGCGTCTTAGCGATGCGGTTTCCGGGGAGATATACGGATCGGGCCGTACATCGAAGCCGCGATGCCCTTCGTCTGTTTTGAGCTCGGTGCGTGGCAGGGCGATGTCGATTTCATGATGGCGATACCAGAGTTTGTAGACGCCGAACTGCCTGCCGACGTGTTCGACTCGCCCGAGTTTTGTGAGCAGGGTGTTCAGCTGTTCCGTACCGATGCCGTAGACCTCGATATCGATGTCTTTGGGAGCTATCCCCTGTGTAAGATCGCGGACACCGCCGCCGACAAGATAGGCATGACCTCCTGCCTTGTTCAGCTGATGACATATTTCAACAGCGGTTGATGGCAGAAGTGTTACATCAAGCATAAGCCGTACTTATCCGGTGTTCGACAAGGCATGATGGCGAGTCTATCTTCGGAGATGTTATAAGTTAACTTAATCAGGGAGCGAAATATGAGATGGTCTGGTGTGGTACGTGGCGACAATACCTATTTTCAGCGTAAGAAACTGACAGTGGTCGGATCCGGGAATGTGGGAGCAACCGCTGCGTTTCTGGCTGCACAGAAAGAGCTTGGCGATATCGTTCTGCTCGATGTGGTGGAGGGTATTCCGCAGGGCAAGGCGCTGGATATGCATGAGGCGTCACCGATTCAGGGGTATGATGTTTCGGTTACGGGCACACAGGATTATGTCGATACGGCCAACTCCGACCTGGTGATTATCACGGCAGGCATTGCCAGAAAGCCGGGGATGAGCCGGGATGACCTGCTCGCTACCAATGTTAAAATTGTTGCGGATGTTACCCGCAAAGTCATTGCCTATTCTCCGGATTGTATCATTCTGGTTGTAACTAATCCGCTGGATGCGATGGTCTATACGGCCAAGCAGATTTCCGGCTTTCCCCGCCAAAAGGTGATCGGTATGGCCGGTGTACTTGATTCGGCCCGCATGCGCTCGTTTATTGCCGATAAGCTGGATGTCTCGATCGGTGATGTCTCCGCCTTTGTGCTCGGAGGCCATGGCGACACGATGGTGCCACTGCCACGTTACTCCACGGTGGGCGGTATCCCGATTCCTGAGTTGATGTCGAACGAGGAGGTGGATCGTATTTGTGAACGGACGGCTCAGGGCGGTGCTGAAATTGTACAGTTGTTGAAAACGGGCTCCGCCTTTTATGCGCCTGCTGCAGCTGTGGTGGAGATGGCGGAAGCCATTCTTAAGGATAAGAATCGTATTATGCCGTGTGCCGCCTTTCTCGAAGGCGAATATGGCATCGATGGTTACTACATGGGCGTGCCATGCAAGCTTGGCGGTGGTGGTATGGAGGGAGTTATCGAACTTGACCTTCTGGAGAGTGAGAAGAGTGCCATTGAGCGATCGCTTGATTCGGTCAAAGAACTTGTGACCCAGGTGGATATACTTTTGAAAAACTGAGTCGAGGCTATCATTCGCCCGGCTCCTGCCGGGAGGCGGCGACTGATGGAGCCGTTTATCCGCCCATGGATGGGTGGCTTTAGTGAGCAGGCAGAAAGCCACGCCTTTCTGTCTGCGTTAAAAGGTTGAGGGCAGGAGGCCCGATACCGTATGGAGTAAACAGTTGAACATTCATGAATATCAGGCCAAATGGCTGTTGGCCGAGTATGGCGTGCCGGTACCAAGAGGAAAGCTGGCTCTGACTGCCGATGAGGCGGTTGTGGTTGCGAATGATCTGGGTGGCTCCATCTGGGTGGTGAAGGCGCAGGTGCATGCCGGAGGCCGGGGCAAGGCCGGTGGCGTACGGGTCTGCAAATCTCTGGATGAGGTCCGTACTACAGCCGAAGAGATGATCGGCATGAAGCTGGTGACCAAGCAGACCGGCGAGGCTGGAAAAGTGGTCAACAAGGTCTATATCGAAGAGGGGCTGGATATCGACCATGAATACTACCTCAGTCTGCTCGTGGATCGTGAGGCTGAAGCAGTTGCCTTTGTTGTGAGTCCGTCCGGAGGCATGGATATTGAGCATGTGGCGCAGACTACACCTGAAAAAATTCTGACGCTGCCGGTTGATCTGCATACAGGTGTTACTCGGGAGCTGTCGGATCGAATGGCTACTTTTCTGGGGCTTCGCGAGGACGTGGTTGATGAGTTCTTCGAACTGAGTAAAAACCTTTACCGTCTTTTTGTCGGGCGTGATGCTTCTTTGTTGGAACTCAATCCGTTGGTGTTGACCGGCGAAGGTCATTTTGCACTCGATGCCAAGATTTCGGTCGATGATAACGCACTCTATCGTCAGGAAGATGTGGTCTCGATGCGCGATCTTAATGAGGAGGATCCGCGCGAAATCGAAGCTTCCAGGTCGGGACTCAACTACATTGCACTGGATGGTAATATCGGTTGCATGGTCAACGGGGCGGGTCTTGCCATGGCGACGATGGATATCATTCAGTTGAAGGGTGAGAAGCCTGCCAACTTCCTCGATGTCGGTGGCGGGGTGACGGTCGATGCCGTTCGCGAAGCCTTTAAACTTCTCTTCTCCGATGAGCATGTGAAAGCCGTGTTAGTGAATATCTTCGGCGGCATTGTCCGCTGCGATATTATTGCCAACGGCTTGCTTGAAGCGATTAAGACGCATCCCATGACTGTGCCGGTGGTGATGCGCCTTGTCGGCACCAACGAGGAGGAGGGGCGGAAGATCGTCCGCGATGCCGGGCTCGATGTGCGTTGGGCAGACGATCTGGATCAGGCGGCAACGCTGGCGGCGGAGTTAGTAAGTTAGTTACGATGCGAATAAGAGAAAGGCTAGAGTCGGCACTAATAACAGCCTCGATTGTTTTTGTTGTAAGTTCGGTTATTTCTCTGGTTGTTCTATCGTCTCCGGATATGAGAAGTGGCTACTCGTACATTGAACACTTTGGAATATCCAAATCTGAATTTTGGAAGTTTTATGTGCCGGGAACTTTTACTTTTCTTGGATTTATTCATGGTGCTGTAAAGACTCATGAATGGAGAGGTGTTCTTAAAGGATGGTTTGATGATCTTAAAAAATGAAGTTAGGTGCCGAAAGGCTTGTAAGGAGATGTTGTGAGTATTCTTGTCGACAAAAACACTCGCGTGATCTGTCAGGGCTTCACCGGTAAGCAGGGCACCTTCCACTCATCGCAGATGATCGCCTACGGCACCAACTTTGTCGGTGGCGTTACGCCGAAGAAAGGCGGGCAGACCCATCTGGATCGTCCGGTGTTTGACACGGTGAGAGAGGCGGTGGAGCAGGAGGGGGCGAATGCATCGGTGATCTACGTACCGCCACCGTTCGCCGCCGCTGCGATCATGGAAGCAGCCGATGCCGGTATCGGGGTGATCGCCTGTATCACCGAGGGTATTCCGGTGCAGGATATGCTGAAGGTGAAGGAGCATTTGAAAGGTTTCGACGCTGTACTGATCGGGCCGAACTGCCCTGGGATCATCACACCGGACGAGTGTAAGATCGGCATCATGCCGGGCCACATCCATCTGCCGGGGCGTATCGGTGTGATCTCCCGCTCCGGGACTCTTACTTATGAGGCGGTGGCGCAGCTGACCGAAACGAAGCTCGGCCAGAGCACCTGTATCGGTATCGGCGGCGATCCGATCCACGGCATGGATTTCATCGATGCACTGAAACTTTTCGAAGCCGATCCGGATACAGACGGCGTGGTGATGATCGGTGAGATCGGAGGTTCCGACGAGGAGCATGCTGCCGGGTATATTCAGGAAAATATGACGAAGCCTGTGGTCGCCTTCATTGCCGGGGCCACGGCGCCGAAGGGTAAACGCATGGGCCATGCCGGCGCCATCATCTCCGGCGGCAAGGGGACGGCCGAGGCGAAGTTCACAGCGCTTGAGTCGGCCGGAGTCACGGTCGAACGTAACCCGACCTTGCTGGGCAAGCGGATGGTGGAGCGGGTCAAGGCATGAATCTCTACCTCTTCTCACTGCTGATCTTCGCTATCCCTGCCAACATCGTGGCGGGACTGACGATCTGGCGCGGCAGGCAGGTCGGATTACAATGGAGCGTGATCGAATATCTGTTGATCTACTTCACGTGGACGATGAATGTTGCCTTGATCTACTTCGTTTTTGGCGGGCTGGAAGAGGTGCTGCTGGAGCTTGAGATCGGGCGGACGTTCCTCGGCTGGATGATGGTTGGCGCCGGTGTTCTCGGCGGCCTCTCTTTGGTGCCGAGACTCTATTTCAGAAAACATCCCGAGTACGCCATTCTGATCACCTCCATATCGTCATTCCTGTTTGCGGTGATTTTTGCCAAGTTCGGCCTGCTCTTTTTCCTGCTGGCAGATTGATTCGGTATTACCGGATGAACGATTCTACCTCACCATGTGCATCGAACTCCTTTCTTGTCGACCATGTCGATCTGCTCTGCAACAGCTTCTATCACTGGACAGGCAGGGAGTTGATCGATCCTCATGAAAACAGGGTTGGGCGTGCCAGAGCACTATTTGAAGCACCGTTTGCCGTGGCTTCGCACGACACGGCTACCGATCCGATCTTTAACTATGCCAACCTGAAAGCGCTGGAGCTTTTCGAGATGGATTGGCAGGCATTCACTTCACTGCCATCACGACTTTCGGCCGAGGCGGCGAAACAGGAAGATCGGCAGCGCTTACTCGATATTGTTGCCGGGCAGGGGTATATGGAGGGGTACAGCGGTATCCGCATCTCCGCTTCCGGCAGGCGTTTCACGATTAGCGATGCGGTGATCTGGAATTTGATCGACGGGCAGGGGAGATATGCCGGACAGGCAGCTATGTTCGCCGATTGGGCATCCTTCTAACGTTTGTTTGCGGCTGTAAAGGCCGATAGGGTACCGTTTCAGGTAAGGAGTCGCAGTGGAATACACAGCAGTCAAGGGTATCAGTCATAGCGGTCAGAGCCGGATTCGTACCGGTGTTCTGCTGACCAATCTCGGCACGCCCGATGCTCCGACGACAGCGGCATTGAAACGCTACCTGAAAGAGTTTCTCTGGGATTCGCGCGTGGTCGAGATGCCACGTTGGCAGTGGTGGCTGATTCTTAACGGCATTATTCTCAATACCCGTCCGTCCAAATCCGCCGAGGCTTACAAGAGTGTCTGGACGGAGAAGGGCTCGCCATTGATGCTGCACTCGTTCGACCAGCAGGCGGGGTTACAGGCGGCTTTGGGTGAGGATGTGCATGTCGAACTTGCCATGCGTTACGGCAATCCCTCCATTGCTTCCGGTCTGCAGAAGTTGCGGGCCAAGGGTTGCACACGAATTCTGATCTTTCCGCTCTATCCGCAATATTCGGCGACGACGACCGGCTCAACCTTCGATGCCGTAGCCGATGAGCTTAAAACATGGCGTCGTGTCCCGGCTATCCGCATGGTTGATAGTTACCACGATCATCCCGCCTATATCGATGCGCTGGCTGCCAGCGTACGCAAACACTGGGATGAACACGGCAAGCCGGATCGGTTGTTGATGTCGTTCCACGGTATTCCGCAGCGCTATTTCGATAGCGGCGACCCCTACCCCTGCCTGTGCAGAAAGACAGGGCGCCTGCTGGCTGAGGCGCTGGAGCTGGGCGAGGACGAGTGGCTCGTCTCCTACCAGTCGCGTTTCGGCAAGGAGCCGTGGATCACCCCCTATACCGACGAGACCCTGAAATCATGGGGTGCTGAAGGGGTAGGCCGTGTCGATGTGATCTGTCCCGGCTTCGCATCCGACTGCCTGGAGACGATCGAGGAGATCGGCGAAGAGAATCGTGAATACTTTATGGATGCGGGTGGTAAGGCGTTTCACTACATCCCGGCCCTTAATGCCGACGAGGTTCACATCAAGGCGCTGGCAGAGATTGCCTCCGTTCACTTGTCCGGCTGGAACGGGTAGTTCGGACCGGGAATCCCGGTCTCTGTTTGATCTTCTGCTTTCTAAAGCGCTATAATCAGAGTGGTTCTAATTGAGGAGGCTGCCTGGTAAGTGTCATAATGCATGAGAGTTTACGCAAAAATCTGATCAAAGATGTGCTTATATGGGCGCTCTCATTTTTTGTCATTATGGCAATAATATTCTTTAGTACCGTTCAGAATTTTATCGATTATCTCGTAGCTGATATGGCGGCCCATCGTATGAGTTACCAGACAGCTGAATTCGCCAAGCATATGAGTCAAAACGAACGTTTTTCGATCGATGAGGAGGCGGATGCCCTGGTTCAGGAGAATGTGGTGTCCGGGATGCTTGTCATCGGTGCATCGGGCCAACTGATGCATGTGGCAGTGCATGAGAATCAATCTCCCTCCATCGATATCTCCGCGGATATGAGCGCGAACGAGATGCGGGGAGTTGTCCAGGGTAAACGCCATCTCAGGCTCTTTGAGAAACCCATTCCGGGATATGAGGCAAACCTTGCGATTATTATGGATGTTCGTCCTGTCAGAGAGAGTGTTTATCAAACAACGGCCTGGACTGCAGTGTTGGTTTTTTTGGTGGTTGGGATTTCGATAGTGGCGCTTCAACTCTCGCTTCGCAGACATCTGATTCAGCCGGTGGATGAACTGAATCACCTGTTAAACGATGAACTGGTTGTCGGGGAGAAAGCGGAAGTTATCGGCCATCTTCCAACCGAGGTGGCAACACTTGCCTACTCTTATGAAAATGTTCACCTGGAACGTGTCAGGGCCCAGGAGGAGTTGAGTGAGAGTGAATCGAAGTATCGCTCCATGTTCGAGAATATGCTCAATGGTTTCGCCTACCATGAAATCATTACCGATGAAGGCGGGAAACCGATCGATTATCGATTCATGGAGGTGAACAGAGGTTTTGAAAGGCTTCTTGGATTGCGAAGCGAGGATGTGGTTGGCAAAACAGTGAGAGAAGTGCTGCCCGGTATCGAGCAGGATAGTGCCGATTGGATAGGTCGATATGGTCGAGTCGCCCTGGAAGGTGGCGATGATTATGTTGAGAGTTATTCGGAAGCACTTGGGAGATGGTTTTCAAGTTATGCCTACTGCCCCAAAGAGAACTACTTTGTCGTAATTTTCCAGGATATTACGAAACGCAAAGAGTCTGAAGAGAGCCTGCTCAAACTTTCAAGGGCTATCGAGAAGTCGGGTGAATCGGTCATGATTACCGATACTGCCGGAGTGATCGAGTACGTTAATCCCGCCTTTTCAAAGATGACGGGTTTCAGTGCCGAGGAGGCAGTTGGCCGTACGCCAGCACTGCTTAAAAGTGGCAGCCATGATTCGCTATTTTACGGGGAGATGTGGGAGACTCTTCTTCGAGGTGAAATCTGGCATGGTAAGGTGATCGATAAACGGAAAGACGGTTCGCTCTTTCCGGCTGTACTGAATATCGCTCCGGTGACCAACCAACGCGGAAAGATTACCCATTTCATCGGTTTGCACAGTGATGTCAGTGAGATGGAGACTCTGGAACAGAGTTTCAGGCAGGCCCAGAAGATGGAGGCAATCGGTACGCTGGTAGGGGGCATCGCACACGATTTCAATAATATTCTGGCCGGCATGACAGGTAATCTCTACCTGGTGAAACGTCACACCGAGGGTATGCCTGACATCAGTCAGAAACTGGAGAGTATCGAGAGTCTTTCGTTCCGGGCCTCCGAGCTGATTAAGCAGTTGCTGACCTTCGCACGCAGGGATCGTGTCCTGCTTCAGCCTCTCGAGCTTAATGGTTTTGTCCGGCAGGCGACGAAGTTTTTTCGCACACTGATACCTGAAACCATCTCTCTGGATGAATCGCTTCAGGATAGTACACTGGTTGTGCAGGGTGATGAAACACAGTTGCAACAGGTGTTCATGAACCTGGTGAATAATGCGGTTGATGCTCTTGAGGGTAGAGAAGACCCCAAAATTTCAATTCGACTGGAAGCTTTTCATGTCGATCGGCGGTTCGCCGAGTCCCGTAGTTATGCGAGCGAAGGGGAGTTCGCTCGCCTGAGCGTTAAAGATAACGGTGAGGGTGTTTCTAAGGATAAGGTGCCCCATCTGTTCGAACCGTTCTTTACCACCAAGGAGCCGGGTAAGGGGAGTGGCCTGGGGCTTGCCATGGTCTATGGAGCAGTAAAGTCCCACCATGGATTTATTGAGGTAGAGAGCGGGCAGGATGGGGGCACGGTTTTTCATATTTTTCTGCCACTTGCAGGCGAAAAGGCCGTTCCTTCACCCCATGAGGATATAGAGGATGGCTTCCGGGAGGGGAAGGGTGAATTGATTCTCTTGGTTGATGATGAGCCGAACATTCTGGAGACCGGAAAAGAGGTTCTGGAGATGCTTGGTTACAAGACCCTTCTGGCTTCTAATGGAGTAGAGGCTCTGGAGCTCTTCAAAGCGCATCGGAATGAGATTGTGCTGGTGATTATGGATGTCGTGATGCCGAAGCTTGGCGGTGCAAAAGCTGCAGAGCGTATGAGAGCGGTTTGTCCGGATGTGAAAGTGATCTTCTCGACCGGGTACGATAAGGAGTCAACCATTCCCGACCAGTTACCGCCGCTCGACCATCTGATTCTCTCCAAGCCATACAATATCCTGGATTTAAGTAAGGCGATCAGGGATCAGCTCGATGCCCAGTTTGTCGGTCAGGGGCGAAGTTGTGCAGAGGATCAGACAGGTTAACGCAGGCTCCGGTATATCATCGGCGCAGAGCACTCTTTTCTCCACCTCGCCGTACGGCTCATGTCTTTACTCTGCAGTTCGATGAGTTCTGTTCTCTTTTTTGTATATCGCTAGGAATGTATCCTCTCAGTTTTTGGTATCGTGCTCTTCAGAGAGTCGATATTCCGGCTTGATAATGGAAACATTGGTTTTGGAAATAAGCTTGTCGACCCACTGATCCAACGCATTTTGCAGAAGTAGCGCGTGGATTTCATCACGTGCCTCATCAAGTGATTTAACGTGTGCGGGGCGTTTGCCGAGTGCTTCGATGATGTGCCAGCCGAACTGTGTTTTGACCGGCTTGCTCAGGCTGTTCTCCCTCAGTGAGAAGGCCACCTTTTCAAACGGTTCGACCATGATGCCGCGTGGAAACCAGTTCAGGTCGCCGCCACGCGATTTGTTGCTGTCATCCAGCGAGTGCGTTGCTGCAAGCGCCTCGAAGCCTTTACGGTTCTGTTTCAATTTCTTCAATATTTCCCACGCCAGTTTTTCACTGCCGACAAGAATATGGCGGGCATGAATCTGTTCGGGAATGGTGAAGTCGTTCAGATGCTCCTGGTAGTAGACGATAATCTCCTTTTCGCCGGGCGGTGTGATTTGAGATATCTGCCATTTTTCCAGGGCTTCGATTAAGATGGTGTTGCGAGCCCGCATGATTTGACTTGCAATCAGCGGATCTTTTTCAAGCCCGATCTCTTGTGCCTTCTGACTCAGGATGGAACGCCGGATCAGCACCTGAAGAATCTGCCTGCGTGCAACAAGATCTGTGCCGATATGTTGCAGTGAACCGGGCATGGAGCGAATTTCGCGGTCGATGTCCGATTCATGGAATGTCACACCGGCCACTTTGGCAATCACCGGGGTTGGATCAAGTTCAGTCGTGTCGGCCTCTTTTTGCTGTTGGCAGGAAGTGAGTATTAACAGGGAGCAGGGTAGCAGTAGCCATGTGATTTTATGTTTCATGGCGGATAGAGTAGCGGGTTAAGGGTGCTCTGAACAACTCTACATGGCGCGATATTGGCTTTGCGGCATGGTATGCAAGGCGCGTGTTGAAATGCATGGTGGTTCCATGGATGAAACACGCAACGCCGCAGGCCGGACACAAAGCCTTGTCCCGCAAGGGTTGCGCCCTCCATCGCGCTCTCGTTTCGGCAGTCGGCTCGGCTCGTAGCTACGGCTACGACCTTCGTCGTCTTCCTTGCGATCATCACGATGGAGAGAGCAACGCGACCGATGGATAGTTGTTCAGGGCATCCTTAAATGAATTGCTCAAAGCTTGGAGGGTGGGATGACACCAGTGACGATGGCGGTATTGGTACTCTGTTTGTATCTTCTTTTCTATCGATTTTACGCTAAAGGGTTGCTTGGAAAGCGGGTTTTTGAACTCAGCGATGCGCAGATGACACCCGCTCATGAACTTCGTGATGGCATCGATTATGTTCCGGCTAACAGGTACATTCTCTTCGGCCATCACTATGCCTCCATTGCCGGCCTTGCGCCGATGCTCGGGCCTGCTATCGCCGTGATCTGGGGCTGGGTACCGGCACTCTGCTGGGTGGTGTTCGGCACACTGCTGATCGGTGCTGTGCATGATTTTTCCGCACTGGTGCTCTCCTCGCGTCATAAAGGCAAGAGTGTCGGCACCATTGCCTACGATGTGATCAGTCCCCGCACTCGTCTTCTGTTTCTGCTGGTGATTTTCTTTCTCGTGGCGCTTGCTATGGGTGTCTTCGTGCTGGTGATTGCCGGGCTGTTCGCTGCTCCCGATGCAACCAGTATTCCACCGACTTCTCATCCGGAAGCGATTTTCCCGACCTACTCTTTGATGCTGATCGCTATGGTGATCGGGTTTCTGGTCTACAAAAAAGAGATGCCTGTCTGGCCGCTGATCGGGGTCGGATTTGTGGTCATGCTGCTTTTCACCTGGTGGGGGCTCTCCACGCCTGTTACCGGTTTCGATGCAGGATTCTGGAAATGGACACTTCTGATCTACGCTTTTGCTGCCAGTGTGTTGCCGGTCTGGCTTTTGCTGCAACCACGCGATTTTCTCAATTCACTGCTGCTCTATCTGGCGCTCTT
Organism: Mariprofundaceae bacterium; assembly: GCA_050304695.1. Taxonomy (GTDB): domain Bacteria; phylum Pseudomonadota; class Zetaproteobacteria; order Mariprofundales; family Mariprofundaceae; genus WSZY01. The sequence goes on from JBNLEB010000009.1 coordinate 283,635, forward strand.
CTCCATGCTGATTGGCTTCTTCATTCTTTCGCCGGACTGGGCTGCACCAGCGATTAATCCGGAGCCGGTCGGTGCACCGCCGATGCTGCCGTTCCTCTTTATCGTGATTGCCTGCGGTGCCGTTTCAGGTTTTCACGGGCTGGTGGCCTCAGGCACGACATCCAAACAGCTCGATCGCGAGAGCGATGCGCCGTTTATCGGTTATGTTGGTATGATCGGTGAGTCACTGCTGGCACTTCTGGCTGTGCTGGCGACGACGGCAGGTGCATTTACAACGCGTGCCGACTGGGAATCCTTCTATGGATCGTGGGACAAGGCGGTCGGCCTGCATCAGAAGCTGGGCGTTTTTATTCAGGGCAATGCCAACTTTATCTCGCAACTCGGCGTACCGTACGATTTCGCTGCCGCTTTCATCAGTGTGGTTGTTGTCGGCTTTGCCATGACCTCGGTCGATACCGGTGCACGACTTCTTCGTTTTAATGTACAGGAGATCTCCGGCACCATTGGTGTTGAGTTTCTCGGCAACCGCTATGTGGCCACGGCGATCGCTGTTTTTGCTATCGGCTTCTTCGCCTTCTTCGAGGTGGATGGCAGGCCTGCCGGCCTCTTCCTGTGGACGCTGTTCGGTACGACCAACCAGATTCTGGCGGGCCTGACGCTGTTGACGGTCACCATCTATCTCTACCGAAAGAAGAAACCGATTCTCTATACCCTGGCGCCGATGCTGCTGGTGCTTGGCACCACCATTGCCGGTATGGTGATGGGGGTGCTCGGTGCTGTTGGCAAAGGTCAGTGGACGGTGGCTATTGTTGGTGGAGCGATTTTCCTGCTTGCCTGCTGGGTACTGGTTGAGGCGTTGCTGGTCGTTAAACAGGTACAGGCAGAGAGAAAGAGTGATACGGAAAGCGAGGTGGGTCGATAGTGCTGCTGCTTTCGAAAGCTGTTTCACAACTGCTGTTGCCTCCCGGTGGCCTGCTTCTGCTCGGGTTTGTCGGCCTTGTTTTCTGGAAACGTGTCTGGGGAAGGGGAGTCGTTCTGTTCAGTTTCGCACTCCTCTGGCTGCTCTCCACCGAACCGGTGCGCGACCTTCTTACATCACCCCTTGAGTTCCAGTATCCGGTACTGGATGTGAGTAAGGTTCCCGTTCAAGGCGCGACTATTGTGTTGCTTGGCGGAGGTATCTACGAGAATGCACCTGAGTATGATGGCAGGGATGAGCTGGGGCGCTATGCAATGATGCGTACCGTATATGCTGCCGATGTCGCGCGTAAAACCGGTCTGGATATCTATGCCAGCGGCGGTTCGCCGTTAACGCAGGAGGCCGAGCCTGAAGGTGAGATCATGCGTCACTGGCTGTTGAAGCTTGGTATGGCCGAAGATTCCGTGTTCGCAGAGAGAGTAGCCAATAACACATGGGAGAATGCCTCCCACATGAAAAAACTGCTGTCCGGGAAGGGTATTCGCACCGTTGTACTGGTGACATCTGCATGGCATATGCCGCGTGCGGCCTGGTGTTTTGAATCCCATGGGTTTGAGGTTGTTTCCGCACCGACGGATTTTATAAGTGGGCAGGCACCATATGACCTGCGCAGTTATCTGCCGGGCTGGATGATGTTGAATGATTCCGCACTGGCACTGCATGAGTATCTGGGGGTGTTCTGGTATCGAATCAGGTATGGATGAGATGACCGCCGACGGAACTGGAAGTGAGTGGCGCGATGCGCTATAACCTCGGCAGTATTTCAGGCAGAAGCTTCAGGCAGAGTTTTCGGGTAAAGGAGCAGGCGTGGCATCAGTCGATCATTCGAAGATAGAGAGACAGCTTGAAGACTCACTCTTTTCTACCGGCAACAGCTATATCGAATCTATATACGAATCGTGGCTGGCCGATCCGGCTTCGGTATCTGACAGCTGGGTTGAACAGTTCGACAACCTTGATGGAAACGGCGAAGAGCCTTCGCATCGACAGATTCTGCAGCGTATGCAGCAACTCTCACGCATACAGGGAGAGGCTGGTTCGACCGAACATGGCGCTCCGTTGCGTGATGTGGAGTTCCCCTCCCGGGCACTCTACCTGATCCACGGTTACCGCGTGCATGGGCATCTGCATGCCGATCTCGATCCGTTGAAGCTCAACCATATGCATCCGAGCCCGGAGCTGCAGCTCTCCTTCTATGGGCTGAGCGAAGCCGATCTCGACACCGAATTTCCGACCGGAGACCTGGCCGGGCCGCGCAGTATGCCGCTACGTGAGATCGAGGCACTGCTCAGGCAGACCTATTGCGGTTCCATCGGGCCGGAGTTTATGCACATTACCGATTCGGCCCGGAAACACTGGTTGCAGGAGCGGCTGGAGCGGGTTCGTTCCACGCCAATGTTCGATCATGATACGCGCAGGCACATCTTTAACCGGGTAATGAAGGCCGAAGAGTTCGAACGTTTTCTGCATACCCGTTATGCCGGTCAGAAACGTTTTTCACTGGAGGGTGGTGAGAGCCTGATCCCGATGCTCGATGCGTTGATTCAGCTCTCCGGTGCCAAAGGGGTAAAAGAGATTATCCTCGGCATGGCGCATCGTGGGCGGTTAAATGTATTGGCCAATATCATGGATAAGGCCTCTACCGATATCTTCGCCGAGTTCGAGGGTGCTCGCTTCGAGGATGCGGAACTGGGAGCCGGTGATGTGAAGTACCACATGGGCTTCTCCTCCGATGTGCGCACGCCGGGTGGTGTGGTCCATCTCTCGCTTGGATTCAACCCCTCCCACCTTGAAATCATCACGCCGGTGGCGCTCGGCTCGGTTCGTGCGCGTCAGTGTCGGCGTAAGGATCATGAGCGGCGCGAAGTGATGAGTGTGCTGGTGCATGGCGATGCCGCCTTTGCCGGTCAGGGTGTGGTGGCTGAATCACTCAACCTCTCCAAACTCAACGGCTTCCGGACGGGCGGCACCATCCATCTGGTGGTGAATAACCAGATCGGTTTCACGGTGAACCCGTTCGATGCACGCTCTACCACCTACTGCACCGATATCGCCAAGATGGTGCAGGCGCCAATCCTGCATGTGAACGGCGACGATCCCGAGGCGTGCTGCCTGGCGGTCGAGATCGCTGTGGAGTATCGCAGGCAGTTCAGGGAGGACATCGTGATCGACATCATCTGCTACCGCCGCCACGGTCATAACGAGACCGACTCGCCGGCAGTAACGCAGCCGGTGATGTATCGTCGTATCGATGAGCATCCGACCCTGCTTCAGCTCTATCGCAAAAAGCTGATCGATGCGGGCGTGATCAGTGAGAAGGATGCAGATGAGGTGGTTCAGTGGTATCGCGATTGCATGGATGAGATGCGTCGTAATCCGGAGAGACCGCCGCCATCGCCGGTTAACAGTCTGCAGGGTCGGTGGGAAGGTTATCAGCGCCGTGCCGAGTCGGAACCGAAAACCGCGGTGCCGGAGAAGGTGTTGGCCGAACTGGTGCGCAAAGCGCATGCGGTGCCTGCTGATTTCAGCCTGCATCCACTGGTGCAGAAGATCTATGACAGTCGTACGTTGATGATGGATGGCCAGCAGCCCATCGATTGGGGATGTGCGGAGACGATGGCCTACGCATCGCTGGTTGCCGAGGGCGGCTGGGTACGGCTGTCGGGGCAGGATAGTGGGCGGGGTACCTTCTTTCACCGCCATGTGATCGTTTACGATCAGAAAACCGGTAAAAAGTATGTGCCGCTGAAGAAGGTGAGCGAGGGCGGTATCGCCAACTTCCTTGTTGTCGATTCCATGCTCTCGGAAGAGGCTGTGCTTGCATTCGAGTACGGCTATTCGGTGGCGGAACCGCGTGCACTGGTGATCTGGGAAGCGCAGTACGGCGATTTTGCCAACAATGCACAGGTGGTGATCGATCAGTTTATTGCCGCTGGCGAGACCAAGTGGCAGCGCATGAGCGGTATCGTGCTCTGGTTGCCGCACGGTTATGAGGGGCAGGGTGCGGAACACTCATCGGCCCGGCTTGAGCGATACCTGCAACTCTGTGCCGAGAACAATATGCAGGTGGTCTACCCGACGACTCCGGCCCAGCTTTTCCACCTGCTGCGCCGACAGTATATGATCGACATTCGCAAGCCGCTGATCATGATGACGCCCAAGAGCATGTTGCGTCAGAAGCTTTCGTTCTCGACACTCGATGAGTTGGCGAACGGCAGGTTCCACTCGGTGCTTGGCGAGAGCGAAGCGAAGGTTAAACCTGAGCGCGTGAAACGGGTGGTGGTCTGCACAGGCAAGGTCTATTACGACATCCTGGCGGCACGGACGAAACAGAAAATCGACGATATCGCGATTGTCCGTGTCGAGCGGCTCTATCCGTTCCCATCCGGTATGCTGAAAAAGCAGACGGCGATGTATCCCAATGCGGCAGAGGTAGTCTGGGTTCAGGAGGAGCCGAAGAACCAGGGGGCGTGGTATCAGATCAAACATCACCTGAAACGTTGCCTGCTGCCTGAACAGAAAATTCAGTTCGTCTCCCGTCCTGCCTCGGCAACACCGGCAGTGGGATCGGCTAAACGGCATGCAGAGGAGCAGCAGCGGGTGGTGGATAAGGCGATCGGTCTTGTTGAGATAGAGGTGGCAAACCCGTGATTGGAGACGGATTAGAGTGAACAGGAGGCATGCATGGCTGATGTAGAGATTAAGGTTCCAAGCCTTGGCGAGTCGGAGACCGAAGCGACCCTTGTGTCCTGGTTAAAAGATGAGGGTGATGCGGTGGCTGTCGATGACGTGCTGGCCGAGATCGAGAGTGACAAGATCACCATGGAGATCACCGCACTGGATGCCGGAGTGCTCAAAGCTATCCATAAGCAGGCCGATGACACGGTGGAGCCGGGTGAGGTGATCGGTTTGATCGACACATCGGCAAGTCCGAAGCGTACTCCGCCTGTAGAGGAGAAGCCGACACCGGTTGCAGAGCCTGAGCCCCGCAGCGAGGTTAAGATTGAGAGCCGGGAGTCGGCTGTCAAAGAGGTTGCCATTAGAGAAGAGGCGAAGGATGAAAAGATCGTGGAGAAGCGGTCGGAAGTTTTGCAGGAAACGCCTGCCCCTGTTCGTGAATCCGGTGATCGTATTGAGGAGCGGGTCGTGATGTCGGGCCTGCGCAAGCGGATCGCCACGCGTTTGAAGGACGCCCAGAACACGGCAGCTATGCTCACCACCTTTAACGAAGTGAACATGCAGTCGGTGATGGAACTGCGTTCCAAGTATAAGGACAGGTTTGAGAAAAAACACGGCGTGGGCCTGGGTTTTATGTCCTTTTTCGTCAAGGCATGCGCCCATGCAGCCAGTCAGTTTCCGGCGATGAATGCCTTTATCGATGGCGATGAGGTGGTTTATCATAACTATATGGATGTCGGTATTGCCGTCTCCACCGACAGAGGGCTGGTGGTGCCGGTGCTCCGGGATGCAGGCCGGATGAGCTTTGCCGGGATCGAACAGGGGATTGCTTCGCTGGCAACCAAAGCACGTGAGGGGGGATTGATGCCGGATGATCTGAAGGGCGGCACCTTCTCCATTACCAATGGAGGCGTCTTCGGTTCGCTGCTCTCGACGCCGATTCTGAATCCGCCGCAGAGTGGTATTCTCGGTATGCATACCATCCAGCAGCGGCCTGTAGCCGAGAATGGACAGGTGGTGATCAGGCCGATGATGTATCTGGCACTCACCTACGATCACCGGCTGATTGATGGCAAAGATGCAGTGCAGTTCCTTGTTGCCGTGAAGTCCTATCTGGAACAGCCGGGAGTGGCACTGCTGGATCTGTAATTTTCACCGATGTCTCACGACCAAGACGCAAACGGGATAAGGAGCATCTCTATGCGTTGGTTGTTGTGGTGCGTGATGACGGTTGGTTTTGCCCCGAGTGGGTGGGCTCTGGAGACGATCGAACTGACCCAGACAGCCTGCCAGTTCATTGAACCTGAGAAGGGCGATCATCACTACCGGGCAGAGAGTTATGAGGCGTGTCAGCATTTTAATGAGCAGAGTTCGACTGGTCGGCTGAAAAGAGCAGAAGTACTGGAGCTGAGGCCGGGCGACTATCTGTTTCGTGTCCATAACCGGGATGTGCCCTATGTACTCGGCTTCTGGCTGCGAGGGGAGGGGCTGGGCAGATTGATACTTCCTTCGATCTCCGGTGGCGGCATTGAGACAGGTGGATACAAGGATTACCACATTACCCTTGAAGCGGGAGAGTATCTCTACTCCTGCCCTTTGAATCCGACGCCGGATTACAGATTGGTGGTGAAATAGTGAAGCAGAATGTGAAACGTTGGTTTCCCGTCGCAGTGATACTGCTGGGTTTTATAGCCTTTTTTCTGTTTGATCTGGGTCAATATCTCAGTTTTGAACTGTTGAAAGAGCATCGCTATGAGCTGCTCGACTGGGTCGACAGGCATGCGTTCATCGCCCTGCTTTCGTATATCGGCCTCTATATCATCGTTGTGGCATTTTCCCTGCCGGGAGGTGCTGTGATGACGGTTTCCGGTGGCTTCCTCTTCGGAGTCGTTTTCGGAACCCTCTACACGGTGTTTGGAGCAACCGTTGGCGCGACACTTCTCTTTCTGATTGCCAAAAGTTCACTGGGATCGGCATTGAAAAAACGGGCCGGGCCATGGCTTGTGAAGATGCAGGCAGGATTCAATGAGAACGCCATCAGCTACCTGCTGGTATTACGGCTGATTCCGATTTTCCCATTCTGGCTGGTCAACCTTGCACCTGCCTTCCTCGGAGTGCGGTTGCGTACTTATGTGGTGGCGACATCTGTCGGGATCATCCCCGGAACGTTTGTCTATTCACTGATCGGTGCCGGTCTTGGCAGTGTATTTGATTCCGGTGAGGCATTTACACTCAAGGGCGTGTTAACGCCTGAGATTATCGGTGCACTGGTGGGGCTGGCTGTTCTGGCTTTGGTTCCGGTTGTTTATAAACGCTTTCGCAAACGTTCTGCTATTGAAGGAGAGGAAGTATGAAAGAGGTTTTGCAGACGGACATTTGTGTGATTGGAGCGGGCTCGGGCGGTCTCTCTGTCGCTGCCGGTGCTTCACAGATGGGTGCGGATGTCGTGTTGATCGAGAAAGGAGCGATGGGCGGTGACTGCCTGAACACCGGATGTGTGCCTTCCAAAGCGATCCTGGCGGCAGCGGAGAAGGCGCAGGGTATGCGCGAAGCAGACGCATTCGGCATCCGGTCTGCGACTCCGGGTGTCGAATGGAGCGGTGTCCACAAACATATCCACGATGTGATTGCCGCGATTGCTCCCAACGACTCCGTGGAGCGTTTCGAGGGACTGGGTGTACAGGTGATCCGGGCAAACGCTCATTTTATCGATGATCGAACCGTGGAGGCAGGTGATATTCATATCCGGGCCAGATACTTCGTGCTGGCAACCGGCTCTTCTCCGTTTGTACCGCCGATCAATGGGCTGGACGGGATCGATTACTTCACCAACGAAAACATCTTTGATAACCGGGAAAAGATCGATCACCTGATTGTGATCGGCGGCGGGCCTATCGGTATGGAGTTGGCGCAGGCGCATCGCAGGCTGGGGGCTGAGGTCACCGTGATGGAGATGGCGCGGCTGCTGGTCAAGGATGATCCCGAACTGGCCGCTGTCGTTATTGAGCGGATGCGTCAGGAGGGGGTGAACTTCTATGAGGGCGGACGTGACTTGCAGTTGGAGAAGGGGAAGGGGGGCACAATTCTGGCGCACTGTACGACAGATGAAGGGGATGTTTGTGTCACCGGTTCCCATCTGTTGATTGCTACAGGGCGTCGGGCCAATGTCGATGGTTTGAATATGGAGACGGCAGGGGTTAACTATTCGCCGCGCGGTGTTGAGGTCGATGCCAGGCTACGTACATCTAACCGCCGAATTTTTGCCATTGGCGATGTGGCAGGGCCTTACCAGTTTACCCATATGGCAGCTTATCAGGCCGGTATCGTGATCCGAAACATGCTGTTCAAACTGCCTGCCAAGGTGGATTACTCGGCGGTGCCGTGGGTCACCTATACCGATCCGGAGCTGGCTCATGTCGGTATGAGTGAGGCCGATGCCGAAAAGGCAGGCAGGGATGTCCGGGTGCTTAGGTGGAGTTTTAGGGAGAACGACCGGGCACAGGCGGAGCGGCGCACCGAGGGAGTTATCAAAGTTGTGACCGAAAAGAGCGGTCGCATTCTGGGTGCGAGCATTGTCGGCCTGCATGCGGGCGAACTGATTCAGCCGTGGATTCTGGCGATTGGTCAGAAGTTGAAGATCGGGGCGATGGCATCGATGATTGCGCCCTACCCGACACTGGCGGAAGTGAATAAACGTATCGCCGGGAGTTTCTATACGGATAAACTCTTCTCCGCAGGTACAAAAAAGGTTGTCCGTGCTCTCATGCGTCTCTTCTGACGGCTGTAACATGTTTAATCGTCGCCTGATAAATTTTCTTGCCTAACTATGTGAAACGGAGCTATAAATAGAGCTTATAAACCTTGAGGAGGGATTATGAGACGTTTTATATTTCTAGTAGCAACACTTCTTATGGCAACGCAGCCGGCTATCGCTGGCGGTTTTTTTATTCCCGAACAGGGTACAAAAGCGATGGGGCTGGGTAATGCCTTTACGGCGATAGCGGATGATGGTTCGGCGATGTGGTTCAATCCTGCCGGTATCGCTTTCCAGGATGGGACAGTGATCACACTGGGAACCGATCTGATCACGCCGACCAATGAGTTTACGTTTACGGGAAGTACGCAGACGAATAAAACCAAGAGGGAGACGTTCGTTGTTCCCCATGCCTATCTGAGTTACAACAGCCCGGAGTTACCCGTGACTCTCGGTCTCGGTATCAATTCACCGTTCGGGCTGTCGACCGACTGGACAAATTCCGGTGCCCCCTTTGCGGCAGTTGCTCCGGCTTTGATCCCTGCGCTGGGCACGGCGACGGTAAGCTTTTCCGAGATCCAGATGTTGAACATTAATCCCAACGTAGCGTTTAAAGTTAACGACCAACTCTCCATTGCTGTGGGGGCGGCGTACTATGATGTGACCAGAGTGAATCTGAATAATCAGGTGCTTACTTTGAACGGTAAAGGTAGCGGATGGGGCGGAAATGCCGCACTGCTCTACAAAGGGGACGGTATCAATGTCGGTATCAGTTACCGCACTCGTGTAAAAGCGGACATTGATGGCAGTGCGCGCTATCCGCTCGGTTCCGCACCGCTGCTTCCTGTCGGATTTTCGACGACAGCAAAAACTTCCATCACGTTTCCTGATCTGCTCAGTTTCGGTCTGGCATACAATATTTCCGACAGCCTGCTTGCCAGTGTGAATATCGACTGGGTGAACTGGAAGACATTCGACCGGATTAATATCACCCAGCCCGCCCTCGGCGCAGCCGGAAACCTTACGATTCCCGAGAACTGGAAGGCAACGACCACTTTCCGCATCGGTATGGAGTGGGCGTATAACAGTGCGATGAGAGCGAGATTCGGATATGTCTACGATCCGACACCGATTAATGATGTCGACTTTTCGCCACGTCTGCCGGGTAATGACCGACAACTGTTCACCCTCGGCTACGGTTATGACATTAGCGACTCTGTGACACTGGATCTGGGTTATGCCTATGTCCTGTTAAAGGATAGAACACAGACAGCCTCTGCGGCACCGTTCTATAATGGTCGCTATAAATCGAACGTGCATATCTTTGCGGCGGATGTTACCGCCCGCTTCTGAACCACACTGTAGCGGAGATTATATTGCGAAAGGGGCCTGCGGGCCCCTTTCTACTGTTATGAAAAAAAATGAGAGAAATTAGCCTATAATGGAGACGAAGGTATAAGCGTTCTGATTGGAGGCCTGTGATGCAGTGGTTCTTGTTGATTCTATTCCTGTTGCTTCTGGTGGTGTCCGTTGCCCGGCTTCGCGCACCGCTGATAAACTGGACAGTCGGTATTGCCGTCCCGCTTCTGTTGCTTCCACTGTTCGGATTGATTGGCTGGGGTGTGGCATCTCTGTTCCTGTTCATCTTTGCCATCATATTTATTCCCCTGCATGTCGATGAATTACGCCTTCGCTGGATAACCGAACCACTATTCAGACATATGAAGGCAGCACTGCCGCCGATGTCTGAAACCGAACGCTCCGCCATGGAAGCAGGTAATGTCTGGTGGGATGCCGAACTGTTTCAGGGAGAGCCGGACTGGCAGAAGCTTCTGGATACCTCTGCATCGATCCTGAATGCCGAAGAGGAGGCTTTTCTCGATGGCCCGGTCGAAGAGCTCTGCTCCATGCTGGACGATTGGGAGATCACGCATAAACATCAAGACCTGCCTCCGAAGGTGTGGGCCTATATCAAATCCAACCGCTTTTTCGGTATGATTATCCCGAAGGAGTATGGTGGATTGGGCTTTTCCGCTTATGCCCATTCCCAGGTGATTCAGAAGATATCCAGTCGCAGTATCACAGCAGCAGTGACGGTTATGGTACCCAATTCGCTGGGGCCGGCGGAACTTCTGCTGAATTACGGAACGGATCGGCAGAAGAGTGATCTGCTTCCCAGGCTTGCAACGGGCGAAGAGGTTCCTTGTTTTGCCCTGACCGGACCGGAGGCTGGTTCGGATGCCGGAGCTATTCCTGACCGGGGCGTGGTTTGCAAGGCAGAGTACCAGGGTAAAAAAGTTCTCGGATTCAGAACCAGTTGGGAGAAGCGTTATATTACGCTTGGGCCGGTAGCGACTACACTGGGCCTGGCTTTCCATGCTTACGACCCCGATCATCTGCTTGGTGAGAAAGAGGATCTCGGTATTACCTGTGCCCTTGTGCCGACCGACACGAAGGGTGTGAAGATAGGGCGACGTCATAATCCGCTGGATTCGGCTTTTCAGAATGGCCCGAACTATGGCAAAGATGTGTTCATTCCGATGGAGTGGATTATCGGTGGTCAGGAGCAGGTTGGTCGTGGCTGGCGTATGCTTGTCGAGCGGCTTGCGATCGGTCGCGGTATCTCGCTCCCTTCATTGAGTTGTGGTGGCGCAAAAATGGCCGCTTTCACCTCCGGAACCTACTCCCGTATCCGCAAACAGTTTCACCTTCCTGTCGGCAAGTTTGAAGGGGTCGAGGAGCCTCTGGCACGTATTGGCGGCATGACCTATATGATGGATGCGGGGCGGACACTAACCCTCAGTGCACTTGACCATGGTGAGAAGCCTTCGGTTGTAACCGCCATGATGAAGTACTACCTGACCGAAGGGATGCGTAGCATCATCAATGATGCCATGGATATTCATGGTGGCCGGGGTATCTGTCTTGGCCCTTCGAACTATCTGGGCCAGGCCTACCAGACGATTCCCGTCGGTATTACGGTTGAGGGTGCAAATATTCTCACCCGAACACTGATCGTGTTCGGACAGGGCGCCATGCGCTGTCATCCCTATGTAATGGACGAGATGGATGCTTTGAGTGCCAAGGATGAAGAGGAGGGGATCCGGACATTCGATGCGCTGCTAATGAAGCACCTGGCCTATGTTATGGGTAATGCCGCAAGATCATTCGTCTACTCCGTGGGTCTTGGGCGACTGGCTCCGACACCGACAGCGGGAGAAGTTACATCATATTATCGCGAGTTGGCCCGCTTCTCTGCCTCATTTGCCACGATGGCTGATTTTTCGCTGCTTGTTTTGGGTGGCGCACTCAAACGTAAAGAGAAAATTTCCGGTCGATTTGCAGATGCTTTGGGTTATATGTACCTCTGCTCAGCCACATTGAAACGATTTGAGGATGATGGCAGGCCTGAGGCGGACCTGCCATTTGTTCACTGGTCATGTCAGTACGCGCTCTACCGGATTCAGGAGGCCCTGTATGGCATTGCACGTAACTATCCCGTTCCGTTGATTGGATTGAAGCTTCGTGCCCTCACTTTTCCGTTAGGCAGGCGGCTCCGGATGCCTTCGGACAAGCTCGGGCACCGGGTCGCGGCACTTCTGATCGGTGATGATGGTTCAAGAGAGAGGCTGAGTGCCGGCATCTACCTGCCCGAGGATGCCGGGGATATTATAGGCTCCCTGAAACATGCATTTGATTTGACACTGAAGGCTGATGAGGTTGAGAAGAGGCTTCGGGAAGCAGGGCAAGTATACGAACCATCCGAGGAGTATAGCCAGTGGCTGAAGAGGATTTTGAGCGATTCACTGATTAACAGGGATGAGCACACCTTGCTGAGCGAAGCGCGCCAGGCGATGCGTGACGTGATTATGGTGGATGATTTTCCGGCAGGTCGAAAGCGGTCAGCTGCTAAATAGCAAATGTGTGGTTTCGATTAGAGGCCCGAGATAATTTTCCAACCCGATGATTCCTGCACCAGAGTCAATTGTTCACGCTGAACGATCTGTCGCCAGTCACCATCGGCGAACACCTTCAGTCTGTAGGACTGTTCGCACTGTGCCAGTCCACCGTCAATATGCTTAATGTTCCGGTCGTAAGAGCTCATTTCGGCCTGTTCGAATTTATCGAACAGCGACACCATTTGTGCAACCACCTCGACTTTGCTTCGTCCCCTGTCATTGTAATTGCCGGAGATAAGTGCACTGTATTCGGAGATATTGCGACTACTGATAGCATGATCACGGGCATCCATCACCCCCGATATTTCTGATTTCTCGATATCACTGCAGCCGAAAAGCAGAACGCCGATGAGCAGGGCCAGAGCGAAATGAACGGGTGCTTGGTTGAATCTGGGCACGGTTTAAAGGATTCCGATTACAGGAAATCCGCTGCCTTATCACTCCACTCACTCTTCGGATAGTTATGACGAAGAAGAATGGCTACCTCTCGGGCACTTTGAGCAATGCCGAGTTTCGCATAGGAGGCAGCGAGGTAGTAGAGCGCCTCTTCGATGGCCGGAGTTGTTTGATATTCGTTGAGAATAACCTGGAACCGACCGGCTGCGGCCACATAGAGCTCCTTGTTAAAATAGAATTTTCCAACTGAAAGCTCATGTGCGGAGAGTTTGTTATAAAGAGCCTGAAGTTTGGCTGCGCCATCTTTGGCATAATCACTTCCGGGATTCTCTTTGATCAGTGTTTTGAAGCCCTTGATAGCCAGTCGGGTGGCCGTCTGGTCACGATGTTCATTGGAGACCTGTTTGTAGTGGCTCATTGCCAGAATATAGCGGGCGTAAGCGATGTCGGGGTGCCTTGGATGGCGTTCTATGAATCGCTGAGAGAGCGTTTCACTGAGAATGTATTCGTCACTTTTGTAAGCCGCAAACATGCGCAGAAGTTCTGCCTGAATAGCATATTTACTGTATGGATGTTTGGCAGAGAAATTTTCCAGGAAAAGGTTGGCATTTATATAGTCGCCATTGCTGATGAGCCGTTTGCCCTTTTCATAATCAGCCTGTGCCGATTCAGATGGGGTGAGCTCTTTGCCGCCGCATGAGGCGAGTAGCAGTACAACAAGGCAGGTGACTAGATATTTCATGCGCGCAAGCCTAGATGGAAGCAGGCAGCGCGACAACGGCAAGATGACGTCCGGTAATGCCACGCTCTCGCCGATAGGAGTAAAAGCGGTTGGGATGACACGATGTGCACAGCTGCAGGTTCTCAATTCGATTTGGTTCCACGTTACACTCCAGCAGTTGCATGTTGTTGATTAAGGCCAGGTCGGCATGAGGTTTTCCGTTTCTTGAGATAGCTGTTTCACCATTTGAAACAGATGTAGCCAGTGCATTGGCAGTCTCTTCACATATTTCAAAACAGCATAGGCCGATGGATGGACCGATCGATGCATAGATATGTTCAGGATCAGCGCCGAGCCCCTTCATCGCTTCAATGGCGTAGACAACAACTCGCTGAGCCGTACCTCGCCAACCGGCATGGACGGCTGCAATGACACCTGCTTGCGGATCGGCAAGAAGAATGGGGAGGCAATCAGCTGTCCTTACCGCAACTGCTGTACCGGGAGTCTGACTGACGATGATATCTGCCTGATAATCATGAACGATTCCCGGACCACTGCAGTTCAGATGGGCGGTGCCGTGCACCTGTTTTGTCTGATGAGGCCGAGAGGTAAGGCCTGTTTGTTGCTCCAGTCGTTGTATGTTCTCGGAGACAGCTGTTTCATGATCGCCAATGCCGAAACCGAAATTGAGGCTGTCGAATGGGGGGTGACTTACGCCACCTTGCCTCCCGGTGAAAAATGCGATGATGCCGACTGATGCGAGAAGCCCGGAATCGATGAGTTGCGGTTCATTGGTAGGCATCGGTAAGAGCGCTGTCCAACAGTTTAAGGTCTTCGGGAAGAGGGGCTTTGCAAAGAAGGGATTCTCCGGTAACAGGATGCCTGAACCCAAGCACTTCGGCGTGCAGTGCCTGACGAGTCAGCGATGCGATAGCGGAGCGTGCCGGTTCAGGAATCTGTTTGCCGGGATTAAAACGTCGTCCATAAGTGCTATCGCCAAGGATCGGTAGCTGTTCATGTGCAAGGTGTACACGGATTTGGTGGGTGCGTCCGGTGTGCAGGGTTAAACGTAGTCGGCTGAAGAGCTGACCGAAGGTTTTCTCAATGCGCGCATCGGTAATCGCCTCTTTTCCTGTGGCCACGATGGCCATCTTCTGCCGATGGTGTGGGTGCCGGGCAATCGGCAATTCGATACGTTGTTGCCGCCAGTTGGGAACACCGCGACTCCAGGCGAGGTATTGGCGATCGATATCATGTGTAGAGAAGAGTTCAACCAGTTTTCGGTGACTCTCTTCCGACTTTGCCACCACAAGACTGCCGGAGGTCTCTTTATCGATACGGTGTACGATACCTGGACGCTCCACACCATTGATGCCGGGCAGGTTGGGGCAGTGATGTAGCAGGGCATTGACCAGTGTGCCGTTCTCATGGCCGTGTGATGGGTGTACCACCATACCGGGTGGTTTGTTGACGATGATCAGGTGTTCATCTTCAAAAAGGATATCAAGTTCGATGGCTTTAGCAGTCAGTTCAAGGGGCCTGTTATCAGGCAGCTCGATGCTATATCTCTCGCCCGATACCACCTTCAATGAAGGTTTGAGTGGTGTGTGTGGCCCTGTAATAGCCCCCTCCTGCAACAGCTGCTTGATACGGCTGCGCGATAGCTCACTAAGCTCCGAGAGTACATAATCAAGGCGCTGACCACTCATGTTGTCAGGAATGGTCAGCGTCTCAATGTTTTTGGAACTCTCCGTCAGGATGGCTCACTTACCGGAACGGTTTCGCTAGCCGGAGCGCTCTTGGATTCGGTTTTTGGCTTGGCTTCGGCCTTTTGTTCAGAAGAGTCACTATGTTTATCGTTGCTGTCGGCACTGTCCGATTCGCTTTTCGGTTTGCGGCGATGCCTTGGCTTCGGTTTGCTCTCGCTTTCCGGGGTGTTTGAGTCAGACGCCTTGTCACTATTGTCGGAAGGTTTATCGGAAGCCTTGGTCGAAGTGTCATTGGCAGTTTCAGAGCTATTCTGCTTCTCGCCTGCCGGTTTACGACGGCGACGGCGACGGCGACGCTGGCTGCCTTCACTCTTCTCACCTGTGTTGTCACTGCCCTCGGTAGTGATGGCGGCATCTGCGTTTTGCTCCTCATTTGTTGCAGGGCTTTCACCATCGCGCTTGGGCCGGTTACGATTGCGGCGACGGCGACGCTTCTTCTCTTCTCCCTGTCTGTTCTCACCCTGAACCGTATCGGGAGTCTCGGCTTTGTGCTGACCATCGCGATTCTGCTGGCGATTGCGATTGCGGCCACCCTGACCGCCCCGACGTCTGCCACGTTTGTTGCGTGCCGCTTTCTTGCGCTCTTCCTCTTCTTTTTGCGCTTTGCTGTCACCGAGGATCGTTTCGATCAGTGCAGACCACCAGCTCTTGCCGGATTTGCGCTTCTCCCGCTTGGTGGGTGCAGGAGGGATGCCGACAACAGGTTTGCTCGGTTTCAGTTTGCGACCTGAGCGTGCCGGTTTCTTGCCCTTGGTGGTGTCTTCCAGCACCTCGATACGCTGCTGGTTGTTCTCATTCCACTGGCGTTCAATGCGGTAGTGTGGAATCACCAGGTCAGGGCGAATCTGCAGGGTGATCTGCACATCGTAGTTCTCTTCAATGCGCGCAATGTTTTCGCGCTTGTTATTCATCAGGTATTCACCGGTATCGGATGGTACCTGTACGATCAGAGTCGGTTTCTTGCCAGCCTCGGCCAGATCTTCCATGCGGGTCAGCATCTGCAGCGCCATCGATTCAACGGTCAGAACATGGCCGCGACCGGTACAACGAGGGCAGACTTCCGAAGTCGTCTCGCGCACTGATGGATGCAGACGCTGACGCGACATCTCCAGCAGTCCGAAACGTGAGATGCGAGCAAGCTGAATGCGTGCCTTATCACCCTTGGTGGCAGCGCGCAGACGCTCCTCCACCTGCTGGGCATGTTTGCGCGATGCCATATCGATAAAGTCGATCACGATCAGGCCACCGATATCACGGATACGCAGTTGACGCGCCACCTCATCGGCTGCCTCCAGATTGGTTGCCAGCGCCGTATCATCGATGTGTTTACTTTTGGTTGCACGCGATGAGTTGACGTCGATCGAAGTCAGCGCTTCGGTCGGGTCGAAGACGATTGAACCGCCGGAGTGGAGACGAATTTCACGCTCGTGAATCTCTTCGCACTGTGATTCTATTCCATAGTGACGGAAGAGCGGCTTCTTGCCGCGGTAGAGCTTGACCAGTTTCTCCTTGCCGGGAAGAACGGCATGAACGAACTGCTTGGTACGTGTATATATCTCGTGGTTATCCACCCATATCTCATTGATATCGTCGGTGAAGTGGTCACGAATCGCACGGGTGGCCAGATCTCCTTCCAGATAGATCAGAGAGGGGGAGGGGGCAGACTCGCCCTTGATACGAATCTCATCCCACAAACGGCGCAGGTAGGAGTAGTCGCGTTCCAGAGAGTCGAGTGTCTGGTCTTTACCGGCAGTACGGACGATCAGGCCCATGTTATCCGGCACCTGAAGCTGTGACAGAATCTGTTTC
This sequence comes from Mariprofundaceae bacterium, assembly GCA_050304695.1. Classification (GTDB taxonomy): domain Bacteria; phylum Pseudomonadota; class Zetaproteobacteria; order Mariprofundales; family Mariprofundaceae; genus WSZY01. The sequence continues at coordinate 300,700 of JBNLEB010000009.1, forward strand.
ATCGCTTTGCGATCTTCATCGGAGAGTTTGCGTGAGATGCCGCCACGGGTGGTATTGGGGCTCAGCACGAGATAACGACCTGCCAGTGAGATAAAAGTGGTCAGTGCTGCACCCTTGGTACCGCGCTCCTCTTTCACCACCTGAACCAGGATCTGCTGTTTGTGTTCCAGCACATCCTGAATATTGACCCGGCGAGGATCGGCACTCCTGTCGGTACCCTCCTTCCAGTAGTCGGGGTGAATTTCGCCCAGCGGCAGGAAGCCCTGGCGACCGGAACCGTATTCGACAAAAGCGGCCTGCAAGCTTGCTTCGACTTTGGTGATGGTACCTTTGTAGATATTGCCTTTGGTAAGGGCTTTCTGGGAGGACTCGATATCGAGTTCCTGAAGATATTCGCCGTCAACGATTGCGACGCGGCTCTCTTCTTCGTGTGATGCGTTGATCAGCATCAGCTTTTTTGTAGTCATGCGACATTCCTTATGCCGCCTGTGGTCTGCACACAAATAACTCCCCACCACCCAGGGGTGGGGAAGTTGAAAAAATCCTAATTGTTTCACCGGCTTATGAAGCTACTGTCTCGCTTGTTTCATAACCGGGGCTAAACCGTCAGACGGGTTACTTTATTTGTACATGCTCAACACGCAGGTGAGTCAGCCCTGTCTGCTTAACCGGTTCCAATATATCCCAAACCCGGTTTTATCACTACACTGCCGGAGGCCGGTTTGTAATCAGGTTGCAATCAACAGTTTACAATCAAACGGTTAGCAAAACTGGTATCAAACTTCTGCCTGGATCACCAATCAATCATCTGGTTTCAGGCGGCCATCACAGCTTAAGCAGACAGCGTAAATCACGTGGAACTTGCTGTACGGTCGGGGAAGCTAACTTAACGGAGGGTGTTTTGGCAAGCTCTGAAGCTATGCAAAGCCGCATAATTGTTGATAAAAATGAAGATGGTAGCCGTCTGGATAGGATTTTGCTGCGCAGATTGGGGAACGAAAAGCGGACTCTGATCATGCGATTGATCCGTAAGGGCAATGTGCGAGTGAACGGTAAACGTTGTAAACCCGAGAGTCGTGTCATGGTAAACGATGAGATCTACCTGCCCAACTCGCTGCGTGGTGAAGCTGAACCTCAGTCACCCGATCAGATTCCTTCCGGCTTGCTTAAAAAGGTCGAGGCGATGGAAGTCCTGTTCGAGGATAAGTGGCTGCTGGCGGTGCATAAACCGGCAGGTATGGTGGTACACGGCGGTTCCGGTCACGGCGCTGGCCTGATCGAAGCGCTGAAAGAGGTGCGAGCTCTTGCCGATCTCAGGCTTGCCCATCGTCTGGATCGGGATACATCCGGCGTATTGCTGATGGCCAAGAATCTTGAAACGCTACGCAAGCTGACCGAGTCATTCAGGGAAAGAGAGATGCAGAAAACTTACTTCGCGCTGGTGAAGGGCTATCCATACCCTCATGCCGGACGGATGAAGTCGAATCTTTCCAAGGGCGTGGTGGTTGGTGGTGAACGCATGGTGGTAGACGACGAAAAGGGTAAAGAGTCGGTTACCGACTATCAGGTGGTCATGGAGATGGAACAGGATGGTTTCGAGTTTGCACTGCTGGCACTCAACCCGCACAGTGGCCGCACCCACCAACTGCGTGTCCAGTTGCAATCCGAAGGGCATGCAATTCTTGGTGACCCCAAGTACGCCGAAAAGGATGACCTGCAATCGTTCAATAAACTCGGGGGCAGAGGACTTGCCCTGCATGCCTGGCGATTACGTTTCGATCACCCCGTTCGCAAAGAAGCTATTGAACTGTGCGCGCCACTTGAGAATGCTTGGTTGAGTCCACTGCGGGGTTAACGGACAAATAGCAGGAATACACAGCTGCCCACTTATCGCATTTCGTTAAGCCGGACTCGATTTGGCATCTATTCCTATCCGGAATTTGTTCCGGTCGATTCATGTCCAGGCAGGTTGTGTCGATATCAGGTCGTAAGAAAGCGTACAGATTCAGGTTTCGCAGGAGTGGCAGGTTAACGGACACTTCGATTTCTCTCTCATCAACTCATCTGTAAGTTTCTGGCAGCCTCCTTCGACAGTGCCAGGCCCTTCAAAATTACATTTCAGGATGGCATCGACTATCTCAAGGATTTTTTGTGGGCTGTACGGCTTGCTCAAAAAGTGACAAATCCTCTCTTTACTGTTCTCCCGCTCCTCATCGTAACCCGAAATCACGATAATTTTCTGGTTTGGTAGTTTTTCATGAACTTTTCTGATCAGCGTGTGTCCATCGATTTCCGGCATGCGGATGTCGGTGAATATGGCTTTGGGGGCTTTCAGCATACCGCCGAGCAACTTATCGAGGTACTCCTTCGGATTTGTGAAGCACTTAGCTTGTTGACCGGAGCTTTTGATGATCTCCGCCGTCAGTTCGCAAAGTGCTGCATTGTCATCGATTACGTGGAACACAAACCATCCCGACTGCATTCAAAGGAACCGTTCGAACGGATGAGAACACAGCGCTTTTTTTGGGGCGGCACTATACTTTTATGGTGCTTCAAGTAAAGGCGTCGGTGTGGTGCAAGGATTTAGTCTTGCTGAATGCCTGCCAGATACCATGTCGGGTCTTCGCGGCTCGGATCATGCTGGAATACCCAGTGCTCCTGCACCTCATGGGTAACGGTTTCCTCGCCATCTTCCTCTTCGCGAATCATCGCTGTGAAATGGACGGCAACCCATTCGAGGTTCGATTCCACCCAGCTATCCGAAATAGTGGCGTCGAGTGCCGCCACTTCGTTGGCGGTTGAGTGGTCGTCCAGGCTCTCCATCTCATCAGCAATGCGATCGGCTACTTCCGACGTGCAGAAGCCGCGAATCTCGTCCATGTTCTTATGATCCCATGCCGACTGCATGCGCATGAAAATATCTTTGGCCGCATTGATGAAGAATTCAGGCTCGATATCCGGCGTGACAGCCTGCCCCTGAACAGGCGAGGTCGATTCGGTGTTACCACCAAACATATCGAAGTTCTGATGAGGCTGTCCGCCGACAAAACCTGGTTGCCTGCGTGCTCTGCCTGCCACCATTCTGAACAGAATGTATCCGAGGATACCGAAGATGAAGATATCGAAGAAATTGATGCCTTCAAATGCACCGCCGAAGAACATGGCACCAAGCAGGCCGCCAAGTGCCAGGCCTCCGATCATGCCCATCATGCCGGTACGCGCCGAACCCTTCTGAGTATTGGAGGGAGCGGTCTTTTTGGGGGCGAGCTGCTGTGATGGCTGTTTGAATGTCCGCTGTTTGCCGAAGGTGGAGCCCATGCCGAAGCGTTTGGCTTCAACATCCCCTGCATTGATCGAAGTCAGTGTAAATAGCGTAAGTATCGAAAGTACAATCAGTTTCTTCATCAGTTTTCCTTGGATTATTCTCTGAATTTCAGTTGGGCTACACGCGCATCGAACATGGCATGACGGAGCGAGCGATCCTTGACGCTTCGCAACTCACTTGCAACCTGCTTCTTCTCATCAAGTGAAACCCTGGATGGTCGCGTGACCTTTGTTTCGTTTTTAATGCCCGCTTCGGGTTGAACACGGGTGCGTACCTTGGCAAGTGATTCGATATTACAGCGCTTGAAACAGGCCTTGCGGATATCGTCTCTTAAAAAACGAATCTGTTGCGACATGATAGGGTGATCGACGGCGATGAAGAGACAGTTGACGTCACCATCCTTCTCAATACTGACCGGTTCGGTACGTGCCGCCATCATCGGTCCGACAATATCCGGCCAGACCCGGCGCAATTTGGAGATGATCGATAACTCGACAAAGCGGTCGTGGCCAAGAATTTCGGCAATGCCATTCTGGGCGGGCTTCAGCTTGGAGCGGGGACGCAGTTTTCTTTTGACCAAAGGGGTGTTTGTCAGAAGGGAAGTTTCTTGCCGCCGAGGATGTGGACATGGATGTGGAACACCTCCTGGCCGCCTCCTTCGCCGACATTGATCACCACACGGTAGCCCGGATCATCGATACCGAGTTTTTTTGCGACCTTGCGGGTGGCATCCATCAGTAGTCCAAGCAGCCCGACATCCTGATCATCGGCCTCGTTCAGAGAGGCCAGATGATGTTTCGGTATCACCAGCACATGCACAGGTGCTTTCGGATTGATGTCGTGAAAGGCGAGAAAATCCTCATCCTCGTAAACCTTGTTACAGGGAATCTCACCCGCAGCGATTTTGCAAAAGAGACAGTCACTCATGGTCATACCTCCGATGAAAGCCTGCTTAGCTCGATTTTTTCACGAACTTGGTCAAAATAACGATCTGCTGGCCTTCGACCCGCCCCTCGATCTGCTCCGGATTATCCTGCACCAGCCTGATTCCGCGTACTGCGGTGCCACGCTTGGCTGTCAGGCTGGAGCCCTTGACATCGAGGTCCTTGATCAGGGTGACGGTGTCTCCCGCTTCCAGAACGGCACCGTTGGAGTCGAGATGTTTCACCGCACTCTCATCAGCCATGCCTGCCTGAGCCCAGGAGAGGGTCTCGTCATCCAGATAGAGCATATCGAGCAGGTCCTGTGGCCAGCCCTCCCCACGCAGGCGGGTCAGCATGCGCCATGCTATCACCTGTACGGCAGGTACCTGACTCCACATCGAGTCATTCAGACAGCGCCAGTGGTTGGTATCGACCTTGTCAGCATCTTCGATCTGTTCCCGGCAGGTGGCGCAGGCAAGAATACTCTGGTCGGTTGAACCGTCAGAGGGGGATACCTCGTAGGCTGCAAGGTTTTCGGTCGCACCGCACAGTTCGCATTTAGATTCTGCGCGTGTCATCAGTTCGTTTTCAATACTCATCAATATTTCCTTTTATCAATTTCGGGATGCTTTTTCATCGTGTCCGGAGACGCCGAAGCGGCGTGCCAGTTCGTTTAATACATCTTCGGCCGACAGACCTTTTTCGGCCAGCATCACCATGGTGTGGAACCAGAGATCGGCGGTCTCGTAGACGATCTGCTCCCTGTCGCCGTTCTTGGCGGCAAGGATCGTTTCAGTTGCCTCTTCGCCCACCTTCTCCAGAATCTTATCCTGCCCCTTGGCATAGAGTGAAGCGACGTAGGAGGTGTCGGCGGACTCAGACTTGCGGGCTTCGAGAATTGCCGTCAGCTCTTTCAGGATATCGTTACTGTTCACTTGATGGGCTCCTCGATGATGTTCCAGCCATCCTCGCCGCGCTCGCGGTAGAAGCAGGAGTGGCGATTGGTGTGGCAGGCGGGGCCGGTCTGCTCGACGATCAGCAGCAGCGTATCACCGTCGCAGTCGAGAAATATATCGACGATCTTCTGCACGTGGCCGCTCGATTCACCCTTCTGCCACTGCTTCTTTCTGGATCGTGAATAGTAGTGGGCGAAGCCGCTTTCGATCGTCTGCTTCACCGCCTCCTCGTTCATCCACGCCATCATCAATACACGACCGGTCTGCGCATCCTGCGCAATGGCTGGTACCAGTCCGTCGGCATTGAATTTGATCTCGTCAATTAGACTCATTTTGACGCACCCGGTTCCCTACAGGATGTAGGGCGGGCGAACGAAGTTGAGCCCGTAAGCGCAGCAAGATCGCACTCTTGCGGAGCGGCCAAGGCGGAAGGCAGGACGCCTGAAGCCGCATCTAACATTTCGCGAGAGCTCGCCCTGCGGCAGCGATGGTCTCGTAGATGTCGTCGTCACTGTGAGCCATCGAGACGAAGGCCGCTTCGAACTGCGAGGGTGCCAGATAGACGCCTTCCTCCAGCATGGCGTTGAAGAAGCGGCCGAAGAGTTGCAGGTCACAGTTGCATACGTCTGCGTAGCTGTTGCACTTCTCGGCATCGGTGAAGAAGACGGTGAACATCGAGCCGAAACGGTTGCCGGTCGCAGGCACGCCGGCATCCTTGCAACCGGCCAGGAGTCCTTCAAAAAGATGAGCGCTTTTTACTTCCAACGCTTCGTAGAGCTTCGGATCGCGCAGGCGCGAGAGCGTTTCGAGCCCCGCGCGCATCGCCAGCGGGTTGCCCGAGAGGGTGCCTGCCTGATAGACCGGGCCATCCGGCGCAATCTGGCGCATGATCTCCTCGCGGCCGCCATAGGCACCGACCGGCAGGCCACCGCCGATAATCTTGCCGAGACAGGTGAGGTCGGGGGTGATGCCGAAGCGCTCCTGGGCTCCTCCGGCCGATACGCGGAAACCGCACATCACTTCGTCAAAGATCAGAAGTGCACCTTCCTCCGTGCAGATGTCGCGTAGCGCCTGCAGGAAGCCGGTGGAGTAGAGATCCATCACGCCAGTGTTGCCGGGAACCGGCTCGACGATGATGCAGGCGATCTCGCCCTTGTTTTCGGCGAAGAGCTTCTTCACGGCATCGACATCGTTGAACGGGGCAGTGAGGGTGAGTTTGGCATAGTCGGCCGGTACGCCGCCGGAGTCGGGCACGCCGAAGGTGGCGGCACCGGAGCCGGCCTTAACCAGCAGGCCATCCGCGTGACCGTGATAGCCCCCCTCGAATTTGACGATCTTGTCGCGATGGGTGAAGCCGCGGGCCAGCCTGAGTGCACTCATCGTCGCCTCGGAGCCCGAGCTGACGAAGCGGATGACATCGATCGAGGGAACCATGTCGATTACCAGCTCGGCCAGCTCGATCTCCAGTTCGCACGGCGCGCCGAAGGAGACACCCTTGTCGGCGGTCTCCTTGATGCCATTGATAACAGCGTCGTGGGCATGGCCGAGAATCATCGGGCCCCATGAGCCGACGTAATCGATGTAGCGGTTGCCGTCGACGTCAGTGACGTAGGCGCCCTTGGCGTGGTCGAAGAAGCGGGGCGTGCCGCCGACCCCCTTGAAGGCGCGAACCGGCGAGTTGACGCCGCCGGGAAGCAGTTGCCGAGCCCTGTTAAAATCTTTCTCTGACGTTTGAATATTGGACATGCTCTACCTTAACAGTGAATTGATATCGGATTCGGGCAAGGATGACGTTTGCTGGCAAAAGCGCAAGCAAGCCTCGTGTAAAGCGTGACAATCGGAGGGTGAGCGGGTAAACAGTATGGGATTAGTCGGTGTTACCGCTTGCCGATCCATGCCTCTTTGATGCCTGAACGTTGCTGCACATCTTTCAATGCCTTCTTGGCAGCCTCTTTGGAGGAGTAGCCGACCACCTGAACTCTGTACCAGGTCTTTCCTTTGATGGTTGCCGTATGTACTTCGGCATTCAATCCCAGCTTCTGCAGGCGACTCTTTTCCAGAACGGCTGTACTCTTTTTGATATGCGATGAGAGATTGACTACCCAGTCGCCTGTTACAGGTGCGGTTTCGGCTGCCTGTTTTGTGGAAGCGATCGGTGTTTTGGGAGTAATCACCTTGATTTTGGGTGTTTCGCTTTTCTTTTTGAGCGATACATCTTCTGCGACCGGGCCGGTTGTGCCCAATGGCGATGCTGCTTCAACGGTAGGTGTGCCTGTCAGTCGACGTTCCACCTTGGTCAGGCGCTGTTGCAGATTGGCCAGCGTCTGTTTGTCGGCCGAACTGGCTTTTGCTGCCTGAAGTTCTCTGATCTGGGACTGTAAATCCGAGATGCTGCTGCTTGCATCGAATGCCATCCAGGCGCCGAAGCCACCCGCAGCTATGCCGAGCAGGGCCAGTATGACAGGCAGAACAGTTGAGCTTGAGGGTGGAGATGACGGAAATCCAGGGGTGATTGGATCAGGGATGACTGGATCAGGGCTGATGGGTCCGGACATGGCAAACTCCTGCTGCGGGTGCTGTTTCTCTTCCTCATGCAACTCTTTAATGGCAGCAGTGGCATCGGCCAGCACATGAGTCTCTGTTGTGGTGAGTTCCGGGGTCTCTGACAGATGATCGTTCTTTGCAGCAGTGACGTCTTCTTCAGGATTGTCATCTATCGTCTCTTCGGCTGTCGCATTGAATGGTTCATCGAGCATCTCTTCCGTCAGCTCGATGATGGGTACATCCTCTTCCGGGGAGGTCTCGGCGACTGTTTCAGGTACGCTCTCTGCAGCAGAAAACTCTGCGAGGTCATCAAGTCCAGGGATATCGGAAATCCGTTCATAATCTTTATCTGCATTTGAATCGGAACCTGAAAGCTCATCGGAGAGTGAGTCGATACCGGCATCGAGTTCGTCAAAGTTAATCTCGTCAGTGCTGAGGGAGACGGTTGAGACCTCTTCACTGCTTTCCGATAGTGGGTTCTCATTGTTCAGCAGCTCTTCTATGTCGGTCAGACCACTGAGAGTCTTTTCAAAATCGTCATCCGACGGGCCATCATCTGTTGAGGTGGAGATAACATTGCCGCTGAGGTCGATGCGAACGGTGCTGTCCATGTCCGGAAGCTCAAAAGAGGGTGTGTTTTTCTCTTTGTCCGAATCTTTTCTCTCCGACATAAAGCTCTCCCTGCATAATCAGATTTAATGCGGAACTTATAGCACAACATCTGAAAATAAAACAGAAAGATGGCGGAGAGTGAGTGGTGTAAGCTAGGGTTTGCCGTGATCCTGTTATGTTATCGAGAGGGAGCTGTTGAACTGTATTAAACCTATCGGTCTGTTCGATTCAGGAGTTGGCGGCCTGTCGGTACTTCGGCATGTTCATCAACTGCTGCCGGATGAACAACTGATCTATGTGGCCGACTCGGCTTATATGCCGTATGGCTCGCAATCTCCTCAACTGATTCGACAGCGTTGCCATCGAATGGCGGATTTCTTTGTTCAACATCACGCCAAGGCGGTAGTGGTAGCATGTAATACGGCGACAGCTGTGGCTGTTGAGAGTCTGCGGGAGCGTTATTCGTTACCAATCATCGGTATGGAGCCGGCTGTGAAGCCTGCAGTTGAATCGAGTCGCTCAGGTATCATCGGTGTGCTGGCAACCAGCGGTACGCTCGCCAGTGAGAAGTTTTCCAGGCTGGTTCAGCGATTCGATAGCCATGCTGAAGTTATTTTCCAGCCGGGTGAAGGACTGGTGGAGCTTGTTGAGGCTGGAGAGCTGAGTGGTAAACGGGTCAGAGAGTGTTTGCAGCAGTGTCTGTCGCCATTGTTGTCCCGCAATATTGATGTGCTCGTACTTGGCTGTACTCACTATCCCTTTCTTGCACCACTGATTCGTGAAATCGTGGGTGAGGGTATCAGTATACTTGATACCGGCAGTGCTATTGCTTCTGAATTGAAACGTCAGTTGCAACGAACGAATGCGTTGTCGGAAAAGAGGGCATCCGGAGCGGTTCAATTTTACAGTAGCGGTGATGTCGAGCGGTTGGTTCCGATCATCGATCAGTTATGGGGAGCGAGGGTGGATGTTCGACCGTTCCCGGAACCGTTTTCCAAAGAAGGAGTTTAGAAGATGGTAAAACATATTGTGATGTGGCGGCTGCATGATGGACCGGGTGATGTCGGCAAGGCTGAGAAGGCTATGGAGATCAAGCGCGAACTCGAAGCGCTGCAAGGGAAAATTCCTGGCCTGTTGCATCTTGAGGTGGGTCTGGATTTCGACGGTAGTGCACAGGCTGCCGATATCGTGCTCTACTTGGAGCTGGAGAGCCGGGAAGCGCTGGCTGCGTACCAGACGCATCCGCTGCATCAGGCTGTTGTTCCGCTGGTCAAAGCGGCAGCAAAAGAGCGGGTCGTCGTCGATTACGAACTGTAACTGTTTCTGCTTCGCAAGCTGAAAAGAGCCGCACATGGATAACAAGATCCTGCAATTGATTGTCGATGCAACACAGGCCGCCTCTGTCAGCAGAGGGGAGGTGATCGCGTCGTTGTGGAGCGGATATGGCGAGATTGTACGCATGCATCTGACGGGTACTTCAGTCGATACGGTTGTACTCAAGCATGTCCGGTTTCCCACCGAACGGCATCATCCACGTGGGTGGCATAGCGATCGGGGTCACGAACGCAAAGTGAGATCCTACGAGGTGGAGATGGCATGGTACCACGATTACAGTGGTCAGTGCGGCGATGGGTGCCGGGTACCCCGTTGCTATCTTTCCGAAACCGTTGGTGAAGAGCATGTGATGGTGCTCGAAGATCTTGATGCGGTCGGGTTTCCACTGCGAAAATCATGGCTTAATAAATCCGAAGCGGCTGCATGCCTGAAATGGCTGGCAGCGTTTCATGTCACTTTCCTGAACGTGAATCCCGATGGTCTCTGGCCGGTCGGAACTTACTGGCATCTGGCAACGCGCCCCGATGAACTGGCGACAACCGAGGATGCCGCGATCCGCGAGTCAGCACCGACCATGGATCGAATGCTGAACGAATGCAGATATCAGACGTTGGTGCATGGTGATGCCAAGGTGGCCAACTTCTGTTTCTCAGAAGATGGTAAAGCGGTTGCGGCTGTTGATTTCCAGTATGTCGGTGGTGGCTGCGGGATGAAGGATGTTGCCTACTTTATCGGTAGTTGCATGGATGAGCTGCTGCAGGAGAGGTGGGAGGTGGAGTTTCTGGATATCTATTTCGATGCGTTGCGCGGAGAGCTGGCAGGGTGCTCTCCGGAGATTGATGCCGATACACTGGAGGATGAGTGGCGCAAACTGTTTCCGGTGGCACAGGCGGATTTCTATCGTTTTCTTGTCGGCTGGATGCCGACCCACTGGAAGATTAACGATTATGGTAAACGGGTCGCTATAGCCGTTGTGGACAGATGTCTTGATAAATGACCGGCTATGGCAAGCTTATGCGCCTGCTGTTAGCGTGCTTCGCCATGAGTGATTCGGATAAACCAAGTCAGGAAAAGAACCTGACGCTGGATGAACTGCGAGATGCCATCGATGCGGTCGATGATGAGGTGCTGGCACTGATTCAGAAGCGGGCTGCGCTGGCGGCAGCCGTTGGTGAATGTAAAGTCGATCAGGGTGATGCACCGTTCTACGTGCCGAGCCGTGAGGCGAAGATCATTCGTCGTCTGCTGGCGAGAAACAGTGATGCGGCGCAGCACTCCCACATGAGCAAGATTCCAGATGAAGCGATTCACGGGATTTTCCGTGAAGTGATCGGTGCCTGTCTGGCACTGGAACATCCGATGACCATTGCCTATCTCGGCCCGGAAGGAACCTTCACCCACACTGCGGCGACAAGACAGTTCGGGGCGACAGCCAACTATCTGGCCTGTAAAAATTTCGAAGCGATCTTCGATGCGGTTGAATCCGGTCGTGCAACCTATGGTGTGGTTCCGGTGGAGAATGCATTTGAGGGCGCCATCACGCATACACTCGATCTCTTCGCCGATATGGAGCGAGAGGTCTATATCTGTGCCGAGGTGCAACTCTCCATTCATCATCATCTCTTCAGCTATGCCGAATCGCTGGATGATGTGGAGTTGGTTATTTCACATCCGCAACCATTGGCACAGTGCCGTAAGTGGTTGCAGGCGCATCTGCCGAACACCTCCTACATGGAGGTGGAGTCCACTGTGCGCGCTGCCAAGCTGATCGAAGAGGCGAAGAACGGTGTCAGTTCTCTGGATTGGCAACATGCGGCAGCGATTGGCCCATACTCGATTGTCGATCAGACTTCGCTACCGTTGATGCAGAAGAACGTGGAAGATCATCATGACAACACCACCCGTTTCCTGGTGATCGGCCAGCACGATTCTCCGGCCTCAGGCGAGGATAAGACGGCACTGGTGATGTCGATCAAGGATGAGCCGGGAGCTCTACAGGAGCTGATTCAGGCATTCGCCTCCCGAGGTATCGGTCTGACCCGTATCGAGTCGCGACCGTCAAAGAAGAAGCTCTGGGAATACCTCTTCTTTGTCGATGTTCAGGGGCACCGCGACGATGAGGCTGTTGCAGCTGCAATCAGCGATATTGATAACAAGCCGGGAAGCTTCATCAAGGTGCTTGGCTCCTATCCGGTCTCCAGAAAACTGTAACTGGCCCGGGGCAATATTAAGGAAGTTGTGATGAGTGAAATCGATTGGGCAGGCAGAACTGTAGCGCAGACTGCCGGATTACACCCCTATGTGCCGGGCAAACCGGTTGAGACATTGTTAGCCGAAAAAGGATTGAAGGAGGCGGTAAAGCTTGCTTCCAATGAGAATCCTTACGGTCCGGCACCGCTTGCCATCAAAGCGATGAAAAAAGCGGCGGGTGAAGTGCACCGCTATCCTGACGGTGATTGTGGCGCGCTGAAACAGGCGTTGGCAGCCAAACATGGCTGTTCGGAGGAGAATATTCTGCTCGGTAACGGCTCCAGTGAAGTGTTGAGGATGATCATCCAGACCTTCGCAGGCCCTGGTGATGAGGTGGTCTTCTCCAGACACGCCTTCATTATGTATCCGCTCTATGCGCGTATGGCAGGTGCTATCGAGGTGGCTGTGCCGGAGGCGGATGGCCTGTCTCACGATCTCGATGCCATGGCGGCAGCAGTGAGTGAGAAGACCAAGGTGGTCTGCATTGCCAATCCGAACAATCCGACCGGTACGATGCACGGAACTGCCGTTCTGCAACAGTTTCTGGACAGGTTGCCGCGCGATGTGGTGGTGATCATCGATGAGGCCTATTATGAGTTCGTTGCCGATGAGCTTGGCGATACGGTGAGTAAATTGAGTCATCCGGGACTGGTGATCAGTCGAACATTCTCCAAGGCGTATGGCTTAGCCGGCCTGCGAATTGGCTATGCAATGATGGATGATGAAATGGCTTCGCTGGTGAATCGTTTTCGCGAGCCGTTTAATGTCAACCTGATTGCGCAGAAAGGTGCACTGGCAGCGCTGGAGGATCATGCATGGGTGATGGCGCGTGCGGTCGACTGCAGGCAGGAGCGGGATCGGCTGGAGTTAACGCTCGATAGCTGGGGTCTGCTCGGAGGAAGAAGTTTTGCCAACTTTGTTCTGCTTCGCCACACCCACGCTTCGCGAATTTTGCAGATGCTTGAAAATCAGGGCATTATCCCGCGTCCGCTCGGCCCTTACGGCATGCCTGATTACCTGCGTATCACGGTGGGTTCCGAGCAGGAGAACGAGCGGTTGTTAAAAGCTCTCGAAAACTGTCTGGACTGATACGCACGGGGCTTTTGGCTCCGAAACCTGTGGAGATGCATTGAGCCCAATGAAGATCAATCACTTGGTAGTTATCGGCGTCGGCCTGATCGGCGGATCGGTTGCGCGTGCGCTCAGGCATGCCGGTGTTGTCGATCGCATCACAGGAGTCGGCCGTGGCCGCGACAATCTCGATCGTGCCCGCGAGCTCGGCATTATCGATCACTGGACGCATGAGATATCCGAGGCGGTGCACGATGCCGATATGGTGCTGGTGGCGGTGCCGATGGGCGCTTACGACCGCGTCTTTGCCGAACTTGCCGCATCCCTTCCCGAAGATGCAATGATTACCGATGCCGGAAGTACCAAGCAACACGCCATTGATGTGGCGAAGAGACATCTGCCGGACGCTTCCCGATTTGTGCCTGCCCATCCGATTGCCGGCACCGAACAGTCAGGTGCTGAAGCCTCGTTTGCCGAACTCTTCGAGGATCGTCTCTGCATTCTGACACCGGATGAGAGCACGGATGCCGATGCTGTAGCAGCGGTTGAATCGATGTGGCACGCCACAGGCAGCCGCGTGGTGACCATGGATGCCACCAGTCATGACGATTTCCTCGCCTCGGTCAGCCATCTGCCGCATCTGGCAGCCTTTGCGCTGGTCAATGCGGTGCGCGCAGAGGGTGACGACGAGGCGCATGATCCGTTCCGTTTTGCCGCCGGCGGTTTCAGGGATTTTACTCGTATTGCCTCCTCGTCACCTGAGATGTGGCGCGATATTGCGCTCTCCAACAGTGAGGCGCTGACAGCGAAGATCGATGCATTGATGGCGGAGCTTGCTGCCATGAAAGAGGCACTGAACCGCGGTGATGGTGAAGAGCTGCTGAAACGGTTCGCCTCGGCTAAAGAGGCGCGCGATGCCTGGCTTGAGAAGCATGGAGGAAGTTTGTGAGGTTCTCGATATGAATGTCGGCGGAACATTGATCGCAGGGCCTGCCAAAGGGGCGTTGAAAGGGCGGGTGACCGTTCCCGGCGACAAGTCGATGTCGCATCGTGCCGTGATGCTGGCCTCGCTGGCCGATGGTATCACCGAAATCCACGGCTTTCTGCCGGGTGAGGATAATCTGGCTACGGCACAGATGTTCGTCGATATGGGTGTCATGATCGAGTGGCTCAATGAGGAGAAAACCTCGCTGCGTGTGCACGGTGTCGGTCTGCATGGATTGAAAGCGCCTGCCAGGATGCTCGATGCCGGCAACTCCGGTACCTGTGTGCGTCTGATGGCCGGTGTGTTGGCGGGCCAGCGTTTCGAGGTCTCCATGACCGGCGATGCTTCGCTCTGTAAACGTCCAATGAAGCGGGTGGTCGATCCGATCCGCAGGATGGGCGCGACAGTTGAGGGGGGCGACGGCGGTAATTTGCTGCCCATTACCATTAAGGGCGGTGCTTTGAAGGCAATCGATCATGTTTCCGAGGTTGCCAGTGCACAGGTGAAGTCGTGTGTGCTGCTGGCTGCACTCTATGCCGATGGCGAGACCACCGTGAAAGAGCCACGGCCGACGCGCGACCACACCGAGCGGATGTTGCCGCTCTTCGGCCAACCTGTAACCGTCGATGACGAAGGTATCATCCATCTGAATCCGGTCGGTAAGCTCACCGCACCGAAAGAGCCGGTCTATATCCCGGCCGATCCATCCTCTGCCACCTTCTTTGCCGTAGCTGCCGCTCTGGTGCCCGCCTCCGATGTTACCCTTGAGCGTATCGGTATGAATCCGCTGCGTAATGGCTGGAGCCGGATTCTGGCCGATATGAATGGGGCGATGACCCTTGAGAATGAAGCGCTGGTCGGTGAAGAGCAGGTAGCCGATATCCATGTCGTGGCAAGCCATTTGAAGGGTGTGCATGTCAATCCGGCCGACGTACCCGATGCCATTGATGAGTTTCCGGTTCTCTTTGCTGCTGCAGCACTTGCCGAGGGCGAGTTTCTGCTCACCGAGGCCGAAGAGTTGCGGGTGAAAGAGTCGGATCGTATCGCCGTGATGGCCCAAGCGTTGATCGCTGCAGGTGCAATGATCGAAGAGTTCCCCGATGGTGCACGTATTGTGGGCAGCACTCTGAAAGGCGGCTGTAGCGTCAATGCCGTGGGCGATCACCGCATCGCTATGGCGATGGCCGTGGCGGCACAGTGTGCCGAGGAGGAGATCACCATTGAAAATGCTGCGGCGATTGCCACCTCCTTCCCGAGCTTCGTGCCGTTGGCGCAACAGTTAGGGATGAATGTCCGCTGGCAGGAAGATTAAACGATGGGTGAGTGGACACCGGTCTCGCGCTTGAGGATTGCCATCGATGGCCCGTCGGGTTCCGGTAAAGGAACGGTGGCGAGCATGGTTGGCAAGGCGTTGACATTGCCGGTGCTCGATACCGGTCTGCTCTACCGTTTTCTGGGCTGGCTGGCGACCGAGAGAGCAGTGAACCTGGATGATGAACCTGCCGTTCTGGAGCTGCTTAAGAGCGTGATTTCGGATATCGAGTGGCGGGCAGAGGGCATCTTTTTTGAAAATAGGGATTGCACTTGCCTGTTACGTGGTGAGGATGTCGGCGCAAGTGCATCGAAAGTGGCAGCGATGCCAGAGGTCCGCGCAGTGCTGCTGGCGTTGCAGCGTAGGCTTTCTGAGACCGGATGTGTCATGGATGGCAGGGATATAGGAACGGTTGTATTGCCTGATGCCGAGGCGAAGTTCTTCCTGACCGCATCGCATCGTGAACGGGCTCGCAGACGCTGGGCACAACTCAACCAGAGCGGTTCAGAGGTCGCTTTGCAGCAGGTCATTGATGAGTTGAAACAGCGCGATAAGCGTGACAGCAGTCGTGATCATTCACCGCTTGAACGAGCGAATGATGCGATTGAAATTGATTCGACTACCATGCGCATCGATGAGGTGGTAGACCGGATTCTGGCCGTGCTGGAACGGCGCAAGTTGATAAAAGGTATTTAGGGTTCCTCGCTTTTAAAGGAGCGCGGAAGCTTAGAGTGAATAGAACAAAACTAACAAATTGGAACAATACAATGATAAACGAACAGAACGTAACTGATGAAAACAAGGCGGCAATGGATGCTGCAGCTCCGGTAGCGGAGGAGGAGTCCTTCAAACAGCTTTTTGAAGCTTCTCTTAAGGAGGCGCCAGCCCTTAAGAAGGGAGAGAATGTGAAGGGTGTTGTGGTCAGTGTCGATTCTGATGTTGTGACGCTGGATGTAGGTACCAAGAACGAAGCGACGATTAACGTTACCGAGTTCAATGCCATTGGCAAAGCGTTGCCGAATGTTGGCGACGAAGTGGATGCGATGGTGATCTCTTCCGGAGGCAGGGGTGGTGTGCAGCTCTCCGTTCTGGAGGGGCGCCGTCAGGAGTTGTGGGAGAAGGTTGATGCAGCGGTTGCAGCTGGTGAAACCATCGGGGCTACAGTGCTCAAAGAGGTGAAGGGTGGTTTTCGTGTCGACCTGGGTGGCTTGAGTGGGTTTATGCCGCGTTCCGAAACCGATGTCGATGCCCGGATTGCCGCTGATCAGGTTGTGGGTCAGACGTGCCAGGTGGCTATTATCGAGGCGACTCACAAGCCGGAGAACATTGTCGTTTCGCGTAAGCAGCCGATGATGAAAGAGGTGGAAGCACAGCGTGAGAAGTTTTTTGCAGCGACCAACGTAGGCGATAAGGTTTCCGGTGAAGTAAAACGCCTGACCGATTTTGGTGCGTTTGTCGACCTGGGTGGCGTGGATGCACTGTTGCATGTCTCCGATATGGCATGGCGTCGCATCGAACATCCGAGTGAGATGCTATCGACAGGGCAGAAAATCTCCGGTGAGGTCATCAAGATGAATCCGGAGACCGGCAAGGTCTCTATCTCGATGAAGTCGTTGCAGGAGGATCCGTGGGTAGCGGCCTCTTCGACCTATGAGGCAGGCATGCGTCTGACCGGCACCGTTCGAAAGCTACTGGATTTCGGCGCTGTGGTTGAACTGGAGCCCGGTGTTGAAGGCATGATTCACCGCTCGGAACTGAGCTGGACACGCAAGGATGTGAAGCCAACCGAGGTGCTAAGTGAAGGTGATGTGGTTGATGTTGCTGTTCTTGCTGTTGAACCGGAAGATCGTCGTATTCGACTGAGTCTGAAAGAGGTGAGTGAGAATCCATGGCAGGCATGGATGGCGGAGCATCCTGTGGGCTCGAAAATCGAAGGTAAAATCAAGAATATCACCGATTTCGGTTTCTTTGTAGGACTGACCTCCGAGCTTGATGGCCTTGTACATGTGGGCAACCTCTCATGGGAGCAAGAGGGTGATGAAGCGATTCAGGAGTACAAGAAGGGCCAGGAGGTCGAGGCGGTTGTGCTTGGTGTCGATGTGGAACGCCAGCGAATCTCTCTCGGTATTAAGCAGTTGTCGGATGATCCTTTTGAAGTATTTATGTCCGGCGTGAAACGTGGCGGTGTTGTGAAAGGCAAGGTCTCCGAAGTTAACCCGGGAGCTGTTATGGTAGAACTGTCAGAGGGTGTTCTGGCCAGACTGGCGCTCAGGGAGCTGCCCCGTGAACATGATGACTTAAAAATAGGCGATGAGGTTGAGGCCAAGGTGATCGAGGTGAACCGTAAGCGCAGACAGGTAGATCTTTCGGTTCGCCAGATGCTTCGCGATGAAGAGAGAGAGGCTGTTCGCAACTACAGCCATGAAGTAAAAAATGATGCGACACCATCGGCTCTGGCTCTGGAATTGCAGCGAAAATTGCTGGATAAAAAGTAGAGTGAATATTTTCATGATTGCCAAAATTGAGGAATCGTCTAAGTTAGAGGGGTTAGCAGGAGGACGTTGCTATGACTAAATCTGAACTGGTGGAGATCATTGCAGATAGCTATGGCGAAATTACCCGCAGAGAGGCGGAAGTTGTCGTGAATGAAATATTCCAGGCAATTTCCGAAGCGCTATCGAGAGGCGACAGGGTAGAGTTGCGTGGTTTTGGCAGCTTTACCACCAAACGCCGTAATCCACGTATTGGCCGTAATCCAAAGACTGGTGAGTCGGTTCAGGTTCCTGGAAAAATCGTCCCCCATTTCAAACCCGGCAAAGAGCTGCGCGAGCGGGTAGATAAAAACGGGTAATTTTCTTTTGCCGAATCCAACACATGGGAGGTGGTATGAACTGGATTAATGTGCTGGTCATACTTGTGTTAACTTCCTTTGCCACCATCTTTGCACTTTCGAATATCGATACGGTTCAGATTGGAATCGCAGGCCTGACCAGTCGGCCTGTTCCACTATACGTTCCTATTTTTGTTGCTTTCCTGCTGGGCTTTATCGGCGGTATGCTGTCGCTGAGTTTTTCCAGGCGTAAACATAAACAAGAGATTTCCAATCTTCGAAATGAGAATGAGATGCTGACGAAAGAGGTGGAAAATCTTCGAAATATTCCACTACAGGATGATGTGTGACGCGATCAAACTATATTGATCAGCATATGAATATCATCTCTCTACGATGACGACCCTGCTGCTTAGTTTGATAGCTGCCGCCCTTCTGGTGATGGCGGCACTCTACTGGCGTCAGACTCAGGATGAGGATCATCAAGGCGTTCACGAAGAGGATGGGCGTGTCACGCCGCTTCTGCGTGGTATCAATTTCCTGCTCTCTGATGAACCCGATCTGGCCTTGCAGGAGATGGTTCAGGTGGCTCGTTTGAAATCCGAAGCGGCTGATGTCTATATGGCACTGGGTGAGATGTTTCGCAACAAAGGTGAAATCGGTCGCGCGGTTCGTATTCATCAGAATATCCTTGCCAGGCCCGATGTTCCAAAAGAACTCCACCTTCAGGCCCATCTGGCTCTGGGGAAAGATTTTCAGACCGGTGGCTTGCTGGACAGGGCTTTGAAACAGTATGAGAAAGCGCTGATGATTCAGCCCGATCATGTGGCGGCACTTGAAGCTTCGCTACGTATTCGGGAACAGAGTCACGAGTGGGTTGAGGCCGAGGAGCTTCTCTCGCGGCTGGAGCAGGTTTCCGGTAACTCTTTCCATCTGCACCGGGCCTACCTGTTTGCGGCAATGGCTTCCTCACACTGTCCGGACGATCTTGATAAGGCCGAAACTTCTGCCAAGAGAGCGCTGGAGCTGGACCCGGCATGTGCGCATGCCCATATCGTGCTTGTACGCATTTATCTTTACCAGAAAGCATTCAAAGAGGCTGCAACTGCATTGCAGACCATGTGGAGCCAGGCGGCTGAACATCTCCATCTTCTCGTTCCGGATATTATTAAGAGTGAGAAGTTTTATCGTCAATATGGTGAGGAGAAGTTGCTTGAATATTGGCAAAAGAGTTCCGATGAAGAGCTGGCGCTCTCGTGGCTGGAGGCGGTTGCGGCGCATGGAAACGTGTCCGAGGGTAAGCTCAACGAGAGGCTGGGATTCCACGCGACAACATTGCGTGCATCACTGCGTCTGGCCGCAATTGAGAAAGACGAAGAGACGGCGTTGACCCAGCATGCCGGTCAGTGGCGTAAAAAGATGAAACATTTTATCTGTAATAAATGTGGCGTTAAGGTGGTCGAATTGCGTTGGCAGTGCCCGCAGTGCCATGCATGGGGAACGATGCATGCGATTCGTGAGGAAGATATATGATGAGTGCGATGAAAGATCGTTTAATGGTGGCCCTGGATCTGCCGGATGCAGACAGGGCTCTGGCTATGCGAGATCAGATTGGTGCGGAAGTTGGCTGGTTAAAGGTTGGACTGCGTCTCTTTGTGGCCGAGGGGCCGCCGCTGCTTTCCGAACTGATGAAACAACACAAAATTTTTCTCGATCTGAAATTCCATGATATTCCCAACACGGTGGCACAGGCAGTTGAAAGTGCCGGGGCCTTGGGAGTGCAGATGGTCAATGTCCACGCCGGTGGCGGCCCTGAAATGCTGGGCGCCGCTGCAAAAGCAGCTTCAGCCTTTCCTGAAATGAAATTGATCGCGGTAACGGTTCTGACCAGTGATCCGATGAGGCCGGAAGATGCAAGGAGAATTGCGCTTGAAAGAGCGGTGATGAGCCAACGTGCCGGCCTGGATGGTGTTGTCTGTAGTGTGCATGAAGCGCTAGCCATCAAGCAGGAGTGCGGTGCTGACTTTGTGACGGTGACGCCGGGTATCCGTTGGGGTGGCCAGGATATCCAGGATCAGAAGCGTATTGCCGATCCTGTTACGGCCATTGAGTCCGGCTCGGATTATCTGGTGGTCGGACGCCCCGTCCTGATGGCCGATTCTCCTGCTGAGGCTGCCAGAGAAGCGGTTGTTATGATGGAACGTGCAGGGGCGTGAAAAAAGCGGGAAAAACAAAAGGGCGCTATGAATCGATATTGATGCCCTATGCCTGCCACTCGGAACATTCCCGTGGCAGACGTTTTAAGGAGCCTGAGTCGGCATCCAGAAATCCTTACCAGCGTGATCGGGATCGTATTATCCACTCTACAGCATTCAGGCGTCTTGAATACAAAACACAGGTGTTTGTGAATCATGAAGGTGACCACTATCGAACGCGTCTGACTCACTCCATCGAGGTGGCACAGATTGCACGCTCGATCTGTCGTGCCATGCATCTGCATGAGGACCTGGCTGAGGCGGTGGCACTTGCCCACGATCTTGGGCACACCCCTTTTGGACACTCGGGACAGGACGCACTCGATGCCGTGATGAAGGATTATGGAGGATTTGAACACAATCGTCAGTCGCTTCGGGTGGTGGAATCGCTCGAGCATCGCTATGTCGCTTTTCCTGGCCTGAATCTGACCTATGAGACCCGTGAAGGTATTGTGAAACATAACTCTCCCCACGACTTGCCGAAAAACAGCGACCTGGGCGAATTTCATTTGGGTGAGCAGGCGACACTGGAGGCTCAGATTGGCAATCTGGCCGATGAGATCGCCTATAATAATCACGATATCGATGATGGTGTGCGTGCTGGCATGTTAAAAGTGGCTGAGCTGAACAATATTGAGCTGTTTCGCATGCACTATGAGAGAGTTGAAAAGAGCTATCCCGGTATTGAAGGGCGTATGGCTGTTGGCGAAACGGTTCGGCAGATGATCAATTTCCTGATTCTGGATGTGATCGAGGAGAGTGGCCGCAGAATTGAAGAGGGTGCTGTTGCATCACTTGACGATGTTCGCTCCTCAAAAGGAACTCTGGTGGGCTTCTCAAAGCGGGTACGTCAGATGAATGGGGCTTTGAAACGTTATCTGTTTCAACATATGTACAAGCACTACCGGGTGGTTCGTATGGCAGCCAAAGCAGAGCGCGTGATACAGGAACTCTTTCTGGCCTATATGGAGAAGCCTGAAATGCTTCCGCCTGCACATCTTGGCAGACTGGTCGACGATGACTCCGAATTGAAGAAAGCACGGGTCATTGCTGATTATATTGCCGGTATGACAGACCGTTTTGCGCTGGATGAGTACGATCGCCTGTTCAATGTCCATGCACATACTTGATGAGCACTGGCTTTGGCGCAGCAGGGATTAGCCCTCTTTAATAAAGAACTCCATCTTCGTATCGCCAAGCTCAATCATATCGCCATCTTTAAGTGTGCGAGGCTGTTCCCCCACATTTTCACCATTAACCTTCGGCTTGGACATACCTTCAAGATGAGCAATATGATAACCGGTAGGGCGACGGGTAATGACAGCGGCCTGTTTGCCAACAGTTAATCCTTTCACCTTGATACGGCAGTTGTCACCCTTGCCTACACTGGTGAGCGACGCAGTCAGGTCGACACTCTTTCCGGCTTGCGGTCCGGCAACAATTTGTATGCTGGCCAACGGCATAGATGATGCGGTTGATTTCTGGGTCTCTTTCGAAATCATCGCAGAACGCGCCTGAGGGCTGATGACCATGGTCTTGTCCATATGGTCTTCCTCTTCCTGTGCTGGCGGCTCCTGTTGAACAGGTTTGTCTTCGAGGTTTACAAAGGTCAGGACATGTTTGCCGATGAGGATGGAGTCACCATGCTGGAGGATATGCTTGGTGATCTGCTTGTCGTTGACGAAAGAGCCGTTGGTACTTCCTAAATCCTCGAGAATGACCTTGTTGCCGATCTTGAGAACTCTGGCATGACGGCCACTCACAGCCAGATTGTCGATATGAATCGTGTTTTCAGGCTTGCGTCCGATGGTGGTCTCTTCCCGGTCAAGCGGGATTTCTGATATCACCGAATCTTTAAATTTAAGTATTAATTTACAGGCCATTTCTTGCCTCCACATTTACTTCCATCACTATTTTCAACGTCCAAAAATCTTAGAAAGCAGCCCCTGCTTTCTGTGAAAATATTTCTGTGTTTTGATAAGAATCACCGAAATATTATCCGGGCCACCAGCATCGTTCGCCAACTGAATCAACTGGGCAGCCGCCTTGCGCAGGTCCTTGCTGTTCTGAGTCAGAGTCAAACGAATGGCTTCATCGGGGACTACATCGGTGAGGCCATCTGAACACATGAGATAGGTATCCCCTGCCTGAACTATGTCCTCAACAATATCGGGTTCCACGTCAGGTTCAACGCCCAATGCACGCGTTACCAGGTTCTTAATGGCTGAGTTGCGCGCATCATCGGCTGTTAGCAAGCCTCTGCGAACCTGTTCCTGAATCAGGGAGTGATCCTCCGTGACATGGGTGAGAAGATCGCCGCGTAGACGATACATGCGTGAGTCACCGACATGTGCTGCGGTGAGCCGGTCACCATAGAATACCGCAGCTACTACGGTGGTTCCCATGCCGGCACACTCCGGTCGCTGCTGGGCGGCTTCGAAGATAGCATTGTTGGCCATGGCGATCCCTGCCCGGGCCAGAATCGACTCGCTGCTGAACCCCGTATCTTCGTCAAGCTGGGCTTCCGGTGTTTTAGGTAGCCTGTCCTGCAGGTATCGACTGGTTACTTCAACGGCCATGGCACTGGCAACTTCGCCTGCATTATGGCCCCCCATTCCATCAGCAAGAACGGCGAAACCAAGTTCAGGAGTAATGCCAACGCAGTCCTCATTGTGATTGCGTTTAACGCCGACGTCGGTAGTTGCGTGCATCTCTATTGCGCTCATGCGTTACCTTCCATGTTATTTAATATCCTTCAGGCAACTGATGATGCCTCGTACCACCTGATTGCCATTGGCAATGCGCGTTTCCGGATCTTTAGCCAGCATCTTGTCGATCAGTTCGGCTACGCTGGCAGGCAGTTCACTGCGATGTTCACGAATATCCGGATGCGGTTCGTTGGCAATCTGAAACATCAGGGTTGCCATCGAATCTCCTCTGAACGGACGAACACCGGTCAGCATTTCATAAAGCATGACACCAAGTGAGAAAATATCAGAACGCCCATCCACATGTTTGCCGGAGAGTTGTTCCGGTGACATGTAGGATGGCGTTCCCAGTACTACACCTGTCTTGGTTTTGCTCGATGCGGTAATCCGGGCGATACCAAAGTCGGTCACTTTGACGGATTTGTCACGTAACAACATGATATTAGCCGGCTTGATGTCGCGGTGTACAACATTTTGAGCGTGTGCATAGTTGAGAGCTTCCGCTACTTTACCGCAGATTTTCATTGTCGCAGGGAGCGGGAACAGTTTGTCTTTTTTGGTGTAGGGCGCCAGGTCACTACCGTTGAGGAACTCCATGGCAATGTAGGCTAGGTCGTGTTCTTCACCGGCATCGAAGATAGTGACGATATTAGGGTGGTTGAGCATGCCTGCCGTCTCAGCTTCCCGGAAAAAGCGGTCTTTGACCTCTTGCAACTCGTCCGCCTCGAACTCCTGAGAGAGTGCCATCGTCTTGATAGCCACTTCGCGATTGATCTTCGGATCTTTGCCGAGGTAAACGGTACCCATCGCACCCTTACCCAGCTCCTTAATGATTTCGTAGCGGCCCAGTGTCGGTTTGGCGCCGCCAGTGATAAGCAGCGTGGACATCGCATTGCCCGCCGTACCACCGAAGATCGCGGTTTCGCCCGCATTCTTAACCCGTTCGATACGTGCCTGAATGTCTTTGAAGTTCGGTTCATGTTCTGCCATATATTCGTAGACGGCAGTCGCTTTGTTGAACTGCCGTTTACGCTCGAAATCAAGGGCCAGGTTGTAGAGAACGGAGAGGATATCTTCGTTGATCGGGCACTTGCGGAACTTGTCAAACGCCATATCCAGCATGCCCTGGCTCTGGAAGGAAAGGCCGAGCATTTTATTGGTTTCAGCCGAGTCGGCAGAGATTTTCCCTCGCTCTTCTTCACTGGCAAAATACTGTTTGGTTGTAAGTAGGATGTGGCCGAGGAACAGTAGCAGTGCAGCTGTGATGGTCTGAATCCACAGAGCCGCACTGACCAGCATCATGAAGTTGGTTGCCAGTAATGCCAGGAGCAGAACCAGAGAGAGGGTCGCGCCGGCACCGGCACTTAGTCGGGGCAGGACGATAGTCAGGTAGGCACCGATAGCGATGAGCAGCAGAAGTTCAACAAGTACCGCCCAGGCAGGGCGGGTGAAGAAGGCTTCGTTCAGCAGGCTCTGGATAACATGGGCATGGTATTCAACGCCGGACATGTAGTTATCGACAGGGGTAACGTAGGTAGTACCGATCCCTGTGGCGGTTACGCCGATCAGAACAATTTTATCTTTAAAAAGTTTGGCAGGGATGCGTCCGGAGCTGAAGTCGTGGAATGAATAATGTTTAAAACTGTTGCCAAGGCCATCGCCATAGAAGGCAGGGTAGAGGCGCATGTTTGCATCGGTGCCGATATCCAGCTGGCCCAGCTCAATGTTGTTACCAAGATTTACCCGGATATCACTCATGGTGAGGTTCAGGTCCTTAGCGGCAATCGCCAGTGACATGGATGGGAGGTGTTGACCGTAGTAGTTGGCGACAAGCGGTTCGGTACGCAGAACGCCATCGCTGTCCACAGTCACATTCAGATAGCCGAGCCCTGCAGCTACTTTGGCCAGTTCCGGGAAAGGGTAATGGAACTTTACGGCGCCGAGAGCTTCGGCACCATCAGCCACTTCGGCCACATTACGGATAACCATGCGACTGACATAATCGGGTAGCGGAGCATCGGGATTACCCAGTGCCTTACCGACATCGAAGAACATAGGCATGAAAACATTACCGCTGTTTTTGGTGGCATTGATCAGACGGAGGTCTTCATCCATTTCGCGTGCTTCTGCAAGAATCTTTTCAGCCTCTTCGGTTTTACCTTGTGCCTTGAGAATCTTCGCCAGCTGGATGTGGGTCTGTGCTCCTTTAGGCGTCTGCTGCTTTTCGCTGTAGAAGATATCCACATCGACCACGCGTGCGCCGGCCTGGGAAAGTTTGGTGATAGCATCGGCGATGACAGAACGTGGCCATGGCCAGCGACCGATCCGTTCAATTGAGTCGTCATCAATGTCGAGAATAACAATGCGATTATCCGCAGGTGTAACGCTGGCACCAACGCCGAGATCGTAAGCCTTGTATTCGAGAGATTGGGTCGGGCCGAAGCCAATGAGGTAGGCAGTGCAGAATAACAGTGTTATTGCGAGTCCAACGAACCAGTCTGATTTCCAAAAAGCACTGTTATTCAACTAGATTGCCCTCCAAAGTTCATGCACTATAGCATCAAAAGCACGTAACTATCAAATATCACGTATATTGCGGTCATCCTTTACCAGATGGCAAGCAAAATTTAACACGGGTTTCCGGTCAGGTCACTCCCATGTTGACAGGGCATATCTTGGTTCGTACCGTTCGCCGCCTTATTCCCCGATAGTTCAGTCGGTAGAACGGTGGACTGTTAATCCATATGTCGCAGGTTCGAGTCCTGCTCGGGGAGCCATTTAACCCTACTGTGAACCGTTCGATGGTTCGATAGTAGAGCTGACGGCTTATAGGTTATCTCAACCACACCGTCATTCTTAACCGAGATAGATTGGATAATAGGCCCGAGGAATGCTCTGAGCATCTTCGGGTTTTCTATTTCCATAACCATAGAACGAAGGGTGTCCACTACGTCATCGACATCATCCTCTGTTATGTGAATACCAGGAGGCACCTCAGCGGCGAGGGCGGCGAGCTTTGTCTCGATGGCTTTCGTAGTTTCATTGTTGGTGCGGATGCGTCTGGTTAGATCCGCAAGGTTCGGAGCATCCACGCCATGCAGCTCAAGAATGCCGAATAGATTCTTGTTTCTTCTTTCCACATCCTCCAGGTCTTTTTGCAGCTTTACACGTCGTGTATCATGCTCAATAGACCATGTTGAGCTTACCTCCTTGAGTTCTGATATGAGAGGCAACACGTTTTCTCGAGAGAATAGATTCTTACAAACAAACTCAAGCAATGCTTCGTCAGCTTTGTCGGCCGGGATCCTGGGGCATCCACAACCTCTTCCGTTCTGAGCATCAACACATAGATAGTACTTGTATCGTCGGCTCCTACCTTTTGCAGATACGATCTGCATGTATGACCCGCAGAGTCCGCACTGCAGCATTCCGGAGAAGACGAAATTACTACGCGCGGATCCGACGGCTGATGCAGCGTCAGCTGCTAACATCTTCTGAACCTGTTCCCACATATTTGATTCGATTATGGGCTCATGTGAATCAACAATGATCCACTCTTCCCGAGGGCGTAGCGCATTTGTCTTCCTGTCCTTTCTGTTGAAAATTATCTTTCCTATAACAATCTCATTTTTGAGAAGGCGAAGCACTTGCTTGTACGTCCACTTCCTACCCCTCATGAGAATGCCTTGCTGATTTAAATGCTCAGCGATCATCCTACTACCGTTTCCAGAAGCCCTCATCGAAAAGATGTCTTTGACAATGACGCTCTCAACACCATGTGGCGACAACCTCTTTCTGTTAGAGCCATCACCAGCTGGAATAACCTCGAACCCAAAAGGTGGAACACCGCCGTTGAAATATCCCTTTGCTGCATTCGACATCATAGATCTCTTAGTATCGCGTGATATCTCTCTTGACCGATGCTCATCCATGATTTCCAAAAAACCATCAAGCAACATCCCAGAGTCAGTGTCTCGGTCCACATTCATGGCAATATAAACCAGTTTGGTTCCTATCTTTTCCAAGCGGCGTTTATATATCGCGGCATCAAACCTGTTTCTGGCAAAGCGAGAACTAGACCACACGATGAAATAATCAGGCCGATAAAGCTCGCAGTATTCTATAGCTGCCTTAAACTCAGGGCGTGAGTCGTTTGTGCCAGTCCGACCTTCGTCTGTGAACACTCGAACAAGATCACAGTTCAATTCTTCAGCTTGTTTTTTTCCTCTCTCGATTTGGGAAGGGATAGAAACATCCTGCTCAACCTGATTTTTGTCGGACACTCGACCGTAAAAAACTGCAGTTTTTCTCATTGAGACAGCCTAAAGGTTTGAATCAGAGGTGATGCGGTAAAGTTGCCTGTGGCTTAACGTATCGAAGCCCAGTGCTTTTAGCTCTTTGTTGATCCCATCACAATCCATCGTTTCAGCAAGCTCTTTAATCAACTTATCCCTCTGCAGCCGTTTCATTTTTTCATAAGTCGGCATCCATATCCTGATGGTTGATGTTTTACTGCTATCGGCGTCAGCGAAGAGGATGCTGACCAGCTGCCACATCATCAGAAAATCATCATACCCAATGGCCTCAGCAATGCTGATCCACTTCCATGACAGACCGCTGGAAGCAAGCTCATCGATACGGGGGTCGCGCGCGCGATTTTTTGAGCCTTCGGCTCTGTTTTCTATGTAGACATCTTGGTACCGTGCCCCCCTCGTGGGGTGGTGGTGATCCTTATGCCGAGCCCCCACCCCCTCTGAGCCTGTGCTTCTATCCTTCATTTCCGATATCGAACTGCGTCTTTGCTCTCTGCTCATCAACTCACCCCCTTGCTGCTGCTTCTGTTCTGTCTTCCTGAGCTGCGTGTTTTGTCATAGTGCGCAGTTCATAGTTCCAAGCGGCTGTTTGTTTTAGGCCGTTTGAAGGGAGAGTTCCGGTGCTGCTCATCCCCGCCTTAGAACACCGGCTATAGCCCAAACAACCGCCGTGCACAGGTTCAGCCAATGTAAGTTCTAAGCGGCGGTTGTGGACGCGAATGCGCGCATGGATCGGCATCGTCAGCTATCCTGCTTCATGATCTTGGACAATCCGGTGACCGGTGACCGGATCTTCGAAAGAGGGGAGGCGTGGCGGCTTGCCTTGATGATCTTCCTCATGGCCAGGTGAGTGTAGATCTCCGTCGTCTTCGGATCCGCATGTCCGAGCAACGCCTGACGCACGAGCACATCGATATCGGACTCAGCCAACTCGGTGCCAAACAGATGCCGCAGCGCATGGGCATGCAGCTCTGATGCGGGGATCCCTGCCTTCTCTCCATACTGTTTGATCTTGTTATCGATGGACCGCGCAGATATCCGCCTGGCTTCTCCGTGATACTCATGCGCCGGCACGCGCTTGTTACCCACCGACACAAACAACACACGATCACCATCCGGCAATGATCGATCGATACCCTCGAGCTCCGGGTGCCCGAGGTAAGCTCGCACCATCCACATCGTATCCGGATGCGCCGGCACCATCCTTTGTCGCTGTCCCTTCTCTTCGAAGATGATGGCCAGCTCGATCTCTCCCTGCGTCTGAGTCCAGATGAGATGGCTCTCATTCAGCCCGGCCACGCCTGATATACGTGGCCCGCATCCGATCAGTATCGACAGGATCGCCGCATCACGCACGCCGATGAACGTGCCCAGGTCCGGCTGCATCAGCAGCTTCTCAGCACTCCCTAGCTGCATGGCTGTTGGCAGCTTTCGTCCACTCTTCGGATAGGGTATCGATGCAGCCGGCGATCTCTTCACAATCTCCCGCTCTTCCAACCATCCGAAGAAGCCACGCACCGCCGCCACCAGCGGCCGCCTGGCCGTGGGCGTCAGCTGCAGCTCTTTGTGCGCATATGCACCGGTGAAGGTGAGTAGCTGCTCTGCTGTTGCTTTCTCGATCGGGCCATCAATCCAGGCTTGCAGCATATGCAGATATCCACGGTATTTATCCACCGTGGACGCGCTTCTCCCTTCGGATGATTCCTTGTGGATGAGGTAGTCATCAATCAGATCACGCATAGCAACTCCAGGAGGGCAGGGGCAGAACAACCCGCGCACCCGCGCATCGCCATCCATACACCTGATAATCGTTGAAAATAAAAGATTTCTCTCTGCGCGAAACTGCGCGGAAAAACCTGCGCAGCAGGTCGGAACCCGCGCACTTTACATAAGCTTTTCTTATAAACCCGCGCACCCTCTCTTCTTCTTTCTTTCTTTGTATTTCTTTAAAAAATAAGGAAAAAGAGAGAAAAGAGGCGAAAAAGCAAGAAAACTCAACCCGCGCAGTTTGGAGGGCAACCCGCGCAGTTTGGAGGGCAACCCGCCAGAGAAACCTCTCGGAAATCAGCAGCTTGACGCATGAGAGCAGGCAGATGCGCGGGTTCTCGGTTCCGCCCCTCCTTCCTTCATGGTGCGGCGCAGCCGAAAAATCGGCCGAAAGGTATTTTTGAGGGGTACGGGGAGTCATGGCTAAAAGAGTTCCGGAGGGGTGAATGTCGGGGTGGTGGCATCGGCATCGATGCCGGAAGATTCCGAGCTCACAGGATAGCCACCAGCGCGACGGATGACATCGGCGTATGCCTTGGCAAGCCGGAACGGGTCAAAGCGCGCTCTTGGGTGATATATTCGGTTTAATGACATCAGCGACCTATAAAGCATGAGCCGCAAAGCTCATCTGCACACTGCCACCAAACAGGGTTGCAACCACAGTGAGGGCACCACACAACCTGTTCTCCATTTCTGTTGATACCAACCTTCCCACGTCTGGCCATATACCCTTCTTCAAGAATCTTCTTTTGCAGTCGAATGGCATCATCTCTCGCCTTGGCAGAGAGCTTCACGTCTGGAGACATTGGCGTCTTGTATAAGACCCACAGGTCATCCTGCACATCAAAAGGGTTGTAGGATTCCTCACTCATCAGATATCCATCTCCTTCTGCTCCGGCCGATCGGCATGCAGGCCGAACTCGGTCAGCTTCTCGAGCGAGATCCCGGCCATGTGGCAGCAGCGCCGCCCACCGATGGTCAGGTCGACACGCTCATCGACGATCACGCCGGCAGCCTTCATCTGGCGGTTGAGTGCCCTTGGCGATTTCACCGGCAGTGCGTTCCACTTGTCGCGCAGGCGCATCTCGCTGCTGATGTGGTCCATGATGTGCGAGATCCGGATGCAGAGGCACTCGTGCTGTGATCCATCTTCGGCGGTGCGCCTGTCCCAGTCGTAGGGATGGCGGAAATGGTTGCCGGCAATCTCCGAGAGCAGCGTCTCGACGATCCAGACCCACGGCTCGCGATCCTGAGCCGTCTCCAGCACGTGGTTGTTCATGTTGGCCAGCAGGTCGTGACCCATCTTCCCCTGGTTGGCATCGATGCCGGCGAAGTCGGCCAGCAGCCGCCAGGCTGTGAGCAGGGCGGCATAGTTGGTCACCATGCGGCTGGCGCCGGAGTCGCGCCGATCGGCACTGCATTTATCCAGCGTCCACTCCTGGGCTTTGCGGAAGGTGTCGCGGATCTCGTGTGCCCGGATGCCGGCGAGATACTCGAGCCACTGGCGCACCGGGAACACCGGCAGCTCATCCGGCAGCATGGCTCCCTTCTCCGAGAGCTCCACACGCACCAGCTTACCGGTCAGCGATTTCACCGGTACATCCTCACCGGCCAGCAGCACCGGTGCAGCGAGCATGAACTCGGTCATGTCCGAGCCGCGGCGGGTCACCGTGTACTGGTAGCTCTCCTGCAGCATCGAGACGGCCTTGTCGATCACATCCTGCCGGCGTGCCGATATCTCCTCCCATCCGACCGGATGCGAGGTGGACGATATCGATGTCAGCAGCCGAAACTCGGTCTGCAGCGATTGTCCGGAGAACATCGTCATGCCGATCGATCTTTCAAGGCGCTTGATCAGTGTCGATTTACCGCTGCCCTTATCCGCCTGCATCATCAGGTGTGGCCAGAAGCCGAGGAACGCCTTCAGATGCCCGCCAAGGGCCCATACCAGCAGCAGGGCGGCAGCATTGTTGCCGAAGGTCTTCTGATAGGCCTCGATCACGGTACGTGCATTGTGGGAAGGTCCGGAAGGGAAGATCAGGTTGTGGTAGGGGCACTGCTTGTCCGGCTCGGTGAAGTAGCAGTCCTGGCCTTCATTCACGATCGCCTTGCCGTCGCGCCAGCAGAGGCCGACGAAATTGGCAGCTCTTCTTTCGCCCAGGTGCGCCGAGCGCTCCATGATGTTCACCATTCTCGAGAATCCGGCTACGTTGAACACAGGGCCGAACTTCTTCCACTGGTCGACATTGTGCAGCCGCTCATCGTCGAAGACGCGCCGGATCAACCGGTTGCCGTGCCTGGCCACCTGCACCGATACCGAGAAGAGGGTGGTCGGCTGATTATCCTCATCACCACTCATCACCGATGCAGCACCGGCCACGGTCACACGGGTGATCGATGCGATGCGGAAGCCGCAGAGATCGGTGATATCCTTCTTCTCGTTGCCCTCCTCATCCTTCTCGATCTTGCGGACAAACAGCGTGAAGTCTTCACGGGCACGAAAGCGGAAATACTGCGACCAGTCATGCAGCGGCAGATAGAGGCGCGCCTTGCCGGGGCGGCGGATGTTATTGTCGCCCCACAGCCCCGGCACGATCCACGGCTCGGTCTTTTCCAGGAACCCTCTCAGGTCTGCCGTGCCGTGCGCCTGCAGCATGTCGTTCACATCGTTGTGCTCCCAATCCAGCTGATCGACGATATGGGCAGCGATATTGTGCGCCGTCAGGATCTCGTAGAGCTCCCACGCGGCCGAGGGGCCGGGCAGGAAACCGTCGCTGGAGAGCTTGGTCTCATCGCGGTCGTTATCCATGGCGATGACCACCTTCTTGCCGTGCAGGAAGTGCCAGTCGGTGCTGCGGATGTTCGCCTTGGAGAGCGTGGCCACGGCCACGGTGCCGGCACGCATGCTGCAGCTGTCGATCGAGAGGGCGTTGATCGGGCTCTCGACGATAAAGATGGTGTGGGCGCTTTTGAGTTTGCGGTAGTCGCTGGTCCAGATCCTGCCGCCCTTGTCTCCCTGACACTGCATCTTCACATCGCCGTTGAGTTGCGGCTCGAGGTAGCGGGTCTCCACGGCAGCCACGTGGCCGGGGTTGAGGGTGCGCACCACGAACGAAACACCGGGGCCGCCGTGGCCGAACTCTCCGGCCGGCTTCTTCGGGCTGGTCCATACGTTGAAGCCGAGCGTTTTCGCCTTCAGTGCCGCCTCGATGGCACGTGCCTCGATCTTGCGCCCGGTGAGGTATTCCATGGCTCGTTCGCGCACCTCACCGGCCGTGATCGCCGGTGTGAATCCGAGCACGGCATCGGCAATGTAATCGACCAGACCCTTTTCGCGTCGCTCCTGCTTCCTCTCCGGCTCATCCATCGGCAGTCCGGTGAACTCGTGCAGGATCTTCACTGCCGTGGCGATGTCGCAGCTCTTCACCGCCATCACCAGGTCGACACAGCTTCCGCCCTTGTCTTCGGTGTGATCCTTCCAGGCACGGCCGTTGTCGAAGATCGAGACACTCGGTTTCTTCTCGTTGCGCCAGCCGGCCAGATAGTTCCCGCGCCCACCCGGACGCACCATGCCGAGCCACTCAGCCAGCTCGTGCAGATCAATTCTCTCTTTCAGTTGCTCAATGGATGCCACAAAGACTCCCCTCTTATGTTTTCTTCTTTCCCCTCAGCGGGATGATCCGCCCGCTACGGTTGATCCGGACAATCACCTCGGCACCAATTACCTGGTGCAGCCGCCGGTATGCGTCCGACCGCATGAACTCGGCCAGGGCAGGGTGGTCCCGCTTGATAGCGAACCACGCCTTCTGCCTCACCTCAGGCGGCATGCGATTGACGTTGTAGATGCGGATCTGCTCAGCCACGTTCCGACTCCTCTTTGCAGGTCACGCAGAGCGTCGAGTTCGGGAAAAGCTCGAGCCTTCTGGCAGGGAGCTGCTCTTCGCACTGCATGCAGATCACGTTGCCGGCATCATCGGTCAGCTGCTCCACGTCAGCTGAAAGCGACCTGCGTGCAGCGGCGATGCCGTCGCTGATCATGTTCTCCTGGTATGTGGTGGCGATATCGGCGTTGTCAGCCATGAGGGGCCTGCTTTGCCCACATGATCGGATCTTCATCACCGTTGGCCCATGCCTGAATGATGTCGAGGACACTCATGCGGGCAGGGAAAACCTTGTGATACCATCCACCGACGGGAAATCCGTCGTTGCTCTGGTTCGTCACTGCCACATAGACATGGGTCAACTCCGGATCTCGGACATCGATCCTGATCTCATCATAACTGATTTGTGTATTAGCCATTAAACTTCTCCTTTGGTGGTGTTGGTCCGGCCTCGGTACCGATGATGGCCACAGAACCGCAACCGTTCATTTGTGCCTCGAATTGACGATGCGCTTCTGCCTCTCTCTCCGGAGACGATGTCATGCACGGGTGGCAGATCATCTGGGCGTTCTCGCCGTATGGTCGGCACTCCTCGGTTGATCCGCAGAGGTAGCACTCAGACATGGCACCACACCTCCTCATTGCTCAGATGAGCCTTGTGTTCTTTTGACCAGTTAAAGAGTTGTCGATTTGTGTGCTCGATAGCTCCAAGCCGAACGGCTGCAGCTCTTTTCGCTTTGCAGATGTCATAGTGTGGGAAGCCACGTCGACGCTGGAACCAACGGCGGCGGATGCCGATTGCATCAGCCATCTGATGCAGCTCTTCCGGAGTATCGGCATACATGTGGCACATGATCATCCGACCGAATGGCCAGCGGGATTCGTCAACGTAGACTGCCATCATTTGCCTCCATCGAATGTCAGGCCGGGCAGGCCTTTCGGCATGGCTCCGGACTCGTAAGTCAGGGCGAGTTGTGGCGCCATCATCTGACCGACGGTCGAGCCGTCCGGCAGCATGATGTGGGCAAGGAACTCGTCCTCGAATGTAGTGATGCCGCTCTCCACGGCCTCGAGCTTCGCCTTCACAACCAGGTTCAGCGCGCGCCATGCCTGGCGCTGTGCCTGCTCCCACTCCTTCTCGGCCTGCTGCGGGCTGCGCACCTTGCCGGTCGGCGTTTCGGTGAATCGTTTATCGTTGCGATCGGGCATCGGCAGCAGGAAGCGGATGCGCCTGCCTTCGAGCTCGAAGACAATCACGGCGCCACGTTCGGCGTCCCATCCATACATGAAACTGGTGGCGCCGTAACGCCCCAGGGTCTTTTCGATCTCGGCACGGGATCTCTCTGCAGAGACGGAGGTGTCGGCTGCGTAGCGGCTCATGTCTGCACCTCATCGATCAGCTGCACGCGCCAGTAAACACCGACAACCTCAGGGATCCGGCTACGCAGGTGTTCGTTCTTCTCATCGCAGCGGATCCGCGCTGCCTCCTCGGTCGGGAATCCGGTCTCGCGGACCGTACCTTTCGGATCCACGATCACGGCTATTTTTTTCATGCTCACCGCACTCATGCGAAGAGCCTCACGGCCAGGGCACAGAGAAGCAGCAGGATGATGGCGATATCGAGCATCAGCGCTTCACGTGAGAGCTGCTTCTCAGTCTCTTTTCTGGCGCGTTCAGTTCGGTCGTTGAACAGGGCCCCCATTATCCGCGCCCCTCATCGATCATGCGGCGGATCTCGGCACTGTCATCGCCACTCAAGGTCTTTCTGTTGCACCACATGGCAATAGAGGTGCGGACGATATAGTTGAGCAGCAACACCATGAATATCGCTGCGAGAATGTAGAACAGAGTCATAATCCCTCCCTATGAACTGGGGTGCCGGGGCGCGGCCCGGCTAACAGTTTCGAACGTTTCAGTAGGTTTAGTATTTACCGACCCCGCGCGATCGGTATGGGGTTGATGGCTTCGAGATGCACTCATCATGCTTCGATGCCTTGCTCTTTCTGCAGCTTGCGGATGCGGGAAGAGATGTAGTTGATCAGCGATTTGCGCTTCATGTGCTCACGCTCGTAGACGAGAGATGCCGTCAGCGTGTCGATCGATCTGCAGTTGCGGATCGATATCTTCGCATCGTCGACACTGGTCCGGACGAGGATGTTCGGTTGGTCGTCGAAAAGGTTACTCAATGCACCCTCCTGCTCGTGCACTGATCGCACTCTATGTTCGCTCCGACGATGACCGGGGTGAGTATATCCATCTGCTTAAACTGAACCTTCAGCACGGCCGTGCTTCCCGTAGGTCCAGGGCACTCGGTATAGATAAAGCCGGCATCATCAAGCCGGCGCTTGAACACTGGCAGCTTCCACCTGTCGACAACCACTGCTGCAGTGCTCACTTCGCACCCTTCCGTCGTTCGATCTCGCGCTGGATGTACCAGGCCGCTTTTTCGAGATCTTCGATCGCATTGCCTTTCAGATCGGCGCGCCAGACATACTTCATGGCGTTGCCGAGATTGAAGCCCATGTGCTCAGTCACCTGGATGCATTCGATTCCGGATGGGTGGCTGGTGTAGTGCCTTGGATGATTGACAGAGTCGTTCATGCCGCCTTCCTCTTCGAGATGCCGTAGCGCTTCGGATCGTGCAGATCCTTCATCGGGCATGGCCATAGCTTCCGGTTCGCCCATGCGAACTGCAGCTCTTCCGGGAAGGCCCACTCGGTATAGACCTGGTCACCGCGCACAGCCTTCACCTTGCGCAGCATGCGGTGCTCTTTGGCATCACGTGCATGGATGACGATATCGCCCGATTTCCACTCAATGGTGTTGGGGCGCATGGATCGTCTCCTCTTGGTGTATGGCGGGAAGCCGTAGCTGCTGACTCAGTGCCTCGATGGCATCAGGGGTGGCGATATCGGCGGCCTTGCCGACCAGATCAGCTGCGGCGAAGAGCAGCGGTGCAGCTTCCGGAGGCAGCTCGAGTGCGGCCATGCGCAGCTGGCGCGATGTGCGGCCGAGATTCAGCACGACCAGCGCCTTGTATATCTTGCGATCGGAACTCATTCGACGATCCCCATTGGTTCGGTGTCGAACTCTCTGCGCAGCAGCTCCGTGGTCTCGCCGATCGCCTTGAGCAGTCCTTCACGGGTCTTGGCAAGATTGAAGATGTTGTGGCATGCATAATCGATGGCCCCTCGTTCATCAGGGTTGCATCCGACGATGGTTCCTGTGCGTGCATGAGAGACGGTGATCCAGTTGCTTTTCGGTACATTGATATCAAGGTGAGCGATCAGCACCTCATCTCCGACGATATCGCGGATCTTCTCCGGTAGCTCGGCGTTATCGATCACCGTCGGAGTGTCGAGGTACGGCTTCCATTTCTTCTCTAGCCGGTCGAAATACTGGAACCGCATCAGAAAGGTGCCTCCAGCGCCTTCTCTCCGATCGCCTGGTCGACGCATGCCTCGATGCTGTCTCCATAGAAGAAGTGATCAGTCCATTCACCCTGAACTTCGGTCGGTATCTGGATCAGGCAGAGGTAGCCGTCGAAGCAGTGATCGCTGATCCATTCGGCAAGATCGTTGGCGTCCATTTCGTCGGCTTCATGCTCTGGCAAATCGTCCAAGGCACCCACGATCTGAGAGATCGGATACATATCGCAAAGCGAGCTGAATACCTGGCTGCAAACACCACCGGCGAAGATAGATGCACCGAGGAGAATGATGTCCTCCATCAGCAGGCCGTTCTCGTGGATTTTCTTGGTTAATACTTTGTGGCTCATCGGCAGTCCTCCACAACAGGAATATCGGACGCTCTGTAATCACGAGCCGTCCGAACCAGATCATCATCGGCATCGTCAGCCTTCATGGCTTTCATAAGCTCTTTTTTAGCTTCGGCGAAAGATGTGAATGCCTTCTCCCATCCCAATTCGTGGGCAACCGACTCCAAGCCAAAGTCGAGCTGTGATGACGTCACATGCGCGGCAATCATCTCACCACGCATAGGCCCTAAGTCGTCGTAGCCGTAAATCTTCATCAGCACACCTCCTGCATGGCATCATCGATGTCATCCCGGTCGGGACGGGTATAGACAGCGGTCGAGTTCGGGTTCTTATGGCCGAGCACGCCCTGCACCACGCCGCGCGGATCGGCGGCAGTGGACTGCTTCATCAGCCGCTTGGCCACGGTATGGCGCCACCAGTGAGGCGAAGCGGCTACATCCAGCCCTGCAGCTTCGCGCCACATCTGCATGCGTGCCTGAAAAGAGCGCACGCTCATGCCCTTGTGGTTGCGGCTCATGATCAG
Source organism: Mariprofundaceae bacterium (assembly GCA_050304695.1). Classification (GTDB taxonomy): domain Bacteria; phylum Pseudomonadota; class Zetaproteobacteria; order Mariprofundales; family Mariprofundaceae; genus WSZY01. The sequence continues at coordinate 338,068 of JBNLEB010000009.1, forward strand.
CGGGGCATCCGGCGTCTCCGGATGACCGAGCTCACGCCGGATGCGGAGAAGATCCTGCAGCGCCTTCCGGCACTTTTTGGTGACGAGGATCCGGTGACCCACCTTCCGTTTCTGGATGGCAGGCTCCAGCTCCAGATATCCGGAGCGCAGCGCTTCACGGGCATGTCCACAGGTGAGTTTGGAGAGAGCGCCGACACGCATCGCCGTGGCACGCAGCAGGCGCATCCAGGCATGGTCCCGCTCGGCGAGGATCCCCGATCGGGATTTCACCGCGGCGAAGAGCTTCCGCTCCTCGGCCTCGGTCAGGTAGCGCTCGAAGGTTCCGGCGCTCATACCGCAGGCTCCGGAGAACGGGATGTGAACTTGACCCGGCACTGCGGGCAGAGTCCTGCATGATCGATGCCGCCGGCACGTATGGACCAGTAGCGTCCGCAGGTCTCGCAGTCACCGGCCTTTCTGGCCGGGATCGGGAACCATGTGGACGGATTCCATGAAGCCGAACTCATGGGAAGTTCTCCCAGCCTTTGCCGTGCACGTAGCGCTGCACACGCGGGCAACGGGTGCATGCCCGGCAGCGGTAGGCGACGTTATCCCACGAATGACCGGCGAGGCAGCGCAGGCGCTTCAGGAATCTGATGATGGAAGCGATCAGGCGCACTGCTTCTTCTCCTGTCGGATGGTGGCGATCTCCAGCTGCACCGCGGCAGGTCTCTTCTCATCGCACGGGCGGATCGCACGGGGGATCACGATGCAGTGGAATCCGGCGATCGGTGTCAGGTTCAGTGATGCACCGAGCTCGGCCGAGAACTCCTGTGCCGCGCCTTCAAGCTGATACTTCAGCGCAAGGTGGAAGGCGTTGTCGCGGCGATCCATGCGGCATGCGAATGCGATGCCGGGCAGTTCCACCTCGGCGCCGGGAACCATATCGAGCCAGATCTTGCCCTCCCGGTGCCAGGGGGCAGGGATCTTGCCGGTGGTGAGCATGGTGTGAGGGCGCTCAACCATGGGAGCCCTCCATCTGAGTGGTCATCCTGTCTGGCAAGCGAGCCTTGCCCTTCGCTTCCAGGCGGCGTGCAAGCTCTTCGCCGAAGATGAGGCAGAAGTTTCGCGCCAGCTTGTTGCTGTCGATATCGCTGCCCGGATGCGAGGCACGGATCTGCCACTGCTCGGGTTTGCGCATGGCGGCGGTGTCCACCTCAGCCACGGGAGGCCTCGCTGAGCATCTTGCGGATCCGTCGATTGTTCCACCAGCGGCGGATGTCTCTGATGATGTTCATAGGTGATTGATCCACGCGGATCGACTGATCAAGGATACGCCAGGCGATCGGCAATCTTGTCTGGAGCGGTGATGTGCAGAGGGTGTCCATCGCCTTACCGACATCCGTATCGAGATGCTCTTCGTCTGGACGCATCTTGAAGGTGATTTCCAGAAAGATGCTCCAGCGACCACGAAGCGGTAGCCGATGAAACAGGCTCAGAATACTGTGGAGTGCCTTCTGAAGACGGCGGCGCTCTCTAATCGCTTCCTTTCTGGCCTTGCGCTGCATGGCGCGACGAACGGATCTGTCGGATGAGCTCATGACTTCACCCGGGCGCGAACCTCTTCGCGCAATTCGCATGCCTTGGCAATCAGTTCGTCGACCTCTCGGCTGAAAGTGGTGAACTCCCGCATGCTGATCTCTTCGCCACGGTCCGAGTCGCGCTTCATCGCCTCGGACAGGGAGTTGAACACATCGCCGAACTCTTTGCCGAGACCCATCAGCTCAGCAGCCAGATCCTGATGCGTATGGGAATCCGGAAGCGGGAAGGCGACCCGGTTCACCAGGCGCTCCATCTCATCGAGAACGGAGAGGTCCAGCTGGCCGGATTGGAGGAGCAGGAGAAAATCCTCGAGCTGCAGCCGGTGTCCGTCATCCTCGGGGTTGATCGCCGTGTCCATATAGGTACGGGTGCGGCCGGTCACCTCGGCAGCGTACTCGATCCCCATAGGCTGGATCTCCTGCCCCTTGGTTGAGAAGCGAGATCCGCCAGGGGTGTGCTTCACTGCATCACGCAGTGCATACATCACCCGCTTGGCATTGATGGTCCAGCTTTTCGGGCATTTAGGGTTTGGCATGGTGATCTCTCCTTGTAATTACCGTGCATGTTCACCGTGGAATGAGCCGCGATGCGGCGTGCAATATCCTGGGGTGGTTTATGCTTTCTCTATCTCAGGCAGCCGATGGATGCTGCTGCTTCATCTGTTCCCAGGCCTGCAGGTTATGCTCGGCCAGACGCTTCGATCGGCGCGCCTCCATATACTTCTGTGGATGTCGTTTGCGACTCAGGCGCATCACGGTGCTGTAGTGCCGGATGGCGGACTTGGCTTTGTTGATGCACTCATCGATACCGACATGCGTGGCGATGGCGTGTTTAATCATGGCGACCTACCCGCAGGGTGGACGGGGTGCGTGGTCGCTCCCCCGTCCGGCTTTTTCCTGCTGTGGAAAAAAGGATCGGGGCGGGCATGGCGGTGGACCCGCCCCGCACGGCAACACCTAGAGGAGGCTCATGCCGTAGAGGGGTGCGGCCCCGGAAGGGAATTACGGGGCCGCGGGCGCGACGGAGGGGAGTCGAGGGGAGAGGCGCGCCCTTGTTCTGTTGGATGCTCATGCTGCTTTCCCTTCGGGCTGCTGCATGTACTGACCTGCACCAGGGCAGATCATCAAAGGGGTAATATCATAACCCCTGGCGACAGCGAGATCGGCAATCACCTGAGCATAGGTGGTTTTGCCGGTGAACTCGCTTCCAGGCATGCTGTTTTTGTCAGACCATGCCATAACCGCCTGCTTGGAAATTGTCTTAATACGGCGACTGATCGCATCGGCAACGGCAGAGGGCCCGCCGGCGTATTCGATTGCTTTTTTCGTATCCATGCACCGAAGTAAAGCAAGACTTTACCACACTGTCAAGCACCGATTGACGACACGGTAAATTAAAGGGGGTAAAGTGCAGCAAATGGTTGACGCATCAAAGAGCGCAGTAGCTGAAAGGCTCAAAGAAATATATAAGCATTCTGGTGATACACTCGAGTCTTTTGGTGCTGTTGCCGACACATCAAAACAGGCTGCGTCCGGGTGGATGAAAACGGGAAGAATATCTCAGTCATCCATGGCGGATATCTGCAACCACTACGGATATTCCCTGCTGTGGTTGATAACAGGGCAGGGTCCGAAGCATCCTGTCGACATTTCAGATGCCATGGCGAACGCGGTGACCGCTCCGATGCCGGCAGTGGAGCTGGATGACATCCTGCAGTCGATCCGCGGACTGGTCTCCAATGCCGATGACTACATCGACGAAGTACGTACCTATGGCGATGAGCACGGTGACGACCGAGAGGTGGATTGGAATCCGGCTCTGCTAGAGCAGCTCGAAGAGGATCTGAATGCGATCAGGGATCTCTATCAGGCAGGACCAGCCGGTGCGATCTATGCCGGAGCCACGCAGGAGGCTCGTGATCTCGCGGCAACGATCCTCCGCATGTCAGCAGCAGGGGGTGTGGATGAAAAGCGACTGGCGGCGATTGCAGAGCTCCTGAGTGCTGGTGATGAGGATGCACAGATCCGCAAGCTGGCTGAAGAGACATTGGCCAGAAGGGAGGCACTGCTGCCCGACAAGCTCAAGTTCAGTGAGTCCGAGCGGCAAGCGTGGATCGATAAGATGGTGATCGACTTCAAACAGTCGCGGGCTAATATCGTGCAGGAGCCGATCAGGAAGGCGGTCTGAAAAAACGAAGAAAGGCCGCTCCAGCGCATCCATGCGCTCGCGGCACTCGGGCGTCATGCCCATCGGAGGGGAAGATGAAAAGAATTGTATTCATGTGTGCCGTGCTGATGGTGGGCGTGCCGATGTCCGAAGCTGTCGATGCGCAGCAGAACGAAGTAGAGCGGATCACCAGCGAAATAGAGCGGCTGCATAAGGCTGGGGCAGAGATGCACGGTGCCTACAATCTGAATGATGACAATCAGCTGATGGCGTGTGCTCGGGAGAGCAGGCCGTTGAGGGCAGCTGCCAAGCCGTTGAGGCAGCAGGCCATGCAGCTCAATGATATGGCCTACAGAGCTCAACTCGTGCCAGCTGCTGAGGATGCCTTTACCTGTGTCTACTGTAGTGACGATGCGGCCAGGACGTGCGACCGGATACCACCGGTGATTGAGAAGGTGCGCCAGTGGCTGGCAACCGAAGAGTGAGGTAGAGGGTCTATTCGGACTGAAACAGTCTGTAGAGGTCGATATAGAGTAGGGGATGATCGCTGGTGCGGTTGCTCTCCGTGTTCAGCATGGTGAAGCCCCACTCGGCATACTTGCCCACCGCATCCGGTTTTGAATCGACGATGACGAAGCGGCAGCCGACATAGGGCATGATCTTCCCTGCAATCATTGCGACAGCGAACGAGACCAGCTCGCCGCCATACCCGTTTCCCTGGCAATCCTTATGAATGGCCAGGCGGGCGATCTTGACGCCGGGCAGGGAGTCGTAGCAGTCTGCCTGCTCGATGTCGGTGAGTTGTGATTCACCATCAGTCCGGATCTCGCTCGATACCAGTGTGATGTATCCATACACGTTCCGGTCTTCGGCGCTGCTCGACACCAGCACGTAGGTGGTGGCGATATTCTCTTCGTGGAAGCGCAGCGCATGCTTCTGGAGGAAGGTCTTGAGCGCGATCTTCGACGGGTCACCTAAAGAAAACCCGGCGACTCGGTCACCGGGTTTGATAGGTCTTATCTGTAGTTGTTCAGGGCAGGTCAAACGGTTGCCCTATGCCGCTTTCTTCTTCTTGATTGTGACGTAACCCTTCCGATCCATCTCTTTTGTCATCTTCCGGCCTTTGGCCAGAGCAGTGACTGCTGCCGGTTTCACCCGGCCGTGGCGCACCTGCTTGATGAACTTGTCCGCATCCTCTCCTGTCAGTGTTACGCCGCCAAATACTGTCGATCTGACGCCCATGATTGTTATCCTCTTTTTTTGCTTTTCAACACTGTTACTTCATTTATCGGCGGCAAACCCAACCCACTTGAGCAAGCCTCCTCTTCCGTACAGAACGAACTATAGCACACTTTGTTGCGAAATGTGCAACTCGATTGCATTTTCCGTAATTGCAAGGATCGTGCCAGAAAGTCAGATATCACCCGTTTTGCGCATGATTCCAGCCAACTGCAGAAAGGCGCCCAAGTGCACGAATCCTGCACTCGCGCGCCCTGGCGACCGAATAGGCAGTAAGGTCACCTTGCGCCACGGCGCGCTTTCGATCGCAGCTACTCCTCTCCATCTCAGATTCGATGAGCTGCTCCAAAATGGACTCCATCTCGGCTTTCATAGTCTGTTTCACGACATTTCCCCTTCGGCCCCTCAGCCTTGCAAAGTGAACCGTGAACTCTAGCAGTTCAGAAACCACCGTTGCAGGGGGACACTCGTTGCGAAGTGTCCCCGCATAAACATGCGACCCCTTTTTGTGGTATTGTTTTTGCTATACTTTTATGCATTGAACCGGGAAGGGCGAAAGGAGTTCGCCATGACGAAGGTCAAGTCGCAAGGCAATGAAGCCGCCGCCCAATGCATTGCCTGTTACCTCAAGCGCGGCGGTGATCTCAATGATATATGCGAAGCGCTCAACATCTCCGATCGGGCGCTGAAGAAGAAGCGATATCAGGAGGATGGCGCCAAGTTCTCGGCTGATGAGGCGGCCATCATCTCGCGCATTACCCAGTGCACCATCCTTGCCGATCAGCTTGATCGCGACCTCAACCGCATCGCGGTGACCAGGCACTCCATCGACATTTCGATTGACGATGACGGCACCGAGCATGTTTCGGTGCAGGGGGTTTGCGATCTGGCCACCTCCGCCGAGACGGGGCACAGCGATTTGATCAAGGAGCTGATCCACTCCGTCAGCAACGGCGAGATCAGCCGCGAGAATATGAAGGCCGTGCGCAAACGGATGCGCCCGCTGATCGAGCTTCTACTGCGCTACGACAAAGCGATGGAGATCGAGCTGAACAAAAAGAGGCCCTGACCGATAATTGGGAAAGTCAGGGCCTCGGTGACTGCATCTCTGCAGTCGTCTTGGAAAGGCGGGCGCGGCATCAGCCGCACCCAATTATGAGTCACCATTATAGCCGGGCAATCAGCCCCAGACAACCGCCTCTATATCGGCTTTGATCTGATCGATCGTGCGCGTCGCTGTCGGCGTTTCTGCCGCCAGCGCATCGAGCTGTTCCTTCAGCGCTCTGGCGCTGTTTAGGTGGCCGGCCTTGAATATCACGCCATCGGCATAGACCTGTTGAATCTGTGCAGATGTGTGCAATTCGGACACCTTGATGCCGGTCGCCGGATCGGTGCAGCTGTAGTCCATATCGATGCCGGCGCCGGCGGCGCCGATCAGGTTTATCTGATCCTCGAGCTCGGAGTCGTAGATGCGCGGTGAACCGAGGGCTGACGATTCGAATCCGCCGACGATTGCGGTGCGGCATGCGTCATTGATGGCCTGCTTCTGAGCAGCGGCGGCGGCGGCAGGATCGAATGGTGGCGTGTATGGCTCCCATGCTGATCCGTTCCAGCGGCGAAGGTCGCCGGAGATATGCGCCTGCCAGTGTTTGACAGAAATCTCGATGGCCTCCTTTGGAATAGCCTTTCCATGAATACCGTCATCGTAAAACCCTGTTGGCAGTCCATGGTTATCAATTGTCGATTTTTTCATTGTTTGAATCTCCTTAATATCCGATGGCGATCGCGGAAAAAACGCCGGTTCCGCTTGTAGCATCTGAGCCAAAATAGCTCTGCGACAGAGAACCGAGATCCGAGCGCCACGTGAATGCGCGGGCAAGATCCGAGCCGGAGGTTTTATCGGCGGCGAAGGCCAGTAGTACTGCATTCGGGAATGCTACAGGCCATGTCACAGGCACATTACCCGGCGGAGATGTAAGGCTTCCCTCTCTCCACTGAATGATCAGCCCCCCCGGCAGCTTGTAATAGCCGTTAGCGGAGAGCGACTTGATGGACACATCTCCAACGACATCCAGCTTCTGCAGGGCCGCCAATAGCTGCACCACACTGGTATGATCCGGTGTGATACCGGCGGCGACAATCACGGCGCGCAGCTCCTCGGTGATCATGTATCTCCAATATGGGCCCGGTGTGGATGCCTCGATGCCTTGAGTGGCATCGCCTCCGGTCGGGAAGAGGTTATCCGCCCCTGCGTCGGGCGTTGGAGCATTTCCAGCACCCCCTGATTTGTTATACCTTTCCATATGCTTTTATCCTCCTTATCCGTAAGTGAACAGCGCCACGGTGTGCGCCGGTTTATCTTCGTTGATGGCATCTTCCAGCGCCTGATTTCCCCATGTGCGAAGCGGCTCGTCGTCGCCGGAGATATCTGTCCATTCACGTATCGTCGTCGCCGGGGCATTGATCTGAAAAGCGAAGCGCCAGTCGGTGCCGTAGAGCGGTGCGGCATCGTTGGCATTGTCGTCGTGAGGGGCGAAATTGGTGATGGTGATGGTGAACCCGAGCTTCGCAGCCAGGTTGATGAAGTAGGGGCGCGACTGGCCGCCTCGCTCGGTCACCTTTGCAAATACGGCATCACGCCTCTCCGCCAGCGTTCCTGCTGAAGGCAATTCGCATGTTGCCTCCCAGTCGGACAGCAGCTCGGTCGTGGTTCTCGGGTCGAGCTCTCTTCTTAGCTCTTCGCGAAAGGCGTCGATTCGGGCCAGCTCGGTGGCAGGCGGATCAAGCAATTTTGTAAGCTCGGCATCCGGATCACGCGGCCATGCAGCGCCGGGCGGCAGCAGCGCCTGAAGCTGTAAAAGGTTTGCCGCTTTATCAGGCATAGCTGATCGTACCCAGAGAGGCCATCTTGCCTGTGGTGTGTGTAACATTCGCCGCCGGTATGGTCAGCTCGTGATCGTACTCTCCTGTAGCGATACTGATCGCTTCGTTCAGATGAGAACGGATGACACCGCCGATGGCGACGATCTCGCCGTCGATGCTGGCATTGCCTGCAGGCTCGGCTTCTCGGTATAGCAGATCGGCCAGCTCGGCAGCAATGGCATCCTTGACCGCCTGTGTTGAAGGGTTGAGTCCTGTGATAGTGATATCCAGCGGCTCTTCGATCGGGGCAACCACGTAGAGGCCGTAGCCATCGGTCAGCGGCTCGGGGCATACCGCATCGATATGAGCAAGCACTTCGGCCACCTTGGCAGCATCTGGGAACGGCCCGGCCGGATCGTCGTCAACCACAAAACGAACCGTGACGGTGCCGATACCCATCTCACGCGGATAGACCCATGCGCGGGTGACCCCTGCCACCTCTTTGGCCCACGCAACATAATCGCTGGCCTTGCCGCCGTGTATCGGGTTTCTGATACGCTCGAGCACACGCTCGAGAAGGCGGGCGTCGCTTTCCGCATCTGCACCGTTGGTCAGGCCGGCAGCATCTGCGGTGACTGTCGAGTTCACGCCGACGACAGGAGAGACAAGAGTCAGCTTTGTCGAGCCGGCCGTGATGCCTGCAATGCCGGGTTCAACAGCAGTCACCGACACCTGCGCTACGCCTGCAGCAATCGTGACTTCGGCATCGGTGACAAATTGAACGCCATCCGCCCGTTGCATGCCGGTTCCGGCAATAATCGTGCTGCCATCCGTGCCGGTGAAATCGACAAGTCCGTAAGCTTTTGCGGCCGGTTTGCGGCCGTTATCAAGCCACATCGATGCATGCCACTCGATCCATTCGGTATCGGTCGCGGTGATCGGAATCGCCTGTCTGGTGTCATAATCGATCGCGCCATGTGCCGCATGGCTGGCGCCTGCTATGGCACGGCAAACGGCGTTCTGAACAGATCCGCGATTGCGGGGGTCGACGCCAGATTCACCACTCTCGAAGTCGACATAAACGCGCTCAAGGATCTCTTTTAAACTCGGGCGATTTCTTGGCATTTATAACTCCATGATGAGCCCTTTTGGGAATGGCTCATACGTACTGCCATCAGGCAGTGTGATAACTGGAAACAGGGCCAGCGTTGAAGGTCGTCTGATCTCCGCTCGCACCTCCACCGATTTGGCTTTTTTCTGGGTGACGAGGCTCTTCAGTGCGTCGAAGGCGTATTGCTCTGCTCTTCGTGGCAGATCGGGCAGCAGCTTCTCCCGGCGCAACATCCATAAGAGCGAGCCGAGCTCTTCATCTTCCATACTGTCCGACCATGAACCGCGAGGATCATCGCCATTAAGATCGTAATCGTCCGGAGCTCGGCGATCTGTAAAGAGGCGGATAACAACTTCCGAATAGAGGGAGTTGTCTGCCTGAATGAATACGCCGGCCCGTTGCACATCGATGGCATAGCCATTGTGATGAACTGCGATATCGGTCATGCTGACTTCACCTTGCTGCTGCCAGATATGATCGGCCATTGACCTGCGGATGAGCCAGCTCCGATTTCTACCATGTCGCCCACGCGGGCAATGGCAGCACCTCCATCGGCACCGAGCTGAACATTATCCGACTTCACCACCACATTTGGCGCTTCCACTTCGATCCGGTCCCGATAGAGAGCGACCACCTGCCCCTGATCGTCGTACATGGCCACTTCGCCCACGGCGAGCTGCAAGCGGTAGCGGCGATCATCGACAGCGATGACGATCGGATGCGATCGATCGGCACCGACATTGAGAATCAGACAATCGGCATCCGGATGCGGGTGCGCGGTGAAGCCGTATTGCTGGATGCGCTCCACGCCGTCGAGCAGTTCGCCGGCCAGCGCTGAGGCCTGCAGCTCCTGCAGCCCTTTGGCATCATTGATCAGCTTGACCACGCCACGGGTGACCAGCAGCCGCACCTTGCGCCTGAGTGGCTCCATCGCCCGGTTGATCAGACTCACCATGCTGAGTCCGCCTCCGGCTCGGCCAGCACATCGAGGGCCGACTTCGGCATCACTGTCAGCTCGGTGCGGCTGCCGCCTTCATCGCGGATAAATGAGGTGTCGGCGATCATCAGCATGGTGTTGTCCAGCTTCGGCTCCTGATTCGGATCGGTGACCGGCACAAGGGTGTTGCTCTTCCAGCGCACTCCCGGTGCGGCATGCCAGCCTGAAACGGTGTAGACCAGCCCCATACCTTTGCCGGCACGCACATTGCGCTCGAAGTCGGCCCTCTTCTTCAGATCGGCCCCCTCGTCGACAAGGATGGTGAGCGGGCGATAGCGATTGACGCTTTTATCTTTCGAGGTGTACCGGCCTTCGGTGGCGGCGGCGCCGTTGCTCTCGTCGCTCTGGGCATACTGGTACATGACGGTGTATTCGGAATACTGGTCGGCAGCCGAATCCTGCATGTTGCAGGCGAGTATATTTTCACCGAAGACGAGACGCCCGGGAGAGCGGTTATTGCTCGGCTTGGTGATGCGAAGGTTGCCGAGGTCATCGGTGTTGAGCAGTACGCCACGGTGCGCGGCCAGCGTCGCCAGCAGTTCATAGGCCGTTTGCCCGGTCTCGGCGTTGCGGCTGGTAAAAGGCGCGCCGTCATCGGTGTCGGCATGGACGGTGATGTCGAATGGCTTACAGATGGCCTTGGCGATCTGCTTGAGTGTCTGCCCCTCCAGCTGCATCACTTTGGCACTGCAGTCGATCAGGTCGGCGGTGGCATCGCGGCCGGTGATAGTGATGCCGTGCGACTGCTTGTCGTAGCTGACAACACGGTTGTCGACCACGCCGGCGATCACCTGCTCGCCTTCGAGAATCACATGGCAGAGGTCGCCCTTTTTGATCGGGCGGGCGATATCCTTACCGCTCCATTTGTCGGTGACCGTCAACTCAAATGAACCGGAGAGGTCCTGCATCGGGGAGGGTGAGACACGCACGGATGTCCAGCCGCCGTACTTGACGCCGTTGACCAGCAGCTGCACGTCGTCAGACATTTAAAACCTCCAGCGGCGTGCCGCCCGGCACAAAGCCGGGATGGCGGATATGGTTGCGGGCAACCAGCTCATCGGCCTTGGATGCATCGCCATAGAGCCGGTGGGCGAGCACCACGGCGGGCAGCGTAGCCTTCGGCGTGAAGCTACCGATATTGGGCAACTGCGCCGCCCGATCGGTGAGATCGCGGACCATGGCCACGCGCAGATCGAGCAGCGCCAGATAGACGGTGTCGGATGCATTCTCCGCTTCGGCATCGAGCCGCTCGGAGAGATCGTTGCGCATGGCGATGGCGGCGGTGCTGCTCTCCGGTGCGGCGGTGGCACTCAGGCGCGTCTCCTCGATCAGCGCGGCACGCTTGGTTAATGCAATCGAGGCGTTTTGGTTGGCTACCTGCGCAGTTCTGGCCGGTGTGGTGGCTGCCGGGGTGTTCATGCTTGCGCCGAACGATGTGAGCAACTTCAGCGCCGGGACCGGATCGGAGAAGACGCGGCCGATGCCGCCGATGATGCCGACAAGGCCATTGCCGAGATCGGCAGGCTTGCGCACCAGCGCATTGAGTGAGCCCTGCAGGCCGGTGAGCCCGCCGTAGAAGTCGGTCACTGCGGACGGGATGGCAGGGATCGCCGTGGCAGCGTTGATGGCATCAGCGGCCTGATCCATTACGGCAACCGCCTCATCGGCCACCCAGCCGGGCTTACCATCAACGCTGAAGACCTTGGCAAAATCAGCAACACTGGCCGCGATGGCATTGTCAGCCGCTGCATCGACTGCCGATGCGGTGTCTGCGGTTGCGGTAGGGAACTGCTGACGACCGGCCTCAACGTAGGATACCGTGAAGATGGCCATGCCGCCTTCGCGAGACGATTCGCGCTGGTTGTAGGTCTGCACCTGAACCTGCATGCGCCCGCGCCATGGGTGGACCAGTTCGGCAGGACCGGCCTTCTCCAGGGCATCGATCAGCGCATCTCGCCTCTCCATGTAATCGGAGCCGATGACGTGCATCTCGATGTTGTGGGTGCGCGCCTTGCGTCCGAGATCCTCTGCCCACGGCTCATCGCGACCGGGATACTCATGCACAGCGACTCGGCGACCGCCCTCGGTGTCCTGAGATTTCGCCCGGAACGGAACCCCGCGGAAGGATCCCTTTTGCATCTGTTCACGCCAGGCCATCTCAGCCACCAACCAGCATCGGGCCGGTGTTGGCCTCGATCGGAACATTGCCGGTCTGGCGCACCTGTTTCACACGCACCCGATCGTCAGAGACGGAGATCTTCACCTCACCACCGACCTGTTGACCGATGCTAGAGCCCAGGGCTGCGCCCGGATTAATAGCACGGGATGTATACGCCAAAAGCCCACCGATTTTTTTTGCCAGGGTGGTCGCATCGGTGTTATGGACAAGCTCGTAGGCGTCTTTGCCGAGTCCTCCTTCACCGAGATAGTTCAGCGTATCAGCCAGGTCGTTGATCGGGTCGGTCAGGGTGGTGTCGGCAAATTTCTGCCATGAAGTGTAGAGGTTCTGCAGCGCGCCAGCCGCATCATTGGCAGCACGGGCTGAATCTCGCATGGTTGTCGCCCCTGATCCGTGTGCCTTCATGAACTTTTGAATACGCTCAATACTCAGAGCGTTAAAGGATCGGATCGACTCATCTCCGAATATCTGGCCAAGAAGGGTGCGCCGCCCTTTGGTCTTCTCAAGTATCTCTAGCAGGATCTCATTGATCGGACGCATGATCTCGGCACCAGGCTGCTTCGGATCGAATACCTGAATGCCTTCCGCCTCCAGCTTCTTCAGCTTCTCCACGTTCTGCAGTTCGGCCAGAAGACGCTCAAAGGCCGTAGCAGCCTGTTCGGATGAGCCTGTACCCATACGAATCACCTGCAGGGCTGCACCCATCTCCTTGAGTGTATCGGCACCATCACGCCCGCCCTTAACAGCCGATGCATAGGCTGTGATAACACGCGGACCAAGAGCAGCGAGGTTCTGCAGCGTAAACGCACCCTCTTTACCCTGCACGTTCAGCGTATCGATCGCCTCCAGCACCTTACGCGGATCCTTGATGTCCATCTTCTCGAGCTCAGCCATGATGCCACCAATCGCTGTGCCCTCCGCACCGGTTGCCTGCAGGGCAAGGGCGATGTTGCGTATGTTGGCACGGGCAAAGTCTAGGTTGCCGGTCTTTTCGACGATCTCTTCAATGGCCGATGTTATCTGGCTTGGATCCACACGGATGTCCGGGGCACGGGCCGTGTCGTATATTTCATTTTTCAACGCATTCATCTCGGCGGTTGTTTTGTTGGCCTGAATGCCAAGGCGTGTGAAACGGCGCTGTAGGTTCGCCAGTTGGCGCGCCTGCATAACAAGTCCTGCGGTAAAGGCTGCACCTGAGAAGCGGTTTCCGAGTGTGGCATTCATGTTCTTTCTGATCGATGGCCCCATACGCTTCAGCGAGGCATCAATGCGATGACTCATCTTGTCCATAGCACGTGCATAGCGTCTGGATCTGTTCTCCAGATTGCCTGCAAGATCAACAATAATGGACGTTTTTATCGTCACGGCGTGGATATCTCCTTCATTAACCCAAATAGTCGGCGGAGCCGTAGCCCCTCAACCTCATGGCGCGACCAGTGCAAAGAAGCTGAGATCAGCGGGACAAGGTCAGTTGATTTCCTCGCCACCGCTATCATCTCGCCCCCGGTCAGACATCTCCTGGAGCAGGGTCGCATCGAGCTCGTCGGCGTGACTCTGAAGACGATCAAGGTCTGCAACCGATAACATCCCAAGGGTCTCCATCGATAACGGTCCTTTGATCTCACCGACCCGCTCGATCTGTCGACACAGAAGCGCTGCGCTCATGAGGGTGGGGGACTGAAGTAGCATTGGCCCATCAGCAGTACGTACCAGACGCTCCGACTCTTCGGCTGCCTCCAGCATGTCGGCAACAGTTGGATCTCGCAGTACAGCAATTGTTTGACGCTCTTCTCCGAGCAGCAGACCCTTCTGTAGTTCTACTTCAACCTTCGCCATCAGGCAGTCACCTCATCGCATGAGATGCCAACGAACTTCACCTTCATGCCGTCGTTAGACAGCTGCGGTGGTTCAGCGCACCAGGCATTGCGGATCACAAAGTGGCTGCCGGTATCGGTCTCGAAGTTGATGTCTTCGTCCGTGATGGCGGCCACCGCCTTCAGGCTCAGCCCGGACTTATGGGTCAGGGTCGCCTCGATCGATGGCGCGACCGGCTCTTCTGTGAAGCCTGCAACACCCTGATCGTCTGCCATCTCATCGCGTTTGACGCCGCCAAAGTCGAGCGTGGCACCCTGCTTCGATCGCAGTACGCCCATCGATGCGGTCGAGATGGTCATCTTTCCTGTTACCTGGTTGCTCATATTCTTCTCCTTTCCCTTACTCTTTAAACGCGGAACTGGACCAGGTTGGCGAAGACGCGCAGCTGGTTCACAAGGTTCGGCTGATCAACCACGTTGACGCGGTTCGGATTGGCGGCATCGATCTCGACATAGAGCGATGCGGCATAGCCCTCGAAATCTTCCATGATGCCGGCATCAACTTCGCGCTCGTAAACGGCGCGCATGGTGGCGACGATATCCTTCGGACGGGCAATGGGTGCACCCGGCTTCACCGGCTGACTGTCCATGGCCAGCTTGTGACGTGGATAGCGCAGGCCGATCTCGGAGCGCACGTTGTAGCGATGCACTTCGAGCGTCTCCGGCGTGTTGACATAGAGGTAGGCGACATCATCGACACCAGCATCGTTGATCTGATACTGGGTGATCGCCGCCTCGATACGGCATGAGCCGTCGGCCTGCACCTTGTAGGTGGAGATACCATCGAACAGCGCCAGGTTGCGCTCGGTATCGCTCCAGCGATCGGTGATGGACGGTGCCAGCATGCCGGTCAGCTCGAGCGTCTGCAGTGGGCGTGCCGGATCGTTGGCCAGCGCCTGCGAGGCACGGGCACAGTAGATGGCAGCCACGTCGCACGGCGATGTCGGGCTGTTCTGGATGCCGAGCACCGAGACGTGTGCCGAGTTGCGAGCACTACCGAAGGTGAGGCTGGCTGCATGGGTGCCTTTGAAGGCCGAGAAGGCGCGACCGCCCATCTGCTGCATCGGGCCGTAGCGTGCATCAAGCTCGGTCTCCAGTGCCACCAGGTTGGCAGTGTCGGTATATGGCATGGCGATCCAGCGGAACCATTCGGAGGCAATAGCGGCAATGGCGGTGCTGACATCAGGATTCGATGCGCCGCCGCTCATGGCGACAATAGCCACGCCAACACCATCCGGTGTGCTCTCTGCATAGTAGTTCATGCGTAGATCGATATCGTTGCCGCACTCGCCTTTATGGCGGGCGGTGAGGGTGACCGTGCCGGTGACATTGGCAGCGGTAACCGGCAGTGATGTGTCGGCATTGACTGCGGCGGCCAGGGCGTCACCGATGACAGTAGCGCTGTCAGCTGCAGCGACAGCCGCCTGCACACGTTTGCCGCCGATGTACAGGTTCAGGGTGCCTGCCTTGGTGGCGGGGCCGGTGAGGGTGACCGTGCCGGTTGCGGCGGATCCAGCGCCATTGTCGTCAAGCGCCACGGCCCATGTCTCTGTCCACGGATCGATGGCCATCACCAGTGCCAGCATGTTGGCCAGCATGGATCCACGACCGAAGTAGGTCTCGCCCTGTTGGGCCGAGGTGATGCGGGTCGGTACGCCCTCGGCAATCGTGCCGGCAGCCAGACGCTGGCCGATGATCAGACGCTTGTGGCTTGCCTGGGCAAGGCCTGCCAGCGATGCATCGAACTCGACATAAGCGCCGGGTAGTCGCAGTAATGCGGGGATTTGTGAAAAGGCAATTTCTGTCATGATGATTTTCCTCCAGTTTTAACTGGCTTCGTCGTGGTGACGGAGCCTTCTTTAATTCGGCGAAGCCAGTAGCTGCCGTGTGCGCTCAAGGATTTTTTCTCACCTTTCTCGCTCAATGGTTTTCTGGTTGCTGGATCGCGAACGATCAGCCCCTGTTCAAATGGATACAGCTTCTGAATATCACCATTCATTGTGGCAATGCCTCCTCTGTAATAAGTTCCGGTTCTGCATCCGCATCCAGCTGCGACTCGGCGTGGAAGGTGATGAAATCGGCAAGGGATGAGATATCGATATCTTCAAAATCCAGAGGGCCGGCAAGCAGATCAAAGGCGATCCATCCATAGGGCGCTTCCACCTGCATGGACTGCCTTGCAGACTCGACCTTCAGCCTGATGCCGGTGATTCCGGAGACCAGACGGTTGATGTCGTCGATCATTAGCAGCTCGAGCTCTTCGACGGTAGAACCGGTGTCATCGTCATTGGTAGCCAACACCTGACCAACGATGCTGAGCGGGATGTTGTACATCAGCTCGTCTTCGCCGGGGATCTGTTTCAGGCCGGATGCCAGGAGAGTGAATATCCCATTCTTCAGGTCGGACTCATTCCTGTCGGAGAAGTCATTCAGATCGCGCGTGACAGCCCTCCCGGGTGCAGCGGCGGTCAGAGCTGTCTCGATGCCGGTGATGATGGTGCCGATCTTGCTCATGCCAGCCTCATCTCACGCAGCCCGGCCGCGGCAGATTGACGCAGGATCTGATAGACGCGCGGCTCCATCTTCTCGGCGGTAGGGGCAGCAAAAGGCTGCTTGCGGATACCTTTGCGCTGGATCGAGCGGCCGATCAGGAAGGCCAGAGAACGCATGCTGGTGCTGTCGTCATTCGGAGTGATCCGCTTCACCTCCAGCCAGGCCATGATCGACTCCGGCGGCGGAAATGCTCCCGGGCGGGTGCCTTGCTCCATGTAGTCAGCATGCTCGGCTGAGGGAGATACCGCCCAGGCAAACTCACCGATGCGGCTCTCCTTGATCGAGTTGGCCAGCGTGCTGAAGGCCTTCGGTGCTGCCCGTCGCTCCTCCCGTCCAACCTCGAGCGCAGCACGATGAACGCCACGGCTCATGTGACGACGGAACACATCCGGCATACGAGGCAGATCACGGGTGATCACCTTCGGGATCTTGTAGTTGATCTGCATGCCGTTCATGACGCCTGCTGCTCGAACTCGCGCATCAGCTGCTCGAAGAGGGCGGCAGGGGTACCGTTCTTCGGTGCCGAGTTCATGCCATCGCGCAGCTGCACAGGTTTCTTCGAGCCGCGCATGGAGAGCTCTTTCATCGCCTCGGCCTGGGCGCGCAGAAGCAGCAGACCACGATCACCCTCTCGGACCGTGGTTTGGGTGTTCTGACCATCACCAATGACATGGCCGGCGAAGTAGAAAAAGCGGTAACTGCTGCCCAGTAATGAGATCTGATTCTGGGTCGGGGCAGGGGAGAGGATGATCTGGCTTGCGCCAGGGTCTCCGAACATCGACATGCGCGGCAGACGACCGGGATAGGATGCATCCCACGGCTTGGCAGCTGCCTTCTCATTGGCCCCCCATGAGGCCATCTTCGGCATCAGCATGTCGGTCGGTGCATCGTATTCGGACACATCGGCCTGCAGCGTGATGGTTCCGGCCAGCGTGCGTCTGCGAACCCGACCGAGATCCATCGCCGCCATATCGAGATGACGGTTGAAGTCGGCATCGTTGGCAGCATTGAACGTGCTTGCCGCATCGTTCAGCGAGGCCTTCAGGTCGGTGACGAGATCTGCCTGATCCATCACACCCATCAGCGACTCCGTCCGGCATTCATCTGCAGGTCGATAAGGCGATCCACCTTTTGGTTCACGTCATCAACGCCCTTCTGAATGCTGTTAAACTTATCATCGTTGGCCTGCTGACGTTCCAGCTGTTTGACTTCGACCTTGCTGATTCGCTCAGAGAGTTTCTGTTTGTCAGCCTGGTCATCTACATAGATGCCGATCAGCCCTGCCAGAAGCACAGCGGTACTCATGATGTGACCCCACGTGACTTCCCTCGACAGGTGAAAACTCTCTTTCTTGACGTCATCGGGCACGACCGCCTCCAATCAGTGTGCTGAGTACAGCGGCAATGCCAGTCGGCGCGACCTGCCCACCGGCCGCAGCCAAACGGTTCTGGTGCTCGACTTTCAAAACACCAAAATAGGCTCTGAGCAGAGTCACAAATGGTGCAACGACAGCCAGAACAAACGGCCATCCGTCAACGACTGCAGTCACAAGCTTTTCGTTGTCAGATCCCACACCGTAGGCCCACATGGAGACGATGATCAGAGATATCAGAGCCACCAGATTAAAAGAGTGCCGGGCGATGTATGGGCGCGTGGTGTGTGGGCTGTTCGTATCCGCCTCGAGGGCAGCACGCAGGGTAGACCCTGCCTCCTGAACCGTGATCACCTGCAGGTTGACCAGCTCGCTCTGTAACTGTGCTGCCAGCTCTGGATTTTTGTCCACCATATCCTTGGCAATGGAGAGATCGGCTTCCGTCTTGATCTTCGTGCCCGTGACGTTCTCGACAGTCTGCAGCACTTGACCAGCAACCTTGCCAGCCTTGTCGCCTGCGATGCGATCGATCAACGAAGGAAGAAACATGCCTGCCGCCTTCAGAGCTAAAGGAATGAACTGAACCACCTCTACACCTCCAGAAACTCGGCGGCTCGATTGAGCCAGCCGGCGGCGAATTTCGCCTGGGAATGATCGTTGCTGATGATCGAGCCGTAGAAGCGGATGCGCTTGGCCAACACGTAGAGATAAACCTCGCCAGCATCGGCCCTGTTGAGTGCCGTCAGTGTGTTCGGGCCAACAGCGCCATCGGCTGTGACCTTGACCGCCTGCTGTAGCCACTTGGCAGCGCGTGAGGGGCCGTGATTAACACCGCAATCGACGACCAGGCCGCGCAGAGGCTCATTCTCGATACGATCAAAGTGTGGAGCCTTGATGTATCGCTCTTCGTAGATCAAGGCGGCGGTCATCTCTGAGAGATTGAAGACATCATCACGAGATGCAGGGCGACCGAGATGCTCTGAGAGCGTCTCCTGGGTGATGCCATACTTCGTAGCCCCGCCCCTGTCGTCAGGGTCGTCCACAAAGCCGCCCTCGCGGCGAATGATATCTTTGATGATAGGATCCACTTAGTCGGCCTTGGTGAAGTCGACGTGGAACTTCTGGCCTACCTCGAACTTTCCGAACAGGGCTGGATTGGCGATGTGCATGCGAAGATCGGCCGTAGGGGTGAACTTGGCGAAAGTATTGTCTTCGTCCGAGCCATCTTCCGGATAGCCTTCGCTTCGGCACACGGCACGAAACACCAGGTCTTCGGCACAGATGTTCTCTTCGTGATCAGTCACCGGAGTGACCCCAACAACTTCAAGTTTTGCTCTCATTTCTGACATGGCTTACTCCTTCAGCTTCTCGAAGGGGCGGTTTTTGGAGAACCGACCCCTTTGAGAAGCCGCCCGGTTTCCCGGGCGACTCATCCCCTCATCAGGAAGCAGACCCAGCTGCGGCTTCTGCCTCAGCGAGTTCTGTTTTCGCAGCTTCGACAGCTGCCGCAGCTTCCTCTTTGGTTTCGTCAGTGGCATCAGCCAGAGCAGTCTCGGCAGCGGCAAGCGCCTCCTGAGCCACAGTGACACGTTCAGCTGCCTGATCCGCATCGCCTGAGGCCTTCGCTTCGGCACGGCGAAGCTCCTCTTCAGCAATGGCATTCATCACGCCCTTGCGGGTGTTGCCAGCCTCTTCAGCAGCCTTCAGCTCGGCCAACTCTTCATCGGACAGGCCTGGAAGGGCTGCCGTGATCTGAGCAACGGTGCCGTCGATCAGCGTTGGCTCCGAACTCTTGGCCTCAGCTTGCTCATTGCGTTCATGCGCATTGGGAAGCATCGATGCGTCCACCATGCGGGTCTCGCCTGGTCGGATCATCTTGCCGCCGATGTGCTTGATCGTTTCTGAATCGTTATGGTATGGGACTTCTTTCACGTTCGTATCTCCTGTTGATGGGATCAGGGCGGGATCACTCCCGCCCTGTCAGATGCCCTTAGCGGCCCGATGCCGAGTAGGCGATGACGCTGGTCATGCGACCGCGAACCGGCGCAGGAGTGTGGATGGCGTTGTACTCCTCACCGTAGGCGATCTTCTTGCCTGTAGGCTTGCCATTCGTGCCAACAGCCTCGAACGGTGCTCCCACCTCGAACGGCTTGACGATCTTATATCCGGTCGTCTTGGCCTGGCCGAGAAGGATGCGTTCGTCGCCGAGATCCACATTCGGAGCATTGGTGCCGAACGCCTCAACACCCTTGATGCGCTCGAGATCTCCCACGCCGTCCAGATCGGTACCGTTCTTCTTCTCGCTGGCAACAAAGTTGCGGGCGTTGGTGATGGTATCGTTCAGGGTTGGACTCATGAGAGAGAACATCTCGCGCGGATTGACAAAACGATCTCCGGAGAGGATCGCCTTGCGGGCACCGAAGGCGCGAAGCAGACCGTTCAGATGCAGATCCAGATCGGTTGCACCGTTGTCCAGGTCGAACTTGACGATATTGGTGGCGTAGCTGTAGCTGACGTCGTCAGCACCTGCTGCATTTGCAGGCGTTACTGCCGCACCAGCCTGATCCACGAACTGGATATAGCCCAGGTTGTAGCTGGTGACACGGAAGTAGGTGCCATTGGCCTGAGTGCCTGTGCCATCATACTCCTCGATCGCAGCACCATCCAGACGAACAACGATCGGATTCTCTGCAGTACCTACGGCGGTTCCCTTCAGGTCACGGACCTGCTTCGGACGAACGATCGGGAACTGCGCGGTCTTGATGGTACTGGTAGCGCCATCCAACTGACCATCGATACCTTCCTGGGTGATATCCAGTGCGCCATAAGCATCAGCTGAGCGCTGCATCTCATTGGCGATGCGGCGGCATACCAGTTCGCGCAGGAAGCGGGCGTTAGACTGAACATTGCGGCCATACGCATCCCAGTTGATGGCACCGTTGTTGCGGGTGAAGAACATCACCTCGTTGGAGAGGTTCAGGGCGATCTTCATCGCATTGACATAAGCCAGATCCATCTCCTGTGAGATAGATGCGCCGTGGATCTCCTGACCCTCGTAGACAATGCCATCGTTATGAACACCGGACACGTCGCGCTGCTCATACGGGATGCCTACCGTGGCTGAAGGCGTACCGCCGCCCAGCTCGGTCATCGCGTTGACCAGGTTCAGCAGATTCAGATCCGAGAGAGCCTCACGGATCACGGTGCGCTGATAGCTTGCCGGCAGGTTGGTGTCGGCAATACCGGTCTGTTCACCGGCCAGCATCTTGCGCTCATTGTGCAGCTGGACCGCATGCGCGCTATCAAAACCAGACAGCACCTTGGCCACGAAGGGCTCAAGTGTTTCGCGTTTGACGCCGATACGGCCGTCGATCTGCTCCTGCAGAGCTTTGACATCGTTGTTCTCGCCGGGAGTGACGTGAGGTGTTCCCTTCACACTGTAACCCATAGAGGCCAGCTGGCGGGCAACAGCATTGTCGGAAGCCTGCGAGATCTTGTCGGAAGCCTGCGAGATCTCGCGCTCGGCGAAGCGTTTCACCTGCTCATCGGTCAGGTTGTCACCGATCAGATCGGAGCCTGACTCGCAGAGCTCTTTCTTGACCTCATCAGAGAGACCCTCGGCCGCGTTGATGGTATCGCTGAAGAGCTTGACCTTGGCAGCCTTGGTCTCGGCCAGCTTCTTGGCCTTGTCGTCGCGTTCTGCCAAAGCCTTGGCAACAGCATCGTTGACGTCGTCAGCAGTCAGGCCGTCGTTGTTCGGCAGTGACAGTTCGATTTTGGCGCCGGGATTGGCAGCAATAGCTTCGGCCAGCTGCTTACCTGTAGCCTCGAATGATGAGAGCAACACGCCAAGGTGAGCCTCTTCCGGATTCTCGCCAGCAGCGAGTTTGAATGTGTTTAGAATCGCGACGATCTGCTCTTCACTGAGCTTCATCGCCTCGAGCTTCGCACGCAGTTTTTTCAGGTGCTTTTCCATTTTCTTCTTCTCCTCCTCGGATAGTGATTTAAGTAATTCTGGATGTAGCAGGATCGGCGAGTCGCCCTCCTGCTCGGACAACTGGACAGGGTCGAGATGCTTGATAACCGGGCGCACGGTCAGAGCGGCGCCCATCAGAAGGGGGCCGTGCTTCTTGCCTTTCTCGTTGTCAGTGAAATTCTCGATATACTCGGCAGAGAGATAGACCATCTTCCTGTTGGTGATGGCATCAATGCCGAGAGGGGTCCATTCAACCAGGGCACGCAATCGATTTCCCTCGATAGCGAGGTTCTTGATCTCACCGGCAGCTCCATCCTGCGGCTTGTGGTTGAGGTCGATGTAGATGGACTGCCCATAGGTGTTCGCCTCGAAGTTGGCGATCATGGAAAGGAACATCTCGCGGTTGATCTCGAACCGGCCATAGCGCGGATCTGTGAATGAGCCAGTACGTGTCAGCGTCACCCAGCTCTCTTTCTTCCCATTCTCCAGAGACACATGAAGGCCGGACAGGAAACGCACTGTCCGGTGGGCAGGGTCAGAAAGTCGGATAATACGGCGAATAGGCCTCTGCATTACCGCACAGTGCAGTAGCGGCATGGACAAAAAAACGCCCTAGTATGTCAGTTGCTGAAAATTATCTTTGAGCAGATTTATCGGAAGGTGCTTCGTCGATCTCGATCACATCGCCTTTGATGTCGCCGAACTCAATGGCGGCAGCAAACTCGGCCTGCTGCCTGTCCATACCGGAGCGCTTCATGAGTGATTCAATGAGCGCTTCTCTTTTGGCTACATCCATCCCAGCTCCTTCACAAGGCCATCGATCGCTTTGCCGATACCCGAGAAATCATCATCCGTCCACTGGATCGGATAAGCGATATCTGCGCGGTCGATCCCTTTCAATATATCACTGAGCTGGCCTTTAAGCAATCTGTCACCGGATCTGGTGGCCACCCACTGTGCATAGGAGCGTGCCCATAGTTCATGGGTCTCGAGGCAATACTCGACATATTTCTTCGACACCATATCGACATATCCGCCAGAAGATCGGATGAAGTCAGGACCATCAAGCAACGCCTTCAGCTCCTTATGGGCTCGGGAGCTGTGGACAGCATCACGCCATGCCTTCATCTGTTTGCTGTACTTGGAGGAGAATCCTTTGCCAGGGATAGCGTGATGATCGAGGAAGTGCCCGACCTCATGAGCCAGTGTCAGCTCTTTGTGAGAACCTCCCGCCGTGATCTGGATGTCGACGGCTTCTCCTGACCTGAAGTGTCGATAGGCACCGAAATAGCCGGCGGATGGCGGAGCGTTACGAATCGGTATCACTGGCAGGACACCATCGCCATGCACAGAGTCGATCACGTTCAGCGTATGCGCGGCCGTACTCCGATGAGACAACACATCGAACGCTTTCGAGACAGGTGATCCATCCGAGGTGAATTTCCCTCCGGCCTTCTGGCCATAGACGGAGAGCGGCTCGATCGGCAGGGGTTTGAGTCTGCTGATGTCATGCCCCTGTCCGGCATATCTCTTTTTCAACACATTCCATGGTGTGGCGATGTGCCCCTCTTTGAGCAAGCCGGATTCCAGAGCACCTCGCTTCATCCTGCTGCCGAGAACCGATTCCTGAACACCGGCACGTTGAGACTTCAACCACTCGATGCGCGTCTCTTTGCCGCTCTTGTCATCGGAGCTCACCTCATCTGAGAAGACAACCTCCTCAAACGACAGAGTGTTGGGGTGTGCCGGCCATGGGCTTTTGCCTTGCGGATAGACGCCGGGGCCGAGGCCGTAGCGGTTGACGCTGGCATGCATATCACAGATGTCGGTCTGCGGATGGTTTGGAGATAGCAGGAAGCGGGTTCCGATCACATCCGGATGCTCGAAAGCTGCAGCCTGATAGGCGGTGCCGTGGGCGCGATTGATCTCTGTCCTGAACAGGCGCATGGCGTTGCGCATAGGACTCCCTTCATCATTGAGAAGAGCCATGCCGGCATCTCTCTGGATGCGGGTGGCCTGAGCCCTGTTCATCTTGGCCAGCAGCTCTGCAGGTACCTTGTCACCCCTCAGCATGAACTCTCTTGCTGCATCGGTGGCCGATTTTCCCTGGATGACGGCCTGAGTGACGGCATTGCCGACCACCTCACGAGCGTGCGCATCGATGCGCCATACACGGTCGGAGAGCTGAAGTCCGTCTCCGGCAATGAAGTGCATCACCGTGCTGACAGCATCGTGACTGACCGACGCCAGGATCTCGGGAGAGATCACCTCGGCAAACGACGAGGCACCGGCCATCGAAGCATCAGCAAGGCCGGACTCCAGGAGGTCGCCACGTGATTGAGAGAGTAGATCCAGCCGGGCATTGATATGGGAGAGGAGCTGCTGCAGTACGGCGATCTCGACAGATCCATCCGGTCCTGCTGCTTGCAGGATGTCGTTGCCGATCTGGTCTGATGCCTGACGATAGATCCGCTCCAGCTCGACAGATGTACTTCGATCGAGGGTGCGCATCTTTTTACGAGCCCCGATGGACGCCCTCCGGATCGCAGCCTTGGTGCCGGTGCGTGCCATCAGCTTCTTGCTGTGACCGATGTGCTGGATTCGCCCTTCGGTGCATTTCCAGGTGTGATCTTCACATCCTGTTTCGACTGCGGGCGGATGTTGCCAGGCTCGGGATAGGGATCCCGGCGCTTCGACTGCTCGATCAGCATCTCGCGGACCGAGGCCGGATCCTCTCCGATGCGGCGGAAGATCATATCCTGCGGCATGCCGAGCGCCTGCCACTTCAGCGCCAGATCGGCCGACTGGTTGGCAGTCTCAGTACGGCGTTCGGCGAACTTCACCTCGAAGCTGTGGTCGAGAGGATTTATGCCCTTCAGCAACAGGTCGAGCATGAACCCCTGCGTATAGACCCAGGCAACCGCATCCTGCAGCGCATCGACCTCCTCATAATAGTCTCGCTTCAGATCCTCGAGGATGTCGCGCGACAGATCGCCAACATATCCGAACAGCCCCTTCGGCGCCGGAGCTCCGGAGAAGAAAGAGTCGAGCAGGTAGCCCACATCAGCGATCTGGTCGAGGTTCGCATCGCCCTGAACAGGTGAGACAGATCCTTTCCTGTTCAGATAGAAGTCAGTTGTAAGGTCTCCCTGATCGTTCTCGACCTGTTCGCGATACTTCTCGATGTCGTCTTCAGTAGCTCCTTCTAGCACATGCGCCATGCGCAGCGGCGCGCGGGTTCTCCTGCGAACGACAAGATCCTCCTCAGTCATGGTCAGTTGCTTCCATACGGTACGCGACGCATCAAGGTAGGGGCGCCCCATGCAGCCGAGATCGTCATAGTTGTCAGGATCCATCCGCCCGACCGTCAGCTGATAGAGAGCGAAAGTAGCCAGATCACGGCCGGTCTGCGGATCGACCTGCCGGTATGCTTTCTCGACACTCTTGAACTGGCCGCTATCAGCCACGATCGGAACGATCGTCTCGCTTGGCATGCGGATGCCGGCCGCGACCCGCTGGTCTTTGCCGATCGCCCACTGATAAGGCAGTGACCCCTCCATAAACATGCCTCTGGCATCAGACTTCAGCTTCATTGGATTGTTCAGCCCGATCCGGTGACTGAACTCCTTCCACACCTGCTGCACCCTCTTGTCCGCTTTGGTCATCGACATGATGATGCCGCCCTTGATGGCATCCCTGGCAGTACGATTGTGAATCTTCTTCACCCGACCATCGCGCTTGTCCATGCTGCGGATATCGAGAATCGTCTGGCGCAGTTCAGGATCCTGCCAGAACTGCCCATACAACCGCCTCACGGAGTTCTCCGGAGTCGGTCGTCGTCCCACCTCTGTGGTGGGTGTGCTGACCACTGCCGGAAGCTGGTCGGATACCAGTCTGTCGACGTCATCATTAAGAAAGCTGAAGATTCCCATATCTGTCTCCTTATGCGGCATTCAGCAGATCGTTTCGACTCTGCTGACGCATTTGAATAATTGGCGTAACTGGCACGGCACCCCTGGTAACTAGCCCCCACTGGGCAGCCATTTTGGCGTCGAAAAGGTCGTCTCCGATCTTCTGCTTCACCATCTTGTAGCTCGAGTAACTGGTGAGCGTGCTGACCGCTTTTATGTTGGTCAGCTGACGCTGAAGCAGGCGGAAGTCTTCAAGCTCCGGATTGTCGTCGTCGGCGACATAGGCAATGGCAGCCTGCTTGTTGTTGAAGGCTGACCGAACCGCCTGAGCCATCTGGTGCTTCACCATCCCCTCGAACCTAAGAGGCTTGAAAGCCCACTCCGACCATGTCGTGGCTGTTGATTGGCCTTCGCCTACCGCCATTCGATCTATAGTTGTTAGCCCTTCAAGAAAGAGCTCGTCGTTCAAGGCAGTCAGCATACCGATACCGTAGGCATCGCCGATGGCCGAATCAGGCATGAAATAGCGCCAGTAGCTCTTTAGATCCTCTTTGACAATCCCCTCGTCCGTTCCCGGAGGCCATGTCTTGGCAAAGATGGTGCACGTGTAATTGCCGATCTGCTCGTCGACAACGAACGCATATCTGGAAGACTCCGGAGTCTCGCCGTGCCCGGAGTGGTCATAGCCGAAAGAAATCAATCCGCGCTTCTGGTATGTCTCGCCGGGCATCGGCTGGACAGGATCGATGCGGGCCATAAGCCCTATCTGCCTGGCCCTCTGCAACCACACTTCCCATATCAGGTTTCTGCTAGCGATATTGATACATAGAAGCTGCCTGACGAACTCGTCATCGGATAGTTGCTCGCGCATCTGCTCCATGAATCCGCCATGAATTACACCGAGCTCGATGCCATTCACAACATGCATGATCGGAAGTGGATAGTTGTACTCTGAAGCATCGAGCATCTCAGGCTGCAGGTACCCTTCTGAAATCATTCGGCGAATCTCGTTTCTGGCTGCTTCGCCGTGGAAACATCCGATTGCATGATACTGCCCTGAGTCGAGCATGTCGGTCAGGGTGTCGGCACCCTTGAACACACCAGTGATACGGACCTGTGGCTTGTTTTCACTGTCGCTAGATGCGCCGAGGCGGCGTGTGGATCCCATCATCAACAGGAAGCGACTGAACAGTCGATCTTTAGGCATATCGTCGACCTCTTCCAGACTGGCCATGGTCATGTCGCCACCATCCACCTGAGCCATAATGCCGTAGGCTCTGGCCAGTGATCGGTTGGCAAACTGAAAGTAGGTGTCAGCCAGCTGCTTTCTGCCTGACTTCATAGCGATGTAGTTTGAAAGTATCTCTGATCTTCGGATGGCATCGAGATGGTAGCCCAGATTAACCAGGCTTTGCGCCTCACGGGGAGCCACGATGCCAAGCTCCTGGTCAGGCTTCGTCGCCAGCTGCTCGAGGTTGTACATCTCTTTGACGGCAGTCTTTCCGCCGCGGCGGGTAGCAAAGTCGATCGTGTTAGAATTCTCGTCCATCTCGTCCATCTTCAGAATCTGAACAGCATCGAGCTCGACATTGTGGATATGTTTGTGCCAAAGGGCATGATCATCGGCGTATTTCATCACCTCGCGCTCAGCCACATTCTGGAGTTGGACGCGCTTTGTCGCCGAGACCCGCTCAGCCATCGACCTTTTCCGCTTCGATGATTGGGCTTGATCTCTGGATCATCTTCTTTAGACCGGTAAGCTGCTCTTCATTTCGCCGCTGGAAATCACGCAACTCATCGCCGGAAACACCGCTGCTATTCTCGTTGTCTGCAAGATCGGGATCGTGCTGTCGCATCGTCATGCCTTCACTGGAGAGTGTCATGTCGTTCTTGGAGATAAGTTCACCGAGCGTTTTCAATAGAGGATGCGCTGTCACCTTCATGATCAGCTGCTTCTCACCATCAGTGTCATGATATTCGGCCAGATGAAAACCGCCGTCACGATCGTAGTACCATTCCGGTGTCTTCAGACTGACCCCGTCCTGAATGATACTCAGAACGATGTCATCGATGATGGCTGAGATGTTAGCCTGAAGCGTGGCCCTGATACCTGTGAGAAGTGTCGGATCCCTGGTCTCGAAAGCGATATGATGACGCATGTAGAGCTCGGTCTTCTTGGTGCAGGCAACCTGCTCTTCACAGCCATTACGGAACTCGCAGCCTTCGCACGATGCGTATTTCCCCGGCTTGGCTGGAAAGTAGGTTGCTGTGTTTGCACGAAGCCCATGCTTAACGGCGTTGAAGCGGGTTCGCACGGCCTCTTCTGGTGTCGGGTGCCCCTCGATGTTTTTGGTGACCGCTGCTATCCCTTCAGGAGTCTTTGGCCCGGTAGCATTCGCCTTGGCCTTATAGAGATTAACTTCCCAGTGCGCTTGCTCAGCATCTTCGCCACATTCAGGACACGGCGTAACATAGCGGTATGGGTGCCATGGGCGATCTGGCTCATCAATCACCTGCTCGGGATCTGCTGAAAAGTTATGTCCACACGAGCAGCGAAAAGATATTTCATGAAAGGGGTCGGGATATAACTTGCCCATCATCGCACACTGGCTTCGACCGACGGACAAAAAAACGCCCTAAGATGTCACAGGTATGAGGTGTGAAAGTCGCCCGGCAAACGGCATCAGCTGGTTAGTTGTTCACCAGGCGACGTAATCCTTATGCTGCACGCGACACCGGGAAAACACCAGCATACCCGGAGATCGTTCTGGTTCCCAGTAAGGGACGCTCGGGGAGCCATTTTGAAGACAGGTCGGCAGGAATGCCGGCCTTTTTTTATTGGTTCCAGGCAAGTTTTCCATCTCATTTGCCACCACAGTTTGTCATCGCTGACGGTGACGCCTACAGTATACGCTGCATCATTTGTGAGGAGTGAATATGGCTGCAATGCGAACAGAACGAGATTCGATGGGCGAAATGAATGTGCCGGAAGATGCGATGTATGGTGCTCAGACTGCACGTGCGCTGGAGAATTTCCCAGTCTCCGATCTGCGTTTCTCACGCCCGTTCATCAAGGCGCTTGGCAATATCAAGTTGTCAGCGGCGGTCAGTAACGGAGCTCTTGGCAAACTCGACTCGCCACGTGCCAAGGTGATTATCAAAGCCGCAAAAGAGGTGGTCGAAGGGAAGTGGGATGAGCATTTCGTGCTCGATATTTTCCAGACAGGCTCCGGAACCTCCACCAATATGAACGCCAACGAGGTGATCGCTCACCGCTGCGCTCAGTTGGATGGCGCGCTGCCGGTCCATCCCAACGATCATGTCAATATGGGTCAATCCTCTAACGATGTCATTCCAACGGCGATCCATGTCGCTGCCAGCGATCTGCTGGTTCACCAGCTGATTCCGGCCCTTGAACATCTGCATGCGGCTCTGGAGAGGAAGGCGGAGAACTACAAAGATGTTCTGAAGATCGGTCGTACCCACTTGATGGACGCGACTCCGGTCACCCTTGGTCAGGAGCTTTCCGGCTGGGCGCGCCAGGTCGAACTGGGTATTGAGCGTTTGAGAAGTTGTCAGCCACGTATCACAGAGCTTGCTCAGGGAGGTACGGCGGTCGGTACTGGTCTGAATACGCATCCCGAGTTCGGTGCAAGGGTGGCGGCGGAACTCTCCGGTATCTACGGTATCGATTTTGCCGAGGCGGAGAATCATTTCGAAGCCCAGTCGGCGCAGGATGCGGCGGTGGAGCTTTCCGGCCATCTGCGTACATTGTCTGTCTCGCTGGTTAAAATTACCAATGATGTTCGAATCCTCAATATGGGCCCTCGCTGCGGTATCGGTGAGATCACGGTGCCAGCGGTGCAACCAGGTTCATCGATCATGCCAGGCAAAGTAAATCCTGTAATCGCCGAGTCTTTGGCGCAGGTCTGTGCGCAGGTGGTCGGTAACGATGCGGCGATTGCATTCGGTGGTGCTTCCGGCCTGCTTAATCTCAATGTGATGCTGCCGGTGATCGCGCACAACCTTCTCGAATCGGAGGCGATTCTTGCCAGCTCCGTTCGTATGTTCGCTGACAAATGCATTGCCGGCCTTGAAGCCAACAGGGAGAAATGCTCGAAACAGATCGAGTGGAGCATGAGTATGGTGACCTCATTAGCGCCGGTGATAGGTTATGATCGTGCCGCCGAGATCGCCAAGCAGGCGGTCAAAGAGGGAAAGACGGTACGACAGGTCTGTCTTGAACAGAATGTTTTGCCTGAAGATGAGCTCGATAAATTTCTTGATCCATCCACCATGTTGCATCCCCACGCCGACTGATTTCTTCTGCGATCAAGGTTCTATCTGCTCGACTTTCCGACTCAATTTTCGTACCCTGCGCACCGTTCTTAAATCGCGAGGTGTAGCATGGCTCGAAGTGGCTCGGATCAGGGTGCAATACTGGCTTTGGCAGATGGACGAATCTTCCGTGGTCAGGCCTTTGGTGCCGTTGGTAACACCGTCGGCGAAGTCTGCTTTAATACCTCATTGACCGGTTATCAGGAGATCCTCACCGATCCCTCCTACACCGACCAGATCATCACCTTTACCTACCCACATATCGGTAACGTCGGCACCAATGCTGTCGACTATGAATCGGAGTCCGCTTCAGTTCGTGGCTGCATCGTGCGCGCACCTGCTCGTATCACCTCAAACTACCGTTCTGAAAGCGATTTTGATAGCTGGCTCAAAGCGCAGAACGTCGTCGGCATTGCCGATATCGATACCCGCGCACTGGTGCGTCATCTGCGCGATAACGGT
Source organism: Mariprofundaceae bacterium (assembly GCA_050304695.1). Classification (GTDB taxonomy): domain Bacteria; phylum Pseudomonadota; class Zetaproteobacteria; order Mariprofundales; family Mariprofundaceae; genus WSZY01. The sequence goes on from JBNLEB010000009.1 coordinate 368,689, forward strand.
GCCCAGAATGGTGTCATCGCCTCCGATGGTATGTCCGAGGAGGAGGCCGTTGCCATGGCCAAGGCCTGGGAAGGTCTGGAAGGGCGTGACCTCTGCGGTCAGGTCAGCTGCACCGAGCCCTACACTTGGGAAGAGGGTACCTACGATCTCGATGGTGCTGCATTCAAAAAGCCTGCAATTCGCGCCAACGTTGTTGCCATTGATTCCGGTTGCAAGAAGAACATCTTCCGCAAACTGGCCGACCGTGGCCTTAGGGTGACCGTCGTTCCGGCGCAGAGCAGTGTCGACGATATCCTCGCCCACAAGCCGGACGGCATCTTCCTCTCCAATGGCCCGGGCGACCCGGCTGCCGTCGGTTATGCCGTGGAGACCATTCGCGGGTTGCTCGATAAGGATGTCCCGATTTTCGGCATCTGCATGGGTCATCAGCTTTTGAGCCAGGCGCTCGGTCTTTCCACCTTCAAGCTGAAATTCGGCCATCGCGGTGGTAACCATCCGGTCAAGGACGAGACCACCGGCAAGATCGAGATCACCAGTCAGAACCACGGTTTTGCTGTGCGCGATGACAACGTTCCCGACAATGTCGAGATCACCCACCGCTCACTCTTCGATGGCACCGTCGAAGGATTACAGGTGAAGGGTAAGCCGATCTTCTCCGTCCAGTACCACCCCGAAGCCAGCCCTGGCCCGCAGGATGCCGACTACCTCTTCGACCGCTTCGCCGGTCTGATCAAAGCCGGTCAAAACTGAGCCTGGCTGATTTGAACGTTTGAACCTGCAGGAATGAATCAGGCTAGGTCGGTTCGTTAAAGTGTGCTCATTTTTTTCCGATAGATAAGAAGTTGTGCTACAGCATATTTCTATCGACAAAAGAGCCTTGAATGGAAAAACAGGATGGCTGATCGGGCACCCTTTGTTGCCTGTGTGTAGCTGCATGTTTTTTTGTGGAAAGCATGTGTCGGGTATGGTGGAAACACAATGAACAGGGGCTGGCTGGATGTGTTCACCATATGTGCAATTGCTGTTGTCAGTTTTATGGCTTCAGCTTCGTTTGATCTTCTCGAAAAGTTCGTTGATTTCTCCGAACAACATGAGTCGTGGGAAATGGATGAAATACTTTTTACCAGCTTTATCCTCTCCGTCGTACTCGCATTCTATTCTTATCGGCGCTGGCAGGAAGCTGTAAAAAACAAGGTTCTTTTAAAGAAACAGAACGAAGAGGATTTTTTAACTCGCCTGTATAGTCGTAGAAAAATAACGCAACTCCTTGAGAACGAAGTTCAAAGAAGCAAACGTTATAACCGTATTTTCTCCATTATGGTGATCGATATTGACTACTTTAAGTTCGTTAACGATACCCATGGTCATCTTGTTGGCGATAGCGTGCTTGTGGAGTTTTCCGGGTTGCTCAGCTCGTCTGTTCGTAAGTCGGATATGGTTGGGCGCTGGGGAGGCGAGGAGTTTATTATTATCTGCCCTGAAACGAATTCAGCGGATGCAATCACGGTAGCTGAGAAGTTGCGTCACAAGATACGTTCGCATGAATTCGATGTGGTCGGCAAAAAGACGGCGAGCTTCGGTATAACGACATATCGGCAGGACGACACAATGGATGGCCTGGTGCGCGATGCGGATAAGGCGCTCTACAGGGCAAAAAATGAAGGCAGGGACATGATAAAAGTTGCCGACCACATCGAGGTGGGCAAGCCCGCCGATCAGATGGCAGTTCGATCAGGCCAGTAGATTACTTTGGCAGTGCAGGTCTCGGCGATCTCAACGCGCGAGACACGGATGCGATCATTGTTAAGCCGCTGCTGCATCTCCTCACATAACAGGCGGGCAACGTTTTCACTGGTCGGATTGATGGTGTCGAACGGCGGGATATCGTTGAGATTGTAGTGATCCCATTTGTCGATCGCAGCTTTTACTTCCCGCTTCATGATTTTGTAGTCGATACCCATACCGAGTTCGTCCAGTTCGGTGCACTCGACAAATAGCTTCACATGCCAGTTGTGACCGTGCAGGCGGGCGCAATCGCCCGGATAGCCGTGCAGCTGGTGGGCGGCGGAGAAGTGGGTCTCGATCGATAGTTCGTAGCGGGCCATAATCTATTCCTGTTCAACCCATGGACGGGTTGCAAAATCGGCTCGTTCAGGCGACCGATTTTGTGAGCCATCGCGAAACCACGTTTTTGCGATGGCGTTAGCTAAAAAATAGATGGATATGTTTTTTAGCATCTAATCAATTCCGTGCGTTGGGAAGTAGCATGGCTGCCGACACGTCGCGGCCTTCACCCACCAGAATGTTGTAGGTGCGGGCAGCGGCACGCGAATCCATGCATTCAAAGCCGATCTGCGCCTGTTGCAACATCTCCATGATCGATGGATCAGGAAAGCATGTCTGGCGACCGGTGCCGATAATCAACACCTCCGGCGGGTTCTCCAGTACCCAGTTCAGATCATCGGTGGAGAGATCGCGCAGACGTTCCGGCCCCCATGGGGTATCCAGTTCGCCATGATGAAAGCGTAGTCCTTCGTTGTAGCGGCCATTACCGATCAGGAAGCAGTCATCCTCATAACCGCGAAAGAGCAGCGTACCTTCGGCAGATTCCGGGGAGATATCTGCCGAGAAGGAGGTGCCTCCGATCAGGGCCTGGCCTCCAGCTCTTCCATGTCGTCATCGTTCTCGCCGAAGCGACCTTCAAGCGCCAGCATCACCGGACTGGCAATGTAGATGGAGGAGTAAGTACCGACAAGAATGCCGACGATCAACGCGAAGGCGAAGTCATGGATGACCTCACCGCCGAAGAAGAAGAGGGCAACGACCACCAGCAAGGTGGTCAATGAGGTCATCAGGGTACGACCCAGGGTCTGGTTCACCGATGCATTCACCACATCGACTTCATTCTCCGGATTCCGCTTCTTACGGTTCAGAGCCATGTTCTCGCGAATGCGATCGAAGACCACGATGGTATCATTGAGCGAGTAACCGATGACGGTGAGGATTGCAGCGACCACCGGCAGCGTGAACTCTTTGCCGGTCAGGGCAAAGACACCAACCAGAATGGTGACATCGTGAAGCAGTGCTGCATCGGCACCAATCGCAAAACGGAGTTTGAAGCGGAAGGTAACGTAGACCAGGATCGCCACCATGGCGAACAGTACCGCCATGATACCGGCTTCGGTCAGCTCTTCACCCACCTGTGGGCCAACGAACTCGACCCGGCGCATCTCGACAGCATCTGCGCCGAAACTTCCACCCAGCGCATCGAGAATGTCGGTGCTGATCTTGGAGGAGTCGGTCTCACTCTTGTTCTGAACGCGAATCAGAACCTCCTCCGGAGCACCGAACTCCTGAATGGTTGCCTTCTCGTAACCGGCAGGTTTCAGGGCGCTACGCACATCGGCGATGGCGGGGGCCTCTTTGAATTGTACCTCGACCAGCGTCCCACCAGTGAAATCGATGCCGAAATTCAGCCCTTTACCGATGACCAAGCCAAGCGAGAGCAGGATCATGGCGATGGAGAGGATGGCAGAGATTTTACGTTTGCCAAGAAAGTCGATATGTAGATCGGGATTGATGAGTTGCATAGTTAGTTATCCTTAAACCTGTTTACCTGAAGCTGTTCTCTAAAAGGGCCTTAAATGCTCAGCTCTTTTTTGCTGCCACCCTTCTCAACGGTGTGTGCGACGATGGCGCGGGTTACCATGATGGCGGTGAACATCGAGGCGAGAATACCGACGGAGAGGGTGACGGCGAATCCCTTCACCGGTCCGCTGCCGAACTGGAAGAGCACGATGGCTGCAATCAGTGTGGTGATGTTGGCATCGACAATGGTCGAGAGCGCTTTGTCATAACCGCCATCGATGGCAGCGAGTCGTGTTTTACCGAGCCTGAGCTCTTCACGAATACGTTCGAAGATCAGTACGTTGGCATCCACGGCCATACCGATGGTCAGTACGATACCGGCGATACCCGGCAGGGTCAGTGTTGCACCGATCATGCTCATGGCAGCAGCGATCAGCAGCATGTTGAAGATCAGTGCCACGTTGGCCACCAGGCCGAACATACGGTAGTAGACCACCATGAAGATCAGTACGGCGATGCAGCCGTAGATGATTGAGTTCATACCCTGGTCAACCGAGTCCTGACCGAGACTCGGGCCGATGGAGCGCTCTTCGACTACTTTCACAGGAGCAGGCAGCGCACCGGCACGCAGTACGATGGCCAGGTCACGGGCATCCTGAGAGGTGAAACTGCCGGTGATTTGTGCAGTGCCACCGGAGATGCGCTCGCGGATCACTGGGGCGGATTGAACCACACCTTCCAGGATGATGGCGAAGCGTTCGTTGACGTGAGCCTGAGTCAGCTTGTCGAATTTGCGCGCACCTTTGTTGTTGAACTTCAAGGTCACCGCATACTCGTTGTAGCGAGAGTCGATCGAGACACGGGCGTCGGAGACTTCGGAGCCGGAGAGTTCGGTACGCTTCTTCAGCAGATAGGGCTGACGCACCATCTTCCCGCCACGGTTCTGCGGTTCGCCGTAGACGATGATATCGCCCGGTGGAATCTGACCGGAGAGCGCCTTGTCCAGATCGCCCTTTTCATCCACCAGCTTGAATTCCAGCAGCGCGGTTCGGCCGATCAGGCTCTTGGCACGGGCGGAGTCTTCATAGCCCGGAATCTGTACCAGAATACGGCGCTCGCCCTGCTTGACGATCACCGGCTCAGTCGTGCCGAGTGCATCGATTCGGTTACGTACCACTTCGATGGACTGGTCGACGGCGAACTTCTTGATCTCTTTGGCTTCGCCCTCGCTGATTGTGAGTGTGAAATTGCTCTGTTCACCACTGATCAGATAGCCGGGCAGGGCCTTCTCCAGTAGTTTCTGAGCCGCTGCCGAATCGGCTGCTTCTTTGATCTGAACGGTCAGGGTGTTCCCCTTGGCATCCAGCTTACGATAGCGAATCTTGTTTTCACGCAGTGCGCGGCGAACGGTGTCGACATCCTCTTCAACATTGTGTTCGACTGCTTTGTTTACATCGACGTCGAGCACCAGGTGAATACCACCTTTCAGATCGAGGCCGAGGTTCATCGGCTGGCTGACAGCCGACGGCCACCATGATGGTGGTGTGGTGAGGTTAGGCAGTGTACCCATGGCCGAGACCACCAGTACGATCAGGATGAGCCAGAGTTTCCAGCGCGGATAAGCTTGCATGAGTTTTAATTCCTTTTGAGCTAAGAGTTATTTGGTGTCGGCGTCTTTTTTCGGTTCTTTGTCAGATATTTCTCCGACCAACCCACTGACTGTATTTCGTTGAACTTTTACGCGTACGCCGTCGGCAATATCGATTTTGATAAAATCATCTTTTACATCTGTAACTTTGCCGACAATACCGCCACCAGTAATGACTTCATCACCCTTTTTCAAATTTGCGATCAATTCTTTGTGTTTTTTAATCTGCTTTTGCTGAGGGCGAATTAATAGGAAATAGAAA